>CAJTDB010000009.1:50390-177383 GCA_910574965.1 Lachnospiraceae bacterium | reverse complement strand
GGTGATAGTGATAGTTTTAACTGTGAATTATCTTTCAGCATTTCGGGAGCCTCCCTCCTCATATTTCCATTATAATACCAATAATGAAAAAAGCCCAATTCTTTTTTTGAATCAGACTTTTTCAGTGCCCTCAAAATACAGGCTATACCGGCATATAAGAACTTATAAAAGGATAATCAAAAATTAGTTTTAATTTTCCAATAAAATTTCCAGAAACCTTCCGAAACCGGACAGAAAGTTTATCGCAGACATGAATTACGGCATTCTTGCTTCCGGCAGTTGCCTGCTTACGGACATTGTTGACCAGTTACACGAACCGTCCAGAAAGATCAACATCGTTGACCGCCTTTCCAGGCATCTTGCAAAAGATACCCCTAAAGATGCTCTAAAAGCTTACCTCACACAAGTTAAAAAATGGTGCCCGGAACAGCCAGTTATCCATATCGATGACAGTGACATTGTGAAACCCGAAGGTTACAAATTTGAATCCCTTGGATGGGTGCGCGATGGCTCAGAAAGCACTGCGACAAAAAATGTTTACAAAAAAGGATATCATGTAACGGAAGCGACTGTACTTACAGACAGCAGTCATCCCATCAGTATCTTTTCAGAAATTCATTCTTCAAAAGAGAAAGGCTTTACTTCTATCAACGATATCACTTTTTCTGCCATGGAACGTGCCGCCGCTTTATTCAAAAAAGCAACCTTTGTGATGGACCGCGGTTATGATGATAATAAGATGTTCCTCAAACTGGATTCCATGAAGCAGGATTACGTGATCCGCCTGACAGCAAAACGCAAGCTGCTGTACCACAATAAATGGGTCTTTGCTACCGAACTGCGTAACCGCAGGAAAGGCAGGGTGAAACTCCCGCTATTTTATAAAGGGAAGATGCAGGATGCTTATCTTTCCCACATAAAAGTACAGATCACTGCTTCCAGAAAAGATATGTATCTCATCCTTGTCTATGGCATTACGGAACACCCCATGATGCTTGCGACAAACAGGGAAATCAAATCCAAAGATGATGTAATAAAGACTGCTAAACTTTACTTTTCCAGATGGAAAATCGAAGAATATTTTCGCTGCAAAAAGCAAATGTTCCGGTTTGAAAACTTCAGGGTACGGAAGCTGAAAGCGATCAATGCATTAAATTTTTATCTCACCTTGTGCATGGCATTTCTGGGTCATATTTCTATGAAATCGGAAACGAATGCGCTTAAAACAGCAATCATACGGACTGCAGATCCAGTCAAAGAAAAAATAACATTCTGCTATTACCGGCTGGCAAAAGGTATCTCCGGCATACTTTCATATGCAAAAGAAGGCATCAGACTCTGGTTCCGGACAAAGCGCCCTGCATACCGTCAAATTTGCCTTAAGCCGGCTGTTTAAACAGATAAAAGAATATGTCTCCCAAAGTCCGGTTCCGGCGGGGCTTATAAAAGTGCCTCTATTCATAAAACTGCTGCTCTATATCTTCTCAAAATTTGGCAGATTGGTGCTTTGGGAGATTATATTCATTTTTGAATTACAGTTTGCGGAAACTCAAGTGATTCGAATACCCAAGCGCTTTTCCTACCATTTGTAATTCTTCTTCCTGGATACAATTTGGCCAGGAAAGATCCTGCAATTTTCTCAGACAGGTTTCATAATCCATCCAGATTACTTCTAACACTTCTGACTCCTGCAGTTTCAGCTCCTCTATTCGAACCGGTTTTTGGAGCAGAAAAATATAGCTCCATTCATAATCTTTAAACACCTCTCCATAAAACAAATTCTGTTTTCTGCTTTTATGTATTCCGATAGGTTTCAGCTCTTCGGGACCTACGACCAGTCCCAGTTCTTCTTTCAGTTCCCGAAGTGCAGAGTCCATGATTTCCTCTTTAGACTCCACATGACCGGCAGATGAGATATCATAACAACGCGGATAGGAATCTTTTTGGGCACTTCGCTTCTGCAGCAGGAGTTCGCAGCGTCCGTCTTCCTGCTCCTTTACAATCCAGATATGAACCGTCGGATGCAGGCTTCCCTCGCAGTGGACTACCCCGCGCTCCCGGACAAGGCCGCTTCTGCTCCCATCTTCGTTCAGGACGTCTAAAAGTTCCATCGGATGGCCGTTTAAACCGGCATGGACCAGACCGCCCTTCCCGTCATATACGAGCTTTAAGGAGAAAAAGGGAACTCTTTGGGAAAGCAGGCGAAAGAAGATTTTATCACCTTCCCAGATATTCAGTCCCCATATTTTTTCTGTAGGCACCCATTCCAGTTCACCTTCGTCGCAGGGAATGGGTTCTCCTTCAAAACCATCCGCCGTAAAAAGCGACATATATTCCGTCACTCCGTCACCGGAGAGAAAAGTAACCAGCCCCCGGTATTCATAAGAAGTGAGCGTATAGCCTGTCTCCTCTTTTACTTCCCGGAGCACACATTCCTCCGGGCTTTCCCCTTCTTCAAAATGTCCTCCTACACCGATCCATTTATCTTTGTTGACATCATTTTTCTTCACAGTTCTGTGAAGCATCAGATAGTTTCCGTCTTTCTCGATATAACATAAGGTACTCATATTTTTCATGGACATCTTTTTTCCTCCTGCCTGCCGGTCATTTTCCTGATTATACTAAAAGAACCTGCAGACTTCAACTGTCTGATCTGGATGGCTGACAAATTTCCTTCCATATAATTATAAATGGCCTGAAATACATGCAGGTTTCAAAAAAGAAGCTTAGACTAATAGGGGCGTATGGCCTCACCTGTAGAAAACCATACGCCCAAAGATCAATATTTCATCCGGATATATTTTTGTATCAATTTAGTTTCTTGATTGTAAGAACTGCATTGGTTCCGCTGCCAAGTGTGATCCCTACGGCGATAAGCGCCTGGACAGCCAGATCAATCACATCTCCGGCAGCTAAAGCTACAACGGTATTTCCGCTGAACAAAGAGCCTACCCCAACAGAAAGCGTCCGAGATATGGTCGCACTTGGAATATTCGTGCCGTTCTGCCGCACGGACATGGTGACAGCCGCCCCCAGGCTTGCTGACAATGTGGTATTGTAAGTGATCTCGTAGTTGCCGGGAGTAATGATGGTAATGCTGTTAGCCGGCGTATATGTCACATCTGCAGAAGGCATCGTCGAAGCCATCGCGATCTGGGCCGGAGTCCCGATTACCAGGTTCAGTGTCTGCGGTGCGGTGCTGTACACACCTCCATAGGAGGAAAGGCCGTTTGCAGGACCCGTCGGGCCAGTGACGCCGGCAGGACCTGTCGGACCTGTAACACCAGCCGGACCTGTGGGACCTGTTGGACCGGCAGTACCAGTCGGACCCGTCGCGCCTGTCTCTCCAATCGGCCCCGTCGGACCTGTCGGACCTGTAACACCAGCCGGACCCTGGACTCCCTGCAGGCCCTGAGGACCCTGAGGGCCTGTCGGACCCGCTTCTCCGGTTGCACCGGCAGGACCTGCAGCTCCGGTCGCACCTGTTGGGCCTGCGGCACCGGTGATTCCTGCCGGGCCCTGGATTCCCTGCAGACCCTGGGGGCCTTCCGGTCCGGTCGGACCCGCAGCTCCGGCAGCTCCTGTGGCTCCAGTCGCTCCTGTGGCTCCTGTCGCACCGGCAGGGCCTTCTGGGCCGGTCGGACCCGTTGCACCGGCTGTGCCGGCCGGACCCTGGATTCCCTGCAGACCCTGAGGGCCTTCCGGACCCGTTGGGCCAGCGGGACCTTCAACACCGGTCGGACCAGCGGGACCCGTTGCTCCCGGAAGACCTTGAGGACCTGCGGCTCCTGTCGGACCGGTGGGACCCTGAGGACCTGCAGCTCCGGTCGCTCCTGTGGCACCGGTAACGCCCGGAGCACCATCCGTACCTGCCGGACCCTGAGCGCCGGTCGGACCGATCGGACCCTGGACTCCCTGGGGACCGGTCGCACCGGTTGCCCCATTCAGGCCCGGAGCACCTGTCGGACCCTGGGCGCCTGTCGGGCCGGCAGGGCCTTGGATACCCTGAGGACCTGCAGCACCTGTTGCACCCGTCGCTCCATTTGCGCCCGGAGCGCCTGTCGGACCTTGGGCACCTGTTGGACCAGCAGGTCCTTGGAGCCCCTGGGGACCGGCAGCGCCTGTCGGACCCTGGGCGCCCGTCGGGCCGACAGGACCTTGGATTCCCTGTTGTCCTGGCAGACCCTGCAGGCCCTGAGGACCCTGGGGACCAGTCGGACCGGGAGGCCCTTGGAGCCCCTGGGGACCTGTGGCTCCAGTCGCACCGGCTGCTCCGGCCGCCCCGTCAGCGCCAGCGGGGCCTTGTGCGCCTGTCGGACCGGCGGGACCCTGAATTCCCTGCGATCCCTGCGGGCCCTGGGGACCGGTCGGACCGGCTGCACCTGTTGGACCGGTCGGCCCCTGGGTTCCGGCTGGACCCGTAGGCCCTTGCGCACCGTCTGCACCGGCCGGACCTGGGACTCCCTGCAGCCCCTGAGGTCCTTCCGGTCCCTGCGGGCCTGCTATGCCGCCCGGACCTGCAGGCCCCTGCGGACCCGTGGGACCCGGACAGCCTCTTGGACCCATAGGGCCAGGACATCCCCTTGGCCCCATAGGGCCGGTAGGGCCAGGACAGCATCTGACATTTGGCTGCCCCTGACAGCCACAGGAGTTGTTCTCACAATTTCTTCGGAAAAATTCCATAATCCTTCGTCTCCTTATAGAACGTTTTTCACTAAATAGATTATGCGGACTTTTCCGGAGCGTTCTTCTCTTATATTTCGACCTCTCAAATGAATATTCTTTCACAAAGCGACGGGAACCGGCAGCAGATTCTGACTTTTCTGATAACAAATGCTGTTTTAGCATCTATAATATTGTATTATTTTTATTGTTAAAATATTTTATATTTCATGTTATTATATTTCAAAAATATATTATCATTCTAAAGGAGAAACTATGGACAAACATACTGTCAGTCTTATTACTGCCAGCCAGTTGTCGAACAGGACGAAGAAGAAATCAATCGGGCCTGCAGGATCATCAATTACATCAACCAGCATCTACTTTCCGGCAGACCGCTAACAAAGACAGTCCCGGCATACGTATGCCTATCCGATTCAGCATCCGGTTGACTGAAAAATCCATATTCAGAAACCAGACAATGCATCGGGTGAGTACACTGCCCTCAGAGCTTTTCCAATAAGAAGTTACCTTCTGTTTTCTGTCGATGGGCAGTCTTAAATGCACCTGCAGCCAGCGGACCAGGAATAAACTGGTGTAAAAATAACTGCATTCCACCATTTTCACGCCGGGTACGGCAGCAATGAGCTTTTGAAAGCCTCTGACATCATACCGTCTTAAATTTTTCACTGTCCGATCATGATCGGAAAAAATAGACGGAATGGCGGGCAGAGTAAAGAATAAATATCCGCCTTTTTTGATCTTTTGGCTGAGCGCCCGCACATAGGCCGCATCATCCGGCATATATTCCAGCGAATCCATCATAATCCCATAGTCCATGCCGTCCGGCACTTCCTCCAAATAGTGGTATTTGCTCACCTTAGGCTCGTCCGGAATGGATTTATCATATTCCAAATCAACGGCATAGACATGGTCCTTTGCATACCGTTTCAGCAGACGATGGTCAAAATACAGATCACCTGCTCCAATATTGATGTATTTTTCCCCGCCTTCTCCATGTCTTTTATCAAGATATTTTCCAAATACTTCCAGCACTTTCTTGGTTCGGCTAAGCTCCCAGGGGTGTCTGTTCTCAACCGCACTTCCATCTTTGTGTCTTTCATGTAGATCCATTTTATGTTCTCCTTGCATTTAAACTTTTGTCCCTCATCAGGACAGACATTAAAACAGTAGACTGTATTAGTCTATGCTTTCAGATCGGAAAACATACCAGCAATCATCATAAATTCTCTCTCAAGAGCTTTTATTTTGCTCTTCTTATTTGACATGTCAGGCCGGTTTCTGCAGACAAAAAGGCCTCACTATCCAGAAATGCATCAGTTTCCGGACAGCGGGCCTCTCCCGTCTATCTCTTTTCTTTCACTCACTCCCCACTGGCTCCATAATTTGCCAGCACCCTGGCCGACGGATCATTCACGTCGCAGCCTTCCCATGACTTATTCGGCATCCAAAAATCAGAGATCATCTGACTTTGTCCAGGATAGTATTTCTCAAAAATTTCTCTGTAGAGAAGGGACTCTTTCGTAAAAGGCCGGGCATGTACATATGCCCGCCGCTTCTTTTCATACTCCTCTGCAGTATACAGTCCCTCTGCATATTTCTTCAGTTCATCTACCATGGAATGTCCTACCGCATCCGAAAAAGCAGCTTTTTCCCGCCAGAGAATCTCCTTCGGAAGATAATCTCCCTGTTCAAATGCATGACGGAGCAGATATTTTCCCTTTCCGTAAACGTTTCTCTTTTTCTCCGGATCCACCGCCATAACATAGCGCACAAAATCCAGATCGCCAAAAGGTACTCTGGCTTCCAGAGAATTTACGGAAATACACCGGTCTGCCCGCAGGACATCATACATATGAAGCTCCCGGATTCGTTTTTCTGCCTCCTCCTGAAAAGCTTGGGCAGAAGGCGCAAAATCTGTATATTTATACCCGAACAGCTCATCGGAAATCTCGCCGGTCAGAAGAACACGGATATCGGTCTGCTCATGAATGGCCTTACATACCAGGTACATGCCTATACTTGCACGAATGGTTGTAATATCATAAGTACCCAAAAGATAAATAACCGTCTCTAAGCTGGACAGTACATCTTCTTTTGTGATAATGACTTCTGTATGCTCGCTTCCGATATAATCTGCTGTCTGCCTTGCGTATTTCAAATCAATGGCGTCTGTATTCATACCGATGGCAAAAGTACGGATCGGCACGGCGCTTTTTCTGGCTGCCACAGCGCACACGAGGGAAGAATCCAGACCGCCTGACAGCAAAAATCCCACTTTCGCATCCGCCACCAGACGTTTTTCGATGCCGAACACCAGTTTGTCATGAATGTTCCGGCAGACTGTTTCCAGATCATCCATGCACACAGAATCTGTATTCGTCATATCGCAGTAACAGATAAATGCTCCGTTTTTATAATAGTGTCCCGGCGGAAACGGCCGGATCTGCCCGCAGAGACCTGCCAGGTTTTTGGCCTCGCTGGCAAAAAGGATCACACCCTTTGAATCATATCCGTAATAGAGAGGGCGGATGCCAATGGGATCTCTCGCCGCGATATATTCCTGTGTTCTGCCGTCGTAAATGATGCAGGCAAACTCTGCATCCAGCATCCGAAACATCTCTGTGCCGTATTTCTCGTACATCGGCAGCAGGATCTCACAATCGGATTCGCTCTGAAAAGAATACTGAGAAGAGAATTGTTCCTTCAGCTTCTCAAAACCATAAATCTCTCCATTACACACTACATAATTTCCGTTTAAAGAAAAAGGCTGCATCCCCGAAGGGGTAAGCCCCATAATGGACAGTCTGTGAAACCCCAGCAGACCCTTTCCGGTATCCAGGATCCTGCTGGCGTCCGGTCCTCTGGATATGGTCCTGTCAAATCCTCTGCGAAATTCTTCCAGATCCGCACCGCTTCCGCAATAACCCATGATCGAACACATACATTATACTCCTTTTTAGGTAAAAGTAAAGGCAAAGGTACCTTCTGTGCCCATCTGCACAAAAGACGCCTTTGCCTTTTTCATCCTGAATTATGCACCCGCCTGTTTAAAAAGTCAACCTGTTTTTACATTTTTTTCAAAAACGGCATTGACAAATGCAAAATTCCGAGTATACTACTGTCCAGAAGCAAAGGCGCTTTGGAGGATTCTCCAGGGCGCTTTTTTTGTTTTTCTATCCATGCCGGATCTTTCAGCTCCGGCCATCCAGAAAGGAGATTTCATTATGCATCAAGAAATTCCAGAATTATACGGCAGTATGATCTTCAGCGACAAGGTCATGCGCAATAAGCTTCCAAAGGATATGTATAAAGCCCTTCGAAAAACCATCGAAAACGGCACCCACTTAGAGCTGGACGTTGCAAATTCTGTAGCTGTAGCTATGAAGGAATGGGCTGTAGAAAATGGGGCGACCCATTACACCCACTGGTTCCAGCCCATGACCGGATTCACGGCCGAGAAACATGACAGCTTCATCTCTCCCTCCGGCGACGGCGAGGTTATTATGGACTTTTCCGGAAAGGAACTGGTCAAGGGGGAACCGGATGCTTCCAGTTTTCCTTCCGGCGGACTGCGGGCTACCTTTGAGGCAAGAGGCTATACGGCATGGGATCCGACATCTCCCGCTTTTATCAAAGACCAGACCTTGTACATACCAACCGCTTTCTGTTCCTATAATGGAGAAGTTCTGGATAAGAAAACGCCGCTTCTGCGGTCCATGGAGGCGTTAAATGACGAAGCGGTCCGGATGCTGCATCTGCTCGGCAACAATACCGTCACAAGAGTGTCCACTACCATCGGCCCGGAGCAGGAATATTTTCTGGTGGACAAAGACCTGTATGACAAGAGAAAGGATCTGATCTTCTGCGGAAGAACGCTTTTAGGTGCGTCCGCACCAAAGGGACAGGAAATGGAGGACCACTATTTTGGTACTTTAAAGCCAAAAGTATCCGCCTATATGCACGATCTGGATGTGGAGCTTTGGAAACTCGGCATTCCGGCAAAGACAAAGCATAATGAAGTAGCTCCTGCCCAGCACGAGCTGGCTCCTGTCTTTGATACTGCCAATATAGCTGTCGACCACAATCAGCTAACTATGGAAATCATGAAAAAAGTAGCCGAAAAGCATGGTCTTGTATGCCTTCTCCATGAAAAACCTTTTGAGGGCATTAACGGAAGCGGAAAACACAACAACTGGTCCCTGATTACTGATGACGGCGTCAATCTTCTGAACCCCGGCCGGACACCGGCACAGAACATTCAGTTTCTCGTCTTTTTAATGGCTGTCATTAAAGCAGTGGATGATTATGCAGATCTGATGCGCATCTCTGCTGCCAGCGCCGGCAACGATCACCGTCTTGGCGGCAATGAAGCTCCGCCTGCTATCGTATCCGTCTTCTTAGGTGACGAGCTGAACGCAGTCCTGGAATCCATCGAAAACGATACTTACTTTGGAAAGCAGGAGAAAATCCAGTTGGATACAGGCGCTCATGTGCTGCCTCATTTTACCAAAGACAATACGGACCGCAACCGTACCTCCCCATTTGCCTTTACAGGAAATAAATTCGAGTTCCGGATGCTTGGCTCTTCCGCATCTGTATCCACGCCCAACATTGTGCTGAATACCGCAGTGGCAGAAGCGCTGGCGCAGTTCTATGAGGAGCTTTCCGGAACTGAGCCGGAAAATATGGAGCACGCAGTCCATGAGCTGCTTAAACGGGCCATCCGCAAACACAAAAAGGTGATTTTCAACGGCAATGGCTACTCTTCCGAATGGGTATCAGAAGCGAAAAAGCGCGGATTATATAATTTGGTATCCACTCCCGAATGCCTGCCGTACTTTACGACAGACCGCTCTGTGGAGCTGTTTACCAAACATCATATTTTCACAAAAGAAGAAATTTTCTCCCGCTATGAAATTCTTCTGGAAAATTATGCCAAGACCATCGGCATCGAAGCACGCACCATGATTGAGATGCTGACGAAAGATTTCCTTCCCGCAGTAAGCCTTTATTCCGGACAGACCGCCCAAAATGCCGCATCAAAGAAAACATTGCTGCCCGGTTTGTCTACTGTCTCTGAGGAAACTCTTGTAAATAAACTGACCGATGCCTATACGAAGATTTCCGAAGGCACGGAAGAATTAAAAGAGCTGACAAAGAAAGCGGCTTCCATGGAACAGATGCAGCAGGCGGCAGACTTCTGTCAAAAAGAACTGCTGACAAAAATGCAGCAAATCCGCCAAATCGTCGACGAGACGGAAGCGCTCCTGCCGGATTCGGTACTGCCCTATCCCACTTATGACCAGCTTTTGTTTTCAATTTAACGGAGGAGGCATATGGCGCAGATAAAAGAAGCCTGCGGCGTATTCGGAATCTATCACCCCGGCGGAGAAGATGCAGCCGGTTCCATATATTACGGCCTGTCTTCCCTGCAGCACCGGGGACAGGAATCCTGCGGAATTGCTGTCTGTGATACAGCCGGTCCTATGGGAAATATGAACGTACACCGCGGCATGGGACTGGTCAATGAGGTATTCCGGGAGGATACCCTGCGGGCGCTCCGAGGCAATCTTGGCATTGGACACGTCCGCTACTCCACCACCGGAGCTGCTACACTGAACAATGCTCAGCCGCTTGTGCTGAACTATATCAAAGGTACTCTGGCTCTGGCTCACAACGGCAATCTTGTCAATACCGAGGAGCTTCGTCAGGAGCTGGCGCGCACAGGAGCCATCTTTCAGACCACAACAGATTCGGAAGTGATTGCCTATTATATTGCCAGAGAACGGGTTCATACCCGAACTGTGGAAGAAGCCATTCGGCGGACAGCAGACCGGATCAAAGGAGCCTACGGACTGGTAATTGCAAGTCCCCGCAAACTGATCGGTGTCCGTGACCCTCTGGGGTTAAAGCCGCTCTGTCTGGGAAAGCTGGGCGATTCTTATATCATCGCTTCCGAGAGCTGCGCTCTGTCCGCCCTGGGCGCACAGTTTCTTCGGGACGTCCGCCCCGGAGAGATCATCACGGTCTCTCCGGCTGGGATTTCCTCTAATCTGGAGCTATGCCGGGAAAAGCAGGCACATTGTATATTTGAATATATTTATTTTGCCCGGCTGGACAGCAGGCTGGACGGACACGCGGTTTATGACGCCAGGATAAAAGCAGGCGCCGCTCTTGCCAGGTCCCATCCTGCAGATGCCGATCTGGTAACCGGCGTACCGGATTCCGGGATTACAGCAGCTCAGGGATACGCAGCCCAATCCGGCATTCCCTTCGGCACGGTGTTTTACAAAAACAGTTATGTGGGAAGGACCTTTATCAAACCCACCCAAAAAGAACGGGAGTCTGCCGTCCGGCTGAAATTGAATGTACTGGAAAGTGCCGTAAAAGGAAAAGACCTGGTGCTGATCGACGATTCTATCGTCCGCGGAACGACCATTACCGGCCTGATCCGGCTTCTGAAACAGTCCGGTGCCGGAAAAGTGCATGTGCGGATCAGCTCGCCTCCTTTTTTATATCCTTGTTATTACGGAACAGATGTTCCCTCGAACAAACAGTTACTGGCATATGCTCACCCGGTGGAAGAGATCTGCAGTATCATTGGAGCGGATTCCCTTGGCTATATGAAGGTATCGGATCTGTCCTCTATGGCAGAAGGTCTGCCTCTGTGCAGAGCATGTTTTGACGGATGCTATCCAACAGCGCTTTGATGTGCGTTGGACAGCATCCTTAACTTTTTGTTCACTCTTTGCAGTATATTCTATTGTACCGGGGGACTTGTTTCCATAAGATCGTAAAAGTGTTTGTACATCCAGCTATGGTCATTGATACATTTCCAATTTCCCGCTGCATTTGCGGTAACGCAGATATACGAGCCGTTTTCTCCGTTTGTTCCATAGCTGACCGCACAGAATCCGGACAGGTCTACATAGCCTGTTTTACCGGCGGATACTTTGCTTCCGGTATCTTTATCTTCAATCCGCCTGAGAAACCAGTTCGAAAGGAGCATCCCTTCCGGATGCTGCTCTGTCTTGGATGTCTGATAGGTGCGGGCGGACAGCACTTCCCTGCAAAGATCATTGTTTAACGCGGCTTCCATTATGACTGCCAGATCGTACACCGTACAATAGTGATCGTCCTCATAAATCCCAACACAATTTGTAAAATGCGCCCGTTCGGATAACCCCAGTTCCTGAAGCTTTTCATTCATTAATTCTACAAACGCTTCCTGAGAACCGGACACATAGATGGCCAGACCCATAGCCGCCTCACCGCCGGAGGGCAGTATCGTGCCATGAAGCAGATCCCTTACCGTTACGACTTCATTTTTCTCAAAACCGGCACAACTGCAGTCATTCTTAAAACAGTAATCGATGGCTTCTGCAGTGATGGTATAGGATTCGTCCAGCGCATTTGGAAGATCCAGATGTTCCACCGCTACCAGAAGAGTCAGCACTTTTGTCATGGATGCAGGAACGATTCGAGTCATCTCTTCTTTTCCTGCCAGGACGGTTCTTTTATTTAGATCCACGAAGATAGCATTGCTGCTGTTCAATTCGCTTCCAAGATGCAGGGTAGACTCGGTTGATTCGTAGCTGTAGGAAGGCGGTTCTTCCTCCTCTTCCTCCGGCTCTTCCGGTTCCGCAGTCTCTTCGGTTTCCAAGCGTCCGCCTTTTCCCTTAGTCCCGGACGGCTCCTGCACAGTCTCTTCTATCCCTTCCTTATCCGGGACATCATCTTTCTTTCCGCCTTTTAGGAAAAAAATTGTCAGCACAATGAAAAGCAGAAGGATACCTGCAAATCCTGTCAGGATTGCCCGCTTAATCTTTGCCCGCCTCCTCTGTCTGCGCCGGATTTCCCTTCTCCTTCGCTCCCGCCGCATCAGACGTATCTTTTCTTCATCATATCTTCTTTTCATCGGATACTCCTGTATTATTCAAGAACATATGTTCTATATTGGATATCTATTCGTCCCACCCGTCGGTAAAACGGATATTTACGCAAATATTCCGCACCATTTCTCCATTTTTCAGTTCCATATCCCGAATATCCGTCACCGGAGGAAGCTGCCCGTCCTCTTCTGAAAGCTCCAGACTGATCCAGTCAAAAGCCGCCTCGTTGGCCTTTTCCACGGCCTCTTCCGCCGTATCTCCTTCTGCCTGACAGCATTCCAGGTCCGGAAATACGGCCCGAAAAGTCCCGTTCTCTGTTTTACTTATGATTGCCGGATAAATAAATTTCATACTTTGTCTCCTATTAAAGTTCCGCCTCTGCCCCAACAGTATCCCTTAGAATGGAAGGATTGGGGCAGCGGCTGCTGCAAAGTTCCGCAGGCAATATTACTGCACCGCATCCCCTCTGTCGTCTGCCAGATGATAGCCTGCCCGTTCCACTTGCTCAGCCAGCTTTGCTCTTCCCTCTGCCGCCTCTTCATCCATGCTGATTTTATTATCATACAGATCGTATTGTTTCCGGTTTTTCAGGGGGGACAGGTTTGGCATAACTACATTGGCACCTGCGGCCAGGCCGCGGATCCGCCCCTCCTGGTCTAAAGTTCCGAGTGCCGTGGTGGCAGGGAGCAGCACTTTCGGAAGCAGAATGCGGATTACCGACAAAAGGAACAGCGTCAGTTCCACACTTCCTGCCGGTTCCTTGGCGAACCGGGTCTCATGATGAGGGATAAAAGGTCCAATCCCCACCATATGAGGCTGCAGTTCCTTTAAAAAAGCCAGATCCTTTCCCAGACATTCCACCGTCTGTCCGGGAGAGCCTACCATAAACCCGGCCCCTGCCTGATAGCCTAAAAGCTTCAGATCATACAGGCACATCTTCCGCACTGCAAGGCTCATACTCTGCGGATGAAGCTTTCCGTAATGCTCTTCGTCTGCCGTCTCGTGCCGCAGCAGATACCGGTCTGCCCCGGCCTCCCGAAACAGCCTGTAGCTCTCATACGACCGCTCTCCGATGGAAAGCGTAATGGCACAGTCCGGATACGTCGCCCGAATGGCCCGGATAATATCCGCCATCCGCTTATCGGTAAACCAGCCGTCTTCTCCGCCTTGCAGAACAAACGTTCGAAATCCAAGCGCATATCCGTCCTCACAGCACTGAAGAATCTCTTCCTTGCTCAGCCGATACCGCCTTGCATGGAGATTTCCTCTGCGGATGCCGCAATAATAGCAATCGTTCCTGCAATAATTGGTAAATTCGATCAACCCTCTTGTATAAACCTGATTTCCATAATAAATGTTACGAAGGCGCACTGCTTCCTTCGTAAGAGCCTGCACCGTCTCCGAATCATCCGCACACCGAATCAACTCTGCATATTCTTCTGCTGTCAGCGCCGGATCATTCATAAATTTTTCAGCGATTGCTTTCATACTGCCTTTTCACCTCTTATTTTACAAACATCCGCACAAGTTTCTCTTTGACTGCATCATAAGGCTGATAACGCAAAGGAAGATCCAGCCAGGTATATTTTTTTACAATGCTTTTTTCATGACTGAACGTCTCAAAACTCTTTCGTCCGTGATAGGAGCCCATGCCGCTCTCTCCCACTCCTCCAAAACCCATCGCCGAAGTGGCAAGGTGGATAATGGTGTCATTGATGCAGCCGCCGCCAAAAGAAAGTCTTTTTAAAAACAGTTCCTCCGTCCGCTTTTCACCGGTAAACAGATACAGGGCCAGCGGCTTCGGACGGTCTTTCACAAACCGATATGCCTCTTCCATAGAGGATACCGGCAGAATCGGCAGCAAAGGGCCGAAGATCTCCTCCTGCATGACGGCATCTTCCGCCTTCACACCGTCCAGCACCGTCGGTGCAATCTGCAGCGTGCTTTCCCTGTGCTCGCCGCCATAGACCAGTTTCTCCTGGTCCACCAGCCCAAGAATCCGGTCATAATGCTTCCGATTGATAATTTTTCCATAGGCGGGATTCTCAAGGGGATTTTCTCCAAATTGTTTCCGAATCTCTTTCTTTATACAGACCAGCAGTTCTTCTTTAATCCCTTTCTCCGCCAGCACATAATCAGGAGCCACGCAGGTCTGTCCGCAATTTAAATATTTGCCGAAGACCAGCCTTCGGGCCGTCAGAGGAAGGTTCGCCGTATGGTCCACGATACATGGACTCTTTCCGCCCAGCTCTAATGTTACCGGCGTCAGATGCGCCGATGCACGTTCCATCACGATCCGGCCGGTTTTCACCCCGCCGGTAAAAAATATATAGTCGAACTTTTGTTCGAGCAAGCTTTCGTTTTCTTTTCTTCCGCCTTCTATGGCGGCCACATACCCTCTTGGAAAAGTTTCCCGAATCATCTTTGCCAGAACATGGGATACTTCCGGTGCATAGGCCGAAGGCTTTACCACACAGCAGTTTCCGGCAGCTAACGCTCCGATCAGAGGTTCCAGCGTCAGAAGTACCGGATAATTCCACGGAGACATAATAAGCACCGCACCGTAAGGCTCCTGCACTTTAAAGCTTGTCCCGTGAAACTGCGCCAGCGGAGTCGGGATCAGACGGCGGCGGGCAAAAGAACGCAGATGCCGCTTCATATAATGAAGCTCTGACAGCGTAAGACCGATCTCACACATATAAGCTTCTGCTCTGGACTTTCCCAGATCCGACTGAAGCGCTCTGCAAAGCTCTGGTTCATATGTCTGCACCGCTTTTTCCAGCCGGTTCAGAGCCGCCCTGCGAAAGGAAAGTTCCAGTGTTTTTCCGGTATCAAAGAAATCCCGCTGCTCTTTCATCAATGCTTCCGTCTGCATATACTATCTTCCCTTCACTTCGATATAGATCCGTTCCAGTTCCCTTTGGTCCATCAATACCGGAACAGGATACAGAGGATTTCCCTCCTTATCCGCATGTTTTGCCATGACCGGGATGTCTTCTGTCCGGATCTTTGGCAGATGTCTTGGAATCTCCATAGAATCGTTCATCTGCTGAATCCAGTCAATAAAGCACAAAGCTGCTTCCCGATCCTTCATCTGTCTGTCTACGACTCCTGCCTTTCTCGCCAGCTTTGCCAGTTTTTTCTCACAGGCCGGACCGTACATCCGGAGAACAATGGGCAGAATGACCGCATTGGCCAGTCCATGAGGCGTCCCATACTGACCGCCCAGAGAATGTGCCACTGCATGGATATATCCAACGTAGGATTTGGTAAACGCCACACCTGCACAGTAAGCAGCTTTCAGCATCCCGCTTCTGGCCTCTTTATCTTGTCCGTTGTCATAGGCGGATTTTAAATATTGATAGATCAGATGGACTGCTTCCTCCGCCATCCGCCTCGTTTCCTTCGTTGTGGAATTTCCGATATAGGCTTCTACTGCATGTGTCAGGGCATCCATGCCCGTAGTGGCTGTGATGTTCTTCGGCAGTCCTATGGTCTCATGATAATCCAGCACCGCATAAGGGGGAATCAGACTGAAATCGTTGATGGGATATTTATGATGCTTTTCGCTGTCCGTAATGACTGCTGCCAGCGTTGTTTCGCTGCCTGTTCCGGCTGTTGTGGGAACGGCGATTATAAGCGGAAGCTTTTTGTGTACTTTCAGCAGTCCTTTCATCTGGCGGATACTCTGGTTTGGTTTTGCAATCCTTGCCCCTGCCGCCTTGGCACAGTCCATAGAGGAACCGCCGCCAAAGGCAATCATAGCTTCCGCCCCATGCTCCATATACAGTTCTCTGGCTTCTTCCACGTTCTGAATCGTAGGATTTGCCACTGTACCATCGTATATACAGTAAAAGATACCTGCTTCGGTCAATATCTTTTCCAGAAAATCCGTAAGCCCCAGGGCACGGATTCCTCTGTCCGTCACGATCATAACCGAATGAATCTGATGCTTTCTGCACACATCTGCGATTCCTTCCACTGATGGAATAATCTTAGGATTTTGATACGGCAGAAAAGGAAGTGCCGCCCGAAAAACAGTCTGAAATGTCCTGCAATATAGTTTTTTTATGATCCGCATGTTGTCTTTGCTCCTCTGAATGTAATAAATCATACTACGGATTTCTCATCTGTTTGAAAACACACTCTAGTATACTCTGTTTTGAAACATTCGGCAACTGTTTCCTGCTTACGGGATCCCGACTCCAGAAGGAATTTTCCCCTTTTGCAAACCTTTCATTCCCGTCAGTCCCAGGCAGCAATATCAGCGTCTAAACAGCATCCCCGCAAGACTGCACAATCCGAAAGCTGCCATATCCATGCACACGATTGTCGCACCCACCGGAGTGGAAAAAAGAATCGACAGCAGAATTCCTAAAGCCGCACACAAAACAGACAGGACTGCAGATGCCGTAATTACTCCCAGAAAACTTTTGAACAGCCGCATGGCAGAAAGCGCCGGGAAGATAATAAGGGCCGAGATCAGCAGGGAACCGGCCAGCTTCATAGCCAGCACAATTACCGAAGCCGTCACCACCGCAATAAGCAGATGATACCGCTCCACTTTCATTCCTGCTGCCTGGGCAAAAGTCTCATCAAACGTCACCGCAAAAATCCGGTTGTAAAAAATCACGAAAAAGCAGACTACCAGCACAGACAAAAGTACGCAGATCCAAACATCAGTTCTGGACAAAGTCAGAATCGCCGTAGAGCCGAACAGCGTACTGCACACGTCTCCGGTGAGATTTGCCGATTTAGAAAACAGATTCAGAAACAGATAACCAAGTGCCAGCGCCCCCACGGAGATCATAGCGATCACTGCATCCCCTTTTAATCGGGTATTTTGTCCTGTGCAAAGAAGCAGGATGGCTGCAAGCACGGTAACCGGAAGCACAACCGCCGTATCATTTCCCACATCCAATACCGTTGCTGCTGCCGCTGCTCCAAAAGCCACATGAGAGAGTCCGTCTCCGATAAAGGAAAATCGTTTCAGTACCAAAGACACGCCCAAAAGAGAGGAGCACAGTGCGATCAGTATCCCGGCCAGAAAAGCGTACCGGACAAAGGGATAGCTAAAATACATTCGAAAAATCTCAAACATGCTGTTCACCTCCCGCTTCTGTAAAACAGCTTCCCGAACGAACTTTTGAATCAAAATGATGCTCCGGCGCATTTGCAGCCGGGACTCTTTCCCTCATGGTCCGAGCAGGTACCGCCGCTGAGAGATAGGCTCTGCCGACCCCGCTTTCCAAATACGCTTCTTTTGTTCCAAAGAACCGGGGTTCTTCGCTGACATGCAGAATATGGCTGGCATATGTGACTGCCGCCTGCACATCATGGGATACCATGATAATCGTAATGTTCTCTTTTTGATTTAATTCTGCCAGCAGCCCGTACATCTCCTGTACCGCCGCCGGGTCAAGCCCGGACACAGGCTCATCTAAAAGCAGCATATATCTGGTTGCACAGAGCGCTCTCGCCAGCAGTACCCGCTGCTGCTGGCCGCCGGACAGCTCCCGGTAGCAGCGCCGGGACAAGTGTGTGATGCCAAGCCGCTCCATATGTGCTGCTGCCAGCTCTTTTTCTTTTTTTCCATAAAAAGGTTTCCATCCATATCTCCCAATGCAGCCAGACCGGACGATCTCCTGTACGGATGCCGGAAAGTCCTTCTGAACGACTGTCTGCTGCGGCAAATACCCGATTCCGTCTGCTTCCAGACCGTCGCCCATACAGATGGTTCCGCTCATGGGAGCTTTCAAATGCAGAAGCGCTTTGATTAATGTGCTTTTTCCGGAACCGTTCTCCCCGACAATACACAGATAGTCTCCCCTATTCACTTCAAAATTCAGATGCCGGACTACCGCATTTCCCTCATAGCCCAAAACCACATCCTTACATAAAATCTGCGGCATTTTGTTATTTTCTCCTATTATAGTTCCGTGTCTGTGAGTCCAGTACCAATCATGGCAGAGCAACTTTGCGGCGAAAAACATGTTGCAAAGTTGCTCTGGGCACTGGACTCACAGACACTGTTTTATAGTTCCGTGTCTGTATGTCTGGTACCAATCATGGCAGATCAACTTCGCAACGAAAAACGTGTTGCAAAGTTGATCTGGGCACCGGACATACAGACACTGTTTTATAGTTCCGTGTCTGTATGTCTGGTACCAATCATGGCAGGCCCCAGCGCCTCCTTCAGCACTTCCAGATTTCGCTCCATAATTCCAAGATAGCTCTCCCCATTTTCTATGTCATCTTCGCTTACAGACTGCATGGAATCCAGTACAAGGACTTTCTGATCTCTCGTACTGGTGTTCGATGCAATCGTCCGGGAGATTTTCTGGTCTGAACCGTCGATGGATAAAATGACCGGAAGCTTCAGCTCTCCGGCCTTTCCGGCCAGAAAAGCAATCGTAGAAAAGCTGGCCTCCGTCTCCGCCGAGCAGCCCGCAAAAGCTGCATAGCAGGTGAGTCCATAATCCTCTGCCAAATAACGAAACGGAAAACGATCTCCAAATAAAAGCACCGGCTCCGGCTCCTTTGTCACCTTCTGATATTCCCTGTCCAGTGCTTCCAGCTTCTCCTTGTATACCCGCAGATTTTCCCCATAAAGGCCGGCATACTTCTCCTCCAGTTCGCAGAGCGTCTCAGCGATTGCCTGACAAGCTTCCTTTGCATTGCGAAGGGACAGCCACACATGTTCATCATACTCTGCTTCTCCGTGTTCGTGTTCCTCTTCCCCCGGACGTTTCTGCATTCCTTCCAGATGCATCTCTTCCATGACCCGATACCCCAGAATCTCTACCAGATTCAATGCATGACCTTTTCCTTCCAGATTAGAAAGAACATCTTCCACCCAAAAATCCGACTCGCCTCCCACATACAGAAACAGATCTGCTTCTGCAATTTTCTTCATATCCCATAAGGTCGGCTGATAGCTGTGCAGATCCGCACCGTTTTTCATAAGAAGGGTAACTTCCACCTCGTCAGCCCGTTCTCCGAGAATCTCCTTTACCCAGTCATAAATCGGAAAAATGGTGCAGACGATCTGCAGTCGTTCTGGTGAAGTTTCCGCCGCAGCCCCTGGCTGCCCGCAGCCCCCGGCCGACAGCATAAATACAATGATAAGAAGTACCGCCAGCCCCTTTCTCATTCCTCTTCCTCCAGCCTGCATCCTTCGCACTGTCCAAATAATACGGTATTTCCCCCGTCCACCTGAAAATGGTGCTTTCTCATGATCTGCCAGAGAAATGCCTCGCTCTCCGCATCCTCCATGTGGTACAGTTTCCCGCACACAGAACACTTCATATGCAGATGGTTTCCGCAGTGCTCCCCGCATACCATCTGATATAAAAATTTCCGGCTGTTCCCGTTCACAAACCGTTTCACCAATCCCTCTTCCACCAGCTTCGGCATGATCCGGTATACCGTACTCTTTCCCGGAACCGCCTCTGCAGCCGTCTCTGTCCTCATCCGCTCGCACCATTCTTCGATAGGCAGTGCTTCCTCGCTGTGTGCCTTCATATACGCCAGCAAAACCCGTTTCTGCTCCGTCCGATATTTCCCCGCCATACTGCTTCCCTTTCCTCTAAATATGAGAATTACTCTCACATTATACCCCTATCTTCCCAGAAGTCAACCCCTATATTTTAGAAAAAAATATCCAAAAGCAGTCCGCCGCAGGCGCCGCAGCCGCCCAAGGGCGTTGTTATTCGCCCCCGGGCGGCTGCAGTGCCTGCGGCAGTCATCTTCGTTTTACCGTTTCCAGCAAATCACCGTCTTAAACAAATCTCCGTCAATACTGACTTCAAACGTTCCATTTTGTCGTTCTACAAAGCTCTGAGCAATGGCCAGTCCCAGCCCGCTCCCCTCAGTATTCCGCGACAGATCTCCGCGGACAAACCGCTCCGTAATCTCATCCGGCGAGAAATTCATCTCTGCAGCCGACATATTTTTAAAGCTTACTGTCACTTCCGCCCCTGTATCTCTCAGATCAATATAGACCCTGGAATGAGGCATGGAATATTTCAGAATATTCTGAATCAGATTTTCCACTACCCGGAAAGTTCTCTGGGGATCCAGAGACAGAACGCACCGCTCTTCCGGCATCTGAAAACGAAAGTCCAGCGTGCTTTCCTGTATCCGATCCTCGTTCTCCAGATGTACCTGCTTTATCAGACTTACCAGATCCACATCCTCAAAATTCATCGTAATATTGTCACTGGCTGCCTTGCTGACTTCAAACAGATCTTCGATCAGAATCTTCAGTCTCTGAGATTTCCGGTCCAATGTATTTACATACTCCCGGCGCTCCTCCTCTGTAAGATCTTCTTTTTTCAGAAGATCCACATAAGTGATAATGGCGGTCAGCGGCGTCTTCAGATCGTGTGATACATTGGTAATCAACTCCGTCTTCATGTTTCGGCTGCGTACCTCGTTGTGAACGGCCTTTCGAAAACCGCTCCGGATAGAATCTAGTTCGTCCCGTATGGGATTGAAAAGCCCCATATCTTCGTTGTTCTCTGTCGTCAGATCTCCGGCCGCAATGGTCCTTGTCATATGCAGAAGCTTTTCGTATTCTCCGGTGATCTCCGCACATTTTTTCTTGAGCAGAATATATAAAAGAATCGAGTAAATAACAGCACCCGCCACACCGCCTATCCAAATACAGCATAAAGCAGCTACAATGACCCCATTGATTCCCACAATCTTCCAGATATTGCGGCTTAATTTCTCGTTCACTTCCACATCTGTTGCCCAATGCCAGAGACGCAGCCAGAGCTTTTTCAGCCAGCGGCAGAAATGAATACAGAGCATATTTTCCCGAAGCGTCCGGATCGGATGGGTAATATAGGGCAAAAGCGACGCAGTCAGCCAGTACCACCCAAAAGCAAAACAGGTCCAGAATATCCAGCAAAACAATGTTGCCATTGTCTGCGAGGCATTTCCAAAGCCCATATACTGCAAATCTTCCAAAAACTCTGCCGTCATCGTGTAGGTCCCAAAGTCCGTCAAAAAGTCAAATGTCACTGCAAGGCCAAGAACACCTACATAGGCCGTCAGTTCCGAAGGCAGACAAAAGATTTTCCTTTTCCGAAGCCCCAGTGCCGGCACATTCTGCAGTAAAAGAGCCAGTGCAATCATAGAACTTACGATCGCAAATATTCCGATCACATATCCGCTTCTTGTATAAGCCCGGCGCATAAGCCAGTAGTCATTCCACGGCTCACTGTAATCCGAGTAGCCATTGTCATAAACTCCAAAAATAAACGTTGTATTCTGGACCACCGGGAGAGGGATCAATTTTAAAAGCTGATCGTTTTCTCCGATGACTTCTTCTGCAGGTACTTCTATTTCATAAGTATCCCCGGATCCTTCCGTCAGCAGCACGGTCTCATATTCCATATACCAGTCGCTGCTTTCCATTCCGTTGTCTTCCATCAGACGGCTCATAGACGCCTGCTGCAGATATCCGGTCAGTTCCTTTTCATGAAAGTCCAGTCCCCAGGAATTTCGGACAAGGGGAACTCCCCTGCTGTCATAATCAATCACAAGGGCTGCGGCATAATAATTTCTGGCTGCATCATCATTTCCGCGGGCAATCGCTTCCAGATCTCCGTTAGATCCATAACTTTTCTCCGCTCCAAGTGCACAGCTTGCATAACCGTAATTGCTCTGTGTAACTGTATATTGATTCCGCATATTCCGCATCAGCCGGAGAGACGCTTCCCGAATGCTCTGCTGTTCCGAATCGGACAGCCTGCTCATATCATAATTCTGTGTAAAATAATCGAATGCATCCATATCCGGAGTCACTTCATAATTCATATAATAGATCGAAGAACGAAGATATCGCATGAACTCTTCATCTAAAAGAATCCGTGTGTTTGCACTCTCTTTTTCGTATTCCGCCTTCTGTTCCAACAGATTCTGATTTGCATTCTTTCGAAAATATGGATACATGCTGCACATAAGCAGCGATGCCGTCATTGTGCACAAAAGCACCAAAAGCAGTCCTTTTGCACCGCCGTTACTGTTTTTCCATTTTGTAGCCAACACCCCACACCACCTTTAAATATTTTGGATTTTTTGGATTGATCTCTATCTTTTCCCGAATATTCCGTACGTGAACCATGATCGTATCGGAATTGACTGCTTTTTCATTCCAGACTCGCTCATAAATCTCGTCTGCAGAAAATACTCTGCCCGGATGTTTCATCAGAAGCAGCAGAATCCGATACTCCATAGGCGTTACTCGAACTGGCGTTCCGTCCACACGCAGTTCCACCTTCTCTTCGTCCAGTTCCAGTCCTCCGATTCGGTACACATGTCCTTCTTCTTTATTGCCGCTGGCTAATTTCTCCAAATAGCGGCTGTAACGGCGGAGCTGGGAATTTACCCTTGCTAAAAGCTCCAGCGGCGTAAAAGGCTTTGTCACATAATCATCCGCACCCATATTCAGTCCCAGAATCTTATCGACCTCTTCGGACTTGGCCGACAGCATAATAACTGGAAAATCATAATCCTTGCGCATTTCCATGACCATCTGGATCCCATCCTTTCTGGGCATCATCACATCCACAATGGCCAGATGGATCTCCTCCCGGTAAATGATCTCCAGCCCTTCGATTCCGTCTGCTGCCTTGTAGACTTCATAGCCCTGACTTTTTAAGTAAATCTCGATTCCGTCCCGAATCTCTTTGTCGTCTTCTACTACTAACACATGATATTTATCCATGTTTTTTATCACTCCCTCTGTGTTCTTCATATGATTCTCATTTTCTGCCCCTTCCTGCAAAAGCTCTGTTCCTTTCTGTTATGACTTTCATTCTATGGGCAGAATCTTAAAAACAAATGCAGGTATTTCTAAAGAATTTCTGAAGAAAGCCTGCATATTTCTCATATTATAACACATATTAACAAAAACAGATCATGAATCTTGAAAAAGAACATCTGTCCAAAAAATTTAGAGCGCATAAACATTTGAAACTTAAGCAAAAGGAGTCGTTTTATGAAAAAAGAAAATATGAGATCTTCCGCCGCATCAGAAGGATGCCGGAATCTGTCTCCCTGTTCTGCCCAGGATATGACCGGTCTGATCCCGGCAGGGCCAATCGGAGAAGAAGAACTGGAACATTATGAAGAATTGTATCCATTTCTGCCAAAAGTTCCGGAACATTACCGGAACCGCAAAGAGTAAAATCTGTATTTCCGCCGGAAGGGTCCTTTTTCGGCCCTTCCGGCAGATACATTAACCGATCTCTGCTTCAATCTGTGCTTCGGAAGCTTTCATCGCTTCTAATGTCATCTGCATAAGCTTATCCAGCTCCCATCCAAGCTGCTCTGCCCCGGTACGAATAATGTCGCGGGAGCATCCGGCAGCAAAACGCTTATCTTTGAACTTCTTCTTCAGGCTGGATAACTCCATGTCCGTACAGCTTTTAGACGGACGCATCCTTGCCGCAGCACCGATCAGGCCAGTCAGCTCATCGGATGCAAACAATATTTTTTCCATCTCATGAACCGGTTTTACGTCACTGCAAATACCGTAACCATGGCTGCATACTGCATGGACCACTTCCGCTTCTGCCGAAAGTTCCGCCAAAAGCTCCGGCGCCTTCTTGCAGTGTTCTTCCGGAAATTTCTCAAAATCCACATCGTGAAGCAGTCCGCACAGTCCCCAGAAATCCTCGTCCCCATGGCCCAGTTCTTTTGCGAACCAGCGCATAACCGCTTCCACCGTATAAGCGTGCTGGATATGGAACGGCTCTTGGTTGTATTTCTTCAGAAGCGCTACCGCCTGTTCTCTTGTAATTTTGGTGTTCATAAATATGATCCTCCTGCTTTTTTCAGTTCCGCCCGGACATGGATTCTAAAACTTCTTCTAAAGCCTCACCCATTTCATCATCATCCAGGTTAAATACCTCTACCACTCCGGCTTTTAAGCTCTCGTACACTTCGCATGCTTCCCATCCATCCATATTGTCCCATTGCTCCGATGAGCTGACCTTGTATCGAGTCAAAATTTTCTCGATTTCTTGTTTGATTTCCTCATAATCTTCTCTGTCCATCTTGACACCTCTTATTTAAGTTCCGCATTCCCCCGAAACATACCCTCTCGTCTGGAAGCATTTTCCATCACTTTGTGCCGTAAAATCCTTCCGGGTATCTTTCGGGCGAATGCTGTTATAATTTTGCATCTCTATAAAATCAGTGCTGGCAGCACATACAATCCAATGAAACTGTACAGCAGCAGATGTACCGGGTAAAACCAGTAGAAAAACCACCGGGGCTGTCTCCCCCGTTCGCCGTTATAAAACCAGATCGGCACAAAGGCCAGAGGGGCTGTCAGTTCCCATGCGCAGCAGACCGCACCCAGGATACACTGGGCCGGTTTCCGATTCCGCAGCAAATACAAAAGGACAATCAGTGCCACTCCAAAGGCACCGTAATCCGTATGAAGCGCATCGGCTAACACTGCCCCGGCCAGAAGTCCTGCCAGTTTGGCCCAGAGAGCATTTTGGCGGGCCTGAATAAACCAGATAACCAAAAGCCCAATGAAAAGCGTAAAAAATACATTTTGATTTTGCCAGTGAAACACCTTTATATGAAGTGCCAGATCAAAGGGAATCTCACTGACCAGCGCAAAAAGAAAAAGCCGCAGAGCGTATTTTTTTACATTATGGGTGTGGACAAAACCCTGCACAAGCAGAAAGCAGAAAATCGGAAAAGACGGCCGGCCAATATAACGGATGATCTGATCTATCGCCAAGATCTCATTCCAGCTTTCCGAAAAAGTGCCGCCAAGGGGAGAGCCGCCCCAGGCATTCAGTACATAAGGCTCCACAATACCGGCTCCCACATGATCGACAGCCATTAAAAGAACTGCAATCCATTTTAACATGCTGCCGCTGATTCCAGCCTTAGTCTTCATGTTTCTCTGCAATTTCTCCTTGTTTTTTATATATAGAATGAGCCGGCACCACGCCTCTTACAGAGGACAGGGGATAGATATTGCTTTTTCTTCCGACGACTGTTCCGGGATTCAGAATCGACCCGCAGCCCACTTCTACTTCATCTGCAACCATGGCACCGAACTTTTTCATGCCGGTCTCTATATCGCCCTCCGGCGTATGGACTTTCACAAGCTTTTTGTCGGATTTTACGTTGGAAGTGATGGATCCGGCACCCATATGTGCTTTATAGCCAAGAATGGAATCACCCACATAGTTGTAGTGGGGCACCTGCACTTTATTAAACAGCACAACATTTTTCAGTTCGGTAGAATTGCCTACCACTGCCCCCTCTCCTACCAGTGCATTCCCGCGTATGAAAGCACAGTGACGTACTTCCGCCTCTTTTCCAATAATAGCCGGCCCGTGAATGTACGCACTTGGAAATACTTTTGCACTTCTGGCAATCCATACGTCTTCGCCTATCTTTTCATATTCTTCTTCACTGAGCGATGCTCCCAACTTCCGGATAAAATCCCCGATCTTCGGCAGCGCCTCCCAGGGATATGTTAAGCCGTCAAACAGCTCTGCTGCAATGGTTTCGTTTAAATTATAAAGGTCCTGAATAGTTATTTTGCTCATTTTTATATCTCCTATTTTAGTTCCGCATCGGTTCCAGAAATATCCTTGCCCTAGAAACATTTCCGGCACAGATGCTGTTGATAGTTCCGCATCGGTTTATAGTTCCTTAAACCGGAAAACAGACGCCGTTATGGTTTCTTTGTCTTCTCTGCCGTTTTATAAAAAGCCGCCGCCGCGTCAAAATATGGTCCCATAGCGTCGTGCTGCCTGCTGCCCAGCACCTGCTGTGTCCGGCTCCTGACAAAATGCTCCAGCTTCCCCATATACTCTTCCGCCGTGATCTCTCCGTTGGCCACATAGGCAAGCCCCTTTTCCCAGCTTGCGGTCAGTTCCGGATTCAGAAGCGAACGGATGGATACATTGACCACATCAAATATATTTTCACCCAGAAGCGTTGGAGTAATAACTTGTGTTTTTTTATTTAGCGCTATGTATTTAATATTGACCAGCTTTTTAAGGATCTCTGCACGGGTGGCGCTGGTGCCGATGCCGCTTCCTTTGATCTGAGCCCGAAGCTCTTCATCCTCAATCAACTGTCCTGCATTTTCCATAGCAAGAATCATAGAACCCGAATTGTAGCGCTTTGGCGGGGATGTTTCCCCTTCTTTGATCTTTGCATCTTTCACCGGAAGTTTTGCTCCCTTTTGCAGCTTCTGAAGCGCCTCTAAAAGAACCGCGTCATATCCGATCTCCTCTTCGGTTTCCTCATCCCCTTTTTTCTTCTTGTTATCATATGTACTCGGTGCAATCTTTAAATATCCTTCCTCTTTCAGTACACGGAAGTTAGAGAAAAATCGCTCTTGGTCCATCTGCGTAACCAGCGCCGTCTTCTGATAGATTGCAGGCGGATAGAAGATGCTCAAAAAACGGCGAACAATGGCCTCGAATACTTTCTGTCCTGTAGGCGATACCGACGCCAGAGCCGGCAGTCCCTGCCCTGTGGGGATGATTGCATAGTGATCGGTAATCTGCTTGTCATTGGTATAACGGCTCTTGCCAATCCCTTTGTAACTCCCCTGGTTTAAGATCTCCTGGGCAAATGCGGAGACCGGCCCATAGCCTTTAAGTCCGCCGATGTTTTTATAAATCTCTTTTGCTACTGCACTGGACAGCACCCTGGCATCCGTTCTTGGATACGTGACCAGTTTCTTCTCGTACAGTTCCTGAACAATTTTCAGCGTTTCATCCGGACTGATTTTCAGTCTTTTCGAACATTCGTTCTGTAATTCTGCCAGATTGTAAAGCAGCGGTGCATATCGGGTTTCTTTCTTACGCTCCACCGACAGGACGACTGCCTCCTGGGGAACTACGGCCTTCAATCGGTCCGTCAGTCCTTTGGCATCCTCTTCCTTCTTAAATCCATTCTCCTTATACAAAAGCGGGGACTGAAAGTATTTGCTTCCCTCCACTGCCCTCCATTCTCCGTCAAAGGTCTTTCCGGCCAGCTCCTGCACAAGAAGCACCCGGTAAAAAGGCGTCTTTACAAAAGACCGGATCTCCCGCTCCCGCCGGACGACCATGCCAAGCACACAGGTCATAACTCTTCCCACCGAGATCACCATATAATCCATATGCTGGAAGCTGGCCACTGCACGGCCGTACCGAAGCGTCAGCAGCCTGGAAAAATTAATTCCCATCAGATAATCTTCCTTGGCCCGCAGATAGGCGGAGTGGGACAGATTGTCATACTCCGACAGATCCTTTGCCTCACGGATCCCCCGCAGAATCTCCTCCTCTGTCTGAGAGTCAATCCACACCCGCTTCCGCTGCTTTCCCTTCACCCCTGCCATCTGTTCCACCAGACGATAGATATACTCTCCTTCCCGTCCGGAGTCTGTGCACACATAAATACAGTCCACGTCTTTCCGGTTCAGAAGAGTGCTCACGATGGTGTACTGCTTTTTCACCCCTTCGATCACTTCATATTTCCATTCTTTCGGCAGAAATGGAAGGGTGTTTAAGGACCAGCGTTTGTATTTCTCATCATAGACTTCCGGATAGCTCATTGTAACCAGATGTCCCACGCACCAGGTAACGATGGCATCCGCTGATTCCAGATAACCATCCTGCCTGGTCATATTTTGTTTTAAAGCCCTGGCAAATTCCTGTGCCACACTGGGCTTCTCGGCAATGTATAAATTTTTCGCCATATTCTCCTGCTCTTCTTACATTCTTTATAATTCCTGTGAAAGTATAGCACATTTGTGGTATACTTGTCTATAAAGGAGATTCTATCAACGTCACGGAGGTTCTCTATGAACATCGTCGGAATCATCGCCGAATATAACCCCTTCCACCGGGGACATGCATGGCATCTTGCAGAAGCCCGCCGCCGCACTGACGCCGCCTACACCGTCGTCGTCATGAGCGGCAACTACGTACAGCGCGGCGCACCCGCTATGTTTGACAAATACAGCCGGGCACGGGCCGCTCTAAAGAACGGGGCTGACCTGATCTTAGAACTGCCTCCCTGCGTCTCCACCGGCAGCGCAGAATACTTTGCCGCCGGAGCCGTCGGCCTTCTCACAGCCACCGGCATTGTCACGGATCTTTGCTTCGGCAGTGAATGCGGGGACCTGGACCGGCTTTTAAAACCGGCGCATATCCTGGCCCAAGAACCGGAAGCGTTCCGGCAGTACCTGAAGGAAGCTCTGCGTCTGGGAATGTCCTGGCCAAAGGCACGGGCATGGGCCCTTGGCCGATACGACCGGACCATCCCGCAGGAGACTTTGGAACATCCCAACGACCTGCTGGCTCTGGAATATCTGAAAGCTTTAGAACGGTCCCATAGCCCTGTCCGGCCCCACACGGTCAGGCGCATCGGCGCACACTACCACGAAGCCCGGCTTTGTCCGGAACAGACTGCTGCCGCCAGCGGCATCCGAAAGGCTCTGCTTCAAAGCCAGGGCATATTTACTCCCGAACTTTTGGTGCAGCTTCCTTCCCCGGAAGTTTATGAAGCATACCGGGGAAAAACGCCCATAACCGAAGATGCGTTCTCTCTCCTTCTTCTGGAACGGCTCTGGCGCCATCCGTCAGTATCCCTTGATGCCTTTTTCGGCGTGACGAAGGAGCTTTCCGGCCGCATCCGCAGGCATCAGGAACATTTTTCCTCCTTCTCCCAGTTTACCGACCTTCTGAAGACACGGAATCTGACCCGGACAGCCGTCAGCCGCGGGCTTTTACACATTATGCTGAATATCCGAAACGATCAGCCGGCAGGCGTTTTCCGCGTTCTCGGCTTTCGTAAAAACGCAGAGCCATTACTAAAAGAACTAACCAAACAGGGAACCTTTTCCCTTGTCACCTCGCCTTCTGACGAAGTGCTGCCGGAAGACTGGCTCTATGCCGACCGGCTTTATGAATCCGTCCGCGCCCTGCTGCACGGACAGCCCTATGAAAATGAACACAGGAGGAAACTGCTTGTTCTCTGAAGAGAACATCCGTCATCCATATGAAAAAATATATCTGGAACCTTTTTACCCGCTTTGTAGAGACGATCGCTCCCAAACATACATTCCACGCCCACTTCAGTCTGCTTTTTACCATCGGTGCCGCCGGTGCTGCCACCCTTTTGGCTGCTCTGTACCACAGGATTCATCCTTCCGGCACCGCCAATATCAGCCTGATCTATATCCTGACGATCATTCTCGTTTCCTGTTATACGGACAAATACCGCTATGGGATTCTTACTGCAATTTTCAGTGTTTTTTGCATTAACTACTTGTACACTTATCCCTTTAACGAGTTTAACTTTACCATGAGCGGATACCCTTTCACCTTTGTTGTCATGTATTTCATTTCCATCATGACAAGCGCCACAACTTTTCATACGAAGGACCAGGCTTCCCGAATCAAAGCCGATGAAAAACTGATTATGGAAGCAGAGAAGGAGAAGCTGCGGGCCAATCTTCTGCGGGCAGTCTCCCACGACCTCCGCACTCCGCTCACCAGCATGATCGGTGCCAGCTCCTCTTATCTGGACAATGAAGCGGCGCTCCCTGAGGAAGAAAAACGGGAGCTGGTCGCACAGATTTACGAAGATGCCAACTGGCTTTTGCATATGGTAGAAAATCTCCTGTCCGTCACCCGCATTACAGAAGGCGGCAGCAACGTACTGAAGAAAACGCCGGAGGCAGTCGAAGAGGTTCTGTTTGATGCCATTTCCACTGTGCGAAAGCGTTATCCGGATCAGAAGATCCATACACAGATACCCGATGATTTCCTCATTGCACCGATGGATCCCCTGCTTATTAAACAGGTCATCCTGAACCTTCTGGAAAACTCTTACTTTCATGCCAGAAGCACCCATCCGGTAGAATGCCGTCTGGAACATGACAGGCACTTAATCCGTATTCTGATCCGGGATTTTGGCAGCGGCATCCCTCCGGAACGGCTGGACAGCATCTTTGACGCAGCACCTTCTGCTCCTACCTCCGCCGCTGATACAAGAAAAGGTATGGGAATCGGCCTGTCCATCTGCAAAGCCATTGTCACTGCCCACGGAGGAGAGATCGGCGTACACAATCACCCGGACGGAGCCGAGTTTTATTTTACATTGCCAAAGGAGGATACCCACCATGAAGCAGATGATTAAGATCCTCGTCATCGAGGACGAAAAAAATATACTGAGCTTTATCTCCTCGGTGCTGACTTCTCAGAAGTACCAGGTTATTTCCGCTGTCAATGGAAGAGACGGGCTGTCGCAGGCAGCTTCCCAGTGCCCGGATCTGATACTTTTGGATCTGGGGCTGCCGGACATGGATGGTATGACCATCATCAAACGGATTCGGGAATGGAACAGCACTCCGATTATCGTGATCTCCGCACGGATTCAGGAGGAGGACAAAGTACAGGCGCTGGACCAGGGTGCAGACGATTATATCACCAAACCCTTCGGCAATTCTGAACTTCTGGCTCGTATTCGTACTGCTCTGCGCCATAGCAGTCAATTCCGGACCGACGCGTCTTCCTCCGGCAGTTCCTACCATTCCGGCGATCTGACCATAGACTTTGAAAAACGTCTGGTCACCCGGAACGGTCAGGAAATCCATCTGACCCAGAACGAGTTCAAGATCATTGCACTTCTGGCCAGAAATTCCGGCAAAGTCCTGCTCTATGACCGGCTGATTGAGCATATTTGGGGACCTTATTCGGAAAATGACAATACCATCCTCCGGGTAAATATGGCAAATATCCGGCGGAAGATTGAGCCGAATCCGGCGGAACCGGTCTATATTTTTACGGAGATCGGCGTTGGTTACCGGATGGCCGAAGAAGATTAAAGGCCATAGAAAATGCTCCCCCATAGAAGCAGGATATTCAGGAAAACCTGCGCCATGGGGGAGCATCTTGTCTGCCGGATGTGCCATTCACATGCGGTGATTTCATGGAGGTCACGCATTTACATCCGGCTTATGTCTGTGCATTCCTGCTGAGATTCATCAACAACAGCCGCCTTAACCCACAAGCCGGCAATTTCAGGACAAAGAGCGCCATTCCCTCCGTCCGTTGGATGGAAAGCCTTTCACGGAAGCTCATCTCATATGCCAAGCAGGTTTCCTGGCTTACGGATCAGACATCTGCCCTCCCCTTCTCGCATGTTGTAACGGGTTATGCAATGGGATTGTTGAAAGCAGACTCTCCGAATACAGTGACCGGATCGTTCAGGATTCGCACCTGATTCCCTTTCTCGCGCACACGGCGCGCACTTGGCACAGCATCTTCTGCACGTTCTTATTATAGAAGTTCCAGAAACGGCTGTCAAGCAGCAGTTAAAAGAACTCCGCACATTTCTCAGATATCCAGCCAGCCACCTCCTACAGCTCAATCCGTTTTGGAAACGCTTCCTTCCGCATGATTCCCCACATTATATCTATGTAGGACAACGTATAAAAGTTCTCATAATAGTGATAATAAAATGCTCCTTTTGCTGTCATGCGATAGACATTTCCCTGTCTGGTTACAAATCCCAGCAGTCTCGCTGCGGCAAGTTCCAGCCCGTACATTTTCTCCAGGGAAACACCGAAAAACTTTTCAAAATCAGCCCTGTCTACCTGGGTACTGTAAGCGGTCCAGAAGAGATAATATACCATTCGCTGGCGCAGCGTAAATCGGAGGGTGAGTGAAGTGGGAAGCTGCCCGGCCAGAATCCGGCTTATATATGCCTCCACAGAAAAGGTATTGATTTTAAACTGATCTTTTAGGAGTGTTGCTGCAGAACAGCCAAAGCCAAGAAAGTTGTCTCTGGTCATGGAGGAATAGACCGCCTGCTTTTCGCCGGAAAAGGTCCAGACAGAGGTGCGGACATACCCCTGGTCCAGACAGTAGGCAGTGATGCGGTCTAAAAGAACTCTTTTTTCTTTCTTCGGCAGCGGCCGAACGGTGCTGGACGTAAATGTGAAATCAATAAACGGATAGATGGCTATATGATTGGCTCCATATTGGAAAGCGGTGTCGATATCGTTTTTTAAATCCTCAAAAGTCTGTCCCGGAAGGGCGAAGATAAAATCCATGGATATGGTTTCAAAAGGCACAGTTTTCAGCCCTGCAGACAAAACAGACGGCTCTGCTATTCCGCGTCCCAGGATCGAACTGAATTTTTCCTGAAAAGACTGGATTCCAATACTGATCTTTGTCACACCGGCATTTCTTAGCGTCTCCAGCAGAGGGGGCGTCACGTTGTCCGGATGCAGTTCCACACCGATGCCTTCTGTAATGATGTAATATTGCCCAATCACTTCGATGATCTCTTTCATACGGTCCGCTGCAAGAGCAGGCGTTCCGCCGCCGAAATACAGACTTGTGACCCGTTTTCTGGCCGTCAGCATCTGCCCGGTCATATGTATTTCCTGAAGCAGCGCATCCACATAGCGGCTGCATGTCTCTTCCGCGTAAACCGTCTTGCAGTAGGGGCAGAAATTACAGATACTCCTGCAGAATGGAATATGAACGTACAGTCCAAGGTTTTCACACTCTTCGTAGAAGAGCTGCCGGTCCGGCCGATCAGTGAAAACAAACGGGGTTACCGAACGGGTCAGCCACATCCTCGTTGCGTTTGTGAGTATACTCATAACAGTCTCCCATCATATATATTTCAAATATGTGCGCAGCATTTCCCATATGATCTTTACATTTCCGGCAAATAAAAGCGTATATTCTGCCACAAAGAAATATCCGCATTTTTCACAAAGTCCAGGCACCTCAATACAGCGTCCGCACACACTGAGTTTTCCGTTCTCCATCACCACGCACTGATGGCAGGGCGTCGGAAAACGGTTGTCAATCAAATAGGGAAATGCACTCTTTAGATTAAAGACCGGCGCTCCTTCTTCCATCATCTCTGCCATTACTTTGCAGCACTTTGCCTTTTCTTTTGGAGTAAGTGCCAGCTCTTTGGTATCCGGGTATGGAGTATGAAAATTAAAGGAAACTGCACGGACATTCGGCGTGTCCTTTGCCAGCAGGCAGACATCCCGGACCGCGTCTTTGTTGATCTGATTGACTGCCATATAGAAGCAGATATTGTCCGAAGATGCATGGCGGATATGATGCATAATGCGGTCATATGTATTTCCCCGGATCTGATTATGCCGCTCTTTGTCGCCGTCTAAGCTTAACAGAATCAGATCTGCTTCCGGCAAATCAATGGGAAACGTGCCGTTGGTAACAGTATTTACAATGAGAAAGCCCATCTCTTTTGCCTCGATCACCAGATCCCGCAGCTTTTTCCCATGGTCCTCCCATAAAAATGTCTCGCCTCCGCAGAAAAACAGAATGCGTATGCCCATGTCATACAACTGACGCATCTCCTTTTTCACCTGCTCATAAGGATACATCACCGAAGTAATATTATTTACAGAGCAGTGCCTGCATGTCAGATTGCAGCGGTCCGTCAGGATGATCGTCCCAAGAATGGGATCTTTTTTTCGGAAGAGCACAGTCCGAATTCCGAACCCTGCAAAATACAGAAAGGATGAAATTTTCATAATCAAACACTCCTCTTTCGTCCGCTTATTTTCAGTACAGATTTTTATGATGATTTTTGGAATTTGAGACTACTTTGTCATCATTCAAAATCTCTTTTACTTTTACAGTAAAAATATTTCCGCCGGCCGTGTAGCAGTCAGCCCTGCCGTCCTCCTGTACGTCAATCCGGTCAACGCCGTATTTTTCGACTTCTACGATTCCTTGATTGCTTTTAATTTTTCGAACAAACATTCGATTCTCCTTTTCATCAAATACAGCACTGCGGCAAATAAAAGATTTCAGCGTCTTAATCTGTCATTTTTCTTTCATTTCCGGAATAAGCAGCATGTAAATATCATATTTAGCAGCACTAACAGCATATATGGAAATTTCTTCCAAAATCATGTCATATTTTGCTCTGCGGATCGTTAATGTAATGTAACGATTTAAAACAAAACAGGAAAAAGGAGTATTGTCATGTCTTTCACCCAGTCCCCATCTGACCATACCAATCTGCGGAGCAGCATTCTTACTTTTCTTGCTGAATACGGCGAGGAAGCTCTGATAGAAGCCCTTAAGCTCTATCAGGAACAGCAGCAGAAATATATCTGCCGCACGCGTTCCTCTCGGTCGAAAATCCTTATCCGCGACATTTCTTATCTGGAGATCCAAAAACACCAGATTAAAATACATACCAGTCATGGCATCTACCAAAAATACGGAACACTCAGCCAGGAACTAGAGCTTTTGTCTCCTTATGGTTTTATCAAATGCAGCCAAAGCTGTATCGTCGCACTGCACAAAGTCCGCTCTGTTCAAAATGATGACCTCATCCTGACAGACGGCACAAAACTTCATGTCAGCAGAGCCCTTATGCCGAAAGTTCTGACGGCATTTAACCGCAAAACCTGTATCTGCAAAGAGACTTACTGAGCAAACACCCTTCCGTCCTCGACCCGGAAGATCCGATCGCACGCCTTTAGTGTGCTGAGGCGGTGAGCGATCAAAAGAAGCGTGCAGGTTCCTTTCAGATGCTCCACCGCATCCATGACTGCCTGTTCCGTCTCCGTATCCAGGGCGGAAGTCGCTTCATCCAGCACCAGAATCTCCGGCTCTTTGTAAAGTGCCCTGGCGATTCCGATCCGTTGTCTCTGCCCTCCGGACAGCCGGACTCCCGCCTCTCCGGCTTTCGTATCCAGGCCCTTCTCAAGCCCCCGGACAAAGCCGGACAACTGGGCACGGTCCAGCGCCTTCCAGACTTTCTCGTCATCTATCAGAGAATCCGGAATCCCAAAAGCCACGTTTCGGCGGATGGTATCGTCCGTCAAATAGATCGTCTGGGGAATGTAGCCAAGCTTTTGTCTCCAGCTTTCTTTATACGCCTGGATATCCTGCTCCCCATAAAGTACTTTTCCTCCGTCCGGACGAAGCAGTCCAAGGAGCAGATCCATAAATGTCGTCTTGCCGGCTCCGGAGCTGCCTACGAAGCCCACAGAACTTCCTATGGGGATCTCTATATCCACATGGGATAAAACCTCCCGGCCGGCTCCCGGATACCGGTACGACACATCCTGAAAACGGATCTGTTCTGCCGGCTGAAGCAGGTCCTTGTCCCTGACGAAGCCATGCTCTCCCTGCACATCCTCCGCATTCTGAAGATCCTCGTAGATCTTGTCCACCGACGGCAGCAGGAACAAAATATTGCTCATCAGACGATTGACCGCATTGACTGAGGGAAGGAGCCGGAAAGCCGCCACTGCAAAGACAGAAAGCAGCGGGATTAATTCCTCGGTCTTAGCCCCCAGAAAGATCCGCAGAAGCACCACCCCAAGAATCCCGCAGACACAGACCGTTTCAATGATATACTTGGGCATATACTGAAAAAACTGACTTCTTTTCAGACTGCCTGCATAGTATCTGCCGTTCTCCTCGTAGGCTTGTACAAAATATTCTTCTCTGGCCAAAAGCTTGATCTCTTTGATGCCTCCAAGAGCCTGGCCGACCGCCTGAAGCATTCGGCTGTTGTAAAGCTGGTTCTGCCGCCCATACGCTCTGGTCCGCTTCCCCATAAAGCAGAAGCAGGCAAAAGAGCAGCTTCCCAGAAGTACGGCTGTCGCTATCGTAATCAGCGCATCCTGAAGGAGCAGATAAACAGAAAGCATCCCGATAATCAGAAGATCCGACACCAGTTCCATCCCATACAGGATCAGATCATACAGCTTATTCACATCAAATGTCACATTCTGCAAAACTTCCGACGAATGTTTTTCCAGATGAAACGTATAGGGTTTCTTCATATAGCTTCTCATCAGTCTCCCGGACAGTTCCAGGCGATTGTTAAAAATAAAACGAAGTTCCAGCCCTTTCATCAGAAGCAAATAGACATTTTTCAGCAGATAAATCAGAACGAGTCCCAGTCCGGTCAGTAAAAGAAGTTCTTCTTTTGACTCGGTCTGGAAGAGTGCTCCCAGTTTTATCATAAGCCCGCTCTTCTCTCCTCCTTCTGCTCCCATCACCAGCTCCACAAAGGGCAGAACCATGGAAACACCCAGAAATTCCAGCAGCGCTCCCGTGAACAAAAGCAGAAACAAAAGAGCAAATTTCATTTTCTGTCTTCTTGTGAAAATTACCCGAAGCTTATATATCATGTCCGCCGCCTCCTTTTCTGATACTGGTCCAGCAGCCGGTTGTACATATGCGCCCGGTATCGGTTGAACAGCTCGAAGCCGGCGCAGACACCGGTTCCCGTAAGAAGTATGATAAATAGCATCCGGCTGCCTGCTCCCTCCGCGGTCTTTATCGAAACATGCAGGCACACATATCCCAATCCCCCTGCTGCGCCCAAATACAATAACAGCAGGAGTCCATAAGGAATCCCTTCTAAATACGGATTGCCAAGAAGAACTTTCTGCATCAGAATGCTTCCAAAAGAAAAGAAAAAAATTCCCCATTGAAATCCTGTTCCATCAGGCAGCAGTTCCGCCGATGCCGTTCGTACCAGCAGATACAGAACGGTCAATGCCGTAAACAAATAGGAGGTGTAGACTGCCACCGGTTTCCAAAAACGATATAACTTGATTAAATATTTCATATTTTCTCCTGTTGGATGAAATTTTTTCATCTATTTTTTCCGTTCAAAGACGTTTTCTGAATACGTCTTTGTCACAGACAGCCCAGCTTTTCCTTGATCTGCTTTGCATACTGGCGGGACACGTTCAGCCGTTCTCCGTTGCTCATAGTCACCTGCATCGTTCCGCCAAATTCCGGCTTCAAAGACCGGATCTGGTTAAAGTTCACAATGGAGGACTTGGATGCCCGGAAAAAATCCCAGCTTTCTAAACGATCTTCCAGTTCATACAGTTTTAGAGCAGTCTCATAAACTTCCTGCTCCGTATATAGAAAGGTCCGCTTCTCTACCGTATCAATATACAGAATCTGGTCTACATCCAGCAGATATGTCCGCCCTTCTCTATGCCCGGTCAGCTTCCGGTCGGTCATCCGCAGCATTTCCAGAATACGGATTACCGCTTCGTTGGTCTGCCGGCATCGAATAGTGATTTCCATCTCTTCCGCCGATGCATCTTCGTCTATCCGGATCTTCATGCCTGTTCCCCGCTTCCCTTCCTTTTCTGACAGTATAGATGATTTTTTCCACATGTGCAATCCCTGTCGGAGCGACTGGCAGGAAAAGGGAACCAAGCTGTCGTTTTCAGCCTTTATCCTGACAGTTCATCAAAAAAAGAGTTTCGGGAATCGCTGTCCCAAAACTCCTTTTATCTCTTATTCTTCCGCATCTGCAGTCGGCTCTTCTTCCTCATTCTCCGGAATGAAACGCCGGAAACAGCGGTGAAACAACAGGCTGTTCAGCCACGCCGTCACTCCGGGCCCCAAAAAAATCCATACCGGCAGAAGCCGCACAAACAACCCGGTATTCAGCCAGAAGGTCCATACCGGAATACCGCTGATGAAAAAGATCAGCAGAAAGTACGGAAAGCTTCCCGCTGCCATCAGCCAGGCATTTCTCATAATATTCCATACGGTGTTCTCAAACCGCGCCTGCACCGCATAGACAAACAGCACTTCCATCAGCCAGAGCATCCAGAAAAGAATGCTGGCTCCGCGGAAAAACGGTCTTATATTTGCCGGAAGAATGCCTACGGAGAACCCATATACGAAAAGGAGGAACCCAAGAAGCATCACCAGCAGATGAATCACTGTGGCACTTTTAAAATTTTCCCGGAATGCATGAAAAAATCCTGCTCCGATTCGCCCCTCTTCTCCTCTGACTATCCGAAGGGTCATAGTATAGAGTGCTGCTGTGGAAGCGCCTGCCGTCACAATAGGAATCGAACAGATCATCCACAAAATGCTCAGTGTCAGAAGATCGGTAAAACCGCCAAGCACCTTTCCAATGAATCCATCCTGAGAAAATAACCCGCTCATAAAAATGCTCCTAATTTTTGAAGCTGTGGATTGGCGCCGGTATCCTGCCTCCGCGGCTGATAAACGCCTCACAGGAATAGGGATTCACCGGCATGACCGGTGCATAGCCTAAAAGTCCGCCAAATTCTACCATATCGCCTACCTTTTTCCCAATGACCGGAATCACACGGACCGCCGTTGTCTTCTGATTGACCATACCGATGGCCATCTCGTCCGCAATGATGCCGGAAATCGTGGATGGACTTGTATCTCCAGGAATGGCAATCATATCCAGTCCTACCGAACATACGCAGGTCATAGCCTCTAACTTCTCCAGGGTCAGCGCTCCTGCCTGTACAGCGTCGATCATTCCCTGATCTTCACTGACCGGAATAAATGCACCGCTTAAACCTCCTACGTAGGAGGAAGCCATAACGCCTCCTTTTTTCACCTGGTCATTCAAAAGTGCCAGCGCTGCTGTCGTTCCCGGTGCACCTGCGTACTCTAGGCCGATCTCCTGCAGAATCTCCGCCACACTGTCGCCTACAGCCGGCGTGGGTGCCAGAGAAAGATCGATAATGCCAAAAGGAATCCCAAGCTTTCTGGATGCTTCCTGGGCCACAAGCTGACCTACCCGCGTGACTTTGAAAGCCGTTTTCTTGATGGTCTCGCAGAGCACTTCAAAATTCTCTCCGCGCACCTTGGACAGCGCTGTCTTCACCACGCCGGGACCGCTGACGCCCACATTGATAACGGCATCGCCTTCGGTCACTCCATGAAATGCGCCTGCCATAAAAGGATTGTCATCCGGCGCGTTGCAGAAGACTACCAGCTTGGCACAGCCTAGAGAATCCTGCTCTTTTGTAAGCTCTGCCGTCTTTTGAATGATCCCGCCCATCAGTTTCACCGCATCCATGTCGATGCCCGTTTTCGTAGAACCCAGGTTGACAGAACTGCATACCCGCTCTGTACAGGCAAGGGCTTCCGGGATGGCATACATCAAAAGCTCATCGCTCTTTGTCATTCCTTTTGATACCAGTGCAGAAAATCCGCCCAGAAAATTAACTCCTACAGTCCCGGCTGCATGATCCAGTACCTTTGCCAGTTCTACGTAGTCTTTGGATGTACTGCAGGCTGCACTTCCCACTAAAGACATGGGAGTTACCGAAATCCGCTTGTTTACCACCGGTATGCCGTACTGGGCTTCAATCTCCTGACCGACGGCCACCAGATCTTTTGCAGTCACAGTAATTTTCTCATAGATTTTTTTCTTCAGAATCTCCAAATCCGAATCGATGCAGTCTAAAAGGCTGATCCCCAGAGTGATCGTACGCACATCCAGATTTTCCTGATCGATCATCTTGTTCGTCTCAAGGACTTCATGAATATTTATCATTTTATTCTCCTAATTAGAGTTCCGCATCCGATCAAAAAATGCCCCGTGTCTGGAAGACCTTTCGCCCATTCTCATGCTCGAAAGGTCTTCCGGCATTTTTCGATCGGATGCTGTTTTACTAAAGTTTTGCATCCAAGCAAAAACGCCCCGGTCACACTCTGTGCATCATATTAAAAATATCTTCGTGCTGGCAGTGAATCCTTACGCCGATCTCTTTCCCAAGGGCATCCAGTTCCCCGGACATTTTCGCTGTATCCTCTACTTTTCCGGCGTCCACGATCATCATCATATTAAAGTATCCGTCTACGATGGTCTGGGAAATGTCCAGAATATTAACCTGAATCCCAGCCAGATACGTACAGACTTTTGCAATAATACCCACCGTATCACGTCCCACTACTGTAATAATAAATTTCTTCATCTTTTCTTCCTTTCTGATCTTCTGCATCAGACCCGGTTACCATTCGCAAAACTCTGAACAGCAGTCCCTCTTTGCCACCTGTATATCAAAATCACCGGGCTTATATGTTACCGGTCCCAGCTCGATCTCCAGTTTTACCGTCTCATATGCCAGTTCCGCATAATTGTTTTCTTTGCTTAGATGTCCCAGATAGATCCGCTTCATATGGTCGTTCAGAATCCGGCAGAGCAACTGCCCCGCGCTTTCGTTGGACAGATGGCCGCATTCTCCCATGATTCTTTGTTTCAGCGGATAGGGATAAGGTCCTGCCTGCAGCATCCGGATATCATGATTCGCTTCCAGCAAAAGCACGTCCAGCCCCTGCAGATGCTCCACTATGTAATCTGTATATACGCCCATGTCCGTAGCTACGGCTGCATGTTTCTCGCCGCAGGAAAAACGATAGGCCACCGGCTCCGCCGCATCATGGGAAATGGAAAAAGGCTCCACCTCCACATCTCCGATTGTAAAAGGCTGATCGGCACGGATCACATGATACAGCCCTGGGTCAACAGCACCCAGACTTTTCATGCGTTTCATACGGGCAATGGTCCCGCCTGTGGCATAGATCGGAAATCCGTATCTGCGTGCCAGCACTCCGGCCCCCTTTATATGGTCCGAATGTTCATGGGTAATCAAAAGCCCCTGAATATCCTTTCCCTCCACCTGAAGTTTGCGCAGGCCCGCCTCCAGACTCTTTCCGCTGATCCCCGCATCCACCAGCAGATGCGTGCGCTCACTGCCGGTATAGATACAGTTCCCGCTGCTCCCGCTGGCAATACTGCATAATCTCATCTATCTTCTCATCCTTTTATCGATCTGACGGCAGGTCTCCTCTGCCGTTTTGTTATTGTCAATGGTAAATGTACAGCGGCTTACGAACTCTTCATGGCTTTTCTGGTTCCGGAAAATCTGGCTGATTCGTTCATCCGAATATCCTCTGGACCTTTGAAGCCTTCTGCGCCTTTCCTCTTCATCTGTATAAATATACCATGTTTCCCCGCAGAATGCATCATATTTTTCTTCCAGAAATAATGCCGCTTCCACCACCACAAGGGTTCTGCCTGCAAGCTCTGCCTGCCGGATGCGTTTTAAAATTTCGCTTTTTACTGCCGGATGCACGATGGCATTCAGCTTTTTTAATTTCTCCGCATCTGCGAACACCAGTTCTCCAAGCACCTTCCGATCAATCCTGCCATCTGCGCCTAAGACCTGGGAGCCGAATTCCAATCGAATCTTCTCATATGCTTCCGCTTCCGGCTCCATGACCTCATGCCCGACCTGGTCCGCCACAATCAGCAGCGCGCCGTAAGCCTTTTCCAGATACTGAAGAACTGTACTTTTACCGGCCCCGACTCCGCCGGTCACTCCTATTACTTTCATCTTCTTTATTTTGCCTCATACCAGCTCATCCCGCGGTGCATATCGATCTCTAAAGACACCCGCAGGTCTGCCGCCTGCTCCATCTCTTCCTGAAGGATCTGCTCCACCCGGTCTGCTTCTTCTTCATATGCTTCAATAAGAAGCTCATCATGTACCTGAAGAATCAGTTTGGATTTAAGCCCCTCGTCTCTCAGGCGGTCGTGAACCCGAATCATGGCAATCTTAATAATGTCCGCAGCCGTTCCCTGGATAGGAGAGTTCATAGCTACCCGCTCCCCAAAGGAACGCTGTGCAAAATTCGGGGATTTCAGCTCCGGTATGGGACGGCGCCTTCCGTACATGGTTGTCACATAACCCTTTTCCCTGGCTCCGGCCACCAGACCGTCCAGAAAACCTTTGATTCCCGGATAAGTCTCAAAATACCGTTCGATATACTCCCCTGCTTCCTTCTTGGAAATATCCAGATCCTGAGACAGCCCAAAGGAACTGATCCCATATACGATGCCAAAATTAACAGCCTTGGCATTGCGCCGCTGCAGAGGCGTCACTTCTTCGAAGGGCACATGAAATACTTGCGAAGCCGTAATGCGGTGGATGTCCTCCGCCTGCCGATAGGCTTCGATAAGTGTCTCGTCCCCGGACATATGGGCCAGCACCCGAAGCTCAATCTGGGAATAGTCTGCATCCACAAAGACACAGCCTTCTCTTGGAATAAACACCTTTCGAATCAGCCGTCCAAGCTCCATGCGTACAGGAATGTTCTGAAGATTCGGTTCGGTGCTGCTGATCCTGCCAGTAGCCGTAATCGTCTGATTGAAATTGCTGTGGATCCTTCCGTCTTCTGCAATACAGCCGGCCAGGCCGTCCGCATAGGTAGATTTTAATTTGGTAAGCTGCCGGTATTCCAGTATATCTTTGACAATGGGATGTTCCGGTGCCAGCTTGTCCAGCACTTCCGCAGAGGTAGAATAACCGGTCTTCGTCTTCTTCCCTCCCTGCATCCCCATTTTCTCGAAAAGAATCACGCCTAACTGCTTGGGAGAATTGATATTAAAGGACTCTCCTGCTGCCTCGTGAATCTGGCGCTCCAGCTCGCCAATCCTTCCTACCAGCGCCTCTCCGTAGCTCTTCAGCTCCTCTGCATTGACCCGGATGCCCTCCTGCTCCATATCATAAAGTGTAAAGACCAGAGGCATTTCAATTTCGTCGAACAAATGTTTTGTTCCGGTCTTCTCCATCTGGTCCAGAAGAAGAGATGCCCGTTTCCAGGTCGTCAGTGCCGCCCAGTCTTCTTTTAAATCTTCATGGGCATAGCTGCTGGCCAGAGGATTCATCAAATAAGCAGCGATTTCAATATCGAAAAGATGCTCCTGATGTTCCAAAGTGACGGAATGCAGCAGCTTTTTCACATCGGAAACGGCACAAAAAGGCACCGTCTCCAACACCTGCAAAAGCTGCTCCAAAAGCCACGCTTCGGTCAAAAGTCCCCCCTCTGCCAGATCATAGCACTCTGTCTGGGACAGGGCCAGGGAAATATGAAGCTCTTCCTCTGCCGTCGTCATGGAATAGCCGCTTTCAGACAACGTAAGAGTCAGGCCGCCTTCCTTTTTCTTCCGGACAAGTTCAAAGGCGATCCGGTCCTGCGCCTTTGCTTTCGTGAAAATCTTCTCCGCCTCCGGGCGCGTTTCCACCCGTATGGCTTCCGCCTTCTCCTGCACGGGACTTTTGGTCCCTTTCTGTTCAAACCGCTCCAAATATTTTCGGAAATTCAGTTTCCGGCACCACTCATAGGCTTCCGGCGTATAAAGGTCCCCAAGTTTCGCGTCTTCTAATGCCCAGGAAACCGGCACGTCCACACAGATGGTTGCCAGCTTCTTGCTCATCACCGCCATATCATAATGGTCCCGCAAAGCCTCTCTTGTACGCTTCTGTTTGATCTCCTCCACATGAGCGTAGGCATTTTCAATGCTTCCATAAGCTGTGATCAGCGCCGTTGCACCCTTTTCCCCGATGCCCGGTACTCCTGGAATATTGTCGGAAGAATCTCCCATAAGCGCCTTCAGCTCGATGATCTGCGCCGGGGTCACCTCATACGCTTCCTTCACATCCTGCGCATGGTAATTTTCAATCTCTGTCGTTCCTCTCTTCGTCTTCGGCATCCGGATCATAATCCGATCTGTGGCAATCTGCAGAAGATCCCGGTCCCCGGAGACGATCACCGTATCCAGTCCCTCTGCCTCGCTCTTTCTCGCCACGGTCCCCAGCAGGTCGTCCGCCTCATAGCCTTCCAGCATCAGCAGCGGAATCCCCATGGAAGTCAGCAGCTCTTTCAGTACCGGAACCTGCTCCCGAAGCTCGTCCGGCATCCCTTTCCTTGTTCCTTTGTACGGTTCATACATTTTATGCCGAAATGTAGGCGCACCCAGATCAAAAGCCACGGCCAGATAATCGGGCTTTTCTTCGTCCAGTATACGAAACATAATATTCAGGAAGCCATAGATCCCGTTCGTATGAAGTCCTTCCGCATTGGTCAAATCCGGTACTCCGTAAAAGGCTCTGTGAATGATACTGTGCCCATCGATCAGTACAATTTTCCCGTTCATCAAAAAAAACACCTCACCATCATATAGAACAGCACCATCGTCGCCGCCGTTCTCAGCAAAAATGTATAAGTTCCAAGAAAATGTTCATCTATGACATCTTCTTCCGAAGTCTCCAGAGAATCCTCCACCAGCGTCCGATAATCGATCTTCTCCTCCGCACCGTCCAACTGCCGGATGCCTGCAAAGACCGTCGCATAAACTTCCAGCTCCTCATAACATTCCGGACAATGGCGGACATGCTTTACAAAATTCTCTTCTTCTTTCTCTTCCAACTCCCCGTTGATATAGGGAACCAGAAGCCTCTGGGTTTCCTTACAGTTCATGACTTCTGCTCCTGCCATCTGCATTTTGATTCCATTATAACGAATCGGTTCCTGGATTGCAAGGCACCTGTCCGGCAGTTCTTCCGCCGTCCCATAAAAAATGCCAGAACACTGTCTTCGGACAATGATCTGGCGATCCTATACATACATGCAGGAGATGGGACTTGAACCCACACATAGTCACCTACGTCAGATTTTGAGTCTGATGCGTCTGCCATTCCGCCACTCCTGCGTCTTCAACTCTTGTAGTCTATCATAAATATTTCCAAAATGCAAGAGAAAAATTTCGTTTCTCAGCCAAATTTTGCGTTAAAATCCCGGCCTGTCCGGATGAACAGGCCGGGGTTTCTTACTGCAAATTTATTTTACCAGCCGCTCTCCGATTTCAAAGCAGTCAAAAGTCGCAAAATAATCCTTCAGCGTTTCCGCACGACGAATCATCTGCACAGTGCCGTTCTCCCGAAGCAGAAGCTCTGCAGAACGAAGCTTTCCATTATAATTATATCCCATAGAATGCCCATGGGCGCCTGCATCATGGATAAACAGATAGTCACCCTTTTCGATTTTCGGAAGCTTCCGGTCCACCGCGAATTTGTCACAATTTTCACAAAGTGACCCTGTGACATCGTACAGGTGATCGCAGGGCGCATCTTCTTTTCCCAGCACTGTAATATGATGGTAAGCACCGTAGATAGCCGGACGCATCAGATCGGCAGCACAGGCATCGGTACCAATATATTCTTTGTGAATATGTTTCTCATGAATCGCCTGTGTCACCAGCGCTCCATAAGGTCCCATCATATACCGGCCAAGCTCTGTATAAAGCGCCACATCCCCCATGTCTGCTGGAAGAAGCACCTCTTCATATACCTTACGGACTCCTTCTCCGATTACCCGAATATCATTTGGCTCCTGCTCCGGTGTATAAGGAATGCCGATTCCGCCGGACAGATTGATAAATGCAATATGAACGCCTGTCTTCTCTTTTAATTTCACTGCCAGTTCAAAAAGCACTTTTGCCAGCAGCGGATAATATTCATTGGTCACGGTATTGCTGGCAAGAAAAGCGTGGATGCCAAAATGCTCCACTCCTTTTTCCTTCATGATCTGGAAGGCTTTTATAATCTGTTCTTCGGTCATGCCGTATTTGGAATCTCCGGGGTTATCCATGATTCCGTTGCTCATCTTAAAATAACCGCCCGGATTATAACGGCAGCTCATAGTCTTCGGCAAATATCCCACAGATTTTTCCACCGCCTCAATATGGGTAATATCATCCAGATTGATAATGCCGCCTAATTTTTCACAGTATGCAAACTCCTCTAAGGGCGTATCATTTGAAGAAAACATAATCTCCGGCCCGACGATTCCTACCGCCTCAGACAGTACCAGCTCCGCCATGGAAGAACAGTCGCTCCCGCATCCATATTCTTTTAAAATCTGCATGAGAAACGGATTGGGGGTTGCTTTCACTGCAAAATATTCCTTATAGCCCGGATTCCAGGAGAATGCCTCGTACAATGCCCGGACATTTTCCCGGATGCCCTTTTCGTCATAGATGTGAAAAGGGGTCGGATAAGTCTTTGCAATCTCTTCGATCTGTGCTTTCGTAACAAAGGGCGTCTTTTTCATCTGCTTTTTACTCCTCATCTTTGTATTTCTTTTCGAAAAAAGAAGGTACTGCAAAACGCCGTCCTGTTCTATAACAGAAAGGCGTTTCGCAGTACCCTCCCCTTTGAGAGCCTGGCTCTTCTTAATCGGGGTAACAGGATTCGAACCTGCGACCTCACGGCCCCCAGCCGTGCGCTCTAGCCAAGCTGAGCCATACCCCGACAACGTTATGTATTATAACGCATCCGGAAGCAAAAAGCAATAGGTATTTTTAAAAATATTCATATGGAGCCATAGTAACAATAAAAGCGTCTATTTTAAGCTGCGTAATAAAAAACGCGTTCACACATCCAATCAGAGCTCCCAGTATCAGTACCACAGGAATCGTCACACTTACCGGCATCCCGGCCCGCATCATGATTGCAGCGCTCACACCTGCAAAGGCGGCCAGAGAGCCTGCGGACAGGTCCATATACCCTGCGATCAGCAGCAAAGACTCTCCTACTGCGATAAGTCCCGTCAAAGATGCCGCCGTTAGTATATTGACCAGATTACCTGTCGTAAAATAGTTTTTGTTAATCATGGAAAAAAGAACGATAACGCCCACCAACGCAACAAAAATTCCGAGATTATCTGATTTGAAAACTTTCCTGATCCCTTTATTTTTCTGCATTTGTTTCCTCCCTCTCCATCTCACTCATCATAGCATAGCTTAAGACAAGCGCTTCTGTTGCATCCTTTTGCAGTATTTCTCCTCTTACCCTTCCCTCCTTCATGACCAGAATGCGGTCGGACAGCCCGATCACTTCCGGCAGTTCAGAAGAAATAAGAATGACTGCGGCGCCGCTGCCGGCGGTATCACATATCATCTGATAAATCTCTGCTTTGGCCCCCACATCGATTCCTTTGGTCGGCTCGTCAAAAATGACTAGTTTGGGGCGAATCGCCAGCCATCTGGCCAAGATGATCTTCTGCTGATTCCCTCCGGACAAATAGAGTGTCTTCTGCTCCGGAGAAGGGGTCTTGATGGAAAAATCCTCAATAGACTGCCGGATAAATTCCGCTTCTTTTTTCTCATCCACAAATCCTGCCCTGGTCAGCCGGTTCAGAATACTGACGTCTATGTTTTCTTTGACGCTTCGAATCAGCGCAAGTCCTTCCAGCTTCCGGTCCTCCGGGCACAAAGCAATCCCATGATCCATGGCATCCCTTGGGCTTTTGGGCCTGTATGCCTGTCCGTCTAAAAACATCTCCCCGCTTACCATCGGATCGGCACCAAAGACAGCCCTCGCCGTTTCTGTCCTGCCCGCACCTGCAAGTCCGGACAGACCAAGAATCTCCCCTGCATGTACCTGCAGGCTGACTTCCTTGATCCGGTCGGTCGTGACCCGGTTCATCTCCAGTACGACCTCTCCCTGTTTTTTGTTTCTTTTCAGACTTTGAAACACATCTCCCAGATCCCGGCCCACCATCAGACGAATCAGCTCTGGTTCATCGGTTTCTGTCATCTTTTTATCAGCAACAAACTTTCCGTCTTTAAATACGATTACCCGATCTGCAATCTGAAACAGCTCATTCATCCGATGCGATACATAGATGATTACTTTATTCATCTTTTTCAGCTTTCGGATAATTCGAAACAAGATAGGAATCTCCGCGTCTGTAAGGGGAGCAGTCGGTTCATCAAAGCAGATGATATCTGCATTTCTGCTGTAGGCTTTCATAATCTCCACCATCTGCTGATAGGCCACAGAAATATCTTTTACTCTTTCTGCAGGACTGACCGAAAGTCCAAATTCTTCTATAATCGCTTTGGCTTTCCGATTCAATTCTCCAAAATCAATCAAGATGCCTTTCTTTGGCATATTGCCGATAAAAATATTTTCTGCAATGCTTAAAAAAGACGCGAGCTGCCTCTCCTGATAGATCACGCTGACGCCGGCAGCGATGGCATCATTGGGTGATGAAAAAGAAACCTCTCTGCCGCCGATCCGGACTCTTCCCTTTGTCGGATGATAATCGCCGTTGAGTATTTTCAGCAGAGTAGATTTTCCGGCGCCATTTTCTCCAAGAAAAGCAACCACTTCTCCTTTATCTGCCGAGAAGCTCATCTGATCCAACGCCTTCACTCCAGGAAACTCCATACTGATATTTTCAAATGTAAGATATGCTGACATGCTACCCCTCCCGTCTGCATCTCATTATATTCGTCATTTTCTGTAATTAAAGTACACAATATTAACTATTTCTTATAAAATATTACACACTTTGTCCGCACCGGCAGATCCGCCTTGTCATCAGGCAAAAAACTGCATATAATCTTTTCAAAGACTTCCGTTTTTTACACAGACAATCACGTTTTGTTCCGTTTATTGAAAGAATTGTTTTACAACATGGGATATTCTTCTATTATGGCAGCAGCACTTACCGATGCACTTTTAAACTTTATCTCCGATCCGGACGCACATTGCAAAGTGCGCAACGCAAGGCAGGTACGGTTTCCGTCCAGTTATCAGTTTTACACCCATCAGCATCCTGAGATGGAGATCAACTATTTATCCAGCGGGGCCTGCGTTATGGGAATTAGCGATCAGTTTATTCCATTAAAACAAGGAGACTGCATTCTGATTTATCCCGGACAAAAGCATTCCTTTCTGGGTGATGTACGGAAAACATCCGGACTTGTGCAGATCGAATACGAAATCACTCCGGACCAGAGTCCCCTGAACTGGCTCCCTGTCTTTTCTGAGCCAGCCGGCTATGTCCGTCTGAATTCCTGTCAGAATCTTAAAATCTGTCTGGAACAGATCTGCCGTTTGTACAGAGAACCTTATTGTGCATGGACAGAACCAAAGAGCAAACATTTGTTCTCATTGCTCTTTATCGAACTGTGTCAGTGTTTTGAAGCTTCTCTGGAAAAAGAAAAGCCAGAGGGAAACCGCAAAATCTCCCGGCTGATGGCTTATATCAATGAGACTTACGATCAGGATCTGAACATTGAACAGTTAAGCGGACACTTTGGACTTAGTTCCCGCTTTGTACGGCAGTATTTCCAGGATGAAATCGGTATGAAATGCTCCCAGTATATCACGATGCTGCGCCTGAACAAAGCAAAAGAGCTTTTATGGCATACGGATCAATCCGTCACGGAAATTGCACTGATGACCGGATTCAACAGCTCTCAGTATTTCAGCAAAGTTTTTGCATCTTTTACAGAGATGACCCCTTCCGCATACCGGAACATCTGGCATGAAAATCTTCCCGAAAGCTCTTCTGATCTAAATGGAGGTAAATCGAATGACCAAACGTGAAAATCTGTTGAAAGCTTTACGGCGGGAAAATCCTGCCTATGTTCCCATTGATTTTGACTTATGCCCTTCTCTGAATGAACAATTCCAAAAACGAACAGGAGCTTCTGATTTCCGGGAATATTATGATTTTCCCTACCGATATGTGCAGATCCATCCGACCCGGTATCCCCATGACTACAGCCGTTATTATACGCACATAACCGAAGACCTGTCCCCGATCTCCTGGAATCCGGAATGGGGCGTCATGGGCACCTTTGGATCGCTTGCCCATTTCCAGAAAATGTTCCACCCTATGGAGCATTTTACTTCGGTACAGGAGATTCTGGATTATCCGTTCCCGGACTTCAATGCCGACTACAGATGGGAAGGCGTAAAAGAGCAAAACCATAAAATTATAGATACCGGTTATGCCGCAGTTGCTTTTATGCAGATGACGATTTTCGAACTTGCATGGTATCTTCGGGGAATGGAACAATTTATGAGTGACTTTTATGAAGATCCCGAATTTAATGAAGTGCTTTTAGACCGAATCACAAACCTGCGGATACATATGGCACGGCGCTATGCTGCCGCTGATACTGATATCCTGATGCTGGGCGACGATGTTTCCACGCAAAAAGACATGATGATGAGTCCTGCCCTTTACCGAGCGCAGCTTAAGCCCCGACTGACACGCATCATCCAGGCGGCCAAAGAGGTCAAACCTGATATTCTGGTCTTCTATCACGGAGACGGCAATTTAGAGCAGATCGTACCAGATCTGATTGATGCAGGCGTAGACGTTTTAAATCCCGTTCAGCCGGAATGTGTGAGTCCTTTTCGCTTAAAGGAACTGTATGGAGACCGTCTGTCTTTCTGGGGCGGAATCGGCACCCAGACCACTATGCCTTTTGGAACCAAAGAAGAAATTTTTCAAATTTGCAAAGACCTGATACAAAAGGTCGGCAAAAACGGCGGTCTGGTGCTGGCACCGACACATATGCTGGAACCGGAAGTCCCTTATGAGAATCTGGAAGCTTTCTTGCAGGCTGCTCATACCTTCGGTCGGTATACAGGTTAATATCTCATAAAAATAAGTTAATATCGTACATTTTTTTCCCTGTACAAGCTCTGTATAATGAATAAAAAATCTTTACCGGGAGGAAACTTTATGACTTCAAGAGAACGTCTCATAGCCGCGCTGAACCATCAGCAGACAGACAGGCCCCCTATAGATCTGGGCGCTACCGGACAGACCGGCATTAATGCCAGTACTTTATACCGGCTTCGCAAAGAGCTGGGGCTAAAAGAGCAGCGGATTCGGGTCATAGAGCCTGCACAGATGCTTGGAGAGGTGGAAGATGATCTGCTCAAGGCTCTGCAGGTGGATGTGATCGGACTTTGGAACAAAGTCAATTTTTACGGATACAAAAATGAGAACTGGAAACCCTGGGAGATGGATGACGGCACTCCTGTCTGGATGGGGGCGGATTTTGCATACGACGAGGACGAAAAAGGGACCAAATGGCTGTACCCTCAGGGAGACCGTACGGCACAGTACAGTGCTATGATGCCCAAAGGAGGATCCTTTTTTGACGGTGCGCCCCGTGAAGCTTTTGATATGGAACTGGAGGAAGAGGATCTTACTCCTCTGGAAGATTTCAAAGATGATTTTCAGATTGCTTCGGAGGAAGATGCCAGGTATTGGGAACATCAGTCTCTGGAACTTTATCAAAATACCGAGTATGGCATTGTAGGGTTGTTAGGCGGAGCAGGGCTTGGAGATGTGGCCATTGTACCCGGTCCTTCCAGCAAGCATCCCAAAGGCATCCGCCGCGTGGATGACTGGCTGCTGGCCCATATTCTTTATCCGGATTATATTCGTGAAATCTTCCGTTACCAGACCGATATCATGCTGAAAAATCTGGAGATCTACCGCCAGGCTGTAGGGGAACGGATACAGGTTATCTGGATCTCCGGCACGGATTTTGGAAACCAGAAGGATCTGATGCTTGGAAAGGATCTGTTCCGCAGTCTCTACAAACCATTTTACAAAGAAATCAACGACTGGGTTCACAAGCACACTAACTGGAAGACGTTCTATCATACCTGCGGAGCTGTCTACGACCTGTTGGACGATTTTTCAGAAATGGGGATGGATTGTCTGAATCCGCTGCAGCTTTCTGCAAACGGAATGGACATGCGAAAGATCAAGGAAACATACGGCAGCCGTTTCACTTTCTGGGGCGGCGGTGTGGACACCCAGAACACACTGCCCTTCGGCACTCCCAAAGAAGTACAGCAGCAGGTCCGGGAACGCATAGATGTTCTTGGCAAAGACGGAGGATTTGTATTTAACACCATTCACAACATTGTCGCAAATGTTCCGGCCGAAAATCTAACTGCCATGTACAAAGAAGCCCTTCAATGTCCCGGTTATTCCCGTCAGACATAAGAGATACCCAAATAAAAGCAGCGGTCTGCCAGACTTAGCGGACCGTTGTTATAATGTCCTCTGTCTGGAAACGTTTTGTAAAGGGACTTTTTAATCAAGTACACTGAAAGTTTACATTTCAGGGCAAAAAAGTAAGGCCGGGAACCTGTTTTTTAGATTCCTGGCCTACAGTTCTGTTTACACTGTTCTTTCGGCTTTCAATTTCTTTACTTCATCAAGAGAAAGTCCAGAAATATTCGCAATTTCTTCCAGAGCATATTTTCCAGCTGTAAGCATACGAAGAGCAACCTCTTTTAAAGATTCACTTCTCATATCTTCCATAATTTTACACATCTCATTCACTCCTTTCGGGTTCTCTTTTAGATACCTTGTTCGGTTTGCCATCAATTCAGAATTCATATCATCTGCGTTGGTGCAATTAAAATCATGTATGAGTTTTCCTATGGCAGAATCACCACGATATTCACCATTCACATAAAGGATATGCTCCCCATCTTCAAAAGATTTACCCGTTGCAAGGTTGATTCTTTCAATCGGGTAAACAGCTTCTCCCTGACCATAAAAATCTTTTTCAATGATAAAGATTGTATATGTGTCTGGCAATTCTTTAAATTCCTGACCAGAATGGAGATTCTCTATATCCATTACGCTTGAATGATACCTTGCCCTGTGTGGGTCTGCTCCTTTATCTTGCCTCTGGACTTCAAGATCATATTTTTTCCCATCTGAGTCCGTTCCATATGCATCCAAGCAGATAGATCGTGCCCCGGCCAGTCTTTTCATATCCTTCTGTGTTCCACAATCAGTAATAATTAAATCTGGTTTATCAATGATAATGCGTAACACAAATTCAGCCAGTGGAATGTTATCCTTGAAAAGACAACGCATAAAGTCATCATCGATTGGCCTTAACAAACGCAAACGTTGCAAATCTTCCTGATGTTGCTTATCCGTCACTATCAATTTTCACACCTGCTTTCCCTTTCGTTTTCGTGTCTCTATACTACCATAAACCTCCTTATTTTACAAGCCGAGAGCCAGTGCCTTTCTGAAGCCCGGCCTTTTGCTATTATCGTTTTTTCACATCTGCCGTATCTCATTTTTCAGCATACGCTTGATTTTGTCGCTCATGGTTTCCTTGCTGGTCTTACTAAAATGAACCCTCACAATGTATGTCATCCAGCCAATCTTCTCCACCAGTGTGGGAGCATCCTTAGCTAGTGTCCTCTGTGATTTTCTCGTTATTCAATTCCGGAGATTCCATCATCCGTGAAATGGATCGGATTGAGAAAACCGTTGCGGCGGGCGTAATCTTCCAGCATGGACTTCTGAGAGTTAATATGTAGAAGGTGTAAGCCCCGCCGGAACCGGACTTTGGGTGACATATTCTTTTATCTATTCAAACAGCCAGCTTAAGGCAAAGTAGACGGTATGCAGGGCGCCTTGTCCGGAACCAGAGTCTGATGCCCTCTTTTGCATACGACAGTATGCCTGAGATGCCTTTTGCCAGCCGATAATAGCAGAATACTATTTTTTCTTTAATCGGATCGGCAGTTCGTATAATTGCAACTTTTAACATATTGGTTTCTGATTTCATAGAAATATGTCCCAGAAATGCCATGCACAAAGTGATGTAAAAATTTAATGCATTGATTGCCTTTAGTTTCCGTACCCGGAAATTTTCTAACTGGAACACCTGCTTCTTACAACGGAAATATTCTTCGATTTTCCATCTGGAAAAACAAAGTTTTGCAGCCTTTATTACATCATCTTTCGATTTGATCTCTTTGTTTGCTGCAAGCATCATTGGATGTTCCGTAATGCCATAAACAAGGATGAATACATATGGCTTGGAAAATATCGAAACAAGAACCGACTTCTCGAAAAGAAACTTACTTTGGAGAATGTCTCAGGTTTCATAAAAAGGCAGAAATAGCAGGGCATTATATCGGAACGAAATGGACAGAATCTGATCTTCAATTAACATACCGGCTTAGCGGTTATACTTGCAATTTTTTGGTCGATGCCGGAGAAGATGGTATTTGCCCTTTTGCTGAGGAATGCCCTGTTATTCCACCTAAATATTTATAAGCTCTTTTTAGTCAGACACTGATTGATGACCGTATCCTTGCCCGAAAATTTTTCCAGTATTTCAAAGTTTTCTGGTGGAAGGCATTGAGCATATCAATCACATTTTTCATGGCGTACCGGACAATTCTCACATGGGTCTTCAAAAAATGTTTGCGTGACATAAGACCGATATAAACGATTGAGCCATCTAACTACGCATTGAAATTTTTCTTTGTCTGTCAATGGTATAGGAGTTTCTATGCAACCACCTCCTTAAAATGTAGGAATATGGATATAGGAGTCTTGTTCATTTGCCGACTCAGGCAGTTTCCATAATGAATACTTTCTGACAATTTTATCATTCGGTATTCCTTTCATCATTAATTACAGGAAACCAATACATTTTATCACTCAGTTTAGAGATAACAATTATCATTTAATTTGTTGTTCTGGCATCTGCAAAGAGGTATGTTTCATATCCTTAAAGCCTCCTAACTATAAAAAGAACAGGCCCATAAACCAAAATATTGGAAGATAATCTGCACAGGGATATTTAAACTTTTATCCCTTGGGATGAAATATGTAACAGTTATTATTGAAACGCACCACAGGTTACGTCAAATTTCTAACATATAATCTACTTCCAAGACATTCATATATTCATTGATTTTTTTTATTAAATCTTTAAGTATAATTTGTGTAGGCCTGCCTGAATTGTAGTACAATTTCTTTATCTTACAAATCATTGCTGGATTATTAATTAAGAATTCTGTTGTTTCCTTATTGATAAAACTTCTTAATGAATCTAAAGAAATTTCAAGCAATTCATCATCTTCTGTATGAAGCAACTCCACTAACAGCAACCATTCATACGGATTCTCACAATTATATAAACAGTAAGCTATTCTTTTCTTCCATTCAACATCTTTTTTTGATATTTCTTCCAGCAGTATTTTCCAGTCATATTCTTTAAAACCAGAAATAATCTCCCTTGCAATGTCCACCCCTTCATCATACCAATAATCTATGGGGAAATTACATAATAAATATTTGTCAAGTTCATCGTACATTTTTTTCCCAATCTGTTACTACCTGCAAACAATACCCTTTACTTAACGGCCTCTCGGATCTTTTCTCTGAAATTCATGTCTCTTACAACCATAAATCAAGAGACAAAAACTGCTCCGTATACTTCTAACCACAGAGGCCGACTCTATCAAGGAAAAGGGATACCGCTATTTCGGGCGAATAATAGACGCCCCATTGTCCAGAAACAGACAAATTAAAAAACAGTAATTGCAATCATTAAAATTGTGTGGTAGAATACATCTGTAAGGAGACGTATCGAAGTGGCCATAACGAGCTTGACTCGAAATCAAGTTGTCGGGCAACCGGCACGTGGGTTCGAATCCCACCGTCTCCGCTGGAGGCTTTTCAGATTTTGAAAAGCCTTTTTTGCTGAATATTGAAGAACTGAGCAATCTGTATTACAGCTAGTAAAGGATCATCTCCAGTCTTCCATAATCTGAAGCAGTTCTGTCTCATAATCCCCAATGATTTCCTCCATCCCGCCCCCATGGCGTACGTTGGTTTCCACTCCCCACTCATGGTCATGAAATTCCCATATATGATAAGAAACACCTCTGTATTCAAAGTCAATGCTTTTACAGCCGTCTTCCATGCTCTCTTTAAAAGTCCATCCGCGCTCCTGAATCATCGCCAGCACGCGTTCTAGATGTCTGCAGTTTTCCATCTGGTTTCCTCCTGTTATAGTTCCGCATCATCCCGAAACATGCCCTTTAGTCCGGAAAGATTTCCGACCTCTCTGCATCTTGAAATCTTTTCGGGTATGTCTTGGGACGATGCTGTTTTATAGTCGCTTCACAACTTTACCGTCCGGCAGAAAATATTTTTCAAAATCACTTGATATTTCTTAGCTGGACCGTTATACATTCGGCTTCCTGTCAATATCTGCGAACTAAAAACCGCCTTTTTGACCTCTTTCCGTCAGCTTACGATTCGGATCCAAACCCCTTCTATTTGAACAAGGGCGGATCCGTTCTCAATCATATCTTCTATCACCGCGCCATCATCCTCGTCGTCCTCTTCGCTTTCACATATCATAAGCTGGATACCCGCTACTGCCACCAGTGTAGCAAACATAAGCATTCCGGTAACAATGACCCATTTCAGTTTTCTAGAAATACACTGGTCATACAGAAATTTCGCTGCTACCAATATAAGCAGAACGGTCAAATACCACAAATAGATCGCCGCCACGGTCAGCAGAAGGGCCGTAAGCCCGCACATCAGCAGCTTTTGCACAATTTCCCATCCGGCCTGGTCACCGGCACATGGAATCGATACCCGATGATATACCATCAGGCAAAGGGCCAGAAAGCCGAGAAAGATCAACAGAAACACCAGACTGTTTACATCGGAAAACATTTTTCGTCCTCTCTTTTCAAACATGGATATTTAAAATATATACCATGCCGAAAGAAATCATGACCGAAAAAGGGGGCTGAACACTTCACTTTCTCTCTGATGTCTCTGAATATTCCGAATATGCTCCTGTTTTTCTCGTTTGCTCACCTGTGTATACGGATACAGTCTGTCATACCATTCTTCTATCTGTACTCTGTCAATCACTTCCGGCTGCCTCCCGGCAAACTTTCGAACGGTATGCCGCAGCTTTTTCCAAGTTGTCACCTGCCTGTTGATATCCGAGACCGTCATTTTTTTAACAATACATCGGTCCGAAAAGACCACGATGGAATATACCGGAATCTCTTCATCCAGTCCAAGATGCCTTTTCATCTGGACAATATGGGACTGATTTTGCAACAGCGGATTTAAAAACTGCTTTTTGTAAATAAAGCCGCTTTCATTTTTCAGAATCTGCGTCCACATCCGGTCCCCTTCGCGGCCAAAAACCTGCCCGCTGTAATTTTTGCTTTCAAATACATAGATCCCGCTGGTATGCAGCATAACCGCATCAATCTCCGTCGTCTCCCCGCTGCTCTTTGGCAGATAACAGTTAAACAAAAACTCTGCGTCCTTCTTCTCATAGGACGCCAGTTTCCGATAGATCTGATACTCTCCGAACCTTCCTTTATCTCTCATTACGGTACCATAAGGAACTTTCGTCATCCGGTAATAGGAAGTCCTCCGGTACCGTCTTTTTCTGCTTGGAAAACAAAGACAGAAGAGCACCAGCACAGTAAACAGCAGAATATACCTGGCTTCCATAGTTTTCTCTTTCCGTTCTTTCTTAAATCCTCATTTGTGTTTGGCTGTCTTCTTTTACTATTATTATACACCAACTAAAAAAGGAGTCAACATTGGAAACAGTCTGAAATTAAGACGATTTTGACTTTGGCAACAAAAATTTTACAGAAAATCCCCTATAAAACTGCTTCCTCTATCCTTCAGAATAAGTCGAAGCGTAAGAGGGGCAGAAATTTAATGGAAATTCGATAGAAATATGAATGCGGTTGTGATATTCTGTTAGTGGTAAAAATTAAAAAGGAGACAAAACCATATGGCAAAACAGTTAAAGAAAAGACCCATTGAAAAAGAACTGAAATACTTAGCTGACTTTGAACTATACGGCGTGTTAATGTTTGCAGGAATGTATTTCGCAGCAGAGTTTATTGTTGATATGGACTTTGGAAAGAATGCATTCAAGTTAAATTGGATTTCGTTTTATCCATTGTTGATATTTTCTGTCATAGTAATAGAGGGCAGCTTCTACTGGCGTAATAAGCTGAGAATGGTAAGAAGAAAAACGGCATTAAGTAATTTTGAAATTGGCAGGATTTATAGTAAATTAAGATGGGTAAATGTAATTTTATTAGCAGCCTATCTGCCGATGCTTATGATTGCGGTTCTTGGAAAAGAAAATGTATCTGCAATTACGATTGGAATTTTACTGTATTTTATGGCATTCATAGAACAAATCAATTATTTTCATATCAGGCTTTCTTATGAGACGGTAAATGGCGGGCTTTTAGTTATTGAGCCTTTAAAAAAACTTTTTACCGGAACTGGAAAACGTTCACAATTACGGAAGGATATTGATACATATTTAAAAGGATAACTTCCAGTTTGCCCAATGTTCGTTATCCATCAGCAGCTTCCAGGCCTCTCGATAGTCCAGGCCAAAGCGGTCCAGACAGTCCATCAGATTGGAACATATTACCCCGAAGGGATGGCTGGCTCCAAGACAACAGTCGTTTGTCAAATGCATTTGACTGCCCGCGAAGTCATCCTGAGCGTCCTGGGTCGTGCGGAACTTGTCCAGCAGTGCTGTCCAGATCCGCTCCAGTCGTGGGTCCTTAATGCCCTTGGTCACCCAGATGGCATAGATCAGGGTGGTGTACTCTGCCCGCTCGTGATTTCTCTCGTCGGGCAGATAGTCCAGGAAGTAGTCCAGCACCTCCTCCCGGCTGTTGAGCTTGCTCAGGCAGTGAAACAGAACGGTTTTGTCGTTCCGGTCCAGATCAGTCCTGTACAACTGGTCCCTCAGCAGTCCGGCGTGAATCTCCGGATAATCCTTCAGAACAGAAAAGATGCCGCAGGCATCCCAGAAAGGCTGACCCCGCAGAGAGGACATCTTCTCCAGCACCCTGGGCCACCAAACCTCTTTAACCGCCCAGCCGCCCGAATAGCATATGACCGAGATTGCCTCTGCATAAGCCTCAACCTTCCACAGGGCGTCAATCTGGTCCTCCATGCCGGGTACGCGGAAGTGAGACAGCATCTTGATCAGGACCATGCGCAGCTCTGGATTCTGTTCGCTGTCACAGGCCTTCTTGAAGTAGGTCTTCTGCCGGGAAGGCAACGCCTGGAATTTATAGCAGCTCTCCACAATCTCCATGCGGGCCTGCACGTCTGTTGTCCCTTCATACAGTTCCATCAGCTCCTGGGGACTGCCGTCCAGATACAGGCCGAAGTCCATCTCCTCCTCATCATAGCCGGCGATCACCTCTCGGAGCCAGCGGTCATACCAGGCCAGAAAATCCGCTTCCCGCATCAAAATGGGAGGACTGCACTGGTCCTCGTCGTAGTAGATCACCCTTCCCCTGTGAGGACCATCCAGAACCAGCCCAGTCATCAGAGTACAGCCCTGGGTACCCAGGGGCAGCACCGCCCCGTCGGGGTAGTCCGAAATCCGGCCGGGTTCTGCTTCTCCCAGCCTATACAGGCCGTAGAAGGGTCCTGCTCCGCCGTTTCCCATCCACAGCAGAAAATCCCTGTATCCCTCCGGAAGCAAGATGTGAAAGCGGGCCTCAAAGGCAGCGACGTCCTTCTCTGAGGCAGGGGGCCTTAGCTGGTATTTGTGCCGGTCAGCACCGAATCGGGAAAGCCCTCGGTCCTCTTCTTTGGCCCGCTTAAGCTGCCTGCGCAGTTTACCGGCCCAGGAAGGCCGTGTACTTTTTGCCATAATCCGTTTCCTCCTCTTACCATCTATATTTGCCTCAAACGCCTAAAGGGAAGGCGTATTTTCCTGTTCATTCAAATCCTAAAATAAGACCCTATCTGCAGAATTCACCTGCTTTGAAGGGGAGCACAAAACTATCTGGTGTTCAAGCCTCATTGCAGGACCTTGATATTCAACAAAAACCTTGCATTTTTCTTTCTATAGGGTATGATAGAAACAGAGGTGACAGACTTATGAACAAGAGAAATTATCAAAGAGAACTGGAGATGCTGATAGAAGGACTGCCAAAAGAATCAGAAGCCCCCACACTCCTTCTGCACTCCTGCTGTGCTCCCTGCAGCAGTTATGTACTGGAATACCTGTCGGAATATTTCCGGATCACAGTTTTTTATTATAATCCGAATATTTACCCGGAAGCCGAATATCGTATGCGTGTTCAGGAACAGAAACGCCTGATCGAAGCACTTCCTGCCCGCTTCCCTGTGGATTTTATAGAAGGCGATTACATTTCGGAAGATTTCTACCGCTGCGTCCGGGGAATGGAGCGTCTGCCGGAAGGCGGCGAACGGTGCTTTGCCTGCTACCGTCTGCGGCTTTCAGAGGCAGCACGAAAGGCAAAGGAAAAAGGCATGACATATTTTGCTTCTACTTTGTCTATCAGTCCTTTAAAAAATGCCGAAAAGCTCAATGAGATCGGAGAACAGTTGGCCAAAGAGTATCAGCTCCTCTGGCTTCCCAATGATTTTAAAAAGAAAAACGGCTATAAGCGTTCCACAGAACTCTCCAGGGAATACGGCATGTACCGTCAGGATTACTGCGGCTGCGTCTATTCCCTGAGAGAACGGCATCCGGAAACTAAGCCGGCTCCTTATCTGGAAGGAACGATTTCCAGCCAGTAGCCATCCGGATCCTGGATAAAATAAATGCCCATGGACGGATTTTCATAACAGATGCATCCCATTTCTTTGTGAAGCGCATAAGATGCGTCATAGTCATCCGTCCGGAAGGCCAGATGAAATTCACAGTCTCCCAGATTATAGGGGCGGTCCATATCCCGAAGCCAGGTCAGTTCCAGTTCAAAATCGCTTTCTTCATTTTTCAGATACACAATGATAAAGGAGCCATCCTGGGCGCAGTTTCTGCGGCATTCTTTCAGGCCCAGAGCTTTTTCATAAAAGTTCAGGGATTTTTCCAGATCTGCCACATTATAATTTTCATGAATCATTTGAAATTTCATATATTTATTCTCCCTGTATGCTGCATATTATTTCATATCTGCCGTTTTTTCAGTCTGTAAGTACTTTCTCAATCTCTGCAATGTACATCATATGGTAGTCTTTGTTCGGATAATTTTTCTCATCCAGGCTTTGATCGATAAAACATGCAGGATCATAAGACTGTGCATACAGCTTTCTGCAGAGCAGAACGGTATGGGCTGCCTTAAAATACGGCGTTGCACCTTCATGGGAGATCTTCAGCCCGGACTTTGCGATCTTATCTTCGTCTCTTCCGGATACGCTTCCAAAATACCGAAGTGTCTCGCGGTACTCCTCTCCTAACACCGACAGAGAAAAGGTGTCCGCCCGGTCCACAAGTTCCTTTGTATAGCGCTGAGGACGAAGGAATATATACACCACCGGCTTGTTCCACATGATGCCTACGCCGCCCCAGGATGCCGTCATCGTATTAACCTTCCCCTCCTGCTCTGCCGTGACTAAAAGCCACTCCTTTCCGATCATCTGAAATGGATTTTTCTGCAGCTCTTCCGGTTTGATCTCTCTCATTTTCTTATCTCCTTCTTAAAGTTTTGCATTCATCACAGTCAGCCTCTGTTTTTTCCATACTCCTGTATTTGTTTAGCCTCTTACCCGGTCCGGGAATCCTACTTTTCTCTGCACCTTTCTGAGCGTCTTTGCAGCCACATAGCCGGCTTTTTCCGCATTGGCCTTTATCATGCTGTCGATATAGGCTTTATCCTTTGAGAGCGCCTCGCAGCGGTCCTGAAGGGGCTTTAAAACACTGATAACGGCTTCGCCTACTGCCATCTTAAATTCCCCGTAGCCTTTGCCGTCAAATTCCTTTACCACTTCCTCCGGTTTCTTTCCTGTACAGGCACTGTAAATATCGATCAAGTTCCGGATGCCGGGCTGCTCTTCCCGATAGAGAATCTGCGCCTCGGAATCTGTTACCGCGCGCTTGCACTTGCGCATAATGGTATCCGGATCGTCCATCAGATAAATAGACGCATTGGGATTCTCGTCGGACTTGGACATTTTCTTAGACGGATCCTGAAGGCTCATGATCTTCGCACCTACTTTTCCGATGTACGCCTGCGGTATGGTAAATACGTCTCCATAGACGCCGTTAAAACGCTGGGCCACGTCTCTTGTCAGCTCCAGATGCTGCATCTGATCAATGCCGACAGGAACCACATCCGCCTGATAGAGCAGGATATCCGCTGCCATCAGAACGGGATACGTGTACAGACCCGCATTGATATTGTCCGCATGTTTCGCTGCTTTATCCTTAAACTGCGTCATACGGTTCAGTTCCCCCATATAGGTAAAACAGCTTAAGATCCATGAAAGCTCCGCATGTCCGGACACATGGGACTGATAATAAAGGCAGTTCTTCTCCGGATCTAACCCTGCCGCCATATAGATGGTCAAAAGATTCCTGGCCCTCTGTCTAAGCACGGACGGATCCTGCCGTACCGTGATAGAATGCAGATCTACCACTCCATAAAAACATTCGTATTCCTCGCATAAATCCACCCAGTTTTTCAGCGCTCCAAGATAGTTTCCCAAAGTCAGATTACCGGTTGCCTGCATACCGCTGTACAGCACTTTCTTTCCATTTATCATTTCTTTTCATCTCCTTATTAAAGTTCCACATCTGCCTCGATCATACCCCTGTTCTGGAAATTTTTCCATCTGCTTCACATCTGGAAATCTTTCCGGGTATCATCGAGGCAGATGCTGATTAAAGTTCCACATCTTCCTCGATCATACCCCTGTTCTGGAAATTTTTCCATCTGCTTCACATCTGGAAATCTTTCCGGGTATCATCAAGGCAGATGCTGATTAAAGTTCCACATCTGCCTCGATCATACCCCCGTTCTGGAAATTTTTCCATCTGCTTCACATCTGGAAATCTTTCCGGGTATGTTCGAGATATACACAGCTCGTATTTGTTATATTTTTAACAGGTTGCACGCAATCCTGAAATAAATAATCAGACTGCATGCATCCACAATCGTCGAGATCAGCGGCGCCGCCATGATGGCCGGGTCCAGATTCAGAAGCTTTGCGGCGATAGGAAGCGTACATCCGATGCTCTTAGCCATAATAACCGTAATATAAAGGCTCAATACCACCGTCAGGCACACCATCGGCTGGCCCGGATACATGACCAGCAGACGAATATAATTCAGCGCTCCCAGAATCAGTCCCACCAAAAGAGCCACCCGCAGTTCCTTCCAGATGACCCGCAGAATATCTTTTGGCTCTACTTCTCCGATGGCCATACAGCGGATAATCATGGTGCTGGACTGACTGCCCGCGTTGCCTCCGGTTCCGGTAAGCATGGGCACAAAACTGACCAGTAGCGGCAGCGCCGCAAAAGCTTCCTCATAGTGGGTTAAAATACTGCCGGTAATCATGGAACTTAACATCAGCACTGTCAGCCAGACGATGCGGTTTTTGGCCAGCTCCAGAATGCTCGTCTTCAAATACGGCTTGTCGCTCGGAAGCATAGCCGCCATTTTCTCAAAGTCTTCTGTCGCCTCTTCTTCCATGACATCCACAATATCATCAACCGTAACGATGCCTACTAACCGCTCTTCGTGGTCTACGACCGGAAGACAGAGCAGATCGTATTTGTTGAACAGATCAATGACCTCTTCCTGGTCTTCTGTCGTCATGGTCTTAATGATATTGGTGTCCATAATGTCCTGAATCCGGGTTTCATAAGGATTCATCAGCAGATCTTTGATCGTTACAACGCCCTCTAGATGCCGCTCTCCGTCCATGACAAAACAGGTGTAAATCGTCTCCTTATCCACACCATGGGCACGGATGTAGGAAAATGCCTGCTCCACATTCATGTATTTTTTCAGGCCGATATACTCGGCTGTCATAATACTCCCGGCACTGTTGTCCGGATACTGTAAAAACTGGTTGATAATCTTTCTGGTTTCCGGCGTCGTATTGCGCATGACCCTTTTGACTACCGTTGCAGGCAGTTCCTCCAGCATATCCACGGCATCGTCCACGAACAGATCTTCCACAATCTTATGGATCTCTGCGTCCGTGATGCTGTTGATGATATGCTCCTGAATGTCCGGCTCCAGACAGGCAAATACATCTGCTGCCAGTCCCTTAGGAAGCATCCGAAAGATCAGGATCTTCCGGTTTTCGTCCAGTTCTTCCATAAATTCTGCAATATCCGCTTCATTCATTTCGGCCAGCCGGGACCGAAGGGATCGGAAACGATGTTCCTCTACATATTGCAGCAACTCTTCCAGATTATATTGTTCCACTGCACATCCCTCCATTCCCGTAAAATGAGGGCACTGAAAAAGTAGTCAAATGCAAAAGTCTAACACAATATATTGTATTAGATTTCTGTATAAAAGGACTTTTTCAGTATCCTCTAAAATAGGAGACTGCCGGGAAATGCGTCTCCGGAACCGCCTGCTCTGTGGCAGTCCGGGGCTGCATTTCCCAACAGCCCTTTGTTTCATCATATTAATTTTAGCTTTCTTCCCAGGCTTTGTCAACAAACTTTGTAAACCGCCCGGCAACCAAATCATTTCCATCATTTTTCTTGCCTTTGTCCATAAACTTTGCTATGATGATACAAGATTCTATTTCATCCAAACAAAGGAGGTTCTTTTTTATGGAAAAAATCGCAAGCTTCACCATCGACCATGTAAAATTGGTCCCTGGTATCTATGTATCCCGTAAAGATCCAGTAGGCGGAACTATCGTCACCACCTTTGACATCCGCATTACCAGCCCCAACAACGAACCGGTTATGAATACGGCAGAGCTGCACGCTATGGAACATTTAGCAGCGACTTTTCTTCGGAATCATCCGGTATTCGGACCAAAGATTGTCTATTTCGGACCGATGGGCTGCCGGACCGGCTGCTATCTGCTGCTGAACGGAGATTATGAGCCGAAGGATATCGTCGGCGTACTTACCGAAACTTTTGAATTTATGCGCGATTTTGAAGGTGAGATTCCCGGCGCAAAGCCCGAAGACTGCGGCAACTATTTAGATTCCAGCCTTCCGATGTGCAAATGGTGGTCCAATCGTTATCTGAACGATGTTCTCTACCACATCACCGAAGAACAGATGGTCTATCCAAGACAGGATTAAGAACACATGTTCTACTCCTTGTTCTGACAGACAAAAAGCTTCGCAGCCTGCGGCCCGGCCCTCATGCTCGGAGCTTTTTCTGTTTATCTCAAAAGAAGCAGGCGGAATACCTGCTCTGCGGTATCCTCCATATTTGCCATAGCCTGCTCTTTCTTCATCGCTTCTTCCAAAGTCGACACTCCCCGGACAATGGGAAAAAATGCATCGATCCCCGCCTCATTGCATTTCCCTGCATCCCGTGTCACGCCTCCTGCAAGGGCCACTACACTGCAGCCGTATTTTTTCGCAAGTTTTGCAACGCCTACCGGAACCTTCCCCATAGCCGTCTGCGCATCCATCCGGCCTTCTCCGGTAATCACCAGGTCCGCCGTCCGAATCTCCTCCTCCAGCCCAAGGATGCGAAGCACCAGTGAGATCCCTGGCTCCAGCACAGCATTCAGATAACTTAAAAGGGCAAAGCCCAGTCCGCCCGCTGCTCCGGCTCCCGGCTGCATCCGCATATCTTTCCCGGTAAATGCCGCTGTCTGGTCCGCATAATGTGCCATTTTTTGGTCAAACAGTTCTATCTCCGACTCTTTGACGCCTTTTTGGGGACCGAAAACGCAGACTGCACCTCTTGGACCCAGAAGCGGATTTTCCACATCGCAGGCTGTCCGAAATCGGCACTGTTTCAGTACCTTCGGCACCCGGTCCATCCGAATTTCCCGAATCCGATCCAGCGCCCCCGCCCCCAAAGGAATTGGCTTTTTGTTTTCATCCAGAAATTCATAACCCAGTGCAGACAGCATCCCAGCCCCGCCGTCTGTAGTGGCACTTCCCCCGATGCCAAAAATAAAGTCCCTGCATCCACGACGTACCGCATCCAGGATCATCTCTCCCACTCCGTATGTCGTTGCAGACACCGGATCCAGCATCGAAGGTTCCATCAGGGTAATTCCGGCCGCTTCCGCCATCTCCATCACCGCCAGACCCCGCTCTTTCACAATCCCATAAGACGCCTGTACTTTCGTCCCCAAAGGCCCTGTCACCTCTGCAGAGACAATCTCTCCTCCAAGCCCCGCAGTCACCGCCTGCATGGTTCCTTCTCCTCCGTCGGCCACAGGCTTTACAAGGATCTTTGTGTCCTCTTTGCACACCCGCTCTATGCCCCGCTTTACCGCATAACCGGCCTCCAAGGAATCCATGCTTCCTTTAAAAGAATCCATAGCAACGACTATCTTCATCGTTTAACTTCCCTCCCCTCTGCTTTTGGATAGTTCTTCATACACCAAAAGAAAACCCTGCTCCAAAACCGGCCAGACCGTACAGCTTTGGTCCGACAGAATATTCTCTGTCCGATCTCTTCTGCACTGACACCGATCCCAGAAGCAGGGTCATTTGCCGGCAGTCCAAAACTGCCGTTTTTTTATCTGGCATTGAAAATGCCTAGAACCAGCCCTTTACTTTCGCATAGATGCTTTTTGCATCCAGACCATATTTCTCAATCAGAGCTTTTGCCGGTCCAGACTCGCCAAACGTATCATTTACGCCAATTCTGAGCATCTTTGTCGGTGCCTGCTCTGCTAACACTTCTGCAACGGCTCCGCCCAGACCGCCGATGATGGAGTGCTCCTCCACGGTAACTACTTTGCCGGTCTTTTTCGCCGATGCAGTTACAAGCTCTGCATCCAGAGGCTTAATCGTATGAATGTTAATCACCTCTGCCGAGATCCCGTCTGCCTCCAGCATCTTTGCCGCCTCCAGACTTTCGGATACTTCCAGACCTGTAGCAATAATGGTTACATCTTTTCCTTCCCGCATAAGGATGCCTTTGCCCAGTTCGAATTTATAAGAAGCCGGATCGTTGATAACCGGCACTGCCAGACGGCCAAATCGCAGATAGACCGGACCTTCATAATCGAGAGCCGCCTTTACCGCCGCCTTTGCCTCCACGTCGTCTGCCGGGTTGATGACCACCATGCCCGGAATCGTTCTCATAAGCGCCAGGTCCTCGTTGCACTGATGGGAAGCGCCGTCCTCGCCTACGGAGATGCCCGCGTGGGTTGCACCGATTTTCACATTCAGATGGGGATAGCCTACGGAGTTGCGGACCTGCTCAAAAGCACGTCCTGCCGCAAACATGGCAAAGGTAGATGCAAAAGGAATCTTGCCTGCCGCCGCCAGTCCTGCTGCCACACCCATCATATTGCTTTCTGCGATACCGCAGTCAATATGCCGGTCCGGGAACGCTTTTTTAAAGACACCGGTCTTCGTTGCCCCTGCCAAATCCGCATCCAATACGACCAGATCCGGATACTCTGCTCCAAACTCTGCCAAAGCATTACCGTAGCTCTCTCTTGTTGCGATCTTCTTTACTTCTGACATAATGCTTCACCTACTTTCTCTAAATCTGCCATAGCAACTGCATACTGCTCATCATTGGGAGCGGCTCCATGCCAGGATGCCTGATTTTCCATAAAGGAAACGCCCTTGCCTTTGACGGTCTTCGCAATGATCGCCACCGGCTTGCCTTTGACGGTCTTTGCCTCCTCAAAAGCTGCGCGGATCTGATCCATATCATTGCCGTCTGCTACATTGATTACATGGAAGTTAAACGCCTCGAACTTTTTATCGATCGGATACGGAGAACATACATCTTCGATCTTTCCGTCAATCTGCAGACCGTTGTTGTCTACAATAACGACCAGGTTGTCCAGTTTTCTATGGCCCGCCAGCATGGAAGCCTCCCATACCTGACCTTCCTGGATCTCACCGTCTCCTAACAGCGTATACACTCTGTAAGACTTATTGTCCAGCTTTCCTGCGATGGCCATCCCGACTGCTGCGGAAATCCCCTGTCCCAGAGAACCGGAAGACATATCAATTCCCGGAATGTGCTGCATACACGGATGCCCCTGCAGATGAGAGCCTACGTGGCGAAGGGTCACAAGATCTTCCACCGGAAAATATCCCCTGTGCGCCATTGCGCTGTAATAGCCCGGAGCTGTGTGGCCTTTGGACAGCACAAAACGGTCTCTGTCCGGATCTTTTGGATTTTTCGGATCGATATTCAACTCCTCAAAATACAAATAGGTAAAAATGTCTGCTGCCGACAAAGATCCGCCCGGATGACCTGCTTTTGCACTGTGTACTGCAGTCACAATACCCTTACGGACTTCGTTGGCAATTTTCTGTAACTCTAAAGTCTGCATCTTTCTCTCCCTTTCTTTGACAGATTTATACAATTCTATAGTAACACAAATGAAATAATTTGCAAGGGACAAATACGCAGAAAAGCGCCCTTATGTAAAATACTTTTATAAAAGCTCTGCTGCTTCTCTCATAATCTGTCCGAACTGGCTCCCGCAGTGCTTCATTTCCGTCAGGACCAGATCAATCCCCTTTTCCGTCCGGAACCAGTTTTCCCGGCTGATTCCCTTGGTCACCACCGGGCAGACCAGAATCTTGGCATCGGGAAAACAGACCTGGTAATAAAGGCTGGCTCTTCTGGCATGGTAAGCCTGACAGCAGAGCAGCGCCTTTTTCACGGTCAGTCCTGCCCGATCCGTCACTTTTCGGGAATAAAGCGCATTTTCATAGGTAAATGTCGCCTCCTCCTCCCTCCAGATAACAGATTCCGGCACACCCTCATCCCGAAGGATCTGGTGAAAATACTCCCACTCCGTCCGAAAAGCAGGATCGCCCGAAAAAGCCCCTGTCAGCTTGGCATATTTCCCCGAAGGCAGGATCACCGGAGCGAACCCCTGTCTCCAAAGCTCTGCCGCCCGCCTGGCCAGCACGCCTTCCGAAGAGCCGGGAAGAAAGAGAATATCCGCCGGCTCCGGTTCCTGTTCCAAAAAAATAAAGTTTGTATATTCGTCTATAAAACTCATGGGTTCAGTATCCCGCTTTCTGCGATGGCCTGAATTGCCTTTTGAATCTCTTCGGGCGGATAGACAAGGGCGATCCGGACATAACCTTCTCCAAGCCGTCCAAAAGCCGTCCCCGGCACAACGATCACGCCTGCCTGCTCCATCAGATCCAGAGCAAATTTCTCACTGCTTTTGTAGTGATTCGGAATGGGTGCCCATACAAACATAGTCCCCTGTCCATCCGGTACGTTCCAGCCGACGGATGTAAGGCCCCTGCAGAGAGTCCGGCACCGCTCTTCATAAAGCGCGCACTGCTCTTTTACGCTGTCCTGCGGCCCTGTAAGGGCGGCAATGGCCGCATACTGAACTGGAAGAAAGATTCCATAATCAATCTGAGAACGCACTTTCTTAAACTCCCGAATGACCGCTTCATTGCCAACCGCAAAGGAAATACGCATACCGGTCATATTATAGGATTTGGACAGGGAATAAAACTCCACCCCCGTCTCCACAGCACCCGGATAAGACAGGAAGGATTTTCCAATCTTCCCTCCGTAGACCAGATCCGCATAGGCGTTGTCATGCAGCAGGATGATTCTGTGCCTTTTGGCAAATGCTACTGCCTCCTCATAAAAATGATCGTCTGCCACGGAACAGACCGGATTGGCCGGGTAGGAAATAATCATGAACTTTGCCCGGTCGGCCTCTTCCTCCGGAATATCCCGGAAATCCGGAAGGAAATTATTTTCTTTGTACAAAGGATAAGCAACGCATTTTGCCCCGGTCAGTTCCGGCCCCACCCCAAACACCGGGTAGCCCGGATCCGGTACCAGCACCGTATCCCCAGGGTCACAAAGTACCAGTCCGATATGTGCCATTCCCTCCTGAGAACCATAAAGACTCATAATCTGGTTCTGACAGAGTTCTACTCCGAATCTTTTCTGGTAAAAAGTCTTCACTGCGTCTAAAAGCTCCGGCCGGTCGGTGAGGGAATATTTGTAGTTTTCTGGTATACTGCACGCTTTTTCCATTGCTTTCATAATATGTATGGGCGGATGAAAATCCGGCGTACCAACCGAAAAATTATAGACCGTCCGGCCGGCCCTTATCAGTTCCTCTTTCTTTGTATTCAACAGGGAAAAGATCCCTTCTTCGATCTTTTGGGATCTTCTGGAAAATGTAAATTCCACTGGTTTTTTGCACTCCTTTCTTCTGACAGGCTCTGTGTGCCTGCCGGCATATAGCTCTATTTTAGTAAAAAATACAGGAAAGTCAAGAATTGCCTTCGCAGGGCTTGCAAATATGTGCACATTCTGATAAAGTGAAGGAAGAAACACCAACAAAACAGAAGAAAGAGATGTGAGGTTTACAAATGTCCAATACATGTGATGAAACCAAATGCAACGGCGACTGCGCTTCCTGCGGCGGTGATGTGACCGTAACTTTAACCCTGGATGATGACTCTACCATTGAATGCGCCATCTTCGGCATCTTTGAGGCAGACAAGCAGGAATATATCGCCCTTCTCCCATTGGATGAGAACGGAAATAACTCCGACGGCGAAGTTTTCCTGTACCGTTATCAGAAAGATGCAGCGGGAAATCCCCAGCTTGAAAATATCGAGAATGAAGCGGAGTATGAAGCGGCTTCCGACGCTTTTGATGAGCTTTTGGACTCTATGGAATATGATGAGCTGGTGAATGAAAATGAATTGAATTAGCCATCGTACGGAAAAGGTTTTCGAACATATGGAGCTGCTGCCCGACACAGACCGGCAGCAGCTCCATAATTTATATAAATGAATGATTACTGATTTTTTTCGTAAATAATTTTAAGTCCTTTCAGAAGCAGGGCATCGTCCAGAAGGATCTTATGCCGGCAGTGAGGAATCAATGATTTGGCCAGTCCTCCTGTTGCTATAATGGTCAGCTTCTGTCCCATCTCCTCTTCCATGCGGTCCAGCATCCCGTCTAACAGCGCCGCATTTCCGTAAAACACTCCGCTTTTCATACAATCTACAGTATTTTTTCCGATCAGCCTGGCCGGCGGCTCGATGCTGATCTTAGGAAGCTGGGCGGTCTTCGCCGTCAGTGTATCCGCCGAGATGCGGGCGCCCGGAATGATCGCTCCGCCGATGTAATTTTTCTTCTCATCCACAATACAGATGGTCGTAGCCGTTCCCATATCGATAATGGCCGCCGGTACCGGATATTCATGGACGACAGCAACAGCATTGACAATCCGGTCGCTTCCCACCTGTCTGGGATCGTCCATCAGGATATTCAGCCCGGTCTTTACTCCCGGCCCGATGACCATCACTTCATGGCTGATGATCTTCTCCATGGAACGCTTTACCGTACTGGTGACCGGCGGGACCACCGAGGAAATGATGCCCCCGTCCAGATCCTGAATGGGAATGCCGTGAAGCTCCAGAATATTTTTAAAACTGATGGCATACTCCAGTTCGGTCCTGGTGGAAACCGTGGACAGCCGTTCCACAAAACAGATATTCTCCCCGTCGATGCATCCGACGACGATATTTGTATTTCCGATATCTACTGCAAGTATCATGATGTTCTCCTATTATAGTTCCGCATTTATGCGAAGAAGGCCCCTTACCTGGAAATATTTTCTTCCACTTCCGTGGCCGAAAATCTTTCCGGGCCTTCTTTGCATAAATGCTGTTTTATAGTTCCGCATATATCCAAAAATGCTTGTAGTTATTTTAACAATCCAGTAATGGCTTTTATCATAGCATATTTTCAGAAGAAAAAAAAGTCTCTTTTCCGGATAAATTCATCCCGGCCATTGTCCGGCGAAGAAAACGGTTCTGCCGGAAACGGATTGTCTTTGCGGGAAAAGCATAGTATAATTTAAAAAACAGATAAGATATTCAGGAGGATTCCCCTTATGTTAAAAGATAAATATGTCATTCTCGGTGTCACCGGAAGCATCGCCGCCTACAAAGCTGCCGCCCTTGCCAGCGCCCTGAAAAAGCTCCGCTGTGACGTGCAGGTCATTATGACGAAAAACGCGCAGAATTTTATTCATCCTGTCACCTTCGAGACGCTGACGGGCCGGAAGTGCCTGACAGATACTTTTGATCGGAATTTTTCCTTTGAAGTAGAACACATCTCTGTGGCCAAACAAGCGGATCTGGCTTTGATCGCTCCCGCCTCTGCCAATGTCATCGGCAAACTCGCCGGCGGAATCGCCGATGATATGCTGACAACTACTCTGTTGGCATGTACATGCAGAAAGCTGATTTCCCCTGCCATGAATACAGCCATGTACGAAAATCCCGCCCTGCAGAACAATCTCAATACTCTGCGCTCCTACGGATATGAGATCATCGAGCCTGCCAGCGGACATTTAGCCTGCGGAGATACCGGCAGAGGAAAGATGCCGGAACCGGAAGTACTGCTCTCTTACATTTTAAAGGAAATTGCCTGCAAAAAAGATCTGTCCGGCAAAAAAGTGCTGGTCACTGCCGGACCTACCCAGGAAGCCATCGATCCGGTGCGCGTCATCACCAACCATTCCACCGGCCGGATGGGCTATGCTCTTGCCCGCGCGGCCATGCTCCGGGGTGCGGATGTGACGCTTGTATCAGGTCCTGTAAGCCTTGCTCCTCCGCCCTTTGTAACCGTCGTTCCCGTCCGTTCCGCAGATGACATGTTCCGGGCAGTCACCGCCGTATCTGACCAGCAGGACATTATCATCAAGGCGGCTGCCGTAGCCGACTACACGCCGGTCTTTGTAAGCGGGGAAAAAGTCAAGAAAAAGGACGGGGACATGAACATCCCTCTGAAACGTACAGAAGACATTTTGAAATATTTAGGCGAACACCGAAGAGAAGGTCAGTTTCTCTGCGGATTTTCCATGGAAACCGAACATATGATCGAAAATTCTCAGAAAAAACTGTTCAGCAAACATGTGGATATGATTGCAGCCAATAATTTAAAAACCGCCGGCGCCGGATTCGGCACCGACACCAATGTAGTTACACTGATTACCAGAGATAACATAGAAGAACTTCCGATCATGACCAAGGATGAAACCGCCCATGTGATCTTAGACCGGATTCTCCATATGTAAAACAACAGAAAAATTCTCAGGAAAGCCGGTACTCTTTATGCCCTAATCGTGGGGGAGTTGAACCCTCTAATAGAAGGATGAATACCGATAGCCTGAGAATTTTTCACGAAGGCCAAAACTTACAGCCTCTCCATATGATCCGGAGAGCAGAGTGTCTTTGTCCGGCGCTCTACCAACCTGAGCTACGTCTTCCGGAATTTCCGGAAGACGGCCGGATTCGAACCGGCGACAACCGCGATTAAAAGTCGCTGAGATCAGAAGGATGACACTCCATAGCCGGATCCTGTCAGCCGCCCGCCTATCCAAAGGGACCTGCGGACTGCTGTGTATAACATCATACACCTATTGCATATATTCTGCAAGAATCACTTCCGTGTCAAAGGGGGTGATTCCTTCTTCCACATCAAAAATCAAATCTGCTTCTTCTTTTGTCCCGCACTGCTCTCCTCTTGCCTCCACATGCATCTTCAGCAGGTCATACAGGCTGGTCCTGTGCATATGAACCATCGTATCACAGGCCAGCGCCACGCCGGTCAGATTGGATTCTAGATTATTGCCGCCCAGACGCGTCCTGCACCCAGAAAGTCCCATACCCGCATCACACCAGATCATCTGCCTGGTCAGGCAGTCTAGAATCATGGGGATGGAGATGACCGTCTCCTGGACCAGATCCATACGCTGCCCCACGGCAGCCGGTTCAAAGATCTCCCCGCTTTGTACATCTTCCCGCTCCATATATCCAAAAGAAACATGAGGCAGAGCAGAAAAAAGCTGTTCGGTATAGCTGTACACCTCATAGACCACATAACGCCCTTTGTTTTCCAAGACGCCCGGAAGATCTATATCCAAAAACTCACACACACCGTCTCCGTCTGCGGGTCCGCCGTTGACAATATCTCCTGAATGACACGCACGGAAGCGCGGAGCCTTCAGATTTGTATAGGACACATGTTCCAGATAGTTCCAGTGCTCGTCAAAGATGCCTGCGGATAGGTCCAGATCCACCCGGCCCCCTTTCTCTGTGTTGGTCCACCAGACAAATCCCCGTACCGCCTTTGTCTGCTCTTTTACCGGCAGACGGGATCCGCGCACCAGTGTCCTGGCCGCCTTTGACGCCGATCTCTGGGCGAAAGGCACCATATAGTCCTTCAGAGTTTCAGAAAGCCACACTTTCCCCATAGGTGCAAGAGCTGCAAACCGCTGCATAAGCGCCTGTTCACAGAGGGAAACCACCTGACAGCACACCTCTTCTTCCACCTGCTCTGCTGCATTTTCAATCCTTCTTGCCTGAGCGAGCTTTCCCTTGGGATAATAATACCGGAAGTTCTGATGATTCCGATATTGAAAATGGGTTCTGACCTGCAGAAGAACCGGCGTGGATACCTGACCGGAAACCACCGCAAAGGTTTCCAGCACTTCCTTCTGCCGCTGCATTCTAAGAAGACGCGAATTCCACCAGTTCTGCGGTTCTGTCTCCGGCATGGACGCATCCAGCCGAAGCAGAAGATCCAGTCTTCTGGCCAGCTCTCCCGGACGCTCTTTTAACAGTCTGAGCACCTCTGCCATCTCCCGTCTTTTCAGCGCCGCTTCCACTTTTCCCCTATAATGTTCCATTGGCTTCCCCGCCCGAAGTTTTGCATATGCAGAACGTACGTTCTTATATTGTTCTGCACCATATTCTCCAGGATGCAGACGTTCTCCAAGACGCTTCCATACCTCCGGCCTCTGGTGCATGGCTTCTAAAAGTCCCGAAGCATCCGCCAAAAGCCCCATCAGCATCCGGCGTTCCTTTCTGGAAAAGCTCTTGAAGCGCGTCTTTTTCTTCAGGCTCTGGTGGCCTCCGGAGAGAACAACTGCCAGACGCAGAACATCTGTTCCGGTTTGAAGATACCGATGCAGTACCGACAGCTCCGCCAACGGACTGCAATCCAGATAACAGACGCATATATATGCGGCATTTTCCTTATAGGGAATCGTCTCCGGCAATTCCTGTGCAGCCTCCGGCAAATGGGCAAAATACCATCGGATGTCCGTAAGATCCTGCTCTGACAAGGAACCATTGGCAGACACCAGATCCCGAAAGATCTCCACCAGCTCCTCTCTGGTTCCCAAAGACAGAACGGTCCGTTTTTTCCCGTCAAAAAAAGGCAGGCGTTCCTGTTTTTGGGAAAAGGGATAAAGGATTCCGTTGCTCCAGTAGTGCATCATCGCATTGAGATACAGCTCTCCTTCTTCCTTCTCCATAACCTCCTGAGGAAAGCCAGGATACATAGGAGTATAGACATGGTCCGCTCCCACCTGTTCCTTTAAAAGCCTCACAAGCTCCAGATAGCAGGCATTTTGCACAGATTCTTTCATACAGGCAAGCTGCTCATAGAGTTCCTGCGAGAAGGTAAAGCCAAGCTGCTCTATATTTCGCATCATGGTCAGTACCCGAAGCCGTTTCTTCTGCGGAACAGGAGATTTCTCATATGATACATGTTCTTCTATATAAATATGTCCTTTCCGCCGCAGTACGATTTCGTTTATCATGTTTCTACCCCTTTACAACTCCTACCGTCCGCAGTTTTTTCACCGGACGCACCAGGTCCTTTTGCTGCTCCATGACCCGATCGATATCTTTGTAGGCAAAGCGGCATTCTTCTGCCACGTCATTTTTCTTCTGTTTCCCCAATACCACCTGACGCTCCCGCAGATCCAGAATCACCTGCTCTGTCGTAAAGGCATCCATGGCTCCTTTTCTGGAATAAGCCCTTCCGGCACCATGCGAAGACGAACAGAAAGATTCCGGATTGCCAAGTCCCTCCACCACATAACTGTAAGAACCCATAGCCCCTGGAATGACCGCCGTCTCCCCGGCCCGTACGCGGGTGGCTCCTTTCCGGTGCACCCACACATTTTCTCCGTAATGAGCTTCCAGCGCCGCATAATTATGATGGCAGTTGATCATTTCTCCATACTCTGCGTCCACGCCCGCGTATTTCTTCAGATGTCCGGCCAAAAGCTCCATGACCCGCTGCATCATCCGTTCCCGATTCTCAAAAGCGTATCGAAGAGCCAGATCCATCCATCGAAGATACTGTATTCCTTCCTCTGTATCCACCGGAAGGAACGCCAGCCGGTACTCCTCCGGCACCTGGGAATACCACTTAAGATTCAGCTCCCGCGCCTTTTTGTGAAAATAATCACAAACTTCCTTTCCCATATGACGGCTCCCGGAATGGATCATAATGCCAAGCCATCCCTCTTCATCCACCTGAAGCTCGATAAAATGATTGCCGCCGCCAAGGGTTCCGGTCTGATAATATCCGTCCCCGATCAAGGGCAGCAGCTCCTCGTCTGGCTCGTACAGTTCCATCTGCTCTTTCGCCTGATCCAGCACCCTGGATTCCTGGGGAACCCGATACCGGTTCGTGCCTGCCGGTATATTTCTCAGAATATCTCCCACCAGCAGTTGAATGAGAGAACCGTTGCCGGTTTCAATTCCCTGAATCTCCTCCAACCGCACGTTCATAGGTGCAAAAATCATGCCGCAGCCGATATCCGCACCTACGGCGTTCGGTATTATCACATCCTTTGCAGCGATGACACCGCCGATAGGCATTCCTTTTCCAGTGTGCGTATCCGGCATAAGAGCCGCCCACTTATGTATAAACGGAAGCTTTGCAAGATGGACTGCCTGTGCCAGACAGCTCTCTTCCAGCAGCTCTTCCCTGTCAAGCCACACCTTTATGGGCACATTTGTATGAAATCTGTCACTGCTGATCACAAACATCTCTCTCACCTCTCCTGTCTTCTGTTTTGATCTGCAATGAGCATAGCACAAAAACCGCTGCCAATCATTTACAAAAAGGTGCGAACTTATTCTGTCTCCGCCAGCGATTTTAACTTTTCGGATTCCTGGGCATACAGTTTCCGGCTGTAAATCTGTTCAATAAGCACCTCCGCTTCCTCATAGAGCTTCTGCCACTGTTTTGCGTAATACTCATTTTCCGTGTCCAGGCGGCTCATCTCATACATCAGGGCATCCGCATCGTCTGCCAGCATATGGTCTTCCCGATAATTTCTCACAGTATATCCTTCCGACAGCACCTCGTCGTCATCCCGTCCGGGCATATAACTGTCATAATCCATAGCCCCCATGGGATCATATACAAAATCCTCTGCTTCTTCCGGCACTGTAAATTCCTGATGCGCACTGTCCTTTACAAGCTCCGTCATAACCGCCTTCCAGATGGAGGCCGGATACGTGGAACCGTAAAGATTCTGAAGAACCCTCGGTTCGTCGTAGCCTACCCAGACGCTCATGGAATAGTCCGGCGTAATCCCGCAGAACCATCCGTCCTTACATTCATTGGTCGTTCCAGTCTTGCCTGCTGCTGCCACCGGAAGCTCCCAGCCCACTCTGGCCGCTGTTCCTTTCTGAAGAACCCCTTTTAAAATTTCGACCATCTCCGCGGCCGAATCCGAATAATAGATCTCCCTAGGAGTTGCTTCCTCATACAGCTCATTTCCGTTCCGGTCTTTCAGAGATACCAGGCAAGTGGCCTCATGAAAATTTCCATGATTGGCAAGGGTGGAATAACCGTTGGCCATCTCCACAGTCGTCACCCCATAGGTCAGACCGCCAAGAGCGGATGCCGGATAGTAGTCGTCCGGCACAATTCCGGCAAATTCCATCTGGTTTACATAAGAAAGCCCCCGCTCCGGAGTCAGCCTGCAGAACAGCCACCAGGCACATCCGTTGACCGACTTCCATACCGCCTGTTCCATGGACATCTGTCTTCCGGACAGTTCCGCCGCCTGAAGTCCCATTTCCTTTGCTTTGGTCACATTGATATCCGGAAGCATGGACTCTGCTGTATATCCCTCGTCTAAAGCCGGCCCATAGACGACCAATGGCTTAAATGTACTGCCCGGCTGCCGGTAGGACTGATACGCCCGGTTCAGTGTATAGATTCCCGTATTCTGGCTCCGTCCGCCCACGATGGCAACTATCTTGTGGGAATGATTGTCAATCAGCGTGGAAGCACACTGAAGGGCATAAACTCCCTCATCACTGATTTCCTCATCAAAGGCCATCATCTCATCAATGGTACCCTGGAGAAATGCCTGGCGCTCCGGGTTCAGGGATGTTCGGACTACATAACCGCCTGTATACAGTTTTCCTCTGCAGGACTCGTATACATTGTCATAATGGTCCCGGTAGGCCCGATAGGTATCCATATTGTCGAACCGGTACCGGAAGACAAAGCCGTCCAGTTCCATAAGATACCGAACCGCACAGTCTACCGCATACGTTGTCTCATAGTTCTGAAATTTCTCCGCCTGTTTGGGCTTTAACACGATCTGAAACCGCTGTGCCTTGTAGCATTCATAGGGCGTCAGATATCCGCATTCCTGCATATCGTTTAAGATCTTGTCTCTTCTGGCCAGTGCATGCTCCTCGTGCGCTAACGGATCATAATAGGAAGGCGCATTTGGTATGGCGCAGAGATAGGCAATCTCACTGACGTTAAGTTCGCTGGCAGACCGGCTGAAATATTTCTTTGCCGCCGCTTCAATCCCATAACACCGGTTCGCAAAGTAGGCGCCGTTAATATAGTATTCCAGTATTTGTTCCTTTGTATATTTTTTCTCCAGCTCTATAGCGATCAGAATCTCCCGAATCTTTCGCTCCAGAGATACCTCGCTGGTTAGAAACGTGCTCCTGGCAAGCTGCTGGGTAATGGTGCTTGCCCCATGCACCTCCTCCCCCCTGGTAATCACATACCGATAACACACCCTTAAAATACCGTTTGGGTCAAAACCTTCGTGCTGCCAGTAATTCCGGTCTTCCACCGCAATAAACGCACGGCGTACCGATTCCGGAATCTCTTCATAAGGAAGGTAGTCCGAATCGCTGTCAATGGACAGCTTGCTGATTAAGTTCCCGCTGTCATCATAAATATAGCTGCTCAGATTTTTTATGAACATGCTCCCGTCGGATTCCGCCACTGCCCTGGCTGCATCTGCCTGGTATTCCTCATACAGCGGTTTATAGCGATAGACCAGATAAGCACAGCATCCGGCCCCTGCCAGTACCATAAGACACAGCAAAAGGAAAAAGATTTTGCATATTTTCTTTATGATTTTTAAAATGATCTTCAAAAAGATCCCCCCAGCTTCTTTTCATTTTATGATACCCTTCTTTTTGTTATTATTCAATCTTTTTCTGCCCGGCCGCTGCAAAGCCCCATCCTTCCTGTTCCGTCCGGCAGACCATCCGCCGCTGACACGGAAAGTACAAATTGAATTTACATGCAATCCGTCGTATAATCAGAACAGAACATCACAAAAGAAGGGAGTCCTCCCCTTATGTCCGAATATCAGGAATTAATCAAGTCCTTTCAGAAAAGCCGCAATTACGTCCGGGATTTTCTCATCTATGGATTCAAATCCAGGGAAGATTTTTCCATCCGCAGCGGCCGGACCTATGACAACGAGCGACGCCGGATTGAATCCTGGCTGTCCGAATACATACAGGCAGATTTCGGTTCCCAGGGCAAGACGCTGTCTCTGGTGCTAGACAGCAATCTTCTCCATACCAACCCCATCTACCGGGTCTGGAAGTCCAAAAGCTTTACCACGAACGATCTGCTGCTGCACTTCTTCTTTCTGGATCTGTTTCAGGAAGGGGCTTCTTTCTCCGCAGAAGAGCTGACCGACGGGATTCTGAAACGCTACGATACGCTTTTTGAAACTCAGCTCATCCGGAAGAAAGCAAACGAATATGTAAAAGAAGGGATCCTTACTGCCAGAAAAAAAGGGCGCTGTCTTCTCTATTCTATGCAGCCGGAGCTTTCCGGTGCAGCTCTGGAACTTCTTCCCGCACTTTTGCAGGCCGTCCGTTTCTGTCAGCTTACCATGCCTCTCGGCTTCATAGGAAGCACCATCCTGGACAGCCGGAAAACAGAGAACAAAACCTTTCTGGTAAAGCACGGATATTATGGCTTTACGCTGGAGGATGAAGTCCTCTTTCTTCTGCTGAAAGCCATGCAGAATCAGCAGTCCGTAACGGTCCAAAACCGCAGCAACAAGCCCCATCATACACAGGAGGAGACGTTTTCTGTCGTTCCTCTGAAGATTCTCGTAAGCACCCGGACCGGACGACGGTTTCTCTGCGCCTACCATCTCAGAAGCCGGAGATTCACCTCCCTGCGCTTAGACCAGATCCAGCACGTCACCTTTGGAGAACATTTTTCCGACTACAGCCAATACCGGGAAAAGCTTGACCGCAACCTTCCGTCCTGCTTCGGCGTCTCCTTCGGTACAGACCATGAGCCGGACCGCATCCGGCTGACGCTGTCCATCCGGGAAGGACCCGAAGACTATATTCTGCATCGGCTTTTGCGGGAAGGACGAGGCGGAACCGTCCGGCGCACTGCCCCGGACACCTATACCTATGAAATATCTGTCTTTGACGGAAACGAACTGATGCCCTGGATCAAAACTTTTATCGGGAGAATTCTTTCCTTTGAATCCAACAATACGTTTCTTCGGCAGAAATTCTACCGGGACATCCGTACCATGGCAAACATGTATCAGGCGGAGGAATGACACATGGAACTTTTTTCAGAAATCTATGGCTGCTACTATCAGATTATCGACCGCATCCTGACGGAAGCAGAAGCCCATCCCATAACCCGAAAGGAAATGGAGCAGATCTGCAAAGCCCATGGCTTCTTAGAGAGCGGACTTTATCTTCTGCCCCGGCTGACAGATGGGGAATGGAACCTGCTGGACAAAGAAGACGAAGGTTTCCGGGCGCGGACCGGGGCCCACAGAGCAATGCCTTTTACCCGCCTGCAGCGCTCCTGGCTGAAAACGCTTCTTCAGGACAGCCGGTTCTGCCTGTTTTTTACCGAGGAAGAGATTTCCGCGCTCCGGCAGTTTACAGAAGACGCCGAACTTCTCTGGCGGACGGAGGATTTTCACTACTTTGACCGTTATGCAGACGGCGATCCTTATGACAGCCCCTCCTACCAAAAGCATTTTCGAACGCTCCTTGCGGCAGTTACCGGCCATCAGTATGCAGCCATTTCCTATCATTCTGAAAAAGGAAACCGCATCACCCATCAATACCTGCCCCTGAAGTTAGAGTATTCAGAGAAAAATGACCGCTTTCGTCTGCTGGCACTTCAAAAAAGGAAAACGCATACTTCCTGGATCTGCACGCTCAATGTGCGGGGAATTACCGACGTGTCCCTTCTGCCTGACTGTTTTGAAAAAGAAGTCTCCTTTGAGTCGCTCATCCAAAGGTCCTACTACCATGAACCGGTTCGTCTGCTGATTAAAAATCAGAGAAATGCTCTGGAACGAACGATGCTGCATTTTTCAAACTATAAGAAAAAGACCAAAAAAATAGATGAGGACACTTGGGAATGCCTCATCTATTATAACAGCTCTATGGAAACGGAACTTCTGATCGAGATCCTCTCCTTTGGCCCTGCAGTCCGGGTAACCGGTCCGCCGTCTTTTCTCCGCCAGATACAGGCACGTCTGAAACGGCAGATGGAGCTTTTCTCCGATCACACTACTGCTTCCCCGTCTTAAACATATGGATCATCTCTCTGGTCAGGCTGACTCCGTCGTCCTCCAGAGGGATATCCTCCCGCTCAAACCACTGTGCCACTGCCAGTTCCTCTGTATCCAGTCTCACCTCGGTGCTTCCGTCCACTTCGCAATAAAAACCGCACAGCAGCGTGGAGGAAAAGGACCAGGGCTGGCTCTTATAGTAGCGAATGTTTTTGACTTTCAGTCCTACTTCTTCCATCACTTCTCTTCGGACGGTCTCTTCCAGCGTCTCGCCAATCTCTGTAAAACCCGCCACCAATGCATAGTTGACTGCCCCCGGACGATGGGCATACTTTGTCAGAAGCAGCCGGTTCCCATCCGTCACTGCTGTAATCACTCCCGGACAGATCTTTGGATAGACCATATTGCCGCAGCGCGCACAGCGAACCATCCGCTCTGCATGGTCCGGCACCATGGGAGAACCGCAGCAGCCGCAGAAGCGGTTTGCCCGGTACCAGTCATCCAACTGTTGCCCGGTGATGCCTGCAAAGCCCAGATATTTCGGATCCGCATTGCGGAAGATCAAAGGCTTCTCCCATCCATAGCCCTCAAGTCCTTCTAAATCACTTTTCAGCAGAAAAAACCGCTCGCCGCTGATGGTAAAAAGGTAGGTCATCGAAAGCCCTTCTCCGGTGACTTCCTTCACTTTCGGATAGCTGATCTTCCCTCCCGAAAAACGGCAGAGCACATTTCCCTTCTGGTAGACAAGCAGCCAGTCCTGCGGCTCCGGAAGCTGTTCTTCATAATGGTTGTTGTATTCCTTTGGTGCAATATCCTGTATCATATCTGTTCCTGCTTTCTTTTCATGTCTTAAGTAAATTATTTGGCCTTTTGTCTTCCTGCTGCCGCAAGGCAGCGTACAACAGTCTTACTATATCATGATTTTTTCCTTTCAACAACAGTGTTTGCATCTTTTTGCAAAATCTTCTATAATGAAAGCATGACTCATACACCCAGCCCCTATCATACCGGAAAAGCAGGGGCTAAAAGCCAAGAGAGGTGCATATTGCATTTTGAAACCGCATATGCTATAATGCCTGTAGGCAAAGAGATGGGAATATATCCACATACTCACAAAGACCCCCGGAATGCGAGTCCGAGGGTCTTTTATTTCGGGCTAGTTGTCATGATGATCACAGTCTAACCACTTGATGACATAATGGCAAATTACACCACCCACAACCGTGACTAAAAGAGATAGAAACAGGTCCACATCCTCACCCCCTTCCCATGTCGGTCTAGGGTATGACAACGCAACCAGTATAGCATAAGTTATCCAGTCCTTCAATATCGAACAAATGATCAACTACATACACTTTACAATCTCACATGTGATCTGTTTGCATCTTTTTGCAAAATCTACTATAATGAATGCATGACTCATACACCCAGCCCCCTGCGGACGTCCGGTAGTATGACAACTTTTCCACATGACGGAGGAATTTCTATGCAGACCAGACGTATCCTTTCTATCCTTCTGTCCGCCTCGCTTCTGATCGGCGGCTGTGCCTCCCGGCCCGGAACCGCTCCTTCCCCGGAGACTTCCGAAACCGCAGAAAATACCGACCAGGAACGATTTGAACAGATCATTGACGATCTTTTTTATGACACAGTCACCAGTTCCGGATTGATGATGCACTCTACGCTCTCCCATCCGGAGAACTACGGCATTACCGAATTTCCAGAGACGCTGGGCGACTACAGCCTTCAGGGCATCAAAGACAACTATGCCGACCTTTTGGATTCTTACAAGGAGCTGCAGTCCATCGACCGGAATGCCCTCAGCCCAAATCTTCAGAACGACTATGATATCCTGACGGCATATTTAGAGACCGAAAAGGAAGGCGAGCCATTCAGTCTCTACGATTATCCCTTCTCTTCCGTCAGCGGTATGCAGGTGGAACTTCCGATCATCCTGGCCGAATACAGCTTTCGCAATCAGGAGGATGTGGATCACTATCTGGCGCTCCTTGCAGATCTGGATGAATGCTACTCCCAGTTATTGGAATATGTACAGCTTCAGACAGAAGCCGGTATTTTCCTGTCGGATCTGACCATTGACGGCATCATAGATTCCTGCCGAATCTATTTGGACGAACCGGAAAAAGGCATGATGATGGAAACCTTTCAGAGCCGCCTTGACACCCTTCCGGATCTGACAGAGGAAGAACGCACCGCTTACATTGAACAAAATGAAGAAATATTAAAAACAGATTTTACCGACGCTTATACGCTTCTGACCGAAGGACTAAAGGAGCTGAAAGGTCACCTTGCACTTCCGGTCGGAGTCTCCGCACTGCCCGACGGAAAAAAATACTACGAATACCTCCTGAATTCTTCCACCTATACATCTTACAAAAGCCCCAGAAGCCTTCAAAACGCCATTGCCGGACGAATGCAGTCCGAACTCAGCCGCGCCTTTGAACTCCTTGAGGAGCATCCGCAGTTATCCAGAGACATCTACTCCTATCAGCCTCCCATCGACGATCCGGCGGAAGCCCTTTTGGATCTGCAGGAAAAGCTGCTGACACAGTTTCCGGAAATGTCCGCGTGCTCCTATGAAATCCGTATGCTTCCGGAGGCACTGGAAGAATTTTCAAGTCCCGCTTTTTATCTGACCCCGCCCATTGATTCTCAAAACGAGAATTACATTTACATCAACCAGTCTTCGGTATCTGTAAGCGAAGATATTTACACGGTTATGGCCCACGAAGGCTATCCCGGACATCTGTACCAGTGCAACTACTTCAACCAGGTCAACGCAAGCCGGCTGCGCGCCCTTATGAGCTTTTCCTGTTATGTGGAGGGCTGGGCGACCTATGTCCAGTATCTTGCCTACGGCTGGGAAGACGGCATCCAGCCGGAATTGGCAGAATTTCTGGCTCTGAATGAATCCGTCTATCTGGCCCTCTATGCCCTTGTGGATTATCAGGTCAACTATGAAGGCATGACCATGGAAGAGCTTGGTGTATTTCTCAAGCAGGCCATAGGCATGGACAATCCGGAAGCCACAAAACAGATCTATCAGATCGTCTGCGAAGATCCTGCTAATTATATGAAATATTATGTGGGATATTTGGAGATTACAGAAATGAGAGAAAATGCAGAGAATCTGTTAAAAGATGCTTTTCAGCCAAAAGATTTCCATACATTTCTCTTGGACTTCGGACCTGCACCCTTTGCGGTGATCCGGGAACATTTTGCAGACTGGCTGGCCAATCAGTAAAACAGGGGCGCGATCGCGCCCCTTTCTCATCCGAATGTTACAGCATGGAAGCTCTCAGCTCTTCCCCGCTCTTTGGGCTTAAATACGCCGGCGGGATATCGAACACCGTCTTACAGCCGAACTGCCCTTCTGATGCCATCCGATAGGCCGCTCTTGCATAGGCAACGATAACGCTGGACGTAAATTCCGGATTGGAATCCAGCTTCAGTTGGTATTCGATCAGATGCCTGTGCTCTTTTTCCCAGCCGGTCACGCCGCTTCGAAGCACAAAACCGCCATGGGGAATCCCGCTGTGATCCCTTTTCAGCTCTTCCTCACTGATTACATGCACAGTTGTATCATAATCGGCAAAATAATTCGGCATGGTCTTAATCTGCTGTTCTACTTTCGCCGCATCCGCTCCGTCTTCCAGCACCACATAACACTCTCTCGTATGCTTCTGACGGGTGGTAAGCTCCGGATCCTCCCCGTTTCGCACCGCCTCCAGTGCTTCTTTTACAGGAATCGTATACTGTTTGCCGTCTTTGACTCCGTCGATCCGGCGGATGGCATCCGAATGTCCCTGACTTACGCCTTTGCCCCAGAACGTATAATCTTTTCCTTCCGGCAGAATTGCATTTGCATACATACGGTTAAGGGAAAACATACCTGGATCCCAGCCCACCGAGATAACAGCCGTCTTCTCCGCCGCCTTTGCCGATGCATCCACTGCCGCAAAATGCTCCGGTATGCGCGCATGGGTATCAAAACTGTCCACCACATGGAACAGCTTCGCATACTCCGGCGTCTGTACCGGCAGATCCGTAGCGCTTCCCCCGCATAGAATCAGCACATCGATTCGATCTTTCCACTGTTCAATCTCGCTGATCTGACATACACCGGCCGTTTCTGTCAGAATCTTTACCTCCTTCGGCTCCCTTCTTGTAAAGACCGCCGCAAGCTCCATATCCGGATTCTGGCGAAGGGCACATTCCACGCCCCGTCCCAGATTTCCATAGCCTAAAATTCCGATTCTGATACTCATCGTTTCCACTCCTTTTCTTTTCCTGCCTGTATTGGTATCTGTTCAGGCAGATGCATTGTTTGATATTCCTCTTTATCCCAGCACGCCTGTCAGAAGCGCTTCCAGAGAAAATTCCTCTTCCTCCGCCGCCATACATTCCAGCGCCTCTATATTCGGTTCCGAGTGCTCTGTTTCACGGGCATAACGGTGCACCAGCTCGATCTGGTCTTCAAAGACAAAAGCTTTCCCCTTAGACAGCCATGCGCCGAACGCCAGTTCCCGAAGAAGCAGTACATGAACCGCTGCCACTTTCACTTTGCTGAACAGGTCCCCGTCATAAACCGCACCGCAGAGCGAGCCAAACAGATAATACATAAACAGTTGCTCATATTCCACATCCCGGCAACCGTCGCCTGCGGCAAATTCTTTCCATGCCGCCTCATATTCCTCCTGGGACAGATCCCGGTACAAAAGCTCCTCCTGCTTTTTCATATATTCCCGCCAGCGGGGACGAAGCACTTCCAGACGATAGAGCCTCTGCCAGAGCTTCCGCCGCTGGGTGCGCATCTTCACGCCCTGTCCCTGAAAGGCAGCAAATTTTTTCTCTGCCGTTTTCTGAAAATGCGGCGTCCTGTATCGCTTCAGAAGATCGTCTACTCCATAGAGCTGTTCCCGGTCCACCCGCTTTTGAAGATCATGGGCTGTGGACAGCAAAAGCGCCGTACGGAAAGGTATCGTCCATTCCCGATTCTGAATTACCTCATAAAAATAATCGCGGATCTCATTTAATTTTGTAAACAGAAAAAAGTCAAACTGTTCATACTCTTCCTCCGGTGTCTCCCGGTATTCATTCAGAAAGATCAGTTTTTCCTTATGCCCCAATACCAGCTTCGCTGCCGCCGGACAGGACAAAGACAGGGAGATCTCCCGCAGATTCTCAAATTCCTCATAATGCCTTGGATAACGGGTGCAGGTTTTACAAAGCATCTCCTCCCCTGCCTCCGCATAAATATCACACAGATTTTCCTCGTTTAAAAATGTACATCGTCCATTATACTGATCGAACATCCCCTTCTCCCAGTCAATGGAATTTTTAAGCCGATTTCCAAAAAAACCCGGATGATTCTTGTATTTTTTCAGGGATACCGGATCGATTACAATCTTCCATCCGGCGCAGCAAGTATCCTTGCAGTCCGATGCCTCACACTGAAAATCATATAAATATTCCGGATACGTATACTCCATCTGCGCATACTCCTTTCCGCATCCTATGTGCTCATTCTTACCGGGACATAATCTCATACCCGTTCTCTGTTACCGCCACAGTCACTTCCCACTGAGCCGACGGCATCCCGTCCTCTGTATAGACGGTCCATCCGTTGCTTTCATCTACATAACAGTCCGCCGTACCCATATTCACCATAGGTTCTATCGTAAATACCATACCCGGCAGCATAATCTCTCCGCTTCCCTTCGGCACCGCATAGCCTACCCATGGATCTTCGTGAAATTCCAGTCCCACACCGTGTCCGCCGATATTTTCCACGACGGTATACCCCTGGCTCTCCACGAACATATGTACGGCATGTCCCATATCTCCGATGGGTTTCCAGGGCTTCACTTCCATAAGCCCTACCCGAATCGCTTCCTTTGCTGTCTGAACCAGACGCCTCTTATCTTCGCTCACTGCCCCGATGCAGAACATCCGGGATGCATCCGAATAAAACCCCTGATAGCAAGTTGATACATCTACATTGATAATATCTCCTTCTTTCAGGATCGTCTGCTCATCCGGAATCCCGTGACATACCGCACTGTTCAGGGAAGTGCACACACTCTTTGGAAATCCTTCATAATTCAGCGGGGCCGGCACCGCGCCCCTTTTTGCAGTCAGATCATAAACCCAGCTATCAATCTCGGCTGTGGAAATCCCTGGGCGGATGTGCTGTTCCACATAGTCCAGAACCTCTGTATTAATCTTTCCGCTTTCCCGAATGCCGTCTAACTGGCTCCTGCTCTTCACCAGGACGCCTCCTACTTTCATGATCCGCTTTCTTCTTCTCCTCATTGCCTGCCTTCCCTCCTGCATCCAGGCTCTTACAGCCTTGTAACTTTTCTGGCAAATACTGTTCCGATGGAATCCCTGTAGATTCCGTGGTACTCCTCATAGGTAAACGGCCTGCCGTCGGTCAGCACTTCCATAGGAACCTGAAACACACAGACCTTTATGCCCGTCTCCTGCATCCCATTTCTCAAATAAAATTCTTTCCGTTTCAGCCGCTTTGCCTGATTCGGCACATCCTCTTCCGGAAGTTCAATCTCCAGCAGAAATCTTCTGTTCTCATACCGTTCCCGCAAAAGCTTAAGCGCCTTTGAACCATATCCCTTTCCCCTGCATGACCTGTGTATGGCAAAATAATCCAGAAGCACCAGATCCTGGTGCAGTACAGTAATGGCAATTCCCACAGGCTGGTGTTTCTCCAGAATTATAAGAAATTCCATCACACCCTGTTTTGCTTTCCCTTTCATAAGTCTAAAAGACTTCCGCTCCGACCTGGGAAATGCTTCTATATAGGTCTTTTTCATCCACCGCAGATCCCTTCCGGATGCTTTTCTGATCTCCATCTTTTCCTCCTGTTTCTGCTTTTCATCCATGCACATTTGCAAGAATCATCTCCGCTAACTCCGGGATACCTGCTCCCGACTTTGCCGACAGATAGATTCGGTTCCCCCGGATCAGAGGGAGCTGTTCTTCTTCCATACAAAGATCTGCCTTATTGTATACATAAATGACCGGTATGTCTCCTGCGCCCAGATCCCGAAGCGTTTCCTCTGTTACTTCCCGCTGCCTGCGATAGGATTCGTCGGAATAATCCAGCACATGCAGCAGTAAATCCGCCTCTTTCGCCTCTTCCAACGTAGACCGAAATGCTTTCACCAGTCCTGCAGGAAGCTGATGAATAAAGCCTACCGTATCCGACAGCAGAAATTCCCGTCCGCATCCCACACGGATCCTGCGTACCGTTGTATCTAAAGTAGCAAACAGCATATCCTTTTCCAGCACTTTTTTGGATCTGTCCCTTGTATACCGGTCCAGCATCCCGTTCATCAGCGTAGACTTTCCCGCATTGGTATAGCCCACCAGCGCTGCCCGAAGGATCCTGCTGTCCTGGCGCTTTTTTCGCTGAACAATACGCTCCTGTTCGATCTTTTGAAGTTCCTTTCGAAGCTCGGACATCCGTTTCTCAATGTGCCTTCGATCCAGCTCCAACTTCTTCTCTCCTGCGCCCTTATTGGCCAGTCCGCTGCCGCCGCCCTGACGGCTGAGCGCCTTGTGCATCCCTGTCAGCCGCGGCAGCACATACTGAAGCCTGGCCGACTCCACCTGAAGCTTTGCCTCCCTAGTCTTCGCCCGTACCGCGAATATCATAAGAATCAGCGTTGTCCGATCCAGAATCGGCAAATCCAAAAGCTCCTGCAGATTCCGAAGCTGGGTCGGCGTCAGGGACCGGTCAAAGATCAGTACATCCGCCGGCCTATCCTCCAGCTCCTCCCGAACCTCCAAGAGCTTTCCCTTCCCCATATACAGCGCATGATGCAGCTTCGGCAGATTTTGTACCACCTGTCCAACTGCTTCCATGCCGCAGGCTTCCGCCAGGCTTTTCAGCTCTTCCATGGAACGCGCAAAATCTTCTCCATCGTGGAGATCCACCCCCAGAAGAAGGGCGCGCTCCTTCCTGTCTGCTTCTGTGAATCCTTCTTCTCTCACTGCCCCTCCAAAAGAACATGTGTTCTGTTTTCTCTGTATGCTTTCAAAAATTCGTAAATTTCCGTCTCTGTAGGCGGACATCCTTTCAGGCTGCAGGCAAATGCTTTTGTGCAGTTTCCGATGCCAAGCCTGCCTGTTTTCCCTTTGTATCCCTGTCCGATACAAATCTTTTCCGGAAAATCCGTAAGAAGCCCTTCCTGCTCCAACCGGTCCAGGGCCGGAATCAGATATCCATAACAGGCACTGCAGGAATCCACATCCTCCACAGCCTCCTGAAGCTTTAGTATCCGGTCCTTATCCGGAAGTACGGTCCGGCCTTCGGCATGGTTTAATTCCCGGATCACTGCCCGATCAAGGTCCGCACTGCCCACGCCCAGCGCCTCTGCAATCCCGATATAAGGCACTTCCTCCGTCCGATACTGAAGAAGCCGGCACACATATGCATCACAAAGCACCGGGTCCGCAGCCGCAAAGATCCGGTTCATAACCGTTGGATTTCCTCCATCTTCGAAGGTCAGATCCCCGCAGATGCTGTCCACCAGCACAAAATCCTGACGTATTTTTGCCGCTAAATGTCCGATAGGACCATGAAGCCCCATGGAATGAAACCGCCTCTTCTCCGCATTCGGAATAAGCCCTTTCATATTCTTAAGTGCACAAGTGATCCGGGTCTGACAATGCCCCTTCATCACCGGCACATTTATCATAAAATCTACGTCAAAGGCACAGGCACAAATACGAAGTTCCATTCCCCCGCAGTCTGCTGCCACAAAAGGTTCTTTCTGGGCGTCCCGAAACTCCACGCCGTATGTTTCTGTCAGTTCCTTGTAGCCGCAGACGTTGTAGGCATCCTCTGTCTTAGCGCCCGCCCAGGAGCCTTCCATCATCGTAATCTTCTGGAATCCATGTTCCTGAAGATACTGAAGAAGCCCTTCTACCACCTCCGGATGGGTCGTTGCCCCGTCAGAAGGCAGGACCGGGGAAACCAGATTCGGCTTAATCCCTATCCGTCTCTCACGATCTTCGATCATGGAAGCCAGATCTGCCTCCTGAAGCAGACGGCGGGTCATAGCTGCATAATCTTTTCCATAGGTCACAAGAATCTCATTTTTCTTCATAAATGCGCTCACCTATTTCTTTCTTTTTTGCAGACACTTCCGGTACCTGCATCAGATTACTTTGATCCTGGTATCCGGAGACAGATGCCGGAACAGTTCTTCTAGATTCAGCCGGGAAGCGCTGTCCCAAAAGCTGCTGTCTCGAAAGACTGCCCTGCGGGGACGGCGTTTTGCAATCTCTTCTACGACCTCTGCCGGAACCTTTTCCTCAAAACATGCGATCAGTTCATTTGCTCCGCAACTGTTCACTACATGTCCGTGCACAAGCTCCTCTTTGCAGGGCAGAGACAGAGGAATCCCCCATTCCAGCAGACAGCCAAAGAAAAGATCTTCCCCGGTCCGCCCGCTTTTAATATTGGACTCCAGCATGGGCAAAAGCTCCTGCGTATAATCTCCGGGCACATAATACACATCTTCCATATTGGAGTCATCCAGCCGGAACACCCGAAATCCCGTATCCGCCGCCGGATGTTTGGCCTTCACAGCCGCTCCGGCCCTTCTCACACGCTCTTCCCCAATATCGCATATGGTCTGAAAACCTGCCTGATAAGCCTCACTTGTCTCTTTGAGCCGTTCATCACACTGTACCATAATAAATTTCCGATGCCCTCCGTCCTCTGCATTCTGCTCCAAAACTGCCTGGGCAGTTGTCCCGGATCCGGAGAAAAAATCCATGACAATACAGTTCTCATCTCCATATAACCGAATGCACCGGCGCACCAGGCGGACCGGCTTTGGATAGTCAAAAAAAGCTTTTCCGTCAAAAATCTTTTTCAGTTCCTTTGTGGCATCCTGAGAGCTTCCCACATCTGTATATTTCCAGATTGTCGTGGGCGTGATTCCCTGTTTTACTTCACTTAAAAAACGCTTGATTCGGGGAACATTGTCCCCGTCCGCTCCGAACCAGATCCGATTGTCGGCCTTATACTGTTCAAAAGTCTCCCGATCTAACCGCCAGCAATAGCCATTGGGCGGCAGCACCTTTCTGCCGGAAGGCGTAACGATCTCATAGATCCGGCTTGGAACCGCCGGACCTACCGACAAATCCCCGGACGTCCAGGACCCGCGTTTATCCTGGTCCGGGTTTGAATACCGGGCATCACTCTCTCCGCTTCTTGGAAGCCCCTGGCAGACTGCCGAAGGACGGTGTCTTGCATAGCACAAAATAAAGTCATGGCTTTCTGAAAAATGCTTTTTTAAATTTACCGGCGCAAATGCCCGCTCCCAGACGATCTGTGCCAGAAAATTATGCTCCCCGAACACCTCATTGCATATTTTTTTCAGATTCTCCTGCTCGTGATCGTCAATACTGATAAAGATGACTCCGTCCTCGGTCAGAAGATCCCGCGCCAGCAGCAGGCGGGAAAAAATCATCGAACACCAGTTCGAATGAAATCGGCCGCTGCTGTCCGCATTTTTAAACAGTTTCTCCTGATTTTCTCCCCGAATTCCCGTGCACTGCTCATACTCCTCTGCAGAGCTTTCAAAATCATCCCTGTAAATAAGATCCGTGCCTGTATTATAAGGCGGATCAATATAAATCACCTTCACCTTGCCCAGATAGCTTTCCCGCAAAAGCTTTAAGACTTCCAGATTGTCCCCCTCTATATAGAGATTTTCCGTCTTTTCCCAGTCCATGCTCCTCTCCCGGACCGGCCGCAGAGTCTTTCTTATGGAACGGTTCGCTTCCGCAATGGCCGCCTTTTTTCCCGGCCAGGTAAATGCGTACGCCTCTTCTCCTTCTGCCCCTTCCAAAGACAAAAATTGTTCCAGGCAGTGCAAAGAGAGCTTCCTGTGAAGCTTCCCTTCGGCATCCATCTCTTCTGTGATACATCCAGGGAACAGTTCTTCCAGTCTTTCCAGTTTTTCCTGCGCCAGATCTTTTGATCTCATCTGCATTTTTTCCACTAAATCTGCTCCCTTTAATTACTTTTTCTCTACCAGTATGGGTGGCACCGCTGTGCGGACGCGTTTCTGAACCGTACTTACAATATGGTCCATACCCTCTAAAATGTTCTGGTCCGGTCTGATCTGATCCGCGTAGAAAAGCCCTTCTGGTGAAAGCTTTTCGATCAGTGCAAAACCAATATGTTCTATCGTTGGATTATTTTTGTCTATGGTAAATAAGGCGTGGGGGATCTGCAGCCGGCTGGACAGCTTCACGGCACCATACCAGCCTTCATAGCGGGGGCCATGTTTAGGATTAGGGCTGTGAAAATAATGAGAAGGTTCATCCTGCAGGTCCTTCCTTCGGACTGAGATATTATCAATGAGAAACCGGATCTTTTTTTCCTTCCAGTCCACTACAAATCCGTCAATATTTCCGCCCCATTCATAGCCATGCTTTCTCAGCACCTGATCGAAGATCGTTTGTCCTATTCGCTGTTCTCCGCCGTTTCTGAGGGGCTTTTTCTGTATGGTCTGCTTTCGTTCGCCCCACCACTGAATAAAGCCTTCTTCCTCCAGATTCCAGGTAGTTTTCAGCTCTACTTGTCCGTTTCTCTCTACTGCTTCATAGATTCGGTACATCCCATCTATATAGCACAGATAATACAGCGGAATTCCGGCTTCTCTCGCCAGCAGATACTGAGCCTGGACCGTCTCCACTTTAAAAGGCAGACGGTGTTTATCGTCTCCCTCTCCATATTCCACCGCTTCTAACGCTGTCGTAAATTCGTGCTGGTCATTCATCAGAAGTCCTTGCAGAGAATAAGCCGACAGCCTTTGAAACAGTTTTTCCTGAAAAAAATGAGGGTTTTCACTCGTACGAACCTTCATAACATTTGGCACTCCTTCTTTGGTATTTGTCTTATTTTACCACACCTTCCGTGTTTTGACCACAGGCAGAAAAATGGGGCAGCCAAAACATGCAGCCCCATTTTATCCCTTTTATTTCAGGAGTTCCTCCGCCAGTGCGTTCAGCTCCTCCAGATTCTTTTCGCTTAAGGTAGACTTAATTGTTACGGTCGGCTCTGCGATCTGAATCTTTTTCATTCCTTCCAAATAAGTCCGAATATGTTTGCCCGCCATAGGTGCCCAGCTTCCGTTCTCCACGATGGCAGCTTTGCGGTTCTGGAAGTTCTTAATCTTCAAATGATACAGGAAATCCTCCATGCACGGGAACAGGCTTGCATCATAGGTTGCACTTGCCAGCACCAGTTTGTCATAACGATATGCACAGGAGACAGCCTCAGCCATATCATCTCTTGCAAGATCAAAAAATACTACGTTCTTCGCGCCTTTTTCCTTCAGAATCTCTACGAATTTCTGCATGGCTCTTTTGGTATTGCCGTGGATGGACGCACATGCTACAACAACCCCTTCTTCCTCCGGCTCGTAGGAGGACCAGGTGAGATATTTTCCGATATAATATCCCAGGTTTTCCTTCAGCACCGGTCCGTGAAGGGGACAGATCACCGCAATGTCCAAAGTAGCGGCCTTTTTCAGAAGTGCCTGCACCTGCGTGCCGTATTTTCCCACAATATTAATAAAATAGCGCCTTGCTTCGTCCGTCCACTCTTCCTCTGCATCAAGAGCGCCGAATTTACCAAAACCATCTGCAGAAAACAGCACCTTTTCCGACTGTTCATAGGTAACCATAGCTTCCGGCCAGTGAACCATAGGTGCCAGGAAAAACTGCAGGGTATGGCTTCCAAGAGAAAGAGTATCTCCTTCCTTGACTTCCACTGTACGGCCGGTCAGATCCAGATCAAAGAACTGCGGCAGCATGGTAAATACTTTTGCATTGCTCACCAGTTTCATCTTCGGATATTTCTCCGCAATCTTCTGGATATTGCCTGCATGATCCGGCTCCATATGATTGATAATCAGATAATCCGGCTCTCTGTCTCCTACTGCTTTTTCCACTTTGGAAAGCCATTCATCGGTTACTCTCGGATCTGTCGTATCCATGACTGCGATCTTTTCATCCATAATCACATAGGAATTGTAGGATACTCCATTTGGAACATGATACTGGCTCTCAAACAGATCAATCCCTCTGTCGTCGCAGCCCACATAGAAAATTGAACTGGTAACGGTTACTTCTTTCATTCTTATCCTCCTAGCTGTTAAACGGTCAGACCTGAAAATGGGAATGCCCGCAGACATTCCCTCATTTCTTATGCCTCTTCGAAATCTTCCTTACCGACTCCGCAAATGGGGCATACCCAATCTTCCGGAAGATCCTCAAAAGCCGTTCCCGGAGCAATCCCGTTATCCGGATCGCCTGCTTCCGGATCATACTCATAGCCGCAAGGCCCGCATACATATTTTTTCATGTCGCACCTCCATTTAATAATAGACTTAGTCCGGTATCTGCATACCTTGTCTTTTCGATATTATATCCCAACCTTTGTCCCTTGTCAAAAGAAATATCTATTCTTCCTCTCCTTCTTCCTCTCCTGCCATTTCCTCTATCCTGGCTTTTAGTACCTGTTTCTGTACACAAATATGCCGCAATTCCTCTCTGAGTTCTTCTGCCCTAGTCCATCCTTCTTCCGCTTCGTCCAAAAGGCTCTCTTCTATTTCCTGCAGGGCTTCCTGAAGCCGAATTTCTTCTTCCTCCAGACTTTGATACTTCTCTTTCATCCAACTTTCCAAAGAATCCTCTGTCAGACATTCCATTTCGGTTTCTTCTGCGTTTCTGCTGGCACATCCCGATACCCGCACCACGCCTCCGCCAAGGATCAGGATTCCCATCAGAAGGCAGCCCGTTCTTATTCTTCCCGCCGACAGCAACCTTATCCCTCCTTTTACTCTTTATTTTACACGATAAGGTTATGATACCCCCTGAATTGTAAAATTCCTGAATCATTTTTCTTAAGATTCCCGAAAGAAATGTATAATTATTCCTTTAAAAATGACCTTACAGCTCTCCTTCTTCTATCATATTCCGAATTTCCTGCATTCTCAGATCTACCCGACTGATAATATCCGCACATTTGCGAAGTTCATTTACGATGATTTCCGGATTTTTCACGTTCTTTTTGTATTTCAGCTTATGGTCCAGACTGGCCCAAAAGTCCATAGCAATGGTCCGAAACTGTACTTCTACCCGCATATATTTCTTCTCACTGGAGAGAAAGATCGGAATCTGAATGATTAGATGCAGGCTTCGGTATCCGTTCTTTTTTGGATGCTTGATATAGTCTTTCACCTTCACCACTTCTAAATCATCCTGTGCGGACAGCATGGATGCCAGATAGTAAATATCCTCCACAAAGGAACAGATCACGCGAACTCCTGCCACATCATTCAGGTGAGCTTCGATGCTCTCCACCGACAATTCATATCCTTTCCGGTTCATCTTCTCAACGATGCTTACGGGTTCTTTTACACGACTCTCAATCATCTCTATGGGATTGCGCTCATGTTCCAGAGAAAACTCTTCATTTAGTACGTTCAGCTTTGTCTCGATCTCCCGGATCGCACAGCGGTACTGCATCAGCAGCGTCATAAACAGGCGTATCCGAATGGGCGTATCCACAAGCTGGCCGCTGGCAAAGTGCCGAAGCAAATCCAACCCTTCCAGCTCGCCCATGCCGATCAGTTCATTTTTTTCTTTCATAAGTCCAGCAACTCTTCCTGTAGTCTTTGGTAAAGTGTTTCCCGCCGGTCCTCTTTGACCGGAAAGCACTCCCTGTAGCTATGTATATCATTTTGCAGATCATAGATCTGTACCTGCTCCTTCGGACACCGGTCCGGAAGAGAGAGAAGCTCCTTTTTCAGCTTTGATCCATCCGGCGCACAGATCCGAGAGTCTCCGGAATAGAACAGTTCTCCCATCTCGCCTGCACAGTTGATTCCTGCAATGTATACCATATTCTCGATGGCTCTTGCCTTTAACAGACATTTCCAATGTGCGCTTCGGGCTGCCGGCCAGTTTGCCGGAACGAGAATCAAGTCTGCCTGCCGGGATAAAATCTGGAACGGTTCCGGGAAACGCAGATCATAACAGATCTGCACGCCAATTCGAAATCCTTTGTATTCGCAGACCGGAAGATAGTCTCCTCCCCGAAAACACTCTGCCTCTCCGCCAAATCGAAAGGGATGCAGTTTAACCGCGTCCAGAATCTCTCCTTCTGGTGTTACGATGGAATAGTGATTCTCGCAAAATGTCCCGCAGTCCTTTACCCAGCCTGCACCGATGGCCATCCGATATTTTTCTGAAAGTTTCTGTACCCGGCAAACCGTTTCCTTCCGGCTCTCTTTTGTTCGTTCCGTACGCATGGAAAATCCGGTCAGGCTCATCTCCGGAAGCAGAAAAAGCTCTGTCCCCTGCTCTGCTAGCAGTTCCAGATATGCTTCTACGATTTTAAGGTTCGCCTCTTTCTCCTCCCACTGTAATTGTAATTGTCCAAGTGCAGCTTTCATTTTCCATACCCCCGTTTCTTATTTTACACGAAAATCATTCATTTGTCGAGGTACTGTTAAAATTCGCGTTTTGTTTTCGTCTCCAGTCCTGCAAAATTATTACGTACAGGCAGCATCAATTTTGTTACTTTATTAACAAAAATTTTCAGTAAATTTAATTTTCATCCCGGCCCAATCTGTGCTATACTATACCAATGTAAATTTTATTCGGAGGAAATCATATGGAACATCTATACATACCTGAAAACTATCATTCTGATCTGTCTCTTTATGACACCCAGATCGCGATCAAAACCGTTAAGGATTTTTTTCAGCAGACATTGTCAGAGCAGCTCTATCTGCTTCGGGTGTCCGCACCGCTGTTCGTCCGGCCGGAATCCGGACTGAATGACAATCTAAACGGTGTGGAGCGTCCGGTGTCCTTTGGCATTAAGGAGCAGAACGACTGTCCGGTGGAGATCGTACATTCTCTGGCCAAATGGAAACGAAATGCACTGAAGCAGTACGGCTTCCATGTAGGCGAAGGACTTTATACCGATATGAATGCCATTCGCCGGGATGAAGATACCGACAATGTTCATTCTATCTATGTAGATCAGTGGGACTGGGAAAAGATTATCTTAAAGCAGGACCGAAACATGGACTATCTGAAGGAAACGGTCCGCAAAATCTATAAGGCGCTGAAAAAGACCGAGAAATATATGGCCATCCGGTACGATTATATTGAAGAGATTCTTCCGAAAGAAATATTCTTCATCACTTCCCAGGAGCTTCTGGATCTCTATCCGGATCTGACGCCAAAGGAGCGGGAAAACCGGATCGCGCAGGAAAAGGGAGCCGTCTTCCTGATGCAGATCGGCGGCCGGCTGGAAAACGGCGAACCTCATGATGGCAGGGCCCCGGATTATGACGACTGGAGTTTAAACGGTGATATTATCGTCTGGTATCCGGTACTTTCCCAGGCGCTGGAGCTTTCCTCTATGGGAATCCGGGTGGACGAAGACGCTCTGGCCAGCCAGTTAAAACTGGCCGGCTGCGAAGAACGTTCCCGGCTTCCATTCCAGAAAGCTATCCTGGAGAAAAAACTGCCCTATACCATCGGCGGCGGCATCGGCCAGTCCCGAATTTGTATGTTTTATCTGAGAAAAGCACATATCGGAGAGGTTCAGGCTTCTATCTGGCCGGACAACATCCGGGAAGCAGCACTGACAAACGGAATCACACTGCTGTAAATCGTCAATGCCAGAAAGGAACGAAACACCATGAAGGAAAAACTGACCAGGCAGGATGCAGAGAAAATCCAGGCAGAAATCGATCATCGGAAACTGGTCCTGCGTCCCCAGATTTTAGACGCTGTCCGGGAGGCCCGTGCCCAGGGGGATTTAAGTGAAAACTTTGAATACTACGCCGCCAAACGGGAAAATGGAATCAATAACAGCCGTATCCGTTATTTGGAACAGATGCTGAAAAATTCCGTCATTGTGGAAGACCATTCTTCTTCTGACGAAGTCGGCCTTAACAAATCCGTTACCGTCTATATTGAGGAAGATGATGAATGTGAGACTTATAAAATCGTTACGAGTATCCGCGGAGATTCCATGAAAAACCTTATCAGCATCGAATCTCCTCTTGGAAAAGCACTCCTGCACCACAAGGTTGGCGACACGGTCACGATCTCAGTCAGTGATACATACAGTTATGATGTTGTCATTCGCGAGATTCAGAATACGCAGGGAGAGGAAGAGGACCGCATTCGGACATTTTAACCAGATCTAGCGATCCTGCCCTTTTCATTTTCCTATTTTTTTGTTAAAATAAAAGAAATAGGAAAAGCCCGGAAAGGGCAGATACGTAATTAGCAATAGAACTGTCATAGGAGGTACCGCTTTATGAAGACATATGATGTGGCTGCACTCGGTGAACTGCTGATCGATTTCACCCAGAATGGACTTAGTGAACAGGGCAATGGGCTCTTCGAGGCCAATCCCGGCGGAGCGCCCTGCAATGTGCTCTCCATGCTGAACAACCTGGGAAAAAAGACTGCCTTTATCGGCAAGGTCGGCAAGGACCAGTTTGGCATAACACTGAAAAAGGCGCTGGAGGAACTGGGCATCGGCACCGGCAATCTGCGGATGGACGAAGAAGTGCATACAACGCTCGCACTCGTACATACGTTCGAGGATGGAGACCGGGATTTTTCCTTTTACCGGAATCCTGGGGCCGATATGATGCTTCGGGCTGACGAACTGGACGAAGCACTGCTTGGGGACACGAAGCTTTTTCACTTTGGAACCCTTTCCATGACCCATGAGGGCGTACGGGCAGCAACGGTAAAAGCCGTCACGACGGCCAAAAAAGCCGGCGCTCTTATCAGCTTCGATCCGAATCTCAGGGAGCCTTTATGGGACAGCCTAGCGCACGCAAAGGAGGAGATCCGCTGGGGACTTGGCCAATGTGATATCCTGAAAATCTCGGATAATGAGATCCAGTGGCTGACGGGAAAAGAAGATTTTACCGAAGGCGTCGCCGAGATCCGCAAAGAATTTCCGATTCCTCTGATTCTCGTATCTATGGGAAAGGACGGAAGCCGTGCTTATTATGGAGACGGTTATGCAGAAGCAGCACCATTCCTGCAGGAACACACCATTGAAACCACCGGCGCCGGAGATACGTTCTGCGCCTGTATTCTAAACTATGTGCTGGATCACGGCCTGCAGGGACTTACAAAAGAGCAGCTTCTTGAGATGCTGACCTTTGCAAATGCCGCCGCTTCCATCATCACCACGAGAAAAGGCGCACTTCGAGTCATGCCGTCGCAGCAGGAAGTTGAAAATTTCCTCGCTTCCCGCTCAAAATAACAGAAAAAAGAAGAGCATCTGGCAGAAAGTCCTTCCAGGTAGGGGGCATTTTCCGGACAGATGCGGAACTATCGTCAGCATATGCACGGAAAATGCCCGGAAGGGTTTTCTGGCTCGAATGAGGCAGAAAGTCCTTCCAGGTAGGGGGCATTTTTCGTGTATATGCGGAACTATCATAGGAGGACACCATGGAATTATTTGACAAAGTAAATGAGATCGCAAAATCAGCAGTATCCAAGACCGGCGAAGTCTTAGAAGACACCCGCCTGAAAGCGCAGATCCTGAGTGATGAAAAAGCCATCCGGGAACTGCAGGCAAAAATCGGCGCTTTCTATTATAAGAAATTTGCCGCCGGAGAAGCCATTGAAGATGAGGTAACGGAGTTCTGTACCGCTATTTCCGTACATCTGGCCAACATTGAAGAGAAAAAAGCTGCCATCAGCGCCGGAAAACGAACCGCTTCCGACTCCGGAGCGGCAGAAGTCGTTATTGATGCCGGCGAAACGGATTCCGACACCGAGGATGAGCTTCCCTATTAAGCTTCCTTTTCATCCACACAAAAAAGCCCCTTTCCCGGACCGGCTGTAGCCGGCACCGGAAAAAGGGGCCTTTTTCGTGGAAATTAATAGTAAATTTTATTTTCAAACACAATCTCAAAAGATCCCCGCTCTGCCCGAAGAAGCGTCACGGCACAGTTTTTGTGCACGCCTCCGTTCCAGAGCTGTGCGGCGGGCAGTCCCTGAAGTCCGGACAGCATCCCACGGATAGCCGCCCCATGAGACGCCATCAGGAAAGTCAGCCCTTCATTGGCCGGATCGTTCATGATTCCCTGAATAAAAGCAGCTGTTCGCTTCTGCAGGTGCTCAATGCTCTCCCCTCCTGGCGGCGTATGATATTTTTCTGGTCTGTTAAAAAAATCACAAAAATCCGGATCCGGAATGTTGTAATGCCCATCCAGAACCGAAAGACCTTCATAATCTCCAAAACTGATTTCTTTCAGGCCGTCAGTTTCCACAATCTCGATCTCCCGGTTTCCCCGAATGATCTCTGCAGTTCTTCTGGCCCGAATTAAAGGGCTGGTGTAGATCCGGTCAAAAGAAATATCCCGAAGCCCCGCCGCCGTCTTCTCTGCCAGTGCGATCCCCTGCGCATTCAAAGGAATATCTGTCACCCCCTGAAGTCTCTTCTTCTTATTATAATCTGTCTCTCCATGTCGGATCAGATAGATATCCATACGTCCTCCTTCACTCTGCCAGCAAAATATCATGATTGATGGTTCGATAAAAGCCTGCTTCAAACGCCTCTCCCTTGGCCCCTGTGCCAAGAAGCCACATCGTTTTCGTCACAGTAGCCTCCAGTGTCATATCAAAGGCTTCTACCACTGGAAAGCGTTCTTTAATCGATTTCCCCACCTGATAGATTTCCATATCACTGCCCTCGTGAGTGACCTGGGTAGCCATAATAACTTTTCTGCCCTTTTGGCACCAGATATCTATGGCATCCTGAAAATTCTGCTCCCCGTAAGAAGGAAGCCCGCCAACCCCAAAGGACTCGATAATCACCGCATCATAATCCTCTGCCATCCGGTGCAGGATCCTTCCGTCCATACCCGGAATCAGCTTCAGTAAAAATACCCTGGAATCCATCCCATGATAAAACCGGACCCGCTCCCGAACCCTGCTTCGGTCATCGATATAGAAAATAATCCGCCGATCCTGAATGACTGCAATATCCGGATAGTTGATGCTGGAAAACGCATTGTAGCTCTTAGACCGCTCCTTTTTCGCACGGGTACCAGCGATGACTTTTCCGCCGAAGACAATATTGACCCCATGGGCACGGTCATCCGATGCAAACCTAAGACTGTCCTGCAGGTTCAGCCGGGCGTCTGTGATTTCCAGATCGATGGGTTTTTGAGCTCCGGTAATGACTACCGGTTTCAAATTGTTCTGTATCAGATAGGACAGAGCCGCTGCCGTATACGCCATCGTATCTGTTCCATGACAGATCACAAATCCATCATAGGCATCATAATTTTGTTCCACCAGCTCCGCCAGGAGCAGCCAGTGCTCCTGACAGACGTTGGTGCTGTCCAGGCCGAAGGGCTGAACCGCCGTCACTTGGCAGAACTCCTTCACCTCCGGCACATAAGCCATCAGCTCTTTTGCTGCCATCTGCGGCTCCAAGCCTCCTGCCATGTATCTGGATGCAATCGTACCGCCTGTTGCGATCAGTAATATCTGTTTCATCGTCTCTCCTTGCACTGCGGATAAGGAACCTGTTCCTGGCTGGACACCGTAGCTCTGGTCAACTGCAGTACGATCTCACTGAAATATCTAGGACTCACATCACCAAGGGAATACAAATTCTCCTTCTTAATAACATCATAGACATAACTTCCCCGCTGTACAGTACCGGCCCGGTAAAACTGTGCTCCATAGACCGTAACTTCCTCGTTCTCATCTCCCACAAAACAGCCGGAGAACTCCAGTTCGACTCCCATATTTCCGTCTTCCCGGTAGAACGTATAGTATCCGCCGGCATCCTGCACGCTTCCCCGATACCAGCCCTGATTCTGCAGTTTTCCGGACAGAGAAAGACCATTTAACAGTTTTCCGCCGAATCGGGTCAGCTCGGTCTGTTTCTTCTCCTCCTCGGTCGGCCGATAGACCGTGCGGCAAAGCTGTTCGATCGGCTGCACTATCTCATAATCAGATAACTGTTCTTTCCAGGCGGCTAAACTTTCCTCGTCCAGCTCGATGGGATGCACAAGGCCAATTTTTGCTCCTGCCTGCAGATCATACTCCTCCTCATCCATCGTGTTAAACGTTCCGTCCTCCATATAGCGGAAAGTATCCTTCAGCGTACCGTTTTCATAAGAACCCCATATCAATCCGATGGCAAACTGATGCATAACCGGATTCTTCACGAAAAGCTCCTGCCACTTCTCCACTTCCCAGAGACGTTCGGCGCTGAGTGCCTGCTCCAGACGAAGCTTTTGGTTGGATACTACGGTTTTCATCTGCTTTTTCAAAAGCTTATATGCATCACTGGCCGCTTTTGCCTTCTCCGGCTCGTCCTTTTTGCCGGGCGCAGGCAGATTTTTCAGCCGTTTTCCGTTTTCGTCATATACCTCCAGTTCCAGTGCAGCCGTCAAAAGCACTTTAAAACTCCTGGTTCCATAATCGAACACCTGTTCCATCTGTTCATTGAAACCAAGACTTGGCACAATCCGGTCTTCCAATTCCGCTTTTGTAATTCCCAACTGTTCCGCCGCATAGGAAAGTGCTTCCGATGCGGCATTCTTTACCTGACGGAATTTGAACTTCCGGGAAATCTGATCTACTAAAAGCAGCGCTGTAGGACTTCCATTCAGCGCCAGCGCCTTTACGGCCTCAGATGCCATAGCGCCTCTGGATACTTTCGGCCATTCCTGAATCTGGGCATGGAGGGCCGGTACAATCAGCTCTCCTCCGTGAATCGATGCGGCGTAAAGCACCCATTTCTTCTTCGCCTCCGCTCCAAGTTCCAGCCAGCGGCCAAACAACGTATCCACATACAGAGCAAGTTCTCCCGGATTCAGATCCGATGCCAGTTCCCTGGCCTCTTTGTTTGCCCCTGGAACGCTCATATCCGCATAACATACTAAGACAGCCGCCAGTTGATCCTCTGGTGCTGGTGTTCCGTCCAGCTTATGCACCGGAAGATATGACTTCTCGCCCTCATAAACCCATGCAATCTTTCGCTTCTTGCCGCCTTTCAGCACTTCTTTCACAAGATCTCCCATGGTACGCTCTCTTTGCTCTTTGGGAGTCGCAAGCTCCATTCCCAGGCAGTCTGCCAACAGTTCTTTGATCTTTTTACTTTTCTCTTTGGAAAATGCTTCTTGAAGTTCACTTTGATATTTCTCTGCACCCCAGTGCCATAAGACCTGCACAGCGATCTCCCGCTCTGAGGATTTTTTGGATGTCAGAAGCTTACAAATCTCTTCTTCCCATTCCGGATGTCTTCTGTAGATAGCCGTTAAAAGTTCCCGTATCTGCTTGGAACTGTCCGAAGCACATTCTAAAAGCTCTTTTTTATATTTCTCACCGTATTCTTCAAGCACATGAATGCACAAAAAGCGAACGGTAACCATCCCATCTTTTGCCAGCTTGGCCAGTTCCTCTCCCCATTCCTTTTTCTTCAGGCGAAGAAGCATTACACAGTTGTTGATAAAATCCGTCTTATTCTTTCCCTGATAAAAACTATCATAGATGCCGCTGAGTGCTTCTAACTGATCTTTTACCGGCATCCGTTCCTGTTCAAACACTTCCAGAATCTCATTTAAAGTGCCCCGATCAATTTTTTGATAGGTCCCTCTCCAATATGAAGTAAAATATGCCGCTCTCATGCAGAGTCCTTCCAGTACGACAGCCCTCCGATATAGCTGTCCTTCCTGCCCGTTTTTTTTCAGGGAAAAAATCTTGGAACACTGCCGGCCTACATAGTAATAAGATGACCGCCATTCCTTTACAAAAGGATACAGCGTCTCCAGTTCTCCTTCCCCAAGAAGATATGCCTTAGCCTCTGCCTTGCCCTTCTGATAATGATTGGTCAGCTCCTCTGCCAGCTTTTGGTGAAATGCTCCTTCCCCTATACTGCTCAGTTCTTTATAAAGCATAGGATTCATATTACGGGTCATGGACAAAAGGTGCTGATACTCCTCTGATGACACTTTGTTGAGCAGATTTCGGACTACCTCCGGATGATCTTTGATGATACGTTTTACCGGACTGCCGTATTTGCAGTTTTTCAGACACCACTGCATATAGTCTTCCCTTGGCATCGGCATCTGATCCTCCATCTCTTTAATGTGATGGAAAAACCACGATTGTCCGCCTACATGCAGGCACATATTCAGAACACTAGTTCTCTTCTCCAGATAATCTATAGCCAGGGCCAGCCTGATAAATGCCGCACACTGCCTGGAATGCTCAAGTGCCAGAAATGCAGCTCCGGCAAGCATCGACAACAGATACTCGGATGTTTTCTGTCCCTGAAGAATCTTATACAATTCCTGCGGGAACGGAGCCGAAACATCAGCCTCTTTGACAAATGCCTTCATCTCTTCCAATTCATGCTCCGTCGGCTTCCTCCCCTTAAACAGATTTTCGATGCCGTCAATCAGATTGTGTTCCAGATAGTCAACGGTCTCCTGTACCTGAAGCTGCTGCTCTTCCTTTCCGTCTGAAAACAGTTTTTCAAGAATCCCCCCGGAAGATTTATACGGCTTCGTATAATACAAGGACAGTGCCGCCAGCAAAACTTTGGCATTGTCAAACTCGTGATAGCAGAATTTCATGGCATCCCTTAAGATTTTCGGATCCTTCTGCTCCATATTCGACAAAACATTTTTAATCCCATAGGAATTCCAGACAATCCCTTCCGAACGGATAGCAGCCGCCTGCTCCCTGGTTATTTCGCTCCGAATCGTATTAAGACTCCATCCATACGTAATGAGGGTATAGTAGGCCGTAGAACCTCCTACAGCCGTGCAGAAGCGAACAAAACGATTGAATGCTTCCTTTTGCTCCCGTTTCGTACAATGATTAACATAATCCCGGCATTTGTTATGCACGTCCTGTGCGAGCCTGGAAAAATCCTGCGGCTCAGCCTCTTTAAGCAGCTCTCTCTCCTCCGTACGGTCCAGATCCAGATACTGCTCTGCCAACTGCCTGTTTTTCTCGGACAGCTCCATAAGCTCCAGCACCTCCAGCAATTTCTGCCGGCTGCGTTCTTCCCCTATGTTCATATACAGTTCTCTCCTCAAGCAAAACAAACGGGGCCGCAATTCCCGGCAGCCCCGTCTTTTTTAAGATTTTTGTTTATTTGGTCAGTCTTAAAGTCTCGCGCGCGATGGCAAGTTCCTCATTGGTCGGAATAAGCATAACTTTAACTTTAGAATCTGCAGACGAGATTACTCTTCTCTCTCCGCGGATGTTGTTTGCTTCATCATCAATCTTTACGCCGAGATATCCGAGATATTCACAGATTGCTTTTCTGGTTTTGATATCGTTCTCGCCGACACCTGCGGTAAATGCGATCGCATCTACGCCATTCATCGCTGCAGTATAAGCACCGATGTATTTCACTACCCGATAGATGAATGCATCCAAAGCTGCCTGCGCTCTTTCGTTGCCGGCTTCTCTTGCCGCCTCGATATCACGGAAATCACTGGACACGCCGCTGATTCCCAGCACGCCGGACTTCTTGTTCAGGATGTTCAGCATCTCGTTGATGTCGATGCCCTCTTTGTTGCAGATAAACTGGCACACAGCCGGGTCGATGTCACCGCTTCTCGTTCCCATAATCAAACCTTCTAAAGGAGTCAGACCCATACTGGTATCCACACATTTGCCGCCCACAGATGCAGAGATGGAAGCACCATTTCCTAAGTGGCAGACGATCACTTTTGCTTTCTCCGGATCTAAACCGCCAAATTTGATCGCTTCACCAGATACGAACATATGGCTCGTTCCGTGAAAGCCGTATCTGCGGATCTCGTATTTCTCAAAATACTCATACGGAATAGCATACAGATATGCTTTCTCCGGCATGGACATACCAAAACCGGTATCCCATACCGCTACGTTTGCCTTGCCGGGCATGACTGCCTCGCAGGCTTCGATACCCATCAAATTTGCCGGATTGTGCAGAGGTCCAAGGTCGAAGCACTCTCTAATGGTCTTCTTTACATCGTCATCCACAACGATGGACTCACAGTATTTGGTTCCTGCATGAAGAACACGATGGCCTACTGCCGAGATCTCGTCTGTGCTCTTAACAACACCATGCTCCGGATCCTGAAGCGCTTCTAACACCAGACCAATGGCTACTTTATGATCCGGCATCGGCTGCTCCGTCACATATTTGTCCTTGCCTGTCGGCTGATGGGTCAGAACAGAACCTTCAATACCGATTCTCTCGCAAAGTCCTTTTGCTACTACGCTCTCGTCATTCATATCGATCAGTTGATATTTCAGGGAAGAGCTTCCGCAGTTAATGACTAAAATTTTCATTTTTATGTATCTCCTATGATGAATTTTACAATAATTTTCGCATCTCTGCCCACAATGCCTCATTTACCGATTGCTTTCCAAACAAAAAATATACCTGTAAAATGATCTCGGCATGATGTATGCAGATACTGCTTTTCAATTCTGTTTGTTATTTATTTCACGATCTCGCCATAGACTTCTCTGCCGCATCCTGCTGCATTGGACTCATCCGTATCAATATGCATAGCCAGAGCGAATTTCGGGCTTACACGTACAACCACATCTCCGAATACAAGGCTTCTGCCGTCCGTATCGATCTTCACGGATACCACGTCCTTGTCTTTTACGCCGAGCTTTTCTGCATCTTCCGGAGTTGCATGGATGTGGCGTTTTGCTGCAATTACGCCTTCTTTCAGTTCCACTTCGCCGCAGGGACCTACAAGCTTACATGCGCCGCTGCCTGCCACGTCACCGGACTCCCGAATTGGTGCATCCACACCAATGGAACGTGCATCTGTCAGGGAAATCTCCACCTGGCTTGCCGGACGAACCGGCCCTAAGATAGAAGCTGCCATCTCTTTCTTGCTTCCTACAATGGTAACCTTTTCATTACATGCATACTGCCCCGGCTGAGAAAGATCTTTTTTCTTGGTCAGTTCATACCCTTTGCCGAATAAGATCTCCAGATCCTCCTGGGATACGTGTACATGGCGTGCCGATGTCTCAACGATAAAATTCATATTATCATTCTCCTTTTCTTGTATATAGTTGTAATGCTGTCCTTCGAAAACAGCTTTACTTTCTCAAAACAGTCACTGCCCGATCTCCGATACCAAAATGCAGTTCGGAGTCTCTATTTTAATGGGTTTTCCCCACATGCTGAAATATTTCTCTTCATAATTAATCCGGAAAATAGTCATGGTATTCGTCTCATGATTCAAAGACATAAAATGACGCTTATCCGGGAAGAAATCTCCTGCCTTCGGATAATCCCCGCTGATGGGCAGGACACAAATCTGCTTCAGCATACCAGTCTGATTGTCAACTTCGAAGATCCCCATGGTGTTGTCCCCTGCATTGGAACAGAGTACGTGTTTCCAGTCTTTGGAAAAACGGAGCACGCAGGCCGCGCTTACCTGAGAATGGTATTTGCTTCTGGTGTGTACGGTCTGTACCAGCTCAAATACCGGCCCTCTGGAAGAATCCCGATAGGAATACACTGTGATATAATTTTTCAGTTCGCAGATCAGATAAGCAAATCTGCCGTCCGGACTGAACTTGATAATACGGGGAGCACTCTCCTGCTCACAGCGAAGAATGTCGATTAGCTGAATCCTGCCGGTATCATGGTCGAATTTATAAATCTTCACCTGGTCCACTCCCAGATCAACTGCACAGAGATATTTCTGGTCCGGTGTAATATTGACGCAGTTCACATGAGGACGAAAATTCCGCTCTGCCACACTGCCAAGCCCTTTATGGAAGATCTCGTCTGCCATCTCTCCAATGGTTCCGTCTTCGTTCAGACGCATAACGGTTACTTTCCCGTCATGCCAGCCGCCCACAAACAAAAACTGATCTTCTTTGTCCGTAGAGAGGTAACAGCCTCTCATACCCCGAATCGACGCCCCATTCATAGGCTCCAAATCGCCGTCCGGAAGGATTTTAAAAGACTGAACGCCCTCATCTGAGATTGAATACAGATACTTTCCGTTATGTGATTTCTTAATATAAGAAGGGTTATTGATCGGAACGACTTTGCGCTCTTTGGCTCTGCCGTTTTCCACATCCAGATCATAAATATGAATACCCTTACTGCTGCCGTGGGTATAGGTTCCCACATATGCCACGTATCTCTTCTGGTCCATCTACGGATACTCCTCTCATGAAAATCATGCTCATAACTATAAAAATTTTACCACAAATATGGATATTTGTTAATAGTTTTCTTTCTTTTTTTCAAAATATCTGTGCATAATGTCTAACGTCCGGCGAATATCCTCCTCTGTATGGGCAGCCGAAAGGAACATTGCCTCAAACTGGGACGGTGCCAGATAGATTCCCTGCTCCAGCATATAGCGGAAATAACTGCAAAAAGCATCCGTGTCCGAACGCTTTGCATCCGTATAATCATTCACTGGTCCATTGGTAAAAAACAGACAGCCAAGAGAGCCTGCTGCATTTATCGTATAGGGAAGAGAAAGCTCCTCGCACATGGACTGCATACTTCCGTAGAGCATCTCTCCCTTCTTCTCAAGATCCGTGTATACTTCCGGATGTTCATTCAGATACGTAAGCTGTGCCAGCCCTGCCGCCATAGCCACCGGATTGCCGCTTAAAGTCCCAGCCTGATAGACGCTTCCCACCGGAGCGACCACTTCCATAATCTCCCGCTTTCCGCCGTATGCACCCACCGGCATACCGCCGCCGATGATCTTGCCGTAAGTGGCCAGATCCGCTTTCACTCCAAAATACTCCTGGGCACCCCCTCGCGCCAGCCGGAAACCGGTAATCACTTCGTCAAAGATCAGAACGCTTCCATATTCCGTACAAAGCTCCCGAAGCTGCTGCAAAAATCCCTCTTTGGGCGGGACAACTCCCATATTGGCGCCCACTGGCTCGACGATGACCGCAGCGATATCCTTATGGTATTCCTCGAACAAAAGTTCGATTCCGGAAATATCATTGTAAACAGCCAGAAGGGTATCCTTTGTACACCCTGCCGGCACTCCGGCGCTGTCCGGTACTCCGGCAGTCATAACACCGGACCCGGCCTTTACCAGCATCCCGTCGCTGTGCCCGTGATAACAGCCTTCAAACTTGACGATTTTATCCCTGCCGGTAAATCCTCTGGCAGCCCGGACTGCACTCATCACCGCTTCCGTGCCGGAATTTACCATACGCACCATCTCCACCGACGGCACCATACTGCAGATCAGGTCGGCCATATCTACCTCTGCCTCCGTGGCAGCTCCAAAGCTCAAACCCTTTCGGCAGGCTTCTTCCACCTTCTCCAGCACCATAGGCACCGCATGTCCAAGGATCATAGGCCCCCAGGACCCAATATAGTCCAGATATGAATTGCCGTCCGCATCGGTCAGGTACGCTCCCTTTGCCGATGCGATAAAACGAGGCGTCATCCCTACAGAGCCAAAAGCCCGGACCGGAGAGTTGACACCGCCCGGAATCAGTGTTACTGCTTTGTCGAACAGTTGTTCTGATCTCATCATCATCCGATTCTCCCTTCTTCCATATAATGTGCAATCTCTTTTGCATAATATGTCATATAAATATCCGCGCCTGCCCGGTAAGCACAAGCCGCCATCTCACATAAAACAGCCGCTTCATCCACATATCCAAGCCTGGCCCCTGCTTTTACAAGTGCATATTCTCCGCTGACACTGTAAGCGGCCATAGGAACATCTGTAGCGTCTTTGATCTCCCGCACCATATCCAGATAAGACATCGCCGGTTTGACCATAATGATGTCTGCGCCCTCGTCGATATCCAGAAGCGCCTCCTTCATGCCCTCCCGGCGGTTATGATAATCCATCTGATAGCTCTTCCGGTCCCCGAAAGCCGGTGCGCTGCCTGCCGCATCCCGGAAAGGACCGTAAAATGCCGATGCATATTTTACCGCATAAGACATAATGGGAGTCGTCAGGAAGCCATTTCGGTCCAGCCCCTCCCGGATAGCCGCGATGTGCCCGTCCATCATATCAGACGGCGCCACCATATCTGCACCTGCCTGCACCTGAGATACTGCAATCTGCGAAAGCTTTTCCAGCGTCAGATCGTTGTCCACATACTGCCCTTTCAGGATACCGCAGTGTCCGTGGCTGGTATATTCGCACATGCACACATCCCCAATATAGAAAAGATCCGGAACCTCCTTCTTTGCCTTTTCCAAAGCTTTCTGAATAATACCGTCGCAGGCGTAAGCACCGCTCCCCGTCTCATCCTTATGGTCCGGAATCCCAAAAAGCATAATATTTCCTACGCCTGCATCTGCCATCTCCTGCAGGATTTCCGGCATCCGGTCCACACTATAGCGGAACTGACCGGGCATAGTAGGAATCTCTTCCTTTATGTTCTCTCCGTCCTTTACAAACATGGGATACACAAGAGAGCTTTTATCCATTCGCGTCTCCCGCACCATTTTCCTAAGATTTGCCGTTGTGCGAAGCCTTCTCGGCCTGATGGTCATATCCATCTTCTTCTACCTCTTTTCGTATTTTTTCCGTCCATTTCCTGGCCAGGTGATGATCCTTTCCGCCGGCATTGATACCGATCACCAGTTCGCCCTTTGAAGCGATGCCTGGAAAATGAAAATCGCAGAGCGTCTGGTCACTGCATACATTGACCAGAATCCCCTTTTCACGACATTCTCTGCAAATCTGCTCATTGACCAGAGAATCATCCGCTGCCGCAAGCACCATAAAAACATCCTGCTCTATCGTGCCTGGTTCATACGGCTCCTGTCTCAGAATCAGTCTGCCCTCTTGTGCCGCCTTCTGAATGCTCCCGGACACCCACGGCGCATGGACTGTCAGACAGGGCGAAAAAGGCAAAAGCGTATCCACCCGCCTGGACGCAATCCGGCCTGCTCCGTATATATGAATCTTTCTCTCTGTCAGGTCTAAAAAGATCGGAAAACGTTTTGGCATACCTGTCATCTCCTTTGCCCTTTGCTTTTGCTCTGCTCTTCTGCTCTGCTTTGAACTGCCCTTATTATAGAATCTTTTCCGGCGGCGGACAATAGGATTCTGAATTTTCTTTGCAATTTTTCTCTATTATTTTCTTGGAAATACCGTTTTGGAAAAGGAAAAGAACGTGAAAAAGGTACAAAGTCCGGGGGTATTTTTGGGGCTTTGTACCTTGAATATCGTTTTGTTTTTCTTTTATTCAGGAAAATATATTTTAAAAACTTTGATATTGTCCTTTTATATCCATATTGTCACGTCAAAAAGCGGCACCCCGCATGGACAATATGCAGCCGTTTTTTATGAAACATAAAATATAAAGTTGCTAATGTCTCTCCAATATATCCTATATAACGATCTGACCGCTCCTCTCCTTTTGGAACGCTGACTTCTTCCACCCGTTCTAAAATTGGAAACAGCCATTCGCAATAATCTTTTAATATTTCTTTCCTTGCTAAGATGAGATTATAATTGTACAAAAAACGCTGTCCCAGCACTTTCGGGAAAGCTTCAGCGTACTCTGGCTGCAGCTCAGCGACGGCTTCCCTCACTGCCTTCCAGTCTTTCTGTTTCAGATATCGATTATGGTGCGCCTCCATATTCGGCTCATAGGGCATTGGATATGGCAGGACCACATCTACTTTATTATCTCTCAGTCGCAGGACATCATCTTCTGTAAAGTCCAGCATTCGACGATAATGCGCCAAACCATAATACTCCTCTCCCTCTGATGAAGGAAAGATCAAACGGTTCTTCCAGATCCAGTACAGTGCTGTCAATTCCGAATAATTCCCATTTTTCTGTGAAATATTCTCCCCGCTGCAATCCAACAAACTGGCTGTCCGTTCCTTGCAAAGCGCAGCACCTACCTGAATCGGAATCACCCATTCCGGCAGATCGTAGTGTCCCTTCAAAGGCTTGTCCTTATAAAATCTGGCCATAAATACATGCATATTCGCCCGATGATATCCCACTGGCAGTACCCGAAGAGGCATATGTACTCTGTCGCATACTCTGTGATAGCTCATAAGTTCCGCCCACCGCTCCGACGTCAGGCGAACGTAATTATGTAAGCCATACGAATCCAATCCAACTTCAATCTCCGGCATAACTGTCTCCGGTGTAGCGATTAAAATTTCAATGTCCTCTTTTTCTTCTTCTGAGAGTGCCTCCGCAAATACCGAAAGTTCCAGAACAGGAATACCTGCCAGATATTCCCCATTGATACCGCGTTCTGTTACGAGAAAGCAGCGGATAGGTCTGGATGGACACAAATTATGTATTGCTTCATAAACTCCCAGCGCTATACTCTGGGCACCGTAAATCACCAGTTCCATACGGCCTCCTCTCTTCTTTCAATTATCTATTTAATATGTAATTCTCTTTTTTATAAAATCTTTGCTTAACCATTTTATTTTTTCCTGCTCAATATTTATACTGAGCAAATTTTTTTTAATCTTCTCTGCTGTCTTTTGATTGTTAATTCCTATTAAAATAAAATCATAAGTACCAGAATCCTGTGTTTTTAATTCTTCTATACTGTTCACTTTCATATGTAATTCCTGATACATTTTATAGTTCTTGTCCACCCAGTTCGTTATTTTTACTGATGTTTGGTGTTCTAAATAATTATATAGACTCTGCCCCAGCTTTCCTGCACCGTATATTATTACATTCGCCTCTCTTGGTATCCCCCCAAAAATCATAAGCACTTTATCTTTGATTGAATAATCAAAACATCCTGTTTGTCTAATCAATAATAAATTTTTTGCATATTGATTCAGTTGTCCCAACAGACTCTCTGAATATATGGACCTGTTGAAAATATTTTGTAAATATTTTAACAAAATTCTATTTTTTGTCTGTTCTTCCGCGTCATAACAAGATGTTATAGAGCCAGCTCGCTGTAAATAGTGATACCCTGCAAAGTCCAAAAAACATACTTTATGAGTTTTGAGAATATATGGATATGTAACCGCAACATCCTCTCCACATGAAATTCTTTGATCTGCCTGCATCTGAATATCCCATAACAAATCCTTCCGAAACAATTTCGCCCATACAAATTGACTGATGCCAAATTCATAAAATATTCCTGTATACAACATTATCGGAACCAAATCTGCAGTGTGATAAACTCCTGGCCTTTGTATTTCTTTCACTTTCCAGACATAATTTCCCATATCGCAAAAATGATTCGATATTACCAGTTCCGTGCCCGTTTGAACCATGCCCGCCATCAGACACTCAATCATATCTGGTTCTATCCAGTCGTCCCCATCTACATAACAAATATATTCCCCTTCTGCCAGAGCCAGCCCCGTTTTCCTTGCCTGAACCAACCCCTCATTTTGCTTATGAATCACATGGATACGCTTATCCATCTTTTTATATCTGTCACAGATCAGACCAGAATGGTCCGTAGAACCATCATTTACAAGAATGATTTGCAGTCTGTCATATGTCTGTCTGATGACACTTGAAATACACTTTTCAAGATATTGTGAAACATTATAGATAGGAATAATGACGGAAACCATTGTGTCACATATCATTCTTGCTCTCTCCATATCATAATAAGATCAAATTTCAATATTTAAAAAAATATAATTGCAAAAACCATACAGATCCAACGTACTTTGAATTTCCTGATTATAAATTTTATTAGAAGCCACTAACACCACTGCTTTATTTTTATATGATGTCAATTCCTGTATTTCATAAATATGATGTCCATACATGCTCATCTGACCAGCCTTGCGTTTTGTAACTGCAAACCCAATAATCTCTATTCCATATTGATGCAGTAATTCAAGAATTTCTTGGGATGCATAACCTGCACCGTAGATAATAACCGACGATCCTTTCTCTATTTCCTTACGCACATTTTCATCAAACTCAATTCCATAAATACGTTTGTTCTTCTGAAGCATATGAAAAATATGTTTTTCAAATTGTGTTTCCAATCTGCTTTCAATTTCTTCCTGTTCTGAAATAGATAAATTATATATTCCTCCGGCAATTTTTTTCCATAAGTTTTCCAGAAAAACCACTAAATCTATAGAATTCTCATCCTGCGAGAAATAATGCAATACATCTATATATTGAACAATTTGTCCGATCAGAAGTTCCTTTTTCACATTCGCACTGTGCATAATAGAATTGCTATGTACTCGGTAATGATAGTATTTTTCCGAACACACTAGCACTCTTTTTGCATGACACAAGGCACGTAAAATAAAATCTCCGCCTAATCCAACAGAAAGTTTTTTAAAGCTCAGATTCTGTTCTTCTATATAAGATTTTCTATAAAACACGGAGCAAAGATATAGAAAAAATTCTTTGTCTCTCGTAAATCGTCCTATTAATTCTTTCCCATCATACACATCAGGATAATTCCCTTGTATGCTATATTGCAGTCTTGACACATCCATTCCTTTTTCTGGATGAAGCTGCATACCCATGTAACACATTTCTGCATGATGCAGTTCAGAAATGCAATACAGTTTTTCGAGTGTATCTAATTCTATATAATCGTCTGAATCAACAAAGATTATATATTTTCCATTAGATGCAGCTAATCCTTTATTTCTTGATGCCGCCTCCCCTAAGTTTTTTTCATTGCATAGAATATGTATTCGGTTATCTTTCTTTTTATATTGTTGTAATACAGCAAGCGAATGGTCAGTAGACCCATCATCAATAAAAATAATTTCTATATCATGTAATGTCTGATGAATCAAACTTTCTATACATGTTTTAAGCATTGTTTCAGTATTATAAACAGGTACAATTACTGATACTTTTACCACTAAAACTCTCTCCTTTTAATTGCAATATTTTTTCAAACATCTGATCACCTGATCTCCAAGCGCCTGGATTCCTATCTCCGTTTCAAAATGAACCATATCGGAATATGCTTTCTCCGGAAGTTTTTTTGAAATGCTCCACAAATCATTAATTTCAATATTTAAATCTTCAAAAACGCTCTGGGCTATTTCATTATACCTTTTAATGTCTGTATTGCGTCTTTCTCCAATATTTATACCTGGTTCGAATCCAGGTTCTATTACCTTTGTTGTCAATGCAAAAATCATATGAGTTTTCGGACATAAGTATTGAATCCTGTCTGCAATACGTCTTAGCAGGTCTTTATATTCTGTTTCTTTTGTAAATGGTAGGCTTTCATTAGATAATCTTAAGATATCCCATAAACCGCAATTAAAATGTACAATATCAAACGCTATTTCACCATGTTTAGACAATGACAGCACCCATTCATGTAGATACCGCAAAGTAAATTGACAGAAACGCCCATTATCATTAGGATAATATACCTCTGCTACTCCGTATAAATTTTCTCTTACATATTCTTGATAATTCTGACGAATCGAATCACCCAACAATAATATATTTTTCATAGAAAACAATTTTCCTTTAAATATGCTTCCAGCTTTTTGAATTTTTCCTCAGCATCCTTTATAGACGTAACTGTATTTTTATCATGCAGCGCCTTTTCCAGACATGCTTCCAGCATCTCCAAATGTTCGCAAAAAACTATATGCGTATTGTTCTTCAGCCAATAATATGTTTCTGAAATTTTCCCTGATACGTTATCCAAAGCAACGCACGGAGTATTTGTAATTGCACAAAAAATCACTGCATGCAGCCTATCAGTCACAACAACCTTGTTGCTGCTGATTTTACTTAACAGACTTTCAAGATATTCAACCCGATTATCCAGATAAATATTTTCTTCTAAAACAGTATTCATCCACTCTGGATTAAGTCCTTTTCTATCCAGAATTTTTTTGACATCGTATGGATTTATTCCTCTTGATTCTCTGTCGTCTCGAATACAGAACAAACTCTTGGGTATCCTGTGTATTCTTTTATAAACCAATGTCAACGCAATATCCGGTATCAGCAGTTTCTTTATTTTCCTGTCAAATATTTTTTCAGCTAACTGATACGATACAGGATCACGTAACATTACTGTCAAATCACAATGACTGTTAAATGCCTCAGACAGTGATTTCTTCTCTGCCGCACCTAGATTAGAATCCTCAAAATATAAGGTTTGCGGAAAAATCATAATTTTATTCTTTTTATATTGTGTAACAATATTTTTTGCAATATCTTCCAGCCACAACCATAAAGAACCCAGATATCCTCCGCCATTAAGTAATAAAATATCCTTTTCCTGTATCACATTACGAATCAATAAATTTTCTCTGATATATTGCTCGCAGGAAATCTCAATAAATTCAATATCTGGAAACAGTTTTTGAAATAGTTTTTTTTCTGCATATGCAATGGCATGATCTCCTAGATTTCCATAATCCGGACTGTTAAACAGAATAAACGCCGGAGGCCTGTCTGTTCTAAATAATTTCTCATAATCAGACCAGCACTCCTTATACGCAAAATTATTTTCATATAACTTCTGCTGCATTGCTGCTGCATATGTTTCTTTTACCCAATGAACAGAGTTTGATGCTATCCGGTCTCTCACTCCTAGATAATGGCTGCAAGATATATCAGGAACATTTCCCCATGCAAGAAACGCATGATTATTAAAGCAATAGTCTAAACGGCATCCATGACCAACTGTCAAAAGCGGCAGCACTTTTTGTCCTCTGTCAAATACAGTTCCATTTAATTCTTGTTGATAGCAACTTTGCAGATTCCCATTTACTACGTTAATCCGATAACTCCAGTTTCCTGCATAGCAGAATTGACGGATCTTTTTTTTATACAGACGGCATTTCAGCTCAAATAAATCTGAGCGAAATACACTCCAAGTATTTTTGTATTCATCCAATGTCAGAGCCGATAATAAATCCAAACCTTCTTTATTTGTATCACGAGTAAACGTAATATGAGGCATAGCCCCTCCTGCTCTGGTCTCAAATTCTTTTTTCAAATTATCGATTTCCGGAACCAGACTATCGCATGGCGTGATTTCTATAGAATAGGAACACGGTGATACTTTAATCTTATCTACATTTTTCCAGAAAATCTCCAGTAGCTTTGTTCTCTTTAATTCTGCATAATGAAACGATAATTTAAAAAACATCCGTTCTAATAATTCTGGCGGAAACTGCAGAATCTCGTCAATTCTCGGTGTGATTGTACCATTTGTGATAATGGAGAGATAATGTCCTTCATCCAACAACTCATATGCTAAACTGACAATATCTTTAGAAAGCAACGTTTCTCCAAGAGCGCACGCGTTGATATGACAGGGTCCACCTAACTTTTTCTGTGACAATGCATATCGGATCTCTTTTGGGGTATGTTCCGATGTCACTCTTCCCGGCGTGAACTCTGCTTTTCTCCAGACATAACAATATTCACAGTGAAAATTACATTCTGTAGTCCCATGTACTAACAACTCAATAAATTTATGTATTCGTCTCTGTTGAATTTTCTGCGGCCAGCAGCATTCAACTGATGGTAATGCTGCCTCTCTTAGAATCTCTAGCACCCTCTGATGTGGAATTTTGTATGTCTCGCATTGTTCTTCGATTGCAGTTATGCTGCTTTCACGTTCCGCCATAATAATCACAGACGGATTTTCTAAATTTTTTATCGATTCTGGAGGAATACAAATTCTTTGATCTCCCATTAAATGTTGTCCCCATTTATGACAGTTATTATCGCAAAATGCTGAAATTTCGCATATCTGATCCAGGCGTTCTACATAAGAGTAGAAATTGATTCCTGCTCCAAAGGCTATAAATGTTTTCATTTTCACCTCCTTGTTTTTCAAAAGCAAATCATCATATACTAGTCAAAAACATTTATTGACTTATTGACTCTTCTAATATATTTCCAGGTTTTTCCCAAAGTATTCTATTTATATTCTGGCCATATCTTATTAGCTTATCCTTTATTTCTAATGCAGAAAGCTCATCATTAACTGCTATTATAATATTCTCATATTTTAGATTAATCAGCTCTTTAACCCCTATAACTGTGGCAAATTCATATTGACACTCTCTCCAGTTTGAATCCATCCATGCAACTATTTCAATATCTTGATATCTGCAAAATTGCAGATAATAGCCACATCCTACTTTTCCAGCTCCATATATAACTACTTTTTTCCCTCTTAAATCATCTATATTTTTAAAGTAAAAATATGATATATATTTATCTCTCTCTATTAATTTTTCCAGCATATATAAATATGATCTTTTAAGATAAAAAAATATATCTGTTTTTATTCTTTTATATAATTTTTCACTATACTCCTGAAATATTTTCAAGATATTATAGTTCAGTCCTGTTATTTCTATTACATGCTCAACCCTATTCAAATGACTTAATGATTGTTCTTGAATTGTATAATGATATAAAGCATGTCTACTTAATTTTAAAGATTCACACTGCAAAATACATTTACATAAACACAATAAGTCTTCACCATATTGTTGTTCGTCCGGCAATGATAAAAAACACTTATAAATTAATTCTCTTTTAAAAAGTTTTGACCAAATACTATAACTGATATTTTGATTCTCTTTGCTATGTAACACATATCGAATTAAAAAGTCTGCTTTTTCCTCAAGACTGGAAAAAGAAAAGAACTTATTCTCAAAATCTAATATAATTTTCTTTTTATTATCTGTCTCTTCAATATATCCTGTGTGAACAAAATCTACATTATTTTCACAAATCTCCTCTATTAAAGTCTCAAACATATCCGGTTCAATATAATCATCAGCATCTACAAACCCTACATATTCCCCTATTGAATGAATAAGTCCCAGTTTTCTTGCTGCAACAGATCCACTGTTTTCTGTATGGAATACTTGTATACGGTTGTCATTCATTGCATAAAAATCACAAACTATACCAGATTCATCAGTTGAACCATCATCAATCAAAATTATCTGCATATTCCTAAATGTTTGCTCCTGAATGCTTTTTATACACCTTTCTATATGTTTTTCTGCATTATAAACCGGAACAATAACACTAATCTTACAAAGTCTGTAATCTTTTATCATATTCATCAAATCCGAATCCAATTATCACACCATATATCCGGCGTTTCCAGTCCATTGAACCATTTGTTTGGTGCAAGCACAACAGGAGCAGTATTTTTATTAAGCCAAGCTCCCCACCAGCTAAAACTGCTATTTGCTATTATATTTCCTCTGCATAAAGTCATTAAATACATATCATACCAGTCTTCATAATGTTCAAATAATTTTGCTTCGCATATAATTATATTGGTTTTGTTAAAATGATACTTTACCCATTCCATATCATTAGAAAAGAACACAAATGGTACACCAGGCATTATTCTACTAACATATTCCATTGCTTTATAATAATAATCAATCTGAAAAGTATGGAACAAATCATATTTTAAATAATCTCCTCTTCTAACGTGTACGCTAATGTATTTGTTTCTTATATAATTTCCAAATTTTAATAAATTAGGTTCTAAATTTTTAAAAGAATATAATTTAAGAAGTTTTTTACGAATATCTTTAAAATATTTTTCTGACTGCCAATACCCAACAAACGTACAATTTTCAGTTAAAAACACATCTGGATCATATTTTCCATCTTCATTTTCTACATAAAAAAAACGGTCTTTTGGATTTTTTACAAATTCATTCAATTTCTTTTTGTCAGTTTTTATTTTATTCCATTTTTTGTCTATTTCTTCAAATCTTTCCTCTTTTATTTCAAGCAAATTAAGTTCTCGAAAAATCTTATCCAATATAAACGGTCTCAAGTCTGGATGTTTCTGATAGAACCCCAAACTACAATACACGTCTCTATCATTATTTCGCAACGCTTCTATTAATGCGTATTGAAACATCTGATTCCCAAGTCCTCCTTTGAATCTAACAATATCCAACTCTTTTCTTCTCCGTAATTTATGATATACACTGCTTTTCTATTTTGTTTTATCAGTTTATTTTTTCAAATTCAAAAAGACCACAGCTATATTCTTTTATTTCTTTAAGCTCCCGGATATCTGCTTTTTTGGCATAAACTCCATTAGGCTCTATTATAGCAAAATCATTCAACTTTAATCCGTCAAAACTAGATAATATTGTCGATATCGAGAAGACTCTATGTGCATTAAAAAATAGTTTGTCCTCTTCCCCAATTGGAACTCCAATATACAAAGAGCCTCCTTTTTTCAAAACTCTCTTTATATTTCCTGCCGCTTTTTTATATGCATCTGGATCTATTTTATCACCGTATCTTCCAAGGCCAAAATGCTCTAAGGCATGAAAGCAAGATAAACTTTCAATTGACTCGTCTTCAAATTCCGCCAGAGAGACCGCATCTCCCTTTACAAAATATAAATTAGGTATTTCATAAGGTAATGGACGTATATCAATATAATTTACTTTCCGAAAAACAAGCAAATGCGCTATAAATCCATCCAGTCTTGATCCAATATCATAATGCTGTTCAGGATTACGATGATATATTTTATTTGCTCCCCAAATATCCTGTGCAAAATAATGCTGACATGGATTCCCTGCATTTGCCGATTTATCTTCTGTTATAAATAAAAGAGAATCCTCAACAACAGAAAATTTTTCATCTGTATTCATATTCTGATACAGTTCCATATCCTGAATCACATTTTTAAAATTTATATTACTAGTATTGTAAGCAGGCGATTCTATATATACTATCTTATCTAATGGTATTCCCATTTTTGTCAACTGTACTTTAATAGTATCACGGAATCTTCTGGTGCAAATCAGTATTTTATCAAAATCGTATTTGTTTATTTCATCAGGAAATATATAATGGCTTTTCCAAAATCCTTCCTCTGGTATTTTATTATTGTCTGTACAAGCAATTACATTGAATTTTTCTAAAATAAATTCAATATTCTCCTTCCAGTCTTTTCCCAAACCAAACACAATACAATTATCTTTCACTTTGGTTCTCCTTAACATCAGATATTTTATTCTCTTTTTTTCATATCTTTTCTAACAAAAATATAATTTGTACAGCAAAAACACTCTAAACGTTCTGTATAATTTGTTATTTCCCAAAAACCATTCTTTAAAATTCTATATACAAAAAAATCTTTATGCAGAAGATTCCAAAAATCCCTAAAAAATGTTCTGGAATCTATATTACATCCGCCAAACTCAATCTGAATTGCACCTATACATTTTTCTGCTAACAGTTTTTTTCCTCCTCTTAATGCGCTAAACTCGTTCCCCTCTATATCCATCTTCAAGAAATCAATATTGTCAATATGATTCCTTTCACAATACGCATCTAATGTTTCAACCAATACTTTTTCGCTTTTTGTAAAATCAATGTTCAAATATTCCAGTTGCCTTTTATATAAACTTGCCAATCCTGAAATTTCTTTATCATAATATAAATCAAGTAGTCCTGCTTCATCACTAATAGCAATATTGTTTATAATTATATCCTTTTTCTCTCCTATATTCTTTTTCAAAACCTCAAACGTCTTCTTTGCCGGCTCAAAACAATGAATTTTTGCATCTGGAAAATGTCTTCTCAACATTTTAGAATATTCTCCAGAATTAGCCCCCACGTCAAATGCAGTCTTAATTTCCCCGCATAAATTTGCTAATAACTTACAAACATTTTCTTCACCACTTGAATCTACGTCGCCTGGAAGTCCTATGTTCATTCCTAATAGGGATTCCTTAAATAATTCATACCACAACCCATATGTCTCTATTTTCCCATATAATTCTTCCTTCATAGCCTAAACCCTCCTCAACCTATACAAAATGAACTCTTTCATTTCATCAATTTAATCTAAAAAAAATATATTCTAGCAGCATATTCTCTCCCATTTTATAACATGGTATATTCGTATCCTATAAAACAGATTTCATATTTCTTTATTCATATTATATATTTTCATCTTATTAAAGGTCTGTTACCTGCAAGATCACCTGTATCATTCAGAAAAATATGACCAGATTGTATTTTTAAGGCAATCTGTCTTATGAATGTTTTTCATATCTTTCTTATCCTTTATGTACTCAATATATTTTTCTGTATTCTCAAACCTGTTTTCGAGTTCATATATTTTATCTGTTTGTATGTACGAACAGGCTTCATCCGTTTTATTCAGCAAACAAATTTTATCCGATTTAAAGTTCTCTGTTTTATCAATACGAAAAACGGTTCCTTGTTTGGAACATATAATAAAAATATAACGTTGATCCTCCCACGCATTTGAATACATCATATATTTATCATAATAATTTTCCGGATCTATTTTTCTATAGTTTAAATTAGGGCATGTCATTTTTCCTGTCTCTTTATTCATCAAAAGGCACATATTTGCATCCCGTGGCAACAGACATAAATATTCTTCGCACATTACAATTTTATGGAAACTCCATTCTCCTGACTGATACCCTATTGGAAAATCTTCTATAAAATCAAATGTCTTTTTCTTTCTGTCCCAATGAATGATTCTATTTGTTTTACGAGGAATAATCCATATATCGTCATCCGTTCCGCAAATACCTCCACTTCCATTACTTAGTAATCCATCCTGGTATACTTTTACGTCATTTGTACGCAAATCGTATCCCAGAACCTTGTTATCAAAAAGCATAGTCATATAAATCGTATTTTTATCAAAATATACAGCTCCCCATGCAAAAGAATGCTGTTTATGCTTTTCCTTTAAAATCTCTCCTAAGTAAATATGTGATACTTTTTCTGTATTCATATCAAGGCACAAAATATACTCATAAGAACAAGGAATTACATATAATTTATTGTCTTTTGTAATTCCTTCACTGAAAACCATTCCTCTATTGATTATTTCATTTTCATACTGTATGTATCGTATTTCCTTTTTTTTTGTATCATAAACAACTATATCTATCGGCTGCCATGGAATGATAAAAGCTTTATCCCCATAAAAATAAAGTTTTCCATATACCGGTCCCACTCCATCTATGTTCCTTCTACGAGGAATTCTTACCACAAATTCTGCCTCATATGTTTTCATATTCATCCGGTAAAGACATTGATCTTTTAAACCAATAAACCATCCTTCTCCGTGATGCTCTGCAATATTATCCATGGCAAGCGAGTAGTTATTAGAAGGCAATGAATATACATTTTGTATCATTACAGGCTTTCCGGCTTCCTGACACAATTTTGCAATCGAACTCCCATCCCCATAATACCCATCCGAAACTGCAACCGCCCGATCTATCTCCGCCGTATCATCATAAATCCCCCACCCATCTTCCCGATATATTGCAACAATCCTGTCATACTCCTCTGCCAGCTCTGGCCTCATAGATCGAACCGTCGCCTCCATCAACGGATGCGGCCTCCACAATAACGTTATATCTTCCCGGTTCTCCCAAAACACCCGAAACACATCCCGCATCTTTTCCAGATATTGTTCCCCATGCTGTAAAAGCGCCGTCACCGTCGTATTATAAAATACAACCTTTTTCCAGCTCCCATCCGCCTTCTCAATAATCCGCAGCCATTCCTCCGGAATTTCCAGATCCTCCCGCCTCGTATTCAGCACCTTATCCACTTTCGGCGATCCAAGTCCCAGAATCTTTCCTTCCCAATATTTCCGGTCCATATCCGTCATACCGGATTCTCTTGCGAACTCCGTCAGCACATTTACGTAGATTTTTTTCATAGCCTCCGACTGCACAATGACCTTATCCGCATGAATCACCCCTGGAACGGTGCAGAAATGCTCCATTCCTTTCACTGCTGTTGTATCCTCCGGATCAATTTCGCCTAAAATAAAATAAGGTATGTATACTAATTGATCTGTATATTGTTTTAAATTTTTGGAATAAAAAAACGGATGTACACTGGTGATATAATTATACTCATCATAAGGATTATGAATAAAAACTAAGTCCGGACAATGCTCCGCGAAATCATACTCCTGATACCGTGTAATTGGCACATAATCCGGATACTGATCCCCTTCATAGTGTTCCTCTCGGAAACTTCCGTCCGGGTTTTTGTCATAATAAGGAATCGGAATGACATAGGCATCACAGTCCGGATCCTTATCCGCTGCTTTCCAGACGCTCTCCAGAGAGTCCCACATGGATGCTTTATAGGGAAGGAACACTGCCTCTGTACGCACCTTAATGTCGCTGCTGACACTGTTTTTAACCTTCACCAGCCCTTTGTGAAGATACTTATATGCTTTTTCTGCATGAACACTCTGCCCCTTCTGGAGCTTTTCATAAATCTGAAAGACCAATTCACAGTACTCTTCCAAATACGTTACAGTCACAAAGCCTTCGCCTTCTGTCTGCTCAATGGCCTCTCCCAGATTGATCGCCGCATCCTGGCACTGGCCCAGCAGATCCATAGCATCCGCTTTCTTTCCTGCCTGAATGGTCTGGCGGATTCCTTTATGCACCTGACCGAGCAGGCCCAGCAGTTCCTCTGCCTGTTTCTTCTGGGATTTTCTCATCGTCTTTTTCTCTCCTGCTCTTTTTATAAAATAAGGAATATTGGTCGCCCTTTTCGGACGATGCGGCCTGTGCCGCTTCGCTCCCTGCTACTTCCTTTCTGTTCCGAAAGGTTCCCAGGGTCCTGGCATACCCAATGCGCAGTTTCCAAACAGGTCCCTGCCTTCTAATGCCGTATCTTTTTTTATATCATGAACGCACACGCCCGGTCCTTTCAGTCAAATGCCAGCTCACTACTTTCATTTATCCGGGAATTGGTCCTTATGATCTTTTAAAAATGCTGTGTCCTTTAGACATTCACCGCGCTTTTTCGCATTTTGAGCCGCATTCTGCTTCTGGTCCGCTTCATACCCGCACTCTGGACAGCGAAAAATACCATCTTTCTTTTGCCCCTGATTTCCGCATTGGCTGCATGCAGAACTGATGTTCTTTCCCGTCACTTCCCTGAGTTCTACTGACTGTTCCAAACATTTCAGTGCCAGCCGTTTTCGGATATAGCCTCGCTGCCAGGTAGATGCCAGATGATTGATCCGTTTTATCGGCCCGCCGGTACCGGGCTTCGGAAGCTTTGGCAGACAGACAGCTTTTGGCTTCTCTGTCCGCAGAAACCGGTTCAGCTCCTGATTGATATATCCGTGAAGCTGTTCTTCCATTCGGCGCTTCTTCTCCAAATATTTCTTTCTTCCGGAATTGGCGTCGCGATTCTTATGGTAAATGCTTGTCTGCTCACGAAGCCAGTCGGAAAGCCGGGTCTGGTATTCTCCCAGTTCAGCTCCATATACATGCCCTTTGTCTGTTGTAAGCATGACTGACATTCCCATGGACACTCCCACATTCCCGGTATAATCCTCATGCTCCCGTACAGTAATATCTACCGGCACCCGAATCTCAATATGCCCGCTCTCTGGAAACAGGCGAATATACAGTTGTCTTGTATAATGGTTTCCATCCGTCAGTGGAACGAAGACCCGCTTTCTTTTTTCTTTCACCGAAATATAAATACCGTGATCTCCATAGCGGTAAGCCCGCTCCCCAATGGCAAAACCCTCCGCAGATTCCGCATGAAGCTGGCAGTTCTGCCTGCGTACCTGCCGCCGCAGATAATTTTCCAGCTTTTTTACATCCACCTGATCTGCAAGAATGTCATACTGCCGCTTAAGCTCTTTGGGAAGCTTCTGTACAGAACCATTGAGCGCAGATTCAAACGCATTGCTTACTTTCAGCACATACCGCAGAAAATGCTTTTCCTCCTCGGTAAATCCCTCGTTGGCATTGACTCTTTTTAAAACTCTGGCCCGGATTCCAGTCCAGCGAATCTTGATCTCTTTCAAAGCATCAAAAATGGCCAGGTAAAAATATACGGACGGCAATTCTAGCTGCTCCCGAAGTCCGCTCTTTGTCATCTCATTCTGAACGGTATAGCCCGGATAGAGCTTTGACAGGCTCTTCATGCCGCTGTACCGCTGATAGACTTCGTTTTTCACCCTTGTATAATCCCTGGCGATCTCCTGAAGCTTCTGCATATCTTCCGCAGAAAGGGGAGACTTGCTGTATTGGCGAATGATCTTGCATATGGTGTCTGCAGACATCGGCGGATTCCTTTGAATATGGGGTGTTCCAAAAAGTGTACTTTTTGGCTAATGATTATATCGTCTCAAACACGAAAAAGTTTAGCACAGTTTCACCTAAAAATCAAGAACTACTCTCTATTTTTCCAGTCAATTCCGACAAAACTCCAGTATACGAAAAGCTTTCTCAAAAAGTACACTTTTTGGAACACCCCATATTCAAAGGAATCCGCCGATGTCTGCAGACACCATATGCAAGATCATTCGCCAATACAGCAAGTCTCCCCTTTCTGCGGAAGATATGCAGAAGCTTC
>CAJTDB010000009.1:0-50383 GCA_910574965.1 Lachnospiraceae bacterium | reverse complement strand
GAAGCTTCTGCATATCTTCCGCAGAAAGGGGAGACTTGCTGTATTGGCGAATGATCTTGCATATGGTGTCTGCAGACATCGGCGGATTCCTTTGAATATGGGGTGTTCCAAAAAGTGTACTTTTTGAGAAAGCTTTTCGTATACTGGAGTTTTGTCGGAATTGACTGGAAAAATAGAGAGTAGTTCTTGATTTTTAGGTGAAACTGTGCTAAACTTTTTCGTGTTTGAGACGATATAATCATTAGCCAAAAAGTACACTTTTTGGAACAATTTTTTATTCTGATACTTCTTCTTTGATCCCCCTTTAAACAAATAAACGGAAAATGAATATATTTTACAAGCCAAAGACCCTTCTGTCTGATATAATAAGTACCAGCAAGGAGGACAAGCACATGAAACACAACAGCACCGCAGGGCATCTTTTTGCTCTGCTTACCATTGTAGTCTGGGGAACGACTTTTATTTCTACGAAAATTCTGCTGAAGGACTTTCAGCCGGTGGAAATACTGTTTTTCCGTTTTGTTATGGGGCTGGCAGCCCTACTGGCCGTTTATCCCCGCCGTCTGAAAGGGACAAGCAAGTCTCAGGAACTGACCTTTGCTGCGGCGGGTTTGTGCGGAATCTGCCTGTATTACCTTCTGGAAAACATTGCACTTACTTATACGATGGCGTCAAACGTGGGCATTATTATTTCCGTGGCCCCGTTTTTCACTGCTATTTTGTCCCATCTGGTACTGAAAGAGGAAAGACCCAGTGCCAGCTTTTTCATTGGCTTTACAGTTGCTATGTCCGGAATCTTTCTGATTAGTTTCAATGGCTCTAAGCTGCAATTAAATCCCGCCGGAGATCTGCTGGCATTGTTTGCTGCTCTGATCTGGGCCTGCTATTCCGTGCTGACAAAGAAAATCAGCGGCTATGGTTACAGTACCCTTCTCACCACCCGCCGGGTGTTTTTCTATGGTATTTTATTTATGTTCCCGGCACTGTTCCTGTTTGATTTTGAATGGGATTTGACAAGATTTGCCGATCCGGTCTGTCTGTTCAATATCCTCTTTCTTGGGCTGGGCGCATCGGCCCTTTGTTTTGTTACATGGAATTATGCGGTCAAAATGCTGGGAGCTGTTAAAACAAGCGTTTATATTTACATGATTCCTGTAATCACGGTAGTAACTTCCGTGGCAATTCTCCACGAGAAAATCACTGCGCTTGCGGCAGCGGGAACTGTTTTAACATTGGCAGGTCTGTTCCTGTCAGAAAGCAAAAATAAGGGCTTTCGCTAACTTTTTACATTAGCGAAAGCCCACAATTTCACATTATTTCTTAAAACTTACCAGCATCTGCTGTTCCCTGAATGGAATTGATCAGAAATCACATACTTCATAGGATTCTGTCATTTCACCATCACACTTTTCTATCTGAAATAAATATTCAGCCAGATTCCTCTCTCTGCCTCCTGTTGTATCGTGCCGCTGCTTTAAAGCCGGCTTCCTGCTAAATCATCTTCACCGGAAATCATCAGGACAGACAACTTCCTTATACAATATCACATGCTTTTTATCCAGCCGCAGATTTATATGATAATGTCCGCAGAACCATATCCTGTACTGTAAGTTCTGCTCCAGCCTGTCAAAATAATCCGTCAGAATGTCTCCCTCATAAGATCTGGCGTCATTCCCATAAAGGCTCCCCAGTTTCTCCTGCATACTGCCTGACAGACAATGCGTAATCACATAATCAACAGAAAAACCCGCTCTGGAAAGATTGTTCATACCCTCCTGCAGTTCAGCATCTGTCGGCAGTTCCTGCGCCCACCATGATTCATTTCTGATTCGATAAGGCAGGCCGCTCTGAACCGCCCGTCTCTTATCTCTCTTGAAATCCGGCGAACTTCTGTCCAGTATGCCTCCCTGAATGTCATGACTGGATGCCCCGCCGAATGTAAAAAAGCTTTTCCCCTCCATATGGAAGATCTGACCGCGCTCCAGAAGGATGATTTTGTCCCTGACTATATGACGCACTCTGCCACCGTGCCACTGCTCCGTCGGATATTCTGCGATCATATTGTAATTTTCATGATTGCCCTGTACCCAAAGAAGCGTAAACGGCAGTCTGGAGAGCCACTTCAGATGATATTCAAATTCTCTGTCTTTCGCCCACAACAATCCCAAATCACCGCATACAATCACATAATCACCTTTCTCCGGCAGAAAAGCTGATTTCATACGCCGACGTTTTGAAAAGCGTTCAAAGGATCCATGACAGTCACCTGTAATATAAATCACGTAATTCCACACTCCTTTCTGGATATTCTCATATTTTTTCGTGATCCCTCTCAGCACATCACCGGAAATCATATCATTTTTTCCTGCCATATGCAAGCTGCCGTCTCCTGCATACACACCTTCCAGACTCCGTTTTTCCAGTAACGGCCTGTAGACTTCTGTCTTCTGTTCCAATAAAAGAACCAGCCTCCTGTAAGGAAAGACTGGTTCCAAAAAAATATCCTTATACAATTATATGGTTTGAAGTTCTGCGAGCTCTCTTACCTCTGAAATACTAAGACCTGTGTCTTCTGCAATCTCTTCTAGAGTAAGCTTTCCTCTTTTCAGCATCCTGAGTGCGGTTTCTTTTTTCGCTTCCTTTTTTCCTCGATTTAAAATGGTTCTTGCCTCTGTCTCAATCAATGCCCCGCCCATTATGTCACCAACTCCTTTCTGGATATTTTCATATTTTTTCGTGATCTCTCTCAGCACATCACCGGAAATCTCAATGATCGTCCGCTTGTCAAACGCTCCTATGACTTCCTGACGCTCCAGGTCATCCAGCCCTGCCAGTATCTCCTGATACTCTGCTTTCAGCTTTTCCAGCTCCTGCTCATTACTATTATATTTCGGAAAGCCCTTCTCATGTGAAAAAATATAAAATGGAATCAGAAACAGCAGCCGTTTATCAAAAAGATCAGAAAGAGAATACGTCTGCACCTTCATAATTGGTACGTCATACGCCACCGTTCCTCCCGGAGTCACGATCATATATTTCATTTTATCCGGCGTCTTTTTATACGCCCTGAGATACAGCACCGCTGTATGGGGAAATGTCACGGTCAGCGTCTCTTCTGTAACCTCCCCTTCATCAAGCGCGATCTGGGCGTCATACTCAAAAAGCCTTACGGCTATCTTCCCGTCCGGCAGGCTGCTCTCGCACTCCAGATGATATTTCTTTACGGTCTTTCCGATGATTCTGAAATTGGTATCCGTAATCCGCTCCCTGTCAGCCTCATCCTGCTGGTCCAGAAAATGCTCATTGGGAAAAAACTGTACCTCTTCCTCCCCGGTATACCGTTCGTCGAATATTTCGTTTATCACCGGAATAATCAGTTGTCTGCAGTCATTTAGAATGGTTCTGAACGCTCCGTCATATATGTTTGCCATATCCGCTGCTCCGTTCGTTTTCTGTTTTTATCATATCATTTTTTCCTGTCATATGCAAGCTGCCGTCTCCTGCATACACACCCTTCAGACTCCTTTTTTCCAGTAACTGCCTGTAAGAAACTCCAGCGCATTGTAATAAACATGCTCCGTAGGGTGCGTGTATACTCGATCTGTAAAATCTACAATCGCATGTTCCATAATCAGCCTTCTGATATTATCCTTCATATTGTATGCTTTTGCCAGAGTTGAAAAGGTATAGCAGGTTTCATGTGGTCTATGCTGCATATCCAGCCTTTTCATCACATTTTCAAACCACCTGCGTTACTTGTCATAAGTCATGACCATGCCCTGTCGCCCTTCCGGATCATTAAATAAATACTCGCTGCCCATTTCAGCTGCTTCTTTATAACGAATGCATACCAAGTCTCTGATCAATGGATGTATGGGGACATATCTGTTTCTGCCTGCCTCCGTCTTCAGTCCCCCAAAGAAAGTATTTCCTTCCAGATCAATATCCTCCAAACGCAGAATAGAAAGTTCCTGTGGTCTCCAGCCTGTATAAATGCCTATAAGCACCGTATCCACAAACGGAATCTTATCTGAATGATGCCAAAGAAATAATGGAATCACTCTCTATAAACAGGATTGCTTATACACTCATGCCGAAACAAAACTCATGATCTGATTTCATCTATCATATAAACTAAGGCTTCAAACTGGATCTGACAGGAATGTGTGTCTTGTACGAGTCTTGCAGACAAAAAAAGAGGGCCAATCAGACCGTCTCACGGCCTGATTAACCCCCTGTTTCAAGGCTTTTCTTAGAACTTTCCAGCGTCTGCCGCTTCCTGAATGGAAACAGCCACTGCCACCGTCATACCGACCATGGGATTGTTGCCTGCGCCGATAAGGCCCATCATCTCCACATGAGCCGGAACGGAAGAGGAACCTGCGAACTGTGCATCGGAATGCATACGTCCAAGAGTATCCGTCATACCATAGGAAGCCGGTCCTGCTGCCATATTATCCGGATGCAGCGTACGTCCGGTACCGCCGCCGGATGCAACAGAGAAATATTTCTTTCCTGCTTCATTTCTCTCTTTTTTATAAGTACCTGCTACCGGATGCTGGAAACGGGTCGGGTTCGTGGAGTTACCGGTGATGGATACATCCACATTCTCTTTCCACATAATTGCAACGCCTTCCGGAACACTGTTTGCACCGTAGCAGTTGACCTTTGCACGAAGTCCCTCGGAATAGGACTTGCGGAACACTTCCTTGACCTCATTGGTATACGGATCATACTCTGTCTCTACATATGTAAAGCCGTTGATACGGGAAATGATCTGTGCAGCATCCTTTCCAAGACCATTCAGAATAACACGAAGAGGTTTCTGGCGGACTTTATTCGCTTTCTCTGCGATACCGATGGCACCCTCTGCGGCTGCAAAGGACTCATGACCTGCCAGGAATGCAAAGCAGTCCGTATCCTCTTCCAGAAGCATCTTGCCCAGATTCCCGTGTCCAAGTCCTACTTTACGGGTATCTGCAACCGAACCGGGAATACAGAACGCCTGAAGACCCTCTCCGATAGCTGCAGCAGCGTCAGCCGCTTTTCTGCAGCCTTTTTTAATCGCGATAGCCGCGCCTACAGTGTACGCCCAGCACGCATTTTCAAAACAGATAGGCTGGATGCCCTTTACCTGAGCATATACATCCAGTCCTGCATCTTTTGTAATTTTCTCTGCTTCCTCAAGAGAAGCAATTCCATAGCTGTTCAGAACAGCGTTGATTTTATCGATACGTCTCTCATATGATTCAAATAATGCCATTTTTCGTCTACCTCCTCGGAATTACTCTTTACGCGGGTCAATGATCTTAACCGCATCTGCCACGCGGCCGTACTGGCCTTTTGCTTTTTCCCATGCAGTGTTGGGGTCATCACCCTTTTTGATAAAGTCTGTCATCTTTCCAAGGGATACATACTGATATCCGATAATCTGATTGTCCTCATCCAGAGCAATACCGGTGACATAGCCTTCTGCCATCTCCAGATAACGGGGGCCTTTTGCCAACGTACCATACATGGTACCAATCTGGGAACGAAGTCCTTTGCCAAGGTCCTCAAGACCTGCACCCACTGCCAGGCCATCCTCAGAGAACGCAGACTGGGAACGTCCATAGACGATCTGTAAAAACAGCTCTCTCATAGCGGTGTTAATTGCATCGCATACAAGGTCCGTGTTCAGAGCTTCCAGAACCGTTAAGCCAGGAAGAATCTCAGAAGCCATAGCTGCGGAATGGGTCATGCCGGAACATCCGAGAGTCTCGATGAGCGCCTCCTGGATCACGCCTTCTTTCACATTCAGAGACAGCTTGCATGCGCCCTGCTGAGGAGCACACCAGCCTACTCCATGGGTAAAGCCAGAGATGTCTTTGACTTCTTTTGCCTGAACCCACTTTGCTTCTTCCGGAATTGGAGCGGCGCCGTGATGAACGCCCTGTGCTACCGGACACATTTCTTCTACTTCACGTGAATAAATCATTTGTTTGAAACTCCTTTCAAGTTATCATATTAGGCCCCAAGGGGCAGGGCCTCATACATGTTTTTATTCTCTCACAAATTTGTCCGTTCGTCCAGCAATTTTTTCCGGTCTTTAAAAATTTGAAAAATTTAGTCGAATAATTTTCTCATCCATATGCAGGATAAAAAGCTCCTTTTATAAATCCAATTTTAAAATCAGAAAATTTTTCTGGTAATTTTTCCCCTTTTGTGGGAAAATAGAAGCAAAAATAAGAATGTGAGGAGAACTTATATGGATTATCAGGCAATCGTCGATCTGGTTCACAGTGCCAAATCGATTATTTTCAACGAGGAAATGGCCCATGCGGTCACAGTCAAAGGCGCCGCCGACTATGTTACCAAAGTAGACGTAGCCGTGCAGGAGTACATGCGCAAAGAGCTTGGACAGATGACTCCCGGCGTCCTTCTGCTCTCCGAAGAACAGGAAAACAACAACTTAGACACCAAAAGATCCTATTGGATCTTAGACCCCATTGACGGCACCACCAATCTAATTCATGATTATCACATGAGCGCTGTGTCCCTTGCGCTCTACGAAAACGGACAGATTACCTTTGGCATCGTTTACAATCCCTTTACTGAAGAGACATTTCACGCCATCCGGGGAAAAGGCGCATATTTAAATAACCGCCCCATAAAAGTCTCCCACAGAGAAGACTTTGGCACCTGCGTCATTTCCTTCGGCTCCAGCCCTTACGAAAAGGACAAGGCTTCCATGCTTTTCCCAATCTTCCAGAAAGTTTTTATGGAAACGGCGGATTTCCGCAGGAGCGCTTCTGCTGCGCTTGATTTATGCTATGTGGCAGCCGGCCGAGTGGATGGGTTCTTTGAATACAACCTGAAACCATGGGATTATTCCGCAGGTGCACTGATCATCGAAGAAGCGGGCGGCCGGGTCACGAACTGGCAGAGCGCACCGGTTCCATACCTTCAAAATTCCTGTGTTATTGCGGCAACACCGGAAATATACGAGAAACTGAGAGCATTTTTATAGATGCTCTCAGCTTCTTTTTAACCAGCTTTATGTTATCATGCTTTTCCGATAATTGCGATATCCCAAATATTTGGTAATCTCCGCTGCATCTGCCGCTGCAAAAGCCTCACACAGAAATCCTGTCGCCTCTGTACCATCCGACAACTGTATCTTTCCCAGTCCCAGCGGTGCCGGAATCTCGTTGATAAAACTTCCCAGCCGATCTTTCGGTATATGCCAGAGTTCCGCTTCGATGGATGCGCCTCCTTCCTTTACCCGAACCAGCCCCGGCCGTTTTTCCTTATCCGAAAGAAGATACAGCTTATATACAGGCGCAGTTTCGACCGATTTTATAAAAACCGCTCCCAGATCCAAAAGCTGATGTTCCAGCTCAAATCCCTGCATATGCAGCCCGCATACTACAAGCAGCATCTTGTCTTTTCTGCAATTTTCCAACATTTGTGCGAATCCGGCCAGCAAATGTTCTTCCTGGCAAAGTGCAAAAACGGTTACTCCAAATGGCAGATCTTTTTCCGCCTGCCCGGCCGGCAGCGCAACTGCGCACAGATCCAGCAGATTACAGTGATTTGTAAAACGGCCCATATCTGTATTCGTGCCAATGGGATTTTCTCTTACTTGATCTCTGGTCCATGTTCCGCCGCAGGTAGGAGTCAAATAAACCGCATTCTTCCATTGCTCTCTCAGCTTCATCTGAAGACGTTTAAGCCGATGCTGCGCTTCAAAAAGGGCACATGCACTGTACTGGTCTTTTGCTCCTGTCTTCAGGACTTCCAGTGTGACCGGGAAAATCTTTTCCGGATGCGTTTCTGCAAATAAGCCAACGGCCGTCCATCGTTCTGCCACCAGCGGTCCTCCGTACAGCATGGACGCTGCCTCTCGAAATTCCGTATCATCGATCATGGTAACTGGAATTCCCAACTGCTGAACCTGTCTTACCGTTTCCTTCCATGCGGCATGGTATTGTGCGGCAAAAGGCCCATAAAAATCATGTTCATTCAGAACTGCAATATAAATATGTTCCGGCGCCAAGGCCGCCAGACGGGGCAATGTCCGGGACCACGGATCATCCTTGCACAGTCCGCGCACACAGCCGTCCACCGCCAGCACATCCTCCAACGTATTGGCAAATACACTGACACAGTCCAGACTTTCACATGCCGGTACAACGCCTTTGACGGGAATCGCCCCGACACTGGCCTTCCAGCCGTACAGCCCATGAAGTGCAGCCGGTACCCGGCCCGATCCGGCCGTATCTGTTCCAAAGGCAAAAGCTGCCTGTCCGAGAGCGACTGCCGCTGCTGATCCGGAACTGGACCCTCCGCTAATCAGTTCCGGCCGCAGCGCATTATGTACTTCTCCGTACGGACTTCTGGTTCCTACAAGCCCTGTCGCAAACTGATCCAGATTTGTTTTCCCAATAGGAATTGCTCCTGCATCCAGCGCACGCCGAACTGCCTCTGCAGTCTCTTTTGGCAGATAGGCATACCCAGGATTCCCTGCGGTCGTCTGCACTCCGGCAAGATCAATATTATCTTTAATGGCAAATGGAATTCCCCAGAGAGGACATGTTTCTCTTGGTTTAGAAGCCAGTCCGCGGATATACGGACGGATCTCTTCCATAGACATCAGATGGATCCACACATGCTTCTCTTCTTCTGCCTTTGCACGCGCAAGGCACGTCTCAACGACTGCCTCCGGCGTCAGCATACTCGCGCAGTAGGCTTCCCGAAGCCATTTGATCGTCAGTTTTTCAGGCAAATTCATAGGTTTCCTCCGAACTGACGATCAGATCCCTTCGGTTTTTTGCTGCACGCCCCGGATAGATCTCAATCAGCCGCTCCAGAAGATCCATATATTCTTTCAGATCACGCAGGTCACTGCTTTCAACAGCCGAATGAGAATATCGGGCCGGGATAGCAATATCCAGTGTCGCAATCCCTTTTCCCTCGGTCTGCACATAGGCTGCATCCGTCAGAACACCAATCAAAACCCCCCTCTGTACCGCAATCCCCAACTGTCTTGCAGCTTCCAGTGCCGTATCACGAAGCGCAGCGTCTGGTATTAATCCCATAAGCGTCCCGCGTCCGTGAAAATTATATTCGCTGATAACCGGCCCGTTTCCAAGGCCAAGATCCGCAATTCCTTTCAAATCAGGCGTATCAGTTGCCGGATACATATCACAGCAGAGGACTGCATCCGGCTCTACCATGCGCGTAAGCGGAATGATCCCCCGAAGGCTCCACTCTTCCTGTACACTCGTACCGATCCACACTTCCGCATCCATCTCATCTTTTCTTGAAGCAATCCGTTTTCCCACCTGGAGAATCGAAGCAAGGCCGATCCGGTCATCCAGCGCATTGGAAAAGATCCGATGTCCATTGACATAAAAGGTTCTCTGATAGACCACCGGTGTTCCCACATGCACGCCTGCCTCTGCCGCTTCCTCGGCGCTTGTAAATCCTGCATCAATGTACAGATCCATCATAGGCACTACCTGATACCGCTCCTCCTGACTGGTCAGATGATGAGATCGGGTACCGATAAGTCCCGTACAAATCCCCTTATCCGTCATCAGCAAGACTACAAGACCAAGCAGATTTTTCTCCGGAATACCGCCTGTCCGCTGAATTTTGATAAATCCATTAGGCTCAATTTTACGGACAATAAAGGAAACCTCATCCTGATGAGCAGTTAAAAGGATCCGAACCGCTCCCGGCTTTCTTCCAGTCACACATGCCATGACATTGCCAAGATTATCTGCGTCTACTTCTTCTGCAAAGGTTTTCATATAATGATAAATATATTTGCTGAGTGTCATTTCATTCCCGCTGGGAGCCGGTATGTTGGTCAGCTCTTTCAGCAATTCAAGTGTTTCTTTCATTCTTCTCCTCCGGCTTTTACAGTCCTTTACGGAATGTTTTAATTTTGTCCATCAGTGCTTTTACCCTTGCCTGATCAACCGCATTTTCAAATTTGCCGTCCACTTTAAACGCAGTCCCCATAACTGCACCGTCTGCAATGGACAGTTGTTCTTCAAAGTTATTTGCATTTACACCGGTATTTGCCAGCACGACTGTATCAGGTACCGTATCTTTTACCATCTTCAATACGGAAGAATTCGTAGGCGTTCCTGCTGTCAGTCCGGAGACACACAGCGCGTCCGGACGGCCCACAAACACTGTCGATTTTGCAATGGAACAGATATCCCGTTCAGCCATATATGCTGCAGACTCCGGTACAATGTTAAACAGAAGCCGAACTTTCTCTGCACCGACTGCCCTCTGGTGACGGATTGTCTCACCTACATCTGTATTCCAGATTCCAAAATCGCTTGCATATACGCCCGTGAAAATCTCTCTGACAAAGGAAGCTCCTGTTGCAGCCGCCAGATCAATCGATTTTTCCGCATCCCATAGAACATTGACACCAAAGGGTATCCGAATCTCGCTCTTTAACTGTCCAATGATTGTCCCCATAGCTGCCACAGTCACAGGCTTTACATCTGTAAGATACGGAAGGCTGAACTCATTGGAAAACATGACTGCATCTACGCCCCCGTCCTGCAGAGCATGAAGATCTTTCCGCGCTGCCTCCAACGCATATTCCATCCCCTTTTCTCTGTCAAAATAAGGATCTCCGGGAAGTGGCTGCATATGACACATAGCGATGACTGCTTTATCTGTTCCTGTAAGTTCTTTTAACCAGTTATTCATTTTTCCTCTGTTCCTTTCTTTGCTGTCAGAACCCTTTGAACCGCCGCAGGAAGCTGTTCCACGTTCTGAATCCACATATCTGCTTCTTCTAGTTCCGATTCGCTGCCAAATGCGGATCTTACACCGATGCAGGGAATCCCTGCTTTATGTGCTGCCTGAACATCCGATCTTCTGTCCCCTGCCATAACAAAAGTCCCTGAATGTTCTCTTAAATGCCATTTTAAAATATCCGCCTTTTCGGTTCCATGCACCGACTGAAGACACTGAGGGCAGACAAAAAATTCCCGAATGTTCTGACTGTCCAGAACTGCATCCATATACCGGATTCCACAGTTGCTTGCAACTGTCAGCCGATATCCTGCATCCCTTAATTGTGTGAGCACTTTTCTGACTCCCGGCAGCAGAACAGCGGCATCTTTCAGTGCTTCCACAATCTGTTCGTCATATGCATCACTCATTTTTTTCTGCTCACTCCATGTACAGCCCGGCATAAGATAATTCCACATATCTGTTATACTCATGCCAAAAGTCTCACAAATCCGCTCCGGCTGATTTCCTGGGCATCCTTCTAATGTACTTAGAAGTCCGGAAATGATTTGTATAGTCAGGGCCGAAGAATCCACCAGAACACCGTCCACATCAAAAATGACCGTTTTCATCCTTCTTCTCCCAACCGATGCGCAGATTCTTTTGTCTGTTCATAAAGCTGCCGATAGATCCGATAATAGTTCTCATACACTTTCCTGTTATCGGCATTCGGACAGATGAGGTCCGGACTTCCAATCTTTTTTGCAAGACGCTGCGCCTCTTCTCGTTTCAGCACACCGCATGACATCCCTGCCATGAGCGCATCCCCAACAGCTGCATTAGTCTTCCTCATGATCTCATGCTCTTTCTGGCACACATCACTGATAATCTGAACCCAGAAAGGATCCGTAACTCCTCCTCCGGCTCCGATCAGACGAACAGTTCCAAGGCACTCTTCATAGGCTTCGATATTGTGACGGATTCCATAGGCAACCCCTTCTAACACTGCTCTTGCAATATCCATACGGGTATGATGCAGAGTCAGACCAAAAAGCATTCCTTTTGCCTTCGGATCGGAAACTGGTGTCCGCTCCCCGCTGAGATAAGGAAGTACGATCAGGCCATGACTGCCTGCTGGAGCCTGCCTGGCAAGTGAAAAAAATTCCGTATACGTAGTTCCTTTCGGATAGAAAGTTTCCATGGCCCAGTCGATCAGAGAGCCAGCCGTTGACATCCCCCCTGCCAGCGCCCACTCTCCTTCTACCATGCCTGGGGACGGCCAGAAAGTCTCAGACCTTGTAATCTTTTTCTTTGTGGTTGCAATAAAGATAATAGAGCTTCCATACATAATAAACACATAACCTGCACGGATTCCCGCTCCTGAGACGGCTTCTGCCAGTGCGTCTGCGGAACCGGCTGTGACCGGAAGCCCGGCCGGCAGTCCCAAAAGTTCTGCTATATCAGGAAGAAGTCCTCCCGCCGTCTCACAGGGCCAGAGCAGCTCCATCTGTTCCGGGACTCTGCCCAAATACCGCTTCTGCATCTCATCGTCCCATTCCATCGTATCAATCCGGAAAAACGGCGCATAACTGGGTGCAACGTACTGATCGATGGTCCACCGTCCTGTCAGTTTGTGCACCATGTAGCTGGTTGCCGGGAGAAACGTGTATGCCTGGTCGAAAATATCCGGCTCATGTTCTTTCAGCCAGAGGATCTTTGGTCCTGCAGTCTGCGAGGACATGGGCTGTCCATATCTTTCGAACACCAGTTCTCCTCCCAGTTCCCGGTTAAACCGTTCGATCTGTTTTGCGGCCCGAACATCAACACCATACAATATAGCTTTTCGAATGGGATCTCCCTGCAGATCCACCGGGAGCACGCAGGGCGACAGCGTACTGATGCCAAGCCCCCGAACGTCTTTTGCCTGAAAATGTTTTTGATTCAGAAGCTCTGATATCACCTGAACAAATCCGTCCCACCATACCTTCTTAGCATCCTGCTCGCAGCAGCCTGCACGGGGAATCTCGATCCCATGACGGCAGGACGCTTCTCCAAGCCGGTTCCCGGACGCATCAAGAGCCGCCGCTTTCACCGAATGCGTGCCAATATCTACTCCAATCAATACATCCATGTTCCCCTGCCCCCTTTAAAATGTCATCATCCCTCCGGTTACATTGATCGCCTGTCCGGTCATATAAGCCGAATCCTCATTGGCCAGAAACCACACCACACCAGCCACATCCTCCGGCGTTCCGAACCGGTTCAAAGGCGTACGGTCGAGCCATGGAATCTTAGGATTCGGGGCACCTTTTCCTATATCGGTATTGATGATACCCGGACAGGTACAGTTGACGCGGATTCCGTAAGGTCCAAGCTCCTGCGCCATCGTCTTGGTCAGTTGAATCACCCCGCCTTTACTGGCCGCATATACAGACTGAAATGGTGCACTTTCCTTTCCCCCCATGGAACCAGCCAGGATAATGCTGCCTTTTCTTCTTTCCATCATCTTTCGGGCAATGGGCTGCCCCACAAGATACATAGATTTTAGATTTACACCAATTTCCCGGTCAAACTGCTCTTCTGTCACATCTACAAAAGGAACCCACTGCAGAATACCTGCATTGCTGAACAGTGCATCCACAAAATCATACCGCGCAAAAATGTCTTTCATAGCTGCATCAACCTGCTTTTTATTCGTCACATCAACCGAATAATACGCTCCGCCGCTGTCTTGAACTGCCTGGCTGCATCCTTCGCCGGGTTCCTTTGCCAGATCCATTATAAGAACCCGCCATCCTTCCCGCGCAAATCTCCTTCCAACACCAAGCCCGATTCCTCGTTCACTGTTTCCTCCTGTAATCACGATGGTCTTTTTCTCCATATGGAAACTCCTTTCTTTTCCTCAGCCTTTGACCGCTCCAAAAGACAGTCCGGTCAAAATGTTTTTCTGAATCAACAACGTAATAAGCGCAACAGGTATAATCTGTATTACTTGCGTTGCGGTCATCATCTGATACTGCACCGATACATCGCTTGCATAGGTTGACAGGATCACCGGAAGCGTCTGTGTCTGCTGTCCGCATAGATTCATGGCATAGATTAGTTCATTCCAACTGAATATAAAGACAAACGCCGCAATAATCAGTATACTGTTCATAGCCAGCGGTATTACGATGCGAAGCAGCGTACCCCAGTGACCAAGACCATCCACCATCGCCGCTTCCTCGATCTCTTTTGATACCCCGTCAAAAAATACACTGAGCAGCCAGACAGCAAATGTAACATTGGACAAAACATACAGAACGATCAGACCGCCTTTATTGTTCACTAATCCAATCCTGCTGTAAATAATGTAATACGGAACCAGCACCGCAACCGCAGGCGCCATACGCATACCTATGACCCACATCTGAATGTCATGGGTCCTCTTTGTCCGAAAGCGGGACATACTGTAAGCAGCAGGAATCGCAATGAGCAGGACAATTACCGTCGTTATAACTGCCACCTCCAGAGAACTAAGAAGCGGCTTTACAATGGAACTGCTTCCTTTGAATAATTCCGCATAGTTATGCAGGCTGAACTGATCCGGCAATATTTTGGGCGGAAAGATCTGCGTTTCAATATATTTTTTAAATGAAGTCAGGACAGACCAGAGAATCGGAAGCAGACTCATCATGCTGAAGCAAAAGCATACCATCCAGACCAGTAGCTTTTTGATCCATTTCATCCGAAATTTCATGCTAATCCTCCTCCTTCAATACATATTTTGCCAGCACTTGGCTAATTGCTGTCGTGATCACCATCAGCACAACAGCCTCCGCACAGGCTCTTCCATTTTGAAAATACTTAAATGCATCCCGATAAATGGCATATGCAGAGACCAGAGTGCTGGTACCAGGTCCTCCATTTGTAGTAGCCAGAACCAGCTCAAAAGTCTGAACAATCTGAACCAGAGACAAAATAGCCGAGATTCCAAGCACCTTTTTCAGCATCGGAAGGTCAATGGATTTTGTAATATGCAAAAGTCCCGCTCCGTCTGCCCTGGCACTTTCATAAAGTTCCCCCGGAATCGATAAAAGCCCCGCCTGAATCAGCATGGCCACATAAGGCGTCCACTGCCACAAATAAATTCCAATGATACACGGAAATGCCGTAGAAGAATCTGAAAGCCACTCCTGCAGAGGAAGGTTTGCCGACTGCAGCAGAAAATTTACCGCTCCCACTCTCGGATTCAGAAGATAGTTCCAGAACAGTCCGACAGACAGCGGTGTAATCATCAACGGAAACATATACACCGTACGGAGAAAACCTGTTCCTTTCATATCTACTGCCGCCATAAAAAACTTTGCAATCACATACCCAAGAACAAACTGAATCGGAAGTGCCGCCAGACAAAAAAGCAGCGTTTTTAATAAGGCACTGCCAAAGATGGAAGAATCTGTAACCAATGCCAGATAGTTGGACAGCCAGATAAAATTTCCGCTGGAAGCATTGTTCATCTGCAGATCTGTAAGGCTTGTCCAGACCAGATAAATACCAGGAAATATTCCCAGAACCAATAATACTGTAAGCAGCGGCGCCAGCATGATTTTTGCTGTGACCGCATTTCTTTCAGCAAGTGTTTTTTGTTTTTGCTTCATAAATGCCCCTCTTTGAACTGGCAGAGAGGACTGCCGGTAACAGGAGCAGCCCCTTCTGCCCACACAAGACACAGCCATCAACGATTCACTGTATACCCCGCATCTTCCAATAATTTTGTTACCTCTTCTTCTGCTGTCTTCATCGCCTGTTCTAACTCCATGGAATCATCCAGATAAAGGCCGATATACTGTCCGATCGTGTCCATGATCTCAAACGATTCCGGAATCTGCGGACGAAAAGCGCAAAACGATGTATCCACAACTTGCTGGAGTGTGGAATAATAACTGTACTGGCTGCAAAGTTCCGGATCATAAATCAGAGAGTACCGCGCCGGAAGTCCCCCTGCACCAATAAATTTGTAAGCTGTCTCCGGAGATGTAAACCAAAGCATAAAGTCAACCGCCAGATCGCTCTCTGCCGCATACCTGCTGACCCCCATGGAATAACCGCCCACCGGCGTGTGCTGCTTGACCCCCTCTGCGCAGACAGCAGGTGCAGTTGCATAACATTCTGATACCAGAGACTGCTCCGTATCGTCCAGAGGCATAATATCCGTAATCCACGGGCTCATGATAGCAGCATTTCCGGTAGCGAATGCCGAAAAACGCTCATTCCACGCCATATTGAGAGCGCCAGAGCCTTCATACTGCAGCATGTCTTTGAAAAACCGGACAACGGACAAAGATTCTTCAGAAGTCAGACACGGTGTCATATCCGCATAATAATCATCGGAACCAGGATAGCAGCTCTCAAATGCCTTTCCGCCAAAATTATAGATCCATTCAAAGTACGCCTGGCCAACACAAGTGCCCGACTGATTGTTTAATGCAATACCGGCTGTACTTTCGGACGTCAGTGCAGCAGCGGCTTCCTTTAATTCCTCCACGGTCGCAGGCGCCTTTTCGATGCCGGCCTTTTCAAACAAATCGGTATTGTATGTCAGCATTGTAAAATAAGGGGCAAAAGGCAGGCCGAGAATATTTTCGTCCCATGTGGACCCTGCCTGACCGACTGCAAAGAAATCCTCATAGTTGACCAATGCTTTATGATCTGTCAGAGAATCATTCAGAGGAAGAAGACTTTCTGAAAGAGCACCGATCCATGGATAATCATAAATAAACACATCTGCTTCATTGGACTTTTGGCTTGCAATCAAAACTTCCTTTGAGTAGCAGGCATCATAGCCAAGATCCGAAATATAGACCGTGCAGCCGGTCAGTGCTTCAAACTCGGTAATGATCTCCTTCATTCCGCTTAGCCAAGGGTCGGATACCGTCACAATGTTCAGAGACTTACCTGCATATTTTCCGCTCAGTTCTGCTGCAAAAGCCTGGTACGCCTCCGCCTGTTCGCTGCTGGTAGAGAATAGTTCCCCGGTATTCTCATCCACAGCAGGTGCATCCAAATTATCCTGGTCCACATTTGCTTCTGTCCCGGACCCTTCTGCAGTATTGCTGTCTCCCACTTCCGGCGACGCAGGTTTACCGCCGCAGGCTGTTGCCGTCATCACACACAACGCCAGCACCAAACACAATGTTCTTTTCATCTTTCTTTCTCCTTTCTCTCAAGCTTTTTGATCTCATGGTTCACTTTTGTAAAAACCCCCACGAATCAATGCCTGTATCGTTACAATTCAATTATAATCACAAATTATACACGTGTCAAGATTGTTTTTGATTTTATATGCTTTTTTAAGATTTTATTCGATTTATTTTGCATATAAAAAAAGAAATCCTACACAAAGAGCAGGCTGGAGTTGATCGTTTATCCCAGACATCATCCCCTGCAAAAAATCCGCTTATTCTTTGTATTGCAAAGGGTTCCTCTCTATTTTAAACACAATCTTCTCCGTCTATATGCACAAAAAAAGATCCTGTGCCAAAAGAACTGCCAAAGCACAGGATACGCATAATGTATTTTTGCATCGAATGATTTTTTATGATTTTATTTGAACATTATGAAAAAGCATCGATCAGTTGAATGTCCTGCAGCCGGACGTCCGACCGCTGTTCGGAAGAGAATTTATCAGAAATGATACAGTCTACTGCGCTGATTCCGCAAAAACGGCAAAACGCAGAGGCAGAAAATTTATCCTGATCAGTCATCAGGATAATCTGGCCGGCAGCCTGGATGATCTCCTGCTTGATGGCCGCTTCATCTGTAGTCCTGGTCCAAAGTCCGGTCTCCAGATTAATAGCATCACAGCCAAGAAATGCTTTATGCGCATGATGATTTCGATAAAATGCCACTGTATCATAACCGGAAAAGGCGTACTGGTCATGACGGATCTCGCCTCCTGCCACAAGGGTGCGGATATTGCTGTTTTCCGCCGTAGCCAAAGCGATCATCAAATCATGAGTCAGAAGTACAATCTGCTTTGTAATATGACGAATCATCTCAAACGTAGTGGAACCCGAATCGACAATGATGATATCCCCATCCTGGATCAGCTCTGCCGCCGCTGCACCGATTTTCTGTTTCGACTCACTGTTCACATCACGTTTTTGTGAATAAGGAATCTCCTGATACTGAATATCGTCCGCCATCATCGCACCGCCATGGGCCTTAATAATCAGATTGTTTCTGGCCAGCTCATTGATATCCCGCCGGATGGTCGCCTTGGATACGTTAAAATATTCACAAAGTTCTTCCACATTCGCGGTTCTGTGATCATTGAGATATTTTACAATGGCCTGTTGTCGTTCGATCTGAAACATAGAAATCTCCTAAGCACCTGTAATTGTACTAATTATAATGGAAAAATCAAATGTTTTCAACCTGTTTCTGTCCCTTGCTCTGAAACCGAAAACGCGCCTTCCATCCGAAACACCGTCTCCGCCTTAAACAAATCCCCATCCAAAGTTACCTGAAAGCTCCCTCCGCAGGCTTCCGTAAAGCTCCGGGCAATGGCCAGTCCCAGTCCGTTTCCTTCCGTGCTCCGGCTTTTATCTCCTCTTGTGAACCGCTCCATAATCTCTTCCGGTGTAAAATCCATCTCGCGGGCAGACGTATTTTTTACAGAAGTCTGGATCCGGTCCCCCTTTTTTTTCACTTCCACATAGACCCTGCTGCCCGCCATGGAATATTTCAGCGCATTTTCAATCAGGTTCTGATAAACCCGATACATTTTCTTGCTGTCTCCCAGAAAATGCAGCTCTCCTTTTTCCATACGGACTCGAAAATGAAGCCCGGACCTTTCCACCTGGTCCTGCATATCCGCCATAGTCTGCCGAATGAGCCGCACCATGTCCAGCCGCTCCATCTTAAGCTCCTGTCCGCTGGTAGCTTTTGCCATATCGAACACGTCCTGAATCATCCCTTTTAAATGTTCCGCTTTCATGGACAACAGTTTTACGTAGTCCTCTGCCTCGCCAGGAAGCCCTTCCACCTGTTTCAGAAGATCAACACATCCGATTATAGAAGTAAGCGGTGTTTTCAGATCATGGGACACATTCGTAATCAGATCCACTTTCATCCGTTCGCTCTGCAGCCTTTTTTCCACACTCTCCTTTTTGTTCCTGCTGATGGCCAAAAGCTCCTTCTCCGCTTCCCGAAGGACAGAGTGTTTGTTTAATACCGGACTTTCTTCTATTATTTCTTCCTTTGCAATCTGATGAACCTCATCCAGAAGAACACCCACTTCGCGGGAAATGTGGACCACATACCAGTAATCGATCAGGAAAAATACCAGACCGACGGGAAAAACGAGCACCATAATTTCCTCTAATTCCCAATAAACCGATGCAAGATACAGACATGCGAGTAAAAAAAACAATCCCTGCACATACAGAAGCCATAACTGTTTTCTCCGAAACAGCTTCTCGTTTTTTCCGCCTTTTACACCGGCAAACCAGTACATATCCCACCATTTCCGAAATCTTTTCCATTTCTTTTTCCATTCTTTTCCCGTCTGGAAGACAAAGAGCTTTTTCTTAAGTCTTTCATGAGACATGTGCCGGAGCAGAGACATGTATAAGATGACCAGGAAAAAAATCACCGTCTCCGACACAAAAAAGATCAGCAGAAACTGCTTCAGAAAAGAAAACGCCGTCCAGAAATATCCAAAAATATCGTCGAGCAGATAGGCAAAAATCCCCCACAGCTCTCTTCCGCACAAAAACAGAAATACCAAAAGGATGCCAATGACCAGATCCGGCCACGTATGATCCAGAAGGGCAATCGGAACCAGATTGTTCTTGTCATTTTTCATCAGCCCGCCCAGATGCCTCAGCGACAGGAGCGAAAAAATCAGAAACCACGTCCCTGCTGCCCCACAGATGATATCGCCCCTGTAAACTGCCAGCGTCAAAAACAGCAGCATACATTCCAGACAAAGCAGCGCCCCGAAAAAGCTCCAGGCCGGATTACATGTTTCACTTCCATACCGGAATTTTTTCCATCTTGTATCCAATTCCCCACACCACCTTTAAATATGTTGGATTTTTTGTATCAATCTCGATTTTTTCGCGGATTCTGCGAATATGCACCATAACCGTATTTTCCACCGCATAGGCGTCTTCATTCCATACTTTGGAATAGATCTCCTCTGCGGAAAATACCTGTCCCATATTTCTCATGAGAAATTCTGTGATCTTGTACTCGGTAGCCGTCAGATGAACTTTCCCGCCGTCCACCAAAAGTTCTTTCCCATTGAGATCCAAAGAAAGCCCGCCGGTCTGCAAAATATGATCTGCATGCTCCTGTTTTTTGGCATCTCCCAGCATCAGATATCTCCGAAGCTGAGAGCGAACTCTGGCCATCAGTTCTGCTGTCTGAAAAGGTTTGGATACATAGTCATCGGCGCCCATGGAAAGCCCCAGCACCTTATCGCTCTCTTCTGTCTTGGCGGATAAAATAATTACCGGAATATTCCGGCGTTTCCGAAGCTCCATAAGCGTAGACAGTCCGTCCAGCTTCGGCATCATCACATCCAGCAGGATCAGATGAACTTTCCTGCCTGTCACAATTTCAAGCGCCTCTATACCGTCACCCGCCGCATAAACCTCATACCCTTCCAGCTCCAGAAGCTTTCCCAGCACTCTCACAATCTCTTTGTCGTCATCTACGACTAAAATCACCTGTTTTTCATCCATCGTTTTACTGCTCCCTCTCTACCATTTCTATCATAACAGACAAAACTGACATTTTTCATATAGGAAACTTACAATTTTCTTACAATGAGACAGCGGCGCCGGCCGCCTGTCCGTCCGAATGAGAAACCGCCCGGAAACAATGCTTCCGGACGGTTTTTATGCAGAACATATGTTTGCTATTCAGAATTCAGCTCTCTTCGCATACGGTGAGTCTCCAGATCTGCCAGCCTGGTAGGAAGGGGAATATGGCTCTCCTTCCGGACGAGGCTGCAGGCGAGCTTTGTGGCCGTGTCCAGATCCATATAATTTCCAACCGACAAAAAAACCGGCTTGACATCTTTGGCTGTACGCAAAGCCCGTCCGCACACCTCATTGCCCACCCGGATATCGGTATAGGCGTTCTTCTCATTCGGCGGCATTGTAAATACTGCTCCGTCAATTTTATAGTATTTTTTTGCTATGCCGATCGTTGGCCGATGCAGATAGAAGGACGCATGTGTTGCAATCCCCATACGGCGGGGATGCAGATATCCGTTTCCGTCGAACAGATACAGATCCGGCGCCTTTTCCAGCTTCTTCACCGTCTCCAGAATAAGCGGAAGCTCCCGAAAAGCCAGACAGCCCGGTATGTAAGGAACCTCCACCTTTCCGGATGCGTACTGATGTTCCAGCACTTTGCCGCTCTCTCTTTCCAGCACCACAATGCAGCAGACGGCATATTCCTCTGTTCCTTTTTCCCAGTAAGCCAGATCGATGCCTGCGACGGTCTCAAAGCTGCCGCTTCCCTCCGGAACATGCGGTATGATTCCGGGCCTTAACTCCTCCTGTATCCGGACTGCGCCTTCTAAAGAAAGGGCTTTCCACGCTTCTCTGTCCATAGCTTCAGCACACAGCCGCGCCGGACTTTTCCGACAGGAACTTCAGCCACTTGTCCCGTTTCATCATGGATATTCGATCTGTTACCGTCTTCCCGTTCTCTCTGTGCTCATAGGTAATGGAGATTCCGATAGGAAGAAAGAACTGCGTACACTTTTTCAGCTCCCTGATATTTTCATAGGGAATTACTATATCGTCTTCTAAAAGACCGGTGAAAACGATCAGACGTCTTTCTGTAAAATACGCCCAGCCCTGTTTCCAGTTTCCGAAATTTCCCACCAGCCGTTCCACGTAGCTGGCCTGCAGAAAATCCACCAGCCGGTCTTCCTTCTCCATCACTCCTAGTTCCAGCAGTCTGTTCTGCTGTTTTTCCAGTTTTGTCTCTTTCATCGCTCCGATCCTTTCCTTAATAATATGCGAAAAAGAACATATGTTCTCATTTGACAGAAGGCCAATCCGGAATCTGCCCCTGGGTGATAGCATGAAACATCCGCTCCTTCACGCCCGGATGTTCTCTCTGCAGCCGGACCAGCAGCTCTTTGGCATAAGCCCGCTTTGTCTTTCCGTCTGCCGGACAGGCATTTTTCATCACCGGAATCTCATACAGACGGCAGAATCCTTTTATCTGCGCCTCCTCTAAAAGCATCAGCGGACGCAGGACTGTCAGAGAAGTATCCTCAAAGTGCGTCACAGGGGGAAATGCATAAAACCGTCCTTGAAAGAGCAGCGATAACAGCATCGTCTCCACAAAATCATCTTTGTGATGGGCATAGGCAATCTTATTGCATCCCATCCGGAGTACCTCTTTTCCCAGCGCCCCTTTGCGAAGCTTCGCACAGAGGGCACAAGGATGCTTTTCTTTTCTCTCCTCCATTACAATCCGGCCAATCTGCGTATGCACCACCGAAAGCTCTACTTCAAGCCCCCCGCAGAAGCGCCTGAGTGCATCGTAGTCCGTATTTTCAAAACCAAGGTCCACACAGACACCGCAGACTTCAAAAGGCTTCGGATAAAATGCAGACAATTCCTTCAGCGCCCGCAGAAGGGTCAGACTGTCCTTGCCTCCCGACACGCCTACGGCGATCCGGTCGCCCGCTTCCATCATTTCATATCGATCCACCGCCTGTCTTACCAGGCTCAGCAGCTTTTGAAGTTTCATCACATCCCCCATTTTATCACAGCCCGCCGGACATTTCCACTACTCCTGTGGCAATCTTCTCCTGAAATCTTACATCGTGATCCACAAAGAGCATGGTCGGACGAACGCTTAAGAGCATTTTTTCAATCTGCATTCTGGAAAATACATCCACATAATTCAGCGGCTCATCCCATACATACAGATGGGCCGGTGTGAGAAGGCTTGCAGCAATCAGGATCTTTTTCTTCTGTCCTTCCGACTGTTCCTCCATAGGCTTCCCAAACTGTACCCGGTCCAGATCCAACTGCCTCAAAACCGCAAAGAACAGATGTTCTTCCAGGTTCCGCTCCATGCAGAAATTGCGGATGCTGCCCTTTAACATGGATGTATCCTGGTTCACATAGGAAATCACCAGTCCGGAAGCCGTCTCACACACTCCAGACGCTCTGACCGAAAGCTTTGGCTGCTCCTGTCCGGCTGCTCTTTGCATAAGCAGCCGTAAGAGGGTTGATTTTCCGCACCCGTTCCTGCCATGCAAAGCGATCCTCTCTCCCCGGTTCAGTGTGAAGGACAGATTGGTAAATACCGGCTTCTTGGCATCTTCGTACATCACAGAATAATCCCGGACCGTAATAAGTGTATTTTTATGATATACCAGAGGCATCATCTTCAATTCTGCCGGTTCTTCCAGATCTGCCAGAAGTCCTTCCTTCTCCTTTATCTCCCGTTCGATTCGATTTTTCAGAGCTTTCGTCCGGCTCTGCATCTTCCTTGTCTTCTCTCCGATAAAGGCCCGGTTGGCATGGTCCGGCTCCTTGGCCGGATCATAACCGATCTTGGTTTTCTCGTTCTGATCTGCCCAGGCACCCGTCCGCGCTGCCGCCTGCCGAAGCTTTCTGATCTCTTTTAAATGTTTTTCATTTTCCGTTTTCTCAAACTGGTCTTTCCGCTGCCGGTTCTCCCACCAACTGGAAAAATTTCCTTTCTGGATCTCAATACTCTTCCGGTTCAGCACCAGCACATGATCGATGCACGCATCCAGCAGATCCCGATCATGGGATACAAGGATAAATCCTTTTTTGGATGCAAGATATGTTTTCACTGTCTCTTTGGCACCGGAATCCAAATGGCTGGTAGGTTCATCGATCAGCAGAAATTCCTGTTCTTTGGAAAACAGAACTGCCAGCAGCACCTTAATACGCTCTCCATGACTCAGCGTCCCAAAAGGCCGATACAAAAGTGCTGCATCTTCACAGAGCTGTTCCAATTCCCATAGAACTTTCCACTGCTCACACCCTGCTTTTAGTTCTTCCAGAAACTCCGCAGCCGGCAGATTCTTTTGCTCCTCCGTCAGCCCATAAGGAAAATAATCGAAAACCGCCGAGGTATGAATGTGTCCTGCATAGGAATATTTTCCAAGAAGCAGGTTTAACAAAGTAGTCTTTCCCTTTCCGTTGCGTCCGATTAGTCCCAGCTTCCAGTCTGTATCGATGGAAAAGGAGCTGTGCTCAAAAATATTGTCAAAACTGCCTTCATAAGAGAAGGTCAGATCCGTTACCTGTATCTGTGCCATCTTATCCCCTCCTGTCTATAGCATCTGCCGCCGGACAGAAATTCCCTGCATCACCATATCCTTTCCGGTAATCGGGCACAAATACCTCTTTGTTTCGGTATTTTTGCACACAAAAAAGAGAGGTGATGAAGACAGGATCTGCTTCCGGCAGCATGAAGAACAGAAAGAACATATGTTCTTTCGTTAAAATCTTCATCTGTTTAAAAGCAGATCATTTCTTCATCCTTTCACCTCTCTCTTATAATCTGACGATATTCTAGCATAAGCATCCCACATCTGTCAATCAGAATCTTCCGGCGCATCTGTCTCTTCCAGCAAATCGGATAGTCTTTGCAGTGCTCTCTCGGCCGGATAATAAAATGCATATCTTGTCATAAGCTGTTCGGCAGCGATCATAGCACTGGAAATGGCCAGAAACGGAAATCCCTCCGCCAGATTGCCGCCCAGGATTAAAAGCAGACCGCACAAAAAACCAAAAAAGACCCCCAACAGCCACAAAAGACTGAAACCGGAAACAAAAGGATGCATCCGCATCTGTATGGAGATGACCGATCCTCCTTTTACGGACCGGATCTGCCCCTGAATCACCGGCACATAAGAATTGCGGTACCAAATCGTTGGTGTAATCTTAAATACCGATCCTATGATCTCTCCGGCAAACTCCCCGCTTGTAGGCACCAGCGACTTTTTCTTTGGCTGCTTTGTCACGGTCTTTAAAAGCATCACCACATCTTCCAGCGTCCGGGAAGAATGCATTTCATAATCCAGAGAAGGCAGAATCCACATCTGTTATACCTCCCGAAGCGCCTGCTCCAAATCGTCAATGATATCCTGCGGGTGTTCGATTCCTACGGACAGCCGGATCATTCCCGGCGTCACGCCTGCCTCCCGAAGCTGCTCGTCGTTCATCTGACGATGGGTATGGCTGGCAGGATGGAGCACACACGTCCGCGCATCTGCCACATGAGTAACGATGGCACAGAGCTTCAGAGCGTCCATAAAACGGACCGCATCCTCCTTCGTCCCCTTCAGGCCAAAGGAAAGCACGCCGCAGGTTCCCTGAGGCATATATTTTTGGGCCAGATTATAATACCGGTCCCCTTCCAACATGGCACAGTTGACGAATTCTACTTTTTCATGCCCCTTCAGAAACTCCGCCGCCTTCTTTGCATTGCTGCAGTGCTTCTCCATACGAAGCGGCAGTGTCTCCAGTCCCACGTTCAGCAAAAAAGCATTCATAGGAGACTGAATACTGCCCAGATCCCGCATAAGCTGTGCCGTAGCCTTTGTAATAAATGCTTTTTTTCCAAATTCTCTTGTATAGACAACACCGTGATACGTCTCGTCCGGTGTGGTCAGACCGGGAAATTTCTCCTTATGCGCCTCCCAGTCAAAATTCCCGCTGTCCACGATGCAGCCGCCTACTGCCATAGCATGTCCGTCCATATATTTGGTCGTGGAATGGGTGACAATATCCGCACCAAAGGCAAAGGGACGGCAGTTCACCGGCGTCGCAAACGTATTATCCACAATAAGAGGTACCCCGTGCGCATGGGCCAGCTTTGCAAATTTCTCAATATCCAGCACCGTCAGGGCCGGATTTGCGATCGTCTCTCCTACCACTGCCTTTGTGTTAGGACGGAAAGCCTTTTCAATCTCTTCCTCTGTGTCGTCCGGATCTACAAACGTGCATTCGATCCCAAGCCTTTTAATCGTTGCCGCATAGAGGTTGAAGGTCCCGCCGTAAACTTTGGCAGAACAAATAATATGGTCCCCCGCCTGACACAGATTGGCGATAGTATAGAAGTTGGCCGCCTGTCCGGAAGAAGTGAGCATAGCCGCCACGCCGCCCTCTAAAGCAGCAATCTTCTCTGCCACCGCGTCGTTGGTCGGATTCTGGAGACGGGTGTAGAAATATCCCTCTTCTTCCAGGGCAAAAAGCCTTCCCATCTCGTCCGTTGTATCGTATTTGAATGTGGTGCTCTGATAGATCGGAAGCACCCTCGGTTCTCCTTTTTTCGGTTTCCATCCTGCCTGTACACAGATCGTATCCTGCCGGTATGTTTTTTCCATCGTATTCACGCTCCCTTTTTGCTGTCCGACGGACAGCCTGTCTCACTCATAAACCTTGCCTTCAGCTCCAAAACCATTTTCTCATAGCCGGCCCCGCAGGCTTCATAGTCCCGCTCCTCGATCTTACGGATACAGGGCAGCAGATAGTCTCTGTAAATCTGTCCATAGATCCGGCTCCGGTCCGGCTGCCGGTCAATCCGCTTCACAATCGTCGGCGCAATGTTGTAATACTCTTCCACCAGGGCATGTCCCTCCGGTGTCGTATCCAGATACTGGTCCCTGTAGTTCTTCAGCAGCCGCAGTTCGCGGCAGTCTGCGCCCTTGCCCAGTTCTTGGCACACCGCGGTAGTAATGTAGCAGAGTTTTCTGCGGAAACCGCTGTTGATCTCGTCATAGGTTGCTTTTCCCAGCGTTGTCCCAAAAGTATCGTTCCAGGAAACGATCAACTGATCTGCAAACGGTTCGGATACTTTCGCCGGATATTTCCTTACCGCCGGGATGAGATAGACACTGACCCGGAAATTATGATCCAGAAGACGCTGGTTTCTCTGGCCTTTGGATTTGTACGAACTCAAATCCTCTTTTACGGTATCGATCGTATGTTCGACCATCTCCCGAAGCCAGTCCTCCGGCTCTTCTGCCGCCTGCCAAATATATTCCATGGCTTCAAACACACTTCTGTGGGAAGTATAAAATGCATCAAAAAGCCCCTCATACCGGTCTCTTCGAAAATCCTGCATAGGCTTTTGGCAGGTTTGAATCACTTCCTGAAGCCCTTTAAGCGCACGCACGCGGTTCTCTTCATATGCTGCGGCATCGGCCTTCTTCGGTGTCTCTTTCAGAGCTCTGGCAACCAGAATCTCCTCTCCGCAGTACATGCACAGGATCTTTTCCCGATCATCCGGCACCTGAATCTTCTCATGGCATTTCGGGCATGTTCCTTCTCTAAACATCGGCTCCCTTTATTCCTCCCAGTTGTGATAGACTGCCTGAACATCATCGTCATCATCCAAAAGATCCAGCGTACGGTTAAGGAATTTGATATCATTTTCATCGGTCAGGGCCGTGTAGGTCTGAGGAAGCATCGTCACTTCTGCCTGTGCCATAGGGATCCCTTCCTTTTCCAGCGCCTCCCGGACACCGGAAAGATCGTCCGGTGCCGTCAGAACTTCGAAACTGTCTTCCTCTTCGGAGAAATCTTCCGCTCCTGCGTCCAGCGCCAGCATCATCAGGTCATCCGCTTCCATTTCGCATTCTTCCCGGTCGATGATGATCTGTCCCTTCTGATCGAACATATAGGATACACAGCCGGTCGTTCCCATGCTGCCATTTCCCTTTGTAAAAGCATTCCGCACATTGGAAGCCGTACGGTTTTTATTGTCGGTCAGCGCTTCCACGATAATCGCCACGCCCCCCGGTCCATATCCCTCATATGTAACATGCTCATAGTTCACGGAACCGGCGTCCCCTGCCGCGCGCTTAATCCCGCGGTCAATGGTATCGTTCGGCATATTGTTGGCCTTTGCTTTGGCGATCACATCGCGCAGACGGCTGTTGTTGTTCGGATCCGGTCCGCCCTCTTTTACTGCCACTGCCAGCTCACGGCCAATGATCGTAAAAATCTTTCCCTTGGCCGCATCATTCTTTTCTTTTTTATGCTTTATGTTTGCGAACTTGGAATGTCCTGACATAAATAATCTCCTTCTCTCTCTTTTGTTCTGTAACGCATTCTGCATTTCCCGGACCGTGTATCTTTTCATGACACCGGAATACACGGCTTGAAAGCTAGAAATATTTTAGCACGGGGAATCCAGGTTGGCAAGCCTATGTATCCAATTCCAGGCTGATTTTCAATGCGGAATCTATTTTCTCTAAGATGGAAGCATCCAGATGACACACTTTATCCTTCAGCCTCTTTTTGTCGATGGTCCGAAGCTGCTCCAGCAAAATAACCGAATCCTTGACCATATGATATGCCGATGCTTCCAGTTCCACATGAGTTGGAAGCTTTGCCTTGTTCATCTTGGATGTAATGGCCGCACAGATCACAGTGGGACTGTGCCGGTTCCCGATATCATTCTGTATAATCAGTACCGGACGGATACCTCCTTGTTCCGAACCAATCACAGGTCTTAAATCTGCATAGTAGACATCTCCACGTCTGATAATCAATTTTTTTCACTCCGATCTGCCAGACTTATGTTTTATGGCTTTTTCAGTCAGAGTATTTCCAGTCTGTTCCACTTTTATTCACGGGAACGTAAAATGCGGCGTCCGCCCCCCTCTCCTACCACTCCGTAAGGCCGGTCACTTCATAGTAATCCTGTTCTGCCACCACACGTCCGTTCTGCCAGAACCGGCGCGGTACCCGTTTGCCGATGTCGCAGGCAAGCTCGTAGGGAAAGCGCCCGGACAGTTCTCCCAAGTATTCGATTGTCAGCTCCAGTCCGCCGTCCGAACCAATCAGCGTCGCCATGTCGCCCTCTTTTGCTTCCGGAATCTCGGTCACATCTGCCATAAGCTGATCCATACATACCCTTCCAAGGACAGGCGCCAGCTTCCCGCGGATCAAAACGCCGCCTTTATTGGACAAAGACCTGGGATAGCCGTCCCCGTAGCCCACAGGAACCGTCGCCACCCGCATGGGACGGTCCGCCACAAAAGTGCCGCCATAGCTGACTGCTGTTCCCGGCTCTATTTCTTTTATGTAAACCAAATGACTCTTCAGTGTCAGGACTGGTGCTAAAGGCACCGCCGTCCGGTGTACTTCCCTGGACGGATACAGTCCGTAAATGGAGATTCCCGCACGAACTGCATCCAGGTTCGCTTCCGGAAGATCGATGATGCCCGCGCTGTTGGATACATGATGAAGCTGGATCTTCACTCCCAGCTTCTGAACCATTTCCGAAAATGCCAGATAGCGGGAAAGCTGTCTTTTTGCATCGGTTTTATCCTGCTCATCCGCCTTTGCAAAATGCGTAAACAGCCCCTCTGTCTCCACGTTGGGCAGAAGGCTTATGGCTTTCACCAACGCCGCGCCTTCCTCGTCATCTCTCAGGCCGATTCGGGACATGCCCGTATCCACCTTAATATGTAAATGAACCGTCTTTCCCTGCCGGACCGCCTCTTTAGAAAATTGCTCTGCCGACAGCATGGTAAATACCGCCGGCCGGATGTCATAGCGGACAATCTCTTCGCAGGCGTCGGGAAATACAAATCCCAAAATCAGGATCGGCTTCTTAACCCCGGCCTTTCGAAGCAGAACCGCTTCCTCCGCCAGCGCCACTGCAAACCCCCACACATAATCATAAGACTCCGCCATACGGGCAATGGGAATCGCTCCGTGCCCGTATCCGTCCGTCTTGACTACAGCGATTATTTTCGTATCCTCTTTGAGATTTTCTTTCATGCTCCTAAAATTATATGCGGCAGCATCCAGATTGATCTCCGCACATACTCTGATATAAGGTTTCATACTTGTCCTTTCTGCTCTTTACTTTGGAAAGGCTTCATAGCCTTCGGCAGATATTCCACCAGATGCCGCGCCAGCATTCCGTAGGTCCCTTCTGTCCGGACTGCCAGATCCCCTGCTCTTCCGTGCAGCCAGACACCCAGCCGTGCAGCCAGAAGCGCCGGAACCTTTTGGGCTAAAAGTCCGGCGATGATTCCGGTCAGTACATCTCCGCTTCCGCCAGTGGACATGCCGTGATTGCCGGTCGTATTTATATAGACGTTCCCTTCCGGATCTCCCACCGCCGAGGGAGCATCCTTCAGCACACAGATACACCGGGTTTCTTTGGCAAAACGCGCCGCCTGCCCAGGAATATCCAGGAGAATCTCCGGAACTGTCTGTCCGGTCAGACGGGCAAATTCCCCCGGATGCGGTGTCAGAATCAGTTCCCGATCCTGTCCTTTTAAAAGCTCTTTATGCTCCGATAAATGGTTCAGGCCGTCTGCATCCAGCACTAACGGCTTCTGAACATCCATCAATGCCCTTTTCGTCAGCTCATAAGCCCAGGGTTCTTTCCCAAGTCCCGGACCTACTGCCGCCACATCCGCCCACTCAAAGGCCTCCCGGATCCGTTCCCCGTCGGGATTTCCGGTATCGAAAGTCGTAAGCAGCGCTTCCGGAAGCAGTGTCTGCACGATCACCCTGTTTTCTTCCGGTGTCAGCACTCTCACAAGCCCCGCTCCGGCACGATACGCAGCCCAGGCACATAAAAAAGCAGCCCCTGCCATATTGACGCTTCCGGCCACACAGAGGACTTTCCCATAAGTTCCTTTATTCGAACGCTCCATCCGCTTAGGCAGGCAGTTCAGGATCTCTTTGCCGGTCTTCTCATACTCGTCCTTTTTCATAAAGCTTCCTTTCTATAAATAATAGTATGTATATGACAGCGTATGTACAGACACATAAAAGAACAGCCGCAAAAGACGGTCCCGGCTCCATATCCTTTGTGCCGGACCTGCCTTCTGCGGCCGTCCAGATCGACGCTTACTCCTGTTCCTCTTCATAATTGCTGATACGGTAGGAAAGCTGCATCAGACTGTCTGACAGATGCACATTTTCTACAACCACATCTTCCGGCACATCCAGGTCCAGATGTGCAAAATTCCAGAGTGCTTTGATTCCGCAGCGGGTCAGACGCTGTGCTGCCTCTGCCACCCGGCTTTTGGGAAGCGTCAGGACTGCGATCTCCACCGGCTCCCTGGCAACAAAATCTTCCAGTTGGTCCATCATCATGACCGGAATCCCACGGATCTCCGTACCGTCAAGCTCCGGACGCACGTCAAAGATAGCCTTTGTGACAAACCCGTCTTTTTCAAAGTCGTAGTTTGCCAGAGCGTGTCCGAAATTGCCTCCTCCGATGATAATCATTGAATGGATTCGGTCAACGCCCAGGATCTTGCCGATCTCGTCATGCAGATATTTCACATTATACCCGTACCCCTGCTGTCCAAACCCCCCGAAATTATTCAGATCCTGACGGATCTGAGACGCAGTTACCTGCATCTTGCTGCTCAGTTCTCCGGAAGAAATACGTTCCACCCCGCTGCTCAGTATCTCACCAAGATACCGGTAATATCTAGGCAGACGTTTGATCACTGCTCTCGATATCTGTCTTTCTTCCATTATACGGCCTCCAAATCGATTTTCGTTACCTCTATTATAAGTCCCTGACAATTTCTTGTCAAATATTTTCCTTTTTCTGCATGTTTTAAAAATAAAACAAATCTGCAAAAAGCAATTAGATTTTCTTGTCGCTGTGTAAAAATCATGTTAAAATTTATATAAAAGCATTCCTGGGGCGGATGCAAAACTTTATCAGCGTCTGTTTTAAAAATTCTTTTAGAACCATGGACTTTCAAAAATAGATGCAGAACTTTCATCGGGAGGGTATTTTGTAATGGGAAAGAAAAAGACACTGCGGGAGATCACCTACATTCTGATTCTTCTGGCAGCGATCATTGTTCTGTTCTACTGGTATACCACACAGAACAGCAGGCGTATGGAAGAGCGCAATAAAAATTATGCAGCGGACTCCGCACGGCTGACTGCAGTAAAGATTGATGACAAGTTAAGCACAGCAGAAGATTTGATTACAACTTATGCATATTTTATACAGAAAACGCTGACCGCACCTGAGATTACCGTCGAGATGCTGCAGCAGATAGAAGAGAAATCTCTGTTTGACACTCTGATATTTACAGACCGCGAAGGTGTGGACCATGCTCCGGACGGAAGAACCGCTCCGGCATCAGACCGCGATTATTACAAACAGGGCATCCAGGGAAACAGCGGCATATCTATCATTTTCAATCCCTATTTTTCAGAGGATACTATGGTATGTTTTTATACACCGATCCGATACAACGGCGAGATCATCGGCGTCCTCAGGGGCGCTTATTTGGCAGAGGAATATCTGAAAAATATGCTCTCAACTACATACTTCGGCGAAACAGCAGATGTCTTTCTCTGTGCGGCAAACGGCAGGGTGATCGCCAGCTCTGACGATCAGGAATATGAAGGCAGCCTGCTGAAAATACTGGTTTCGTCAGATGTGATTGACGAGCAGACTGCCGCCGCTGCGCAGGACATTTTCAAGTACGGCGGAGAAGGTGCTTTTATCTGTGATTCCAGCAAGACCGACAACATCTGTTTTACCAGTCTGCCGGAAAAGAAGTTTGTTCTTGTGCAGACCTTTCCAAAAAGTGTGACCCAGCGCATGATCCGGGATGAGAATATGATTGGTATACGGTTAGAGACGATGATGATTGGGCTTTTCGTCGTCTACATCATCTCCCTTCTCCTCCGGGCCGGACAGGAAAAAAAGCTGTTGGCCAGGAAAAACCGGGAGATGACCTATATTATCAATGGCGTGAACACTTTATTTACCCGGTTCGCCATGGTAGATTTTCAGTCAGATACTTATCATTATCTGGCCGGGACCAAGTCAGAAGATACCAATCTTACCGTATCCGGCCCGTATACCGAACTGGCAGAACATCTCTGCTCTTTGCTCATTGATGAAGAAAGCCAGCTTGAACTGTCCGGCGCCATGGAAAAGGAAGCCATCATCGAAGCCTTGAGCGACCAGGAGGATGTGCGTTTTGAATGCCATCTTCTGCGAAAAGGACGGGAAGAATGGGCACATATCAATGTTATCTGTCTGGAACGAAAAGAGGGCCGAGCGGACAAAGTTCTGTTCATCCGGCAGAATATTACGGAAGTTAAAGAAAAAGAACTGCGGATCCAGGCAGAGATCTCCCGTGCTGACCGCAAGGAACGGCAGTACCGGATCGCTGTCACATCCAATGCTTTTTGTACCTTTGAATTTAATCTGACTCAGGATCTGATCGAAAATGATGTTGTGCGCATTGTAGGCAGTCAACAAGTCTCTCTGCTGGAAAAAGCAGGACTGGAAGCTCCATGCAAAGCCTCTGACTGTTTCAGGCAATGGGAATCTTTCATTCTCGAAGAATCCCTGGCAGATTACCGCAGGCAGGTAAACATCGAACATTTGAAACACTGTTTTGAACAGGGAGAAACCGAGGTTGACGTAGATTATTGGGGATTGTTTTCCGACGGACAGCCCATGTGCGTCCGCCAGTCCTTTCTCATGACTCTGGATTATGATACCAACGACATCATGGTTATGGTCATCTCCAAAGAGATCACGGAACAGGTACAAAAGCAAAGGGAACAGACCCAGGCACTCCAGGATGCACTTATGCAGGCACAGCATGCCAACCAGGCCAAAACCACGTTCCTGTCCAATATGTCCCATGATATCCGCACTCCTATGAACGCCATCATCGGATTTGCAACCATTGCCGTTACCCATATCCAAAATACCGACCAGGTAAAAGACTGTCTGCAGAAAGTTCTTTCTTCCAGCAACCATCTTCTGAGTCTTATTAATGACATTCTTGATATGAGCAGGATTGAAAGCGGAAAGGTACAGATCAAGGAACAGGAATGCAATATTTCCGAAATCATGCACAATCTGGTAAACATCATTCAGCCTCAGGTAAAGGCAAAGCAGTTAGAACTGTTTATTGATACTTATGAAGTCGTCAATGAAGATGTGATTGCCGATGCCCTGAAAATCAATCAGATTTTTATCAATCTGTTGAGCAATGCGGTTAAATATACCCCTGCAGGAGGAACTATTTCCTTCCGGATCATACAGAAGACCGCCTTCCGGCACGGATTCGGAGACTATATTTTCATCGTCCAGGACAATGGCATTGGTATGTCGAAGGAATTTGTCGAACATATATTCGAACCTTTTGAACGGGAAGTAACCGCCACGCGGTCTGGCATCCAAGGCACCGGCCTTGGCATGGCCATAACCAGAAACATTGTTCAGATGATGAACGGCACCATATCCGTAGAGAGCGAAGCGGGAAAAGGAAGTACCTTTACTGTGGAACTGACCATGCGCCTGCAGGACGTGGAGAAAAATGCTGAACATCTAAAAGAGCTTCATGGTCTGCGCTCTCTGGTGGTTGATGATGACTTTAATGTCTGCAGCAGCGTCAGCAAGATGCTGAAACAGTTGGGTATGCGTTCTGAATGGACGACTTCCGGCAGAGAAGCTGCCTATCGGGCACAGATGGCCCATGAGGAAGGAGATTCCTATCACACCTATATCATCGACTGGCAGATGCCGGAGATGAGCGGTGTGGAAACAGCACGTAAGATCCGAAGTGTCGTCGGAAGTGATGCCCCAATCATTATTCTGACCGCCTACGACTGGTCTGATATTGAGGAAGAAGCAAAAGACGCCGGCGTCACTGCTTTTTGCGCAAAGCCGCTCTTTATGTCTGACCTGAAATCCGCACTGCTCGCTGCTAACAATCTGCTTGACAAGACGGAGCAAAACGCCGTATGGACGCTGGCTGATTTTGGCGGAAAGCGCATTCTGCTTGTGGAAGATATTGAGTTAAACCGTGAAATCGCAGAACTCATACTGACAGAAGCCGGATTTCTCGTGGAATCCGCACCAGACGGCACGGACGCAGTCTCTATGGTGGAGAATTCAGAGGAAGGTTACTATGATGCCATATTAATGGATGTGCAGATGCCCGTTATGAACGGCTATGAAGCCACTCGCACTATCCGGAATATGCAGAGAAAAGATGTAAAAAAACTGCCGATCATTGCCATGACTGCCAACGCTTTAGAGGAAGACAAAGAAGCCGCTCTGAAAAATGGGATGAATGCCCACATCTCCAAACCGCTAGATATGGATGTTTTCATTTCCGTTCTTCAAAAATATTTGAGTTAAGCAAACAAGAAGCCGGGACTGCACATTGTGCAGCTCCGGCTTTTTCTTCTTAATAATTTCAGTTTTTATACAGGATATGCGCCATTTTCTGTATCTGCAACCGTTGCATCTACTTTCGTTTTCTGCGCCTCTCTGTATTTGAAGAAGTCCATAGCAACCTGCGGGAACAGTGCATAGGATAATACATCCTCATCCTGCTCTTTGTACTGTGCCATCTCTGCTTCCAGCGTATCCAGCTCATTTCCTACCAGATCTGCCGGACGGCAGGTAATAATCTCTTCGTCACCAATACACTTCTTCTGCACTTCCGGATTAAAAGGTTTCACGGTCTTGCCGTAACGTCCGGACAGGACTGCCTTTGTCTCCTTTGTCACCATCTTATAGCGCTCACCCATGAGTACATTAAACACGGCCTGGGTTCCGACGATCTGGGAGGAAGGTGTTACAAGCGGACACTCGCCAAGATCTTTACGTACCCGCGGAACCTCTTCCAGCACCTCATAATACTTATCTTCTGCATGCTGCTCTTTTAACTGAGAAGTCAGATTCGAAAGCATACCGCCCGGCACCTGATAGAGAAGCGTCTTAATATTGACACCCATATTTTTCGGGTTCAGCAGGCCGCTTTCCAGCGCTTCGTCACGCATGGGACGGAAATAATCCGCGATCTCTGCCAGCAGATTCTGGTCAAAGCCTGTGTCATAGGGCGTTCCTTTGAACGTCTCCACCATAACTTCAGTTGCCGGCTGAGACGTGCCCAGTGCAAACGGAGACATTGCACAATCGATTACGTCCACACCTGCCTCTACAGCCTTTAAGTATGTCATGGAAGCCACACCGGATGTATAGTGGGTGTGAAGCTGAATCGGGATTTTAACTTTTTCTTTCAGAGCCGTTACCAGCTTCGTTGCCTCGTACGGAAGCAGAAGTCCTGCCATATCTTTGATACAGATGGAATTCGCACCCATCTCTTCAATTTCTTTGGCGATATTGGTCCAGTATTCCAGTGTGTATGCATCACCCAAGGTATAAGAAAGGGCAATCTGCGCGTGTCCGCCTTCTTTGTTGGAAGCTTTTACTGCGGTTTCCAGGTTCCGAAGGTCATTCAGACAATCAAAGATACGGATAATATCAATTCCGTTGGCAATGGATTTCTGTACGAAATACTCCACTACATCGTCTCCGTAAGGACGATATCCAAGAATATTCTGTCCGCGGAACAGCATCTGCAGTTTTGTATTTTTTGCTCTTGCTTTGATCTGACGGAGACGCTCCCACGGATCTTCTTTCAGAAAGCGAAGAGACGCGTCAAAAGTAGCGCCGCCCCAGCACTCCAGAGAATAATAACCAACCTGGTCCAGCTTCTCCACAATCGGAAGCATCTGCTCCGTAGACATACGGGTAGCGATCAGAGACTGATGCGCATCACGCAGAATCGTCTCTGTAATCTTAATCGGCTTTTTTGCCATTTCACTCATCTATTTTGTCCTCCTATTAGAGTTCCGCATGTTTCAGAATACGCCCTCTTAATCTGGAAGAATATCCAGACATTACATGTCTGTATATCCTTCCGGGTGTTTTCTGATACATGCTGATTAGAGTTCCGCATGTTTCAGAATACGCCCTCTTAATCTGGAAGAATATCCAGACATTACATGTCCGTATATCCTTCCGGGTGTTTTCTGATACATGCTGATTAGAGTATTTATTTTTTATTTACATCACTCCAAAGATAGCCATAAACGTACCGGCAGCCACTGCAGTACCGATTACGCCTGCCACGTTCGGGCCCATGGCATGCATCAGAAGGAAGTTGGTCGGATCTGCCTCTGCGCCTACCTTCTGAGATACACGCGCTGCCATCGGCACTGCGGACACGCCTGCAGAACCAATCAGCGGATTCACCTTTCCTCCGGTTATTTTACACATCAGTTTACCAAACAGGACACCTGCTGCCGTACCAAAGGAGAAAGCTACCAGACCAAGTATAACGATTTTAATCGTATCCCAGTTCAGGAACGCCTCTGCGCTGGTAGTCGCGCCTACTGAAGTACCCAGAAGGATAACAACGATATACATCAGTGCATTCGAAGCCGTCTCTGTCAACTGACGAACCACACCGCTCTCGCGGAACAGATTTCCAAGCATCAGCATACCAACTAAGGGAGCCGTCGTCGGAAGGATCAAAGATACAATGATTGTAACGATGATCGGAAACAGAACCTTCTCCAGCTTGGACACGGGACGAAGCTGCTCCATCTTAATCTTCCGCTCCTTTTCCGTCGTCAGAAGTTTCATGATCGGCGGCTGGATGATCGGCACCAGAGACATATAGGAATACGCCGCCACAGCAATGGGCCCCATGATCGCCGTCTGCTGCAGCTTACCTGCCAAGAAGATGGAAGTCGGACCGTCTGCACCGCCGATGATAGAGATAGCCGCTGCTGCCTTGTCGCTGAATCCAAGTGCCATAGCGCCAAGATAAGCGGCAAAAATACCAAACTGTGCAGATGCACCTAACAGAAAACTTTTCGGGTTCGCAATCAGCGGACCGAAGTCCGTCATAGCACCTACACCCATAAAGATAAGGGACGGAAGAATTGCCCACTCATCCAACAGATAGAAATAATGAAGAAGACCTCCAACGCCATTCGCCGAATCTTCGATACTGAGCATAATATCCGGATAGATATTCACCAAAAGCATACCAAAAGAAATCGGAACCAGCAGAAGAGGCTCATATTCTTTTGCGATAGCCAGATAAAGGAACACACATGCAACGGCAATCATAATATAGTTGCCCACCGTCAGATTAAAAAATGCGGTCTGATGCACGAGGTTTCCCAATGTATCAGCAATATAACTCATATTGTAACCTCCAATGATTTATTCACATATCAGCCAACTGTCAGAATCAGTTCAGTGTAGCCAATACATCACCGGATTCTACCGCATCCCCTACAGATACATCGATACTTGCAACGGTTCCGTCTTCCGGAGCCACGACCGGGATCTCCATCTTCATAGCTTCCAGGATGATAATCGGATCACCGCTCTTTACTGTCTGTCCGACATTTGCCTCCACCTTGAATACTTTGCCCGGAACGGAAGCGCTCACTTCAATGGAGCCTGCATCTCCTGCCGGAGCTGCCGCCGAAGCCGGAGCTGCCGGTGCCGCGGGAGCTGCTTTCGGTGCCGGAGCTGCCGCACGGACCGGTGCGCTTCCTGCGCCGCCTTCTTCTACAGTTACATCATATACGGTTCCATTTACAGTAATGGTATAATTTTTCATCTTAAAATTCCTCCTGTTTTGATTAAGCTCTTTTCCACTTAGATGATTCTGCACGTCTGATGGAACGGACTACAAAGCCGTCAGAAGAAGTGCCTGTATATGCGCATATAGCTGCTGTGATCGCTGCCACCAGTTCTTTGTCATCAACCAGATCCTCTTTTGCCGCTGCCGGTCTGGCTGCAGGTTTTTTCGGTGCTCTCGGTTTTGGTGCCGGCTTTTCTTCCTGCTTCGGCGCCTGATTGCCCGGAATAAAGTTAAAGCAGTAGATCACCAGACTGATAAAGATCAGCACAATGAACACGGTTCCCATACCAAGGATCGTATTCATTCCCGCTTTCTTCAGAATCTCCGCCGTGCTGTACTTCGGATCGATGGTCACGGACTGTGCCACGCTTTTTTTGTTAAAGACAATGGATACCTTCGCAGTACGATTCTCATAAGTCACATTCGTCACGAGGGTGATCTCATCTCCTTTTACAACCGGTTCTTCATAGCCATCTGTGGACACATAGGCGCCCAGCTCCTCTGCAGAACCTTCATAGCCTGCGAAAGCAGTCGTAAATGCTTCTGCAGTAAACGGAAGTCCATACCTGGAAAGCAGCGCCTCTGTATCCTCTGCATCCATGGACGCATACTGCGCAATCTCTTCCGCCGGCATCTCATCCCAGTTGGTAATCAGGAAATCTGCCACCGAATGAAGATAATTTACATCAAAATTGATCTCCGGTTCCGTAGAGGCAGTATTCCCGCAGGCGGTCAGCCCCATCACCGACATGGCAAGGACCAGCACCGCAAGGATTTTTCTTATATTTTGTTTCATATGCTTCACCTCGCTTTAAACGGTCCCATGTTTTTTATCCGGACGTTCTTCCCTCTTGGTAAATAACATTTCAAACGCACCGATTACATATTTTCTTGTATCCTGTGCATCAATGACCGTATCTACATAACCTCTCTTTGCTGCAGAGGCTGCATTGTTCTGAAGCTCTGCATAAGCTGCTGCCTTTTCCTTCAGCTCTGCTGCATCTGCTCCCGCATACATAATCTTTGCCGCCAGCTTTGCTTCCATCATGCCGATTTCCGCTTTGGGCCATGCGTAGACAAAATCTGCACCCAGTCCTTTGCTGTTCATGGTTACGTATGCACTGCCGTATGCCTTTCCGGTTACTACGTTCACCTTCGGAACGGAAGCATCCGCAAACGCGTAAGTAAGTGCTGCTGCCGCTTTCGCGATCTTCTTCTCTGTACACTTGGAAGCTTTAAAACCGGAAGCGTTCGTCAGAGTCAAAACCGGAATATTGAACGCATCACAGAATTTTACAAATTTTGCCGCTTTCTCACAGCCTTTTGCGGAAAGTTCCGGTTTGAACTCTTCTGCTGCTTTTCCCTCTTCATCATACAGCACTGTTCGGTTGGCCACTGCACCGACCGTCGTTCCGTTCAGTTTGATAAAGCCGGTCACCATATCTTTTGCATAGTCTGCCTTTGTCTCAAAGAAAATGCCGGAATCCGAAATCATCGGAAGCGCCAGCGCCGGATCACCAATGGAAATCTCCAGATCCGCACATGCCCGGTTCAGATCATCGTCGCAGTCCATATAGGACAGATCGTCTTCGTTGTTAGCCGGAAGCAGAGAAACCAGCTCGCGAACTTTCGCAAGCAGCTCATTTTCTTCTGCCTGCACATCTACAATGCCGGCCTCTTCGCTCTGAAACGCCGCACTGGCCGTATCACATTTAGATACTTCATTTCCTTCCAGAGCATTGGGAGAATTTACAAACAGCCTTGCTTTTTTGCTTTCCATAAAGGTAAAATCGGACATGGCCGAAGCCACTGCCATACCGCCTCCGCAGCTGCCGAAGACCGCTGTAATCTGCGGAACAACGCCGGAAGCCATCGCCTGCTTCAGATACAGCTCTCCAAAAGCATTCAACGCATCCGAAGCCTCCTGAAGTCTCAGCCCTGCGCAGTCCACAAGTCCGATAACCGGAGCTCCCATCTTCATAGCCATGTCATAGATCCGGACGATCTTCTTCGCATGCATCTCGCCCATGGAACCTCCTAATACGGAAGCATCCTGGCTGTACACATACACAAGGCTGCCGTTGATGACACCATAACCGGTCATGACACCGTCGGATGGTGTGTCCGTGTTGTTCATGTTAAAATCTGTCGTGCGCGCCGTAACCGCTGCACCGATCTCAACAAAACTGTTCTCGTCAAGTAAGGCTTTGATCCTCTTACCTGCCAAGCTCTGTGCCGAATTACTCATTTTTACTCCTCCATTATATTTCATTAATGTTTACCCAAGGTCTGCCGATTCTAATTGTAACAACATGGACTTCTTTTTTCAAGTCATTTTTTTCGATTCTGACCAATGTCTGACATTTTTTTCACATAATAAACAAAATCTTTACGTAAAACCGGCACATTCTCCCTTTTCCTTTTTTTTATTTTCTATTATAATCATCTATAAGACCGGGGAATTCTAAGCAGACAGCCATCCTTATTCTCCGGAAACAGTATATTTCAGACAAGGAGTCATAAACATGTCCGTATCCGAATATATAAAAGCACGCAAAAAAGCGCAGAAAGTATACCGGAGCCAGCTTTTAAAGGGAACCTATCCCTATCTGCAGGCGTTAGATGACCTGGTTTCTTTCTCGGAGATCACCTCCGAAGCAGAACTTGGCCTTGTAGAAATCCCTTTAGAGGCCATCGTGGGTACCAAAACCGCCGGCCGCAAGCAGGCTTTTGCCAGTAATTTCATGCCTCTTCTGGAAGAAAATTCAGAATTTGCGCGCAAGTGGACCGCCCTTTACCGCGCACATATGGAAGAAGGCATCCGGGATCCCATTACAGCCGTGGAATTTATGAACCGTTTCTATGTGGTGGAGGGCAACAAACGGGTCAGCGTCCTGAAATACGTGGACGCGGTCAGCATTCAGGCCCATGTGACGAGACTGGTCCCTAAGCGGACCGATTCCAAGGAAAACCGGATTTACTTTGAATTTCTGGATTTTTACAGAAATACATCCATCAACTATCTGAACTTCAGCCAGGAAGGCCAGTATGCCAGACTTTTAAAGCTTCTGGGAAAGACCGCAGATGACCCATGGACTGACGAAGAGAAAATGGATTTCCATTCCGCATATATTCACTTTTTGGATGTATATGGGGAAAAAGGCGGCAAAAACCTCCCCATCACTTCTGGAGATGCCTTTCTGACCTATTTGGAAATCTATGGTTATGAGGACCTTTTGACCAAATCCTACAAGGAACTGCGGGAAGAGATTCCGGCTATCTGGAAAGATTTCCAGATGTATCCGGCCAAACGGAGTGTGGAGCTTGTCATGGCGCCCGAAAATGAATCCGATGAAAAATCCTTGAGAAACCGGATCCTTCCGCAGTTACAAACACTTGTTCGGATTGCATTCATCCATGACCGGACACCGGAGGAATCAAGCTGGACCTATGGGCATGAACTGGGCCGGCACTATCTGGAGGAAGCGCTGGCCGGACGTGTGGCCACTACTTACTATGTCACCGGCGGCAATCCGGAGGAAGGCAGTGAAGTCATCAAAAAAGCCATCGAAGAAGGCTACACCATCATCTTTACCACCAGCCCCAAGCTGTTAAATGCCAGTGTGAAGGCAGCGCTGAAATATCCTTCTGTCCGTATTCTGAACTGTTCTTTAAACTCCAGCTTCGGACATCTGCGCACGTATTACGGCAGAATGTATGAGGCCAAATACCTCACCGGTATTTTAGCCGGCATCTTAAGCCAAGAACCTTCCATCGGCTATGTGGCTGATTACCCCATCTACGGCTCTACTGCCAGCATCAACGCCTTCGGCCTGGGTGTAAAGGCGGTAAATCCGGAAGCGACGATCTATCTGGAATGGTCCTGCATAAAAGAAAATCCCATCGAAGAATATTTTGACGCGCGGCACGTATCCTATGTCTCCGGCCAGGATCTGCTGACTCCCGTCCGGGGTTCCAGACAGTTCGGACTGTATGATGTCCGGGGCGGAAAGATCACCAATGTAGCTATGCCGGTCTGTCACTGGGGTAAATTCTACGAACGAATTGTAGGCAGCATTTTAAACGGAGTCTGGAAAAAAGGCCTGGCGCAGAGCAGAGATAAATCCATCAATTATTTCTGGGGACTTTCTTCCGGAATGATCGATGTGATCTGTTCCAAACACGTTCCTGCCGCTACCGGATACCTTTTAGAGCAGATCAAACAGAGCATCAGTTCCGGGCACTTCCATCCGTTTTCCTGCGAAATCCGTTCCCAGGACGGCACGCTTCAGAACGCAGACGGCATGACTATGCCGCCGGAACAGATCGGCTCCATGGACTGGCTCCTGGACAATATCCACGGTTCTTTCCCGTCCATCTCTTCCATGACGGAGGAAGCCAAACGAATCGTCCGTCTGCAGGGCATCGGAAAATACCAGGAGCAAAGTGAACACGAATGAAGATTATGGTACTCGCAGACAAAGAATCCCCCTGGCTGTGGGATTATTTCGACAAAAGCAAACTGGAGGGGATTGATCTGATCCTCTCCTGCGGGGATCTGCATCCCCAATACTTGTCTTTCCTTGCCACCTTTTTCCAGGGGCCTATATTGTATGTACACGGAAATCATGATGACCGCTATCATGAGACTCCGCCGGAAGGATGTACCTGCATCGACGGAAAGATCTACGAATTTGAAGGTGTACGCATACTGGGTCTTGGAGGCTCGATGCGCTACAAACCAGGTGCCCACCAATATTCCCAGAAGGAAATGAACCGGCGCATCCGCAGACTGTCCTTTTCCCTCTGGCGCAAGAAAGGCTTTGATATCCTTTTGACCCATTCTCCCGCCTGGCATCTTAACGACGGGGAGGATCTTCCCCACAAGGGGTTTCAGGGCTTTCGATACCTGCTGGACCGCTATGCCCCCCGCTATTTTGTTCACGGGCATATCCATATGACTTACGGCCCTTCTGTTAAGCGAATCTGTTTTTATGAACATACGACCGTTGTCAACGCATACGAACGGTATATCATCGAACTATGATACCGGAACCCCCGGTATCCACCGGCGGAGAATCTTCTCCAGGCACCATTCATAGTCAATCATGGGGGAATCGTCTTCGGCACAGACCGGAAACAGGTCCAACACCTGTCCGTTCAGATAGTAGATAACGGTTCCCACAGTTTCTCCCCGTACTACCGGGGCTGTAAGACCTTCCGGCGTCAGGATCTCCATCTGAAACTCATCCTCTTCTCTCATGAGTATTTCCCGTTCTTTCACATCCGCTGATAAGCGAACCATATCCTGCTGTCCGTTCTCCACATGCACGGGTTCCAACGCCACGTGCTCTTCACCTATGATCTCTTTATGATAAGTCTCTATGCCGTAATTCATTAGTCTCTGCGTATCAGACCATTTCCAGGTCTTGTGATTGGGCCAGCCGCAAGCCAGTACCACTGCAATCAGCCGTTTCCCATTCCGTTCCAATGCTCCCACATAACAGTAGCCCGCTCCATTGGTAAAACCAGTCTTTCCGGTCAGAGCGCCTTCCATCATATTTAAAAATGCATTTTTATTATTCACCGTAAAGCTCCTGGTTCCATCCAAATCCGTAAAGGACCAATATGGTTCCCTGGTAATGGAAAGAAACTCCTCATTCTGCATACAGGCGCGCATGATCCGCGCCAGATCGGCTGCCGTCGTGGAATGCACCCCAAACTCATCCTGAGCATCCAGCCCGTTAGGGGTAATAAAATGCGTATGATAACATCCCAAATCATGCGCTTTCTGGTTCATCATGGCTGCGAAGCCTTCCACGCTGCCGCCCACATGCTCCGCAATGGCCACTGCAGTATCATTATGGGATTCCAGCATCAGAGAATAACATAAATCCCGAAGACGGTACCGCTCTCCCTCCCGGATGTTCAACTGTACATCCGGCATGGACGCCGCATAGGCGGATACGACTGCCTCCCCCTCCAAATCCGCATTTTCCAACGTTACCAGAAGGGTCATGATTTTCGTGGTGCTTGCCATGGGACGCTGTTCATTCCCGTTTTTCTCAAAAAGAATACGCCCGGTATCAGCATCCATAAGTACTGCAGACTGGGCGTACAGATCTCCCGGCCCTTCCTCCGCCTGCACGGCCATTCCAAAGAACAGCACAGCCAGAAAGACGGCCAGACAACGTTTTACATATTTTTTCATATAGCTGCCTGCATTTGCTCCTTTGTTTAGTGTATGCAGAAAGCTTCTCACTCATACGCCGGAGTGCGTCAGAAAACGGATTTCCGGCAAATGTGCGTATATTCCGGACAAAAATGTCACAGATTCAGCTTCAACTGGACTTCTTCCTCCGCCTGCGTCTTCATCTCCTCCACCAGCTCCGGCTGAATCGACGGCAGCTCTTCGGCAGAACGGACTCCAAAATTCCTGAGAAATTCTTCCGTAGTCCCAAACAGAATCGGCCGCCCCGGCGCATCCAGTCTTCCTGCCTCTCCGATCAGACCGTATTCTACCAGACGATTCAGTGCATGATCCGAATTTACTCCTCGGATCTTCTCCACTTCCTGCCTGGTGACCGGCTGCTTGTATGCCACAATGGACAGCACTTCTAGCTGTACATCTGTCAGCACATATTTTTTCGGCTGCTTGGCTACTTTGATAAGCGCCTCGTAATGTTCCCTTCTCGTGGCCATCTGGAAAGCATTCTCCAGCTCTATAATCTCCATGCCGCCTTCCCGGCTGTTATAGCGGTCCATCATCTGATGCACAATCTTTCGGGTCGTTTCCTGGTCATGACCGATGGCTGCGGCAAGCTTGTCCACTCCTACGGCGTCTCCCAGGGCAAAGAGAACGGCTTCTATAGTTGCTTCTATCTTCTCCAGTTCCAAAATCATTCCTCCCCTGCTGCAATCATCATATCTTCAAAGGGATGCTCCTGTACCACCGTCAGTTCTCCCGTCTTCATCAGTTCCAGAACCGCCAGAAAAGTAACAATCATCTGTATCCGGCTTCTCTGTCCTTCCATTAAAGCCGAGAAGCGAAACCGCCTGTTCGCTGCCGCATAGGCTCTTACGGCGGCCATCTTTTCGTCCAGACTGACTTCCTCCTGCTCGATTGTTCCGAACTTGCTCCGAATCGGATCGATCTTCTCGGTCTGTCTACGCATGATCGACTGGAAGATCTGATTCAACTGTTTCAGTGTCAGATCCCCTACCAGTTCCTCTAAGTCCACCGGCGTCTCATAAGCCGCCACCTCCTCTGGAAGCGTCGCCTTTTTGTACAGAGATTTTCCGGACAGGGACAGCCTGTCCCGCAGCTCGTAAGACATATATTTATACATCTTGTACTCCAGAAGTTTCTGAACCAATTCTTCCCTGGGATCTACTTCTTCCCCTTCTTCATTCACTTCTGCCGGCAGAAGCATCTTTGCCTTGATCTCCAGAAGCGTTGCAGCCATGACCAGAAACTCACTCATGACATTCAGATCCTTCGTCTCCATGGATCTTAGGTATTCCATATATTGTTCTGTGATCTCCACAATGGGAATATCAAAAATATTGAATTTATTAATATCGATCAAATGAAGCAGAAGGTCCAGAGGACCTTCAAAGCTCTCGATCTTTACGGATAGTGCCATAGATCACCTTAACCTGTTCCTTTTATGACAATGCCCACCAGCCAGGGCGGATTCCAGATCCGGACGGGAACGGTATGTCCTCCAAGCCCCGGACTGACTGCAAGATATTTACCCTTCCGCTCAAACAGACCGCGGTCATATCTTGGGAAAAGTTTTGCCTGCGGGGTAACGAGTCCTCCGATCCCCGGAATCCGTATCAGCCCGCCATGCAGATGTCCGGCCAGTGTCAGGTCTGCCCCCCACTTTGCATATTGTTTAAAATAAACCGGATTGTGCGCCATTAAAATGTGATAGGCTCCGGCCTCTGGAACGCCCAGCTTTTCTGACAGGTCTGCTCCGTCATAGGGGCGAAAGCAGAATTTCTTATAATAGGCCAGAGGCATCTCGTATCCATGGATATGGACCTGCATGGAGCCATAGCAGGTCCTGTATGTCTCATTGACCGGGATCTGTACGCCCAGCGCCTTCAGCCGCGCCGCATACTGTCCATACTGTGTTCCATACCGCTCCGGCATCTGGCGCATACGGGACTCATGATTGCCGTTAGCCGCAATCACCGGTATCCGCCTTTTTGCCAGCCCTTCAAAAAGCTCCAGTGTATGATTCATACCCGCCCGTTCCTGCCCCAGTACCATATCTCCGGCGCACAGAATCATATCTGCAGAAAACGCATCCGCCGCCTCCAAAAGCCGGCTTTGGCCGCTGCCCCACTGGCCGTTATGCAGATCCGCCAGCATCAGAAGGCGCAGCGGACGTTCTTCTTTTTTTAATTTCTCTGTCCGGATCTCGAAGGTCCGGGTCTCAAGTTCTGTCATTGTGCCTTCTTTCTGTTTTCATACGTTCTGAAGACTGCCTGCCTATCATATCATATCTGCCAGCTTGTGCGCAATTCCTTTAGAGCAAAAAGATCTGAAAGGTTTTTCTCATATAATCCTTATATCCTGCCTTTTCCACGTCGGCAGCCGCCACAATCTTAGCCGTACCGATCACTTTTCCATTCAGCACATAGGTCACCTTTCCAACGGCTTCCCCTTTCTGCACCGGCGCATTGACCGACTCTGGAATTTCCAGAGAACGCTTTACTTCCGACAGGTTGCTCCCGTCCGTAGACACATAAGAAAAATCTTCCCCATATTCCAGTGCCACATGATCTGTTACACCTCCCAGGACCGTCTGATCTGGAAGAACTGCCCGGTCTTCATCCCGATACAGGCTGCAGCAGGCAAATCCGCTGTTTAAAAGTGTAATGGCGTCCTGGAACCGGCTCTTGCTGTCTGCACCGCCCATGATTACTGCGATCAGCTCAATGTCGTCTTTTTTCGCACTGGCAGAGACACAAAAGCCGGCAACACTTGTATATCCTGTCTTCAGTCCTGTAGCATATTCATACTGTTTAATCAGCTTGTTTGTATTGGTCAGTCCAAATTCAAAGCTTCCTCTTGCAGTAGTATGTACGATATTTTCCATCCAGATTGTGCAGTACTGATGAATCTGCGGATGATTCAGGAGCAGTTCCCTTGACATAAGCGCCACATCCTTGGCGGTTGTCAGATGTTCATCTTCGTCCAAACCACAGCAGTTGACAAAATGGGTGTTGGTCATTCCAAGTTCTTTTGCTCTCTCGTTCATCTGCTTGACAAAATCGCCTTCGCTGCCGCTGATGTGTTCTGCCATAGCTACACACGCATCATTCGCACTCGCCACCGCAATACACTTGAGCATCGTTTCCACTGTCTGCTGTTCAAATGGCTCTAGATAGACCTGGGAGCCGCCCATAGACGCTGCGTGCTCGGACACGGTCACCATATCCGTCAGGGCAATTTTTCCGTCCTCCAGAGCTTCCAGGATCAAAAGCATCGTCATGATCTTAGTCACGCTGGCGGGATGCAGCTTTTCGTCTTCCCCTTTTCCCATCAGAACTGTCCCTGTGGACACTTCCATCAGAAGCGCATGAGGCGCCGCCACCTCGGCCGCTACCTGATGCTCTGCCGTCCTTGATTCCGGCTCTGTCATAGCTTCTCCTGCTTCCTTTGTATCCTCTTCCTTCAGGCTTTCTTCCTGCTCGGACAGGTATCCCGCTTCCTCTGCAGCCGCTTCCACGGGCAAAAGGAGCAGGGTCAGTACCATCACCCATATAAACAGTCTTTTCAGAATATCACCTCGAAACTCCTTTCTATATGTGTAGCTCCAAAACAGAAAAATATGCATAAAAAGCCGGAAAAACCTCACAGTTTTTCCAGCCTTCCAAAGTCAGTATTTTCTTATAGCATCAGCACGCAGGCGATCACAACCCCCAGAATACAGCCCGAACCTACCTGCAGTGGAGTATGTCCTACAAATTCCTTCAGACTTGCCTCCCAAAATTCATACATCTTGTCATTTTTCTTAAATGCTTCTACAAATCCTTCCGTCCGGAAAAATTCAATCATTTCATTTAAAACTTTCCCCTGCCTGCCGGTCTCCATACGGACTCCCATGGCATCATGCATGACGATGATGGCCAGCATACAGGCAATGGCAAATTCAAAAGACTGCACCCCGTATAAGATCCCGGCAGCAGACGCCATAGCGCTGACCGTTGCCGAATGCCCGCTCGGCATCCCGCCATCACCTACCATGCGCTCCCACCGAAGTTCCCGATTGACAAGGGCATAGATGATCGTCTTCATCACCTGCGCCACTGCCCATCCGCAGACTCCGCACATCAGGATCTCATTATTCAGAAGTGCTCTGAAAAAATTCCCCATTTCGACTAACGCCCCCATAAGAAATGCCTTGACTTCACAGTCAAGGCATCACTGCACAATATTAATTATATTTACGCTTCCTAGCTGCTTCGGATTTTTTCTTGCGTTTTACGCTCGGTTTCTCGTAATGCTCTCTTTTGCGGATTTCCTGCTGAATGCCAGCTTTCGCACAGTTTCTCTTGAAACGACGTAATGCGCTATCCAAAGTTTCGTTTTCTTTAACGACTACATTTGACATAGTATCACACCTAACCTCCCTCCAGTTGTGTATTGTGCCAAATACAACTGTCTGGGTATTTTATTGCACTGCATCCATTATAGGGGCTATGGCAGCTTTTGTCAATATCTTTTTTGTTATTTGTCTATCTTTTTTTCTTCCGGACAAATATCTTTTCTTTGTATCCCTGCCCAAAGCACTCTCCCGCATCAGAAAATCAATCATCAGGTTCCGGCTTTCCAAATCACAGCCGGCAACTCCTTCAAATACGGACAGGGACGCCGCAGCCGCAGCATCCCTGTCCGGTGTTTGTTATTTACCTGCCATCTGGCGCTCCTGCGCCTCGATCATCTTCTTCACCATATACCCGCCTACAGAACCGTTCTGCTTGGAAGTCAGGTCTCCATTGTAACCGTCTGTCAGCGGCACGCCAATCTCACTTGCCACCTCATACTTAAAACGGTCCAGTGCGCTTTTCGCTTCCGGTACTGCTGCTCTGTTCGTAGAATTAGACATAATAAACTCCTCCTTACTGCAAGGCGGCCTGCAACTGCTGCCGCTTCGCAATTTGTTGTTGTTTGTTACGACTATAGTATATGCATTTCAAAGGGCAATACACTGTTAATTCCTTCATTTTCTGACATATTTTTTAGAAAAATATCAGCAGAATCAGTCCCCGCTGCTCCAGTCTACGTCATAATTTTTTCCTACCGAAAGCTTGGTAAGCTCTTTGGAAGTGGAATCAAAACCCATGCTGTACTTATACTCCCGAAGTCCTGTGCTGAACCACTGAACGTTGTCTCCTGTGAAATCAGGGAACTGCTCTCCGGCCTTATCCCGGTTCAGTTCTGTAAGCGGAGTTCCGTCGAACAGAATCTCGCTCTGAGCCGCTTTATCTTCTTCATTGAACGAAAGGCCAAATTCCAGATATGCAATAACCGCATCTCCAAGCTTCACTGCTTCCTCATCCGTCACAAAAGCAATATGGGCAAATGTGGACTCTGTTACCCAAATGCTTCCGCCGCTGTAGTAGCTGTTCGCTTCCAGCTCCATCTCCGGATCCACCACATACTCTTCAATCTGCATATCCGGCGTCATCTCCGACCAGGTAACTTCCATACCTGCATCCAAAAGTGTCTGCACCGTCGTCTCTCCCACACGAATCTCGGTACCCCGAATGGAAACCGTATACAACGGCTCTTCTACTTCCGGTTCCGGCTCTTCCTCTTTTCCAGAACATCCGCTCGCCGATAACGCGAGCAGGAATGCCAGCATCAGCATGGAAAACAATTTCCAGACCTTTCTTTTCATAAATCTTCTCCTCTCCTGTAAATCATATGATAATTCAGTATACCATATAATGATTCTTTTTTCCATGGATTTTGCCAAAAAAACCACGACAAACGCATGAATGTGTTTCACAACTAAACCCGTACAACGAATAAATTTTTATAAATTTATTATCTTCTCCAGATGTTTTTCTGGATTCGTACCAATTGCATACCGCTTCTTTTTCAGA
>CAJTDB010000008.1 GCA_910574965.1 Lachnospiraceae bacterium | reverse complement strand
GCCATGGCATAGGGAACCATGACCTTTTTCTTTGGAATATTTCTGCTATTTTTGCTGGATTTTTATCATGATATCTTGTGACATTTACGAAATTAGGGGGTTTGTCAACAGCTCGATGATGTCCAGAAGCCGGAAGCTGGACAAACAGAACAGAAAACCTATCCGGCTTTCTATGGGCATACTTTGAGTTATGCAGCCGAGCATGGGGAAGTGGACAAATATATGGAATCCCACAAATTTGACAGGGAATGCAAGGAAGCGGTTGAGGGAACAATCCGGCAGAATTTTGACGGTATGCACTTAAAGCATGATATTGTAAAGCCGCTGGCGGAAAAGTACGGTGCGGAGCGCATGGCGTTTATCCTTGCCAACACGCTCCAGCAGGAATCATGGGATGGACGTTTTTCAAGGGATAACAAAGCGTGGGCGTCAAAGTTTTACATTCCTGAAAATATCGTGCATGGAATAGATATGAACCGTGAACTGATTGTGGGCAGCCACCCGGCAGTTTTGGACGGCTTTATCGGTATGTTCCGCAGGGAAGTCCTGGAACTGGAAAAAGAAATGTCTGCCGGACAGGAAAAAGCGGCTTCCGGACAGGATGCGCAGAAACCGGAAACAGGACGGCCAGAGACGGAACAGACACAGAAGGAGCAGGCGGAAACAGAAAGACTTAAACCACAGGCGGAGCAGACCGAGCCGGGGAGGTCGGTCAAGACACCGGGATTAGAGGATATGGACGAGGGTGACGAGATCATTGACCTTGGAGATGAAAAGGATAAGGTTCTTGCGGAAATGAAGCAGTCTTTAGGGGGCAGACAGGAAATTTCCGGACACGATGTCAACCAATCTGCAAAGCAGAATGATCTGAAGCCGGAACAGACAGAACCGGGGGAACCGGCAAAAACAGAGCTTTCCTTTCAGATAGCAGACCGTTACATCAGCATCCAGGAAACAGAGGGCGGCTATGACTATTCCATTATGGGCTTGGATTATAAGGAAATAGACGGCGGCGTATATGACAATCCCGGTATCGGTATCAAAGAAGCGATTAACGAAATCGTGGAGGATTTGAAAATAATTCCTTTTGATAATGGCGCAAGGGGAAATATCCGTGACGGTGATAAGCTGATACCGATTGATTATGATGGATTGATGGAGAAGGCGGAGGCGGCAAATGCTGTCATGCCGCAGAGCGCTGTGGTGGCAGATTTCAAGGCAAAGACAAATGAGCTGTTCCATGAGATCAGCGAAATGAACCCGGCAGAGATAGAGGAAACTGTAAAATGCCATGTGCAGGCACAGTTAGATGAATCCGGCATAGACGCTGTGATTGTGGATGCGGCAGTAGCCGGGAGCCGATGCCGGGGTCTGGAGCAGGAAGGATCTGACCTTGATGTAGTGGTGGAGCTTTCCACGAATGAACGGGAAGATGCGCTGTTTGATATGCTCAATGAAAGCGGGCTTCATATCGGCGGTGTAAAAGTGGATATTAACCCGATCACGGCGCAGAGGACGGGGAGCCTGGAAACGTATCTCCCGCAGGTGGAGGACTATCTGGAGGGAGTGCGTGAAGCCAGGGAGAGAGACCTGGCTGCCAGCATTTCCAGAGAGGAAAACCACCATGAGCATCAGGGACAGGCTCAGGCAGAAAGAACAGGTGGTAAAGATAAGAGAAGCAGGCAGGGATGATCGGACAAGACATAAAGATCAAGGGGCGAGGTAGCAAAGGATGGGAAGATGGTATCCAGCATCTGCCCGGTAACTTCCATAGTGGAGCGAGCAGGAGTGGGGGCATAGAGGATATAGAGAACCTTGCCGTATCTCAATGACCCGTATTTGGAGGCATTAGCCCATAGGATAATCAGAAAGTTACAGAACATGGTCGATAAAGAATTTGAGCGATTTGCTTTCCGGTATATATCAGAAGTTACAAAAAGCCGATAAAGTAGAAAAGGCAGAACCTTTTTTGATGGATTATTGAGGAATGGAAAAGAGATTTTTGCAAAACTGTTCCTTCAGCATTTGAAATGTTGGACAGTATGTTAGAAAATAAGATAATATGTCAAAAGTTTCTTGCGCGGGAAAGGACTTATTATGGAAGACAAAACATTGTATTTTATGCATCAGTTAATTGATGAAGATATCAATGGCTTTGATGATAAGAAATTTGAATTGGAACAAAAATATGCTGCGATGTTTGGCCACGGAGTGCCAAGAGAGATGTTCCCGCCGGACATATCCGAAGATGAAATCATGAAAGCGGTTGAAAACTGTGTTCAAAATCAAAAAGACGAATTGATGAAAATATTGGATGTAGAGGATCTTGTATTGGACAGGAACTTGAAGACTGTTGGCTGATTTCATCTTTGCGATGAAATCCCTCTTGCCAAATGCTTTCATAGGAGCTGTCAATAAGGAGATAAATCAGAATGGTAAATATAGCAATTGTGGACGATAATAAAGCATTTCTGCAGGAGATGAAACAAAATATAGAAGCCTGCAAAGAATTTACAGCAGATATGGTCTGTGACGCTTATTGCAGCGGCGCCGATTTTCTGCAGGCAGACTATGGGGCATATCAGCTGGCCATCCTGGACATGCAGATGACGGGAATGGGCGGATATGAGACGGCGCAGAAGCTGAGGGAAAAGAATGAGAATGCCGTGATTGCCTTTGTATCCGGGGTGGTTCTGCCGGAGCCGGAGCATTTCCGGGTGCAGCCCTACCGCTACCTGCTAAAAAGTGCGGACATAGACGAGAGAATGCGGGATATCGGGGAGCTTCTGCTGGAAACGAAACGGCGCAGCCGCAGGGAGATGGCGGAAGTGGCCAGCGACGGGGAGGCGCGGCGTGTCCCTGTCGGAAGTATTCTTTACATTGAAAAGACAAAGAGGGGAAGCAGGCTCACCGTAGAAGCCGGCGCTGCGGGAGGCAGGAAGACGCTGCAGAGCAACGAGCGGCTGGAGGATTGGTATGCGCAGCTTTGCGCGTGGGGATTTGAGTACGCGCATACCAGTTACATCGTGAACCTGAAGGCTGTCACAAAGATCATGCAGAACGAGCTGACCATGAGTAACGGGGACAGGCTGGGGATCAGCAGGACCTGCAGCAAAAAATTCCACCAGAGCTTTTCCCTGTATTTCCATAAAAAGTATAAGAGAGGGGCGAAGGAATGATGGAGGCTGTCATGGGCGTGATATTGAAATTTGGCGGCACTCTGTTTGTGCATCTGGTTTTTTATGATTTTTTCAGGGATCAGCTAAAGACCAGGGTGCGGGACCGGAAGCTGCGGTTTTTGATCCTGCTGTTATGTGCGGCAGCCCTCAGGCTGGTCAATTCTTTTGACAGCAAGCTGATAAACCTGATTTTTGGATTGCCGGTCCTGGCGGCGCCGGTCCTGTTGATTTTTAAGGACGACCATAGGAAAGAGGCATTTCTGCTCCTGATCGGCGGGGCGGTAACATTGTTCTCTGAACTTGTCATTGAGCTTTTCTTTGCCAAAATCCCGCTGTGGCAGATGATCAGGGAAGAGCTTCATTATACACGGGAAGCGGAAAAATATATGATGGGAATCCTTTCCTATATACTGTGCTGGTTTGTACTGCATGGACTAAAAGTCTGTTTCCTCGGCACACAGTATAAGATGCGGGAGCATTTTCCGTTGTCTTTTGTGATTCTGCCGTTTTCCACGGCGCTGATCTATCTTGGGATTACTTTTGGAAATGATGGCGCCATATGGGCGCAGTACAGTCTGAAATTCGGGCTTTTCCTTCTTCCGCTGGCAAATGTACTGCTTTTTTACACGATCAACAAACTGTTTTTTGTCAGCGAGAAAAGCAGGGAGCAGCAGCTTGCCAGGCAGCAGGCCGCGCTGCAGCAAAGGTACTACAAGCATCTGGAAGAAATCGATCTGGGACACAGGCGGTATGCCCACGACCTGAAAAACTGCATGGTTTCCATAGCCGCGCTGGCCGCCGACGGCGGAAACGGGGAGATTTTAAGCCTGCTGGGGGATATGGAAATGGAACTGGATACCCTGACCGGAAAGCGCTATATATCCAATCCTGTCCTGAACGCCATTCTCTGGGAAAAGTCCGTGCTGGCTGACAGACAGGGTGTCCGGATGGATATCATGGCGGAGGAAAATCCCGGATGGGCATATATTCCGGGGAAGGATCTGATCGTCATGGCAGGCAATCTTCTGGACAATGCCATTGAGGCGGCAAGGCAGTGCGCCCATGGCAGCGTCCATGCGGCGCTGCACGCGCAGGATCATTTTCTGGTAATGGAGGTGGAGAACACATGTATCAGCACACCTGCTGCCCATGGAAAAGTAAAACATATCCTGCCTGCTTCTACAAAGCCGGATGCCGGGAATCATGGTTTTGGGATTGCAAACGTGCGGGATACCGCGCAAAAATATGGAGGGCTGCTTTATATAGAGCAGAACGGGGGCCGTTTTACCGCGATACTTACCATCGCAAAATCCTGTCTTGTCAGGGACAATGAAACTGCAGAAAAATAACGAAGACAGTTCCGTGGACAGGATACACAGATATACAGTGATGCGAAATGACACGTGAGATGACAATAACCGTCCCCAAATGCAGATTTTGCCGATTTATGTGCCGATTTGGACAGGGCGCTTTTGCGTGGCAGTCTGGCAGTGCTATAATCAGACAGATAGACGCCCGGAGTCTCAAGGGAGATTCCGGGCGATTATGCAGATATGGAGGATTCAGGAAATGAATGAACAAAAGCTGGAAAAGCAGAGGCGGAATCTTGTGGACAGGGGCGTGTTATCGCCGGATGAAAAATTATATGGCTCAGCTACGATCAATTATACGGAGAAGCTGGTCGGAAGAATCGAGACATGGAAGCAGGGCGGCGTGGCAATCTTTACGGACCGGCAGGTCATTCTCACCAAGGGATTTTCATGCGAATACATCCATATTCCTTACATCTGTATTAAGGAATTGGGAAAATGCAATCAGGGATTTTTTCCGATAGGGATGGTGATTACTTATGAAAACAGGGAAAGCGGGGAAATCGTGACAGAAAAGATCTCGCTGGGGAAAAGAAAGAAATGGCTGCAGATTTTATCGGAGAAAGCAGGATTATAGCTTTCCAGTGGAAAGGAGAGAATACGGTTATGGAAGAATTAATTCGTCTGTTTGTTGAGGAATTTCAGCAGCCCTCGACATTAGAGGAAACGAAAATTGCCAATTTATTAGGACATTCGGACAGGTTTATTGCCTTGGATCAATACCGAAGAAAAGATCTAAAAGCCCAGAAACAAATACTGGATGAGTTGGCTGGAAAGCTGGATTCTATGGATTTGTACAAGGGCTGCTGCTGCGCATTTTTCTGTGGTGTGCTGATGGGACAATGTGGGCCTGGAGGCGCAGGAGAGGGACTTGTGAATTTCTTTATTAAGGTGGTTTCCCATCTCTGCGGGTTGCTGGATGAGCTGGATAAAACAGAGGAAAGTGATCCTGAGGATGAGATGTTGGACAAGCTGTTTTTGACGGCGCCGGATAAGGTTCGGGCTTTCCGGGGAAGTGCGCCACTGATGATGGCAATTATGGATTTACTGGCAAAATCACCGGAGAGCAGGGAGTATCTGCGTAAAAAGGATTTATATGATAATCTGGAGCGCATTGAGCCTTTTGTGAAAAATGGCTCATATTTGCTTCGGATTTATCCTGTCTGCGGACCTATGGATGTGCTTGTTTTAGCACCAAAAAAGGAGCAGGGAGCGTTAATAAGGGTTCAGGATGTGGGGACAAATTTCCACTTGATGACCTTGCTGGAAAGGGCACTTTATCAGAAAGAATGGGACCAGCGTTTTGGCTTATCCGCAGATGTGAAATCACCGGAAAGCCTAAAAGTATTTGCCTGTGCATCGGGGGAAGAGACAGCAAGGCAGAATGGTTCGGTTTATGCACATGCCGCCTATTATTCCTGTGATGGTCAGATGCTCTGGGGAGAGATGGGGCCGGATACTATTCCCTGTGTGGAGCAAATGCCTGTGGTATTGATTTATCCTGAAAAATTTCCACGAAGCTGGGATTTATTCTTCGCTGTAAGCTGCCATCCTTATCTTAAGCCTTTGGCAGAAATCAAACGGGAATTGTCAAAGGAAGAGGTTCGGGAATGGATGGGGAAGATGCAGGGGATTTCATCATTCTGATTCTTATTTGAAAAATAGATATTATGATTACAATGAATGACGTCAAACAAATAAGCAAAAAAATATCTTTGGAAAATGGCATATAGATATCGAATATTCTTTCGGTGACTATTACGAAGTGCATGAAGACAGCCCTTTATTTCCATTTATTTGTGCATTGTGCAACCTGTCATTAGAGCAAGAGGAGGAAGAAAGGGAAAAGGTTTTATGGAAGAGTACACGTTAAAAACGAATTTTGCGGCATTGGTGGTACCATATGCAAATGAATATCTAATAGATTTTAGGAATATTGTTGAGAAAGCGTTTGCACACAGTGACAGCCGCCCGCGTCTGTTGGGGAACCTGCTGGTTCTGGAGCGCTATTGCAATACGGTGCAGCAGGGGCTGACCGCGGACAAGGCACAGCTTTGTGTATGCCTGCGGTATGCGCAGGGGCTTCTCTGGGATTATCTGGGCGGACGTGTCGCGGCGGCGGATTTTCAGGACTTTGCAAATGATTATTATGCATGGTTGTTAGAACACAATGTAGGCCCCGAAGGCTTTTGCTCAGAGCATTTTGCAGAATACTTTGCGGATTCGTGTCCGGATGCTTATGAATGGTTTGCGGTTGAGTGGAGTTGCGGGCTGTTGATGCAGCTGGTTTCCATAGAGGGCGGACGTGTGGATCACGAAGATTTTGAGGAGTGTGAGAAGCTTGATTTTTATGGGCCGCTGTGTATGCTTGACATGATGGAGGATGTCTGTATTGGGCTTACTGATACACCAGTTGTATCAAACAGGGGAACTGATTTGGAGAAGGCGATGACACAGGTACGCAAAACTTCATTATTTCAGGAAATTGTCATGCATGTTCAGAACGATCTGCAGACGGCTCTTTTGGCCGCGCCGACGGAGTATGAAGCGCTGCGGAAGGAATACGGACAATATACGATCATTCCGGAGCAGTATGCCGCGCGGATGCTGGAGTATTAAAAAACTGTTTTAATTACATTCTGGAAGGAGAGAAAGCTTGTGAAACCTGAAACTATTCAATGAGATTTTGTTGTAATGACGATAAATTGCTGAAACAGGTACCGCGTTCAATTGGGTCAAAGTTTTTTGATATAATAAGTAAGTTTTGAGGTTGCATAGATAGAAAAGATGGATAATAAACAAAGGAAAATCGTAAAATCAGCGGCTGAACTCTTAATGGTTTATTCTGCCCAGTGCAGATGTTGTAATAACACATTTGACTATGCGGCGGAAACCGCGGATACAGATATGGTAAGCTGTTTTTGCAGCAGCGTATATTCATCAAAGAAGAAACAATTAGTAATTGCCCCATTGACAGCAGAAGAATTTTATAATGGACAGGCAGGATATTTTGATAAAAGAATAAATGCAATATGCCTGGGGCATGATTACAGGCTTTTCTGTGCTGGAATTTGCCCTTACTGCGGTAAATCCGGTATACAGAGTTCAAAAAAAGGTCTCGCCATTAAAGAGTATTGCGCACACCACCCTAATACATTCATTATATACCATAATGGGACAGCCCGGATTTTAAAAGACGAATTAGAAGCAGCATATATGTAACGAAGCAATCAGTTCCGGAGGGAATGAATTTTTAAGGAAAGAGGAGTGGTAAAATGCTTATCAACAGAGAGAAAGAAACGAATGGAAAGGCGGTTACGTACTTAGACAGACTTCAGGAAAACTATCGCGATTTATTTTCTAAGCCGTTGCAAAAAGCTGAGTTTACAGAAACAGATATTAAGATGATAGAAACAGAATTGGGCTATGAGCTTCCGAAACCTTATATTGATTTTTTACAGAGTTATCAGTTGCCAAAATGTATCATGGTATCGGCATCTTTTTGCGGCGACTATGCCTGCTGTTATGAAACGGAACAGGAAGACGACCTGTTTGTGACACTGGAAATGGAATGGTATACTGCTTTAGGCGGTGACGTTAAAGAATTTTTGTCCTCCGTGCAGGAATACGATATGCCTTTAGGAGCGACGGATGATTCGTTTCTGGATGCGGGATTTCTTAAAATTGGTAACTTTGAGGGATATTTTGTTTTTCTGGACTTGGTGACAGGGGAAGTGGTTCATATTTACCATGAAGCTGTCTATGATATGAGCATTGTCGATGGTGTAGACGTGTCTGATTATGAAGAAGTCCGCGATTATTTGTCCAGCTGTATATTGTGCAAAGATTTTTATGATTTTCTGCGGCTTGTCTGCACAAAGGACATTTATAATGAAGATTGTCTGGAATTTATACTGGAGGTATAGAAATGAATGAGGAAAAGAAAATTGAATTTACACAGAAATGGATTGGGGACGCAGTAAAAAAGTTCCTGCAGAAAGAGGATATTTGCGAAAGCGACATGGAGAGAATCAGGTATATGCGTATCGGTGATTGCGACTTTGGCGGCGAATACACGATTGAAATAAGTACGGCAACGCCGCCGGAACCCTTCTGCACCACAGATGGCGGAGACGAGTGGGCAACGGGCGGCGGAGCTAATGTGACTAGCACATTCATCCAGCTTTACATAGACTATGCGAAGGAAGATCCCTTCGATTACATAGATTCGGATACAGGGGAGCGTTTTTTTCAGCTTCCGCCATATGATATATGGAAAGAATTTAAAGAGCAATATGAAAAAGCGGAAGAGGAAGAAGATGATGAAGAGGAAGAAGCAGAGGATTGGGAAAGTCCTAAGAAGAAATGGGAATCTTTCGAGAAAACCATCCTGTGCGAGACATATCGAGAGAAATTTAGCGACGACGATGCTTACGAGGAATGGCAGCGGCGGACAGATCGGGGCATTCAGCAGGATATCGGCTTGTTTACCGGGCTGGAGGTGCTGCGGCTTTACAGCGCGGAATATCAGGATATGACTTTCTTAAGAGCGATGCCCCTGCTGCGGGTGTTGGAAGTGGTAGAAAGCAGATTTGTTTCCTTGGAAGGCATAGACGACCTGGCGCGGTTGAAACAGCTTTGCTGCTGGCTGGATTAGAAATGATGGAACAGTATAGGAAGCAGGTGGTTATAAACAAAAGCCGGGAGGAGAAATAGATTTGGGACATGATCTGTATATTCAGGCAAGAATCAGGGAAAAGAGAACAGGACGGGTTATCTCCCGCGGCGATAGCGATGATTACGGCACAGAGGATGATACAGGTTTTTTTGACATATGCTGGTGGTGCGGAAGCCCGGAATGTGATGTGAGAATCAGGATGATTGAAATATGCGGCAGCCATGGAGGAGCAGATTATACAGATTCCGATCTGTTTATCCCCATTCCGCCATCAGCGCTGCGTGCCGTTTATGCGCATGTGGTAAATTGCTGCTGTTTTCCGGAGGACAAATCCTTTCGGAATCTGACGCTTGAGACGGGATGGATGCCCCCGCACGATAGAAACGCATATGAAAAAGCGAATCTGCTGAATGCGCATAAACTGCATGACCTGATTGCAACGCTTGATGAAATCAACGATGAAAATAAAGTTTTGGATGCCTGTTTTTTATATAAGGAATATATTCCTGATGAAAAAGATTTAAGGCATTTTTATGAGAATCCGTTGGCATATGAATGGGAATTCAGGATATGGAACTCTTATTAAAACGGTTTAAGAACTGAACAGCTCCATACTTTGGAGTGGGAATTATGAATCATAGCATTTTATCAATTGGTTATAGTAGGACACAAGAAGGAAGAAATGAAAGAGGAAAAGAAGATTGAATTTACACAGAAATGGATTGGGGACGCGGTAAAGAAGTTTCTGCAGAAAGAGGACATTTACGAAAGCGATATGGAGAGAATCAGGTATATGCGTATCGGTGACTGTAACTTTGGCGGCCTCTACACGATTGAATTGAGCACGTCAGCGCCGCCGGACCCCTTCTATACCACAGACGGCGGGGAAGAGTGGGAGCCGGACGGCGAAACTGTTGTGACTGGCAGATACATCCGGCTTTACATAGACTATGCGAAGGAAAAACCCTGGCATTACAAAAAATCCAATACAGGGGAGCGTTTTTTTAAGCTTCCGCCATATACTGTCTGGAAAGAATTTAAAGAGCAATATGAGGGAGCATACGAGGAAGAATATGATGAAGAAGATTGGGACAATTCTGCGGATGAATGGGAATCTTTCGAGAAAACCATCCTGTGCCAGACATATCGGGAGGAATTTGGCGACTTCGATGCTTACGAGGAATGGCAGCGGCGGACAAACCGTGGCATTCAGCAGGATATCGGCCTGTTTACCGGGCTGGAGGCGCTACGGCTTTTTAGCGCGGAATATCAGGATATGACTTTCTTAAGAGCGATGCACCTGTTGCGGGTGCTGGAAGTGGTAGAAAGCAGATTTGTTTCCCTGGAAGGCATAGACGACCTGATGCGGCTGAAGCAGCTTTGCTGCTGGTTTGACTAAGAATGATGGAGCAGAAAAAAATCTTGTCTGGCATTCTGTCAGCTGTTGTGGTTCTGTGCAGCGCTTCCTGCGGCGGAAAAGCCGAGGCGTCAGGCGGCTCACATTTACTGAAAAGGATAAGGGAGTGCCGTAAGCGTGATAAGGTCAATCTTGATACCTGTGCAGGAATCACCCGGATGAAAGGCGGTGATGCGTACTGCATCTGTAAAACGAAAAATAAGGAGGGCTGCAGGATTGGGTAAAAAAAAGTGGAAACCAATTATTCAAATGGTCAGGGAATTTCTTCCGGCACCAGGAACAATGGTAGGGGAATTTACATTTTTATCCCCGGATGCACTCTGGGGCGGAACACTGGACAATGGTCTCTCTTTTGTCGCCGTGGCAGAAGACCGGTGGCCGGACGGCGGAATGTTTTTGATGGTGTTGGAGGATGGCCGTGTTTATGTTGGCGATCTGGATGGGTATTGTCTGGTCGATTATTGTACTGCGAGTTTCCCTAAATTTAAGATGATTATGGAAGCATACCAAGAAGCCGTTGAAACGACACCTTACCCCGAGAAAGCCGATTGTGAGGGATTCGAGGAGCACTGTGAAAGGGAAGAACAGGTTTTGTGGCAACAGATGTTGGAGGAGGAATTTGAGGAATGTCGTAAAAATGCAGAACAGTTTTTGCGGCAAGTGGTTATGGACATTGACCCTACTGCGATTGCGGATGTGGAAGGGTTTTGGAGCACCATAATCGAGGAATTCGGCGCCGGGATGTAAGTAAATTTGTTTTTGGAGAAGACCTAGAGCGTTTGCAAAACAACTTAGGCAGATACAAGATTGAACCATATTTGCGAAAAAATGATGTAAAAAAAGCGGAATGGGAGGAAATGATGAATGGATATCAGAGAATTGTATAGCGGCTTAAGGCGGATACAGAATCGGGGAGAAACAGGAAACGCCTATGGTGGGTGTGGAACGGTGGATGAGGACCGCGATGTTCTGGGCGACTTTTTTGACTATGTGGTGGAAAAATATGAGGATTCCATGCCGCCTTGGGCGGAGGCATTTATGCAGGTTTTCAGCTGGCAGTTTCAGACCCTGCACGAGGGGGCAGAGACTTATTACAGCAATGAGTATGGAGATTCCGACTACGTAACAATTACCCGAGTGGCAGCATTTTTGCGGGAAAACGGATATGACGAAATTGCAGAGCCCTATGGTTTGGCGGCGGCAGATTGTGAGCAGTATCAATATCCGGAGGATAAAATTGACCTTTTGCCGGATGACTGGATTGAAACTCATGAGCAGGTGGTTTGGGATTTTTATGTGGACATATTGGAGAAGCATAAAGAGGATTTCGCTTGAAGAACTTTGTCGGGCGGGCGCATGGACTTCCATATATCAAGATGGGGACATGATGGCTCATATAAAAAGCAATAGGAGGATTTGATATGGCAGAATTTCAGGAAGGAACACTGGATATCCTGATGGAGCGGTTATGCAGCAGCATATCCGGTTTTGACCCGGAATGGGTAACGCGCTGCGTACCTGCAACAGAAGAACAGATTCAGCAGTTACAGGATATTTTGGCGGAATACAACTGTACGATACCGGCTGCCTACCTCTATTATTTAAGAAGAATGGGGCAGAATGACGGCGGCTTGCTGGAGAATGAATGGGATGACTGTGAGGTAGATATTGGTACGGTTTTAAAATTTCTGTCTGACAAGGACTCTTATTTCAGAAAAGAATTAGAAAAAGGTTTTTTTCTGTTTTCTGATCATTGGGCAGATGCCGGTTTTTATATGAAATTATCTGCTGCGGATGATAATCCAATGGTCACAGACCGGGAAGGCGTCTATGTTACAGAAAGCTTTGAAAAATATCTGTTCCGAAAGGCGTTTGATATGTACCAGAGAAAATTTACATATAGTGATTTTGAACGTGAGTCTGTCTGCAGTGACAATGAGAAAAAAAGGATAGAAGATTGCAGGACATGTCCGTATTGTGGGGATACAGTGGAAGAACGTATGGCTTTTATCAATCAGATGGCGGAATCTTATGGCATTAAAAAAGCATGGTTCAGTGACAAGGCACATTTCATCTGTTATAGTGCAAGTTATGCTTTTGAAATAAGTGTATGTGATGGATATTCTATTGATTTTTCTTGTAATGACGATAAATTGTGGTAACAGGTAAGGTCGTTGCTTGGTGTATTCCCGAATTTTTTTTCATACCTAAGCTCGTTTGAGAATGAAAAAAATGGAAAGGAAAGCGGTGATATGTATGAACGTTGCGCAAACTTCAACCGCTATGGAGATCTATCCAAATTTATAACAGATCCGGATTTATTGCAGGTCACAGAGGATGAGAGCGTCTATATTTCTAATGAGAATGATTATGACATTGCAGTGGATTTGGAGAGCTGTTACGCTTCCTTTGATGAAGTGAAGCCGTTTATCGTGTTTTTGGCGACTCAAATCTGTGAATTAGACAATGCTGTACAGCGGTTTCACCGGAAAAAAAGAATTAAAAAAAATGGGCGTGGTTATGTAAGCCTCCCAAGTCCCACAGGCACGTATCGGATTGATTATTCTCAAAGTATGGAAGATAATCCTGCACCACAGGAAGAGAAATCTGATTTTATTTTAGCTTATATTTATATGGAAGAAAAAAACCAGATCAGCTTCAATTATTGGTGTACCACAGAAAATTCAGAGTTTGACGTTGTTTTTGAATATAAAGAGAATAAATTTTTCATGCGAAGTTACGGAATAATTGACAATATTCCAGACAACTGGGAGGAATAATAGCTTATCATCAGATATGGAGGACAGGAATGACAAACAGCAAAAGAAGAACTATATCCGAGAGCGGCATGGCTGGCTGAAGCGCCATAAAGGAAGGTCTGCTTTGAGGGATTATGAATATGTTAAGAGAAGAATTGAGTGAAGAGAAACGGAAGGAATATGACATATTGACTGCAAAAATGATGGGAGATTGAAGAAGAACTTGCCAGGATGCCGGAAAGGAGGAAAGGGCAGCTGGATGGACCAAGAGATAAAGTTTACAGAGATATTTCCAATAAGTACTTGCCGGAGATTAGAAGAATTTTAGAAATTGTTAAGAAATAGCAATAAATGGACAGTGTGTTTTGGAGACTGCGGAGACAGAAACGATGGATAACGAACAAAGTAAAATTGTAAAAACAATGAGAAATGCCATTAAAAACGGAAATTTAGATGTGGTGAAAGAGTTGCTCAAGAGTAACGGCGGCTTATTGACGGTAAATACAGTATTTGGTTCATGGCTGCATATTGCTGCCTCATATGGTAGAATCGATATTGCGAGTTACCTTATTGACTGCGGAATAGATGTGAACAGGAACGGAGATATATCCGGCGGCAATCCTATAAGAAGTGCGGCGGAAAACGGCCAGATTGAAATGGTTGAATTTTTATATAATCATGGAACGGAATTTGATGTAAGCGAGGCGGCAAAAAATCCTTTATTTGGAGCAATCTATGGAGGGTATTATAATGTCGTTCAATTTCTGGTTGAACATGGAATTGACATTACAAAATCTTATCCGATTGGAGAATTGGATCATGTAGATGGCTGTTGGAGTATAGTCAAGTAAGTAGACACAAAAAAGTATAAATTTTATAAGAGACCTCCTTTTTTGTGTGTAGTTTATTGTAACAGATAGTGTAGAGTTGTATCTACTTTTATAGTATAGATCCACTCTGCAATTAGTAGGGCTTTTCCCTTGTAGACAAAGATTTTTTTACTTATAATAAAATGGAAGAATGGTTAATAGGGATTCCGCCGGAGCACGCATAGTGAAATAGCTAGTTATGCACAATTCCATGATGTAGGTTTTGTTGATTAAGAAGTTTGTATATATTGTGGCTACAAATAAAATTCTTGTTTGTTAAAGGAATTAAATATGGAGAGTGCTTATCTGATAGAATAAGATAAAAATATACAGTGTTGAAAAGTCACAGGGTATTTTATATTTCTGAAAATTATAGTGCCTATAGTCATAAAGAGAGGATTGATGTGTATGGAAAACGGAAGGATAAGGATTGCTGATATTGCTGAAGAATTAGGCTTGAGCACTGCTACTGTATCTAATGTGATTCATGGAAAAACAAAGAAAATATCGGACGAAACGGTCAAGCGTGTGCAGGAGCTTTTGGAAAAGCGACAATATATTCCGAATATGGCAGGGATACTTTTGGCACAGAATGATTCTAAAATTGTCGGGGTGGTTATCAATGACCATGAGAAATATGAGGGGCATACGCTGGAAGACCAGTTTATTTCTGCTTCGGTAAATGCACTGGCAAAAGAGATGGAGAAGGCAGATAAATTCCTTATGCTCAAAGTAACCGGAAAATGGAGTGAAATCCCTAAGTTTGCTTCTATGTGGAACATGGAAGGCATGGTGTTGATTGGTTTCTGTGAACAGGATTATAAGAAACTGAGGGAACAGATGCATATTCCTTTTGTAGTTTACGATGGATACATGGAAAGTTCTGGAAATATTGTGAATATTGAGGTCAACCATTTTGACGGTGGAGTGCAGGCTGGGCATTATCTGAAAAGCAGGGGGCACAGGGATGTGCTTTGCATATCGGATAACAATATCTGCATGGATATGGAAAGGTTTATGGGATTAAAAAGTGAACTTCCGGAAGCAGAGCTTATGGTTATTCCTTTGGAGCAGGAAGCCCGTACTATTTTTTACAGAGAACATTTGGAGGAAATTAAAAAATATTCAGCAGTTTTTGCAGTATCTGATTATTATGCAATGGATTTTATCCAGTTTCTGAAAAGTGTGGGGGTGTCTGTACCGGCAGATATGTCGGTAATCGGGTTTGATAACGTAAGGGAATGTGAAAAGTTTGTACCGCCGCTGACTACGATAAAACAGGATTACAGTGAAAGGGCGGCTATGGCGCTTCAAATGCTAAAACAGTTAAAAGATGGAGTATGCAGGGAGAAAAACATATTGCTTCCTGTAACTCTGATCAAGCGCGACACAGTGAATGATGTAAAATTGCACAAAAAGTGCAACTGAATTTTAGCGTGGGTTATGCGTTTAACCTTTGTAATTTGTCACAGTTCATTTTATTATTATTACAACTGCTTTAACGTAGATTGGAGGAATAATAAGATGGAAAAGAGAAAACTGGTAATTCCTAATGATATTAAAACTGCCTTTAAGGAAGCAGGTGTCAAAAAAGGGCAGGCGATTATGGTACATACATCGCTGAGCAGTCTGGGATATGTATGTGGCGGCGCACAGTCGGTTATTGAAGCGTTACTAGAGAGCGTTGGTGAAGAAGGCACTATCATGATGCCAACACAGTCATGGAAAAATTTAGATCCAAAGACAGGGGTTTACTGGCAGGAGCCGGGAGAATGGTGGGATGTTATACGTGAAAATATACCTGCTTATGATAAAATGGTTACGCCGACAAATACAATGGGGGCTGTATCGGAAATGTTCCGGCAGTGGCCAGGGACACTTAGAAGCGATCACCCTGCAAGGTCAGTAGCGGCAAGGGGGCATTATGCGGAATATTTGACAGAAAATCATGACCTGTCTGATATTTTTGGTGACAGTTCACCTATTGGCAGGCTGTATGAACTCGATGGATATGTATTGTTGATCGGCGTTGGCTATGACAAGAATACTTCCCTGCATTTGGCGGATGTACGGGCTGAATATCCGGGCAAGCATACAGTGATCGAAAGCAGCGCCATACGGGTTGACGGGCAGAGGGTATGGAAAAACTACGAAACACTGGCTGTAGATGGCGGGGACTTTTCTGTAATCGGAGAGGCATTTGAACAGACAGGCCAGGTGCGTCATGTATCATTAGGAAATGGTATTCTTTCCATGATGAGCCAAAGAGCATTGGTAGATTTTGCTGTGGAGTGGATAGGAGAAAACCGAAAATGACGGGAGGCAGAAAAGAATTTCAAAAAGAATTGCTCCAGATTGCCATTCCCGTAACATTACAGTGTCTGATGCAGTCTTCTTTTTCTGTGGTAGACCAGATTATGACAGGGCAGCTTGGAAGCATCAGCATTGCAGGCATTGGGTTAGGAGGAAAGTTTGCGTCCATTTATTCAGTTGTAATTGCTGCCGTAGCATCTGTGGCAGGCATTATGATAGCACAATATATAGGGAAGAAAGACATAAAAGAGGTAGGACGAAGCTTTTACACAAATTTAACAGTATCTTTGATATTAGTGGCGATTTTTACTTCATCAAGTGTGATTATGCCGGTTCAGATTTTGGGATTATACACAAATGATGTTGCTACGGTACAGGAAGGAGTGGAGTATCTGAGGATATATGCGCTCAGTTTTTTACCTGTAGCAGTCACGTCAATTTTATCTGCATATCTTAGATGCGTGCAGGCAGCAAAAATACCGTTATATGCGGGCATTTTTGCCAGTGTAGCCAATACTGTTTTAAATTATGTGCTTATATTTGGCAATGCAGGATTTCCGGCAATGGGTGTCAAAGGAGCTGCATGGGCATCAGTAATTGCTCAGTTATCGGGCTGTATCATTACAGTTATATTATTTTTCCATTTGTACCAGAAACATTCATGGAAAATTCCATTTGTAATCAGGACAGATAAGGTGCATATAAAACAGTACATGGTTATTTTAATGCCGCTGCTTATATGCGAATTTTTTTGGAGTCTTGGAGAAAACGTCTATGCGTCTATTTATGGTCATGTAGGAACTAATGCGTTCGCTGCTATGACGCTGACCAATCCTTTGCAGGCATTGGTAATGGGAGCATTAAGCGGCGTATCGCAGGCAGCCGGAGTGATGATTGGCAAAAGGCTGGGGGCTGATGATACAGGGAGTGCTTATCAGGATTCCAAAAGACTGATGTATACGGGGCTTGCCTGTTCCATTTTAATGTCAGTGTTTGTAATAGTGTTTCATAAATATTATGTATTGATTTTTAAGGTAGAAGATGATGTAAGGCAGATAACAGGGTATCTGCTTATAGCATACGCTTTTGTTGCCCCAGTAAAAGTGCAGAATATGATTTTAGGTGGAATTTTAAGGAGTGGAGGCAGGACAACCTATGTAATGGCAGTTGATCTGATTGGCACATGGATATTTGGCGTACCTCTTGGGTTGTTTTCTGCTTTTGTGCTTCATTTGCCTATTGCAGCAATTTATTTTGTATTGTCTATGGAAGAGTGTGTGCGTGTGGTTATTTCATTGGCAATATTCAGAAAAAAGAACTGGATGCAGAAGCTGTGAGAATGAAAGAAAAAGGAGATTTCTGATATGGATAAAAGCTATAATAAAACACTTTATGCCTGTTTTATTGGTTATATTGTACAGGCAATTGTAAATAATTTTGTACCGCTTCTTTTTCTGACTTTTCATAGTAGTTATGGTATTCCGATGACACAGATTACGTTACTCATTACATTTAATTTTGGGTTGCAATTGTTGATTGATATTTTGTCGGTTACTTTTGTTGACAGGATAGGTTATCGGGCATCAATGGTTATTGCACATGCCTGCGCAGTGAATGGACTTGTTTTTCTGACTATTCTTCCTGATATATGCAGAAGCTCTTTTATAGGTCTGTTGATTGCGGTTGCCATATATGCAGTGGGTGGCGGATTATTGGAGGTATTGGTAAGTCCTGTAGTGGAAGCCTGCCCTACCCAAAATAAAGAGAAAGCCATGAGCCTTCTGCATTCCTTTTACTGTTGGGGGCATGTAGCGGTAGTGCTTTTATCTACAGTTTTTTTTCAAATTTTTGATATCCAAAGCTGGAGGATTATGTCATGTATATGGGCAGTTGTTCCCTTCATCAATATGATTTTTTTACAAAAGTACCTATTGCTTCATTGGTGAATAAGGGAGAAAAAGGATTAACGATTGGACAACTTTTTCACAGGAAGATATTTTGGGTGCTGATGGTAATGATGATATGTGCCGGAGCAAGCGAACAGGCAGTAAGTCAATGGGCATCTACATATGCGGAAACAGGGTTGGGGGTGAGTAAGGCAATCGGAGATTTGGCGGGACCGATGTTGTTTGCGCTTTTGATGGGAAGTGCAAGAGCTTTTTATGGGAAATATGGAGAACAAATTGATTTGGAACACTTTATGACAGGTAGTTGCGTTTTGTGCATTATTGCATACCTCTGTATTTCTCTTGTACCAAGTCCGATAGTTGGTTTTATTGGCTGTGCGTTGTGTGGATTATCAGTTGGTATTATGTGGCCGGGAGTTTTTAGTAAAGCGTCAGCTTCCATTGCCAAAGGAGGGACAGCGATGTTTGCATTACTCGCATTGGCAGGAGATGTTGGATGCTTAGGAGGACCTACAGTAGTTGGCATGGTTTCAAGCGTTTTAGGCAATAATCTTAGAACAGGCATTCTGGTAGGGGTAATATTTCCCATATTGTTATTGGCAGGAATATATTTGTGTCGGCTACGTTATAAAAAGTGTAATTAGATATTAGCTTAAATGTGCAGCTCTATAACTTATGATATGGAAACATAAATAAGGAGTGTTGTATAAATATTTGTATACCAAAGAGCCAGAGGATAAGATACAGAACCGATGACCAAGTCGGTTTGTCGGTTCTTTGATTTTGGAAACGTGAATTAAAATACATTTGGATTGGATAATAGCAAATGGTGAAAATGAAATGAAAAACACAAAAGCATCCGACCAATAAAAATATTAAATTTAATAATGCATTGCACGCTTCAAGGTGTACCGTAGTTCAGGATAAAACTTCACTGCGGCACATCTTTTTTAATGGTGCGGAATTTGTCTGATTATAGATTAAATAGCGGTTTTGCTTTCGCGGATATTTGAGAGAGATTTGACTGGCATTGCCCTATTCTTCTGTGGCGATTTTGTTTCAGTTCACTGTTTCATATAAGGCTGTTTTGAGAGTATGTATTTTTGAGTATCCCATACCTGTTTCACTAGTTCCTTTACCTGCTTTACATCGGCGGCATAGACGTTTCCTGTGGCATTCATACGCTTTGCTATCTGGTTCGGATTGTTGCCGATTTTAGCAAGCGCAGCATTGTATTCCCGAAGCTCTGAATAATCAATGTCATAGACGTAGCCATACAAAATCTGATGCCGCAGGAAAGATGATTTATTCCTCATGCCGGACGCTTTGACTTTCTGCTCCAGTATGTATTGTTCATCATCACTTAGATATATTTTCAGTTCGTTTTTGCGTTCACGGTTTGCCATTGTTCTACCCCTTTCTGCATTTGGTTTTTTGAAAGAATTTTACACAATCTTTTATCCCGTGGCAGGGGATATTTGTGTAAAAAAATCAAAAATTTCGGCAGGACATTTTATGATTTTTTGAGCGCAAAGGGGGTTAGGGGAATATGCTCCTACAAGCCAATTTTTTCAAGTTTCCGCTTCGAGGGAACTTGGGAAAATTGGAGCCTGTGAGGGAACACAGGCAGTGCTTGCTATTCTTCACGGAAAAGGTTCCAGCCTTTTCCGCAATGCCCAATAGAGAGAGTATTACTTTATCTACAATTAACATCAGAAACAGCGGAGAGAGGAAGTGAGAAGATGTTAGACCATGCATTCCGGCGGCGAAAGGAGATTGAGCGTATGATGCTGTCAGGAAAGAGGCTGATCGTGGCGGAACTTATGCGGCGGTATTGTGTAGGAAGGAAATCCATAAGCAGGGATTTTAAAGTCATAGGCGAGGAACTTCCGGTCATTTCAAAACAGGGATATAACGGCGGCTACTTCCTGATGAATGGCGTTGGGAAAAACCAGAATACGCTCTCGCAGGAACAACTGGAATGCTTGGAGAAAGTCGCTGTTTCATGTGCGGCAGAGGACAGGGATACTATTCTGTCAATCATACATGAATTCGGGCCGTACTGCGGAAGACTTACATAGAAAGTGATTGCCATTCTTATAAAGCATAGAAAAGGTTTTTGGAAATGTTTTATATGCTTTTAGGGTTGGCAATCTTTAAAGGTTTTTGAGCCGGAAATGAAAGGGGGAATGGGCATGGATACGGCACACCGGAGGCTGGAAATCATCAGCATTTTATCTGCCAAAGGGCATATAACATCAAGGGAGCTTGCGTGGGAATTTGGTGTTGACAGGCGAACGATACTCCATAACATTACCGCATTGTCTTTTGACTATCCGATTTACACGAAACCGGGAGAGGGCGGCGGGATTTTCATCACAGAAAATTACAAGCCCTATACCAATACCCTCACAAAAACAGAGCTTGAAACGTTGTGTAGATTATACAGAAAAGCGGAGGGAAAAGAGAAAGAAATCCTGTTTCGGATTATTCATAAATACGGGGCGGACAAGCTGCAAATTTAACTGGAAAGACAGATAGGTTTTAATGTCGATGCGGACTGGAATGGCATCACTTACTGACAACTGAATATAGACAATCCTGTAAGACGTATGAAACAGCCGAGCTATACAAAAACACGCCATGACCGCCCGTGATGAAACGGGTGGGAACGAGAAATGTTTTATCGTAAACAAGGTGTGGGAACCTTGCGCCATGATACTGTTTCCTGATAATGATACTTTCATAAAATGGTCACAAAGATGATGGTGCGATTCCAATGTGGGCTTTTCTCCCAAAAGCTACTTGCAGGATATAAAATCTTGTAAAAAAGAGGATTTTCAGAAAATGGCAGATGAAGAAATATTTCAGGAGTTTCAGGATTTCCTCGCACAGCGGAGGATAACCTTGCAGCGCCGTTTTTCTCGTGCGCCGCAGGGCTCCCCCCAAGTCTTTGGCGGGCCGTGAGGAAGTATCTTTAAGCCCCCGCATCATCATCGCGCCCGGAACGCCATCTCCGGGTTTAAGGCTGGACGTAGATCGCTCGGATTGCCTGTCTGTCATCACCTCCTGCAAGCAATCGTCCTGGCGGCGCGCCTTTTCCGCTTCGATACGGGTTATGTACCTGTTATGCCGTATATTCAGTTGTCAAGCTGCAACGAGGGGCAAGAGGACTTGTCCCTTCAATGTGTAGGCATTGGGAAGGGCGATTTGTTAAGCCTTTTTCAAAAAAATCTTAATTTTATTTATTCGCTGTGTGATTGCGCTTCGGGAACAGTTCCACAGCCTTGCGACATCAGCCTGCCGGTATCCGTCCACAATGAGCAGGGTCAGAAGTTCTAGATCGTCCTCCGGCAATTTGCAGAGCCGCCGGTACAGCAGTTCATCCTCCAGGGAGGACAGCCAGCCAAACCGCCGGGAATCCACATCGCCGGTGTCCCAGGTGCAGGACAGGGATTCAAATTTTCGGAACAGGCAGGACTGCTCACTCTCGTCCTCACACTGTTCGCTGGGCAGGGCCTGTACGCGGTTCTGATAGGTCCGCTGGCTGCAAAACCAGGCCCAGTCATATTTCTTCATGGCCGCGATCTGCCTATCGTTCATACCGGCTGCGCGGTATTCCTGTTCCAGCCAGGTCTATTCTGCATCAAACTTCCTTTTTTCGTATCCATAGTGAAATCCCATAGTTTTCCTCCATTTCGATTCAGGAGTGGTTGACGGATGAATCGAATGGAGGCGGGGACCGGCAGCGGTACACATCGGGAGGTTTCCCTAAAAATCGACAATAAGAAACGCCAGCTTCTCGCAATGAGAAACTGGCGCAACAAAAAAGACCATGACTATGCTGATTTATATAGATTGATAATACTGATAGATAACTATAATATCCCGGAGGAGGGCCTATGCTTTTTTAATTGATATATATATCATAGCTATTACATTACCAGAGGCATTTCCTCTTGGATGGCTGTCCGATCTTCTCTCAGTGTGGAAGCCGTTTCTACCGGGTAGCCTCGCCGTTGTAAATATTTTTACAGACACCATATATAGGTGTCGCTGTCGTCGATCAGCAGTATCTTTTTCATATGTCCTCACCCCCAATATTGATTTACTACAAGCATAAACTACAAATGTTACACAAATGTCCGTGGTGCCCTTGATTTCGACAGAAAAACAGGCTGAATTGTTACAAAGCTCGGACATTTCAAAATATTTTGTCATGGGATAGCAAAAAATCAGTGGCGCAGCTAATGAACCGCTCCACTGATTTTCCCAAATGTCCAATTTACTTTTGTGTTTTCTTCCACTTTGCATATTCATTCGCAGTGGCACTTGTTTTCCCTTTTATGGGAAGCTATAACAGTAGCACCATGATTAAATAGTATTCGTTCCTATTTCTCAAAAACTACAAAACCACATTCATAAGGATGGTCGCAATACACACTTTCTTGCTTATCAGTGCGGTATAGCATACTTTTCAGTATAATTAGAAAATCTCCACCACCCGATAGAATCATGTATTCTGCCAGAATAAATAGCAGTAATTTATTTGTCATTACAGAAACCACTGCTGCTCCACCGCCTAAAATTAATGTAGGCATAGCAGTTCCCAGCAAATATTGCCACTTTGCCAACGGTTCGGAGCAAGTACAGTATGGAGAAAAACTACTCCAAATAAATCCAAAATCAATCGAATGAAAATGATTCTTTGCAAAAAAACCCCAAGTGACGCCATGTATTAATTCATGTAAAAAAGTCAGAGGAATAAAAAGAAACGCCGCTACGACAAATCCCAAAGAAATCTCCCCTAAATCAAAACCATTCACATTATAGTAAAACAAAAATGTTAAAGCTATAAATGGCAACATACTCAAAGGTCCTAAAAAATTTGCTTGTCGAATATTGATAGTCATATTCTTAATGTTATATCCTTTTTGATACATTTCAGAGCTTATTTTTTCAAAGTCATTTTTACGTTTCAATTCTTTTTCTGTTAATTTTCTTTTATCGTCAGCCATAGATAATTCCTCCAAATTTTATGCGCTTATTCCATTGCCCTGATTTGCTCAACAAGAGATTGCTTTTTCAGATTTCCAGTTGTGTAAGAACTCAAGGTAAACTGCACAATCAGCAGGATTGCTAAATATATCAATACGATCAGCCACGGAAATGAATAATAAAAATATGGATTCATCGTTTTCACAACTACCTGTACGGATAGGAAACCCAATTCAGTTCCAAAAACCAATGTTACAAGCGTAGCAAAAACTGAATAAATCAATCCCTCATAACACAGCATTTTGATCAGTTGCTTTTTACTCAAACCAATCGCCTGTAACATTCCAATTTCCTGCCTGCGGGACAGAAAGTTTGTGATTGTCGTATTGACAAGGTTGATGAAAGAAAAGCACACAACAATAACAGCCACGATCAACAATACCCCGAAAGAAAGTTGTTGAAGCCCGCTATAATAAGTGATACTTTCTTTTATGGTTTCCATAACCAAATCGCTGTTTCCGTCTATCCGTTGATTTAATGCAGCTTCAACCGTATCAATTTTTTCCATATCGGTAATCACGGAAATCGTACCTGTGCAATCTATTCCGGACGCTTCATTTATAAGCTGCTCTGGAAGCGCAAAGCATTTTGAGAAGCCGGAATAAGAATATTCGTTTACAATACCCATGACTGTATAGGTCTTTGTGCGAATTTGCCCGGATTCGGTTTTATAGTCCACTTCGACGGTATCACCCAACGAAGCCTCAATATCATAGAGATCGGCACGCTCATGAAGCAAGACAATTCCATTGCCTGCCACCAGTTCATCATAATCAATCGTTCCCGCAATTCGCTCTTTCTCCAAATTCTGCTGCTCATCTCGGCAAAATCCATGAATCCATTTTCCAGAATTGCCATTTACACGATATTCTGCGTTCGTGTAATACCAGCGTTTGATTCCTGTAACGCCATCATAGGAAACTAACATTGTCGAAATCAATACAATCAATACTCCGCCGAGTGAAAGAGAAAGTATTGTTAAAGTGGACTTTGCCTTTTGTCTGGACAGATTCATTTTAGCAAGTGAAGCAGGCGTTATTTTACGGTGCAACACGGAACTTTCTTTCATTTTCCCGTGATAATCGGGATATCGCAATGCTTCCAGCGGAGATACTGCCGCAGCTCTTTTTACAGGAGTATGAATAGCAATCATCACAATAATAAATGCAAAAAGGCCAACCCCGGCCGTCACACATAAAGCAGTCAGCCAGTACCAACCGGCAGGAACCAGAAAATACCCAATCACATTTCCAATAACCAGACCAATCGGGATAGCAATGGCAGCAAGTAATTTTCCCTCGCGGTAAACCATCTTTTTGATCTGTCGTTTTGCTGTTCCAATTGTGCGAAGCTGTCCATAGTTACGGATACTGCTTGCTACTGAAATATAAAAAATCGAATAGATCACAATGCCGGAACCAATGAAAGTTATAAAACCGAACAACAATTTAATGATTCCCCCTTTCTGACCTTATGTTTTTATAGATTTATTTTTCTAATAGAATAGCAATGGTTGCACTGTTTTTTTGATAATTATTTCCTGCAACATCACTGTATAGTCCACTTACCTTAAATCCTGCTTCCATGGCTTCAGCAGTTAATGTGTTGATTGTAAAATAGGTATTCCACAAATAATAAGCAGTAATTTCGTTCTTTGAAATAATGGAAATATGTTCTAAGGTTACTGTGTCTGAGTATTTGCAATTTTTGTTTAATGCTATATATTCATCGTTACGCCAGAAACCACCGACAGGACAGCTCTCCCATATCTGATTTTCCTGAAAGTTTTTGTATTTTTCCATTGAAAATACATCGAGTAAAAATTTTCCACCAGATTTTAAATGATTGTATACTTTTTGCATGATTGTCTTTCTGTCAGATGTTGACAATGCGCCATAATCACAATAAATCATTGTTGCGAAGTCAAAGACTTTTTTAAAATCCATATCTAAGTAGTTCTCGTACAAATAAGTAATATCTAAATTCTGTTTTGATGCGGATTGCTGCGCATAATCTATTGATCTTTTTGAATAGTCAATCCCCGTTACCTGATAACCCTCTTTTGAAAATTTTTCTGCATAGATACCGGGACCGCAGCCAATATCAAGAAGCAGTGGATATTTAACAGGGGATACACTTTCTTTTATCCATATAACCGATTCCTGTATAAATTTTAACTTTCGACTTGCGCCTTCAAATTCAGGGTCAAGGTGTGCCTTGAGCATTTGCTTAGATATATGTTCATCATTCCAAAATGCGGCTTTGGCTTTGGTATAGATCGGGGGCTTCTCTAAAGATTTACTAATACTGTCGAACATGATTATTTTCTCCTTTCTGTTTGCAAAAGAAAAAGCCGTAGATTTTACTCTACGGCTAATCTTTCAAGTGAAAAAATAGTTAAGAGTAAAATAAAATCAAAAATAGGTACAAAAACAAAACTGTCGAAACAGTTCATTTAACCTATTGAATTGATTTTATCTACTCTTTTCCAGTCATATCCATACCACCGATTATGTGATATCTGATACGCCGGATTTTCATCACCTTTTCTTTCTGTATTGATTTATGTATCAAGCTTACTATACATAACAGCTTTTGTCAATTACTATATTTTAAAGGATTGTTCCTCATGTGAGTTAGAGAGTTGGCTTGATGTCTTTTGCAATCTGCTCAGATTTGCCTTGCGGTTGTTCAGAACGTCCTAAATACTGGTTTAGGTTTTCCAGTTTCCGGTTCAGCGATTTCAGTTCCTTATGGCAGTTCTTGTAAGCGGCGGTCAGTTCCTCGGTATTAAGGGTGATAGATACTCTTTATGAAATGCTCATATACGGTAAAGAAGCAAGCAACCAAAAACAAGAGATAGACCGCCAGCACCACACGATTCCGAACCAAAGCAACCAAAGACCAAAAGACAAGCACCGTGGAAATGTATATAACTTGCTATTCCGTCAAGGGAAAGTCCGTTCACAGAACATAGAAAAGCTAAAGTACAACTTTCCCACAACTCCATAAAACAGCAAGTTATGCACATGACGCACAGTGCCGACTACTGCGGAATCCCCCTCATTCTGTGCTCTATTTGCGCATATTTATAATAAATAATTCATATAGTGTTCATTTGCTATACTTGTATTCTTCGAGAAAGCGAAATATAATATAGATTATTATATTGGAGGTGCATTATGGATTATATGACGCTTAAACAGGCAGGCGAAAAATGGGGTATTTCTCCCCGTATGATAAATTATTACTGTTCTGCCGGACGAATTGAGGGGGCAGAAAAAATGGGAACAGTTTGGTTGATACCAAAGGACGCTGAAAAACCCGTAGACGGAAGATTAAAAGAAAAGCGGGAGAATCTGAAATGAAACATATTTTAATTATTGATGATGATATTCATATCGGGAATATCATGGAAGAAGCACTTATAAAAGAAAACTATCAAGTATCACGGGCTTATTCGGGAACAGAAGCATTATATGTGCTGTCTGCGTCAAAATCCGACCTTATTTTGCTTGATTTAATGCTTCCCGGTCTTTCTGGTGAAGAAGTGCTGCCACAAATAAAGGGCATACCTGTTATCGTTATCAGTGCAAAGACTGATGTGGATGATAAGGTTGCCCTTTTGCTTGGAGGTGCAGCGGATTATATTACAAAACCTTTTGAAATGAAGGAGCTGCTTGCAAGAATTACCGTTGCACTCCGAGATGGAGCAGCTTCGGTTGATTCTTCCTTTTTATCTTTTGATAATCTTCGGCTGGACATGATCACACATGAAGTCTTTGTAGGACAGCAGGGAGCAAATTTAACGAGGACAGAATATGCAATCTTAAAAATTCTCATGCAGAACCCGTCACAAGTAATAGCAAAGTCTGTACTGCTTGAACGCATTAGCGGGGATACTCCCGATTGTACGGACAGCTCATTAAAAACGCATATCAGCCACTTGCGAAAAAAACTGCGGGATATTGGCGGGAAAGAATATATAGATGCGGTATGGGGCATTGGCTTCAAATTGAAGTCGGAATAAATTTCAACGAAATCTCAACTATTTTCTCAACTGTTTTCTCAACTATTTCCTGCTACAATGCCAGTAAAAGAGGAAAAGGAGGCTCAACTTATGGATTATGTCCTAACTACAAATGCCCTGTCTAAAGAGTATGGAACATTCAAAGCGTTAAATGCTGTTTCCATGCACATTCCAAAAGGGGCTATCTATGGATTCGTTGGGAAAAACGGCGCTGGTAAAACAACTCTGATTCGCTTAATCTGCGGATTGCAGGCGGCTACTTCCGGCGAATACACGTTGTATGGGAGAAAAAGTACGGATAAGGAAATCAATAAATCACGCAGGAGAATGGGGGCTGTTGTTGAAACGCCGTCTATTTATCTTGATATGACGGCAGAAGAAAATCTAAAAGAACAATACCGTATTCTTGGTTTGCCCTCTTTTGACGGGCTGAAAGAGCTGTTAAAACTGGTTGGTCTTGAAAATACCGGGAAAAAGAAAGCGAAAAATTTTTCTCTTGGTATGCGGCAGCGGTTAGGGATTGCGGTTGCGCTTTGTGGCGATCCGGACTTTCTTGTGTTAGACGAGCCGGTAAATGGTCTTGATCCGCAAGGTATTATTGAAATGCGGGAACTAATTTTGAGACTTAACCGGGAACATCAGATAACGGTACTGATTTCCAGCCACATTCTTGATGAATTGGCAAAATTGGCAACACACTACGGCTTTATTGACAATGGAACTATTGTAAAAGAGGTAAGTGCAGCAGACTTGGAATCTGCTTGCAGAAAATGTGTATTTATGGAAGTGAACAGCACAAAAGCACTTGCCTGTGTACTTGACCGAATGAAAATCGAGTATAAGATTTTGTCCGATACAACTGCCAACGTGTTTACAAAAGTGAAAGCGTCCCTGTTGATTTCTGAACTGGCAAAAGAAAATTGTGACGTGATTTCCATGCAGGAACGCGCCGAAAGTTTGGAAAGCTTTTATATCAGTCTTGTTGGAGGTGAAAAACATGATTAAACTTTTAAAGGCTAATTTAGCAAGGCTTTGGAAAAATAAAGTGTTTTGGTTAGGATTTTTGGTGTTGAATGTTTTTTGCATTATCCAAAAAATCGGCTTAATCCAAGATACAATAGAAGTACATTATTTAGAGGAAACATTTTGGATACAGGCATATGTGCTTGGTATTATACTTTCCGTCTTTATTAGTCTTTTTATAGGTGCCGAATATGAGTATGGCACAATCAGAAATAAGGTTATTTCAGGCTATGACCGTTCCGAAATTTATCTTGCAAATATATTTGCTTGTATTATTGCGGGATGGATTATGTGCATGGGGTGTCTGATTTCTTCGCTTTTGGTTGGCGTTCCATTTTTGGGATTTTTCCACACTGAACTTTCAGAGATTCTTTTACAAGGGATTTGCGTGTTTGCCTTGAGTGCGGCTTATACGGCAATTTACTGTTTTTTTGCTATGTTAATTCATAACCGCACAATTACAGCTATTGCCTGCATTATGCTTTCATTTTTGCTTTTGTTTTCTGGAACTGTTGTTTCAAACCGACTGGACGAATCAGAGTATTATTATATTCCAGATGCGTCTTTGGGGATAGGTGAAATTGACGATGGAAGCAATTCCGAATGGATTCATAATCCCGATTATTTAGAGGGAACGAAACGCCGAATTTATGAAATCGTTTTTGAAGTGATTCCCGGAGGGCAGTCATTACAGCTTAGCGGAATGTTAAACGAACACACAAGCTATACAGAGATGTTTTCGGCTTCATTGGCGTGGATTGTTTTATCATGCGGCTATGGAGTGCTACTGTTCTGTAGAAAAGATTTGAGATAGAGGGAGGTATATTCATGCTTTTACCGTGGGTTTTGTGCAGTATTCTGTCTTTCATTGTTCTGATTCTCTGCGTGAAAATTCATACGCTGAAAGTGGGCATGGCAGAAATACGGGTACAGCTTGCGGACTGGCTAAAAACAGATACGAATACCCTTATTTCTATATCTTCCAGCGACAGGCAGATGCGACTGCTGGCATCCGACCTAAACAGGCAGCTTCGGCTGCTCCGCAGACAGCGCAGACGATACCTTGACGGAGACCGGGAGCTGAAAGATGCCGTAACGAATATTTCCCATGATTTGCGGACACCCTTAACTGCTATTTGTGGATATTTGGACTTACTCCGGAATGAAGAAAAGTCCGAAAAAGTCACTCATTATGTTATGGCGATTCAAAACCGTGCAGAAGTATTAAAGCAATTAACGGAAGAGTTGTTCTGCTATTCGATTAACATGTCGGTACAAGAGTCTATGCAGTTAGAGCCTTTATGTGTGAATGATATATTGGAACAAAGTATTGTATCATTTTATGCTACATTGACGAAACGTAGCATTACTCCGCAAATAGACATTACTGAAAAAAAGATTATGCGTACTTTGAACAGAACTGCTTTCCTGCGTGTATTGAACAATATTCTGAATAATGCGGTGAAATACAGCGACGGTGATTTGAATGTTTTGTTGTCCGAAACGGGGGAAATTATTTTCTCAAATACAGCGAAAAATCTAAATGATGTACAGGTTGGAAAACTGTTTAACCGCTTCTTTTCTGTGGAAACAGCAAGGAACTCAACAGGGTTAGGGTTAGCTATCGCAAAAACATTGGTTGAACAAATGCAGGGAACTATTACAGCACAATATCACGACAATGTATTAAGTATCTGTTTGGATTTTCCGCAAACAGCAGAATAAAAGTATAAACGATTTACAAGAAAATGCAATGTCCTATGTAGGAGAAAGACTACATGACAGGAGGTGAGATTTGTCACTAAAATAATCATGCTTACACTTTCTTGATATTTTCAAAACGATCTTGACGCAATACTTCTTCTATTAAATCAGCAATGTCTTTTTCATCATCTACTAACAATATCTTACTATTCATTGATTACACCACCTTTTCTCCTGCTGTCAACAGGCTTTTTTGCGTCATTTGGTATTAGTCGCATATAACTAAATAGTTTAGCTCATACAAAATGGGAATGCAAGTACCATATTTTTTTTTGCACCAAAATATCGCCGTCAGGTAATTTACAAAAGCATAAAAGCGGATGTGGGACAACTATTAGGAACATGAATAAATGGTCTGCTGGATAACGGTAAAAGAGCCTGTTGTCCGGCAGAGCTGCTTTTAGGTGATGATTCCAATAAATGGAGGGCGGCATCATATACGGGGCGATTTTTGAGTGAAATATTGATACTTCATGTGGACAGTGCAGGAGAGGATATATATAAAAAACTGATAGAAGCAATAAAAGAGAGTGGTCATAATATACAGAAAGTGGCGATAGAATATTGTGATATATCGCTTTTCTGGCTTCTAGTTAGGGCAATTTCTATTAAGATAATTTAAAAAAGTTATGTTATATTAAATAGGTAATTGCGAAACAAGTTTGTAATTTCGATTCCAATACGGTAAAAGTTGGATATTAATGGATTTTCAAAGGGGTTGATGGAAAAACAGATCTATGCAATCAAAGGGTTTAAACTATGGTTATATTGGTGCTTATGGATTTTATCCGCAATCACTACGGTAATCGGTTGGGTAATCCCGGCAAGCAGCATCCCCCAGAAACGTTTTGGGGCTGATAAGCGGGTGTTTTTGAAAAAAGTCTTTTAAGGCCGGGACAATTTCATCGAGGCTGATGGTTTCATCAAGCAGGGAAAGGAATTCGTATTTATCGTTATCAAATTTATTTTGCAACAAAAAGGATTCCGTATTTATGCGGGTTCTGGCGTTTCGCAAACGCCTATTATATTAAATAGGAAAAGGAGTGTCATATATGAACAAGAATAATACAGTTGTAGAAAAAATAATAGACTATATAGAAACGCATATGAACGAGGATTTGTCGCTTGATAAAATAGCAAATGCATTAAATTATTCAAAATTCTATATAGCCAGAATTTTTACTGAAGAAACAAAATGTACGGTTTATAAATATATACAGGGGCGTAGGTTGACTTTGGCTGCTCAAAAACTTGTAGAAACAGAGCAGTCTATTGTTGAAATTGCTTATGAAGCACATTATGATTCACAGCAAGCTTTCACATTAGCTTTTAAACAGTTATATGAATGTACGCCTAATATTTATCGAAAAAACGGTATGTTCTATCCTAAACAATCGAGGATATGCATGATGAGTTCGTTTGATGGATGCTCATTTATATATTATTTAGCAGGGGGTAAATTGGCAGCATGAGTACAATTCCGTATGTTATTGAACAGACAAGTCGAGGAGAACGAAGTTACGATATTTTTTCAAGACTATTGTCCGACAGAATTGTTTTTCTAGGAGAAGAAGTAAGTGATGTTTCAGCAAGCTTGATTATTGCACAAATGCTATTTTTAGAATCACAAGACCCAGGAAAAGACATTCAGTTATATATAAATAGTCCGGGAGGTTCTGTTTCGGCGGGGTTTGCTATTTATGACACAATGCAATATGTCAAATGCGATGTTTCGACAATATGTATAGGTCTTGCTGCAAGTTTTGGAGCCTTTTTATTGGCAGGAGGTACAAAAGGAAAACGTCTTGCTTTACCTAATGCAGAAATTATGATACATCAGCCTGCGATTCATGGAAATGGGATTCAAGGGCAGGCAACCGATATAAAAATTACATCTGACCACATACAAAAAAGCAAAAAGCGATTAAATACCATTTTATCAGAAAATACAGGTAAAAGTATTGATGAGATTGTTATTGCAACGGAACGTGATAATTATATGACGGCAAGAGAAGCAATGGAGTTTGGCCTGATTGATAAAATTATAGATAAGCGTTGATTTTTTATAAATAAAGCATTTTGTTCTAAATCAAAATCAGTATTATTACAAAGGAGAAAATAGAAAGTCGATGAACATGTGATATATAAAATCACAGTCTGTTGGCTCTACTTTATTTCATAAGGTTTTAAGGCAAAGGGGCTGCCGGGAAATAGACGGTTCTGGACAGGGCGGGGAACGGCTTACATGAGCCGCACCCCGCCCTGATTTTTTCTATAAAAAGAGAAAAAGATGGCTAATGACAATTATCTTTTCTTCCTTACATGTTATGGCGGATATTTTCGGGAAAGGGACGGAGCTTGATGACAGTGAGGGCATCCAGACCGCAGGGAAGGCGAAGGAGCTGTTAGATAAGCTGGCGGAGAAAAAGGCGGTCGGTATGAACACACTTGAGATACTTACACTGCTGTTGGTCATTTTCGCAGCATTAACATACTGACACAACAGAAACAACCGCAAGTAACGGAAAAGGCTATCCTCTACTGCAATAGGGGATGGCCTGTAATCCGTTGATTTTAATGCATTATAAGTTTTCGACTGTACAACCGTCGGACGTTCCAATATCCTTTGGGTTCTAAGATGATTATAAGCCAACACTGCGGATTCTGCAAGAGGGGCTGGAAATGGGTGTGCTTCGGCCCTCCTATTTTTTTGCGATTTTTAGACTATATCATATGGCATTGGATAGAACCGGAAGCAAATTAAATATAAAGCTCATTCCCTTTCCTTGCTGAACAGGCTTTTTTCATTGCCAATGCCGCAACAGAAACCAAAGCCCCATTTACTTTGCGGGATGACTGCGGGCATTGTACGACACAGCGCATACAGGAAATACATTTTTTACTGTCCGTAACTTTTGGATTTTCTTTGCTGATTGCCTGTGCAGGGCACTGTCTGGCGCAAAGACCACAGTCTGTGCAGTTATTGTCCGCTTTGGGTACTAAGCCGATTCCAGCCGCTTTCTTGTAGGGGCGGTTTCCCGGAACCTGCGGTGTGGAAAGACTGGTCAGATTATTGTTTATTTTCTCTAATATTTTTTTCGCAAAGCCGCTTAATTCTTTTTCATCCTTAGTGTCCGGTCTGCCTGCAGCGTACTGGTGCATAATAGAATGTTCTGCGACGGCGGCAATGGCAGCAATTACCTGAAAGCCGCTTTTTTCAACAGCATCGCTTAATTCAATCAGGGTATCTTCATATGCCCTGTTGCCATATACGCAGACAATTACACAGGGGGTATAACTGCCATGAATATTTGAGATTCTCTGAGTGACAAGGCTTGGAACACGTCCGCCAAAAGACGGAGCTGCAATAAGCGCAATATCATCTTTTTCAAAACTAAGCGAGGAATCATCGGTTTCTGCATTGGACAAATCAATCTCATTTACAGGCAGTCCCCATGTAGTTGTTATGGCATCTGCAACCTTTTTCGTTCCTCCTGTCGGGCTAAAAATAATCTGTGAAACTTTCATGCTTGCTCCTCATGTAAATCTAAAATTTACACCATTATAACAGGCGCATGGTGTAGTGTCAAGATTTACAGCAATAAAAATATATGCTACAATCTAACGCGGAAAGGAGTAATGTCATGCATATCAGTACAAAATGTTCGGTTGCGATTCACTGCCTTATTTTTATTTATGAATATGGGGATAAGCAGAAGGTAACCAGTGAACTTCTGGCGTTATCAACCGGGATCAATCCTGTCACAATCCGCAATATTATAAGTTCATTGAAAAAGGAGGGCATAATATCTGTGAAATTCGGGACAGGCGGAACAACACTGAACTGTCCGCCGGATGAAGTGACCTTATACCGTATATGTAAAGCGATAGAGCCAGCCTTTAGTTCCAAACTTATAGGCATTCATTCACTGCCTTCGCAGCTATGCCCCATAGGAAAAAATATCCATAATGTATTGGACTGCTCTTATGAGAAAATAAGAAATGATCTATGCCAAAGTTTAGAAAGCATCACATTAGGAAATATCATATCCGATTATCATCGTATTGAGCATAAGCCAGATTAATATTTATGCCTAAAAGGATATTGAGATAAAATGTAGGGAGTGGGTGGGATTCTGCTGCCTTCAGCATTGTGGGCAATGTGTATAACTCTCCGTCTTATGGAGCTGCGGGCAACACCGTTTGCAGGATGTGGGAAAGCTGTTCACAATAGGCTGCCGCTTTATCAACGGTTGCTGTGACAGCATGGATTTTTGTGACTGCCATACCTGTTCCATCAACTCCCTTCCTTCGTTCATATCTTCCTGATAGACGTGGTTTGTGCTGTTAATCCTCTTTGCAATCTGGTTCAGACTTGAACTGATCCGTCCAAACTCCGTATTGTATTCCCGCAAAAAACGGTAATCCGCGTCATAGACATATCCGTATAGAATCAGCTTCCGGATAAAAGCCGATTTGCTTTTCATGCCGGACAGTTTAAATTTCTTGTCAAGGATGTACTGCTCTTTGTCATTCAAGGATGATTTGACAGAAGTGCTGAGGCAGATAATGTCAAGTGATATTTTGATGCTTGGATCACCAGGATATTTGGGTAATATTACCGGAGAAATGAGATCATTTATAGGGCGGCTGATATTTGCTAATCTTTCCTATGATTCTGCGGAAGGTACAAATTTTACAGGTGTGATACAGACTGGCTTTGTTTATACAATGGGGTTGCCACATGAAATGTTGGAATCATTTGGGGGTATATATATTTGAGAACAATAAGAATTATTTACAGCTTTTAAATGGTCAATCGGAATATGTAATTTTGGCAGACTGCTATCAGTTTGATGACTATTCAAAATATGCGGCATCTAACTTTAGTGAGAAACATAAAGCAAAGATAAGAAGGGAACAAATTCCGATAGATTGTCAAAGCGCATTTGATATGGCCTTAAAGCAGCATATCTCCAATACCTACGGAGGGCGGCAGGGCAGGTCTTCCCTGTGTTCCGGGAGATTGGGGAATCGGGGAGCAGGAAGTATTTTCATGGGCTAATCAGATAAAAGTAGCGGCCATACACGCCCATTGAGTAGTTAAGCTACAGGACAAAATTAATAGTCCGCAGTATCTGAATGTATGAAACCACAGAACAAGAAAAATGGTAAGTAACACTTACAACATGTCCAAACTATAACTTGGTTAATCTCGTATATTGTATATTCCTAGAGTTTATTTCTGCACTAGAAGCAGCCATCAAATGGGGTATTTCAGAAAGACGGGAATAGAAATTGTGTGAGGAAGGACGAATACTCGGTGTGGCAAAATTTAGCCGTATTTGGTTAATACCAAGGGAGACAGAAAAACCAGCCGATAAAAGACGAAAAAATTTCAAATCTACACAATGGATTCAAATTACCCTGTTACAATTACGGTTAGGAGGTGTACTATGAGTAAAATTTTAATTGTTGAGGACGATTTATCTATACAAGGGTTGCTGCATGATTTTGTACAGGAAGCCGGATATAGTGTTGTGTTGGCTGCTGATGGTGTGGAAGCTCTTGCGAAATATTCCGAACAGACTTTTGATTTGGTACTGCTTGATATTATGTTGCCCAAAATTGACGGTTACGGCGTTTGCGAGGTTATCCGGCAAAAGTCAGATGTGCCTATTATCATGCTTACAGCATTGGACGGAGAAGAAAATCAAATTAAAGGATTGGATTTGCAAGCAGATGACTATATCACAAAGCCTTTTTCCATGCCTGTTTTGTTGCGGAAAATTGCGGCTGTTTTGCGCCGTTCATCAAAGCAAAATGACGCACCGCAGACCATGAGTTATAAGGACTTGACACTGGATTTGGCGGCATATAAAGTCTGTGCAGGGACAAAAAGTATTGATCTTACGCCCCGTGAGTTTGAGATACTGCGGGAGTTGCTGCTTCACAAAGGACGGATTTTAACACGGCAAAATCTTTTGCAGACGCTTTGGAAGTATGAGTTTTACGGGGAAGAACGAATTATTGACACGCACATAAAAAATCTGCGGAAAAAACTTGGTACTGCTGACTACATAGAAACAATCAGAGGGGTAGGATATAGAATTGATAAAGAGAATTAGAAGCAGCCTGTCTGCCAAAGTTTTTATGATTACCGCTGTTCTGATGGCGGCCTGCTGTTCTATAACATATTTTTGCATAACCCAATTTGCCCCGTATATATATATACATGATTTTTCGTCGATAGATGAGGAACTGCCTTTTTGGGCTGAGGAACTTTCCCATTATACAAAGGAGGAAGTGTTAGTAATCCTTGAGGATTATACTGGTCGAATTATTGAAGAAAATGACAATGAGTTTGTTTTTAACATTTTCCCAAATGACAGTGAAGAACTCAGACAATTCAACAAGAATGATACATCAAGGTGGTGTCAACTGACCTTTGCGGACAGCCCAGAAGAGTATATCATATTCTTTTCCAAAAACACGGAAAAGGAGAGTCAGGTTGCCGAGGCACTTCAAAAAGCAATTCCTGTTTTGAGTGTTGTGATTATTGCTGTTTCTATCGTTGCAGCTTTTTTTTATACCACCTATATGACAACGCCAATTAAGAGGATCAGCAAAATATCAAAGCAGATGGCAGCATTGGATTTCAGTGGGCTATGTACTGTCCGGCGTATTGATGAAATAGGCATTCTTGCCGACAGCTTAAATGACCTGTCAAGGAAACTATCGTCCGCTTTGTCAGAGCTGCAAAGTGCAAACAAACAACTGCAAGCAGATATTGATAAGGAGCGAGAATTGGAGAGGCAGCGTATGGACTTCTTTTCTGCGGCGTCTCATGAGTTAAAGACACCGATTACCATTATCAAGGGACAGCTTCAAGGTATGCTCTATCAAGTGGGACGTTACAAGGACAGAGAAACGTATATTGCAGAATCCTTAGCAGTTACGAACACCTTGGAAAAGATGGTGCAGGAGCTGCTGACAATTTCCCGTTTAGATACGATGGGCTATGTTTGTAATAAAAATGAATTTGATTTAAGCGGTCTTATAAATGAATGCCTTTCTGCACATGAAGATTTGTTTATGCAGAGAGAATTAACTGCTGAAATATTTATATCACCGATGGTTTTTATTTTGGGTGATATGCGGCTTCTTCAAAAAGCACTGGACAACCTTTTGGGAAATGCCGCTACTTACTCTCCGGCAGGAAACCATATATTTGTAAAGCTATGGAAAAATGACAATAAAGCTAAATTAACGATTGAAAATACAGGCGTACATATCCCGGACGGGGACATTCCGAAACTGTTTGAAGCGTTTTATCGTGTAGACCAGTCACGAAACCGACAAACTGGCGGTACGGGTTTGGGCTTATATATTGTAAAGACAATCCTTGATTTGCATGGAGCGGAAATAAAGATAGAAAATACCGGGAAAGGTGTTATTGCTTCTGTACAGTTCTAAGAATCCTGTCAGGCGGCGAGCTAATAACCTGCCGTCCTTTTTACGACGCATAACTGCGTTTCTCCATATAAAAAACATATTCAATACAATTTCAATTCAAACGGAGCCGCTATGATAAAGCTGTACCCGGAAAGGGTAACAGAAAGGAGTATTTTGCATGAAAAAATACCTATTAATTGTTCTCTCGGCTCTGCTTATCATGGGTGCGCTGACAGGCTGCGCAGAACAGACCAACACGCCGGAGCAGTACATGGCATCAAATACCAACGCTCCTGTTGGTACGCCGGAAAAGAAAGATATACTGGACGATTTCTTCCGCAAAGAGGACTATCAAAAGTTATTGGCATTGCAATTCGATGATTACCAGCATATGACGATTTCGGAATTTCAAAACAAGGTATGGGCGATGACAGACACGGCGGAGTACATGGAATTAATGGAGAAACTTTTCAAGAACGAAACACTGTACCAAATGAAAGACAGTGATGAAACCGCTGCTTTCTTATTCTATGTATTGGAGCCGCTCACGGCAGAAAAATGGCAGACCCGCACTTACAGCGGAGCCGCCGTAAGCGATTTTCCTGCATGGGAGGATAACGCAACGTTGGAATACACCTATACGCTTACCATTTTGGCATCTGACAAAGTCATGATCAAGGATTACAATGATATACGATTAGGTGTAAAAGACATGATGCAGGATATTCTGAGAAACAGAACGAAGGAAGAACTGCTAAATGAAACGTTCATGTTGACAGAACTCGAAACCTATGTAGAGGGAATGCTGCCCGATATGCAGACACCGGAAATTAGCATTGCCATTGAATATGTGTATTTCCCTTTGTCCACAGAAAATGATAATAATGCAAGCGAGTACTTTGACGGCAATGCGGAGCGCCGCATCTTTCCCAATGGCACCGAAGAAGATTATCGCTCCCTGCTGGCTTTAAAAACTGCGGACTATCAGAATATGTCTCTTGCAGATTTTAACAGTGCCTTACTGGAGTGGACCAATGAAAATCCTGAAGGAATGGAAAGAATCAGTGAAGATACTGGCCGGAATGATTTTCAAGTCACTTTGACAGACGAAGAACTTTCTTTTGTGATGCTGACAGTATTTCTATCCGGAATGGAAAATGGGAAAGCAATTCAAAGCAGTTACGCCGGGGAGCCTATTAGCCCTTACTATGAAGAAGAACTCCCACAAAAGATTGCAGGTAAAAACGGAATGGCAGCATGGTGTGGTTTGTATTACCAGTTTTCTTACAGCATTTTAGACATAGAAACTGTTACGGTCGGTGAGCGTGACTGCCAAATTGAGGGCATGATCAATGCTATACACGCATTTTGGAACAACATAGATATTGAGAAACTATTAAAAATGAGCGAAAGCGATATAGTACAAGAACTTGAAAATATGGCTGAAACATATAGCACAGATTATGTGACAATTACGACTGATAAAGAGCAGATCCATTTTGAATGCATGGATGAGCGGGAATATATGAACGAATAGATATTATTTTAACCGGAAACAGACAATTTAATTTTTATCATCTGCTGCACGATGGCGGCAAATAACTGTAAGCGACACAAAACACACCGTAATGAAAAGAAGTGCATGTTATGATATATGCTATCAAAACATACACTTCTTATTTGTTCTGTGTTCCCTGAGCCGGCAGACTTTCTAATAAATAACATAGATAGCCCAATACATCCAGACGATTTTGTTTCGCTGTTTCTTCCAATGTATATACGATGCCGCTGGCTCCTGCCCCTGCCGGCAAGCCAGCGAACAGCCATGCCTTGCGTCCGCCTGCAAATGGACGGATACAGGTCTCGCAGTCATTGTTTGAGATCAGAATGCGCCCGTTATCACGATCTTTTATGATAAAGCGGACAAACTCAAAGAATTTATTTATAAAAATCGGGATAATATTTTGCAATAGCCGCCAAATTTGAGTTTTTGAAACCGATAATATTGCTTCAAGAGTCGGTATAACTTTTACTGCTTTTGGAAAAATAACAGATTTTTTTCGGGCAATGTCCCATAGAGGGGATATTACTTTAACTACAATGTCCTGTGAACGGAGTTATCCGTGGTGGAACAGCCGGTTATGCATATTTCCACAATGCAGTTTTAGATACTTGTCATTGCCCCAATCTCCACATATAATTGTAATGTGACTGTAATCTCGGCATATGGATGTGTAATTTGATGAACGGAGGAACGTCAATAATGAACAGGATTTTGATTATAGATGATGACAAGGAACTTTGTGCACTAATCAAGCAGAGTGTTTTACGGGAAAGTATAGAAGCCGACTGCTGTTATTCCGGAAAATCCGGTCTGCTGCAACTGAAGGAAAAAGAATACCAGCTTGTCATATTGGATGTCATGATGCCCGGCTTTGACGGCTTTGAAACTTTGGAGCAGATCAGAAAAGAAAGCAGCCTGCCAATCCTGATGTTTACATCAAAAAATGATAGTGCTTCAAAAGTGCGTGGTTTACGGGCGGGGGCTGATGACTATCTAACAAAACCTTTTGACATGGACGAGCTGATTGCCCGTATTCTGTCATTGATTAGACGCTATACGCGCTTTAATCCAAAAGACGGACAGCTACAGACATTTGATTTTGACGGGCTGATGATTGACTTTAATAACCGTTCTATCCATGCGGTAAACGGTGTTTATGAACTGCCGCCGAAAGAATTTGATTTACTATTGCTTCTTGCCAAAAATCAGGGAAAGATACTGACAAAGCAGCAAATTTATGAAAATGTATGGGGAGAAGATTATGTCTATGATGACAGCAATATTATGGCAATTATCAGCCGCCTGCGGAAAAAGATAGAAGAGAATCCGGGCAATCCACGGTATATACAGACCGTGAAGGGGATTGGCTATCGTTTCAATAGGGAGGTGTGAATGTTGTATACAGAAGCAGTTACAATGATTGCACTGGGTGTTGCATTTGCTTCGGTTTGCGGGGCTGTTTTTATAGTCAGGCGTGTGAAAAAGCAGCTATTAGAAATGTCTGACATTTTGGAAGATGTAAAAAATGGAAATGGAAACAGGCGTATCTTATCGGAAACACATGAACTTGTGGCTCCACTTGCTTATGCAATCAACGATATTATCCTGTCCTACGAGAACGGGCTTTCTGCCTATCGTCAAACAGAAGAAACCAACAGGCAGCTTATGACGAGCCTTTCCCATGATGTAAGGACACCGCTTACCACACTGATTGGATATTTGGACGCTGCACATAAAGGGATTGTTGACGGGAAAGAACGTGACGACTATATAGAAACAGCCCGCCGGAAAGCCCACGATTTAAAAGAATATATAGATGTGCTTTTTGACTGGTTCAAGCTGGGTTCCAATGAATTTTCGATGAATATATCGATTGTTGATTTAACAGAACTGACACGGAACATACTGATTGACTGGATACCCATATTTGAAGATACACACATAGACTTTACAGTGAACATTCCAGAGCAGCCGTTTCGGGTGCAGATGGATCCGGACGGATATATGCGGATATTAAACAATCTGATACAAAATGTAATTTCCCATAGCCATGCGGATAAAATAGAAATATCTTTATCAGGGCAGGGAGGGGATATAAAAATTCTTTTGTCTGATAATGGAGTAGGGATTGATAAGAAGGATTTGAAACATATTTTTGAGCGGCTTTATAAATGCGATAAAGGGCGGTCTGAAAAAGGCAGCGGACTTGGTCTGTCTATCGTACACCAGCTTGTAGCCAAATTAAATGGAACAATAACAGTGGAAAGCACACCGGGAGAGGGAACCATTTTTATCCTGCTTTTCCCACTGACAGAATGAATCAGCACTGCTTTTTATAGTAACAATAGAATCTCCGTCCTGCGGGGATTTTGTTGTTTGCAGAGATTTGCTTCTTTAAATGCAAGGTTAATGCAAGGTTCGTGCAAGGTTCATGCAAGGTTGGCGTGATAGAATGGCAGACATGAAAAGGAGGTTTCGTAATGAGCAAATATGTAATTGAAACAAAAAATCTTACAAAACAATATGGAACACAGAAAAGTGTTGCCAATCTGAATATCCATGTTCAGAAAGGGCGTATCTATGGTCTGCTTGGCAGAAATGGAGCCGGAAAAACGACGACAATGAAAATGCTGCTTGGACTTACACAGCCGACTTCCGGGGAAGTGGCGATTTGGGGGAGGTCCTTACAGGCGAATGAAAAAAAGCTGCTGCCCCGTATTGGCAGCCTGATTGAATCCCCCGGATTTTATCCTAATCTTACCGCTACGGAAAACCTGCGCATTTTTGCTACCCTGCGGGGCGTGCCGAACCGAGGCGCAATTAAAAACGCGCTTGATTTGGTTGGTCTGCCTTACAAAGATAAGAAGCTGTTTTCCCAATATTCACTTGGCATGAAGCAGCGGCTGGCGATTGCCCTTGCCATTATGCACGACCCGGAGATTTTGATTCTGGACGAACCGATTAACGGTCTTGACCCGATTGGAATCGCAGAAGTCCGTTCTTTTATCCGTGACCTCTGCAATGAGCGTGGAAAAACAATTTTGATTTCCAGCCATATCCTTTCTGAAATTGCATTATTGGCTGATGATATAGGCATTATTGACCACGGCGTATTGCTGGAAGAAGAAAGTCTTGCAGAACTGGAAGCAAAGAGCAGCAAACATATCCGATTTGTTGTTTCTGATACGGCACAGGCGGCAAGAATTTTAGAGCGTATCTTCCATGAAAGCCGGTTTACCATACGGGATGATCACAATATACAGGTGCATAACCTTGATTTACCGGTAGGAAAAATGGTTACTGCTTTTGTAGAGAATGGCTTGGAAGTATCAGAAGCCGTAACTTTAGAAGAAAGCCTTGAAGATTACTTCAAACGTGTCACAGGGGGTGAGGGGATTGCTTAAACTTGTTATTTGTGAGTTTTTGAAATTGAAACGAAAAAAATTTATATGGCTGGTTGTTCTTTCCGCGTTTTTATTTCCTGTGCCGCTGACCGCATTGATGACTATGCCCCAGACAGCAGGACAATATGACAGCAAAATAGATATTTTTAATGATTATTTTCAGTGTGTTATGGGATATGGGGTAGAACTGCTTTTGCCATGCGTGATCGGAGTGATGGCAGCCATGCTCTTTTTTATGGAACGGGATAATGATACATTTAAAAACCTGCGTACAATCCCTGTCACAAGCACACAGATGATTTTGGCAAAAATAATGGTCTTATTCTTTTTTGGGAGTATTTTTAGTCTGACATCGGCAGTTATATCAATCCTGTGTGGCGGAATGATTGCAGAAGTAAACAACATTGCTTACCGATTGTTTTTTGCGCTGGAAATGGGGATTTTTATTACCGCCGGGACGCTGCCGTTAGTCGTTCTCGTAGTGTTCTTTAGTAAGAACTATGTATTTTCTGTTTTATTATGTGTTTTTTACAGTGTCCTGAGTTTGACAGCCGAATCATCTTTTGGCGCACTGCCTAAAGCGATGTGCTGGTTAATGCCAATTCCGCTTACAACCCTTTGGAGTGCAGGGAATTTAATCGCACATGGAGCCATGGACGGCGTAGGGATGCTGGAATATTTAATTCCGACTACCTTTCAGACGATCATTATTTTAGCCGCTGTTGCGTTGCTTTCTGTTATATTGGTTGATTATATGTATAAAAAGAGAGGAGATGAATGATATGTTTCGCATGGTTAAGACCGAAATATGGAAATTAAAGCGGTATCATATGATATGGGCAGGTGTTTTTCTGATGCTGCTTTCCGTCCTGCTGACGCTTTTTTCCACAACCGCATTGGACGGAACAGCCTGGACATTTTCTTTTTTTACGGAACAGGTGATCAAAAACAATGTTACCATGATTTTTCCCATGTGTATTGCTTTGATTGCCGGATATATCATAGCAAGGGAAGCAGAAGACGATACGCTGAAAAGCATTTTGACAATACCTGTTTCATATAGCAGTTTATTGTGGGGAAAGCTGTTGGTATGTGCATTGCTTTCTTTGGTTTTTGGACTGGTAAGTGCGGCATTTACGGTAATCGCTGATTTGATGATGGGATTTCCGGGAATGTCTGCAACATCAATCTTGCAGACATTTATTCAGATTATCTTTAACTGCCTGTTTTTGTATATTGGCGTCATGCCTGTGATTGCATTCGCCGCCCGTATACCAAACGGACATATGATCGGAACAATTATTGCTTTTGCTTATGGTTATGGCGGTATGTTTGCTTCTGGAAATGCTGCGTTAGCCAATATGTATCCCGTTACTGCAAGTTTGGGTTTAATCGGTTACCGAAGTTATGATTCTGCGGTACATTGGAATGTATCGGCCTGTTTGCTTAGTATGCTTGCGGCATTGATGATCTCTGCTGTTTTTGTATTTACTGCAAAAGGAAATGTACCAGTTAAAAAAGCAAAAAAACGCAAAAAGGCAATAGCCAAAAAGGGTTGGTAAGTGGAGGATATAGAAATGAAAAAGAAAATGATTGTAGGTTTTTCGGTGGTTGCAGTAATTATAACAGGCTTAATCTGCTTTTGCATATGGTTCCTTTCGGGAGCTGGCAGCACATACTATTATTCGCAAATTGATAATAGCAAAGTGGAGCAGACCGAATCGAAAGGCGGCGTAATTAACTTTAGCGGAAGTATGGATTACTCATACACTTTATATTCTTACAATGAGAATGGAAAGGGAAAGGACATTACATTCGGAACGTCAAAAGAATTGAAAGAGGGAGCTTTTATTCGTTTAACAGTAATGCCGATCCGTGGCGTTCTTGAATGGAAAGAGGTACAATATGATGAACTTCCTGCTTCTGTGCAGAGCAATTATGCGGCACCGGCAAACTGAAATAGAGTAACTGCCGTACAGGGTACGGAAAAAGACGAGTAAGAAGCGAACCGTTTCTTATTCGTCTTTTTCACTTGGTAATTCCTCCTGGTTTTTCCGGCAGTTATGTCAGCATCTCCGATTTTTATGATTTTCGTCAGTGCCTGGTTTAATTCTGTTATATTTAGAATACATATGTGTAACAACAGAGGAAACTGAAAATGATGCACATCATTTTAAGAGGAGAGAAACTACGGTAATAGCTGCCCAGGCGAAAAACAGTACACCATCCAGCCTTGCTAAGATATTTAATGCTTTGTTTTCGATTTTAGTAATGCCGCATAAAGCATTAAAATTCACTAAGGAAAATGCCACAATTAATAATGAATAACCTGACATCTTGCTGTCATTTCCCTTGTAGAGTGCAGCAACATACCCAATCCAAAAAAGAAACAAGGCGATCAAAGTAAATGCCTGCAAAAACTTCATATCTTTTCCATGGTTCGCAGAACTGTCTGCTTCTGCTTTGTTGCTTTCTGCTGCGTGTTTTTCTGTCATAACTTAAAACTCCTTTTTCATATTGTAAAATTATTTCTTTCTGTTTTTTATTATAATAGATTTTATATATTTTGTGAAATGTTTTTTCCTTATTTCGTATCTGTTTGCTGTCTGGATGACAGAAACAGGAAAAATGATGATGCAGTAACTAACAGAAGAAGTAGGTTACCACGTTTTCATGGAAAAACAGATGTTTGTGTGATAATATATAAAGAAAAACATATTTGGAGAAAACGGAGTGTTTTATGAAAGAAGAATGTTTGATATGCGGTGTTTCCCCTGAATATTTGGAGCGGGATGAAATCATGGAATGAGCTTTCAACCGGAATTTGTATTGCAGATTCCGGTTTTTCCGTGAATGGATTTCAGGGGCAGAGGACAGGCCGAAGGGAAACTACGGCAGATGATCCTCGCCCCATTTTTTCATATAGCTGATTACATCCATAAAGCTTTTGCCAAGGTCGGACAGGTAGTATTCGACCCGCGGCGGAACCTCTTTAAAATCATGCCGGATCAAAAAACCATCCGCTTCTAATTCCCGAAGCTGTTTGGTCAGAGACGATTCCGATATTTCTCCAAGCTGACGGCGCAGTTTTCCAAAACGATGAATGTCACAGAAAGCGACATAATAAAGAATTTCCAGCTTCCATTTGCCGCCCAGAATCTTCTGAAGGGCTGACATGGTCTTGCAGCGCTGGATAGATGTTTCTGTTTTTCGCATATGATATATCCTCCGATGTTCAGAATAGCATGTTTACAGTGAAAAAACAAGGTACTGCAAAAAAGTACTGTACTTTTTATTTTCTTGTACCATGATATAATGGGGCAAAAAAATAAGGAGGTTTTGTTATGCATTATACGGGAACGATCTGGAGGCCGCCCTATGAGGCTTTTTCGCTGCTGCTGGAAGTAACGGCGGGCTGTACCCATCATAAGTGCAAGTTTTGTACCCTTTATCATGATTTGCCGTTTCGGTTTCGGATGTCGCCTATGGAGGATGTGGAAAGTGATCTGCTGGAAGCTCAGCTTTGGAGTACGGATCCGATTGCCATGCTGTCAGCCCGGCTGCAGGGCCGTCCAAGACCGGACCATGTCCGGCGGGTCTTTCTGGTAGGGGCCAATCCGTTTGTCCTGAAATTTCAGCGGCTGAAAACCATAGCGGACCGGATACATCAGTATTTGCCGGCTGTTGAGAGTATCGGATGTTTTGCCCGGATTACGGATGTGGCGCTGAAAAGTGACCGGGAGCTGGAAGCGCTGCATCTTCTTGGATATGATCGGATAACGATTGGAGTGGAGACGGGCGACGATGCAGCGCTTGCTTTTATGAATAAGGGCTATCCAGCTCAGACGATCATCGATCAGGCAGAGCGGCTGGACGCTGCAAAGATCGCATACCATTTCTTCTACCTTGCAGGCATCTCCGGTGCCGGCCGCGGCGTAGAAGGTGCAAGAAAAAGTGCAGAAGTATTTAACCGGACACATCCCCAGACCATTGGTTCTTCTATGCTGACGGTATTTCCGGAATCTGAGCTGTACCAGGAAATTCAGCGGGGGAACTGGAGGGAAGAAAGCGAAATTGAGAAATTAGAAGAGCTCAAAACCCTTATCGAACATCTTACGATTGAGACGAAGATCGTGACCGACGGCGCATCCAATCTGGTCCAGGTCCGAGGAAATCTGCCTGCGGATAAAGAGAAGCTGACGGGGCATCTTAAGCATCTGATTGAAACTGCTGATGAAGCGGATCTGCGGGAGTACCGTGTCCATCTGCGTCATCTGTAAAGATTGCTTCTATAATAAAAGTATGACATATTCTCTCTTTTGAGTTTTCGTTCTGCTTACGCTGCCGCTTTTTTCCGTGAGGCAAGAGTGCGGCTGGCAGTTCCTCCGGCGGAGTTTTTGACAATGATGCTGTCTGCGGGATTTCTGATGAGACAGAACAAACGCTTTTGACGGAACCCACATGTAAATAATGGCTTGTGTATTTCAGCAGTTGATGTTATGATAGGAAAGGTGCGTTAGATAAGACGCACCTCTTTTATCCTATACAATGTAAAAATCACAAAGACATATATCCGGTCATCGCCGGAAGATATGCAGAGCTTTTACTTTCACTTTACTTTTCGCATAAGCAGGAGGAAACACCAGATGGAAGAGAACAAGATGGGCGTTATGCCTGTGAACGGACTGATTATATCCATGTCCCTGCCGATTATGGCATCTATGCTCGTGCAGGCGCTGTACAATATCGTGGACAGTATCTTTGTGGCGAAGATCAATGAGAATGCACTGACTGCCGTATCTATGGCCTTTCCCATACAAAATTTAATGATTGCCGTAGGTGTGGGAACCGCTGTCGGCGTCAATGCGCTTCTGGCCCGTTCTCTTGGGGAGAAGGATTTTAAAAAGGTAAATAAGATCGCGGAAAACGCAGTGTTTCTGACGGTTCTGAGTTATCTGCTCTTTTTGATTATCGGCGTTTTTTTCGTGGATCTTTTCTACAGGAGCCAGACAGATATAGAGGAGATCGTCCGGTACGGGAAAGAGTATCTGACTGTCTGCTGCTGCTTTTCCTTCGGCGTATTTACTCAGGTTATGTTTGAACGGCTTTTACAGGCAACAGGAAAGACCATTTATTCTATGATTACTCAGGGTGTCGGAGCTATCGTCAACATTATTTTGGATCCGATCATGATCTTCGGATTGTTTGGATTTCCGAAAATGGGAGTGACAGGTGCAGCAGCGGCTACGGTGATCGGACAGATAGTGGCCGGAATACTTGCAGTATGGATGAATCATACAAGAAATCATGAAGTCCGCATTCAGATGAAAGGGTTCCGCCCGGAACTGCCGGTCATCGGACAGATCTATGGAATCGGCGTACCGTCCATTATCATGCAGGCCATCGGTTCAGTCATGACTTATGGAATGAACCGGATACTCATCTCCTTTACGTCTACAGCAACGGCGGTGTTCGGGGTGTATTTCAAGCTTCAGAGTTTTGTGTTTATGCCGGTTTTCGGACTGAACAATGGCGTGATTCCTATCGTGGCCTACAATTACGGGGCGAAAAATACAGAGCGGGTTATAAGTGCTATCCGGTACAGCATCGCCTATGCCATGAGTATTATGGTGGCAGGACTTCTTGTATTCCAGATTCTGCCGGGACCGCTCCTGAAACTGTTCAATGCGTCTGAAATGATGATGGAGATCGGCATTCCGGCCCTTCGGATCATCAGCATGAGTTTTTTGCTTGCCGGATTTTGTATCGCCTGCGGCAGCGTATTCCAGGCCCTTGGGTGCTCCGTGTACAGCATGTATGTATCTGTGGCGAGACAATTAGTTGTGCTTCTTCCGGCTGCATGGTTTCTTGCGAAGCTGGGAAATGTGAATCTGGTCTGGTGGGCAATTCCCATTGCGGAGCTGATGTCGCTTGCCATGACGGTATATTATATGATACGAGTCAATCAGAAGGTCATTTCCAAAATAAAACGGGAGGATGCTTCCAAAGTCTGTATGTGACAGTTGCGAATGCAGAGAAAACTGTATATAATAATCTTAGAACCTCTCGGTGCAGGACCGGTCGAAGACAGTATCTGACAAAAGAGAAGAGAGCGGGGAACGGAATATGAAGCTTGAGATAAATCCAGATGACTTGTGGGAGAAGATCGTGCACCTGCAAGGGGAGCCATTCTATACGAAGAAAGGCCTTCCTTTTACTTATTATGTAAAGGGAGGAGAGCTTTTCGCAAGCCGAAGGGAACGCTCCATTACAAAGAGTACATTTGAAAAAGCACTTCGGAAGATTCAGGAAGATCCCGTGAATGTGTCCGGCCCTAAGAAGCTGAACATGTATGGGGCGCCCTATGTGTGGGCGATTCTGTCGAAAGTGCTTGTAGAAGAGGAGCAGGAAAGGTGAGAGCATGAACATATTTGCAGAGCTGATACATGCAGTCTATGATTTTAAAAGCTATACGATTTTCCGGAAAAATGGAGGCGGCAGGACATTTTTATATGCGCTTCTGCTTAATGGGATCTATTTTATTCTGTCGCTGGTTCTGCCGGTGATGGCAACGTTCTTTTTGATGGGCGGCTTTCTGGGGGCGGCAAAAGAAGTGGTCCCGGATTTCCAACTGAAGGATGGAAAGCTCTGGGTGGATGAGACTTACGATATCCAGGAATACAGCACTTCCTACGGCGGTGTTTTGCTGAAGATCGATACGGGAAAGCCTTTGACAGAGGAGATTACAGACGTAGACCTTCTGGCCTTTGACCAGGCGATCGTGATGGACGCGGAACATATGATCGTAAAAGCGGAGGGCAGTTCTCCCATTCGCGTGTCTTATGCAGAGATGGATTTGGGCGATTGGAGCCGTGAGACATTTTTGCGGAAGTTTATGCCTCTTGTTCCGGTCTTGCTGTGGTTCGGCTTGGTTTTCATTGTGTGCTTTGGACTTCTGGGATTTTTCGTCAGCGCGCTGGTAGTGACGGGAATTGGAAGCCTGATCGCAGCTTTTATGGGGTGCAGACTGAAGTTCGGGGAAATGTACAAGCTGGCTGTCTATGCGCGGACGCCGGCGCTGACGGTGGAATGTGTGTATGCCTGGCTGCCTTTTGTGATTCATTATTTCTATATCATCAGCTACGGGATCTCTGCAGTATATATGTGGAAAGCCCTGCAGAAGATCCGGGAAGCGGAACTGGAAGCACCAAAAACCGGCTGGACTGGCGGGAACGGCGGGATGTGACCTCGGAAAGAAAATGAGTAAAAGCCTTGACTTTGATATCCGGCTATGGTATAGTAGCCTTGCGAATGGAAGTTTAGGCTTTTTTTTTATGCCTAAAAATTGGTGGTTTTCGCAGGATCGCCAAAGAAAAAAGTATAAAAGCGAGGTGGAAAGTTGTGCGCGTAAGAATCACATTGGCATGTACGGAGTGCAAACAGCGTAACTACAACATGACAAAAGAGAAGAAGCTTCATCCGGACCGTATGGAAACCAAGAAATACTGCCGTTTCTGCAAGAGACATACTCTTCATAAAGAAACGAAGTAATTGCCGCCCCGGCGAGTAAAAGGAAGTGACAGGATGGGAGAGACAAAGAAAGCCCAAAAGCCAGACTGGGTAAAAGGCATAAAGGCCGAATTTAAGAAGATTGTCTGGCCGGATCAGAAATCACTTACAAAACAGACCATAGCGGTAGTCGGTTCATCTGTCGCTCTGGCGCTCATCATCAAGATACTGGATATGATCATGACCTTCGGGATCGACATTCTGGTAACATTATAGTTCAGGGGAAAGGTGATTTTATGTCAGAGGCAAACTGGTATGTAGTTCATACCTATTCCGGATATGAGAACAAGGTCAAGGCCAACATTGAGAAAACCATCGAGAACCGGCATCTGGAAGAACAGATTCTTGAAGTCCGGGTTCCGATGCAGGATGTAGTGGAGATGAAGGACGGCCAGAGCCGTCAGGTTCAGAAGAAGATGTTTCCGGGGTATGTTCTGATCAATATGATTATGAATGATGACACCTGGTATGTGGTGCGAAATACCAGAGGTGTAACCGGATTTGTTGGTCCTGGGTCAAAACCAGTTCCGCTTACCGACGAAGAGATGAGGCCCCTTGGAATCCGTCCGGATACGATTCAGATGGATTATGCGGAGGGCGACAGCGTAGTCGTCATCGGCGGCATATGGAAGGATACGGTAGGCGTTATCCAGGCCATTAACGAGAACAAACAGAGCGTGACGATCAATGTCGATCTGTTCGGCCGTGAAACGCCGGTGGAGATTAGTTTCACAGAAATCAGAAAAATGTAAAATGCAAATGGTCTCAGGAACATATGTTCCAGAGATCGTGGGAGGGACATTTACCCACGGGGCATAAACCCGCCATTACCACAATTAGGAGGTGCCTTAATCATGGCAAAAAAAGTTACAGGTTATATTAAGTTACAAATTCCTGCCGGGAAAGCGACGCCGGCTCCGCCGGTAGGTCCGGCGCTCGGTCAGCACGGCGTGAACATTGTACAGTTCACCAAAGAATTTAATGCAAGAACGGCAGACCAGGGCGACATGATCATCCCGGTCGTGATCACGGTATATGCTGACAGAAGTTTCAGCTTTATTACCAAAACTCCGCCGGCAGCAGTATTACTGAAAAAGGCATGCGGACTGAAAACTGCTTCCGCAAATTCCAAAAAAGACAAAGTTGCTACGATCAAGAGATCGGAAGTTCAGAAGATCGCTGAGCTGAAGATGCCGGATCTGACTGCAGGAAGCCTGGATGCTGCCATCAGCATGATTGCTGGTACTGCAAGAAGTATGGGTATCACGGTAGTAGATGACTAAGACTGTTGCCAAAAGATAGAGTGGGAGGGACATTTACCCACAGGGCATAAACCCGCCATTACCACAAGGAGGTTAATAAAGATTATGAAACATGGTAAGAAATATGTTGAGGCTTTAAAGAGCTATGATAAACTTGCACAGTATGACAAAGAAGAGGCCATTGCGCTTGTAAAGAAACTGGCTACTGCAAAATTTGATGAAACCATCGAGGCACATATACGGACCGGATGTGACGGCCGTCATGCAGACCAGCAGATCCGTGGTGCAGTTGTGCTTCCCCACGGTACCGGCAAGCAGGTGCGTGTGCTTGTATTTGCAAAAGCAGGCAAAGCAGACGAGGCAGAAGCAGCAGGCGCGGAGTTCGTAGGAGCAGAGGAGCTGGTTTCTAAGATTCAGGGCGGCTGGCTTGACTTTGACGTTGTTGTGGCAACTCCGGATATGATGGGCGTTGTAGGCCGTTTGGGCCGTGTGCTCGGACCGAAGGGCCTGATGCCGAACCCGAAGGCCGGAACTGTAACCATGGATGTTACAAAAGCTGTCAAGGATATCAAAGCAGGTAAGATTGAGTACAGGCTCGACAAGACCAACATTATTCATGTGCCGATCGGAAAGGCTTCTTTCACCGAGGAGCAGTTAGCGGACAACTTCCAGACGCTTATGGATGCCATCCTCAAGGCAAAACCTGCCGCTGTCAAGGGCCAGTTCTTAAAGAGCATTACGATTGCTCCGACTATGGGTCCGGGCGTAAAGGTGAACCCGATGAAACTTTCTTAAGAGCTTTTTCTTAGAAGGTTGACATCCGATATAGAATATGATATTTTAAATAAGTTGATATGACTGCCCGAAGACAGCAGGTGCTGCAAAGCGTAAGTGATAAACGCCTGCCGAGGAAAGCATTCGATCTTAGAATGACTTACAAAACCTCTGTGTCTGCGGCACAGAGGTTTTTTGTGCATAAGGCCGTCATTTCCAAATCTATAAGGAGGAAACGGATCATGGCAAAAGTTGAACTGAAAAGACCGGTCGTAGAAGAGATCTCTGCGAATCTGGAAGGTGCAGCCGGTGTCGTTCTCGTGGACCACTGCGGTCTGACGGTAGAGCAGGACACCCAGCTTCGTAAGCAGATGAGAGCAGAAGGGATCATTTACAAGGTCTATAAGAACACCATGCTGAATTTTGCGATCAAGGGAACAGAGTTTGAACCCCTGGCGCAGCATCTGGAAGGACCGTCCGCAGTGGCGATTTCCAAGACAGATGCAACCGCTCCGGCAAGAATTGTTGCTAATTTCGCAAAGACCGCAAATAAGCTGGAAATCAAAGCCGGCGTCGTGGAAGGCAATTACTACGATGCAAAGGGCATGATCGCCATCGCAAATGTTCCGTCCAGAGAAGTGCTTCTTGGAAGACTTCTTGGCAGCATGAACAGCCCGGTGGCAAACTTTGCACGCGTACTGAATCAGATCGCAGAGAGCAAAGAAAAAGAAGCATAAAACTTAAAACAGCAATGTCCGGAAAATGCCCGGAAGGATTTCCAGACGCAGATGCGGCTGTAAATACTTCCAGACTATGGGGTATTTTCAGGAACGATGCGGAACTTAAAACAGCATCGGTCCGGAAAATGCCCGGAAGGATTTCCAGACGCAGATGCGGCTGTAAATCCTTCCAGACTATGGGGTATTTTTCGGAACGATGCGGAACTTAAATAGGAGGAAAATAAAATGGCAAAATTAACTACTGCAGAATTTATCGATGCAATCAAAGAGTTGACCGTATTAGAGTTAAATGAACTGGTAAAAGCTTGTGAGGAAGAGTTCGGCGTATCCGCAGCAGCAGGTGTTGTGGTAGCTGCAGCAGCAGACGGCGGCGCTTCCGCAGAGGAAGAGAAAGATTCCTTCGATGTTGAGCTGACGGAGGTTGGCCCGAACAAGGTTAAGGTTATCAAAGTAGTACGTGAAGCAACCGGTCTTGGCCTGAAAGAAGCAAAAGACGTGGTTGACGGCGCTCCGAAGATCGTAAAAGAGGGTGCTTCCAAGGCTGAGGCTGAGGAGCTGAAAGCAAAACTCGAAGGCGAGGGCGCAAAGGTTACTCTGAAATAATCAGACGAAAAATACGGAGGGATATCGCATAAGCGGTATCCCTTTTTCACTTATCACTACCGTTTTCTGGAAAAACTCATTGACAAGCAAAAAAGTTTGTGATATTATGGACAATGCACTATTGTGGTGAGGTATGCGCAATGCCTTGCTCGATATTTTGCAGTCATTTTATCGGAAAATGCAGTGATTAAATATATAAGGGGTGAAATGTCAATGGAAAAGAACAGAATCAAACCTGTCAGATCTGGCAAGAGCAGCAGGATGAGCTACTCAAGGAAAAAGGAAGTTCTTGAGATGCCGAATCTGATAGAGGTCCAGAGGGATTCCTACCAGTGGTTTCTGGATGAGGGACTTCGCGAAGCATTTGCGGATATCTCGCCGATCACGGATTACAGTGGGAAGCTGAGCCTGGAGTTCACTGACTTTACACTGGACAAAGAAGGTGCGAAGTACACGATCGATGAGTGTAAAGACCGGGACGCTACTTATGCCGCTCCTTTAAAAGTGCGGGTCCGTCTTTACAATAAAGAGACCGATGAGATCAATGAACATGAGATCTTCATGGGCGATCTGCCTCTGATGACTGAGACTGGAACCTTCGTAATCAACGGGGCGGAGCGTGTCATAGTCAGCCAGTTGGTGCGTTCCCCCGGCATCTATTATGGCATCGACCATGATAAAGTTGGAAAGCTTCTGTTCTCCTGTACCGTGATTCCGAACCGCGGTGCCTGGCTGGAGTACGAGACAGATTCCAATGATGTATTCTATGTCCGCGTTGACAGAACCCGTAAAGTACCAATTACAGTATTGATCCGTGCACTGGGCTACGGCACCAATGCAGAGATCCTGGAGATGTTCGGAGAAGAACCGAAGATCGTGGCATCCCTGGCCAAAGATACTGCAGAGAATTATCAGGAAGGACTTCTGGAATTATATAAGAAGATCCGTCCGGGAGAGCCTCTGGCGGTGGAGAGCGCAGAGAGCCTGATTACCGGCATGTTTTTCGATCCCAGACGGTATGATCTGGCAAAAGTGGGTCGTTATAAATTTAACAAGAAACTGTCCCTGAAGAACCGCATCCGCGGTAAGGTGCTGGCAGAGGACGTGGTGGATGTTTCTACCGGAGAGGTGCTGGCAGAAGCAGGTACGAAAGTAGATGCAGAGCTGGCTGCGTCCATCCAGGACAGCGGTGTTCCCTATGTATGGATACAGGGGGATGAGCGCAACATTAAAGTGCTCACGAACCGTATGGTCGATCTGAAGCGTCATGTGGACTGTGATCCGAAAGAGCTGGGCGTGAAGGAGATGGTTTATTTTCCGGTGCTCGAAAAGCTCATGGAGGAGCATAAGGATCTGGAGGAGCTGAAAGAGGCCATTCGCAGAGATGTGGCTGATCTGATTCCGAAGCACATCACAAAGGACGACATTCTTGCGTCCATTAACTATAATATGCATCTGGAGTATGGTCTTGGAAATGCAGACGACATTGACCATCTGGGCAACCGCCGCATCCGTGCGGTAGGCGAGCTGCTCCAGAATCAGTACCGGATCGGTCTCTCCCGTCTGGAGAGAGTGGTACGGGAACGTATGACCACCCAGGATACGGAGGGGATTTCTCCCCAGTCTCTGATTAATATTAAACCGGTGACCGCATCGGTGAAGGAGTTCTTCGGTTCCTCACAGTTGTCCCAGTTTATGGACCAGAACAACCCGTTGGGAGAATTAACACATAAAAGACGTCTGTCTGCACTGGGGCCAGGGGGTCTGTCCCGTGACCGTGCCGGGTTTGAGGTCCGTGACGTGCATTATTCTCATTATGGAAGAATGTGCCCCATTGAGACCCCTGAGGGTCCGAACATCGGACTTATCAACTCCTTAGCCTGCTATGCAAGGATTAATGAGTACGGCTTTGTAGAGGCGCCCTACCGGAAGATCGACAAGACCGATCCGAAGAATCCAAGGGTAACCGAAGAAGTTGTCTATATGACGGCGGATGAAGAGGATAATTACCATGTGGCTCAGGCAAATGAGCCTTTGGATGAGCATGGGTATTTTATGCGCAACAACGTATCCGGCCGTTACCGCGAGGAGACACAGGAATATGAGAAGACCATGTTTGACTTTATGGACGTGTCTCCAAAGATGGTGTTCTCAGTGGCGACCGCACTGATTCCGTTCTTGGAGAACGATGATGCCAACCGCGCGCTGATGGGTTCCAACATGCAGCGCCAGGCAGTGCCGCTGATGCTGACCGAGACTCCGGTAGTAGGGACCGGTATGGAGGAGAAAACGGCAGTGGACTCCGGTGTCTGCGTGATCGCCAGAAATTCCGGCGTTGTAGAGCGTGCAGTGTCCAATGAGATCGTGGTGCGTCAGGACAACGGAGTTCGGGATTCCTATCATTTGACAAAGTTCACCAGGAGCAATCAGAGCAACTGTTACAATCAGAGACCCATTGTTTTCAAGGGGGACCGGGTAGAAGCAGGGCAGGTGATCGCGGATGGTCCGTCCACCTCCAATGGCGAGATTGCTCTGGGCAAAAACCCGCTCATCGGTTTTATGACCTGGGAGGGCTACAACTATGAGGACGCAGTCCTTTTGAGTGAACGTCTGGTTATGGATGATGTGTATACATCCATTCATATTGAAGAATATGAAGCAGAAGCCCGTGACACGAAGCTGGGACCGGAAGAGATCACCAGAGACGTGCCGGGAGTAGGCGACGAAGCGCTGAAAGATCTGGACAGCAGAGGCATTATCCGTGTAGGTGCGGAGGTGCGTGCAGGCGATATCCTTGTTGGAAAGGTAACTCCGAAAGGAGAGACCGAGCTGACGGCGGAAGAGCGGCTTCTGCGTGCGATTTTCGGCGAAAAGGCAAGAGAAGTTCGTGATACGTCCCTGAAAGTGCCTCATGGCGAATACGGCATCGTGGTGGATGCAAAAGTATTTACCAGAGAAAATGGAGATGAATTGTCTCCGGGCGTCAATCAGGCAGTCAGGATCTATATTGCCCAGAAGAGAAAGATTTCCGTAGGCGATAAGATGGCAGGCCGCCACGGCAACAAAGGTGTGGTTTCCAGGGTGCTTCCGGTGGAAGATATGCCCTTCCTGCCCAATGGCCGTCCGCTGGATATCGTGCTGAATCCGCTGGGCGTGCCGTCCCGTATGAACATCGGACAGGTCTTGGAGATCCATTTAAGCCTTGCGGCAAAAGCCCTTGGCTTCAATGTGGCCACACCGGTCTTCGACGGCGCAAATGAAAACGATATTATGGACACTCTGGATCTGGCAAATGATTATGTCAATCTGGATTGGAACGAATTTAAAGCAAAACACGAGCAGGAACTGCTTCCGGAAGTTATGGACTATCTGTATGAGAACAGGGAGCACAGAAAGCTCTGGAAGGGCGTGCCCATTTCCCGCGATGGAAAAGTGCGCCTGCGCGACGGACGGACCGGCGAATATTTCGACAGTCCGGTTACCATCGGGCACATGCATTATCTGAAACTTCATCATCTGGTGGATGACAAGATCCATGCCCGTTCTACGGGTCCATATTCTCTTGTCACCCAACAGCCTCTGGGCGGCAAGGCGCAGTTCGGCGGCCAGAGGTTCGGAGAGATGGAGGTGTGGGCTTTGGAGGCATATGGAGCGTCCTATACCCTGCAGGAGATTCTGACAGTCAAATCAGACGACGTGATTGGCCGCGTGAAGACATATGAGGCCATCATCAAGGGAGACAATATTCCGGAGTCCGGAATTCCTGAGTCCTTCAAGGTGCTGTTAAAGGAGCTGCAGTCTCTCGGTCTGGATGTGCGTGTGCTGCGGGATGACAACACAGAAGTGGAGATCATGGAAAGCAGCGAGTACGGGGATATGGATATCCGTTCTATCCTGGAAAGCGACAGCAGACGTTACAATCGTGAGGATAATGAATCCTTTGGCTCCCAAGGCTTTACCAAACAGGAGTTCGAGGGAGATGAACTGGTAAATGTGGAGGAAGACAGCACAGAAGAAGATGAGGTGGATCTTCTTGACCTGGACGAAGAGAGCGATTATGAATAGGAGGTGCCGTTCATGCCGGAAACAACGAATAACGAGGTCTATCAGCCGATGACCTTTGATGCCATCAAGATTGGTCTTGCATCCCCGGAAACGATCCGCGAGTGGTCGAGAGGGGAAGTAAAAAAGCCGGAAACCATCAATTACCGAACGCTAAAACCAGAGAAGGACGGCCTGTTCTGTGAGAAGATCTTCGGACCGAGCAAGGACTGGGAATGCCACTGCGGCAAATACAAGAAGATTCGTTATAAAGGTGTAGTCTGCGACCGGTGCGGTGTGGAAGTGACCAAATCCAATGTGCGCCGGGAGCGTATGGGCCATATTGAGCTGGCGGCGCCGGTGTCACATATCTGGTATTTTAAAGGAATTCCCAGCCGTATGGGTCTGATTCTGGATCTCTCTCCGCGAACACTGGAGAAAGTGCTGTATTTTGCTTCCTATATTGTACTGGATCCGGGAAAGACCGAACTTTTATATAAACAGGTACTCTCCGAAAAAGAGTATCAGGACATGAAGGAAAAATATCCGGAGACCGGCGCATTCCGTGTGGGAATGGGTGCGGAATCCATCAAGGAGCTTCTGGCAGCTATTGACCTGGAGAAAGATTCGGAAGAGTTAAAGTCAGGCCTGAAAAATGCATCCGGACAGAAACGTGCGCGGATTATCAAGCGTCTGGAGGTTGTGGAAGCTTTCCGGGGCTCCGGAAATAAGCCGGAGTGGATGATTATGGATGCGATCCCTGTGATTCCGCCGGATCTGCGTCCTATGGTACAACTTGACGGAGGACGTTTTGCCACTTCGGATCTAAATGATTTGTACCGCAGGATTATCAACCGCAACAATCGTCTGCAAAGACTGCTGGATCTGGGTGCGCCGGATATCATTGTCCGCAATGAAAAGCGTATGCTTCAGGAAGCGGTGGATGCACTGATTGACAACGGCAGAAGAGGACGTCCCGTAACGGGACCGGGCAACCGGGCACTGAAATCCCTGTCCGATATGCTGAAAGGTAAATCCGGTCGTTTCCGTCAGAACCTGCTTGGAAAGCGTGTGGATTACTCCGGCCGTTCTGTTATCGTCGTGGGGCCGGAGCTGAAGATTTATCAGTGCGGTCTTCCAAAGGAGATGGCAATCGAACTGTTTAAGCCCTTTGTAATGAAGGAGCTGGTTGCAAATGGGTCTGCGCACAATATCAAAAGTGCCAAGAAGATGGTAGAGCGTCTTCAGACAGAGGTGTGGGATGTGCTGGAGGAGGTTATCAAGGAGCATCCGGTTATGCTGAACCGTGCGCCTACCCTGCACAGACTGGGCATTCAGGCATTTGAGCCGATTCTTGTGGAAGGCAAGGCCATTAAGCTGCATCCTTTGGTCTGTACTGCATTTAATGCGGATTTTGACGGCGATCAGATGGCAGTGCATCTGCCTCTGTCCGTAGAGGCGCAGGCTGAGTGCCGGTTCCTTCTGCTCTCGCCCAACAATCTTCTGAAGCCTTCCGATGGCGGTCCAGTGGCGGTTCCGTCTCAGGATATGGTCCTTGGCATCTACTACCTGACCCAGGAACGGCCAGGTGCCCTTGGAGAAGGCAAGGCTTTCCGAAATGTCAATGAGGCTATCTTGGCTTATGAAAATGGCGCCCTGACCCTTCAGAGCCGGATTAAAGTCCGGATCCGCAAACGGCTTCCGGATAAAACAGAGATCTGCAGTACGGAAGAGTCTACGCTGGGACGTTTTATCTTTAATGAGATTCTGCCCCAGGACCTTGGCTTTGTAGACCGGAGCATTCCGGGAAATGAACTGAAGCCGGAGGTTGATTTCCATGTAGGCAAAAAGGGCCTGAAGCAGATTCTGGAAAAAGTCATTAATACCCATGGAGCGACAAAAACGGCAGAGGTGCTGGACAACATTAAGTCCATGGGATATAAATATTCCACAAGAGCGGCTATGACCGTTTCCATTTCGGATATGACTGTGCCGCCGGAGAAACCGGAGCTGATTAAAAAAGCACAGGATACCGTGGATAAGATTACCCGTAATTACAAGCGCGGTAAGAGCACCGAAAAAGAGCGCTACAAAGAAGTTGTGGAGACCTGGAAGGAAACGGATGCGGTGCTGACGAAGGCACTGCTGGAAGGTCTTGATAAATACAATAATATTTTCATGATGGCAGATTCCGGAGCCCGCGGTTCCGACAAGCAGATCAAGCAGTTGGCAGGTATGCGCGGACTGATGGCGGATACGACCGGACACACTATTGAGCTTCCGATTAAGTCCAATTTCCGTGAGGGACTGGACGTTCTGGAGTATTTTATGTCCGCTCACGGAGCAAGAAAAGGTCTGTCGGATACAGCACTTCGCACGGCGGACTCCGGATATCTGACCAGACGTCTGGTAGATGTGTCCCAGGAGCTGATTGTCCGTGAGTCAGACTGCAACGAAGGGAAAGACGCGGAGATTCCGGGTATGGAAGTAAGTGCCTTTGCAGACGGAAAAGAGATGATCGAGTCTTTGCAGGAGCGAATTACCGGTCGTTTTGTATGCGAGGACATTTGCGACAAAGATGGCAATGTGATCGTGAAGGCAAACCATATGATTACGCCCAGACGGGCAGCAGCCGTTGTAAACTATGGTGTGGACAAAAACGGGATGCCTTTTGACAAGATCAAGATCCGTACAGCGCTTACATGCCGTTCTCATATTGGTGTCTGTGCCAAATGTTACGGGGCCAATATGGCCACCGGTGAAGCTGTACAGGTTGGAGAGACGGTAGGCATCATCGCGGCACAGTCCATCGGTGAACCGGGTACTCAGCTTACCATGCGTACGTTCCATACGGGCGGCGTGGCAGGCGGAGACATTACACAGGGTCTTCCCCGTGTGGAGGAGCTTTTCGAGGCGAGAAAGCCGAAAGGTCTTGCCATCGTTACAGAGATTGCAGGTTTTGCCGCTATTAATGACATGAAAAAGAAGCGGGAAGTTATCGTCAGCAATCTAGAGACCGGAGAGGCGAAGACGTATCTGATCCCCTTCGATTCCCGGATTAAGATCACGGACGGCAATTATGTGGAGGCCGGAGACGCACTGACTGAAGGAAGCATCAATCCGCATGACATCCTGAAGATCAAGGGTGTGCGTGCAGTGCAGGATTACCTGCTCCAGGAAGTGCAGAGAGTGTATCGTCTTCAGGGCGTGGAGATCAACGATAAACATATCGAGATGATCGTGCGCCAGATGCTGAAGAAAATCCGCATCGAGGACAACGGAGACAGCGACTTTCTGCCGGGGACGCTGGTGGATATCCTGGAATATGAGGACATGAACGAGCAGCTTATAGCAGAGGGAAAGACTCCGGCGGACGGCAAGCAGGTACTGCTTGGTATCACAAAGGCATCCCTGGCTACAAACTCCTTCCTGTCGGCAGCTTCCTTCCAGGAGACGACAAAGGTTCTGACGGAAGCAGCTATCAAAGGCAAGATCGATCCGCTTATCGGTTTGAAGGAAAATGTTATCATCGGTAAGCTGATTCCAGCAGGTACCGGTATGAAGCGCTATCGTGATGTGAGGCTGAATACAGAGCTGAAAGAGAATGATTCTCTGACTGTCAGCGAGGAAGACGAGGAAGAGAAGCACGAGCTGCCAAAAGAGGAACTGTTTGAGGAAGAAGAGACTTTCGAGGACGAGGAAGACATGGAGTCTGAGGACTATCTGGACGAAGATGAGGATATGGACTACGAAGATGAAGTGTATGAAGATGATCTGAATCTGGATGAGGATGAAGAATAGAGGCATAAAGAAAGGGCTGCGGAGAAAAGCAGCCCTTTTTTTGCGTCTAATCTTATGCCCGCTTTTTCTTTGCCAGTGGCCGGAAGATCGTCATCCTGCCAATAAAACAGAAAAACTGTACCATCAGCACTCCGGCCAGCACCCCGACACCGTCGATGGCCACATCTTTTTTGGAGGGACCTCTTCCGGCTACAAAGGATTGGTGGTATTCGTCCAGGGCCGCAAAGCCCACACAGAAGCCTCCGGCGAGAAGCGGAAGCCAAAGTCCCCGCACGCCGTAAACATAGAGCGGAAACGAGACAGAGACAGCCAGCAGAAAATATTCGGTCATATGGGCCAGTTTCCGGACCGGATAATGGATTCTTTCTATGTAATATTCCTTATCGCTTCTGGACCAATCCAGTTCAAAGGCTTCGTTGGCAGATTCCACAATGATCTCACTGACTTTGTAGCTTAGATTGCCTGATGCAGTTCCGTCCTGGGCGGAAAAGGAGAAAATCAGATACATCATCATAAGTGCGGGTACAAAAGAAAAGGGTTTTAAAAGTGCCCTTAAAAATGCTTTTAACATTGTTCATAACTCCTTTTTGGTTTGCCCTATCATAGCACCAAAGAGATGCGGTGTCCAGGGAATTAAGAGAATCCTAAGAAATCAGTTGATTTTCTATAGAATACTCTATATAATAAGTAACCGAAAACTGCAGGAGCAAATGTAAAAAAGTATATGTATTAAGGAGAGAAAAAAATGACAGAGGATATATTTTACTGGTATAGTCTTGTTGTTGGCTCTCTGGCCGGCGGTGGTCTGATTGGCCTGATTCCGCTGCTGGTGGGAGAAAAATCAGGGAAGAGAAGTCTGGGGATTGCAGGCTTTTTGTGCTGTATTGTCGGTTCTTTTATTTTGGGATTGTTTTTGTCTCTGCCATGCTGTATTGGCTTTACCATAGCGATACTTGTGCTCCGGAAGAAAAAAGAACCGGAAGCGATTCATGTCCATACGCCCGGACAGCCGTTTCCGGCACAATCCTGGAGCCAAAGTCATGGGCAGGAGGGATGCCCATGGTACCAACCGGGAACGCCCGGAAATCCGCCAGGATGCCGATGGCATGGAGCAAATGGACCTTTCTGCGGGCAGGAACATACCAATTCCGGGCCGCAAAATATGTGAATTGCGCAAAACTGCTTGACAAGGCAGAATGAATTATATATAATGACTAGGCACGCGTGTAAAACACGGGTGTTTTTCAGTGAGTCTGAAAGAACAGCAGTCAGGGTAAGAACTCTTACCGTCGCAGGATAAACCTGCCACAAATATGCAGGAGGTGAAAGGAATGCCAACATTTAACCAGTTAGTAAGAAAAGGAAGACAGACATCTGTAAAGAAGTCCACTGCTCCGGCTCTTCAGAAGGGATTCAACTCTCTGAGAAAGAGACCGACGGATGCATCCGCTCCCCAGAAGCGCGGCGTGTGCACCGCAGTGAAGACCGCGACTCCGAAGAAGCCGAACTCCGCACTTCGTAAGATCGCCAGAGTACGTCTTTCCAATGGTATTGAAGTTACCAGCTATATTCCGGGAGAAGGCCACAACCTTCAGGAGCACAGTGTTGTTCTGATCCGCGGAGGCAGGGTAAAGGACCTGCCGGGTACCAGATATCACATCGTCCGTGGTACACTGGATACCGCAGGTGTGGCAAAGAGACGTCAGGCACGCTCCAAATATGGTGCGAAGAGACCGAAAGACGCCAAAAAGTAAAGAATTCAATTAGCAAGAGTATCACAAACAGAACTATGATTGTTGGTATCGCGTAAGCGTTACCCTGTGCCGGGGGTTCCCCACAAGACCTATGACTGCGGGTTTTTATGGATAAAAGGACTGCCGGGCACGAACACACGTAGAACGACACATGTGAGTACCTGTGATCTAAAGGGTGAGAAGAACCGGAAAAACCGGGAATCACGTATTAAGGAGGGAAGTACCGTGCCACGTAAAGGACATACGCAGAAGAGAGACGTATTGGCAGATCCGTTATACAATAATAAGGTAGTCACCAAGCTGATTAATAATATCATGCTGGATGGCAAGAAGGGCGTAGCTCAGAAAATCGTATACGGAGCATTTGCAAGAGTAGAAGCAAAGACCGAGAAGCCGGCTCTGGAAGTATTTGAGGAGGCGATGAACAACATCATGCCGCTCCTTGAGGTAAAGGCAAGACGTATCGGCGGTGCGACGTATCAGGTGCCGATCGATGTAAGAGCGGACCGCCGTCAGGCGCTGGCGCTTCGCTGGCTGACCATGTTCTCCCGCAAGAGAAGCGAGAAAACCATGGAGGAAAGACTGGCGAACGAGATCATGGATGCAGCGAACAACAGCGGTGCAGCCGTGAAGAGAAAAGAAGACATGCACAAAATGGCAGAGGCAAACAAAGCATTTGCACATTACAGATTCTAGGAGGAAGATCCATTGGCTGGAAGAGAATATCCGTTGGATAGAACCAGAAATATCGGGATCATGGCTCATATTGATGCAGGTAAGACTACACTGACTGAGCGTATCCTGTATTATACTGGTGTAAATTACAAGATCGGAGATACTCATGAAGGAACTGCGACCATGGACTGGATGGAGCAGGAGCAGGAGAGAGGTATCACGATCACTTCCGCAGCTACGACCTGTCACTGGACTCTGCAGGAGAACTGCAAAGAGAAACCGGGCGCTTTAGAGCATCGTATCAACATTATTGATACGCCGGGCCATGTGGACTTTACCGTAGAGGTGGAGCGTTCCCTTCGTGTGCTGGACGGCGCAGTGGGCGTCTTCTGTGCGAAGGGCGGTGTTGAGCCTCAGTCTGAGAATGTATGGCGTCAGGCTGACACCTATAATGTACCCCGTATGGCATTCATCAACAAGATGGATATCCTGGGTGCAGATTTTTATAATGCAGTGGAGATGATTAAGACCCGTCTGGGCAAGAATGCGATCTGCCTGCAGCTTCCTATCGGCAAGGAAGATGAGTTCCAGGGAATCATCGACTTGTTTGAGATGAAAGCATATATTTACAATGATGACAAGGGCGACGATATTTCTATCACCGAGATCCCGGATGATATGAAAGATGACGCCGAGTTATATCATACAGAGCTGGTAGAGAAAATCTGCGAGCTGGATGATGACCTGATGATGGAATATTTAGAGGGCGAGGAACCGTCTGTAGAATCCATGAAGGCAGCACTGCGCAAAGCTACCTGCGAATGTACAGCCGTTCCGGTATGCTGCGGAAGTGCTTACAGGAACAAAGGCGTGCAGAAGCTTCTGGATGCGGTTCTGGAGTTTATGCCCGCACCGACCGATATCCCGTCCATCAAAGGTACGGATATGGACGGAAACGAAGTGGAGAGACATTCTTCCGATGAAGAGCCGTTCTCCGCTCTGGCATTTAAAATTATGGCAGACCCGTTCGTAGGAAAGCTGGCATTTTTCCGTGTGTATTCCGGTACTATGAATTCCGGTTCTTATGTATACAACTCTACCAAAGGCAAGAAGGAACGTGTAGGACGTATCCTTCAGATGCATGCCAATAAGAGACAGGAGCTTGATAAGGTGTATTCCGGAGATATCGCTGCGGCAGTTGGCTTTAAGCTGACAACTACTGGTGATACCATCTGCGATGAGCAGCATCCGGTAATCCTGGAGTCCATGGAATTCCCGGAGCCGGTTATCGAGCTGGCGATCGAGCCGAAGACCAAGGCCGGACAGGGCAAGCTTGGCGAGTCTCTTGCAAAACTGGCAGAGGAGGACCCGACGTTCCGTGCACATACGGACCCGGAGACTGGACAGACCATTATCGCAGGTATGGGAGAGCTGCATCTGGAGATCATCGTAGACCGTCTGCTGCGTGAGTTCAAGGTGGAGGCAAATGTAGGTGCACCTCAGGTTGCCTATAAGGAGACCTTTACCAAAGCAGTGGATGTGGATTCCAAGTATGCGAAGCAGTCCGGCGGACGCGGACAGTACGGTCATTGTAAAGTACACTTTGAGCCTATGGATGCCAATGGAGAAGAGCTGTTTAAATTTGATTCTTCCGTTGTAGGCGGCGCGATTCCGAAAGAGTACATTCCGGCAGTCGGCGAAGGTATCGAGGAAGCAGCAAAAGCCGGTATCCTTGGAGGATTCCCGGTACTTGGTATTCATGCAACAGTATTTGACGGTTCCTATCATGAAGTTGACTCTTCAGAGATGGCGTTCCACATTGCAGGTTCTCTGGCATTTAAGGAGGCAATGCAGAAGGCAGGAGCAGTTCTCTTAGAGCCTATCATGAAAGTCGAAGTCACCACACCGGAAGACTACATGGGCGATGTCATCGGTGACATCAACTCCCGCCGTGGCCGCATTGAAGGTATGGATGATGTCGGCGGCGGCAAGATGATTCGCGGATATGTGCCGCTGGCGGAGATGTTTGGCTATGCGACAGACCTTCGTTCCAGAACTCAGGGCCGCGGCAACTATTCCATGTTCTTCGAAAAATACGAGCAGGTTCCGAAGAGCGTTCAGGAAAAAGTTCTTGCTGCAAAGTCAAAATAAACAATAAACAGGCTTGCAAAATATGCCTATTTGAAATATAATCAAGGATAGCGAGTGAATCATTAAAATCGTAGCAGTTATCTGAATTTAAGGAGGAAAACAAAAATGGCAAAAGCTAAGTTCGACAGAACTAAACCACATTGTAATATCGGAACCATCGGTCACGTTGACCATGGCAAAACAACTCTGACCGCAGCAATCACCAAGGTTCTCTCTGAGAGAGTTGCCGGCAACACTGCAACAGATTTCGAGAACATTGACAAGGCTCCGGAAGAGAGAGAGCGTGGAATTACCATCTCTACCGCACATGTGGAGTATGAGACTGAGAATAGACATTATGCACACGTAGACTGCCCAGGCCATGCGGACTATGTAAAGAACATGATTACCGGTGCAGCACAGATGGACGGTGCAATCCTTGTAGTAGCAGCTACTGACGGCGTTATGGCACAGACCAAAGAGCACATCCTTCTGTCCCGTCAGGTAGGTGTTCCGTATATCGTAGTATTCATGAACAAATGCGATATGGTTGACGATGAGGAGCTTCTGGAGCTGGTGGAAATGGAGATCACCGAGCAGTTGGAAGAGTACGAGTTCACGGACTGCCCGATCATCAAAGGTTCTGCACTGAAAGCTCTGGAGGAGCCGAGCAGCGAGTGGGGCGACAAGATCATGGAGCTTATGGCTACGATTGACGAGTATATCCCGGATCCGAAGCGTGCAACGGATCAGCCGTTCCTGATGCCGGTAGAGGATGTATTTACGATCACTGGCCGTGGTACTGTTGCAACCGGTAGAGTAGAGCGCGGTGTGCTTCACCTGAATGAGGAAGTAGAGATCATCGGTGTGAAGGAAGAGGCTCGTAAGACCGTTGTAACCGGTATCGAGATGTTCCGTAAGCTTCTGGACGAGGCTCAGGCTGGTGACAACATCGGTATCCTTCTGCGCGGTGTGCAGAGAACCGATATCGTTCGCGGCCAGGTTGTTGCAAAACCGGGCAGCGTAAAATGCCATACCAAGTTCACGGCTCAGGTATACGTACTGACCAAAGACGAGGGTGGACGTCATACTCCGTTCTTCAACAACTACAGACCGCAGTTCTACTTCAGAACTACGGACGTTACAGGTGTCTGCAACCTTCCGGACGGAACTGAGATGTGCATGCCTGGTGATAATGTAGAGATGAGCATCGAGCTGATTCATCCGATCGCTATGGAGCAGGGTCTTACCTTCGCTATCCGTGAGGGCGGCCGTACCGTAGGTTCCGGACGTGTGGCTACAGTCATCGAGTAATCCGAACTTATGAAGGAAAGGGCATCTGCGCTTCTGCGGGCGTCCTGAGATTCCTGCGTACAGAATGCTGCTTTGTTCAGCAGACTGTGCGCAGGTTTATAAAGTCAGAATTTTCTATTATTCTAATCAGATATTCACTGGAATTACCCTAATTACATCATACATCAAAGAACAGGGAATGTGCACGCAGCGCCGGAGGGCTTGCTGTGTATATCTGTTTATTTCTGCAAAGGATAAATGCGGCTTATATAAACAGGGGAAAAGCGGCTGCAAAATAAATGTCAAAAGGACAGAATGAAACTGTCCGTATGTCTGTATGTAGAAATGGAGATGGTACATTTGAAAGAGAAGACAGCCGATGTAATTCGGCTGACGGAAGAAAAAATCGCGGAATATATCCAAAGCCTGAGCGAGCGGGGACTTTGCGCAGATTCGATTCAAAATTACAGTGCTACATTGAAAAATCTCTTTCTTTATCTGCCAAAGGACAAGCAGATTAACAGCAGAACAGCCCCTGAATGGGCGCTGTATTTGGAGAAAAAGGGTTATGGAGCAAGAACGATCAACGCTCGTGTATCTGTGCTGAACAGCTTTCTCATGTATGCGGGAAAACGGGAATGGCAGTTATGCGATTTCCAGCGGCAGCCGGAGGATATTCAGCCGGAACTAAGCCGGGCGGAATACCGAAGACTGCTGAATGCCGCCAGGGCCATGGGCAGGGAGCGGGTGTACCTGCTGATCAAGACCATCGGCGGGGCGGGAGTGCGGATGCAGGAGCTTTCTCAGATCACAGTAGAGGCCGTACGGGAAGGGACTGTTCTGCTGTCCTGTCATAACCAGAAACGGAATCTGTATATGCCGGCAGTGCTCCAAAAGGAGCTTTTAAATTTTGCAAAAAGAGAGGGTATTCAAACGGGGCCGCTGTTTGTTACCCGCAAAGGCAGACCTATGTCCCGGTCTTCGGTGTATCATTCCATAAACGGAATCAGCAGGGATGCAAGGGTGCCGGAGGAAAAGGCCAATCCTAGATGTCTTTGGAAAATGTATCAGAATACATATACAGAAATACAGCTTCATTTTGCCAGAATCGCAGAGCAGACTTATGAGAGAATGCTCACGGAGGAACAGCTCGCTTTGGGATGGGAAGAGCAGGCTTTGTATGACGGCTGAAACTGAAAAAAGAACAGACTGCCTGTATGTACGAATGCTGGGAGACTTTTCCATGGAATACAGAGGCATGGAAGTTCTGAAAATAAAGGACAGGAAAAGATCTTCTAAAATGCTTCATCTGCTGCAGATTCTGCTGTATGAGGGAGCAAAAGGGATAGCAAAGGAACAGCTTCTGCTGCGTCTTTACGGGAGAGACGCCAAAGAGGACCGGTCTAACAATCTGCGGGTGACGATGTACCATCTGAGAAAGATGCTGGGAGAAAGCGGACTTCCTGGGAAAGATTTTATCCGTGTACGGGAAGGACGATACTGGTTTGAGAGCAGTTTTCCGGTAGAAGTAGATGCCCGGATGTTTATCAGAATACTGCAGAGGGCGGACGGTCTTCGCGGGCAAAAATGTGCAGAACTATTAAAAGAAGCCTGCAGTATATACCGGGGATATTTTCTTCCGCTGCTGGCCGGAGAAGAATGGGCGGCAGTGGAAGAAGCATATTTCCAAAGACTGTATGCACAGTCTATGGAAAAACTCTTAAGCTTTCTGAAAGAACAAAAAGAGTATGAGGAGCTCGTCCGATGGTCCGGCCAGGCAGCACGTCTGTATCCATATGATGAATGGCAGATCTGGCAGATGGAAAGTCTGACAGCGCTTGGACGTATGGAGGAGGCGCTGATTTTGTGTGAAAATACGACGCGTATGTATTTGAAAGAGCCTGGAATATCGGTATCAGAACGTATGTTTGAATCCTTCCGGAAAATGAGAAAAAATATACAGGCAGACCGGGAGGAGCTTCCAAGGATTTTAGAATCTTTTCAGGAAAAAGGAATGGGAAAAGGGGCATATGGCTGCTCTTTTCTTGGCTTTATTGACAGTTATCGGCTGCTTGCGCGCACTGCTGCCCATTCTGGCTGTCCGGGATATGTGCTGCTGTGTACTGTGGCAGATGAGCGAAAACGGCATCCAGCGGCCTCTGGGGGGCTTTTAGAGGCATCCAAAAAGCTGGAAGAGTCTGTGCAGGAGGCCCTAGGGGACGAAGCTGTCTATTTACAATACAGCAGAACCCAGTTTCTGGCGCTTCTCCCCTGGATTTCAAGGGAAGAGTGCCAAACAAGGATCGGGCGCATTGACGTTGGATTTCGCAGGCGGGAGAGCAGCCGCAGAGTAGGGGTTACTTATCGGATGATGCAAATATAGAGAAGAAATCTGTTGTATAGAGAGCGGCTTTTAATGTCTGAGTTAATGGTAGATAGGGTAAAATGGAGACAGACAACAGAACGGAAAGAATCAAAAAGTGAGGTGTTGTATGAGCATAACTAAGAAAATACGAAAGGTTCTGGCGTGCTTCCTTGCATTTGCGGCGGCGTTTACCGTGTTTGCAGGGGATATTCCTGTTTCCAGAGCCGAAGAGAACGCATGTGAGATATCGGATATGTATCAGGAAACCGACACAGAAGAGGACATGCCGGAGGAACCGGGGGGTGCTGAGGATGCATCTGAGGAGGAGAATCCAAAAGAAGAACTGCCGGAAGAAGAGGCGCCAAAGGAAGAACTTACAACAGAACTAAAAGAAGCATCTGAGGAGGAACCTGCATCAGAATCAGAAAAAGCACTGGAAGAAAAGCCGGAAGAAACTTTCGGACCGGAAGCGGCTGCCGAGGAATGGAAAGCGGGTGCCGGAGAATCGGAAGCGGCTGCCGAGGAATGGGAAGCAGTTGCCGGAGAATCGGAAGCGGCTGTTCAGGAACAGGAACCGGAAGCAGTTATCCAAGAACCGGAAGAAACTGCCGGAGAATCGGAAGAAGCGCTGCAGGAAAAGTTAGAAAATGACAGCAGCGAATCAGAACGAATGAGCACTTTTGATCTGAAGGCTCAGTATCCGCTGTGTGCGGTAAGTAAGGAAATTACGTTCCTGGAAAAAGCAGATGGTTATGTTTGGGGTCCATATGAAATCGTACATACAGATAAGGAGGTAAACGCAGGAGAGACGATATCTTCCCAACATCGAAGGACGATGAACATTCTGTGTTCGAAGTGTAAACGGCCGCACTATAAGCTTTTTCCTGAGTCTTTTGCAGAGATATCCGTGAATTATTCTGATCCTTTGATGATAGAGAATACGAATTACCTGATCGGCCAGTGGAACGAAGATGATCTGCTGAAAGGTACCGGTTGTCTGCAGTTGGACAGTAAGATTCGGAAGCCAGGGATCATGGATGTGAAATTGTCCTATTGTGTCAGATTTGCAGATTATTACCATTTATCTCTTTATAACAATCGATGTATTTACTGCAATGTATGGATTCCATATTCCAAAAACAGGAGCTGGAATCGGTATGAGGAGAGTTACCGTGTGTATGCCTATGCGGATTATACTCTGAGATATGATGCCAATGCGGGCGGTGAGAAAGTAGAAAATATGCCTTTGCGGGAGAGGAGCAGGGCGTGCAGGGATTCCGTGGAGATGAAAATCTCGGATAAAAGGCCCGAACGGATGGGCTATGACTTTCTGGGCTGGGCTGAGGAAGAAACAGCGGTTTTGAGTGAGTACAGGCCCGGAGATCCGGTTGCAATAAACTGGACAGAAGGAAAGAACGTGGAAAAGATCCTGTATGCGGTATGGCAGAAAGTGGTGCCGGGCACAGGTACGCCTTTCATAGAGCCTGATTTTACTTTTATAAAAAAAGCCTGCAGAGCTGACGCAGTGACACCTGTTTCATCTGTAGAGGTTGGTGAAGAGTACAGCTATGTTGTGACTGTCAGAAATAATACAGATTACCAAATCAAAGATCTAAAAGTATCTGAAGTATTCAATGAAAATCTAATTCAGCTTCTTAATACTCCCAATAATTACAAAAATGGAATATGGACCATTGACTGTTTGGAATCAGGAGAGACAGCCGCATTAGTCCTTCCGGTGAAAGCGTTAGCAGAATGCCCGGAATATGAGAATACCATTCATCTGTTGGTAAAAGGAGAGGACGGAAAGGAGAAAGAAATCCCTCCGGGAGAAGATGATCTTCCATCTGCAGTCGTGGAGATTCGCGGGGCATCAGGTTTGACGATTCAAAAGGAAGCAGACCGGCAGACCGTAGAAGAAGGAGAACTGCTCACTTATACGATTATGGTCAGCAATCCCAGTAATGCAGCCGCCGGAAATGTTAAAATTATAGATTCGCTTCCTGACACTCTGGAATGGACAGGCGCTTTTCTTCAAAAGCCGGGGGAAAATGGATTGGAAGATGTCGAGGGCCGGATGCTGGATCAAGAGCCGGAAAAACAGGTGTATGAAGCGGGAGATTTAGAAGCAGGAGGTACTGTGACTTTGACGATCACAGCTAAAGTGCTGGAAACGGATGCGGATGTTATTGTCAATACTGCTGCGGCCTGTAAAGACAATGGACCTGCTGTAGAAGCTACTGCTTATACGAACATAATGAGAAGGAGAGAACCAGAAAAGGAGGAAGGGCCAAAGGATGATCCGATACCTGAGGAAGAAAAAGATCCGGAACCGCCGTCATCGCCTGAATTTCCGGAAGGACCGGTTCCGTCAGTTATTCCGTCGGCCAGGGATGCGATGGTTCCGGACCTTCCTTTAGAGAGCGGCGATCGGACAGAGGGGAGCAGTCTTTCTTATGAAAAGGCAGAAACCAAAACAGAAGTGTCTGAAGATCGGGCAGACACACGGAGAAAAGTATCTGACTCCAAAACACCACTGGGACACCGCGGCCGTCATCTGTGCTGTATTCTGCATTTTGTCATACTGCTGTTGGCACTGCTTGTTGAGATATTCTATACAAGAAGCATGAAAAAACATCAAAAGAAAATCTTCGAACTTCGAAAAATGCTGGAAGAAGAACAAAGTCCAAAACTATAATGAATTTAGGAGGAAATCAGCATGTTAGAATATATGTTTTCACACAGTTATTGGGGATTGTGCGCATGGGATCTTCCGGCACTGATCGTGTTGGTCCTTATGATTCTTATTTTTGTTGTCCATCGTCATAAGATGGAGAAACGCGAAGAAGAATTTGAGGATGAACTTGCCGAAAGAGAGCGGAAAGAACAGACAGATACCGAAACAGTGTGTCTGGACCAGTAGCATATAGTCAGAGAAAAGCCCGGAAGCAGTAAAGGAACGTTCCGGGCTTTTCTGTTCCAAGAGCTGTCCTTCCGAATCCTGTACTGGATATTCCCGTTAAGATTTGGTAAAATAACAGAGGATATTAGTATATATGTATATATTTACAGATTTGGAGGGACGAGAACCGTGAAGGCAGAAGAGTATGAGGTGATTTTGAATTCACTCCCATCCACAGGAGTTTATGTCATAAAGGAGTCTGACCATAGCATTCTTTATTTTAATCGTTTTATAAAAGAAATGATGCCTGAGGTAAAGACTGGCATGATATGTCATGAAGTGTGGCGGGGGAGCTGTAAAAGCTGTCCGCTCCGTTTCATTGAAGGAAAAAAAGAGAGTAAGGTCATAAACTGTGACAATCCCCTTGGCTGTGCGTTGGATCTTACAGCGGTCAGGGTACAATGGGAAGATACGATACCGGCTTTTGTAGTAACGATTACGCCTCACATTGAGATGGCAGACTATTCTTTTCATAAAGTCTTAAGAGGCAACCTGACAGACGACAGTTTTGAAGCTGTCAAGATAGAGGAAGAAGAACGGAAGCTGCTGGGAGATATGCCTCATACACTTTCTGAATATTTAGGCTGGTTTGCAGGAAGTCCCATGATCTATGAGGAGGACCAGGAACGGCTTCGGAAGTTTTCGGCTTTGGAGTCTCTGCGCAAAAATCTAAAAAACAGAAAAAATATGGTGGGATGCAGTTACCGAAAAAAGCTGCCGGGAGGGTATCGCTGGCATACGTTAGAAATCGTTCCGGATTTTCAGTATACAGACGACTGGCAGAGCGTGATGATTTATACAAAAGATGTGCATGATGTATACCAGGAAGGCCTGGAACGCCAGGAGGTCAGTCTTCAGAAGCAGGAGCGGCTTGCGGCGATCATACGTTCGCAATATGATGTGATGAATATTATTCATCTGAGTACGGGAAAATGCGAGCGTATTTATTTAAATGAAGGAGAACAGCCAGGCAAGGTCATAACAGGGGATTATGAACATCATATTCAGCAGGCGGTAAAATATGTGATTTATGAAAAGGACCGGAAACGCTTTCAGGAAATTTTGGGCCTTCAAAACCTGCGGAAAAAAGCGGAGCAGGTTGATTTTTTCCGAGAAGAGATTATTCAGTATCGGGTATGTAATCATACCGTCAGGTGGGTAGAAGAACATATTTTCTATATTCGCCAGAAAGGACATATAATCGTTAGTGTTTTGGGAAAAGATATCACAAAAGAAAAATTTCTGGAAGAACAGACTTCGGCAGAGCAGAAAAGGCGGGCGCTGATTATTGGGAGTCTGAGCAGTCTGTTTTTCTCGTCGTATTACGTCAATTTGAGTGAGAATACCTTCCAGGCAGTCAGCCAGAACAGAGAAGTAGGGGAAGTATTAGGCGACAAGCAGAATTATATGGAAGGCATTCGTACCTATGCGGAGAAATTTGTTCATCCCGATGAGCGTGAGGAATATTTAAAGACATTCCATCCTCAAAATCTTGCAGAGACGTTATCAGAAAAACATCCGTGTGTGGCAATGGAATATCGGAAGCTGAACGGAGGATACTCTTATGTAAAAGAAGGCTGGGTTCGGGCTAATATGGTCCTGTCGGACGAGGAGAACGGGTGCGCCAAAACAGCTTTGTATGTGGCGCAGGACGTGACGGAGAGCAAGTTTAAAGAAGAACAGGACCATCAGATCCTTAGAGAAGCATATGAGGCAGCAAAACAGGCCAATACATCAAAAAGCGATTTTCTGTCCCGCATGAGTCATGACATACGGACGCCTATGAATGCGATTATTGGCATGACGATGATTGCAGGAGCTCATCTGGATGATTCAGACCGAGTGAGAGACTGCCTGAATAAGATCACAGTGTCCAGCAGGCATCTGCTGTCATTGGTGAATGAAGTTCTGGATATGAGTAAAATCGAGTCGGGAAAGATCAGTCTTGCAGAAGAAGGATTTTATCTCTCGGATCTGATCCAGAATCTTCTGACGATTGTCCGTCCGGCAGCGAAGGGGAAGCAGCAGGAGCTCCGGCTTCATGTGGTAAATGTAGAACATGAATACGTGATCGGTGATCAGATGCGGATGCAGCAGGTGTTTGTGAATATCCTGGGAAATTCTGTAAAATACACTCCCCCTGGGGGAATACTGGAGCTGGAGATTACAGAAAAGTCTTCGGAGGAGTATGGATATGGCTGTTATGAATTTGTCTTTCGGGACAATGGAATTGGTATGGAGGAGGAGTTTGTAAAGAAGATATTCGAGCCATTCAGCAGGGCGGAAGATTCTCGTGTAAGTAAAATCGAAGGAACAGGACTGGGTATGGCCATTGCTCAGAATATTGTACATATGATGAATGGCACCATTCAGGTGGAGAGCGAGAAAAATAAGGGAAGTCAGTTTACTGTAACGTTATTTCTGAAACAAAAGGCAGCCAAAGTACCAGATCTGGAAATGTTAGAGGGGAAACGTGTACTGGTGGCAGATGATGATGCGTGTATATGCGAGAGCGTCTGTGAGATGCTGGAAGACATGGGTATGGAAGCAGTGGGAGCTTTGAGCGGAGAGGAGGCCATTGAGTGCTTTGAAAGGGACTTTCGAGACAACAAGACATATTTCGCAGTGCTTACAGACTGGAATATGCCGGGGCTGGACGGTCTGGATGTAGCAAAAGCTATTTGCAGCCGGGCGAAAGAGAAAAAACCTGTCGTCATTTTGGCTGCCTATGACTGGAGCAACATAGAAGAGGACGGAAGAAAGGCGGGTATTGACGATTTTATCACAAAGCCCCTGTTTAAATCCCACCTGATCTATCTCTTTAGAAGACTGGCCGGAATCAGTGAGCCGGTGAATATACTTGCAGAAAGCGGGCGCCAGATGCTGTCCTTTGAAGGCTCCCGGATTCTTCTGGCAGAGGATAATGAGCTGAATCGGGAAATTGCAGAGGAACTCATCGGAGATACGCAGGTGGAATTAGAAACCGCAGAGGATGGACAAGAAGCGGTACAGATGTATGAGGCTCAGGAGGCGGGATACTATGATCTGATCTTTATGGACATCCAGATGCCGAGAATGAATGGGTATGAGGCGTCCAGAGCGATACGTGCTTCTGCTAAGAAGGATGCAAAAACCATACCGATTATTGCAATGACGGCAAATGCTTTTGCGGAGGATGTTATCGAAAGCCAGAAGGCCGGAATGAACGAACATATCAGCAAGCCGCTGGATCTGGATCAGTTGATGAAATGCATGAGCCGCTGGCTGAAGAAATGATGAAGAACAGTTACTCTGAAAAGATTGCCGGAACGATACCTGACAGAAGCGGTTCTGCTTCTTTGTCCCGCTATAAGCCGAACTGGGAAGGGAGCGGGAGCACTACCGAGAAAGTGCTTCCGCCTCCCGGCGTATCACCAACCTGAATCCGTCCATGGTGAGCATAAACAATTTCCTGGGCAATACAGAGTCCCAGGCCAAAATGTCCTTTTTCACTGCGGGAGGAATCCGCCCGGTAAAAGCGTTCAAAAATTTTTTTCTTATCCTCATCCGGGATACCAATTCCGTTATCTTTTACAATAAGTCTGATATATTTTCCGTCATTTACAAGAGAAAGATGTACTTGTCCATGGGCTGGCGTATAGCTGAGGGCGTTGTGCAGCAGGATAGACAGCACCTGGCGAATACGTTCCGGGTCGCAGAGGATTGTTGGCACGGCGTCCTCTGGAAGCTCAATGGCAAGAAGAATAGAACGTTCCCGCGCGGCCGGTTCAAAGGCTTCAAAAGTGTCCAGAAGCAGCGTATCCAGTTCTGCAGGTTCTTTCCGTATGGTCCATCGGTAATTTCCCGCTTTGGTGAGCAGAAGCATATCTTCAATAAGCCTGGACATACGCAGCCCTTCCGCGTGAATGGAGTCTAGAAAATGGATGCGTTCCTCATCGGAAGCCCGCGCAGAGGCGGAAGCACAGGAAAGAATCACAGCTAACGGGGTGCGGAGTTCATGAGAGGCAGAAGCGATGAACTGATTCTGCTGTTTTTGATTTTCTTCCAGCGGCTTCAGAATACGTTTGGTAAAATACCAGGAAAACAGTGCCAGAACTGCAGAGGCCAGCAGATCCAAGGTGAAAAAGAGCAGACGCTGGATGCGGATCTGCGCTAGAATCGGTTCCATGGAACAGAGAATCGTGACCTGAAGAGTGCTGCTGCCCCGTTCGGAGAACGTAACGCACGCATAATAATTATTGCGGTGTCCGCCGTCAGATGGAAACTGATATTCCACATGCCAGATGCTGCCAAAAGAGGTAAGGACGGGTGTTTCTTCATAGTGGGATTTGTAGTATTCGTGTGCTGTTTCAAACAGCAGCTTTTGCTCCGGCGTATTGCGTTCGTTGTACAAAAACGGAATGCCGTTGTCGATTACGTTAATCAGGTATTTCCCATGATCTTCGATCCGGGTCAGCCATTCATGAGTAATGATGGTCTGCTGTTCCAGATTGCTCACCAGGGTATTCATATCATTTTGAAAGGAAGTAAAACTGCGGCTTCTAAGACCCTGCTCTGAAATATAGAGATATCCGCAGGACATTACGAACAAAATAAAGATTGTGATGCCTGCGCAAAGGGATGCCAGACGTACATGGACTTTCTGGAACATATGTTCTGGTTCTCCTGTCTTATTCGATTCGGTAACCGATTCCCCGAACGGTCTGGATGCGCACTGTGCTTCCCACAGTATTCAGCCTTCTTCTTAAAAAGTGGATATAATTGTCCAGATTCCCTTCTTCTACATCACTGTCCAGTCCCCAAACTTTCGTCAGAAGCTGAGTTCTTGCAAGGGTCTGTCCGGGATTCCTAAGAAATGCCTCCAGCAGTGTGCCCTCACGTCCGGATACACTGCAGGAACCTTTGGGTCCGGTCAGAGTGCTCTCCCCTGCCTGATAGGTAATGTCGCCAAGGGTGAGCTGCTCGTTTGCCTGAAGCTTTCTGGGACGTCGGGAAACGCATCGGATGCGGGCCATAAGTTCTTCAAAGGCAAAGGGTTTGACCAGATAATCATCAGCGCCAAGGTCCAGACCGGTTACTTTATCTTCCAGTGTGCCTAGGGCAGTGATGAGGATAACCGGAGTCTGGTTGCCGGCTTTGCGCATCTGTTCTAAGACATCAGTACCGCTGATTCGGGGGATCATTCGGTCCAGCAGGATCAGGTCATGGATCTGTTCTTGGATGTAATAAAGCGCCTCTTCTCCATCCCGGCAGGCATCTACAGAAAATCCTTCCGCACTTAGCTGAAATGCGAGAGAGTGGTTCAGTTTTTCATCATCTTCTACAAGCAGGATTCGCATTGTTCTTGGCCTTTTCTCTTTTCTCATGGGTTTTTGCTACTATTATATACGATTTTATCATGGAAATCTTTAAAGATTCTCTAAAAATTATAATTTAGAGAAAATTTAGAGGTTGATCTGTTAGGATGTTCTTAAATGTACCGAATAGGAGCTGAAGAGGAGGAAACAGATCACATTAGAGAAAATTTAGAGAATGGCCTGCTATGATACAGAGGATAAGAAAAGGAAAGGAAAGGAGTCTGGAATGAAGAGGAGATTTTGGAAATTAACGGCTTTTCTGCTGGCGGGTACCATGCTGTTTCTGTCAGGATGCGGGAAGAAGGAGAACAGCCCGTCAGGGCAGGATACAGGTAATGCATCGGGCGGAGAGAAGCCGGCTGTACAGGAGGAAGAAAACGGCGGCGAACAGGCGATGGGCCGCTATCTGGAAAAGGAGATCACACTGCCGGAGGAGATGTCTGAAAGCAGCTATCCGAAACTATACTTGCAGAAAATGGGAAATGGCGATCTGATACTGGCAGAACAGACTGCCGGTATGTATATCTCTTCGGATAACGGGGAAACCTGGACTTCCAAAGAAGCGCCCTGGTTTCGAGAGCTGAGAGGTACTTATCTGCTCCATATGGCTTTGGGGCCGGACGGTTCTGCAGCAGTAGCCTATGTACCAAAGAGGGGAGAAGACGAGGAAACAGAAGAGACAGAGGCTGAATTTCATCCGGTGAACTTTTATGCAGATCCAGAGGGAAATACAACAGTCTTAGAATCCCCGGACGGGGACAATTATATCCATCGGTTTTGCTTTGGAAAGGATGGTCGTCTCTATGGGTATACGATTAGCGGAAATGTATATGAGATGGACGCAGAAACCGGAAATGCCAGGAAACTGTTTGGGACGGAAGGAATGGCAGATTATATCTGCTTTACAGAACAGTACATGATCGACCTGACAAGCAGGGGACCGGTTTTCTATAATATGGAAAATGAGATGCTGGCGGATGAAGACAAGGTGCTGGAAGATTTTATTGCGGAGCATGTGAAAGATATCGGTTCCAATGCCGACTCCTACAGTATTGTCATGGAGCAGGGAGAACAGGGAGATGTGATTTACTTTGCATGCAGCGGCGGATTATATCGTCATGTGCTTGGAGGGACAGCAGTAGAACAGATTGTGGACGGAAACTTAAGCTCCATGGGTGATCCGAAGATGTTCCTTGCAGGGCTGGCCGTTCTGCCGGACAATGAATTTGCAGTGCTCTACACCAATGGTAAGATGTACCGCTATACATATGATCCGGATGTCCCGACAGTTCCGGAAGAACAGGTCAGCGTTTACAGTCTGAATGAGAATTATGCCATTCGCCAGGCGGTCAGCCTGTTTCAAAAGCAGCATCCGGAGACCTATGTACGGTATGAGGTGGGGCTGAACACCGGGAGCGGTATGACCTCAGAGGATGCCATCAAAAATCTGAATACAAGAATCATGTCTGGTTCAGGGCCGGATTTGCTGGTGTTAGACGGACTGCCGCGGCGTTCTTACGAGGAAAAGGGAGTACTCATGGAACTGAGCGAGATTGCTGCAGGCATGTCAGGAGAAGAAGAACTGTTTTCTAACCTGGTGGAAGCATGCCGGGAGGATGGGAAGCTTTGGTATCTCCCGATTCGCTTCCGTTTGCCGCTGTTAGTAGGAGATCAGGAGAGCATGAAAGCGTCCGAAGCCGGTTTGAAAGAGCTTGCAGATACAATGGAAGCTCTGCGCAGGACATATCCGGAAGGATCGCTTCTGGGACTTCAGACAGAGGAAAAGGTACTGCGTACACTGGGCATCAACTGTTCTGGTGCATGGACGGACGGGAAGACCGGTACCCTTGACGAAGAGAAACTGAAGGAATTTCTGGAGCAGGCAAAGAGAATCTATCAGACGGAGGCCGAAGGACTGACTGAGGAAGAACGGGTTATCTTTAAGGAAAGCTTTGAGCGGAGCATGGACTGGGGGATGGCAGAGGAGTATTTTGCCACAGCGTCTTCGGCTGGCATGAATGTGGCAATGGGAAGCGGAAAGCTTGGGCTTGGAACCGTACATATGATGGAAGGAGACTTTAATATGATTAGTACACTGGCCGGCCGGGAAGAAAAATTTGCTTATGGGTTCTGGAACGGACAGATTCAAAAAGGTTTTATTCCTAAAGGTATGGTTGGCATCAGCGCAGCTTCGGCCAAAAAAGAACTGGCACAGTCGTTTTTCCGCTTTTTGTATGGAAGAGAGGTGCAGGATGTGGAGGTGTCCACAGGACTTCCGATGAATCGGGCTTCCTTTGAATCTTTAAAAGAGAATCCAAGAGAGGAGGGAGAGGAAAGTTCTTTGAGTGTTAGCACGTCCGGAACAGACGGAGAATCTTTTTCCCTTACGATTCAGTGGGTTACGGAGGAAGACTTTGGGAAGCTGCGGGAGATGGTGGAGTCGGCTGAGGCAGTCTGTACCGGAGATGCGGCGATAGAGGAAGTCGTGTATGACATCGGTCAGAGGGCACTGAATGAAAGCATCAGTGTAGACAGAGCGGTGGAGGAGATCGCAAAGAAGGCGGCTATTTATCTGGCGGAGTAGGGGAAGACGGACGAAACGCCTGAGAACGCCTGACAGTAAGATTGGGAGGCAGGAGGAAATGAGAGGAAAAATTGGTGTGCTTCTGTTAGCGCTTGTGTTGGTGGTGTCAGGGTGCAGAATGCAGAAGGATCAGGATATGGGGGAGGGATCCTCCTCCAATGGCGGCATGGGACGTTATGAAGAGACGTTTTATGAAATGCCGAAGGAGATAAACCGAAATGGGGGAATAACCTGGCAGAAGGATGGAAGTGTTTCGGTTATCAGCTTCGGAGAGGGCCTGTTTCGGTCGGACGATGAGGGGAAGACATGGAAGAAGGAGGAAACGATATGGTTTCCAATGATCGAAGAAGTATACTGTCTGGCTGCCGTTATGGGGCCGGACGGGACAGTGGCGGCTTCCTGTTCCGGGAAGATGCCGGAGGCGGCAAGGGAAGCATGTAAAAAAGAGGTGCCGGAAGACTGGGAAGGAAATTACTGTATATTCGGTATGCCGGACGGGTCGGTGAAGGTGGTAGACTTTGGCTTTCGGCAGGAGGATGGAACCTGTATCTCAACTTTGATGTTCAAGGAAGACGGAAGGCTGTTCGCCGGGGACTTCCAAGGAAAGATCTATGAGGTGGACGCAGAGAAGGAGAGCCTCCGGGAACTGTTTACGGCAGAACGAGGGGCAGGGTACATGGATTTTTCCGGAGAGATTCTGATGGCAGTAGGATATGACCGGCTGTATCGGTATGATCTGCAGGAAGGAGTGCTGATGCCTCAGGAGGAGATTGTGGATGCGTATATCCGGCAGGAGCTTGCGGATGGGACGGTCTCTTATACGAGCGGCGGATTTCCTCTGGCGGTAGCCGGAGGGGAAAAAGAGGACGTGATCTATATCGCCGGCAAAGATGGGATGTACCGGCATGTGATAGGCGGAAGCACCATAGAGCAGGTGATCGATGGAGGGCTTAGTACGCTGGGAGATTCTCAGTCCTGTATTTACCGGATGAAAGTACTGGCCGGTCAGGAGTTTCTGATCGTGTATCAGCCGTCGATCGGACTGGTTCGTTATTCTTTTAACGAACAAATTCCATCCAGGCCGGACCGGGAACTTTGGATCTATAGTCTGCAGGAGAACCCAAGTGTACGCCAGGCTGTGACTTCTTTTAAGAAAGAACATACGGACATTTATATCCGATATGAAGTGGGTATGGAATATGATGGAAGTATGACAAGGGAAGATGCCATTAAGAAACTGAATACTCAGGTGCTGGCCGGCGAAGGGCCGGATGTTCTGCTGCTGGACGGCCTGCCTCTGGATGCGTATACGGAAAAAGGAATGCTGCGGGATCTTCGTCCGGTGCTGGCCAGTCTGGGTGAAGAGGAGCTGTTCTCGAATATTGTCGACGGCTTTACCGCAAAAGACGGGGCAGTTTATGCTCTGCCCATGTGTATCCGTGTACCGCTTTTGGTCGGAGACAGGGAGTCCATAGGCCGGATGGATTCTTTAAGCGGCGCGGCAGAGGAAGCAGAGCGTTTTCGAGATACAAATCCGGAGGGCGGAATCTTTGGAATTTATGATGCGGAGACGATGCTCCGGCTGTTTGGTATGGTATCCTCTGAAGCCTGGGTTCGTGAGGACGGGCAGATGGACAGCAATAAAATCACGGAATTTTTAGAGCAGGTGAAAAGAATCTATGATGCAGAGCTTTCCGGAGCCGTAACAGAACAAAAGGCGCGGCTGGAGGAAGAGGCAGAGGAGATGGTATCTTACGGCATCGATGTTGCAAAGCTGCAGTTAGAAGCCTGTCATAATGTGCTGAACATTCCAAGAGGTTATGCAGGAACAGCCGGAGGCTATGTAGAGAGCATCCAGCTCTGCCTGGATAGTGTGACCTCTATACTGCGCGTAAACGAAACACTGGATTACCGGATCTTCAGCGGACAGACAGAGGAGCCGTTTCTGCCAAAAGCACTGGTAGGAATCAGTGCTGTGACTAAGCAGCCGGAAGATGCAGAGGAATTTGTCCGGATGATGTTTGGAGCGGATACCCAAAAGGACATTTATGAGGGCTTTCCGGTCAACCGGAAAGCATACGAGGCACGTTTTGGAGTTGCTGAAGAAAATGACAGCAATGGGAGCATGATGCTTCTCCTGGACAACGAAACGGAGCAGGAGCTGAATCTGTACTGGCCCAATCAGGCAGAGAGACAGAAATTTACTGCATTTGTAGAGCAGCTAAAGACGCCGGTGATGACAGAAGACGCCCTGTGTGAGCTGGTGTATGAAACCGGAAGCAAGGTGCTGAAAGGGGAACAAAGTGTGGAGGAAGGAACCGCTGAGATCGTTAAAAAAGCCACGATCTATCTGGCAGAATAAGAAGGGGCAAAAGCAGTACAAGAGGCAGTCCGCATGGCTTTGGTTTCTGCTTCCGAGTTTTCTTGGCGTCATGGTCTTTGTTTTGCTGCCTTTTCTGGATGTGGTTCGGCGCTCCTTTCTGACAGCGGTAACCGAGGAGTGGACGGGACTGCGGAATTATGGAATCGTATGGGGGAATCAGGCATTTCGACTGGCGGTAAAAAATACGGTACGCTTTACCCTGGTCTGCCTTCCGCTTCTTATCGGAGTTGGTCTGTTTCTGTCGGTACAGCTCAGCAGATTAAAAGAGATACAATTTATAAAGTCGCTCTTTTTGTTCCCCTTAGCTATGCCGGCGGCGACTGTGGTGCTGATCTGGAAAATGTTATTTTCCAGACAGGGATTTTTAAATGCAGGACTGACGGGACTTGGACTTCTGTCCGAGGAACAGCTTATAGACTATATGGGGACCGAAGCAGCGTTTTGGGTGCTGGTGTTCAGCTATATCTGGAAAAATCTGGGCTATACGATGGTGCTTTGGCTGGCGGGAATCTTTTCTGTATCTTCCGATCTGACCGAGGCAGCCATGGTAGACGGTGCCGGCAGGCGTCAGTGCTTCTGGCATGTGATATTTCCCAATTTGAAAGGGTCTTTGTACACTATTACTGTGCTTTCTTTTCTAAACTCTTTCAAGGTGTTTCGGGAGGCGTATCTGGTAGCGGGCTCTTATCCCCATGAAAGCATGTATCTGCTGCAGCATCTGTTCAATAACTGGTTTGTCAATCTGGAACTGGATAAGATGGCAGCAGCGGCAGTCTGTGTGGGAATGGTGCTGTTTGCGGTGATCCTGGTACTTCAGAAACTGTGGGATCGGGAGGAGAGGCGATAGGCAGATGGGTGAAAATATACAGAAAATCATCATAAAGGGAACACTTTTATTGCTGGGCGCCTTCTTCTGCGCGCCCGTCCTGTTCCTGCTGAGCGGTTCTGTTATGAGCCGTTATGAGCTGGGGGAAAGTCTTCTGCCTTTGCTGACAGACGGGGAAAGGCTGATTACATGGAAATTTTTTCCGGCATATCCGACGTTTGAGCACTACCGGAAGATTCTTTTCCAGACACCGCAGTTTTTTATCGTGTTCTGGAATTCCATGAAGATTACCGTGTTTATCCTTCTTGGACAGTTACTGATAGCTGTTCCGGCGGCCTGGGCTTTTGCAGTCTATCCTTTCCGTTTCCGGAAACTTTTATTTACCCTGTATATTGTGCTGATGCTGATGCCCTTTCAGGTGACCATGCTGTCCAGCTATCTGGTTCTTCAGGATCTGGGACTTATGAACACGCACAAAGCCATCATCCTGCCGGCGGTCTTTTCCACTTATCCGGTATTTCTGGTGTACAGGGGATTTTGTGATCTGCCGAAAGGGCTGATTGAGGCGGCTCGGATTGACGGGGCGGGGGAGTGGATGATCTTTGTAAAGCTGGGACTTCCTCTTGCCTCCGGCAAGATTTTGTCAGCAGCGGTGCTTGGATTTTTGGAGTACTGGAGTCTGATTGAGCAGCCGCTGGCATTTCTGGAGGACCAGTCGTTATGGCCGTTGTCTTTGTACTTGCCGGAGATCCATTTAGAACAGGCGGGATATTCTTTTGTGGCATCGATCATTACCCTGATACCTGCCATGTTCGTCTTCTGGTCTGGGCGGGAATATTTGGAACAGGGCATTGTAGCTTCGGCGTTAAAGGAGTGAGAAAATGATGGAATCGTGGAAAAAACAGAGAAAGGTACTGGCGGCTTTTGGTGTCTTTCTGGTTTTCATGTGTTTTTGTACACTGGTTTCCAGGGTGATTTATGCATCGAAACTTCCCCAGGTGAGTGTAGAGACGCCGAGACGAATGGCGCTGGATCATACGGTAACGGCGGACGGAATTGTTCACCAGGGAAGAGAATATGCAGTGACAGCGCTTTCGGGGCTTCGGGTTCGGACCGTCTATGCGAACATCGGGGACCGGGTGACACCAGAAACACTTTTATTTGATCTGGATCTGGAAGATTTGAAAGAGAAGATACAGGAGAAGGAACTGGAGGTCAAAAAGTGTGAGCTTCAGATAGCGGCGCTGGAGCAGAACCGGAGTCTGGAAGCTCAGAAGCAGCAGACGGAGAACGACCGCGCCAGGGAAGATTATGCACGGGCAGAGCAGAGAACAGGGGAGACTGCTGCCCGCGCAAGAGAGGCGCTGGAAGACGCCGAAGACGCCTATGAGTCTCATAAAGATCATCCGGTCCAGATGACCTCAAAAGAAGAGAGAGAACGGCAGCAGGAAGCTTATGAGACATGGAGAAAGGAAAACGAAAGGCTGCAAAAGGAGGCCGAGGAAGCCCGCAGAGCCTATGAAGAGATCATGAAAAAGGAAAAAGAAGCGGAAACGCCGCAGGAAGCTCCGGAGGCGCTGCCGGATCAGGCAGAGCCGGAAACGGGTACGGATCCCATAGAATCTTTGGAGGAAACCGAAGCCAGAAAGAGGTATGAGGCGGCCAAACTGGCTTATGAGGAGCACAGTCAAAATCCAGTGCCTGAGCCGGACTTCAGTGCGGAAGATGCAGCGAAAGCGGCATGGGAAGAGAAAAAGAAATCCTTGAAAGATGCCGTCAGCGCAGCAGAAGATGCGGCAGAAGATGCGGAACAGACCCGGTCAGATACGCTTCTGGATGCCGGGCGTAAAGTATCTGATGCGGATCTTCCTGACAATGCAGACAACAGTCTGGCGGTCAGCCGTCTGGAACTGAATGTGTTAAAGAACGAGCTTGCGGCATACAGAAAAGTACATGACGCTTCCGGACAGGTGTATCCGGAGGCAGAAGGCATCATCACCCGGATACAGGTAAGTCCGGGTGAGAGAGTAGGGGACGGTGCGGCAGCAGTTTATGCGGATCTTTCCAGTCCCATGCAGTTTCAGGTTTCTTTGACAAAGGAGCAGAAGAAATATGTAAATCAGGGAGATACAGCAAAACTGACACTGGGAAATTCGTCCGGGCAGGAAGTGACGGTAGATTATATAGCAGAAAACGAAAGCAATCCGGAGCTTTATGATGTCCGCGTCTTCCTGCCCGACGGGGTTGGAACCATCGGGCAGAGCGGGAGTTTTCGGGTGGAGGCGCAGTCAGAGACATATGCCTGCTGCATTCCCTTAAGCGCACTGCATGAAGACTCCTCCAAAAGGAATTTTGTATACATCGTCAGTCCGCGGGCTGGTATCCTTGGAACCGAACTGACCGCAGAGAAGGTCTATGTCCGGATACTGGATCAAAACGACCGCTATGCTGCCATTGAAGAAGGAGTCATCGACAGAGAAAGCGAACTGATTGTAAATTCCACCGAGGAGCTGAAAGACTGGGATGTGGTACGGTACAAAGAGTAGCTTTATCCAAAGAGCTTTTCAAACCGTTCCATGGCTTCTGCCGTTTTTTCATAAGTACCAAAGGCAGTCAGGCGGAAATAGTTCCGGCCATTTTCGCCGAATCCGGCACCAGGGGTGCCGACCACCTGGATGTTGGTAAGAAGATAGTCAAAGCAGCTCCAGGAATCCATGCCTTTGGGACATTCAAACCAGATATAGGGGGAGTGGATGCCGCCGAAGAAGGGAATCTGAAGCCTGGACAGAGTGTCGGCGATTACTTTTGCATTTTTTTGATAGTATCGAATGTTCTCCCTGCATTCCCGGATCCCTTCTTCGGAGAAGACCATTTCCGCGCCCTTCTGAACAATATAGGAGGTGCCGTTGAACTTGGTGCACTGGCGGCGGTTCCACATGGCATTCAGAGACAGTTCGGCGCCGGCAGAGGTTCTGAACACCAGTTCTTTTGGAACGACGGTGTAGCCGCAGCGGGTGCCGGTGAAACCTGCCGTCTTGGACAGGGAACAGAACTCTATGGCGCACTTTTTTGCTCCTTCAATGGAGAAAATGCTCCGGGGCAGTTTTGGATCGGAGATAAACGCCTCATAGGCAGAATCAAACAGGATGACCGCTTCGTTTTTCAGGGCATAGTTTACCCAGATCTGAAGCTGTTCCCGGTTATAACAGGCACCGGTGGGATTGTTGGGGGAACACAGATAGATGATGTCTGCGTGCTGCGCGGGGTCCGGCATGGGAAGAAAGTCATTTTCTGCATTGCCCTCAAGATAGGTTACTTCGTTGCCGCACATGACGTTTGTATCCACATAGACCGGATAGACCGGGTCCGGGATCAGAATCACATTGCCGGGTCCGAACAGATCGGTTATATTGCCTGTATCACTTTTGGCGCCGTCAGAGACAAAGATATCTTTCGGGTCTATGTCTGCGCCATTTCTTTTATAATAGGCCGCAATGGCATTTCTTGTAGCTTCATAGCCCTGTTCCGGGCCGTATCCCATAAATGTCTCTGTGCTTCCCATAGCATCTACGCCCTCGTGCAGTGCCTGAAGGACGGTTTTTCCAAGCGGTCTTGTCACATCTCCGATGCCTAAACGGATGATCTGCGCGCCTTTTTCCGGATGGCTCTCTATATAGGCAGCAGTCCGGTGGGCGATCTCGGAAAACAGATAACTTTCTTTCAAATTCAGATAATTTTCATTTAAATGAGGCATATATTTCATTCCTTTCCATTCTGTATGATATCCGGTGATTTCGGGAATATTTTAGCAAATGGGAAAGAGGGTGTCAACGAATGGGGAAAGGTCCGTAAAATTTACGGCAGGAAAGTGCTGCCGTATGCCGCCCGGACCCTCCTTGTTCTCAGCGTCTGCATACAAGGTATCTGTCTAGAGATTTTTTTTCTGGTATACAAAGCAGAGGGCGATGGAGGTGAAGAAGGTCAGGTAGGCGAGGAGCAGAGGAATGCCCATAAGACTTATGGATTCGCCGGAGGCGATGCTGCGGACCATACGGCTGGTCTGGGATAGGGGGAGGGCGGCAATAAGTTCGCGGGCGCCGCGGGGAATGCTGTCGGTGGAAAAGAAAGTGTTGCAGAGGTAGGCCATGGGCATGATGAGGTAGTTAGAAAAGCGGGGAACATCCGCATGGTTTCTGGCCAGAAAGGAGACAACGATCCCCAGAGAGGAGAAAACGGCTCCGTTCAGGAAGAGAATAAAGACGGACAGGGGGCTGAAAATCAGTCCGGTCTTGATGGGAGAGACTAGAAGGAGAATAATGCCGCCTGCATAGAGGCCTCTTAGAGCACCGGCAATAATCTGGCCGGCGATAAACTGCCAGAGGGGAGTAGGGGAGATGATGACTTGGTCAAAAGCCTTTTCATACAGCCTCTGTACATTCAGATTCTGGGCGATGGCATTGAAGCTGCCGTTCATAGTGGTCAGAGAAATCACGCCCGGAATCAGGAAATACAAATAAGGCTGGCCGTTCATGGTAGTGCGGATGCCCCAGCCAAAAACGATCAGATACATGAGCGGCGCAACCATGGCAGCCAGTGTAATGCGTGAAAAGTCACGAACAAATTCTCTCCATTTTTCCCATAAAATTGTAAAGATACCCATATTTTATACTCCTCATACAATCTTTAGGTCAGATGCCTTCCGGAGTGCTCTACAAACACATCCTCCAGGGTGGTATCCCGGAGGGTGCAAGTTCCATGAAGTCCGGACAGGTGCTGTATAGCCTCTTCTCTTCCGGTAAAATAACGGCTGTGGATACCGTCTGGCCGCAGCTCGTCCACGGCAAAAGCGCCTAGTTTCTCGATCAGGTGTGCCGGAGTGTCCACGTCGTCCAGCCGGCCCCGGTGCATAAGAGCTACACGGTGGCAGAGGGACTGAGCTTCCTCGATATAGTGGGTAGTTAGCAGAATCGTAAGTCCCTGTTCGTTCAGCCGTCGCAGGAGATTCCACATCTGCCTTCTGGAGAGGGCATCCATACCGGCGGTCGGTTCGTCCAGAAGAAGAATGTGAGGTTTCGTCAGAAGAGCGCGGCAGACCATAAGCTTGCGTTTCATACCGCCGGAAAGCTTACGGATCGTCTTTCTGCGGTGCTCGGTCAGTCCGGCGAAGGAAAAGAGTGCTTCTGTCCGGGAGCGGATTTCTTTTACCGGAATGAAATACAGACGTCCTTGATATTCCATGATTTCATCCATGTCCATGTCCTGGCGCATGGAATATTCCTGGGTGATAACGCTGACCTTTCGTTTGAGGTCCTGCCGCTTCCGGGTAAGCAGTTCTCCGTCAATGCGGATCTCTCCGGATGTGGGCAGAAGAAGCGTGGACAACATGCTGACAGTGGTGGTTTTGCCGGCGCCGTTCGGTCCTAGAAGCCCGAAAAATTCTCCTGTTTCAATCCGAAGATCAATTCCGTCTACGGCAGTACTGTCTTCAAAGGTTTTGGTCAGATGCTTTAATTCAATCATGTCCGTTTTTTGGTTCTTTTGCGATAATCAGAGAATAGTAACCGGCGTCATCGGGAATCTTTTCTACACCACGATAAATATGTTCGTTTTCCATACCGCAGTTCTCCACCATGACCACGTCTTTGCCGCTTTCGGACAGAATCTCTTTCACCTGTCCCATTTTCCGGCCGGATTTCATCAGCACATAGTTGCCGGGCATCTGGAGCCGGTCGTCAAGCCGGTGAACAGCGGGTATTACATGAAGCTGCTCGTTCCATTCCGCTAAGGGGGTGTTCGTGCATGCGGCAGCGGCACAGAAGGAAGTTATGCCGCTGATCAGACGAGTTTCATAACCGCGGGCCGCGATCCGTTTCTGAACATATAAATAGGTAGAATAGATGGTTGGATCGCCCAGAGTCAGAAAGACTACATTTTTTCCTTCTTTCAGATATAATTCCAACGTATCGGCGGCTTTGTCATGATTTCGGTCCATTTCCTTCCGATCATGGGTCATAGGCATGGCTACAGGGATCAGAGTTTTTTCTGCAAGCTGGGGAACGGCCTGCACGGCGATCTGATAAGCAACGGTATCTTCTGCAACGGTGCCCGGAAGGGCAATGATTTCATTTTCCAGGATCAGGCGTACGGCTTTCATGGTCATAAGCTCCGGATCACCTGGGCCAACGCCTGCTCCATATAGTATTCCTGTCATAAATGTTCTCCTTTTCTCTAGGTATATGCATTTATTATACTATCTGCGAAAAATTTTTCAATAAGAGAAGATATAACAATATGGAATTAGTAATGAAATAAAAAGTGTGCTATAGTGATTAAACAGCTATGTCATAGATGTAACAGAATCTTACTGCAGGTGCCGGGCAGGGTCATAAACTGCCGGGAAAAGGGAAACAGGTGAAAGTCCTGTACGAACTCGTCACTGTGAACAGGGAGTATGAGATCAATAATGCCACTGAGTCATCGGGAAGGCGGATCTTATGCGGGGATCTGTGAGTCAGGAAACCTGCCTGCAGAATCATCAGGGGAGAAATTTCCCCGGCCACGAGTAACTGGTCGTAATCGATGAGAAGCCATGTGCGGTATCATAATACGTCCTTTTACCCGGATTGCTGCCCGAATGGACAGCAGTCCTTTTTGCGGCTTAAAATACCGCAGAGCCGGCGGCGGAGTAAGACGTTTTGCCGGCAGAAACAGCATCTGTCCGGTGGGATTAATGAATGCGGAAAAACGTTGCGGGAGCAGATGCGCAGTAATGACGATGATTATTTTATATCACAGGAGGCTAAAAGAATGAAGAAGAAAATGGCGGCATTATTAGCAGGACTCATGGTGCTTGGTCTGTGCCTGACCGGATGTGCAGGCGATACAAAAACGAACGCAGATGCAGCGCCGGAACCGGCAGCAGAAGAACCGGCTTCTGAAAGTACAGAAGAGCCGGCCGCTCAGGAGGAAAATACAGAAGAGCCGGCCGAACCGGAAAAGGAAGCAGATACGAGGCTTCTGGTCGTGAGTTTCGGAACCAGTTATAACGACAGCCGGGATATTACCATCGGTGCAGTAGAGAACAGCATTGCGGAAGCATTTCCTCAATATGAAGTGAGGCGTGCATTTACGGCACAGATTATCATTGATAAATTAAAGGAACGGGACGGCCTGGAGATCGATAACGTAACTGAGGCACTGGATCGTGCCGTGGCAGACGGGATCAAAAAGCTGATTGTACAGCCGACGCATCTGATGAATGGTCTGGAATACAATGATCTGGAGGCGGAACTGGAAGAATACAAGAGTGATTTTGAGCAGATCGTGCTGGGAGAGCCGCTCCTGACCAGCGATGCGGATTATGAGGCCGTGATCAAGGCAATTACAGAAGAGACAGCGTCTTATGACGATGGAGAAACGGCTGTTGTATACATGGGGCATGGAACTGAGGCAGAATCCAACCAGATCTATGCATCCATGCAGGAAAAACTGACCGCAGCCGGTTTTGACAATTATTATGTTGGGACTGTAGAGGCGGAGCCGACACTGGAAGATGTGGCTGCTGCACTGAAAGAGGCAGGAACATATAAAAAGGTGGTGCTTCAGCCGCTGATGGTTGTAGCCGGGGATCATGCAAACAATGATATGGCGGGAGATGAGGAGGATACATGGAAAACAGTCCTGGAGGCAGAGGGCTATGAAGTGGAATGCAGGCTTCAGGGGCTTGGAGAGCTGGAAGGGATACAGAAAATCTATGTAGATCATGTAAAGGCAGCAGTTGCGCAGATGAATAAATAACAAAAACGCACTTTAGGGTGTGCCGGGCTGACCTGGTGTGCGCCCTGCAGAGGAATGGGAACATAACTTTGCAGGCGTATGCCCTGTCGGCCTTTTGGTGCCTGATGGGACATATCTTATCTTTGCAGGGTACAGGAACATGCGGGAGGGAAGCGGATGAAAAGAACAGGGATGTATATACTGGCAGGAGTGCTGCTGGCAGGAAGCATACTCTTAGGACCGTCAGAAGTATGGGCCAGTGAAGAAGAAATTTCTTATGATCAAGTGGCCTCGGAAGGAGAACAGACGGCGCGTCAGGAAGTCGGGATTGAAGGAATGTATCCGATCTATGGAACGGATGTGGCGGATGGCGTCTATGAGATTCAGGTAGAGTCCAGCTCTTCCATGTTTCGGGTGGAGCGGGCGGAACTGACAGTTCATGGGGGAGAGATGAGCGCGGTTCTGACTTTAGGGGGGACCGGGTATCTGAAGCTTTACCTTGGTACCGGGACAGAAGCAGCAGGGAGTCCCATGGAAGATTATATAGATTATGAGGAGAATGAAGAAGGGAAGTATATGTATCGGCTGCCGGTGGAAGCACTGGATCTGCCCATAGACTGCGCTGCTTTCAGCAGGAATCGGGAGAAATGGTATGACCGGCAGATTCTGTTCCGGGCAGAGAGTCTTCCGGAAGGGGCTGTGCTTGTGGAACTGCCGGATTATGAGACGCTGAAGCGGGAGGCAAAGGAGCGCCGGATTGAAGCCTTGCGGGCGGAGGCAAAAGCAGAAGAAGAGGACGATTCGGAAAGCGGAGAACATATATTCGATCGGCCGTCGTTTATCGAGATGGAGGATGGAGAATATGCGATTGCGGTAGAGCTGACCGGAGGGAGCGGAAGATCTACTGTCAATTCCCCGGCGGGGCTGCTGGTAAGGGACGGTCTGGCCTGGGCAAGGGTCCAATGGAGCAGTTCCAGCTATGACTATATGATCGTAGGAGGGCAGAAATATCTGCCGGTCAATGAAGATGGGTATTCAACTTTTGAGATTCCGATTCTGGTATTTAACGAACCTATGGAGGTAATCGCCGACACGACGGCTATGAGCACACCTCATGAAGTGGAGTATACACTTGTCTTCCGTGGGGACGATATTATGTCCGCGGATGAGACACCGCAGGCTGCGGCAAAAAAGGTGGTTTATATGGCCGGCGGAATTGTAGCTGTATGTGCGATGGTGTCACTGATGAAAAAGAAAAGGAGAAAAGTGCAAAGATGAAAAAAATGGCGATAGGGTGGCTTAGTCTGTTCTTCAGCCTGCTTTGCGTATCCTGCGGGCCGGCAGAAAAGACGGGGGGACAGGCAAATCGGGATATCAGCCCTGTACTTACCTACAGTCACAGTATGGAGCTGTCCTGTGCCCGGAGATTTTCCGTAGATCATTATGAAGAAGGATATGCACTGATTACCATAGCAGATGACAGCCGTTATCTGCTTGTTCCGGAAGGAATGGAGGAACCAAAGGAACTTGCAGAGGACATCATAATTCTTCGGCAGCCCCTGGGGAAGATCTATCTGTCGGCCTCGGCAGTGATGGATATGTTTGTTGCGGTAGATGCATTGGACCAGGTGCGGTTTTCCAGCTTGAAGGCGGAGGGGTGGTACATCGAGGAGGCCAGAGAAGCTATGGAAACCGGAGATATACTGTATGCGGGAAAATATTCTTCACCGGATTATGAACAGATTGTCTCGGAGGGATGCAATCTTGCAGTGGAAAATACGATGATTTACCATACGCCGGAGGTGATGGAGCAGCTTCAGCGTTTTGAAATCCCGGTGCTGGTGGATTATTCCAGTTATGAAGCGGATCCCCTGGGCCGGACGGAATGGGTGAAGCTCTATGGGCTGTTAACTGGAAAAGAGAAAGAGGCAGAGGAGGCATTTGCAGAACAAATAGAGGCATTTTCCTCTATTCAGAAGGAGGAAGCGTCAGGGAAGACAGCGGCATTTTTCTATATTACAACCAACGGGGAAGCCAATGTGCGGAAGTCTTCAGATTATCTGCCGAAGATGATTGCGTTAGCAGGAGGAACATATGTTCCGGAGCGTCTGGGTGAGGAGGACGCGGCGTCCTCCACGATGACTATGCAGATGGAAGAATTTTATGCGGCAGCAAAGGATGCAGATTACCTTATTTACAACAGCACCATAGACGGAGAATTGTTTTCCATAGAAGAACTGACTAATAAGAGCAGCCTTCTTAAGAACTTTCGTGCCGTGCAGGAGGGGAATGTATTCTGCACAACAAAAAATCTGTATCAGTCTTCCATGGAACTGGGGACTTTGATTCGTGATATCCATCATATGCTCGCTGGGGAAGAGGAGGAGCTTACTTATCTGTACCGACTGGAGGAATAGAGGAAGATGAAAAAGGAAAACAGATACAGACTGGCATATGGAACACTGCTGTTGCTTCTGCTCTTGTTTCTTGCTTTAAATATATGTGCTGGAAGTGTCAGTATTTCTGTTTCGGAAGTAGGAAGAGTGCTCACGGGCAGGGGGACGGATACTGTTTTTTCCGATATTATTCTGCAGATCCGTTTTCCCCGTGCGCTGGCGGCGGCAGTGCTTGGCGGCGGGCTTGCACTGTCCGGCTATCTTCTTCAGACTTTCTTTCACAATCCCATCGCAGGCCCTTTTATTCTGGGCATTTCCTCCGGCGCGAAGCTGGTGGTGGCTCTTGTGATGGTAGCGGCTCTTGAGCGGGCGGTACAAGTCAGCTCCTGGTCTATGATTCTGGCTGCTTTTGCCGGGGCTATGATTTCCATGGGTTTCGTGCTGTTGATGTCCAGAGTTGTAGATCAGATGTCTATGCTGATCGTCAGCGGTGTCATGATTGGCTATATCTGTTCAGCGGTGACGGACTTTGTGGTGACTTTTGCGGAAGATGCGGACATTGTCAATCTGCACAACTGGTCTAAAGGAAGTTTTTCCGGTATTAGCTGGGATAATGTGGCAATGCTGTCGGTCGTGATCTTTACAGCATCATTGTGTGTATTTTTGCTGTCCAAGCCCATCAGTGCCTATCAGATGGGAGAAGCTTACGGGCAGAACATGGGATTGAACATCCGTTTGTTTCGAGTGTTCCTGGTACTTTTGTCCAGTGTTTTGTCTGCCTGTGTGACTGCTTTTGCCGGTCCGGTTTCTTTTGTGGGGATTGCAGTGCCTCACTTGGTAAAGAGTCTTTTCGGAACGGCCAGGCCAATTCTGATGATTCCAGGGTGCTTTCTGGGCGGGGCGGCTTTTTGTCTGTTCTGTGATCTGCTGGCCAGGGTGGTATTTGCGCCTACGGAACTCAGTATCAGTACAGTGACGGCGGTGTTCGGCGCGCCGGTGGTCATTTTTATTATGGTGAAAAGAAGGAGACAGTCATGAGAGACGGATATTATCTGTATACAAAGGGACTGACGGTAGGATATCATGGCGTTCCTCTGATCCGGGAGATAGAACTTTGTCTGAAAAAGGGGGAGATTCTGACCCTCATCGGACCCAATGGAGCCGGGAAAACGACTATCCTGCGCAATATTATCCGGCAGATGGAGCCTCTTTCGGGGACTGTCTGTCTGGACGGAAGAGCGCTTGCGTCTATAACCGGCAGGGAACTGTCCAGGAAGCTGTCAGTGGTGCTGACCGAGCGGGTACGTCCGGAGCTGATGACTTGTGAGGAAGTGGTAGCCACAGGGCGTTATCCCTACACAGGGCGTTTCGGCGTACTTTCTGAAAAGGACCGGCAGATTGTAAAAGAATCCATGGAGCTTGTGCATATTTCAGAGTTTGCGAACCGGGATTTTATCCGTACCAGTGACGGACAGAAGCAGCGGGTCATGCTGGCCAGGGCGATCTGTCAGGAACCGGAAATGATCGTTCTGGACGAACCTACATCTTTTCTGGATATGCGGTATAAGCTGGAGTTCTTGTCGATTCTCCAGGATATGTCCCGTTCCAGGGGATTGTCGGTTATCATGTCCCTTCATGAGCTGGACCTGGCAGAGCGGATTTCTGATAAGGTGGCTTGTGTGAAAGGGGATCACGTGGATCGCTTCGGCACACCGGAAGAGGTGTTTGCGGGCGGTTATATAAAGGAGCTTTACGGCATGAGCACTGGTTCCTATGATGAGAGGACTGGCAGCCTGGAGCTGGAGGCAGTGAAAGGGAAACCGGAGGTGTTTGTCCTGGCCGGGGCCGGGAGCGGCACCGCCGTCTATCGCAGGCTGCAGCGGGAGGGAATCCCCTTTGCCACAGGTATTTTGTGGGAAAATGACCTGGACTATCCGGCGGCGCAGGCACTGGCGGCGGAGGTAGTCAGCATAAAGCCTTTCAGCCGCATGGATGAAAATTCCGTAAAGAGAGCAAAAGAGCTGATCGACGGGTGCAGCCGGGTAATCTGTGCTATGGACGAAAAGGATGCAGGGGAGTTTTATTCGGCATTTTCGGTTCTTCTTAGGTATGCTGCAGGACAGGGAAAATGAAGGCTGGAATCACAGCGGGGTGGTTCCGGCCTTTTTGTCATATAGAGTGTCTGTGAAAAGGCTGCGTCCGAAAAAATGGGATATTTATAAAAAGAACAAACGTTCACTTTCGGTTGCATTTTTTCGTTCTTATGTGCTATAATAGGAAAAGCTGTTTCTAAGAAAAGATCAACGACAGGAGTGAGCCATAGATGACAGAAGAACGAAGAAAATTTATTAAGATCCGCGGAGCCAACGAACACAACCTGAAGAATATCGACCTGGAGATCCCAAGGAATGAGCTGGTAGTCCTGACAGGGCTGAGCGGCTCCGGGAAGTCCTCTCTGGCTTTTGATACGATCTATGCAGAAGGACAGAGACGGTATATGGAGTCTCTGTCTTCTTACGCCAGACAGTTTCTTGGGCAGATGGAAAAGCCGGATGTGGAGAGCATCGAGGGACTGTCTCCTGCTATCTCCATCGACCAGAAGTCCACGAATCGAAATCCAAGATCCACGGTAGGAACCGTGACAGAAATCTATGACTATTTCCGGCTGCTCTATGCCCGGATCGGCATTCCCCACTGTCCCAAATGCGGCAGGGAGATCAAGAAACAGACCGTAGATCAGATGGTGGACCAGATCATGGCTCTTCCGGAGCGGACAAAGCTGCAGCTTTTGGCACCGGTAGTCAAGGGGCGAAAAGGCGAGCATGTAAAGCTTCTGGAGAAAGCCAGGAAGAGCGGATTTGTGCGTGCAAAGATCGACGGCAGCATATATGATCTGTCTGAAGAGATCAAACTGGAAAAAAATATCAAGCATCTGATAGAGATCGTTGTAGACCGCCTGGTGGTGAAGCCGGGCATTGAGAAACGTCTGGCGGACTCCATTGAGACCGTTTTAGGACTGTCGGAAGGGCTTCTGGTAGTAGAAGTCTTTCATGGGACAGGCAGTGAAGACGGGGAGATTTTTACATTCAGCTCCAGCTATGCCTGCCCGGACTGCGGAATCAGTATGGAGGAGGTGGAGCCGAGAAGCTTTTCCTTCAATAATCCTTTTGGTGCCTGCCCGGACTGTTTCGGACTTGGGTATAAGATGGAATTTGATGAAGAACTGATGATTCCGGATCGGTCCTTAAGCCTGGCGGAGGGTGCCATCCAGGTCATGGGATGGCAGTCCTGTACAGACCCTTCCAGCTTTACCTACGGCATTTTAAAGGCATTGTCCGAGAAATATGCCTTCGACCTCTGTACGCCCTACGAGGAGCTTCCGGAGGCGATCCGGGAGGTGCTGCTCCACGGAACCGGAGGCAGTGAACTCCAGGTTCACTATAAGGGACAGCGGGGGGAAGGCGTATATGCCGTGGCCTTTGAAGGACTGATCCGGAACTGCGAGCGGCGCTACCGGGAGACGAGCTCAGACACGATGAAGCAGGAATACGAGTCCTTTATGCGCTTTACCCCCTGCCGTTCCTGCAAGGGACAGCGCCTGAAGCCTGGTTCTCTCGGCGTGACGGTGTGCGATAAAAATATTTATGAAGTAACCAATCAGTCCGTACGGGATCTTCAGGCATTTCTGGAGCAGATGACGCTGACCAGGCAGCAGTTGCTAATTGGAGATCAGATTTTAAAAGAGATCCGGGCGCGCATTCGCTTTCTGATGGATGTGGGACTTGACTATCTGTCCCTGACCCGCTCTACGGGAACCCTGTCCGGCGGGGAAGCACAGCGGATACGTCTGGCGACGCAGATCGGTTCCGGTCTGGTAGGTGTGGCCTATATTTTGGACGAGCCAAGTATTGGTCTGCATCAGAGAGACAACGACAAGCTTTTGAACACTTTATGTCATCTGCGGGATCTGGGCAATACGGTCATTGTGGTAGAGCACGACGAAGACACGATGCTGGCGGCAGATTATGTGGTAGATATTGGTCCGGGAGCCGGGGAGCACGGCGGACAGGTAGTGGCTACCGGAACGGCACAAGAGCTGATGGCGAATCCGAATTCGGTCACAGGAGCTTATTTAAGCGGAAAGATCCGGATACCGGTTCCGGATCAGAGAAGAGTGCCGACCGGCTGGATGACCGTAAAAGGGGCGAAGGAAAATAATCTGAAAAATGTCGATGTAAAATTTCCGCTGGGGGTTTTAACCTGCGTGACGGGGGTATCCGGTTCCGGGAAAAGTTCCCTGGTCAATGAGATTCTCTATAAAAGTCTGGCAAAGAAGCTGAACCGCGCCCGGACGATTCCGGGAAAGCATCGTTTGGTGGAAGGGATGGAGCAGTTAGATAAAGTGATCTGTATCGATCAGTCGCCCATCGGCCGGACGCCCAGATCCAATCCGGCCACCTATACAGGGGTTTTTGATATGATTCGGGATCTGTTTGCTTCTACTCCCGATGCAAAGGCGAAGGGCTATAAGAAAGGCCGCTTCAGCTTTAACGTAAAAGGCGGCCGCTGTGAGGCATGTTCCGGAGACGGTATCTTAAAGATCGAGATGCATTTTCTGCCGGATGTGTATGTGCCTTGTGAAGTTTGTCAGGGAAAGAGGTATAATCGGGAGACTCTGGAAGTAAAATATAAAGATAAAAACATCTATGATGTGCTGGATATGACTGTGGAGGAGGCTCTTTCCTTTTTCGAGCATGTGCCGTTTATCCGCCGGAAAATCGAAACGCTCTATGATGTGGGGCTTTCCTATATCAAACTTGGGCAGCCTTCCACCACCTTGTCTGGAGGCGAGGCGCAGCGGATTAAGCTGGCTACGGAACTTTCCCGCAGAAGTACCGGAAAGACCGTTTATATTCTGGACGAACCGACAACGGGACTTCATTTTGCCGATGTTCACAAGCTGACAGAGATTCTGCAGCGCCTGGCAGAAGGAGGCAATACAGTCATTGTTATCGAGCACAACCTGGATGTAATCAAAACCGCGGACTATATCATCGATATGGGTCCCGAAGGCGGCGACGGCGGCGGGACGGTCGTGGCACAGGGCACGCCAGAGGAGATCGCAGAGATTCCGGCTTCCTATACGGGCTGTTATGTGAAAAAGTATTTGCAAAAAGAAAAAACTGTTGTATCATAAAGAGATCATAAGGAAATGCGGGGCAGTGGTGGAACTGGAATGTTGGAAATTTTGCAGAAACTGGTAGGAACCGAACATGTATGGGCAGAGGAGCCCATGAAGGACCATACGACCTTTCGGGTGGGCGGTCCGGCACGTTATCTGGCAGAGCCGAAAGATACAAAGGAACTGGCAGCGGTGATAGGTGCGTGTACAAAGGCCGGAATGCCTTTTACAGTCATGGGAAACGGAAGCAATCTTCTGGTGAGTGATGCGGGGTATAACGGAGTCATCATCCGTCTGTTTAAAAATATGTCGCACATTTGGATAAGCGGTCATTTCATGATTTTAGAGGCGGGCGCGCTTCTGATACGGGCAGCCAGTATGGCCTGCCGGGAAGGACTTGCAGGATTAGAGTTTGCGTCCGGAATCCCTGGGACAGTCGGAGGGGCGCTGGTTATGAACGCGGGTGCCTACGGCGGAGAGATGAAAGACATCGTGTGCTGTGTGAAGGTGTTGTCCAAAGATGGTGCTCTCCGGGAATATACAAAGGAAGAGATGGACTTTGGATACCGCCGAAGCCGGATTGCGGAGGAAGGAAGCATTGTGTTAGAGGCAGAGCTTCGGCTTTGTCCGGGAACGACGGAAGAGATTCGGGCCAGGATGGAAGAATTAAAAGAACAAAGAGTGAGAAAGCAGCCTCTGGAATACGCCAGTGCCGGAAGTACCTTTAAACGGCCGGAAGGATATTTTGCAGGAAAGCTTATAGAAGATGCGGGACTTCGAGGCTTCCGGATCGGAGATGCCCAGGTGTCCGAAAAACACTGCGGTTTTGTCATCAACCGGGGAAATGCCACTGCATCTGAGATTGCGGAGCTGATTCGGCAGGTGCAGGAGCGGGTGTATGCGGCTTTCGGCATCCGCCTTCAGACGGAGGTGAAATTCCTGGGCTTTGGGGGGGAACCGTTATGAGACTGGTGATTGTGACCGGCATGTCCGGTGCGGGAAAGGCGACGGCGCTGAAGATCCTAGAGGATGCGGGATATTTCTGCGTGGATAATCTGCCGGTGCCTTTTGTGGACAAGTTTGCGGAGCTGACGGCATCGGGCAACAGCGAGATCACAAAAGTAGCCATTGGGCTGGATATCCGAAGCGGCAAGGCTCTGGGACAGATGGAGCAGATTTTAGAACGCATGGTTATTCAGGGAATCCCTTATGAGATTCTGTTTCTGGATGCGGGCAACGATATTTTGGTGAAACGCTACAAAGAGACGAGAAGGATGCATCCGCTGGCAGAGTCCGGGCGGATTGAACAGGGGATCCTTTTGGAGCGGGAACGGCTGGTGTTTCTGAAGAAACATGCAGACTACATTATTGATACAAGTCAGCTTCTGGTGCGGGAGCTGAAGCAGGAACTGGATAAGATCTTTGTTCAGAACCGGGAGTTTAAAAACCTGATGATTACGGTGCTCTCCTTTGGCTTTAAGTATGGGATTCCAAGTGATGCGGATCTGGTGTTTGATGTGCGTTTTCTTCCGAATCCCTATTATTATGAGGAGCTGCGCCGTCTGACCGGCAATGATGCAGAGATTCAGAATTTTGTTATGGGCTTTGATATGGCGCATATTTTTCTGGACAAGCTGGATGATATGATTCGTTTTCTTGTTCCAAACTATGTTCTTGAGGGAAAAAATCAGTTGGTAGTTGCCATTGGGTGCACAGGCGGCAAGCACCGTTCGGTCACACTGGCCAACAAGTTATACGAGCGCCTGCAGGATCAGAATGATTATGGAATCAAACTGGACCACCGGGACATTGGCAAAGATGCCGCGAGAGGGAAATAAGAACTGCAGAATTTCAAAACAGCATCTGCTGAAGTCATGCCCGGAAGGATGTTCCGACATGGAGATGTCGGAACATCCTTCCGGATGCAGGGGCATGGTTTCGGCGGATGCGGTACTTCAATAAGAGGAGACCGATATGTCATTTTCAGGAGATATTAAAGAGGAGCTTTCCCGTCCGGTGTCCGCCGGGCGGCATTGTCGCCTGGCAGAAACTGCTGCTATTTTAAACCTATGCGGAAAGATAATCATCACTGAAAATGACCGTTTTTGCGTAAAAATACAGACGGAAAATCTTCCAGTTGCAAGAAAATACTTTACATTATTGAGAAAAGCATTTAATATTAGAGCGGAGACAGCCGTTCGAAAAAGCGGGGAGATGCGTTCTTATTCCGTCGTGGTTCAAAAGGACCGGGAAGCCAGAAGACTTCTGAAGGAAACCTGCCTGTTAGATTCGGATGGAAACATTCAGGAATGCATGCCGTTCGTACATAGCCAGTTGCTGAAAAAGAGCTGCTGCAGACGTGCTTTTATCCGGGGCGCTTTTCTTGCAGCCGGTTCTGTCAGTGATCCGGAGAAGTCCTATCATTTTGAGATTGTATGTTCTTCGGAGGAAAAAGCGCTTAAGCTTCAGGAACTTCTCGTGTCCTTTGAGATTGATGCCAGAATCGTACTGCGCAAGAGACATTATGTGGTCTATGTAAAAGAAGGTGCGCAGATTGTAGAGTTGCTTGGGCTTATGGGGGCGCATATATCGCTCATGCAACTGGAGAATGTACGGATCGTAAAAGAGGTGCGCAATTTTGTGAACCGAAAGGTAAACTGTGAAACTGCGAATCTGAATAAGACGGTCTCTGCGTCAGTCCGACAGGCGGAAGATATCCGATATATCGAAAGCCGGAAGGGGCTGCACGAACTTTCAGAAGGTCTGGAGGAGATTGCCAGGCTGAGACTCAAAAATCCGGATGCCAGTTTAAAAGAGCTAGGAGAGATGCTGTCTCCGCCGGTTGGGAAATCCGGAGTGAATCATCGTCTGCGTAAGCTGAGTCTTATTGCAGAACAATTGCGTAAGGGCGAGGAGGAGTAAAATGATCAAAAAACCAATCACCATTCAGATTGCTGATGGACTGGATGCCAGACCAACAGCATTGCTGGTTCAGGTGGCAAGTCAGTATGACAGCAGCATATATGTGGAGATCGGCGATAAGAGAGTGAATGCCAAAAGCATCATGGGCATGATGACGCTTGGCCTGTCGGCAGGAGAGTCTGTTGTGGTGTCTGCAGAAGGTAATGATGAAATGGATGCGATCGAGAACATTGAGAAATATCTGAGCAGCAGCAAGCCGGAATAATACGTGACAGCAAGATGACAGGATAGATGAGGGGGTGTCGCAAAAGCGGCCCGGCTCCTAGAGAGCGGGACCGTACTTTGCGGCACCCTCTTTGCTATAGGGAGGGGCGAAGCAGGATGGACAGCTATACAGGATTTGCAAAAGTCTATGATTTGTTTATGGAGGATGTACCATACAAGGAGTGGAGCCGCTGGATTGCGGAGATGTTAAGGGCTCACGGAATCGAGGACGGCCTGGTTCTGGACCTGGCATGCGGGACCGGCGTGATGACAGAGCTTCTGGCAGAGGCCGGGTATGACATGATCGGCATCGATCAGTCGGAGGAGATGCTGGAGAGGGCATTGGACAGAAAAGAGCAGTCAGGGCACGATATTCTGTATCTGTGCCAGGATATGAGAGAATTTGAGCTGTATGGGACGGTAAGGGCGATTGTCAGCGTTTGCGATTCTATGAATTATGTACTGGAAGAAGAGGCGTTTCTGGATATACTGACTGCAGCGGCGGAAAATTATCTGGATTATGGAGGGCTTTTTCTCTTTGATTTGAACACGGAATATAAGTACCAGATGCTTTTAGGAGAGCAGACCATTGCCGAGAACCGGGAAGAGGGAAGTTTTATCTGGGAAAACAGCTATGATGAGGAAGAAAAGATCAACGAATATGAACTGACGCTTTTCATTCGGGAAGATTCGGGTTATTATAGAAAATATGAGGAAGTGCATTATCAGAGAGCCTATCCTCTTGATACAGTAAAAGAGCTGGTAGCGCGTTCGGGGCTTAAGCTTCTGCAGGTTTGCGATGCGTACACCGGCGAACCTGTCCGGGAGGACTCTGAGCGGATCTGCGTGGTCTGCAGAAGAGAACTGCCGTGACGGATGCGGAACAAAACAGCATCAGTCCGGAAAACGCCCGGAAGGATTTTAGAATGCCAAAGGCAGGCAAAAATGCTTCCAGGACAGGGGCATTTTCCGGACAGATGCGGAACAAAACAGCATCAGTCCGGAAAATGCCCGGAAGGATTTTAGAATGCCGGAGGCAGGCAAAAATGCTTCCAGAACAGGGGCGTTTTCGGGACAGATGCGGAACAAAACAGCATCAGTCCGGAAAATGCCCGGAAGGATTTTGGAATGCCGGAGGCAGGCAAAAATGCTTCCAGGACAGGGGCGTTTTCGGGACAGATGCGGAACTTTAATAGGAGACAAAAACATGGGAGACTATATCATAAGGGCAACTGCCGCCGAAGGCCAGATTCGGGCGTTTGCCATCACTTCAAGAGAGATCGTGGAGACTGCAAGGCTTCGGCATGATACCAGTCCGGTGGTGACGGCGGCGCTGGGGCGCCTGCTGAGTGCGGGAGCTATGATGGGTGTTATGATGAAGGGAGAAGAAGATCTTCTGACCCTTCAGATCAAGTGCAGCGGGCCGGTGAAGGGGCTGACCGTCACCGCGGATTCCAAAGGGCATGTCAAAGGCTTTGCGGACGTTCCCCAGGTGATGCTGCCGCCCAGCGGGCAGGGAAAGCTGGATGTAGGCAGGGCGCTGGATCTGGGTGTTTTGAGTGTGATCAAAGACCTGGGAATGAAAGAACCCTACGTAGGACAGACGGAGCTGAAAACCGGAGAGATCGGGGACGATTTGACCTATTATTTTGCAAGTTCCGAGCAGACGCCTTCATCGGTAGGTCTGGGCGTCTTGATGAACCGGGACAATACCGTAAGGCAGGCAGGAGGATTTATTCTGCAGCTTATGCCGGATGCGTCGGAAGAGGTGATTGTCCGGCTGGAAGGACGGCTTACGGCAATGAAATCCGTCACGGAATATCTGGACAGAGGATGTACGCCGGAAGGACTTCTTCAGGAATTGCTTGGAGCATTTGACGTGGAATTTTTGGAGAAGACAGAAGCTGCCTTTGCCTGCAACTGCAGCAAAGAGCGGGTAGAAAAAGCCATCGTCAGCATCGGAAGAAAAGACCTGAATGAAATGGTGCAGGAAGGAAAGCCCATCGAAGTCAAATGCCATTTCTGCAATACGGCATATGAATTTACGGTGGAAGATCTGAAGAAAATCATTAGAAGGAGTAAACAGTAGAATGCGGTACGGATTTGTCAAAACGGCGGCGCTGTCGCCGAAAATCAAAGTAGCGGATACAGCATATAATGCGAAAGAGATCATCCGCCTTATGAAAGAAGCATGGGAAAAAGGAGCACGGATTCTGGTATTTCCGGAGCTATGTATTACCGGATATACATGCGGAGAGCTGTTTTTGCAGAAATTATTGCTGCAAAAAACAGAAGAGGCTCTGGAAGAGATCGTGGAAGCCAGCAAAGGACTGGATGGTTTGTTTTTCGTGGGATTTCCGTTAGAAGTCCGGGGAAAGTTGTACAACACAGCGGCGGCATTTTCAGACGGAAGGCTGTTAGGACTGGTTCCGAAAACTTCCATTCCCAATTACAGTGAATTTTACGAGGCAAGATATTTTGCGAAAGCGCCGGAAGAATATGCGTTTATTGACTGGAAGGGAGGCAAAGTTCCCTTCGGGACAAAGATTCTCTTCGTCTGCAAGGATATGCCGGGGCTTCTGGCAGCGGCGGAAATATGTGAGGATGTATGGGCGCCAAAGCAGCCCAGTGCGGGACATGCGCTCCATGGGGCCACTGTGATTGCAAACCTGTCGGCCAGCGATGAGATCACCGGAAAGGAGGATTACCGGCGGGAACTTCTGCGGGTTCAGTCCGGACGGCTGGCATGCGGTTATATCTATGCCAGTGCAGGAGAAGGAGAGTCCTCTACGGATCTGGTGTTCGGCGGGCATCACCTGATCTGTGAAAATGGTACGGTACTGGGAGAATCTCGGCGTTTTCAAAATGAGACCGTCTATGCGGAGCTGGATATTGAACGTCTGGTGGGAGAACGCCGGCGAATCTCGACCTTTGATGTGGCAGCGGATGCACCGGATTACGTGACAGTGTCCTACCACATGAAGCCTTTTGAGGGACCATTGGACCGCCGGATCCACAAGATGCCTTTTGTTCCAGGAGCAAAAGAGGAACGGGAGAAACGATGTGAGGAAATCCTGGCTATCCAGGCTATGGGGCTGAAAAAGAGGATGGAACATACAAAATGTAAGAGCGTGGTCATCGGCATTTCCGGCGGTCTGGATTCTACGCTGGCTCTTCTGGTGACTGCCAGAGCTGTTGATCTTCTGGGCCTTTCCAGAAGCTGTATCCGGGCTGTAACCATGCCCTGCTTTGGCACGACAGACCGCACCTATCAGAACGCCTGCGAGCTCACTCGGAAGCTGGGAGCTGTGCTTCAGGAAGTAGACATTAAAGAAGCCGTAACCGTTCATTTTCAGAACATCGGACAAGATCCGGATGTTCATGATGTAACTTATGAAAATTCTCAGGCGAGAGAGCGGACCCAGGTGCTGATGGATGTGGCCAATCAGACCGGCGGCATGGTGGTGGGTACCGGGGATATGTCGGAGCTGGCGCTTGGCTGGGCTACCTACAATGGTGACCATATGTCCATGTACGGAGTCAATGCATCAGTGCCAAAGACGCTGGTGCGCCATCTGGTTCGGTACTACGCGGACACCTGCAAAGATGAGGAACTGTCGGCAGTGCTTCTGGACATTCTGGACACTCCGGTAAGTCCGGAGCTTCTGCCGCCGAAAGACGGAGTGATTGCTCAGAAGACTGAAGATCTGGTTGGACCTTATGAGCTTCATGATTTTTATTTATATTATATGCTTCGGTTCTGCTTTGCGCCGGACAAGATCTATTATCTGGCAAAGCAGGCCTTTGCCGGAGAATACAGCGAAGAAGTGATCCTGAAGTGGCTGAAAACTTTCTACCGCCGGTTTTTCTCCCAGCAGTTTAAGCGCTCCTGTCTTCCGGACGGACCGAAAGTGGGAAGTGTGGCGGTGTCCCCAAGGGGCGACCTTCGGATGCCCAGCGATGCCAGTGCTGCTCTCTGGCTAAATTGTCTGGAAAATATTGTATAGAGCAGGGACAAACAGGGTAAAATAAGGAATTAAAGCGGGCCTCATTCATATATTATAGAAATAATAATCGAAATGGGGCCTTTTTATGCCAGAAAATGAATTTGAAAATACACCCCGTCTTCCGTCTGAGGAAGGAAGGCTTCAGGTACGTCTGCTGGAAGGACGGACTATGAGGCCAGTGGCCGGGGCCAGGATTGAGATCTCCTACGAGGGAGATCCGGAAAGCGAGATCCGGCAATATACAACAGACGAATCAGGGATGACGCAGATCATTACGCTTCCTGCTCCTGCGGAGCTGTACAGCACCCGATACTCCGAACAGCAGCCCTATGCGGAATATACGATCCGTGCCAGTGCCGAAGGGTATGAGGATGTGGAAGTGGCAGGCACGGAGATCCTTCCGGATGTGCTTGCTATCCAGGAGATCCATATGCCGGCGGCGGTTGAGGCCGAGGATTTTGTGCGGATCGTCATCGGTCCGCATACCCTTTTTGGAACTTTCCCGCCCAAGATTGCAGAGGAGGAGATCAAACCCACGACAGAGACCGGGGAGATCGTCTTAAGCCGGGTGGTGATCCCGGAATATGTGATCGTCCACGACGGAGTTCCTACCGATACCAGTGCACAGAATTATTGGGTGCGCTATAAAGACTACATTAAAAATGTGGCTTCCAGCGAAATCTATGCCACATGGACAGATGCGGCTATCCGCGCCAACGTGCTGGCGATTATGTCTTTTGTGCTGAACAGAGTGTATACAGAGTGGTATCGAAACAAGGGCTATGACTTTACGATTACCACTTCCACGGCTTTTGACCAGAAATGGATCTATGGAAGAAATATCTTTCAGACGATCTCCGATGTGGTGGATGAGATGTACGGAAGCTACTTGTCCAGGCCCAATGTAAAACAGCCGATTCTGACACAGTACTGTGATGGAAGAAGGGTGTCCTGCCCGAACTGGATGACCCAGTGGGGAGCGCAGGAGCTGGGGGAGCGGGGATACTCGACCATTGAGATCCTGCGTTATTATTATGGAGACAGCATCTATATCAATACGGCGGTGGAGATCTCAGGTGTGCCGTCTTCCTGGCCCGGTTATGAGCTGTCCGAAGGAGCCAGAGGCCAGAAAGTGCAGCAGATGCAGGAGCAGCTTAACGTGATAGCGGGTGCCTATCCGGCCCTTCCAAGGATTGCTGCAGACGGGATCTACGGACCGGCCACAAGAGCGGCAGTCGAGAAGTTCCAGTCGGTTTTCGGGCTTCCGGTTACGGGAAATGTGAATTATCAGACCTGGTATAAAATATCGGAGATCTATGTGGGCGTGTCCAGAATTGCGGAATTAAGTTAAATAAAAGTCTTTTCTTTTTGCAGATTATTGGTTATAATGTAACGTATGGAAAGTGTGGGAGCGCTTTCCATACGTTGACAAGAGACGATGCGGGAGGATCCTGCGGTGTCCGAAAGGGACCAAAGGACATATGCCCCATCAGGAAGACCACCTGAGAATGAAACGATGTGCATATTTTTTAAATAGACGGAAGGAACGAAAGGAGAACATATTATGGCAGGAACAGATGTTGGAATCGATTTGGGAACAGCCAGCATTCTTGTATATATTAAAGGCAAAGGCGTTGTATTAAAGGAGCCGTCCGTTGTGGCGTTTGACAGAGATACGAGCAGGATCAAGGCCATCGGCGAGGAAGCGCGGCTGATGCTTGGGCGTACGCCTGGGAATATTGTGGCAGTGCGTCCGCTCCGTCAGGGTGTGATCTCAGACTATACCGTTACGGAGAAGATGCTTAAATTTTTTATCCAGAAAGCCATCGGTAAGAAGACCTTCCGTAAGCCTAAGATCGCAGTCTGCGTGCCAAGCGGAGTGACGGAAGTTGAGAAAAAGGCCGTGGAGGATGCTACTTATCAGGCCGGAGCGAGAGAAGTCTATATTATTGAAGAACCCATAGCGGCTGCGATCGGTGCAGGGATTGACATCTCCAGACCCTGCGGAAATATGATCGTGGATATCGGAGGAGGAACAACGGATATCGCCGTTATTTCTCTGAACGGTACCGTTGTGAGCACTTCTGTCAAGATTGCAGGAGATGATTTTGATGAAGCCATTGTCCGCTATATGCGTAAAAAACACAATCTTCTGATCGGTGAGAGAACTGCAGAAGACATTAAGATTAAAGTGGGAAGCTGTTTTCCAAGGGCAGAGGTGGACAGCATCGATGTCCGCGGCCGTAATCTGGTAACGGGGCTTCCTAAGACGGTCACTGTGACCTCTGAGGAGACGGAAGAGGCACTGAAAGAGTCCACGGCACAGATTGTAGAGGCAGTGCACAGCGTTTTGGAGCGCACCCCTCCGGAGCTGACAGCGGATATTGCAGACAGAGGGATTGTGCTGACTGGCGGCGGCGCGCTCCTTCGGGGACTGGAGGAACTGCTGGAATCCAAAACGGGCATCAACACCATGACGGCAGAAGATCCTATGAAGTGCGTGGCCATTGGCACCGGTAAATATGTAGAAGCGCTGTCCGGGAACTACTATGACGCGGAGAGCAAAAAATAAGATCACGAAGGACAGGCTGCTGCGAGATTTTTGCGGCAGCTTCTTTGCAGCAGGAGTGTCCTGGCTGCTGAAATAAGGGGCAGCGGATGGAGATACATAAAGGATATGTAGAACATATTGTATTTCGGAATCCCGACAACGGGTATTCGGTCTTTCAGCTTGTATCAGAGGAGGAAGAACTGACCTGTGTGGGGACTTTTCCTGTGCTGACAGAAGGGGAATTTCTGCAGGTAGGAGGTACCAGGAGGGAACATCCTCTGTATGGGGACCAGCTTCAGGTGGAGCAGTCCGAGGTGCTGGCTCCAGAAGACGAAGTGGCTGTGGAACGCTATCTGGGAAGCGGAGCCGTCAAGGGAGTCGGCGCGGCTTTGGCAGCCAGGATCGTCCGGAGATTTAAAGGGGATACATTCCGCATTATGGAGGAAGAGCCGGAGCGTTTGGCGGAAATAAAGGGGATCAGCGAACGCAAGGCCAGAGAGATCGCAGAGCAGATGGAAGAGAAGCGGGAACTTCGGCAGGCTATGATGTATCTGACTCAGTATGGAATCTCTTTGCCTCTGGCGGTGAAGATTTACAAACAGTATGGAGAACGGACTTATCAGATCATGCAGGAAAATCCCTACCGGCTGGCGGAGGACATATCCGGCGTGGGCTTTAAGACGGCGGACGAGATTGCAGAACGCATCGGCATTCATGCAGATTCAGACTACCGTATACGAAGCGGTATTCTGTATGTGCTTCAGCAGGCATCCATGGATGGACATACGTGTCTGCCGATGGAGCAGCTTCTTGCACGTACAGCAGAGCTTCTGGGTGTGGAGGCTTCTGCGGTTGAGGTCCAGACGAAAAATCTCTGTATGGATAGAAAGCTGGTGTTAAAGGAAAGCACTGCAGGAACATTGGCTTTTTACAGCCGTTATTATTATATGGAACTGAATGCTGCGAAGATGCTTCACGACCTGAAGCTGGAATGTGTTATGGAGGAAGAGCAGATTCTGAAAAAGCTTCAGAAGGTGGAGTCCCAGCTTCATACAAAGCTGGACGAGATGCAGCGCCGGGCAGTGGTGGAATCGGTTCGGAATGGACTTCTGATTCTGACAGGCGGTCCCGGCACAGGGAAGACGACGACAATCAACGCTATCATCCGGTATTTTGAGACGGAGGACATGGAGATTCTTCTGGCGGCCCCTACGGGCCGTGCAGCCAAGCGAATGACAGAGGCGACGGGATATGAGGCAGTAACCATTCACAGGCTTTTAGAGCCTTCCGGGAATCCTTCCGAGGATCGGGATCAGGCAGCTTTTGAACGAAACGAAGAGCATCCGTTAGAGGCGGATCTGGTCATCATCGATGAGATGTCCATGGTGGATATTTTCCTGATGCATTCCTTGCTTCGGGCAGTCTGCGCAGGGACTCGGCTGATTCTGGTGGGAGATATCCACCAGCTTCCAAGCGTAGGTCCCGGATGTGTATTGAAGGATATGATCCTGTCCGAAGCTTATCCGGTGGTTATGCTGGAAAAGATCTTCCGGCAGGCGAGCCAGAGCGATATCATTGTCAATGCCCATAAAATCAACCGGGGGGAAAAGGTTTCCCTGGATAATAAGAGCCGGGATTTTTTCTTTTTAAAAAGAAAGGACCCGAATGTCATTCTTCGGGTGGTGCTGGCACTGGTCCAGGACAAGCTTCCCCGGTATGTGAACGCAAAATCTTTTGATATACAGGTACTCACTCCCATGCGGAAAGGAACCCTTGGCGTGGAGCATCTGAATGAGATTCTGCAGCGGTATCTGAATCCGCCGGCAGCGGACAAGACAGAGAAGGAGACTTTAAGGGGCCTTTTCCGGGAAGGCGATAAAGTCATGCAGATCAAAAATAATTATCAGATCGAGTGGGAAGCAAAAAACCGGTTCGGCATGGCCATCGACAAGGGAACCGGGATCTTCAACGGGGATATGGGGATCATTACAAGGATTGATGCGCTCCAGGAAACTATGGAAGTGCTCTTTGACGAATACCGCACTGTGAACTATAGTTTTGCTCAGTTGGACGAGCTGGAACTTGCCTATGCGGTGACCATACATAAATCCCAGGGAAGCGAGTATCCGGCAGTCGTTATTCCTCTTCTGACCGGGCCAAGAATGCTTTTGAACCGCAATCTGCTCTATACGGCTGTGACGCGCGCCCGTTTTTGTGTTACTTTGGTGGGCAGCGAACAGACTTTTGAGACAATGATCGAAAATGTCAGCGAACAGACCCGATACAGCGGACTTCTGGAGCGGATCAGGGAGGTTGAGAGCTTTGAACAGGAATGAAAAGACGATTGAATGGATACCGGATGCAGCAGGGCTTCTCTATCCCCGCCGCTGTCCGGTCTGTCAGGAGGCAGTGGAGGAGAGAGGCGGGCGGGTATGTGCGGTATGCCGAACGAAGCTTCCATATGTAAGGATGCATTTCTGCCAAAGATGCGGAAAGCCTCTTCTTCTGGAAGAGGAAGAATACTGCAGGGACTGCAGGAGGAAAGAACATCAGTTCGAGAAAGGGAGGGCGCCCTTCCTCTATGACAAAGTGATGCAGGCATCCATTGCCGGTTATAAGTACGGCGGGAGGAGAGAATATGCGGCTTTTTATGCGGAGGAAATCTTAAACCGGTGTGCCAAAGATATGCTTGGCTGGCAGGGAGAGGTATTTCTTCCCATTCCGCTTCATTCGTCCAGAAGGCGCAGGAGAGGCTTCAATCAGGCAGAGCTTCTGGCGAAGGAGCTGACGAAGCGAAGCGGGATTCCGACAGATGCAGGCGTGCTGGTCCGCAGGAAAAAGACCCGTGCGCAGAAGGAATTAAATGACCAGGAACGGCTGACGAATCTAAAAGATGCCTTTTCCGTTCGGAAAGGGAGAGTTCCTTATCAAAATATTATATTGGTAGATGATATCTATACAACTGGCAGTACTATAGATGCGGCGGCGAGGGTGCTTAAGGAAAATGGTGCTGAAAAGGTGTATTTTGTTTGTATCTGTGTCGGAAATGGGAATTGATTTCCTGAACTGACTGCTTTCTGGTTGAATTTCCATGTATTTGTGTTATACTATGGTTTGTATGAGGTGGAGACTGCATATATGATTAATGAAGAGAAAGTAATCCTGATGACGAAGGCATCTCTCTATGAGGAGAAAAAGGGAAAAGAAAAACTAAAGATTATGAATTATTTCCGGCATGATTATATCAGTCTGCAGATGCTTTACGGCTGGTTTTTTATGACGGTTAGTTTTGTGCTCTGTACCGCCCTTTGGGGTGCATGTCATATGGAATACCTGATGGACAATCTTCATAAAATGGATCTGAAACAGTTTGGGATGACTGTGCTGTTCATCTATGCCATGGTAACAGGGATTTATGTCTGCATCCTGTACATTGTTTGTGCTTACCGCTACTATGAAGCGAAGAAAAGCGTAGGTTCTTATGCGAATACCCTTCGGAAGATCTCGGATATCTATGTGCGGGAGAATAAACATACGGTTTCAGACGCCGTGATGGAGGAGAAGAATCATGACAAGCTTACTTGAGATAAAACAATATCTTAAGATATTTTATGCGAAATACGATGTATATCTAATACCTGCCATGAAATTTCTGCTGGCTTTTTTGGCGTTTTTGTTTCTAAATGGACAGATCGGTTTTATGGAACGGGTTGCCAGTCCGGCGGTATCTTTGCTGCTGGCACTGCTCTGTTCGTTTCTTCCGGTCAATTTGATGGCGGTTTTCGGAGGTCTTCTTGTGTGCGCACATGCCTATGCGCTGTCTTTGGAGACGCTGGCAGTTGCAGCAGGACTTCTGTTTATTATGTACGTGGTATATTTTCGGGTGGCGCCAGGACATGGATATGTGCTGGTTCTGACTCCTATGGCGTTCTTCTTAAAGATTCCTCATGTGATGCCGCTTGTTTTAGGACTCATTGGCGGACCGGTCTGTGCAGTGCCGCTGGCCTGCGGAACGGTTCTCTACTATCTGATGTATTATATGAAAAACAATGAGAAAATGCTGGCCAGTTCCGAGGCGGAGAAGATGTCGGAAAAGCTTCTGTACCTGGTGGAAAATGTGGTGAACAATAAGAACATGCTCCTGACGGTACTGGTTTTTGCGGTGACTTTAATGATTGTCTATGTGATTCGGAAAATGAGCGTTGATTACTCCTGGTATATCGCCATATGTGTGGGGGCTGTGAGCAATGTGGTGCTTTTCCTGATCGGCGGACTGGTTATGAAGGCAAGTGTATCCATCGGCTTTGTGGTGCTTGGGACACTGGTGGGGGCACTGATTGCGCTGGTAGTGGAATTCTTTGTCCTGAGTCTGGACTATACAAGAACGGAATATACACAGTTTGAAGATGACGAATATTATTATTATGTAAAAGCAGTTCCGAAAATGTCCATCGCCGTATCGGATAAAAAGGTTAAGCGGATCAATTCCCGGAGGAAGCCCACAAGGAAGAGACATTAACTGGGGAGCAGGGCAGAATGAGTACAGATACGGAACTCTAAATAAGAAAGAGGGTGTGGAACATGAGTCTTGAGCAGTTGAATCAGTATATTTCGTGGGATGCGCTGAATATCACGAAAACTGATGTGGCGGAAATTATCATTCTTGCTTTTCTCATTTACCAGATTATGAACTGGATCAAATCCACCCGTGCATGGAATCTGCTGAAAGGCTTTGCAGTGGTGCTTGCGCTTTTGGCTGTGGCGGCCTTCTTTCATATGAACACGATTTTGTGGATTGCAGAAAATTTCTTCAGTCTTGGAATTACGGCGGTTATCATTGTATTTCAGCCGGAGCTTCGGCGTGCGCTGGAGCAGTTGGGTGAAAAAAATATACTGACATCCATTGTCCCTTTTGAGGGCGCAAAGAAAGAGATGGAAGGAGTTTCGGACCGGACTATCCAGGAGCTTGTACGGGCCTGCTTTGAGATGGGGAAAGTAAGGACCGGTGCACTGATTGTTATTGAGCAGGGCGTCAGCCTTCAGGAATATGAAAGAACCGGTATTTCCATCGATTCTCTTGTGTCGAGCCAGTTGATTTTGAATATTTTTGAGAAAAATACCCCCCTTCATGATGGTGCGGTAATTATGTCCGGTAACCGAATACGCTCGGCTACCTGTTATCTGCCTTTGTCGGACAATATGAATCTGAGCAAGGCCCTGGGGACTAGGCACCGGGCAGCGGTAGGCATTAGTGAGGTCAGCGATTCTGTGACGATCGTCGTTTCGGAGGAGACGGGGTCTGTGTCTCTGGCGAAAAACGGGCGTCTTCTTCGGAATCTGAATCAGGAGCAGTTAAAAGAACAGTTGCAGAAGCTGCAGTCGAAGCCGGAAGAGGGAAGAAAAATTAAATTATGGAAAGGGCGGAGTAAGAATGAAAACAAAACTGTTTGATAATCTGCTTTTGAAGATCCTTTCCGTAGTGGCGGCGATTCTTTTATGGCTGATCGTGGTCAATATTGACGACGCTGTGAACAGCAGAGTGATTCGAAATGTGAAAGTGTCCATGGTTAATATGGAGGTGCTGACTTCTCAGGGGCAGATGTGCCGAGTGGCGGAAGGGACTGATGTGGTGGATCTGACCGTCTATGCAAGAAGGAGTGTTCTGCAAAATCTGAAGGCATCCGATTTTGTAGTGACAGCAGATATGCAAAAAGATCTACAGTTTGGAAGTATGGTAAAGATCGAAGTGGCCTATACGGGTGATTCTACCATTGAAAGAGTGGAACAGAGCCGCGAAAATGTGCTGGTGAGCATCGAGGAATCTGTAACCGAGCAGTTTAAGGTTGCAGTGAAGCTGCAGGGAGAGCCGGAGAACGGACTTGTGGCCGGCTCGGTGATTCCAGAGCAGACATTGGTGGAGATTACAGGCCCCATTTCTGTCGTAGAGCGGATCAAAGGGGTACAGGTGGAGGTGCCCATTGCTGGAATCACCGGGACTGTGGTGCGTTCCGGGAAGCTGCGGCTTGTGGACAGCGAAGGGGAAGATATTGACGGTACGTATCTGGACTATTACGGAAAGGATTCGGAGTTTAATGTCACAGTGACGACACTGAACAAGAAAGAAGTGGGAATCAGTTTTGATATCAGCCAGGCAGCGCCGGAAGGATATGGGCTTGATTCCATCTCCTACAAACCGGAGACGGTGACGATTGCAGGAACGAGTGCTCAGATTCGGCCGATTTTAAATCTGGATATCCCGGCGGAAGCGCTGAATCCCAACAAAGAAGTGGGAAGAGTCGAACAGACAGTGGATATCAGCCGTTATCTGGAGGAAGGGATTGTGATCCCGGATGCGGATGAACGGGAGATTGTAGTTGTGATGGAGATCGTCCAGTATGTGTCTCAGAATTTCTCCTTTACGAGTGACCAGATTCAGTATCAGAATCTGCCGGAAGGACTGGAGCTGGATCTGTCAGAGGCGGTGCCGCTAGAGGTGCAGATCAGCGGATTAGAGGCGAAGCTGGCAGGACTCACGGCGGAATCCGTGACAGTCAGTGTGGATCTGTCGGAGTGCAGAAGGCCGGGAACCTATTCTCTGCCTGTGACCATATCCGTGCCGGAGTCTCTGAAGGCACCGGAGGATCTGGTGCTTTCCGTAACACTTGTACGGAAATCGCCGCAAAGAGACTGACGAAAGATTTTATATCGAAGGAATGTATCAGGGGGCTGCCATGGGAGCGGGGTCGAGGACCTCGTCCTGTGACAGCCCTGTATCACAGGAGCGGATTTTATGAAAAGGAAACATCTGGCCCTCTGGGCATGTATCTGTCTGCTGATTGTGCTCATAGGGATAGCAGTTCCGGTAGAGGAATCCAGATCCCAAGGAATCGGAGGGGCGAATCAGGCAAATCTGCGTGGAAAGACAGCGGAGATTACGAAAGAATGTGAACTGGAGTTTATAGTAAAACTGCCTTCCGAGAAACCAGAGCAGATCGGGTTCTTTTTTACTTTCAATGGACATGCATATGGGGAAGAAAAGCTCCGGCTGTCGGCAACTGCCGGAGATACAACGATTGGGAGTGCAGAATATAATCTAAAAGAGTGTCTGGAGGACCGGTTTTTATTTGTTCCTCTTCTGACGGAGGATTTGGAACAGATGCCGGAGAAGATCCGTGTCTCCATCTTCAGCGATGCAAAGATCCATGGGCCGTCTATATGGCTCAATGAAGTGTCGTCCACGCCGGGAACTTTGTATGTTTCGGGACAGGAAATTCCAAAGAGTCCCATTTATAATCTGTCCTATAAAGCCAGGACCCATCGATTTCGGGGCCCCTTTTTCACGGGGCTGATCCTGCTGCTTTTCGGCACAGGGGTTTACGGGGCCGGTGGATTTGTCCGGGAGCAGAAGAGAAACGGAAGGAATCATCAGCCGGTCTTTGTCCTGCCTTCCGGGCGGGAACTGGCAGTGCTTGCGGGGCTGATTCTGGTTGTGGCGATGGCATTTTATTATTTATATGACACCCAGATCCGAATCGCACAAAATACGACGGAGAAGAAGACTGTGCTGTCGGCCAATGGAGAGCTTCTTCCGATCAATGAGGAAAACAGTGAACTGACCCAGGCCGTAAAGCCGAAAGAAGACCGGCTGACTGGACTTGGAGTACGTCTTTTTCTGGAAGATGGGGCGGTACTCTCTCAGGGAAATATCCAGGCGTCCGTAACGGATCTGACCATTGGTCAGACGCTGTGCGAGACCGTCATTGAGGCTTCTCAGATCATTTCCGGAGAATATGCGGGCCTTTTGTTTGAAAATTCTCAGACAGGGGCGGCAGATCATACGTATGAGATTCATCTGCGCTTTTCACCGGAGCTTTGGGACAGCGGCCTTTCGGTTATGACCAGCGAAGAAGGGCTGTGTGTAAATGCGTACTTGTATTTCAATATTTTTTTAAAACGCTTTTTCTTCTTTCTCTTTCTCGGCGTGGAGGCGTTTACATGTCTGTTCTGGTATCTGACCTTTGTAAAACGTGCACGGCTGGAAAATATTCTGTTTGTGACACTTTTATTCTGCGGTCTTGTATACAATGTTTTGCTGACGCCGCAGATGGTGCCGGATGAAGCCAAACATATGGATATGGCCTACCGATACAGCAATGAGCTTCTAGGCTATGGGTCCCTTGGAGATACGGTCTGCCTCATGCGCACAGAAGATGCGGCAATGGAGTTTACTTCATCCCCTTCCTTTGGAAACTATCGAAATATTTATTATGGGATGTTTTCTAGAATACAAGATCGCACTATGACAGAGACGGCAGTGAGCAGCAACATCGAAGGCAGCTTTCTGCTCTATGGGCCTGCGGTATTGGGCATGACGCTGGCCAGGCTTCTTTCCTTCGGCACTGTGCCTATGCTTTTGTTTGCCCGGTATATGAATCTTTTCGTCTTTGCGCTGCTGACGAGGGCGGGCATGAAACGTCTCCCGTTCGGAAAAGTGACCATGTTCGTGCTGGCAGTGCTGCCGGTGAATATCCAGCAGTGTACGTCCTTTTCCCATGATGCCATGGTTCATGGACTGCTGTTTTTCTACTGCTGTATCTGCCTGCAGGCGATCTTTGAAGAGGGGCGGATGACAGGGCAGCGGGTGGTGCTTCTGGAACTGACTGCCTGGTTTCTCGTGTACTGCAAAAATGGAAGTTATCTTCCGCTGTGCCTTCTGCCGCTTCTGATTCCTGCAGCCAGATACGCAGGCCGCAGGCGGCAGATCATGGTGATAGGATCGCTTCTGGCGGTGCCTTTCTTAGCTTTTGGCATGAAGCATATGCAGATGGTGACGGGGATCGTTCAGACAACGGAAGCCACCAGCGTGGTCAGTGTGGGAAACGGTGCAGATTATCTGACTGGCTATACGCTTGGATATTTTTTGGAAGAGCCGTTAAAACTGATTTATATGATCGTCAATACCATATTGGATAAGGGCGGTTTTTATCTGGAATCTTTGGTCGGACAAAAGCTTGGATGGGTGGAGATTGAGATTTCCATGCTGGTGGTGTTCCTGTTTTGGTTCCTGCTGTTCCTGTCTGTCTGCGACGGACGGGGAGAATACGTGCGGATCAGGAAAAATCAGCGTTTCTTTATGCTTTTCTTATGTGCAGGCTGTACAGGGCTGATTCTTCTTGGAATGCTTCTTCAGTGGACGCCTGCAGGACATGTGTCCATTGAGGGAGTTCAGGGAAGGTACTTCCTGCCTTTTATGCTGATATTTTTGACGGCCTGCAAAGATCAGGGAATCTATCTGAAGCGGCAGATTGATCGGGGGATTGTGGCGGCAGCAGCAGCAGGACAGCTTCTGACGATCATCTGTATCATCCGGCAGGTGACAATGGTCTGAAGGTACGGTGAGAGGAGAACGCTATGGACAAAAAAAGACTGGCGGTCAATATGATGGCCCAGCTTCTGGCCTTTGGGGTCAATATGGGGATCAGTTTTTTCCTTGCCGGGATCATTGAAGGGCAGATCGGAGAAAATACGTATGGCTTTGTGGCGCTGGCCAATCAGTTTGTACTGTATGCCCAGATCGCCGTATCGGCACTGAATACGATGGCCAGCCGTTTTGTGACCATTCATATTCATCGGGGAGAGGAGCAGACAGCCAGTGAGTATTTCTCTTCCGTCTTTTTTGGAAATGTGATGATGGCGGGAATTTTTCTCATTCCGGCTTTGGTGATTGTACTGTTTATGGGCTATCTGCCGTTTTTGAACGTGCCGGCAGAGATTTTAAGAGATGTGCAGTTTCTCTGGGCGTTTGTATTCGGAAACTTTTTCTTAAGCATTATCACATCCGTATACGGGGTGTCCACTTATGCGATGAACCGTCTGGACCTGACTTCCATACGGACGATGATTGCGGACATTCTGCGGATTGCTTTTTTGTTTGTAACTTTTTTTGTATGGAAGCCCACGCTGTGGTATATCGGCGCGGCATCTTTGCTCAGCACTGCCTACATCGCTTTCTGGAACCGCAGATTTACCAGGCAGCTTCTGCCGGATATTCGGATGTCTTTGTCGAATTTTCGCTGGAGGAAAGTGTGGGAGCTGGTTTCTCTGGGGGCGTGGAACTCCCTTACAAGGCTTGGACAGCAGTTGCTGGACGGCCTGGGCGTGCTGCTCTCAGGTGCGCTGATTCCAGACGGAAATGCTTCCATGACGCTTCTGGCGCTGGCTACCCAGGTGCCGACCGCCATCACCAGCCTGATGGGCACCGTTGTCGGTGTGTTTAATCCTCAGATTACCATTGCTTATGCACAGGAAGATCGGGAGAAGCTGGTAGGCATCATCAAGAGCAGCAATCGGATTATGATCTTTCTTATGAGCATTCCCATTGCATTTCTCACTGCCTACGGATTGGATTTTTACAGACTCTGGCAGCCTGCCAAGGATCCGTGGGCTTTGCAGCGTCTTTCCATTCTGTCGGTGGGAACGCTCTATATCAGCATGAGCATCCAGGTGCTCTACCATGTGTTTATTATTACGAAGAAAGTAAAATGGAACTCACTCGTACTTCTTGGCTCCGGCGTGGTGTCTTCTCTGATGTCTCTGATTCTTCTTAAGACAACGGATCTGGGAGCGGCGAGTTTTCCTCTCTCCAGTATGGCCACGGGGCTGGTGCGGAATTTTATCTTTACGCCTATCTATGCGGCCTGGTGCCTGAAAATCCGGTGGAACCGGTTTTACAGTGATATTTTGCTGGGACTTTTTTCCATCGGCACGATTACCGTGCTGGGGCTTTTGTCGAGGATGGTTTATCCGGTCCATTCCTGGGGCAGTCTGCTGCTGACCGGGATGGTTATGGGGCCTTTGTCCCTTCTGGTGAATTTTTTCATCATTTTGAGAAAAGAGGAACGCGGCATCGTATTCGGGATGGTGCGCTCGAAATGGAAAGGGGCAAAGTAGATGTACAGTGTAATTATACCGGTCTACGAGGCCAGGGACAGCCTGGACCGCTGCGTAAAGTCCTGGCTTGCCCAGACAGAGGGGGATTTGGAGCTTCTGCTGGTGGATGACGGCTCCACAGACGGAAGCAGAGAGCTTTGCGAAAAATGGGCCAAAAAGGACGCCAGAGTCCGCGTACTCCATCAGAAAAATGCGGGAGTATCGGCGGCCAGAAATGCCGGGATTGACGCGGCCAGAGGTGAACATATGTTCTTTACGGACAGCGATGACTATGTGGCACCGGATTATTTGGAGAAGATGGAACAATGCATGAAAGCGTCCGGTGCGGAGCTGGTTCTGTGTGGTTTTCATCATCTGTATGAGGGAGCAGACATTCAGAAGCTGCCAAAGAGACCGGGTGTTTTCTCCATGAAAGAAGGGGAAGAAGACTTTCTCTGCCTGTATGAACAGAGCTTTCTAAATATGCCCTGGAACAAACTGTATATTAGGGAGCTGGCCGGGCGTTTCGACCCTTCCATAAGTCTTGGAGAAGATCTACTCTTTAATCTGGACTATTTGGAACGGTGCAGGAATGTTGCGGTACTGGCGGAACCGCTCTGCTATTATATACAGGAGGAGAAAAAGATATCCCTCTCCTCTAAAAAGCGTCTGGATCGTCTGGGGCTGGCTAGAAAGATCTGCCGGGAGACGGAGGACTTTTATGACAGGCACTGGGAAAGCGGCAGCCGGGCGGGCCATGGCAGGATCTTTACCCGATATATGAATGAAGTGCTGGATGAGTGTGAGAAGCTTCCGTCGGACAAAAGTCTTACGCGAAAGGAGAAGCTTCAGATCATTCGCGCTTATGGAGAAGATGAGTGGGTGAGGACCCGCGGAGAGGAGGCAGGGTATCCGTATCTGGATTACCGGATTCTCTGGTTTTTTCTGAAGAGACAAAGGGCGGGCAGCGTCTATGGGCTGTGTGTTCTTCGGCGGGGACTGGCTGCTTTTGTACACTGGATCAGAAGAAAGGGGCGGATGACTGTATGGAACCATTAATCAGCGTCATTGTTCCTGTTTATCAGGTAGAGGCATATCTTGGCCGGTGTGTGGAAAGCCTGCTGGCACAGACCTACAGGAACCTGGAAATTATTCTGGTAGACGACGGATCTTTGGATGGCTGTCCGAAAATCTGTGATGCATACGCCGAAAAAGATGACAGAGTCCGTGTGATTCACCAGGAAAATGCCGGATTGTCCGGGGCCAGAAATGCAGGCATTGATGCAGCGCGCGGGGAATATCTTGCCTTTGCGGATTCGGATGACTATGTGGCAGAAGACTTTATCCGCACCCTTTATGACCTGCTCCAAGAGACGGGAAGCGCCATCAGCCAGTGCCGGTTTGCCTACGTACAGGGAGAGAAACTGAGGAGCGAAGAGAGCCGGGACTATCAGATCTACCGCGGGGCATGTCTGCTGGAGCAGCTCTATGGCCCGGAGGAGGAAGCTACCTGCTTTGTTGTAGCGTGGAACAAACTTTACCGGAGAGAATTATTTGAAAAGATCCGCTATCCTTTGGGGCGCATTCATGAGGATGAGGCGACGACGTACCGTCTTTTCCATAAAGGCGGGAAACTGGTGTTCACAAGAAGGGCACTTTATGGATATTTTACAGATAACAGCGGAAGCATTACGTCGGTTTTCTCCAGAAAGCGTCTGCAATGGCTGACCGCTCATGAGGAACGCATTGCCTTTTTCAAGGAACATGGATATGAGAAATTACTTCCAAAAGCATATCGAAAATTGTGTGACGCATGCATCACGTTCTATTTGCGCTGCACAAAGGAAACCCAGGAATGGGAAGCGCTCCGAAAGGAACTGAAAGCCGGACTGAAAAAATACCGCAGGCAGGGACGCAGATGGATTCGGATGCTTCCTTTAAAGACCAGACTGGGCTATGTCCTATTCGGGATCAGTCCAGGGCTTTATGAAAAACTGTTGAAAAGGATGGAAGGATGATGAGTGAGAAGATCAGCGTGATCGTACCGGTATACGGTGTGGAAAAGGTGCTGGCCCGCTGCGTGGACAGTATTCTTGGACAGACGTATGAGAATCTGGAGATCCTTCTGGTGGACGATGGCTCACCGGACGGCTGTCCGCAGATTTGCGAGGAATATGCAAAAGTTTCGCCGAAAGTTCGTGTCCTGCACAAGAAAAACGGCGGCCTAACTTCTGCATGGAAGGCAGGAGTGCGCGCGTCCACCGGGGAACTGATCGGATTCGTGGACAGTGATGACTGGATCGAACCGGACATGTATGAAAGGCTTTTTCAGGAGCTGACACGTCAGGATGCGGATATGGCTATGGCCGGACTGGTGTTCGATTATGAAGATCCGGGCTATCCGCCCCGCAGGGAGACGAACCGGATGGACATGACGGTCTATGATCGAAAGGAGCTGTCTGCCCTCTTTCCTTCCCTACTAAATGACGGGAGCTTTATCGGGCGGAGGCTGCAGCCTTCCAGGGTGACAAAGCTTTTTCGAAGAAAACTGGTGGAGAAGAATCTGGACCTTTGGGAAGAGCGGGTGACCGTGGGCGAGGATTTACAAATGGTCTTTGCCGCGGTGCTGGATGCAGAGCGGATCTGCACCATTCCGGATTTTTATCCATACCATTACTGGTATAATCTGTCATCCATGACCGGGGGGCATGATCCGGATTATCTGGAGAAGATCCGGCTGTTAAGGACGCGTATGGAGGCGATCTCGGATGCCAAGGGGGTCTATGATTTTCGGCCTCAGATCCGCAATGACTTCCTAAGCCTTGCGGTTATGGCGGTTAAGAATGAGATCTGGCGAAATCAAAAGGACTCCTTTTTCCAGGTGCTGAATCATGTCAGACAGATGTGCCGGGATACTTCCGTACAGGAGGCACTTCGGAATCATACAATGAACCAGATCGGTCTTTCGGTCCGGCTGTATCTTTTTATGATGAAGCATGGGTGGTATGTGCCCTGCTATGTGGTGACAAAGGTATTTTTTACATGGTATTACCGGGGTTCCCGGAGAAAACAGAAGCAGGAGTGATAGAACAGATGGATAAGAAACTGATATTTCTGGACATTGACGGAACGATACTGGTGCCGGAAGAAGGGATTCGGCAGACGGTCAAAGACGGGATTCGAAAGGCCAGAGAACGAGGACATGAAATCTATATCTGCACCGGCAGAAGCAGCCATATGCTTCCGGAAGAACTCTCCGATGTGGAACTGGACGGAGTGATTGCCAATGCGGGGAGCGACATCTGGATCCATGGGGAGAATGTCTATCGAACGGCCTTTGACCGGGCACATTTAACGACAGCTTTTGAAGTGCTGGATGCTTTGGATACAATCTACATCCTGGAAGGATACGAGATGATCTATGCATCGGAACGGGGGGCCAGGATACTGTCGGAGAGCGAACCGGTGCCGGGGGACAATCCGGAATTGGCTCGCTGGAAAAAATTTTTCATTCGCTGGAAAAATACCGGTGACATCAGAAGCTGGGATCCGGACCTTACGCCGATTCCCAAGATCTCGTTTATGACTTTCTCGCGGGAAGAGGCTGAGCGGCTGTACCATGCTTTGAAGGAACTGTTTCATGTGGCGTTCTTTCTGCCCCATTCGGATCACTTTTTCAATGGAGAGCTGATATCGAAAACGGCTAACAAAGGAACGGCCATTCACAGGACAGCAGCATACCGAAACCGAAATATGGGGGATACCATTGCCTTTGGGGACAGCATGAACGACTACCAGATGATCCAGGAAGCGGCCTGCGGTGTTGTAATGGGGAACGGAGACGAAGCGCTGAAAAAGATCGCAGACCGGGTGTGCGAGCCGGTAGAAGAGGACGGGGTAATCCGGGAACTGGAGCGGATGGGCCTGATCAAAGCATCCGCTCACGGAGTATAGGCGTTCAGACATTCGTTGATGATCTGGGGCGTCTTCAGAAGGTGTCCTTTGAAATCCTCAATCAAAAACAGCCGGTCTTCGAAGGTGAGATAATCTTCCTCTGTCAGAGGACCGCTTTCATAAGAATACAGAAGATAGTTTTCAAAGGCGTCAGACTGGAAATCGTAGGCGGCTTCCTGTCCCATGCGGGCTTCTTCTTCTGCAAATACAGCTTCAATGACCTCCGGGCAAAAGGCGTCCTGCTCCATCTGCGCAATGATTTCCCGGAAGCGTTCCAGATAGTCTGGATGTTCCAGAAGTTTTGGCAGAATATTGTAATGATCACTGCTGTGTACTGCCTGCTGAAAATTCAGGCTTACCAGTTCGGGAAAGCTTCCGATCCAGTCTAAATCAAAGAGGAAAAATCTCCATTTGCCGTCCTGATAAGGGAGTCCGTTGTTGCTGCAGCGCCACACCCGCAGATTGTTGTCAAGCCAGTCACCGTTGCCAAGAAGAAGATTGACAGCATAATACTGAAGGCACTGCTCCACGTCCAACTGCTGTTCAATGGCGGCAATATCTGCCGGATGACTCATATCGCAGGTGTAAAGCCAGGAGACAAAAGAAAGGTACTCTTCAAGGACGGCCGGTGCAGTCTGAACGCCGGTCTTTTCCTCTTCAAAGACCGACACGACCTCAATATCTTTGGGATTACGGATGTGATAAAGTTCAGAGAGGGCCTGGTCATTTTTGGCGGGCAGGATAAAATAGGCACCCTGATAGACACCGTTTAGGTAGACAGCGGCGGGTACCGTAGGCGAAGCGTCTGCAATGCCTGCCTTGCGGGCAAGGGAGTAGCCGACGCTGTTGTGGATGCCGGTGGCATCCATGGCCAGGCGCATGGAATGCAGGATAAAAGAATCATATTCCCGAATAGGACATGCTGTCTGGTCCAGAACCTGGCGCCCGCCCCAGAGATCGTAGGTAAAAGAATCGCGCAGTCCATCGTATTCTTCCCGTGCCACGATTCGGAAAGACTTCCGAAGGGCACTTCTAGAGGTGGCCCCGCTTAACCGGATACCTGCATTCTGGGCTATAAGAGGCGTGCCGTCCTGTGTATAAACAAACACCTGTACGGGACGTTCTCCTTCTCTTCCCTGCTGGAAGGAACGGCTGGTCATAATTCCCCGGTCTTCGGAATACAGATCCTCTTCCTGGACAGAAAGGGACACTACCAGACAGGAAAATTCCCGGCTTTCAAAGATCTCTGTCTGCCATGCATCGCAGAGAAAAGGATCTAAAGACATGGAAGAAGCCGGATCACGCATGGCTTCCAGCTTTGTATAAATACAACATATAAGAATTGCAAAGGAAAATAAGATCAGGATCGTCAGGTGTGTTTTCCGCTTCATGTTCCGCGCTCATTTCTTTTGTAATGATTATTACATTTATATATAAAGAGTGTATATGAACAGAATATAAATTACAATAGTAAAAATGACGAATGTTCATTATTTCAGTTGAAAATCAGTTTATATATGATCTATAATTTGTATAAAGTGAATGAAATCTGACAAACCGAAAAAAGGATGTGGATCATAATTATGAAAAATAAAAAAATAACGGACTTTTGTTCCGAAAGGAAAAACTGGTTTTATGGAGCACTGGCGTGTCTGGCGCTGATGGTTAGTCTGAACGCAGATCTTAGTGCGATTGGGGAAGAGGCGGCCAAAGGAGGATTTTTTACGCATCTGGCGGTTCTGATTAAAAAGCTGGAATATGTGCTTCCGGTCTTTACCTACCGGGACGGGATACTGGCCCTGCTGGTATTTTTATTCTTTCATAAGACGGACGGACAGTGGGAAGGGGGGATCTCGAAGTGGTCTTATCGGATTCCGGCTCTTTTCACTTCGTTCTTTCTGGTGTTCGGATACAGCTTCCGCTATACCAATTCCTGGAATCTGGTCTTTATGGATACCTTTCATCTGGCAGTGTCCGCCGGGATGATGGCGGGATTTTTTGTATTGTTCGGCCGGCTTTTTCGGCTGCTGCTGGGATGGCTTTTAAGGGCGGCATCCGGCCGGCAGCGCCCGGCGGGAGCGTTTACAGAGCTTATAATGGAACGGTATGCGTTTTGGGGCCCTATGGCAGTGATTTTTCTCTTCTGGCTTCCTTATATCCTGGCAAAATTTCCAGGTGCGGCGATGCCGGAGACACTGGCGGAGATGCGTCAGTACTACTGGGGAGCCATTAATAATTATTATCCGCCTCTGCATACAATTCTGCTGAGCCTGATTATGGAGCTTGGGGGGCTTTTTGGTTCCTATACCTTTGGTTTCTTCCTGAATCTGCTCGTGCAGCTTTTTCTTCTGCTGTCAGCATTTTCGTATGGATTCGTACTGATGAAACGATGGGAAACGCCGTATTTCCTCCGGTGGTCTGCTCTTGCGGTTATCTGTGTGGTGCAGTTTTTCCCGATGGAATCCACAGTGGTGGAAAAAGATATTCCCTATACGGCCTGCGTGCTTTTTTTCGTACTGCTGCTGTATGAGCTTATCCGGACGATGGGAACAGGAAAACGGCTGTCCTTGGGACAGGCTGCCGGACTCGTGCTGACCGGCATGGGGGCGGCCTGCTTTCGGAATGAGGGATTTTACCTGATTGCGGCGGCGGGCATCGGTATGTCCGTCTACGGATACCGGGTTCTGTGGAAGAAAGACCGTGCCGGGTGCCGCCGGCTCATATTCGTCCTGCTGCTTCCGGCAGTGCTGTTTACCGGATATCAGAAGGTGCTGCTGCCGGCCTGCGGCGTGGAAGACAACGGCCCGCAGGAAGCACTGTCCATTCCTTTTCAGCAGACAGCCCGTTATGTGAGAGATTATGGAAATGAGGTCACGGAGGAGGAAGCCAGAATCATTGGACAGGTACTGGACTATGAGAATCTGGCAGAGCTTTACGATCCGATTACGTCCGATCCGGTGAAATTTACGTATCATGGGGAATCGGCAGGAGAGCTGGCGGATTACTTCGGTGTGTGGCTGGGACAGCTTATCAAACATCCGGGCAGTGCCCTGCAGGCAGCAATGAACAATGCCTACGGCTGGTTCTATCAAGAAGGTTATGCGCACAACTATATGATGACGTCCCAAATCGAGGGGCAGGAGATTCGCTGGGAGATTGTGCAGCCGGAGAAATTAGCCGGTGTCCGGCATGTGATGGAGCGTACGGCCAAGCTACTGTCCAGAGTCCCGGTCCTGAACTGGTTCGAAAATGCAGGATTTGTATCCTGGATGACAATTCTGCTGGCGGCATTTTTCATAGGGGCAGGGCGAAAATCATATCTGCTGTCTATGATCCCGCTGATGCTGGCGCTCCTGGTATGCATCGCGGCGCCGACTTTTAATTATCAGGTGCGGTATATTATGCCGGTGATTTTCAGCGTGCCTTATTTCGCGCCTATGGCAGTGCAGAGTATAAGAAGTGCGGAAACTTAAAACAGCATTTGTCCGAAATGTGCCTTTTGGCGGCGAGAGGACGTTTGGAGCAGATGCAAAGCTTAAAATAGTAGGAGGATAAGATTGAAAATGAAAAAATGGATGCGTTTATGGGTGATTGCCCTTGCGGCCCTATTGCTGGCAGCCTGCGGCATATCGGAACGTGCATTCGACAACCAGCCTGCTCCAGAGACGCAGGAGACACAGACAGACGCAGAGGAACCCGAAGACCAAGAGGAAACTGCAGAACCGGATGCACCTTCAGAGAGTCCGGCCGAAGAAGAAGTTCCCGAAGAACCAGAGGAACAGGCGGAAACAAAAGATGCAAATGTGCTGCCGGAAGACGGGACCTACACTTCCAAAGAGGAAGTGGCCGAATACATCCATCTGTACGGGCATCTGCCGGACAACTTTATCACGAAAAAAGAAGCTCAGGAGCTTGGATGGGAGGGCGGCTCTCTGGAACCTTATGCGCCCGGAAAGTGTATCGGAGGAAACCGGTTCGGCAATTATGAGGGCCTTCTGCCGGAAGCAGAGGGCCGGGTCTATACCGAATGCGATATTGATACTTTGGGAGCAGACAAAAGAGGCGCAAAACGGATGGTATTTTCCAATGACGGGCTGATCTATTATACGGAGGACCACTACGAGTCCTTTGAGCTTTTATACGGGGAGGAGACATGATGCAGACCTGTATACTGGACGGAGCAACGATACGGGACAAGGAAACTTTGCATACGCTTCTGGCAAAGGGGCTGAATTTTCCATGTTGGTACGGGCGGAATCTGGACGCGCTTTATGACTGTCTGAGCGACGTAGGGGAAGAGACTGAAGTGGTCGTCCGCAATCCGGAACTTCTAGAACATACGTTCGGAAAACGCGCGCAGCTTCTGATGCACGTTCTGGAAAGGGCGGCCGAACTGAATCCCAATATACACGTGCGCGTGATGTGACCGGAGGAACAGGACTGCCCGCCCTTTCTCCGTCCGGGCCGGCGGGCCCGAAGACAGCCGGGGCGGACAGGGAAATTCAGCTTTTGATCAGCCGGTCGTAGGACGTCTTCACATACGCATCCATCATACCGGCAATGTAGTCCATGACCAGACGCTTCTGGAGCTTCTTCAGAAGCCCGCCGTCCCGGTTCTCCTCTTTGTACGCCTTTGCATACTGCCGGACGATATTTTCGGCCCGGTATTCCGGCGGGAGGTAGGAGGGGCGGTCATTGTAGAAGTCGTTCAGCTTCCGGAGCATGTTTTTGCCGGTGCTCTCATAGGCATAGACTTTGTCGTTGTTTGTAATGCATTCGTAGGTGGTGGCTTTCAGGCCGGAAGCCAGCTTTCCATAGTTCACAAAGCCGATCTCCGTCTCCTGTTTTGTGCCCCTTCGGGCCTTTCCTTCCTCCGTCAGCCGGACGATGCCGATGTCGTTGATCAGCGTATGGATAATCCGGGAGGTGACTTCCTTGCGGTACAACTTGGAAAAATCCGCCGAAGAAATATTCCGGTTCTGAAATCCCGCCCGCTCTCTGCTTTCCTCAAAGATTTCCTTCAGCATCCGCCGGCTCGTGTCGTCCGTATCGATTCGGCAGAAATCATGCATGATCTCATCCACATGAAAGACGCCGATCCGAAGACCGTCCTCCAGATCATGGGCCGCATAGGCGATTTCGTCGGCCAGATCGACGATCTGCACATCCAGAGTCCGAAGCACGACTCCGGTGTCCCTGACGATTTGACTGATCAGGTCGTAGTCTCTGCGGTAGATGAATTTCTGACTGGAGAATGCGTCCTCTCCCAGGTCTTTGTTATACCGGTTAAAATATTTTAAGATTCCGAGCAGAGTCCGGTAGGTCAGGTTCAGCCCCTGAAAATCCGCCCGCTTCTGTTCTACCGTCGTCAGGATGCGCAGCGTCTGGGCGTTTCCCTCGAAGCCGCCGATATCGCGGCTCAGATCATTGAGAAATTTCTCGCCGGCATGTCCGAAAGGCGGGTTGCCGATGTCATGGGCCAGGGAGCATGCCTCCACGATATAGATCTCTCCGGGCGTGTATCCGATCTCCATGGCGATGGAACGGGCAATCTGCGCCACTTCCAGACTGTGGGTCAGGCGGTTTCGGATAAACTGATCCGACTGTACGGCAAACAACTGCATCTTTCCCTGCAGCCGCCGAAAGGATGAGGAATACAGAATCCTTGTATAGTCTCTCTGATATTCGCCGTCTGCTCTGGTCCTGTTGGATTCTTCATGCAGCCGTTCGCTTAATCTTTCGTTCTCCCTTAGCGGGAGCAGAAATGTTTTCTTGATCTCTTCTCTGTTTTTTTCCAACGTTGTACTCATGTAGATCCCCTTTCGGTTTTGCTCTGGCGTAAATGTCCGTCTCTATTATAGCGCAGTTTTGCAGAATATGCCATGGAAAGCTGCCGCAGACCATTGCCGGAATGCAGGAAATATGCTATGCTGTGCAGCAGTGCAGTACAAACAGTCTGCCCGACGGGCAGAGAAAGGAAAGTATGAAATATATACGACAGTTTTTATGGATCTTATTGTTTTCATTTGCAGGAGAGATGCTGAAGTTCCTGATTCCGCTGCCGGTGCCGGCATCCATCTACGGACTTCTGCTGCTTCTCGCCGCTCTTCTTACAGGATTGCTTCCGCTGGAGTCTGTTAAAGAAATATCAAAGTTTCTCATCGAAATTATGCCGCTGATGTTCATTCCCGCCGCCGTGGGGCTTCTGGAATCCTGGGGAGCGCTGTCCGGCATTTTCTGGCAGGTGGCAGCGGCGACGGCAGTTTCCACCGTTCTGGTTATGGGCGTGAGCGGACAGGTGACGCAGTATCTGATTCGAAGACAGGGGAGGAAACAGAAATGAAAGAACTTTTCTGCGATTCTGTATTTTTTGGAGTGCTGGTCAGCGTGGCGGCGTATGAGGGAGGCGCGTTCCTGAAGCGCAGATGGAAGCTGGCGATTTTTAATCCGCTGCTTTTGTCGGTTCTGGCGGTTATGGGCATTCTGACGCTTTTTCGGATTGATTACGGGGTTTATTACGAAGGAGCAAAATATCTAAGCTATCTGCTGACCCCGGCGACGGTGTGTCTTGCGGTGCCGCTCTATGAGAAGATCGACCTTTTAAAACAGTATGCAGGGGCCATCTTTGGCGGAATCCTGTCCGGAGTACTCACAAGCATTCTGAGCATTCTGACGTGCGCGCTGCTCTTTGGCTTTACTCATGAGCAGTATGTAACGCTGCTTCCGAAGTCCATCACGACGGCCATCGGTATGGGAATCTCCGAGGAGCTGGGCGGCATGGTGACGATTACCGTGGCAGTTATTATTCTTACCGGCGTACTGGGAAATATGACTGCGGAAGCAGTTCTGAAGCTTTTTCATATCGAAGACCCAATCGCCAAAGGCATTGCCATCGGTTCCTCCAGCCATGCCATTGGCACAGTAAAGGCCATGGAGATAGGAGAGATAGAGGGCGCAATGAGCAGCCTGTCCATCGCAGTGGCAGGGCTGCTGACGGTAGTCGGGGCATCCATCTTTGCGAATATCATCTGACATGCGGGTGCGGTACAAAGGCATCAAAACAGTATCTAAGTACGGGTCTTACGCAAGATTGTCCGAATACTATTGGTAAAAAAGGGCAGGATATGCTATACTATAGAAAAATACCGATAAATTCCGGGGAGACAGATATTTTGGACCAAATAGCAGTATTAATACCATGTTATAATGAAGAGAAAACAGTGGAAAAGGTGGTGCGGGATTTTCAGAAAGTTCTGCCGGAGGCGGTCATTTATGTATATGACAATAACTCCTCCGATCGTACGGTTGCGCTGGCAGAGGCAGCAGGGGCTGTAGTGCGCCAGGAATACCAGCAGGGAAAGGGCAACGTCATACGAAGGATGTTCAGAGAGATTGACGCAAAGGTATATGTCATGACCGACGGAGACGATACGTACCCGGCAGAATTTGCCAGAGAGATGGTGGACCGGGTCCTTCTGCATCAGGCGGATATGGTGGTAGGTGACCGGCTGTCTTCCACCTATTTTACGGAAAATAAACGTCCGTTTCACAATTTCGGCAATTCTCTCGTCCGGGGAACGATCAACCGCCTGTTCCATACAGAGATCAAAGACATTATGACCGGCTACCGGGCGTTTAGCTACGCTTTTGTGAAAACTTTTCCGGTGCTGTCCAAAGGCTTTGAGATTGAAACCGAGATGACCATTCATGCGGCGGACAAAAATATGCAGGTGGAAAATGTAGTCATTGATTACCGGGACCGTCCGGAAGGCAGTGAGTCCAAGCTCAATACATTTTCCGATGGGGCAAAGGTGCTTATGAGCATTGCAAAGCTGTACCGCAATTACAAACCTATGAACTTTTTCGGAGGGCTGTCGCTTCTGCTGGCGGTAGTCAGCACATGCTTTTTCATTCCGGTGCTCACAGAATATATTCATACAGGTCTGGTGCCCAAATATCCTACGCTGATTGTATGCGGGTTTGGGTGGATGGCGGCCATTCAGTCGGTGTTTGCGGGGCTGATTTTAGCGGCAGGCGCCCAGAGGAACCGACAGGAATTTGAGATGAGCCTTATGGAAATGGACCGGCGTTATAAGGAGCTTGTAAAGAATGCAGAATAGATTGCGCAGGGTTGTCTTTGGCCTGCTGGGCGGTACGCTGTTTGCTGCTTTTGACCGCTGCGGTTATATGCTGAAGCATTATGGCAGCATCTGGGTTCTGTCCGACAATCCATGGCATAGGACTATTTTTCATCGGATCCTCTGCCGTCTTCCGCTCAGTGCAGTGATCGTTTTTGGTCTGCTGCTTTTTACGGACCGGATCACAGACCCAAAAAGCCCGTTTCTTTCCGGAGGGAGGAAAAGACGGTCCCTTTCAGAGCCGCTGTTCAGTCTTTTCCAGGGAAAATATGCTTTTTTAGCCTCATGGGCTTTCTTTTTCATCAGTTTTCTTCCGGCATTTCTCGGAGGATATCCCGGACTTTTTGCGGCAGATGCGCCCAATCAGGTGGGGTGGACGTTTTCCGGCTGGCTGACGGCTCATCATCCGCTTCTGCATACGGGCATTCTCTGCGGCATCTTCTCGCTGGCACGGGCGGCGGGCCTGTCCGACAATACAGCGGCGGCTGTCTATACGATTTTGCAGATGGCGGCTTTGTCCGGCATTTTTGCGTATCTGCTGCGGTTTCTCCGGCAGGAGAGAGCGCCGTTTTGGCTGCAGGCGGGGACTGTATGTTACCTGGCCTTTTTTCCGTTTCATGGGATGATGGCTGTGTATACAACGAAGGATACTTTATTTTCCGGAATCTTTGTTCTAAGTGTCATACAGATCAGCAGGATGTGTCAGAATCCCCAGGAATATTTTCAAGATTACAGACAAGTACTGCAGGGCGGTCTTGTCTTCTGCCTTTTGTTTCTGTTCCGCAACAATGGCTTTCATACATTGCTTTTGTGCCTGCCCTTTTTGCTGTTCTTTCTGCGGGCATACTGGAAAAAGCTGCTGGTGCTTTCTGCGGGAATACTGCTTTTGTATCAGATTTACAACGGACCGTTAATCCGTTTGCTTGGGGCAGAGCCTGGGAATGCCAGGGAGGCATACAGCATCTTTATGCAGACTCTTGGGCGTACGTACGCTGCCGGAGGGGAGATTCGTCCGGAAGAGATGGAAGTGATTCGTCCGGTTATGGACGAGGAGACGTTGGCCCAGTATACGCCGAACCTGTCCGACCCTATTAAAAATCATTTTCATACAGAAGCGTTTGCAGAAGAGCGGGCGGCATTTTTAAAAACCTGGCTGACCGTCGGATGGAGAAATAAGAAGATTTATATAGATGCATTTCTGAATACGACTGCCGCCTTCTGGTATCCGAATACCTCAGAGGAATATTTGGACTTTGTCTGCTTTGACATTGAAAAGGACAACCCGAACTATCCCCATGTGCAGATGGAGCCGGTCGTTCCCGACTTTTGCCGTTATTATACGGCCGTGGGGTCCGATACCGTCTTCCGGCAGGTGCCGGTGGTACGGGAGCTTTTTTCCATGGGATTTTATTTCTGGCTGATGGTGTATGCAGGGCTGTATGTGGTCTATCGGAGAACGTATGTACGACTTTTGTGGATGCTTCCCTTCTGGACTTATATGGGGACTAGCTTTTTAGGCCCCGGAGCTCTTTTGCGCTATGCCTATCCGGTTATGTTAGGGGCGCCGGTGCTTCTGCATCTCTTAATTTGGGAGCAGTCAGAGCAATCCGGCTAAGAAAGGGACGTTTGGCCGGAGCCGCGCTTTACAGGCAGGGCGGCTCCGGGGTATGGTTCTTCTAATTACATCCACAGTCTTCATAAGGAGGACGGGGCGGCCGCGGGGGAGGCGGAGCCATAGGCGGCGTCGGCGGCATAGGGCGTACCGGCGGCTCATTGCAGCATCCGTCATTTCTGTCCATCGGGCAGTCACATCCGCAGTTGTCATTGGTACAGGGACTTTCGCATCCATGATTGCTGCCGCACCCGCAGGGACTGCAGCAGTCACAGCGGCGGGTATTGCATCCGCAGCTTGTGTGGGTGCTGCCGCATCGGCTGTTTCCATTGCAGCAGAACAAAAGTAGTAAGATCCAGATACAACTGTTCATAAGTTCAACTCCTTTCTGTTATAGACTATGCAGAAGAGTCATTCTTGACAAAAAGAAATACAACTGTTATATTTGAGACAGAAACAAGGGCGTTTCCGATAAGGAGTACGCCCTTTCTCGTATTTATCCGGAAAAACGCGGCCATTTCCCGGCAGACGGCAGAAATGGCGGTACGTTTTTTTCAAACAGCAGAAGGAGCGGAGTGCATATGAGCAGATTTACAAAAAAAGATATTATAAAGATGGTGGAAGAAGAGGACGTAGAGTTTATCCGCCTGCAGTTTACGGACCTGTTCGGCAGCATGAAGAATCTGGCCATCACATCCAGTCATTTACCCCATGCGCTGGACAACAAAGTCATGTTTGACGGTTCTTCCATTGAAGGCTTTGTAGGCATTGATGAGAGTGATTTGTATCTCAGCCCGGACTTAGGAACTTTTGCACTTTTCCCCTGGAGACCTCAGCACGGCAGAGTGGCGCGGCTGGTCTGCGATGTGCACCGTCCGGATGGGACTTTTTATGAAGGAGATCCCAGATATCTTTTGAAGCGGGTAGTATCTGAGGCGGACAAGGAGGGATATACCTTTCAGGTAGGTCCGGAGTGCGAGTTCTTCTTGTTCCATCTGGACGACAACGGACTGCCTACTACAATTACCCATGAACAGGCGGGATATTTTGACATGAGTCCTCTGGACTTCGGAGAAAATGCCCGTCGGGATATGGTTTTGATGCTGGAAGAGATGGGATTTCAGGTAGAGAGATCGCATCACGAAAATGCGCCGGCGCAGCATGAGATCGATTTCCGATATGATGAAGCACTGGCGACGGCGGATAATATTATGTCTTTCAAGCTGGCGGTGAAGACCATTGCAAAACGGCACGGGCTTCATGCGACATTTATGCCAAAGCCAAAGAGCGGAGTGGACGGATCCGGGATGCATATCAACATGTCTCTTTCCAAAGACGGAGTCAATCTGTTCCAGGACGCCGGTGACCCCTGCGGACTCAGTCAGGAGGCGTATCATTTTCTGGGAGGGATTCTTCAGCATATCAGAGCCATGACCCTGATTCTGAATCCGACGGTGAACTCCTATAAACGGCTGGTTCTAGGGTATGAAGCACCGGCGTATGCTGCCTGGTCCGCGAAAAACCGGACGCCTCTGGTGCGGATTCCGGCTACTAGAGGAGAGGACACAAGGATTGAGCTTCGTTCTCCGGATCCGTCCTGCAATCCTTATCTGGCACTGGCAGTCTGCCTGGCCGCCGGCATGGACGGCATCAGGAACCGGATAACGCCGCCTGCCGGCATGGATATGGACATTAACCGGCTAACCCCGGAGGAACGAAAGGCATACGGGATCCGACGGCTTCCGGTGAATCTGATGGAGGCAGTAGAAGCCTTTGAAGAAGATCCGCTTATGCAGAAAGTCCTTGGAGAAGAAGCCTGCCGAAAATATGCGGCGGCAAAGAGACAGGAATGGGAAGACTATCATGCGCAGATATCGGAATGGGAGCTTCGGAATTATCTGCTCAGGATCTGAGTGCAGAAAGGGGAACATAAAGTGTGACCGGTATAGTGATCGTTTTTCCAAAAGCGGAAGATGGAAAAAGCATCCGCAATCTTCTGGTGCGATACGGCTATGAGGTGACGGCTGTGTGCACGCTTGGTTCCCAGGTCCAGAATCATATTGACCTGATGAACAGCGGAATTATCATCAGCGGATATAAATATGCGGATATGCATTACAGGGAGCTGAAGGAATTCCTTCCCGAAGGGTTCGATATGCTTCTGCTGGCTTCCGACCGGGTGTGTGCGGAGTGCGCGGATCCGGATATCATATGTGTTTCTATGCCGCTGAAGGTGCAGGATCTGGTGAGTACGGTAGAGATGATGTACATGAACCAGATGCGCCGGAAAAAGCGTCTCCGGTCGAAGCCGAAGCAGAGAACAGAAGCCGAGAGGAAGATTCTGTCAGAAGCAAAAGAGACTTTGATGGAGCGAAACCATATGACGGAGGAAGAAGCGCACCGTTATATACAAAAATGCAGTATGGACAGCGGAACCTCTCTCATCGAGACAGCCGAAATGGTACTGGCTATGACAAAATTATAGGAAATCCAATGTGTGCCTTGTACAGCGGGGGGATTTTTGATATAGTTAGTAAGGATATGCAGTGCCCGGAAGGATTTCCGGAAGCGGAAGCGTCAGGAAATGCTTCCAGGTAAGGGGTACTGCAGGTAAAGATGCGGAACTAAAACAGCATCTTTACCCGCAGTGCCGGAAGGATTTCCGGGAGCGGAAGCGTCAGGAAATGCTTCCAGATAAGGGGTACTGCAGGTAAAGATGCGGAACTATAATAGGAGACAAAACTATGAAATTTACCAAGATGCACGGCATCGGGAATGATTATGTATATGTGGACTGCACAAAGCACACTCTGAAGGAGCCAAAGGAGATCGCCTGCCTGGTGAGCGACCGGCACTTGGGGATTGGATCAGACGGCCTGATCTTGATTGGAAGTTCGGATACGGCGGATTTTCGGATGGATATGTACAATGCGGACGGGTCCAGGGGGGAGATGTGCGGGAACGGGATCCGCTGTGTAGGCAAATATGTCTACGATTACGGCCTGACAGACAAAAAGGAGATTTCTGTAGAGACATTGGCAGGCATCAAATACCTGAAGCTTCAGACAAAAGACAATAAAGTATCAAAAGTATGCGTGAATATGGGCGAACCGATCTTTGCGCCGGACCGGATTCCGGTGCTGGCAGAGCGGGAGCCGGTAGTAAAAGAACTCATTCATGTGTGCGGGCGGCAGTGGGAAATGACCTGCATATCCATGGGCAATCCCCATGCGGTGATTTTTCTGAATACTCCGGTGAAAGAATTTCCTTTGGAACAGACAGGGCCGTATTTTGAGAACCATGAGCGTTTTCCCAAGCGGGTCAATACGGAATTTATCCGTGTACTCAGTCCGGACCGGGTAGAGATGCGGGTCTGGGAACGGGGGTCCGGGGAGACTTTTGCCTGTGGGACGGGAGCCTGTGCCGCAGCAGTGGCTGCGAGTTTAAACGGGTTTTGCAACAGAGAGGTGACCGTGGAACTTTTAGGCGGAGAACTGGAAATCCTGTGGAAAGAAGAGGACAACTGTGTCTACATGACGGGAGCTGCGGCCACAGTATTTGACGGAGAGATCTGCCTGCCGGAAGGGCTGGAATAAGAACATGAAGATCTGGAACAGATGCAGGAGGGCAGTCTGGATCCTGCTGTTTGCCCTGCTGATTCCGATAAGCGCATATGTTTTTTACGGAGCACTGGACACGCTGGAAGGCGCAGGGACGCTTCAGAGGGTGGTGCAGGGAAAGCTGGTTCCGGTATTTTTGCTGGGAACCTCTTTTGTGCTGTGTATATTTCTGACGGATGTATTTCGGCGGATGATTCCCTGGCTGGAACGCCGTAGGAGCATAGCAGTGCCGGCGCTGTTTGCTTTGATGGCAGCGGGGCAGGTGCTGATGGTGCTGACTGTCCGGACGTCTCTTAGGTACGATCACCTGAAAATTTTTGATACGGCTGTGGCGCTGCTGCAGCAGGATACAGTGGCAGATACGCATTTTTGTTATTATTTTATGAAGTATCCGAACAATCTTCCGGTCTGCCTGTTTACATCCTTCTGGCTTAGGCTGGCGTCCCTTGCAGGAGTACCGAAGGGACTGTGGATGGAATATGTAAAGCTCCTGAATCTGCTGTGCATGAATCTGGGACTTCTGTGTGCTTTTTCTCTAATCTGCAAGTATCGTTCCAGAAAGACCGGACTTTTTTTTCTGATGCTTTTACTGGTGAATCCTCTCTGGTATCTTCTGGGGCAGATGTATTATACTTCGACCATTTCGCTGGCCTTTTCTATGGGTGCGGTCTGGCTGTATGATCGGGCATCTGTGCAGAAGGTTTTGTGGAAAAAATATTTGCAGTATGTACTTATGGGCATGCTTTTGTATTTTGGATATAAGATCCGGGCTACAATGGTTATCACAATAGCGGCGCTTCTGATCTGGACAGTACTAAAACAGGAACGTCTGCGTATACGACCCAAAGAAGCAGCCGGCTTCCTGGCGGTTTTTCTGGGGATGCTGCTCGTGTGCTTTGCCTATGGACAGGCAGAGAAGAGATATGCGGGCTTTGATCCGTCTAAGACCGGTTATCCCATGGTGCACTGGGTCATGATGAGTGCCCAGGGAGAAGGTCAGTACAACAGTGCGGATGATGCCTATACAGGTTCCTTTTCTACACGGGAAGAGCGGACAGAAGCGGATCTAAAGCGGCTGCAGGAGCGGATAGCCGAGATGGGGCCGGGCGGGATTCTGACGTTGTTTCGAAACAAACTGCGGGTGGCGTTTTCCGACGGAACGGACGATTATCAAGCGCTGTTTCGATCCATGCGGGAGACAAACCGTCTGCAGAAATATATAAATGGAGGCAGAAGCGATCCGCTGGCTCTGTATCTGCACAGCTATCATGGAATGCTGACGGGCCTTTTGGTACTGGCATTGGTTTTTCGGATCTGCAAAAGAGAGTGCGGCGAAATGGATCTGTTTGCGCTTCAGATTTGCGGAGCATATATGTTCTATCTGATCTGGGAGGTGGATCGTGCTTATAGTATACCATTTATGCTGCTGTTTCTGATGTGGGCGGCAGTAGGAATGGAGACTGTCTCAGACAGGCTGGAAGACCTTGCGAAACGGCACCCGGCGTTTCGGCGGCTTCCAGGGCTTCTGGGGGGCTGTCTAATCCTTCTGTTTGCAGGTGTGATACTGCTGGTTTTAAAAAATGGGGGGCCGGTACGGGAGTATGCGGTGCTTCAGGATCAGGAGACAAGCGAGAGTCTGACCCTGCAGACAGAATTTGCACAGACTTTCCGGACCGACAGGGCCTTTGACCATATAGATCTGTGGGTGGCAAACTGGGACGGCGGAGCCAACGATTCGGTTTATGAAATAAAGGTGCTGGACGAAAATGGCGCGGCGGCAGCCGAAGGAGAGGTCATCGGCAGTGCGGCGCCGTGTATGGCACCCTATACCATTGCCTTTGAAAAAGTCGTGCCGGACCGGGAACAGACCTACCGAATTGAAGTCCGGATTAAGGACCAAAACTGCGCCATCAAGACGGACTTTCTCTACTATCAGTCCGGAGCCTGGGACACATACGAGGACGGCGCACTTTATGCGCCGGAGGAGATAGAGGACGTGGATCTGGCTTTTGCGGTATATGAGGAGCGGTAAACAACATCCTGCCTTCCAGCCAAAGGGAGCCGGGAGGCAGTATGCGGAACTATAAACAGCATACTGCCTCCTGACTCCGGAAGGATTTTCCGGAACGGATGAGAAGGAAAATGCTTCCAGCCAAAGGGAGGCAGGAGGCAGTATGCGGAACTATAAATATGAAACTAACTATTTTAATCGACAATCTGACAAAGGGAATGCTCACTTCAGAATGGGGCCTTTCCATTCATATAGAATATGAAGGCCATCGGATCCTATTAGATACCGGCGCTTCCGGCCGTTTTGCCGCCAATGCCGAAGCCCTGGGCATTGATCTTGGGCAGGTGGATTTCGGCGTGCTCTCCCATGCACACTACGACCATGCGGATGGGATGGCGGCATTTTTCCAGTGCAATAGAACAGCACCTTTTTATCTCAGGGAGGGTTCTCAGGAAAACTGTTATGGAAAGCGGTGGATTTTTCATAAATATATCGGTATCCGCAAAGGATTTCTAAAGCAGTACAAGGACCGGATCCGCTATACAAAGGAAAGACAGGAAGTGGTCCCAGGAGTGACGCTTCTGGCCCACAAAACAGAAGGACTTGCGTCTTTCGGGAAGCAAAATTATCTGTATGTCCGCCAAAAAGGAAGATATATCCCGGATGACTTTCGCCATGAACAAAGCCTGATTCTGGATTCAAAAAAGGGGCTGGTAATTTTAAGCAGTTGTTCTCACGGCGGGGCGGACAACATTATAAAAGAGGTATCATCGGCCTTTCCGGGCCAAAAGCTCTATGCCATGATCGGAGGCTTTCACCTCTATCATACTTCAGAAGAAGGTGTCCGAATGCTGGCAAAGAACATACGTTCGAGCGGAATTGAGCGGATCTATACAGGACACTGTACCGGAGGGCCGGCATTTACCGTTTTGAAAGAGGAGCTTAGGGAGCGGGCCGAGCAGCTTTTCACAGGAATGGAGATTGTACTGTAAGAGACGCTGAAAGTTCTCATACAGAATTGTCATGAAGGAGGTTACAGGAAAAATGAATCCGGCATCTATTATGAAGATCATGAATGCAAAAAATAAGTTTACAGAGAATCATCCTAAATTTATGGCATTTTTACATGCTGTCTTTGCCAAAGGAGTGGAAGAAGGGACAATTATAGAACTGAAAGTGACGAAACCGGACCAGGAAACCATGACGACTAATATTAAAGTCCGGCAGTCCGATCTGGAGCTTCTTCAGGAACTGCGGGAGCTTGTAAGATGATGAAGGGATTATAAAGATTTCCTACTGGATTTTATGATTTCTTTATGGATTTCCCATATTTTGTACACAATTATCTGCTATAGTAAGAGCATAGAAGTTCTACCGGGGTTTTTCATTCAGGGCAGTCAGAGCTGCTTCAGAGAGAGTGGATGGTTTTGGTAACTTTATCCAATGGGGGCGGCGGTCCGTCGGCGCGTAAACGGCTGTCGTACCTCGACTAAAAACAACAGCGTTCGGACGGCAGATGCATCTGCAGGTTTGAGCGCTTTTATTTATATGACAGGAAAATACAGTCGGGAGGGAACTCTTATTTTATGAAAAGAAAAAGAGAGAAATATCAAAAGATCAGGAACGGATGGACGATCCCGGTACTTATGGCCCTGCTGCTGCTTGGTACGTGTGCCTGCGGCAGGACAGAAGAAAGTTTTGCGGAAGATGCGGGGACAAATCAAAAGGCGGTGCGGGTCAGTACGGCGGAGGAGAAGCCGGAAATCGAACCGGAAACTGCAGATGCTCCCATGGAAGAGGATGCAGACACATCTGAAACAGAAGACAATGCATCCAAAACAGATGAACCGGAAGCAGCCGAAGAGGCATCTTTGGAGGAGCCGACGGAAGAATCAGAATCAGAACAAGAACAGAAACTGGAAGAACCAGAGTCAGTACAAGAGCAAGAGGAAGCAGAAGAGCCAAAAGCTTCAGGCGGCCGTCTGATCGTCATTGATGCAGGACACCAGCAGAAAGGCAATTCGGAAAAAGAGCCTGTCGGTCCCGGCGCATCAGAGACAAAAGCCAAAGTGGCAGGGGGCACATCGGGCAGGGCTTCCGGACTGAAGGAATATGAACTGACGCTTCAAGTGGCGCTGAAGCTGGAGGCAGTCTTAAAAGAACGGGGTTACGATGTGCTTATGGTAAGGACTGCCAACGATGTAAACATCAGCAATGCGGAGCGGGCGGCTGTGGCCAATGCTGCCGGTGCGGATGCGTTCATTCGGATCCATGCCAATGGTTCCGAGAACAGCAGTGTGAGTGGGGCTATGACTATCTGCCAGACTGCTTCTAATCCATATAACGGAGCGCTTTATGAGAAGAGCCGTTCCCTGTCAGACTGTGTGCTGGATGCATTTGTGGAGAAAACCGGAGCAAACAAACAGAGGGTATGGGAAACCGATACCATGAGCGGCATTAACTGGGCATCGGTGCCTGTAACGATTATTGAAATGGGATATATGACCAATGAAGAGGAAGATTTGAAGATGGCATCGGAGGAGTACCAGAATCTAATGGCGGAGGGGATGGCCGATGGGATTGGAAAATACTTGGGAGAAGAATAGACAAAAAGGGGATGCATCTACATCCCCCTTTTACGTCTCATTCTGTCATTCCCGTTCAGTCATTTTCGCATAATTCTCAAATCAAAAATATATAAGAAGATGTAAATACTTATAGCTATATTTAATATAAGAATCCGTAAATGTCTACAAAAGAATTAAAGCTTGGTCACGTTGGTTGCCTGCGGTCCTTTTGCACCGTTAACGACTTCAAATTCAACAGCCTGGCCTTCCTCAAGGGACTTAAAGCCATCCATGTTCAGTCCCGAATAATGAACGAATACGTCATTTCCCTCTTCGTCGGAGATGAAACCATATCCTTTCTGGTTGTTGAACCATTTCACCGTACCTCTGTTCATTTTGGTACCTCCTTACTATAAATGCATGCAATTCATCGCATAGTATAAGACTAACATAGTTTGAGAACCATGTCAAATAAAATCGACTGACAAAGCGGGAGAAAAATCGGGGAAAAGCAACACTGAGAAGGAAGAGACAGCGGGTTTTGAGGGACGGCCGGATTTTGCTTTTGTCACAGAATATTGACAGATTTCCTCAGATGTTGTAAGATCACTGTATACAAAGCATGTATCCGTAAAGCAAACGGCTGGCTTCAGATAAGCAATGCTGCTTTTTGATACTCTTTTTACCTTCTGCTGCCAGAGCAGATCCACGATCTGTACAACGGTGCCGGTCACTGCGACAATGGGCCCGGCAGGCTTTTGGATATTTTCTGTCATCTCTGAATTTACTCACAGCATTCCTTCCCTGAAACAGCAAGGCACATCGGTGCATTTTTATATTGTCCAGGCCGACTGCTTATACGTTTTCGGCAGGCATCCGTTCGTATGGATGCCAGGGTGTCTTTTGCGCGGGCTGACCATATTTTTACCGAATAAATGCAGCATGACAGAGGATGATAGCTGTATTTTCATTTGCTGTATGCTATGATAAGAAAATACAGCTATCACAGCCGCTTTTGCCCTGTTTTTCGTTTTGCTGTTTTAGGAATCTTTTCGCATAGCGGCTCTCTTGCGCAGGGTGGGATCGAGGATCTTCTTGCGGATGCGCAGGGATTTTGGCGTGATTTCCAACAATTCATCTGTGTCGATGAACTCCAGGCACTGCTCTAAGCTCAAAACCTTTGGCGGCGTCAGCTTCAGCGCTTCGTCCGCACTAGAAGAACGTGTGTTCGTTAACTTTTTCGTCTTGCAGACATTGAGCTCGATGTCTTCTGCCTTGCCGTTTTGTCCCACAACCATGCCGGAATATACTTTTTCTCCGGGGCCGATGAACAGGGTGCCGCGTTCCTGAGCGTTGAACAGCCCGTAGGTGATGGACTCTCCGGATTCGAAAGCGATTAGGGAACCCTGCTTACGGTATTGGATATCTCCCTTATAAGGCTCATATCCGTTGAAAGTGGTATTCAGCACACCGGTGCCCTTGGTATCGGTGAGAAATTCACCCCGGTATCCGATGAGTCCTCTGGACGGGATGGAAAATTCCAGCCGGGTGGAGCCGCTGCTGTTTGTATGCATATTTAAAAGCTCGCCCTTTCGCTCTCCTAACTTCTGGATTACATTTCCGGCAAATTCATCGTCCACATCCACGTAGGCAAGTTCCATAGGTTCCTGCTTCCTGCCTTTTTCGTCATAACGATAGAGCACCTCCGCTTTGCTGACAGAGAACTCATATCCTTCCCGGCGCATGTTTTCAATCAGAACAGACAGATGGAGTTCTCCGCGGCCGGAAACTTTGAAACTGTCTGTGTTTTCTGTCTCTTCTACACGCAGGCTCACGTCGGTATTCAGCTCTCGGAACAGGCGGTCCCGGATATGACGGGAAGTGATATATTTTCCTTCCGTGCCGGCTAAGGGGCTGTCGTTGACATTGAACTGCATGGCAATGGTAGGCTCTGAGATCTTCTGGAACGGGATGGCCTTCGGCGCTTCCGGAGAGCAGAGCGTATCTCCGATGTGCAGATCCGCGATGCCGGAGATGGCGACTATAGAACCGATGGACGCCGAAGTTACCGGTACTTTGTTCAGTCCGTCAAACTCATAAAGTTTGCTGATTTTTACTTTCTTAATCTTGTCCGGTTCATGATGATTGACGATAACAACTTCCTGATTGACACTGACATTTCCGCTGTCTACTTTGCCGACGCCGATACGGCCGACATATTCATTGTAATCAATGGTGCTGATCAGGACCTGGGTGGGGGCTTTCGGGTCGCCTTCCGGTGCCGGGATGTAGTCCAGAATCGTATCGAAAAGCGGCGTCATATCTTTGGACTCTTTTTCCAGCTCCATTGTGGCATATCCGCCTTTGGCAGAGGCAAATACAAAAGGACAGTCTAACTGTTCGTCGGAAGCATCCAGATCCATCAGAAGCTCCAGTACTTCATCGATGACTTCCAAAGGACGTGCTTCCGGACGGTCAATTTTATTGATGCAGACGATGACCGGAAGCGAGAGCTCCAATGCTTTTTTTAATACAAATTTCGTCTGGGGCATGGAACCTTCAAAGGCGTCTACGACCAGGATAACGCCGTTTACCATTTTCAGTACCCGTTCCACTTCTCCGCCAAAATCCGCATGTCCGGGGGTGTCGATAATATTGATCTTTACATCTTTATAAAAAACGGCTGTATTTTTGGACAGGATCGTGATCCCGCGTTCCCGCTCGATGTCATTGGAATCCATGACCCGTTCCGCTACTTCCTGATTGGCGCGGAAGACACCGCTCTGTTTTAAAAGTTCATCCACCAGAGTGGTCTTTCCGTGGTCTACATGGGCAATGATCGCTATGTTTCTTACATCTTCACGTTTCATAAGTTAAAACCTCGTCTCTGTTTTCATTTCTGTTTCCATCTGTCTACAAATTTAATAGTGTATCACATTTTCCCAGGAAAACAAGCATTTTAGAAAAAATACATGCCAAAGAATATACCGTCAATAAAATTTTGAATAAATTTTGGAAAAACAGGCATATTTTGAAAAGGTGCCGAATATATTTTATAGACAAAATACGAAAAGAGACACTTCGTCAAACAGAAGGGAGAACAAAATTATGTCAGATAAGATCATTGAAAACAACCAGGTATCGATTGTCGGGGAAGTCGTATCCGAATTTTCCTTCAGCCATGAAGTCTTTGGGGAAGGCTTCTATATGCTGAATGTGTCCGTGAAACGGCTGAGCGACTCCTGTGATGTGATACCGCTGATGATCTCCGAAAGGCTGATCGACGTAAACGGGGACTACCGGGGGGAATACATCCGCGCAGCGGGGCAGTTCCGTTCTTACAATCGTCATGAGGAGAAAAAGAACCGTCTTGTGCTGTCCGTCTTTGTGAGAGAACTGGAGTTTATTGATGAAGAAGTGGAAAATGCCAAGACGAATCAGATCTTTCTGGATGGATTTATCTGCAAGATGCCGGTGTACCGCAAGACACCCCTGGGGAGGGAGATTGCGGATATCCTGCTGGCGGTGAACCGTCCTTATGGCAAATCCGATTATATTCCATGTATCTGCTGGGGGAGGAATGCCCGCTTTGCTTCCGGCTTTGAGGTAGGCGGCCACACTCAGATCTGGGGAAGAATCCAGAGCAGAGAATACATGAAAAAGATAGATGAGGAGGAAAGTGAACGCAGAGTTGCATATGAAGTATCTGTCAGTAAACTAGAGTACCTGGATTGAGCAGAAAGTCTTGCATTTCTTCCTGTGCTGGTGTAAGATAGAAAAATATAAAAGATTCTATTTCGTGTTCAGGAAAAGTGGAGAAGGTATGGACAGGGGAAATTTACAGATCTATTTTGGGAGCGGAAAAGGAAAGACGACGGCGGCGCTTGGCCAGGCTATCCGGGAGGCCAGCGGGGGAAAGACCGTCATCATCGTTCAGTTTCTGAAAGGAAAGCAGCCGGAACAGATCAGCTTTATTCAGCGGCTGGAGCCGGAGATCAAGCTGTTTCGTTTTCAGCGCCGGGAGGCAGCTTTTGAGGAGCTTGGTCCAAAGGAGCGGGAAGAGGAAACCATGACCATGAAAAACGGCCTGGCGTTTGCGAAGAAAGTATTGGCTACGGGGGAATGCGACGTACTGGTACTGGACGAGATCCTGGGGCTTTTGGATTATGGGATCGCTGAAATCTCTGACATCCGGGCTGTTCTGGAGGAAGCTTCAGAAGGAACGGAGATTATCTTTACCGGTATCCGACTCTGCCCGGAAGTAATGGAATGGGCAGACGGGGTGTACCAGATATCCGCATTGAAAGAATGAGTGGAGAGGCGTACACAAAGCACGCCTCTTTTTCTTCAGTCATATTCTAAACAAAAGACTATCAGGAGGAAAAATTATGTCGATTTTTACAGGTGCAGGAGTAGCCATCGTCACTCCCATGACGGAAACAGGTGCAGTAAACTATCCGAAGCTTGCGGAGCTTCTGGAATATCAGATCGCAAATAAAACGGACAGTATCATTATCTGCGGGACTACCGGGGAAGCTTCCACATTGACCCATGAGGAACATTTAGAGGTCATCCGTTTTACCATCGAGAAAGTGGCGAAACGGATTCCGGTCATTGCAGGTACCGGTTCCAATTGTACGGAGACGGCGGTTTATCTGTCTGTGGAAGCAGAGCGCTATGGGGCGGACGGTCTTTTGCTTGTAAGCCCTTATTATAATAAAGCAACGCAAAAGGGGCTGATTGCGCATTTTACAAAGATTGCAAATTCCGTGAAGATTCCGGTGATTCTGTACAACATCCAGGGGCGGACCGGCGTGAACATCGCACCGGAGACGATTGCATATCTGGCAAAAAATGTAGAAAATATTGTGGCAGTCAAAGAAGCAAGCGGCAATATTTCTCAGGTGGCGAAAATCGCTCAACTCTGCGGAGATTCTCTTGATATCTATTCCGGCAACGACGATCAGATTGTACCGCTTTTGTCCCTTGGCGGAAAGGGCGTGATCTCGGTGCTGTCCAATATCGCTCCGAAGCAGACCCACGACATCGTGGCGAAATTTATGGAAGGTGATATAAAAGGAAGTCTGGAACTTCAGCTAAAGGCCATTCCGCTAATCGAACAACTGTTCTGCGAGGTCAATCCGATTCCGGTTAAAGCAGCGCTGAATCTGCTGGGATGGGAGGTAGGTACTCTTCGGATGCCGCTTTCCACCATGGAAGAAGAACACCAGAAGAAGCTGAAAGAGGCTATGGACGCCTTCGGCCTGAAAGCGAAAGGAGAGACTGCCTGATGGTCCGCGTGATTATGCATGGCTGCAACGGCCATATGGGCCAGGTAATTACCAGTCTGGTCCAGGAAGAAGAGGGAATGGAAATTGTGGCAGGCATCGATCTGGTGGACTGCCGGGACAACGGGTATCCCGTATATACGAACATTAACGACTGCCGGGAAGAGGCGGATGTTATCATTGATTTTGCTTCTGCAAAAGCGACAGACGCGCTGTTGGCTTTCGGAGTAAAGCGCCGGATTCCGATGGTGCTCTGTACTACCGGACTGACAAAAGAGCAGATGCAGGCGGTGGAGGAGGCCAGCCAAAAGGTGGCGGTCTTAAAGTCCGCCAATATGTCCCTAGGCGTAAACATGCTTTTAAAGCTTCTGAAGGAAGCGGCGAATATTCTTGTTCCTGCAGGATTTGATATTGAGATTGTGGAGAAGCATCACAATCGAAAGGTAGATGCGCCCAGCGGCACAGCGCTTGCCCTTGCGGACTCCATAAACGAGTCTTTGGGCAATGAATACGAATATAAGTTCGATCGGAGTCAGACACGCGAAAAGCGTGACAAAAAGGAGATCGGAATATCCGCAGTCCGGGGCGGTACCATTGTGGGAGATCATGACGTGATCTTTGCGGGCACCGATGAAGTGGTTACTTTCAGCCACACAGCATATTCCAGGGCTATTTTTGCAAAAGGAGCCCTTCAGGCGGCAAGATTCCTGGCAGGAAAACCGGCGGGATATTATCAGATGAGTCATGTGATTGACGGACAGTCATAATGGATGTCTGAAAATGGCAAAAAGCCGCCGAAACGCACTTTGGATCCTAAAAAAATGAATCTGAAAAATGAATAAAACAAAAAGAGTTGTCCATATTAGTAACAGCAGGTCTAATACTGTTTATGCATCTTTATTTTAATTAAAAGGAGAGACATTTATGAAACAGTTGAAAAAGTATTGTACTGGCATGCTGCTGCTGGCGACAATTGTATTTGTTACCGCGTGCGGCAGGGCAAACAACGGAACCACTACAGACGAGAACGGGACTGCCGGCGATAACAACGGGACAGTCACGGACGGCGGCACCGATAATGATGGTGTAAATGTAGATGACATTCTCTTTGATACAGACGAAGACGGCGTTTACGATCATACAGATGTAGACGGAGACGGTCTGCTGGAGGAGATCGGAAGAGATGCCAACGACGTGGTGGACGATCTGGTCAATGATATGACCGGAGACGACACGATGGTAGATGGGGATGTAAATGATAACGGCACATCGGACGGGGCCTTAGAGGGTGGAACCGGGACGGACCTGCCGTAAGAAAAGAGGGGGGCTTTGGCCCTCCTTTTTGATGGGGGCGGGACGGCCAAGCGCAGCACCGGACAGCCGGAGGTGCAACGCTCGTATGGAATGTATCGGACATTCTTTTCCATATGTGCGCCCCAGGCGGACACAACCGCTGCCGGCAGTGTCCGCCTGGGGCGCACATATGAAAAAGCCTGTCCGCTCCAATCCACACAGCGCTGTTGCACCTCTAGCTGTCCGGTGCTGCGCTTGGCCTGGGAATGGCAGCGGTGAGAGGGTGGGGGTTGGGACAGATGTTTTGAAAAGTGATAATGATTGGATGGAGGAGATCGGGATGGAATTTCGGCCTTGTATTGATATACATAATGGGAAAGTGAAGCAGATTGTTGGGGGGAGTTTGAGAGATGAGCAGGATCAGGCGAGGGAGAATTTTGTGTCGGAGCAGGATGCGGGGTTTTATGCGCGGTTTTACCGGGCGCGGGGACTTCGGGGAGGGCATATTGTGCTTCTGAATAAGAAAGGGAGCAGATTTTATGAGGAGACAAGGAGGCAGGCACTGCTGGCTCTTTCGGAGTATCCGGGGGGACTGCAGGTGGGGGGCGGCATCTGCAGGGAGAATGCAGGGGAATATTTAGAGGCGGGCGCCAGCCATGTGATCGTGACTTCTTATGTGTTTCGGGACGGGAAGGTGGACTGGGACAATCTTCGGAAGCTGCAGGCAGAGACGGGGAAAGAACATCTGGTGCTGGATTTAAGCTGCAGAAGGAAGGAAGAGGCATATTACATCGTTACAGACCGATGGCAGAAGTTTACGGATGTGGTGCTTACAAAGGAGGTTCTTACAGAGCTTTCGAGATACTGTGCGGAATTTCTGGTTCATGCAGTGGATGCAGAGGGAAAGGCACAGGGGATCGAGGAGCCGTTAGTGAGCCTTTTGGGGGCATGGGACGGGATTCCAATTACCTATGCAGGGGGTGTCGGGAACTTTTCGGATCTTCGAAAACTGAAGGATCTGGGGAAAGGACGGCTGAATGTGACCATCGGAAGTGCACTGGATCTGTTCGGGGGGACAATGAATTATGAAGAGGTTGTGAAATTCGTTGCGGAATCGCCTAAATAATGGTATGATAGAGACAGGCATCAAAACTGTGCGGGGGTATGGAAAATGCACAGAGATGCAGAATAATGAGCAAAGGAGTGGTTCTATGCGTTTTATCATCAGCGGAAAAAATCTCGACATTACAGATGGCCTTCGGTCAGCGGTGACGGAGAAGCTGAAGAAGCTGGAGCGGTATTTTACTCCTGATACGGAAGTACATGTGACTCTGAGCGTGGAGAAGGAGCGTCAGAAGATTGAGGTGACGATTCCGGTCAAGGGGAACATTATCCGTTCGGAGCAGTCCAGCACGGACATGTATGTGTCCATCGATCTGGTGGAAGAAGTAATTGAGCGTCAGCTTCGGAAGTACAAAAACAAACTGATCGCAAGACAGCAGGGCGGGGGGAATTTCCAGAAAGAATTTCTGGAGAAGGATTCGGAAGATCAGGAAGTGAAGATCATCCGGACGAAGAAATTTGATATTAAGCCCATGTACCCGGAAGATGCGTGTGTGCAGATGGAACTGCTTGGACATGCGTTCTTCGCTTTTGTGAATGCGGAGACGGATGAGATTAATGTGGTGTATCGGAGAAAAGGCGGAACGTACGGTATCTTAGAGCCGGATGCATAAGGCGGTATCTGCGTGAGGATAAACGTCCGATTCTGCGTAATATCAACGAAAATGACCCGCGATGGGATTTGGCATTTGCCAAATCCCATTTTTGTGATATAATGGTTGTCAGTGAAAAATACTGGTGACTTTGATAGGAGAGCAGCATGAAAATATTTGACAAACTGTTCGGGACCCACAGTGAGCGGGAGTTAAAGCTGATCGTTCCCGTCATCGACCGTATCGAGGAGCTACGTCCTGCGATGCAGGCGCTTAGCGATGAGGAACTGCGGGAGAAGACGAAGGAGTACAGACAGAGACTTTCAGAGGGCGCTGCGCTGGACGATCTGCTGCCGGAGGCGTTTGCTACGGTCCGGGAGGCGGCAAAGCGTGTGCTGGGCATGGAGCATTACCGGGTTCAGCTAATCGGTGGAATGATCCTGCATCAGGGGCGTATTGCAGAAATGCGCACCGGTGAAGGAAAGACGCTGGTGTCCACTCTTCCGGCGTACCTGAATGCGCTGGAGGGAAAAGGCGTTCATGTGGTTACGGTCAATGATTATCTGGCGAACCGTGACGCAGAGTGGATGGGAAAGGTGCATGAGTTTCTGGGTCTGACAGTGGGTGTTGTCTTAAACAGCTCTACAAAAGAAGAACGCCGAGCGGCTTATGCCTGCGACATCACTTATATTACGAATAACGAACTTGGCTTTGATTATCTGCGGGATAATATGGTCATCTATAAGAATCAGTTGGTGCAAAGAGAGCTGCACTATGCCATCATCGATGAGATTGACTCCATCCTCATCGACGAAGCCCGTACGCCTCTGATTATCTCCGGCCAGAGCGGCAAATCCACAAAACTTTATGAGCTGTGCGACTATGTGGCTCATACACTGAAAAGGGGCGAGGCCAGCAAGGAATTTTCCAAGATGGATGCCATCATGGGAGAGGAGATCGAGGAGACCGGTGATTTTATCGTCAATGAGAAGGACAAGATTGTTCACCTGACAGCGGACGGAATCAAGAAGGTAGAGCAGTATTTTAAGATCGAGAACCTGGCAGATCCGGAGAATCTGGAGCTTCAGCACAATATGGAACTGGCGCTTCGGGCGAACAATCTGATGTTCCGGGACCAGGATTATGTGGTCAAGGACGACCAGATTTTCATTGTGGATGAATTTACCGGACGTATCATGCCGGGACGCCGGTATTCGGACGGTCTGCATCAGGCCATTGAGGCGAAAGAGCACGTGAAGGTCAAGCGGGAAAGCAAGACACTGGCCAATATCACGTTCCAGAACTTTTTCAATAAATACGCGAAAAAATGCGGCATGACCGGTACGGCGCTTACAGAGGAAAAGGAGTTTCGTGCGATCTACGGCATGGATGTCATCGAGATTCCGACCAACCGTCCTGTCCAGAGAAAAGACCTGCAGGATGCGGTCTATAAGACCCGTGAGGAGAAGCTGCGTGCCGTGTGCAGGGCCATCGAGGAGTCCCATGCCAAAGGCCAGCCGGTACTGGTAGGCACCATCACCATCGAAGCTTCGGAAGAACTCAGCCGGATGCTGACAAAAAGAGGCATCCAGCATGAGGTGCTGAACGCCAAGTTCCATGAGCGGGAGGCAGAGATCGTCGCATTGGCAGGACAGCATGGAGCAGTGACGATTGCTACAAATATGGCGGGCCGCGGTACGGATATTCAGTTGGACGAAGAGGCGAGAGCCGCAGGCGGACTGAAGATTATCGGTACGGAGCGCCATGAGGCAAGACGTATTGACAACCAGCTTCGAGGGCGTTCCGGACGTCAGGGCGATCCAGGAGAGTCCCGCTTCTATATCTCCCTGGAGGACGATCTGATGCGTCTGTTCGGTTCCGAAAGGCTTATGGGCATCTTCAATGCCCTTGGAGTGCCGGAGGATGAAGAGATCGAGCACAAGATGCTGTCGGATTCCATCGAGAAGGCACAGATGAAGATCGAGAACAACAACTTCGGCATCCGCAAAAACCTGCTGGAGTACGACCAGGTTATGAATGAGCAGAGGGAAGTAATTTATACGGAGCGCCGCCGGGTATTGGACGGAGAAAGTATGCGGGATTCCATCTACAAGATGATCTCGGATATTGTGGAAAATACGATCGATACCTTTATCGGGGACGATCAGGAGCCGGAAGAGTGGGATCTGACCGGATTGAATGAGAGTCTTCTGCCGGTGATTCCCATAGAGCCGGTTACGGTGGAGCGTCTCGGCTGCAGGAACAAGGCGGAGATGAAGCATGGACTCAAACAGGAAGCCACCAGGCTTTATGAGGCAAAAGAAGCGGAATTTCCCAATCCGGAGCTGATCCGGGAACTCGAACGTGTGTTCTTGCTAAAAACCATTGACCGCAAGTGGATGAATCATATTGATGATATGGACCAGCTCCGGCAGGGCATCGGACTGCAGGCTTACGGGCACAGGGATCCGCTGGTGGAATACAAAATGAGCGGTTATGAAATGTTCGAGGCCATGACGAACAGCATTCAGGAGGATACGGTCCGCATCCTGATGCACATCCGTGTGGAAGAGAAAGCAGAGCGGGAGGAGGTTGCGAAAGTGACCGGGACCAACAAGGACGATTCTCTGGCGAAGAAACCAATCCAGAGAGCGGCGCAGAAGGTCTACCCCAATGATAAATGTCCTTGCGGCAGCGGTCTGAAATATAAACAATGCTGCGGCAGAAAATAGTATGATCCGGGATGTGTGGAGCACCCCTTTCGGTCATAGATCAAAAATATAAAAAGAAAGAAGGTGTCGTTGTGGTAGAATTGGATCAGTTTAAATATACACTGAACAGCTATGCACAGCCCTTGACAGAACTGAGGGATTCACTTTAACCTGGCTGGAAAAGCACTCAGGATTGAAGAATTGGAAAAAGAGATGGAGGCTCCCGGCTACTGGGACAATGTAGAACGCTCCCAGGCGGGGATGCGGGAATTGAACAGCCTTAAGGAAGAAAAAGAGGGCTTTGAAAGTCTGCAGGGACAGTATGAGGATATCGAAACCCTGCTGGAGATGGGATATGAGGAAAATGATGCATCCCTGATTCCGGAGATCCAGGAGGAGCTGGATGACTTTGCAGAACGGCTGGAGACCCTCAGAATCAAGACTCTTCTGTCCGGAGAATACGACAGCAACAACGCCATCTTAAAGCTCAATGCAGGAGCCGGAGGAACGGAGAGCTGCGATTGGGCGGGCATGTTATACCGGATGTACACGAGATGGGCAGAGCGCAAGGGTTTTTCCGTGGAAGTGCTGGACTATCTGGACGGAGACGAGGCCGGCATCAAGTCTGTGACCTTCCAGGTCAACGGGGAAAATGCCTACGGCTATCTGAAGTCGGAAAAGGGCGTTCATCGTCTGGTCCGGATCTCTCCTTTTAATGCCCAGGGCAAAAGACAGACGTCCTTTGTCTCTCTGGATGTGATGCCGGATATCGAGGATGACATTGATATTGAGATCAATCCCGAAGATCTGCGGATTGATACGTACCGTTCCAGCGGAGCAGGCGGTCAGCATATCAATAAAACATCGTCTGCCATCCGAATTACCCATATTCCTACGGGAATAGTAGTACAATGTCAGAATGAGCGTTCTCAGTTTCAGAATAAAGACAAGGCCATGCAGATGCTGAAAGCCAAGCTGTATCTTTTAGAGCAGCAGAAGCAGGCGGAAAAGCTGTCCGGTATCCGTGGAGAGGTCAGCGATATTGCATGGGGAAACCAGATTCGTTCTTATGTCATGCAGCCTTACACGATGGTGAAGGACCACCGGACAGGTGCGGAAGTCAGCAACGTGGATGGCGTGATGGACGGGAAGATTGATCCGCTTATCAATGCATATCTGAAGTGGATTAACCGGACCCCGGAGGAATAAAAGATGACGGAAAAGAGCAAATATTATGTGCTCAGAGAAAAAGCGGTGCCGGAAGTACTCTTAAAGGTCGTGGAAGCCAAGCGGCTTCTCGAATCGGAAAAGGCCCCGTCCATACAGGATGCGGTGGACCAGGTGGGCATCAGCAGGAGCTCTTATTACAAATATCAGGATGATATCTTCCCCTTTCACGATGAGGCCAAGGGGAAGACCGTCACCTTTGTTCTGCAGATGGAGGATGAACCGGGACTTTTGTCCGTAGTGCTGAATATTGTGGCAGAGTATGGAGCCAATATTCTGACCATCCACCAAAGCATACCTATCAGCGGCGTGGCATCTTTGACGCTGAGCATCGAAGTGTTACCGACAACCGGAGACGTCTCTGCGATGATCGGAAGGATCGAGGAGCAGAAAGGCGTACATTATCTGAAAATATTAGGCAGGGAGTAATACCGAATGATAAAAGTAGCGATTATGGGATACGGTACGGTTGGTTCTGGTGTCTATGAAGTGATTAGGACCAATGAGAAGAGTATCGATAAAAAGGTGGGGCAGGAGCTTCGCATTAAATATGTGCTGGATCTGCGGGAATTTCCGGGAGATCCGGTTATGGAAGTGCTGACGCACGATTTTGAAGATATTATAGGAGACGAGGAGGTCCGTATTGTAGCGGAAGTTATGGGCGGACTGCATCCGGCGTATGAATTTACAAAACGCTGTTTGGAAGCGGGCAAGAGCGTGTGCACTTCCAATAAGGAACTGGTGGCGGAACACGGAGCCGAACTGATTCAAATCGCCAAGGATCATCAGGTAAACTATCTGTTTGAGGCCAGTGTGGGCGGCGGAATCCCCATTATCCGGCCGCTGAACTCTTCTTTGACGGCGGATGTGATTCTGGAGATCTCCGGCATCTTAAACGGAACCACCAACTATATGCTGACCAAAATGGACCGGGAAGGACTGGACTATACAGACGTTCTGAAAGAGGCACAGGACAGAGGCTATGCGGAGCTGCATCCGGAGGCGGATGTGGAAGGCTGGGACGCCTGCCGCAAGATTGCCATCCTTACTTCCCTTGCCAGCGGCAATCAGGTGGATTTCCGGGATATTTATACGGAAGGAATCACAAAGATTACGACAGAAGATTTTGTCTATGCGAAGAAGCTGAAGAGGTCCGTCAAACTGCTTGCCATCAGCAAAAAGGTGGAAGATACGTACTGCGCCATGGTCAGCCCGGTGCTGATTCCGAAGGAGCACCCGCTCTATGTGGTCAATGATGTATACAACGCAGTATTTGTCAAGGGAAATATGCTGGGCAATTCCATGTTCTACGGCAGCGGAGCAGGAAAGCTTCCCACTGCCAGTGCGGTGGCAGGAGACATGGTGGATGCGGCAAGACATCTGGGCAAGATCATCACCTTGTTCTGGGAGCCGGAAAAGCTTGCGCTTGCGCCTGTGGGACAGATGACCAGGCGGTTTTTTGTACGTATGAAAGCAGATGCAAAGCCGGAAGAGCTCTTTGGGGACGGAGAGCGAATCGATGCGGGAGTCAAAGGAGAGATCGGTTTTGTTACACCGGTAATGTCGGAAGAGGAGTACGCTTCCAAGGCAGCAGATGCAGGGATCATCAGCATGATCCGCGTGGAGGGCTGAGGATGGATATCGTATGTTTGGACCTGGAAGGGGTACTGGTACCGGAGATCTGGATTGCTTTTGCGGAAGCAACCGGTATACCGGAGCTTAGAAAGACGACCAGGGATGAGCCGGATTATGATAAGCTTATGAACTATCGGCTTCAGATTTTAAAGCAGCATCATCTGGGACTGAAGGAGATCCAGGAGACCATTGCAGGAATTGATCCCCTTCCTGGAGCGAAGGAGTTTTTGGACGAGCTGCGGTCGCTGACCCAGGTAGTTATTCTGAGTGATACATTTACGGAATTTGCAAAGCCTCTGATGAAAAAGCTGGGATGGCCGGCGCTGTTCTGCAACAGTTTGAAAGTGGCGCCGGACGGAGAGATTACCGGCTATCAGATGCGGATCGAAAATTCCAAGCTGACCACGGTAAAGGCACTGCAGTCGGCAGGCTTTCAGACGATTGCAGCCGGTGACAGCTACAACGATCTGGGGATGATTCGGGCCGGAAAGGCGGGCTTTTTGTTCCGCAGTACAGAGCAGATTAAGAAGGACAATCCGGACCTGCCGGCTCTGGAAACTTTTGAGGAGTTTCTGGCGGCGATTCAAGGCGTGCTGGACTGAAAATACAGACAGATAAAGCGTGGGATGTCAGGGAGCTATTTCCCTGCATCCCGTTTTTGGCTTTTGCCGGACAAAGGAATTGCAGAGATTTCCAAGTTGATATATAATGGTGTACAACGTACACTTCTGCAGGGCTGTTGGCTGTCGGGCTGCGGTCTGTGATGGGAAGGAAGGCGGACCGTCTGCCGGTCCGGACAGAAAAAGGAGCACTATGGATATTTTACAGAAACTGACGGAAGAACTAGAGGTGAAAAAGTGGCAGGTAGAAGCTGCCGTGGGCCTGATCGATGAGGGAAATACGATTCCCTTTATTTCCCGCTATCGCAAGGAAGTCACAGGCGCCCTGAACGACGAGCAGCTTCGGAAGCTGGATGAGCGTCTGACGTATCTGCGCAACCTGGAGGATAAAAAAGCACAGGTGCTTGCCAGCATCGAGGAACAGGGAAAGCTGACCGAAGAGCTTCGGGCGCAGATTGAGGCGGCGCAGACCCAGGTGGAGGTGGATGACCTGTACCGGCCCTACCGGCCCAAGCGCAGAACCCGTGCTACTATGGCAAAGGAGAAGGGGCTGGAAGGTCTGGCAAATGTAATTCTTCTGCAGATGACGAAGAAACCGCTGGAGGAAGAGGCGGCGGCTTATCTGTCAGAAGAAAAGGGTGTATTGACTGTGGAGGAGGCCCTGGCAGGAGCAAGGGATATCCTGGCAGAAAATATATCCGACGATGCAGATTATCGAACATATATTCGAGAAATTACCATAAAGGAAGGGCGGATTACTTCCGAAGCGAAGGACGAGACACAGGAGTCTGTATATGAGACTTACTATCATTTCGACCAGGAAATCCATAAAATGATGGGGCATCGTACGCTGGCTCTGAACCGCGGGGAGGCAGAGAAGATTCTGACGGTAAAGATTGAGGCACCCCAGGAGAAGATTCTGCGCTATCTGGAAAAGCAGGTGATAAAAAGGGACAATCCTCATACAACAGATGCGTTAAAAGAAACGATAGCGGACAGCTATGCCCGTCTGATTGCGCCGGCCATCGAGCGGGAGATCCGGAACCTCTTGACGGAGCAGGCGGAGGAAGGGGCCATTCAGGTCTTCGGAAAGAATCTGGAACAGCTTCTGATGCAGCCGCCCATTGCCGGACAGACAGTTCTTGGCTGGGATCCGGCCTTTCGTACCGGGTGCAAACTGGCGGTGGTAGATCCTACGGGGAAAGTGCTGGATACGGTAGTTATCTATCCTACTGCTCCCCAGAAGAAGGTAAAAGAAGCAAAGGCGGTTTTGAAAAAACTCATTGAAAAATACAACATTACTTTAATTTCTCTTGGCAACGGTACGGCTTCCAGGGAATCGGAGCAGATCATTGCGGAGCTTCTTCGGGAGATTCCTCAGAAAGTACAGTATGTGATCGTCAGCGAAGCGGGAGCCTCGGTGTATTCTGCCAGTAAGCTGGCCACGGAGGAATTTCCGAATTTTGATGTAGGCCAGAGAAGTGCTGCGTCCATTGCCAGAAGACTGCAGGATCCGCTGGCAGAGCTGGTCAAGATCGATCCCAAGGCCATCGGCGTAGGGCAGTATCAGCACGATATGAACCAGAAGCGCTTAAGCGAAGCGCTTGGGGGCGTCGTGGAAGACTCCGTGAACAGAGTAGGTGTGGACTTGAATACCGCATCGGCGCCTCTTTTGGAGTACATTTCCGGCATTACGAAGACGCTGGCCAAAAATATTGTAGCTTACCGGGAGCAGAACGGCCGGTTTGCGGACCGCCGACAGCTTTTAAAGGTGCCGAAGCTGGGGCCGAAGGCTTATGAACAGTGTGCAGGCTTTCTGCGCATTACAGGCGGGACGAATCCACTGGATGCAACAAGCGTGCATCCGGAGAGCTACGAGGCGGCTACAAAGCTTTTGACTTCTCTTGGCTTTTCTGCAGAGGATATCGCAAACGGCGGCCTGAAAGGAATCTCAAAAAAGGTCCAAAAGCCGAAGGAGACAGCAAACGAGCTGGGGGTAGGAGAGCTGACGCTTAAGGATATGGTTGCGGAGCTGGAAAAACCAGCCAGAGATCCAAGAGATGAGATGCCCCGTCCGGTTTTAAGAAGTGATGTGATGGAGATGAAAGATCTGACGCCGGGTATGGTGCTGAAAGGGACGGTGCGGAACATCATCGATTTTGGCGCCTTTGTGGACATTGGTGTCCATCAGGACGGTCTGGTCCATATTTCCCAGATGTCGGACCGCTATATCAAACACCCGCTGGAAGTAGTAAAAGTGGGTGATATCGTAGAAGTGAAAGTCCTCAGCGTAGACGAGGCAAAAAAGCGGATCGCGCTGACGATGAAAAGGTAGAAGGGCACTGCGTTTGCAGATGCGGAACCAGAAACAGCATCTGCGGGTGAAATGCCCGGAAGGATATTCCGGAATGGAAATGGAGGAATATGCTTCCAGGTAAGGGGTATTGCACCCGCGGATGCGGAACTAGAAACAGCATCTGCGGGTGAAATGCCCGGAAGGATATTCCGGAATGGAAATGGAGGAATATGCTTCCAGATAAGGGGCATTGCACACGCGGATGCGGAACTATAATAGGAGGAACAAATCATGTCAGGATTCTTGAAAAATTTATTTGGTGGAAAATCTGAAAACGACCGGGAAGGGGAGCGTCTGAAGGAGCAGTCCGCTTCCTGGGAAGAGAAAGCGAAGCTTACAGAGACCGCAGAGAGCTGCTACCGGCGCGGGAAGGAATATCAGAGAAAAGGAGATCTGGAACGGGCCAGGCTGTATCTGGATCGTGCGTCTACCCTGTACAGCAATTTCGAACAGACATTCGATGAGTCGGAAGTGCTCATGGAAGACTGCGATGAGCAGATCGGTGCACTCGAAGAAGAAGATCTGCTTTACAACGAGCTGCTGGAGCAGGTGACAGAGCGTTCAGAGGAACTGAGCAATACCCAGAACTATATCTGGGGACTTTTAAGTCTTGCCCGCTTTCAGGGGGTGTTTGAAAAGCTTTCTGAATGTCCGGACTGTGAGATTCTCGGAGAACTGAAGAAAGTGCTTCATCTTTTCTGCCAGGGACTTGGCCGGCCCCTGAACGAAGAAGAACAGGAATATCTGCAGGATTTTATTACACGTTTTTATGATTTCGGTGATTCCGAGGCATTTGCAGATACTTCCAATCAGATTCCTGTAAGCGGCGGAAAGATGCTGCAGGTATTTGATCTGAACGGAAACTCCACATTTTCGTGTATGCATATTTTTATGGACAAATGTATTTATGCGTTCTGCAACGGAGGGCCTCTGGAGGAGGCAGAACCTGCCGAAACCGATTTTATTGCAAATACTGTGCTGATCGATCATTTTTTGCGTACCTATGAAGAGGAGCTTCGCAGCATTCCAAAGGTGCAGGAAGAGATCGGACGTATTTGGTCCGATTATGACTTTGTTCAGACCATGCCGGATGCCGCTGCAGTTGCAGAGCGGATGAGGGTCTATCAGAAGATGGATATTCTGTAAGATGGTACAAGAAACATACATAACAGAGACCCGGAGTGCAAAGGAGACTTTCGCCCTTGGGAAAAAGATCGGGAAGAACATATGTTCCGGTGCGGTTATTTCTCTTAAGGGTGATCTGGGAACCGGAAAGACCGTATTTACTCAGGGCGTTGCTGCAGGGCTTGGAATAGAGGAGCCGGTGAACAGCCCTACCTTTACGATTCTGCAGATCTATGAAGGAGGACGGCTTCCGTTTTATCATTTTGATGTATACCGGATCGGCGATCTTGAAGAAATGGAAGAGATCGGGTACGAAGACTGTTTTTACGGAGATGGTGTCTGCCTGGTGGAGTGGGCGGATCTGATTGAAGAGCTGCTTCCGGAGGGGCTTGTGCGAGTCACCATTGAGAAGGACCTGGATCGGGGTTTTGACTATCGGCGAATTACCATAGAAGGACTGGAGGTGCAGCGGCAGGATGAACAGGGAGTTTGACTATACGAAAATGAATCGGGTGCTGGCGCTGGACAGTTCCGGGCTGGTGGCTTCGGTGGCAGTCGTGGAAGGAAACAGTTTCGGTAGCAGCCTGCTGGCGGAGTATACTGTGAATTATAAAAAGACCCATTCCCAGACGCTGCTTCCTATGCTGGATGAGATCGTGAAAATGCTGGAGCTGGATCTGAAGACCATAGATGCGGTGGCTGTTGCAGCAGGACCGGGATCTTTTACGGGCCTTCGAATCGGTTCGGCTACGGCCAAAGGTCTTGGCCTTGCCCTGGACAAGCCGTTAGCGGCCGTTCCGACGCTGGACGGCCTTGCTTATAATCTGTACGGCACGGACAAGCTGATCTGTCCTCTGATGGATGCAAGGCGGGATCAGGTTTATACGGGGATCTATGAGTTTCGGGAATACAGACTGGAGCGGATCGAACCTCCTATGGCCGTGAACATTCGGGAGATTGCCGAGAAACTGTGCGCCCTTGGCCGGGATGTGATCTTCCTTGGGGACGGCGTTCCGGTCTATCAAGGCAGACTGACAGAGGTTCTGATGGCCCCGCTTCTTGCAAAAGGAAGGCGGCACTTTTTTGCTCCTGCGCATCTGAACAAACAGAGAGCCGGAGCTATAGGCACACTGGCCCTTCAATATCTTCGGGAAGGCCGTCTTGAGACGGCGGCGGAGCATCAGCCGGATTACCTGCGGCTGTCCCAGGCCGAGCGGGAGCGGGCCGAGAAGGAAACGGCAGAGAAAAAGGAGCCGAAGGGATGATCCGCAGGATGCGGCCTTCTGATCTTGCTGACGTCGCCGGACTGGAGGCAGAGAATTTCTCCCTTCCCTGGTCCAAAAGGCAGTTAGAAGAGAGCCTGAACGATTCCGGATATCTGTTTTTCGTGGCAGAGGAGGAAGGGAAAGTGATCGGTTACGGAGGGCTTCTGCGAGTCCTGGAGGAAGGGGACATCACAAACATCGTGGTGAAAGAAGCATATCGCGGCCGGGGGATTGGAACGAGTCTTGTAAAAGCGCTTCTGGAGGAAGGAAAGCGCCTGGGGATGCAGGAGTTCACCCTGGAAGTCCGTGCAGGCAACCAGGCTGCCATTCATGTCTACGAAAGCCTTGGCTTTGTATGTGAAGGCATCCGCAGGCGCTTTTATGAGCGTCCGGCAGAGGACGCATGGATCATGTGGAGACGAAAAGGGGCATCCCCTGCAGGCTCACGTGAAGCATGACCAGTAATCTCCTATTCCTTTATGAAAAGGAAGACGATATAATCTCCGCGTAGGCAGGACAGAGTAAAGAGCCTGTCAAAATCAAAAGGCCATAGGCTTATACGAGGAGGATAAAAGTCATGCGTTTGTATGCGGATTCGGAGAAAAGGACACTGGAAAAGATCGTCTGCAACCAGTGCGGACGGGAATTGAAACTGGAAAATGGAATCGTGCAGGAGGGGGTATTTCAGGGGGAGACCCGTTTCGGCTATTTCTCCGGAAAAGACGGTGAGAGACATTCTTTTGATCTGTGCGAGGAATGTTATGACCGTCTGACCGGCAGCTTTTTAGTGCCTGTTACGATGGAAGAGGAGTTAGAGTTACTCTAACCAGGAGTGATTATGTTAGATGTATGTCTGCTTGGAAGCGGCGGGATGATGCCGCTTCCATATCGATGGCTGACTTCCCTGATGGTGCGCTATAACGGGAGCAGTCTTCTGATCGACTGTGGGGAAGGAACTCAGATTGCCGTCAAAGAAAAGGGCTGGAGTTTCAAACCCATCGATGTGATCTGTTTTACCCATTATCATGGAGATCATATTAGCGGCCTGCCGGGGCTGCTCTTAACTATGGGCAACGCGGACCGGACGAAACCCCTTACGCTGATTGGGCCAAAAGGGCTGGAACGGGTAGTGAATGCCCTTCGGGTGATTGCGCCGGAGCTGCCATTTCCGATCGTATTTCGGGAGATCAGCGGGCCGGAAGAAGTCTTTACCCTGAACGGTTACCGCCTGAAAGCTTTCCGGGTCCATCACAACGTGCTCTGCTACGGCTATACGATGGAACTGGACCGTGCAGGAAAATTTCGGCCGGAGGAAGCACTGCGGCTGGAGATTCCGAAGATGTACTGGAGCCGTCTGCAAAAAGGCGAAACCATTGTGACCGAGGAGAGGACTTATACACCGGATATGGTGCTTGGAAGTGCCAGAAAGGGTATTAAACTCACCTACTGTACGGATACCAGGCCCGTTCCGTCCATTGTGGAAAATGCGCTGCACTCGGATCTGTTCATCTGTGAAGGCATGTACGGGGAGAAGGACAAGGAAGCGAAGGCAAAGGAACACAAGCATATGACGTTCTATGAGGCGGCGGCCCTTGCAAAGGAAGCACAGGTAAAAGAACTGTGGCTGACGCATTACAGCCCGTCTCTGACCCGCCCGGAAGAATATATGGAAGAGGTGCAGAAGATCTTTCCGGCCGCTCAGGCGGGAAAAGACCGAAAATCCGCAGAACTGGATTTTGAAAAGGAAGCGTGACCATAGTATGGAAGAGAAAAAAGAAATCAAAATACTTGCCATTGAAAGTTCCTGCGATGAGACCGCGGCGGCAGTGGTAAAGAACGGAAGAGAAGTGCTCTCCAATGTCATTTCTTCCCAGATCGCCCTGCATACGCTGTACGGCGGTGTGGTGCCGGAAATCGCATCCAGGAAGCATATTGAGAAGATCAACTATGTCATTCAGGAGGCGCTGGAGCAGGCAGAAGTCACACTGCAGGATCTGGATGCTGTGGCAGTGACCTACGGCCCCGGACTGGTAGGCGCACTGCTGGTAGGGGTGGCGGAGGCCAAGGCTGTCAGCTACGCGGCAAAACTGCCGCTCATTGGCGTGCATCATATCGAGGGGCATATTTCTGCCAATTATATTGAACATAAAGATCTCGAACCGCCCTTTCTCTGCCTGGTGGTGTCGGGGGGACATACCCATCTGGTGGCAGTAAGAGATTACGGCGTGTATGAGATCATCGGCCGGACGAGAGACGATGCGGCGGGCGAAGCGTTCGATAAAGTGGCAAGGGCGATCGGGCTTGGATATCCGGGGGGACCAAAGATCGATAAAGTATCTGCTGACGGGAACCCGGACGCCATTCATTTTCCAAGGGCAAAAGTGGAGGATGCGCCATATGATTTCAGCTTCAGCGGCGTTAAATCGGCGGTGCTGAACTACTTAAACGGCTGCAGGATGAAAGGAGAAGCCATCGTTCAGGCAGATGTGGCGGCATCCTTTCAGAAGGCGGTTTGCGATGTGCTCGTATCTCATGCGCTGGCGGCGGTGAAGGATTACGGGATCCCAAAACTTGCGCTGGCAGGAGGCGTTGCATCCAATTCCACTCTGCGTCTTATGATGCAGAAGGCATGTGAAGCACAGAAGACAGCCTTTTATCATCCGTCGCCGATTTTGTGTACGGACAATGGGGCTATGATCGGTGCGGCGGCATATTATGAGTACCAAAAAGGTGTCCGGCATGGACTGGATCTGAATGCAGTTCCCAATCTGAAGCTGGGGGAACGATAGGAGCAGAATATGAAAAAAGAGCGCTGTGCAGCGATAGTACTGGCCGGGGGCAGGGGAAAACGAATGGGGACAACACTGGCCAAACAGTATCTGATGCTTCGGGACCGTCCGGTGATCTGGTATTCCCTGGACGTATTTGAGAGAACTCCGTGGATGGATGAAGTAGTTCTTGTGGCCGGGAAAGGACAAATTCCCTATTGCCGCCAGGAAGTGGTGGACAAATACGGCTTTCAGAAAGTGAAAGCGGTAGTAGAAGGGGGAGCGGAACGGTATCATTCCGTGTGGGAAGGGCTTCTTGCCCTGAGACAGATGGGGTGGAAGGACGGATATGTTTTTATCCATGACGGTGCCCGTCCTTTCGTCAGTGAGGAGATTCTGGAAAGGGCTTACAAAGAAGTGTGCCAAAGCCGCGCCTGTGTGGTTGGAATGCCGGTGAAAGATACCGTAAAGATTGCCGATGAACAGGGCTGCATTCATATGACGCCAAAGCGGAGTCTGGTCTGGCAGATCCAGACTCCGCAAGTATTTGCGGCCGACCTGATATTTTCTGCATACAAGGAGCTTATGAAAAAAGAACAGGAACTTCTCCGGCAGGGCATCCAGATTACCGACGACGCCATGGTGGTGGAAAATGTCTGCGGCTGTCCGATCCGGTTAGTGGAAGGATCCTATGAAAATATTAAGATCACAACACCGGAGGACCTTAAAATTGCAGAACTTTTCTGTCCCGGTGAAGATCAGGACCGGGGAACCTCCGGAAAATCCAGCATACCAAGGTAAGTATCCTGGAAATGGGCAGAAGCAGCTAATTCTACAAATTCCATAGTCTCCGGCAAGGTTTGGCTGCGGGCCAGGACCGTCCGGTCTAAAGCCGCCGCCTTGGCACCTTCTCCGGCGGCATTGCCGATGGCATGGATACGGGTGCTTAAGACATCCGGAATCAGGCCGATGCCGCAGGCGCTTTCAGGAGACATAAAGCTTCCGAAGGCACCTGCCAGAAGAACCGACCGGATGTCGGATACAGAGACGTTCATCTGTTCGCAGAGTATCCGGATGCCGGCGGCGATGGAAGCTTTGGCAAGCTGTACTTCCCGGATATCTTTCTGTGTCAGACAGACTCCCTTGGGGTCATCCGTCAGCAGGAAGACAAGGATGCCGTCCCGGCGGATGAGGCGGTGTTCGTACAGGCGCCGGACTTCGGACCGCCATCGGTCTGGACTTAACAGCCGGCCTTTAGAGGAAAGGATCCCCAGTTTCAGCAGACAGAAGATCAGATCGATCAGTCCGGAGCCGCAGATTCCGGCAGGGGCCGTGTCTCCGATGACACTTAAGAGCAGCCGTTTCTGTTCCGGATGCAGGGAGACGTGATCCACGGCACCGGGAGCCCCCCGCATACCATAAGTAATCTTTGCGCCTTCAAAGGCCGGACCTGCGGCAGTGGAGCAGGTGAGAAGGCGGCTGCCCTGTCCGAGTACCAATTCGCCGTTAGTTCCGATGTCCAGCATCAGTGTCAGCCGTGCAAAGGTATCTTTCGGAAGGGAGAGAAGAACGCCTATGGTATCGGCTCCTACGTAACCGGCGATGACCGGAAGAACACATACCTTTCCTTCTGGATGAATCCGGAGTCCGGACTCAGAAGGAGTCAGATACTGCATTTGATCCACAGTTGCATTATAGGGAGCTCTAAGCAGTGAAGAGGGCGAGACGCCCAGATAAAGATGGTGCATACAGGTATTGCCTACGATGGCTGCAAAATAAATATCCTGAAGAGAAATGCCGGCTTTCCCGGCATTTTTTACTGCCAGTTCATTCAGGGCAGAGCGGATGATCTTCGTCAGCGTCTGGTCCGGATCTTTCTCGGCGTATTCGCTCCGGCTGATAACATCGGCTCCGTAGGCCGTCTGAGGATTCAATGTGCTGCTGACAGCCAGTGTCTGTCCGGTTTCGGCGTCCAGAAGATAAGATACTACTGTAGTCGTACCGATGTCATAGGCGAGCACATAATGTGGAACCGGTTCCGGACGGATATCCGCCAGGGTATTCTCGCATAAAATAAAATATCCGTCATACTTTATGGCTTCTAACCGGCTGAGAAGGTTCTTAGAAACAGACAAAGGAATTACTGTGTTCGGACCGAGGGCATGGATGACCCGACGGCAGTCGGAAGATGCTTCGCCGATGGGGCACCGGGGGATCTTGGCCAAAATGCCGCGTACAACCGGTTCGAGAATGCGGATGCTGCTGCTGCCGGTTTCCAGGATGAGGTTCTGTCCGGCCGGGGTAAGGGAGACAAAGAGATCTTTCAGGATCGGATACTGGCAGGCAGTCACAGTCTTCCATTCGCTTCCGGGAGCGTTTTGCTCCTGTATGAGAACCTGACATTTGCCGCACTGCCCGCGGCCGCCGCAGGGGGCGTCGATTGCCGCACCCATAGTGCGAAGGGCATCCATAAGCGTTGTTCCTTCAGGAACTTTCTGCATCTTTTTCTGTTCGGTGATCGTAATCTGGGGCATGGCCTTGTCACTCTGCTTTCTTGTTTTTCTGCATATATCCGGATGTACCGTTCAACGTTACATAAGGGGTACGAAGATAGTGTTTGGAGAAGCCGATGCGGCTTCCGGACTGAGAAATATAAGTCTTCGTCACCAGAAGGAGAGGCTCTTCCTTCTCCTGGCCCATCAGTGCCAGAATATCCTGGGGCGCAGTAGTAGCTGTAATCTGCATCTGCGTATAGTAGCTGAAAGAATCAGCTTTTGCGTCGGCGGCTTCGGGAAATACGGCGAAATTGATCTCGTTTTCGACGGTTGGAATACCTCTGCGGTAAGGGATATATTTTACTTCAATGCCAAGAAGCTGTTCTTTGTCATAGTTGCCCCGGTATACGGCGATGACTTTGTCGCTGCTGGAAAGCTTCAGGGATTCCCGGATCTCAGTTCCCGGATGAATAATTTTGATGTCTTTAAAACGGCTTTCACTGTCCAGCAGATTGGGGGAGAGAGAGAGCGTAAGCTGGTCATGCCGGGGGGAGCATACAAAGTATCCCCGGCGGGGACGGGAGTAGATCAGTCCTTCCTGTTCCAGTTCCTTTAACCCTTTTCGGACCGTCTCTCTGCTGGCAGAATACTGGGTGCACAGATCATTTTCAGAAGGCAGGATCGCACCGGGGAGCAGTTCCGTATTCACGATCTTATCGCGCAGCTCCTGATAGATGGTCATATACACGGGCGTGCTGCTGGAAATATTTTTCATTGGTACCTCCGGGAAACGTAAGCATTGCACTTTTCTAAAGTGTCTGACAGTTCCATCGCGGCGGCATCAGCGTCAATATAGTCAAGAATGTCCGGATCCACGCATCCGCCGCCGAGCAGGATATAAAGTTGATCTCTAAGACCTGCATTCTTAAGGGCGTCAATGGTCTTCTGCATGGAGTCTCTGGCGATCTGCATCATTCCGCTGAGCATAACGATATCCGGATGATACCGCTGAACGGCGCTGACAAATGCCTGGGGCTTCATATCAATACCCAGATCGATAACGTCGAAATTATCAGCGGACAGAAGACAGACAACAATATCCTTTCCAATGTCGTGGATGTCGTTCTCTACTACGCCGATGACGATTCGGCCTTTCTTAACAGAAGAGACAGAAGTCTGAGGCGGAAGCAGGACGTCGAGTGCGGAGCGGTAGATCATACCGGCGAACATCAGATCGGCGATAAAATATTCTCCGCTTTCAAAGATCGTGCCCACCTTCTGCATCCCCACATTCATATCGTTCAGGATCTGTTCGGATGTGGCGCCGCTGTCAAGTGTCTTTCGGACCAGGTCATAAACTCTGTCTTCATCCAGTTGAGCAAGCGCATTGATAAGTTCAGATTCTAAAGAAGTAATATCTGACATGACGGCTCTCCTTCTTGTATGTGTGATCGGCGATCAGCAGGTGACTGTCAGATCGCTGGCAGTGATCTCGGTGTTTGGCAGAACGGTCAGAAAGCGTTCGCTGTCCCATGGACCGTTCAGGAGCTGTGTAAGGAAATCAATCGTAACGGGAATGACCGCGCATTCCAGAGAAAAGGTATCGGCGATCACCTGGGCCTGTGCCAGTGACGGGGCGATGGGATAACATCCCGTATCTAAAAGTGCGATCTGCCGGTAATGCTCAAACATGGTACGGAAGATCTTCTGTGTGAGCTTTTCTCCGTATTTTTTCAGGGAATACTGATATTCTGCCCATATGTTGGAATCCCCCCGAAGCCATCCTTCAGTGAGAAAATAAGAGCCTGCATGAGCCTGTCGGTTTTTGCAACTGTTAAACAGAAGTGAAGTGCAGTCGTCTACCCTGGGAATAATTACAGGAATCCGGGAAGTTTTCAGGCCGTCAATGGCATTGCCGCAGAATCCAGTGGCCATAAGGATGCGGTCGTAATCCTGGGCGGAATCGATGATGGACTGAAGAGAGTGGTTCAGCTTTTCTTTGACATTATGAAGACGTGCATCGATCCAGCGGACAGTGTAGGTTTTTTCACAGAGTTTCATGGCTGCAAGAAGCTCGTTTTCCAGCGTTCTGCAGCCAATGACCAGGTTTTTCATGTCGATCTCCCATCTGATGATTTGCAAAATACTGCAGGGGGTACCCCTGTCTTTATTCATCATATCGACTGCATGTCAGAAAGTCAAGTGTGAAATGAGGGGGCTTTTGTGCCCTGAGGCATTGGGCTGCGGACCGTCGGCCGGATGATGTCCGACATGTTCTTTCGTTTGTGTAAAATTTACAAAAATGAATATACAGAATCATGCTTTTTGACAAATTTCTCAATCCATGCCGGAAAATGGTTGACATATTCGCCTATCTTGTCTATACTAACTTGTAAAGACATGATTTGGAATCAAAGCAGAAAAGGAGGACAAGAAGTGATCATCATTGGTGAGAAGATCAACGGAGCCATCCCTTCAATTCGGAAGGCCATTGCGGAGCGTGACGCAGATCTGATCCGGGAGCGGGTGGAAGCTCAGGACAGGGCAGGTGCGGATTTTCTGGACTGTGCCCCTAGTACGACGACAGATCAGGAGTATGATGCCATGCTGTGGCTTTTGGGTCTGCTGCAGGAAGTGTCAAAGACGCCTGTCTGCATCGACAGCCCCAATGCCAGGCTGCTGGCCCGTATTCTGGAGGAAGGTCATGTGAAGAAACCGGGTATGGTAAATTCCGTAAATGAAGAAGGGGACAAGTGTGAGACAATCTTTCCGCTCATTGCAGGAACAAAGTGGCATGTGATCGGCCTGACCTGCGATAAGGACGGGATTCCCCAGCAGGTGGAGAAGAAGCTGGATATTGCAAAGCGCATCATTGATAAAGCGGTGAAATACGGCGTTGAGCTGTCCCAGTTGCATATTGATCCATGTGTTATGGCGCTTTCTACCATGCCATCGTCAATGAAAGATTTTGAACAGTGCATTATGGGGATCCATGAGTACGCACCGGAAGTAAAGGTGACCGGGGCTATCTCGAATATCAGTTTTGAGATGCCGGCCCGGAAATATGTGAATCTGGGCTGTATGGCATATGCCATTCATGCAGGATTAAATTCCGCCATCCTTGACCCGTGCAATACGGATATGATGAGCACCATTTATGCGTGCGAGGCGCTCTGTATGCATGACAAGGGCGGAAGAAAATATAACAGAGCTTATCGCCAGGGCAAGATCGGCGGAAAGAAATAATCATACAGAGAAAGAAAGAGAGGGACGAAGATGATCGATTTTAATGTGTTGGCAGAAGCGATGGGAGATCTGGATGAAGATGTGATGACCGAGATGCTTCGGCAGGTAATGGAAGAAGGCGGACAAAAAGCGCAGGAAGCCATGGAAGCATGCCAGAAGGGAATGGATATTGTAGGTTCCCGGTTTGAGGACGGAGAGTATTTTGTAGGGGATCTGATCTATGCAGGGGAGCTGATGACGACGGCGGTGGATATTCTGAAAGACGCTCTAGTTACGGGGGACGATTCCGGTGTGGCAAAAGTGAAGATGATTCTTTGCACTGTGAAGGATGACCTGCACGATATCGGGAAAAATATCGTCCGATCCATGCTGGAGGCAGCAGGATTTGAAGTGCTGGATCTGGGGATTGATGTTCCGGCGGAGAAGATCGTCGAGACAGCCAAAAACGAGAATATCCATATTATCGGCCTGTCAGGCGTTCTGACACTGGCGATTGATTCTATGAAACATACAGTAGATGCGTTCCGGGAAGCAGGGATGCGGGATCAGGTGAAGATCGTTATAGGCGGTGCACCGGTCAATGCAGAGGTGTGTGAGCAGACCGGAGCAGATGCATGGGCAAGCAGTCCTCAGATGACCATCGATTACTGCAAATCCTGGGCAGCAGGAAACTGAAGAGCAGACAGATGTGTCGGGGACAGAGCTGATGCATCGGATGAATACGGAAATGGAGGGTTGAAATGAATAAGGAACTGAAAACAGTTGATACAATCAGTAGCTTTACCAGATGGGCAGTTGTGGCTATTATAAGTTGTGGGGCTTATGTAGTATACCTTACTTATCTGGCTAGATATTCCTTCTACGATCAGGTAATTGACGGGCTGAAGATCTCCAACAGCCAGTTGGGTGTTCTGTACGGCCTGTATGGGACGACAGCTACGATCGCATATTTTCCGGGCGGTGTGCTGGCAGATAAAGTCCGTGTCAAATATCTTGCAACACTTGGCTTTGCCATGAGTGCAGTACTGACGTTCTGGTATTCTCTGGCGCCCAGCTACGGACAACTGAAGGTTATCTTCCTGCTGTTTGGCCTTTGCACTACGTTTATCTTCTGGGGAATCCGTTATAAGGCCATCCGTTTGGTCAGCACAGAGGAGAACTACTCTACAAATATTGGTATTTCCTACGGAATTGTCGGCGTGGTCGGACTTGTCATCAGCTTTATCTCCATTGCAATTTTTGAAATGTTTGACGATCCGACGGCAGGATTCCATACAGTGCTGATGTTCTTTGCCATCATCAATGCGGTTTTTGCGGTCTTATCTTTCCTTTTCATCCCTAAATTTGCGGATGAATTTGAGACAGAGCGCAAAAAGTTCAATTTGGATGAGGTGGTACAGGCACTGAAACATCCAGGTGTATGGCTTACAACTTTATGTATGTTCTTTGTGTATACGGTGTACACGTCCCTCGCATATACCGTTTCCTTCCTTACGGCAATCGGTGCTACAGCAGCAATCGCATCCATCGTAGGAACGATTCGTACATACGGCACCAGCCTGTTTTCCTCGCCTATTGTCGGCGGAATCGCGGAGAAAAAGACGCCTTCTAAAACGATCGTCGTCTGTACGGCTATTACCGCGGGCTGTTTGATCGTGATGACGGCAGCGCCGAAGGGTGCAGGATTTATTATACCGTCAGTGGTGTTGATTATTGTGCTGTCGTTCTTCCTGAACGGTGCTTACGGTGTGACCTCCTCCATGCTTACGGAAACCAATGTGCCGGTAGCTATCTTCGGTTCGGCATCCGGCATTCTCTCAGTGATCGGATTTATCCCGGATATGTTCGTATCTCCGATAGTGGGAAGCTGGCTGGATACTTATGATACCGCAGGCGCTTACACGAGGATCTTCGCCGTGCTGGCAGTAAGTGCGCTCCTGGCGCTTGTATGTGCATATGCGGTCAGAGTCTACAAGAAGAAAACGACATAATATTTTAGCTGAAAAAATGACATGAGAAATCAGCATCCTTTGAAGAAAGCCCCGGAAAGATGTCGTGCCGCGAAGGGGCAGGAGATCTTTCTGTATAAGGGGGATTTCTTTGGAGGATGCGGAACTCAAATCAGCATCCTCCAAAGAAAGCCCTGGAAAGATGTCGTGCCGCGAAGGGGCAGGAGAGCTTTCCGTATAAGGGGGATTTCTTTGGAGGATGTGGAACTCAAATCAGCATCGTCCGAAGAAAGCCCGGAAAGATGTCAGGCCGCGAAGCGGCAGGAGATCTTTCCAGATAAGGGGGATTTCTTTGGAGGATGCGGAACTCAAATAAGGAGAGTTAAAAAAATGAAATTAGAGAATTTTTTCTTCGATCCGAGTGATGTGGAGTTTGTCCATGAGCAGTCGCTGAAAGTGCTGGCAGAGACCGGCTGCGTTTTTGACGACGAAAAAGCACTGGACATTTTCCGGAAACATGGAGCACGGGTCGATGGAGTGACGGTTTATTTTACAAAGGAGCTGGTGGATAAAGCCCTCTCCACAGTAACGGATTCCTTTGAGCTTTACCGGCCGGACGGAACCAAATATGCGATGGGCAAAGGCAGCAAGACGATGTGTGCATCCGGGAGTCCGCCATATATCTTAGAAGACGGCCAGTTCCGCTTCTCCCTGATGGAAGACTATGTTCGGATCTGCAAACTTGTACAGACAAGTGATTGTCTGGATATGACACATCTGAACTTATGTGACACATATGATGTGGACCGGAACGAAAGAGCCTACCACATGATGGCGGCACTCCTAAGATACACGACGCTTCCAATCTCCGTGACGGCCCTTATGACAGCCAAAGAGGATACCGGCAAAGTGGCAGGCAGGCTGATCGATATGGTGTCACAGTTTACCGGTGTCTCAGACGATCATGTGCTGATTGGCTGCGTGAGTCCTATTTCTCCGCTGGCTTATATTAAAGAGGCATTAGATGCGCTGTATGTTTACTGCGAGCGCAATCAGCCGATCCAGTTGGCTACCTGTTCCCTTCCGGTGCTGACAAGCCAGGCATCCCTTCTGGGTACCATCATCCAGAACAACGCGGAGCTTCTGGCAGCCATTGTACTGATCCAGTTAATTCGTCCGGGCCTTCCGGTATTTTATGGAAATACTTCCACATCCACTAATTTGAGGAAAGTATCCATGGCTCTTGGATCCAGCGAAACAGCGCTGATCTCTCTGGCAACGGCTGCTATGGCAAAATATTATCATATGCCCTTTAGAACATCCGGAGCATTGAACGATGCGGTGGATATTGACTTCCAGGCAGGCGTGGAATCAACACTGAATCTCATGTGCGGCGCACTCAGCAATGTAGACCTGATGTATTTTGCGGCAGGTATGCTCAGCGGATTCAATGTGACCTCTCTGGAAAAATATGTGGTTGACGAGCAGCTTATTAAGATGGTAAAACGGTTATATACAGGCGTTGAGATCGATAAGAACAAAGACTATATTTCTGAGATCCAGAAAGTAGGGCCAAGAGGCACCTTCCTGCACGGGAGAACGCCGAAAGAATATCGGAAAGAACATTTTGTGCCGGATATCTTCGTCAAACAGGATTACAAGTCCTGGCAGTCTGAAGGAAGTGTCAGTATTAAGGACAAGGCTTCCGAGGTGGTGAAGAAACGTCTGGAGAGCTATCAGGCGCCCAGCCTGACAGCGGATCAGATGAAGATCGTGGAACCATATTTATAAGTGGAAACAGACAGATCTGATTCAAAATAAGGAAAGCAGGGAAACGCAGCACTGCCGCAGGATGAGTAGAATTCCTTCTGCGGCAACGCTGCATTTCCCAATGGTTCCTTTGTAAAGGCAGGGTATATAAATGTCTCTTTCCTTTGCGGAGACAGAATATGATTGAATACAGAAATGTAAAAAAAAGTTATGGCGGTAAGCAGATCATAAAGGGAGTGGATCTGACGGTAGAAAAGGGAGAATTTGTCGTTCTCATCGGACCGTCAGGCTGCGGGAAGACCACAACACTCAAGATGCTGAACCGTCTGATAGAACCATCCGAAGGAAGTATCTGGATTAACGGCGCGGACCATCGGGAGATGGACTTGGTAAAGCTTCGGACGTCTATCGGATATGTGATTCAGCAGATCGGACTTTTTCCCAATATGACTGTAGAGGAAAATATAGCAGTCGTTCCGCGGATCATGAAATGGGAAAAGAAAAAGACCTTAGATCGGGTAAAAGAACTTTTAAATATGGTGAACATGCCGTATAATGAATACGGCAGGAAGTATCCAAAACAACTGTCCGGCGGACAGCAGCAGCGGATCGGTGTTCTTCGGGCGCTGGCAGTCAATCCGCCGGTGATCCTTATGGACGAACCTTTTGGCGCTCTGGATCCAATCACCAGAGAGATCCTGCAGTCGGAGGTCAAAAAGATTCAGCGGGAGCTGAAGATTACGATTCTGTTTGTCACCCATGATATGCAGGAAGCTATGAAGATGGCAGACAGAATTGTCTTTATGGACCAGGGACGAGTTTTGCAGCAGGCACCTCCAAAGGAAATGCTTCTGCATCCGGCCAATGAGACCGTGGCCAGATTTATTGCCCTTCAGGGGATCGGCAGCAGAACGGATCGGATAACGGCGGCAGATCTGATGCAGCAGGCGTCAGGGCTTGCTGCAGGAGAAGATTCGGTGACGGTAGAGGCAGAGGAGGAGGTCAAGGAGATCTGCCAAAAGTATGATCTGTCCAAATACCGCAGAATTTGTGTGAAAGACAGTCAGGGACTGTTGATTGGAGAGATTACGGTGGGCAGTCTGCTTGAGCATCTGACGGAGTGGATGTAGTATGCAGGAATTTATTGATAAATATTTATCAAAGTTGTTGACTGCAATTGCCCAGCATATTGGTTATGTGCTGGTGTCAGTAGGGGCTGCAGTGATCATAGGTTTCTTACTCGCTGCACTTCTTTCGCGCGGCCGGAAGGCGGCGGGTTTTGTTATGTCTTTGATTGGCGTCTTTCAGTCCATTCCGGGCATTGTTTTTATCGGTCTTTTGATGCTGAAGTTCGGCATGACGCCTTTTACGGTAATTCTGGCACTGAGTATTTATGCAGTATTTCCGATTCTGAAAAATACTTACCAGGGGTTTATTGATGTGGATCGGAACTATATTGAAGTGGCAGAGGGCTGCGGAATGAATCCGAAGCAGATCTTTTTCCGGGTGGAAGTGCCTCTGGCTTTGCCTGCATTTTTCTCTGGTGTCCGTATGTCCTGTATCTATACGGTGAGCTGGGCGATTCTGGCTGCCATGATCGGCCAGGGAGGGCTTGGAGAATTTATTTACAGGGGAATTGATGCCAATGTCAAAGAATACATCGTGATAGGATCCATACCGATTGCGATTCTGGCGGTTCTGTTTCGCTTTGGCATCGACTGGCTGGAGAAAAAATTTGTCTCAAAAGGGCTGCAGTCTGGCTGAAAGCAGTGTCGAACAGGTTTGAAAAGGGCAGGATTTGATAAAATGAGTTGGGAAATGGTTTTGGAACACATATATATGGTAGTTGTCTCCTGTTCACTGGTCATTCTGATCGGGGTGCCGCTGGGGATTTTTGCCTATTGTCGGCCGCAGGCCGGAAGAATCATTCTTACGGTGGTGGATCTGATTCAGACCATACCGGTGCTGGCTGTTATGGGGCTGCTTATGATGATGTTCGGTGCCAATTCTACAACGGCTGTTATTTCCATAGTATTGTACCTGCTTCTTCCGATTGTAAGAAATACCAACACCGGACTGAACAGTGTGAGTCCCATATTAAAAGAAACGGCCGATGCTATGGGGATGAACCGGCTTCAGCGCCTGGTCCGTGTGGAATTTTCGCTGGCGTTTCCGTTTATACTTACCGGAATACGCATTGCCTTTGTGACGGCGGTGGGGGTTGCGGTATTTGGGACGTTTGTGGGCGGCGGAGGCCTGGGAAGCATGTTGTACAGAGGGATACGGATACAGAACTTTGAACTGATCCTCAAGGGAACATTGACTTTGATGGTCATGTCGGTGTTTTTTGATTACTTGCTTGGTTTTGCAGAAAAAAAGTGTGGAGGTGCCCATGAAAAGGTGGAGAAATAGTCTGGCGGTGCTGGCAGTCTTCGGGATTGCGGCCGGTCTTTGGGGATGCGCTTCGTCGCAGGAAGATACGGTTACGGTGATCGACGGGGACTTTGCGGAGATGAAATTTTTCACACAGGTTGCCCGGATCCTGATCGAGGAGAAAACGGATCTGAAAGTCAAAGTGCAGGATTCCATGGCCAGCAGTCTGGCATTTGAACAGATTAAAGACGGTAAGATGGACATCTATATGTCCTATGATGGCTCCCTTTTAACCGCTTATCTGGGAAAAGACCCATCGGAAGTGCCGGAAGGGATGACCTTGTATGACTATGCGGATCAGTTGGGGCAAGAGAATGCCGGTGTGATGCTCACTCCCAAACTTGGAGGACAGAATACGTATGCAGTGGCAGTTCGGAAAGAGACTGCAGAGCAGTATGGGCTTTCGAATATCAGCGATCTGGCAGCAGCGGCTCCGTCTCTGAAGTTTGCAGCAGAACATGAGTTCTTTGATGAGGGATCCAAGCACTTTGATTCTTTTGCTTCCTATTACGGCTTGGAGTTTAAAGAGAGCAATACCATTGACCGGGGCTTGAAATATATGGGAATGGATGCGGGCAATATGGATGTGACCGTTGTATATTCCACAGACGGACTAAATAAGAAATTTCAGTTAGTCGTTCTGGAAGATGACCGGGCATTCTTTCCGGAGTACAATGGCGCGTATTTGGTCCGGGCGGACCTGTATGAAGACTATCCGGAGCTGGAGGCGGTTTTTGCTTCGCTGGCCGGCAAATTCGATGATGCGGTCTGCACAGAGATGAATTACAAGATCGATGTAGAGGATCAGGACCCCTATGATGTGGCCTATAAATTTCTGTCAGAACAGGGACTTTTGTAAGAAGGCAAAAGCTGCAGAAAAAAATTAAAAAAAATGGAAAAAGGTAGTTGACAAAATCGAATCATGCTGATACAATATCCCATGTCGCTTATGGAGAGATATCGAAGTGGTCATAACGAGGCGGTCTTGAAAACCGTTTGTCCGTAAGGGCGCGTGGGTTCGAATCCCACTCTCTCCGCTTCACACGAGAGAGTGTGGCTGAATATAAAAATGTTACACAGTCTGTTGTAAGACAGGCACTTTGGAGAAATACCCAAGTGGCTGAAGGGGCTCCCCTGGAAAGGGAGTAGGTCGTTAGTAGCGGCGCGAGGGTTCAAATCCCTCTTTCTCCGTTCTTTTCTGAGAAAAAAGTCGATGTCAAAAAACTTTGAAAAAAGTAAAAAAAGGTGTTGACAAAACAGGAAAGATTTGGTAAGATGTTCAAGTCGCCGCGAGAACGGCAGACAAGAACAGCATGAACCTTGATAATTAAATAGTGCTTTTATGAAGTCTTCGAAAATTCTTTGAACATGAATTTTTGAGAACAGCTTTTACTTAAAAGAAGTAAAGCGACCTAAAAACAGTAACGGATAGAACAGCCAAGTGTTGTTCTGAACGGAACAAATTCTTATCGAGAGTTTGATCCTGGCTCAGGATGAACGCTGGCGGCGTGCTTAACACATGCAAGTCGAACGAAGCACTGGAGAACGAATCTTCGGAGGAAGTCTCCTTTGACTGAGTGGCGGACGGGTGAGTAACGCGTGGGTAACCTGCCTCACACAGGGGGATAACAGTTGGAAACGACCGCTAATACCGCATAAGCCGGAAGGATCGCATGATTCGGCCGGAAAAGATTTATCGGTGTGAGATGGACCCGCGTCTGATTAGCCAGTTGGCAGGGTAACGGCCTACCAAAGCGACGATCAGTAGCCGGCCTGAGAGGGTGAACGGCC
>CAJTDB010000007.1 GCA_910574965.1 Lachnospiraceae bacterium | reverse complement strand
GGTTTAACATAAGCTTTGCACCGGCACAGTTTATCGAAGAACTGATGAAAATTTAAAAATCCGCAATTTAGGATTTGAGTGGGAGTAAACATTCATGCGTTTGTCGTGGGAAATTTCCGGCCGGACTGTTCCTTTTGGGAAATATAGTGTATAATATAGCGGGGAATGCGACGGTACATCCGGGAAAAGGAGTTATTTGTATGGGGCAGACAGGGATGACGCCATATGAGTTTTTGTATCTTTTGGCAGCTTCGCTGCTGCTTTTGGTCTTGGAATGGCCATAGCAGACAAAAAGGCGCCGGCGGCAAAGCTGCGGACGGTCCTTCGCCGAAGATAAACAAGGGGTGTCTAAAGGCTCTTTTATCCGGATATCACGGGCAGGCTGCAGACAGCACAGAAAGCCCCAATATAGGTGATTTTGAGCGTATTCTGGATATTGACACCTTATCTTATGCTTGTTAGAATGGTATGCAGAGGCGGGTCAGGACGGATCTGCGGAACACGTGGAGGAAAAAGGAATGTATCATTGCCATATTCATTTCTATTTTATAGGCCATCATTGCAGAGTATTTGATATGATACAGGGGACAGCCCCGTTGGATAACTTTACACATGAATATTCGGAGAGCGAAAAACCGGATAAAAAGCAGTCAGCCGGAGCAGATGTAATCCTTTTGAACCTGCAGGGCATGGACGGAACGGGAGATCTGTGCCGGATTCTGGCAGATAAGAAGAAGAAAGCGGAGCTGATTGTGCTTGCCGGTCGGGAACAGATCCCGTTTTTGGCGGAATCGATGGCAGAACTCTGGGATATATGGACCATGCCCATGGAAGATGATGAGATACACTTCCGCATTCGAAGATGGCAGCAACTGTGCAAAACGGATAAAGACTACTGGCAGACCAGTCATTATCTGGATGCTACGATCAATAATATTCCCAATCTGATCTGGTACAAAGATAAGGACGGCGTACATGAAAAAGTCAACGAAAGTTTCTGCCAGTCCGTCAACAAGACCATGCAGCAGGTAGAAGGACAAAGACATGCGTATATCTGGGATGTGGAGCAGGACGATCCGGCCTGCATTGAGTCTGAGCGGGAGGTTATGTCAACGGGAAAGACCTGCATTTCAGAGGAGACGATACAGACCGGAGATGGTCTGCGTCTGCTTACAACTTACAAATCTCCTCTGTATGACCTGGACGGCAGTGTGATGGGGACTGTGGGGATCGGGATTGATATCACACAGGAACGTACCTACGAACGGGAGCTGATGAAGAAAAACCGTACGCTGGAAGCGGTCTTTACTTCCATGGACTGCGGCATCATGACCCACTCTCTGGACGGCTGCCGTATCCTCAGCGTAAACAGAGCAGCCCTTAAGATTCTGGGCTATGAGTCGGAAGAAGAACTCTTTGAGGACGGATTTGATATGGTTGCGGGCTCAGTCATGGATGAGGACAGGGAACGGCTCAGAGACTATATTATGTCGCTGAAAAAGGAAGGCGACAGCGTCAGCATGGAATACAGCGTACGGCATAAGAATGGAGATGTCATTCATGTAATGGGAACGGTAAAGCTCCTGAAGGAAAACGGAGAACTGTTCTATCAGCGTTTCCTTTTAGACTGCACGGCGCAGAAGCTGCAGGAAGAGAAGAACGAACGGCATCAGATGGAGCTGATTCATGCGCTCAGCGTGGAATACGCCCTGGTCTGTTTCTTCGATCTGCATACCGGAAATGGGCTTTCTCTGCGGCTGGATGATAAAGATCAGGAACTTGGAGCAGTGTTCAGCGGAAAGATTACCCTGGAAGAGAGCATGAAACGTTACATAGAACATTTTGTCTATGAAGACGACAAGGAAATGCTGCGTCAGGCATCCTCTTCCGAGATGCTAGAAGAACAACTGGCGGATGGGAAATTATTTTATGTAAACTATCGTGTAATCCGAAACGGCAAGATGGAATATTATCAGATGAAAGCCATCCGTACGGGAAAATGGGAGGAAAACCGGAGCATTGTTATGGGCTTCAGCAGTGTGGACCGGGAGATCCGTAATGAAATGGAGCAGAAAAATCTGCTGGAGGATGCGCTTTTGCAGGCGAATCGGGCCAATAAAGCAAAAAGTACGTTCCTTTCCAATATGTCTCATGATATTCGGACGCCTATGAACGCCATCGTCGGCTTTACGGCACTTGCGATTGCCCATATAGATCGAAAAGAGCGGGTGGAAGAATATCTGAAAAAGATCATGACTTCCGGAAATCATCTTTTGAGTCTGATTAATGATGTGCTGGATATGAGCCGGATTGAGAGCGGCAAGATGCGTCTGGAAGAAAAGGCCTGCTGTCTGCCGGATATTCTGCATGGTCTGCGCAATATTGTCCAGGCGGATGTTCATGCGAAGCAGTTAGAGCTGTATATTGATACCGTGGATGTGATGGATGAAAACATTTACTGTGATAAGCTCAGACTGAACCAGGTACTGCTGAATCTTCTGAGCAACTGCATCAAATATACCGGCGCCGGCGGCATGATTAGTATGCGGATCATTGAAAAGGCCGGGGCTCCTGCAGGTTATGCAAATTATGAATTTTCCATCCGGGATACAGGAATCGGCATGAGCGAAGACTTTGTGTCGCACATCTTCGAGCCTTTTGAGCGGGAGAAAAATACAACGATCAGCGGTATCCAGGGAACCGGTCTTGGTATGGCCATTACAAAAAATATCGTAGATATGATGAACGGTTCCATTGAAGTGCGCAGCAAATTGGGAGTAGGTACCGAATTTACAGTGAAACTGATGTTTCGCCTGAATCTGGAGACAAAGGCTCCAAAAGATATACCGGAGCTTAAAAATCTGCGCGCGCTTGTGGTGGATGATGATTTCAGCACCTGTGACAGTGTGTCTTATATGCTGCAGCAGGTAGGAATGCGTGCGGAGTGGACTCTGTCCGGAAAAGAAGCCGTGCTGAGGACCCGTCAGGCAGTCTCAAGGGGGGATGATTACAGTGTATATGTGATCGACTGGATGCTGCCGGATATGAACGGAATTGATGTTACAAGAAAGATCCGAAAAGAGATGGGCGAAAATGTATCGATCATCGTTCTGACGGCCTATGACTGGGCGGATATTGAAGAGGAGGCACTGGAAGCAGGCGTGACGGCTTTCTGCAGCAAGCCTTTGTTCCTGTCCGAACTCCGGAACTGTCTGTATTCCATCCTGCACATGGAGGAAGAGGAAGAGAGGGGAATCAGTGAACTTACCAATATTCAGACCGGGCGCATCCTTCTGGCGGAGGACAATGAGCTAAACCAGGAGATCGCAGTGGAAATCCTGGGAGATGCAGGCTTTGTGACAGAGATTGCAGGCAACGGACAGATTGCTGTAGATATGCTGAAAGAGTCCGAGCCGGGTTATTATCAGTTAGTGCTGATGGATGTGCAGATGCCGGTTATGAACGGATACGAAGCCGTTCGGGAGATCCGCAGCCTGGAGAATCAGAAGCTTGCATCGATTCCGGTACTGGCTATGACGGCCAACGCCTTTGAGGAGGACCGGCAGAAAGCGCTGGAAAGCGGAATGGACGGTCATATTGCGAAGCCCATCGACATCGATATGCTGTTTGATACGCTGAAAAAAGTATTGTCATAAATTTCACAATCTTAGATGTTCCGTACAGAATCAGAGTGCTGATTGAAAGAGGCCGCACAAGAGGGTACACCACTGCAGGTATACTCTCCTGTGCGGTTTTTAATTAGTGTGTCAGATATATTCCCGGCAGGCTTTTGCCGCAGTCCGCAGGATGAGACGGGAGCCTAGAGGGACATTTTATGAAAATATTCCAGCAGGCGGAAGCGGAAGCAAAGGAGCAGAGAGACGACAGCGCCGGTGACAGCCTGCAGGATCTCGAAGGGGAGCTTTAAAATGGCATATTCGGGAGTGCTGTACAGAAATGCTTTTCCAAGGGTATAGCCGACAACCATAATGACGGCGCCGATGGTGACGCCGATGGCAGCACCGGCGGTTTTTGAAACTTTTTTCAGACGGTGGGCGCAGAGGGAGATAACGACAGCCTGAAGTCCGTGGGTTGCAAGGGAGACGAACATGGGCGCCGGGTAGAAGAAGAAATCTCCCAGAAACGATCCGATTCCGCCTGCGATAAACGCGCCCAGAGGATTTAGAAGAATGGCCGCGGTACAGATCACGATGTCATTCAGATAAAGGTGTCCGCCCGGAACGGGGACGCCAAAGGCGCACAGAGCTACGTTCATAGCAAGAAACAGGGCAGTCATCGCCATCCATCGGGGAGTGAAGGCTGTCTTTTTCTGGCTGTTATTAGTATTGGATGGTGCATTCATGGTTGGTACCTCCTGATAAAAGTCTGGTATCTGAAAAAACAGATACGTTTTGGTTTGCGGGTTCTATCATAGCAGATTTATGGACCTGTTAAAATATCCACTTTTATAAAAAGTAACCAGTCCAGTTTTGGGTCAAAAGGGAACAGAAGCACCTGAGAAATCTTCTGAAAAAATACGACATCCTTCGGTTGTTTTTTCATCCGGGAATCCGTATACTAAAATAGATGTATGAGAGCGGGGGAAAGGGAGGACGTTTCAGTGGAAGAAAAAAGAGCGAACCGAAAGCATTTTCCGGTGCTGCCAGCCGTAATCTGCGCGGCATTGTGTATTGTATCATTGGCATATGCCGGAGGGATTATGTATTATCAGAGTCATTTCCTGCCGGGGACGGTGATTGACGGGTTTGATGCGTCCGGCATGACGATAGAGGAGCTGAAGGAGCGGGTGCAGGACTATTCTCTGTGCGTGGCGGAGCAGAAGGCGGACGGGACGGTCCTGGAAGAAGAGATCCAGGGGAAGGAAATCGGACTGACCTATGCCTCCAAAGAGCCTTTAGAGGCCATGCTAAAGGCGCAGGATCCATGGACCTGGTTTTTGCCAAAGAGCCAGGAGCAGAAAACGAAAGGGCTGCTTACCTGGGATGAAGAGAAGCTGACGGAGAAGATCGGCAGGCTGAAAGGTTTTCAGGAAGGTTTTTCGTCCGCTCCGACGGATGCATACATATCCGATTATCTTCCCGAAGAAGGTTTTACGATCTTTCCGGAGTCTCAGGGAAACGAACTGGACAGGCAGAAGACAGAAACCGCAGTTCGAAAGGCAGTGGAAGCCCTGGCAGGCCGGTTGGATCTTCTGGAAGCCGGATGTTATCATATGCCGCAGGTTACGTCGGAAGATGAGAAGCTGCAGCTATTGCTTATACAGCTTAGAGCATATGAAAATTTTCGGGTTACTTATCCATTCGGCGAACATACAGAAGTGCTGGACGGAAAGACTGTCAGCGGGTGGCTGGGGGCGGATGAAGGGGAGATCACATTGGATGAGAGCCAGGTGGAAGCTTTCGTTGTATCCCTTCGGAAACGCTATGACACGATCTTTCGGCCCCGTAAGTTTATGACCAGCTACGGAGAAGAGATTACCATAGAGGGCGGAGATTATGGATGGTGGATGAATTATACCCAGGAAATTAAGGAATTGACGGAGATGATACGAAGATGCGAGAGCGGGGAGCGCACACCGGTTTACTATCAGACGGCGGATCAGTACGGGAAGCCGGATTATGGCAATACATATGTGGAGATCAATCTGACGGCCCAGCATCTCTTTCTTTACAAAGACGGGAATCTGCTTTTGGAGTCGGATTTTGTATCCGGAAGTTCTGCACGGGGAGACGATACTCCGCCGGGGGTCTACAGCATTACCTATAAGCAGCGCAATGCCACGCTGGTCAATGAGGACTACCGGACACCGGTGTCCTACTGGATGCCTTTTAACCGGAATATCGGTCTGCACGATGCAGGCTGGAGACGTTCTTACGGGGGGCAGATCTATAAGACCAACGGTTCCCATGGATGTATCAATCTGCCTCCGGAGTCGGCAAAGGAGATTTATGAAAATATCAGTAAGGGGACGCCGGTGATCTGTTATGAGCTGCCGGGAACAGAGACGGGGGTGCAGAAGTAAGGGCAGGCATATGTTTTGCGGCTGCCGGCCGGCATTCGGGTTTTGGCAGTTCCCTGACAGCAGTTAGAAAGGGAACATATGTACGGCATAGGGCGGATCACAAAAAAAGATGGCAATTACAAGGAAATTATGTTAACATAATAGACATACTGAAAAAATGAAAGGGGGAACTGAATGGGTTATTACAAGAAATGGAGTGAATTTGCGGATCGGTATCGGCAGATGTGTCTGGAAAATGACACGATTTCCGATGAACTGTTCAAGGAATATGGGGTGAACCGGGGGCTTCGGGATATCAACGGCAATGGCGTGCTGACCGGACTCACGAATATTTCCATGATTGAATCCTTCCGGACGGAGAACGGCAAAAAGGTGCCGTGCGATGGTGTGCTCTGGTACAGAGGCTATAATGTGATGGAGCTGGTAGGCAGCATCCCTGAACATGCTTTTGGATTTGAACGGACAGCGTACCTTTTGCTGTTTGGGGAGATGCCTTCTGCAGAGGAAGAACGTCAGTTTGCAGAGCTTCTGGCACATGTGCGGGAGCTTCCTACGAATTTTACAAGGGATGTGATTATGAAAGCGGCCAGCAAGGACATTATGAACTCCATGACCAGGAGTATTCTGACCCTTGCTTCCTATGACGACCAATTAGAATCCAATGAAGTAGACAATGTGATTCGTCAGTGTCTGAATCTCATCAGTGTCTTTCCAATGCTGGCAGTCTATGGATATCATGCATACAACCATTATGAACGGGATGGGAGCATGTATATTCACAGGCCGAACCCGGAGCTTTCCACTGCGGAAAATCTTCTGATGATGCTGCGTCCGGATCAGAATTATACGTTTCTGGAGGCGAAAGTATTGGATGTGGCATTGCTGCTGCATATGGAGCATGGAGGAGGCAACAACTCTACTTTTACTACGAGAGTGGTCACATCCTCTGGTTCCGATACCTATTCTTCCATTGCTGCGGCGATGTCTTCGCTGAAAGGTCCCAAGCACGGCGGTGCCAATATTAAAGTGATGGAAATGATGAATGATATCAGGACTCATGTCCGGGATTATTCAGACAAAGAGGAAGTGGGGGCTTATCTCGGCAGAATCTTAGACGGGGAAGCCTTTGACCGCAGAGGACTGATCTATGGTATGGGACATGCAGTGTACTCTCTGTCCGATCCCCGCGAACGGGTGTTCAAAAGTTTTGTGGAGCGCTTGTCCATAGAGAAGCACCGGGAGAAGGATATGGAGCTTTATAACAACATAGAGATGCTTGCACCGGAACTGATCGCAAAGAAGCGCAGAATCTATAAGGGTGTCAGTCCTAATGTGGACTTTTACAGCGGCTTTGTATATGAGATGCTGGGAATACCGGTGGAACTGTATACGCCGATCTTTGCCATTGCAAGGATTGTGGGATGGAGTGCCCATAGAATCGAGGAGATCATCGGCATGAATAAGATCATCCGTCCGGCATATAAAAGCGTTATGAAAGAAAAGAAACTGAACATATGACAGAAGACGAAGACAGGGGCTGCCTTTTGGGACAGCCCCTGTTTTGGTATGTACAGGCCCGTACAAAAGATGCATGCCGCTGAGACGGCGTATATCTCTGTGCGGCAGCAGGGGAAAAGCCTCCCCTGCCCGATTGTGATCTGTTATTCCAGTACAAGTTCGCTCCACCGGGAATCCGATACAAGAGCGATATAAGTCTTGCCGGTGTTCAGGGTGATCTGGTTGCCTTCTGCATCGAAGAAGCGGGTCTGATCCATATCATGTCCTTTGGACCAGGTGACCGGAATGGCCTTTCCGCCGGTGATGTAATATCCGCTGCGGTTGTTCTGGTTCAGGATATTGAACTGCATATAGCCGTTGGCATCATACTTGGTATGCGTTGCATTCTGAATCAGGATATTGGTAAAAGCAAGCTGCTTGCCGCCATTTTCCGGGTCTGTGTGCTTCCTGCCGTATTCGGAATACAGATATGTATTGCTTGCGGCGTCGTAGTCCAGCTGGGAACCGTTGTGGTCAAAGGGCAGATCGACCAGTGTGCAGTCAAAGGAATCCGATGCTGCAGACAGATCCACAGGGGCGGATTCGCTTGCGAACTGCCAGTGAGGTCCCTGATAATATTCGTTGTATTCAGCGGAGATGTTGGCAGATTTCAGACGCTTTTCAACTTCTCCGGTGGTGACATACTCGGTAAATTCTCTTGGCTTACCGTTCTGGATCCGGGCAAAACCGCCGCTTAAATGATCCACCCATGGATTTTTCAGATAGGGATCAATATAGAAGGGTCCGCCGTCATGAATGACCACTGCGTTGTATTCCGGGGCGATCATAAAGTTGGTGGGACGTACGCTTCGAATGCTGCCGAACCGTGAGATCGATCCCCAGTCTTTGACAAGGGCCATAAAACGGGTGATCTCTCCGTTGGCGGTGCTGTTCATCATCTCATATACAATATCTGCCTGAGTCAGACCATAATGGTCCAGAGCAGTCTTTTCATTATCTACCATGATGGCAACCGGACGCTGATTCTGGAGTGCTTCGTCAATCCATTCATTGGTCAGCTCGCTGCGGTACATGCCTTCCCTGGTCTCCTCCGCCACAGGTTCTTCCTCCGGTTCTTCTTCCGGCTCCTCTTCGGGTGCCTCGCTTTCAGAAACATCTGTGACAACCGGTGCGACTTCGTCTTCCTTGTCGCCGCATCCGGTCAATACGATCCCGGTCAGTATCGTAGATAAAAAGAACAATAAAATTTTTTTCTTCATGTAAGATAAATCCTTTCTTTAATGATTTGCTTTCTACAAGACGTAAACAGTATACACCATTTTCAAAGATTTTTAAAGATTTAATCACAATTCTATCACAATTCCCTGTTATAGTAGTTTTATCCAATGAAACACAGCATCGGACGGGAGATGTTTCGGATACACCCCGGACCGCGATAAAAGGAGAGATCAGTCATGTATGAGGAATTAAATAACAATACCGGTTCCGGCAGTTACTATGATACCAATGGAGGATATGTCCATTATGATTCCCAGTCACAGATGAAACAGCCGAAAAAAAAGAAAAAAGGCGGGTTTGGCAGGACTATTGCCAAATGCACGGTACTTGCGCTCGTATTCGGAAGTGTATCCAGCGGGGCATTTATGGGAACCAATTATATAGGGAAACAGATGTTTGGGGATGCGGTGGCTGTCGAAGGAGCAGAGGAGAACAAAGCCGGAGAGGGAACGCCTACAACGGCCGTAGCGAACAACAGTTCGGATGTATACGACGTATCGGATATCGTTCAGAACTGTATGCCGTCAGTGGTGTCCATTACCAATATGGGAACGACGGAGTTTCGGACATTTTTCGGCACCTATGAGCAGGAGAGCCAGTCCAGCGGTTCCGGCATTGTCATAGGCAGAAATGATACGGAGATCGTGATCGTGACCAACAATCATGTGATATCCGGCGCCAAGGAGATCAGCGTTTATTTTAACTCCGACGGAGAGGACGCGGATGAGAACAATGTGATCTCGGCAAAGGTAAAAGGCACGGATCCGGCAAAGGATCTGGCAGTGATCGCCGTTCAGGTCAAGGATATTCCGAAGGAAACACTGGATATGATTAAGATCGCAGCCATCGGAGATTCCAGCACATTAAAAGTCGGGGAGCCGGTGGTGGCTATCGGCAATGCCTATGGATACGGACTTTCCGTAACATCCGGCATTGTCAGTGCTCTGAACAGAGAAGTAAGTGTAACTTCTGACGGACAGACGATTACGAACCGGCTGATTCAGACAGATGCGGCCATCAATCCGGGCAACAGCGGCGGCGCCCTTCTGAACAGCAAAGGTGAGCTTATCGGTATCAATTCCGTTAAATTTATTTCCGAAGATGTGGAAGGCATGGGCTATGCCATCCCGATCAGCGATGTGGAATCCATCATCGGAGACTTGATGAACAAGGTCACAAGGGATCAGGTCAAAGAATCTGACAAAGGATATCTGGGGATTAACGGCGTGGATGTGACAACAGACGCATCAAAAAGCTATGGAATGCCGGAGGGTGTCTACATTACCACCATCACAGAAGGCGGAGCGGCAGACCAGGCCGGACTCCGGAAAGGAGATATTATCACAAAGCTTGACGGAACCCGAATTACCGGTTATGCCCAGCTTGGAGATACGCTGCGCTACTATGAAGCCGGAGAGACGATTTCCATTACGGTCCAGCGTCTGGAAGATGCAGAGTATACAGAAAAAGTAATGGATATCACACTGAGTTCCGGAACCCAGGTGGGAGTTGAAAACGAGGAATAAGACAAAGAAGGGCTGGAGCAGAATGTGCGGGCAGGACCGCAGTCTGCTCCGGTCCTATGGCTTTTTATGGCAGTTCTTCCGGGCATTGACAGCACCGGATATTTATAAAAACTTTACTTGCAGGGCGTATGAGGGTATTATATAATCAGTACGAACGAGAAAAGGGGATGCGTAAGTATGGATATTGAAAATAAAGATCAGAACCAGGAACAGGAACAGACAGAGGAAAACGGCTATGAAGATGTCTGCTTTGTCTGTCACCGGCCGGAGAGCAAGACCGGGAAGATGATTCATCTGACAAAGGAAATCTGTATCTGTCCGGAGTGTATGCAGCGGACGATGGATATGATGAGCAAAGGAAATGTGGATTACAGCAAGATGGATCTGTCCAGAATGCCGAACATCAGCATGATTAATCTGGCGGATCTTCAGAACATGATCCCAAAGCGGCAAAAGGTGAAGAAAAAAGCGCCCAAAGAGCAGCAGGAGACGCCGAAGAAGCTGGATATTCATTCCATTCCGGCGCCTCACAAGATCAAGGAGAGCCTGGATGAATATGTGATCGGGCAGGAGAAAGCAAAGAAAGTCATCTCGGTAGCCGTATATAACCACTATAAGCGGGTGGCGGCAGGAGCCGAGGCGGACGGAATTGAGATCGAGAAGTCAAATATGCTGATGATCGGACCGACAGGAAGCGGCAAGACCTATCTGGTGAAGACGCTGGCCAGGATTCTGGATGTGCCGCTGGCCATTGCAGATGCTACTTCTCTCACGGAGGCAGGCTACATTGGGGATGATATTGAAAGTGTGCTGTCAAAGCTTTTAGCGGCAGCAGACAACGATGTGGAAAAGGCAGAGAGAGGAATTGTGTTCATTGATGAGATAGATAAGATCGCAAAGAAAAAGAACACGAACCAGAGAGATGTAAGCGGAGAATCCGTACAGCAGGGGATGTTAAAACTGCTGGAGGGCGCTGAGATGGAGGTGCCCGTAGGAGCCAACAGCAAAAATGCCATGGTGCCTTTGGAGACGATAAATACCAGAAACATATTGTTTATCTGCGGCGGGGCATTTCCGGATCTGACAGATATCATAAAAGAGCGGCTGAACAAACAGTCTTCCATTGGTTTTCGTGCGGATCTGAAGGACAAATATGACAAGGAGGAGAATCTGCTGCGCCGGGTGATGGTGGAGGATATCCGAAAGTTCGGCATGATTCCGGAGTTTATCGGAAGGCTTCCGATCATTTTTACGCTGGATGCACTGACCGAAGACATGATGGTGGCAGTCTTAAAAGAGCCGAAAAATGCAATTTTAAAACAGTACCAGAAGCTTTTGCAGTTGGATGAAGTGAAGCTGGAATTTACAGAAGATGCTCTTCGGGCCATCGCCAGAAAGGCGATGGAGAAGGATACCGGAGCGAGAGCCCTTCGGGCGATTATCGAGGATTTTATGCTGGACATCATGTATGAGATTCCAAAAGATGATAATATCGGGCAGGTACTGATTACGGAAGATTATATTGAACATAGAGGCGGGCCTTTGATTACCATGCGGGGCGTTCCGGCTCTCACGATGCAGGGATGAGAAGATGAAACTAATATGGTTACAACTGGCGCTGGGGCTGTTCCAGGCAGACCTGGCAGTAAAACACGAGATCGATACAGATGAAAATGAGGAGAAAAGACCAGAGAGAGAGCTTTTGGGCGGAGCAGTCCGGATCAAAAGGCTTCGCAACTATGGTATGGCAGGAGGGCGCTTTTCCGGGCATATGTCATCCATCATCAAATTCAGCGGAATCATGACGCTTGCGGGCATGGTGCGCTTTTTGTCTCTTCTCCCCAAAAACGGACATAAGCTTCAGAAAGCCGGCTATGCGCTTTTGACAGGGGGCGCGCTTTCGAACCTCTATGACCGGTGCAAAAAAGGTTATGTGGTGGATTATGTGAGTTTTCGGACTCCTTTTCAGCGGCTGAACCGGCTGGTATTCAATTTGTCCGATTTCTTTATTATGGCAGGGGCGCTGCTGATATGTTTCGGACAGACAGAAAAGACACGCGGCTGAACAAAAGAACCTGTCTTTTATGGGGCGGGCTGCTTTTGTCAGCGCTTGTCCTTCAGTTTTTGGCAAGAAGGGTGCCGGGGTTTGCGCAGTGGTATGCCGGTTCGGTCTATCCTGGCCTGATGCGTACCCTGGGCGGCATCAGCAATATGTTTCCCTTTGCGCTGGATGAATGTTTTGTTTATATGCTCTTTTTCGGCGGCAATACCTATATTGTCTGGGGGCTGATTTCCATATGGAAGAAAAAAGTTTCTCCGGGAGTGTGGGGGATGCAGTTTTTGGGCCTGCTTTTGAAAGTGTGCATTGTCTGGCTTCTGGCTTTTACCGTTACCTGCGGAATCAACTACCACCGGATGCCTTTTTCACAGATGGCAGGTCTTCCGACGGAACCTTCTACGGCGGAGGAACTGGAAGAACTCTGTCTGTGGCTGACCGATCAGATCGCTGAAACGTGCACGCGCACAAAAATACAGGAAAATGGGCTGACGGATCTTCCGGATGATCTCAGAGGGAAAACGAGAGAAGCGATGATGGAACTGGGCAGGGAATATCCGGAACTTGGAGGATGGTATCCAAAAGCAAAACCGGTCATGACCTGGAAAGTGTTGTCTATGGAATTTCTGGAAGGAATTTTCGGGCCTTATACGATGGAGGCCCACTACAATCCGGATATCCCGGCTTACAACCAGCCGACGGTGCTCTGTCATGAGCTGTCCCATCTGAAAGGCTTTATGCGGGAGGATGAGGCGAACTATATTGCATATCTGGCCTGTATGGGCTCTGAAGATCCGAATTTAAATTACAGTGCCCTGCTTTTGGCCTATACGCACAGTATTAATGCTCTGTACAAAACAGATCAGGAACGGTTCAGGGCTGTGAGAGCGCAGCTATGCGGGCAGGCAGAACGGGATTATGCATGGCATCGGACATACTGGTCTCAGTATGAAGGACCGGTATCGGAGTTTTCAGACAAAGTAAATGATACCTATTTAAGAGCCAATGCCCAGCAGGAGGGCACCAGAAGCTATGGAAGGATGGTGGATCTTTTACTGGGACAATTCAGACAGCAGAAAGAGGCGCAGGAGACGGGAAGCTGATACAGGCGATTAGGGCAGGGGCAGCCCTGCCCCTCGTCTAATTTTCCGCTTTGTCGAGGGCAGTGCGGATGGCGCTCATGAGGATCAGAGAGGTATACTGGCTTTCCTCGGAGTAGGTGAGATTTTCCAGGGACTGCGTTTCGCAGATCTGTTCGGAAAGCGCCTCAAGGGCAGGCTCCATCAGCGGATACATGGCGGACACAGTCTCATCGAGCTGCCGAAAGCGGATGGAGGAGATGGCGTCTTTATCTACTGTAACAGCGATTTCCACAGGATTGCCGCCCAGCGTCATGGAAGCCGTATAGATGCCTGCTGTATATTTGGAGTCCGGTTCTGAAGCGGCCTCCTGCTTCCGGTCGGAGGCAAACATGAAGATCATAAGCATGAGAAAGAGGATACCGAGGCTTACGAAGACACCGGTATAGATCAGTTCTTTCATATGGAATACCCATATTCTGGTTTTCGCGCTCATGGTGAAGCTCCTGTTTTCATAGAAGGTTCTTGATTATAGTCTATGAGAAAGCCTTCCCGTTTATGAACAGTGCATAGGTTATTTTCGAGGAAAAAAGGGGATATTCACAAAAAACCTCTTTCTTTTTTTACTGTTTTGCATTACTATATAAAATAGATATATAGGATCTACATAGATAATGTGTGGTTTCTGGTGATATTTTTAGGGGAGTTTGCACAAATGCGAGTGATGTAAAGGAGAGGGCTTATGATTTCGAACCAGATACTTCAAAACACGATCGATGGACTGAGAGAAATTACCAGGGTTGATCTATGTGTCCTGGACATGGAAGGGCAGGTGCTTGCTTCTACGGAAAAGCAGCCGGAGGACAACAGCAGCGAAGTCGTAGCATTTATTGCTTCACCTGCAGACAGCCAGGTCGTTCGAGGCTATCAGTTTTTTAAGGTTTTTGATGAAAACCAGTTGGAATACATTCTTCTGGCAAAGGGGGCCAGTGATGATGTATACATGGTGGGAAAGATGGCCGCTTTTCAGCTCTCAAGTCTTTTGACAGCGTACAAAGAGCGGTTTGACAAAGATAACTTTATTAAAAATCTGCTGTTGGATAATCTGCTGCTGGTGGATATATATAACCGTGCCAAAAAACTGCATATTCCGACAGAAGTGCGGCGGGTGGTCTTTATCATAGAGAGCAGCCGGGAAAAAGTGAATGCAGCGCTGGAGAGCGTGCGCGTGCACAGCGGTACGAAAGCGAAAGACTTCGTAACGGCAGTGGACGAGAAAAATGTAATTGTTGTTAAGGAGCTGGCGCCTCATGAGAGCTATGAGGAGATGATGAAGGCAGCCCAGGGGATGAAAGCGGCTGTCTTTGCAGAGGAAGGTGAGGATATCCATGTGGCTCTGGGAACCATCGTCGGTGAGATCAAAGAGGTGTCCCGGTCTTATAAGGAAGCGCGGATGGCGCTGGATGTGGGCAGGATCTTTTTCGACGACCGGGATATCATTGCCTACAGTTCTCTTGGCATCGGTCGGCTGATCTATCAGCTTCCGATTCCTCTGTGCAAAATGTTCATTCGGGAAATCTTTGACGGCAGATCGCCGGATGACTTTGACGAGGAGACGCTGACGACTATCAATAAGTTTTTTGAAAACAGCCTGAACGTATCCGAGACGTCCAGACAGCTTTATATACACAGAAATACGCTGGTCTACCGTCTGGACAAGCTTCAGAAGTCCACCGGTCTGGATCTGCGCGTATTTGAAGACGCCATCACATTCAAAATCGCACTGATGGTAGTGAAGTACATGAAATATATGGAAACACTGGATTATTAAGTGAGATTCGAAGGGGACTTCATCAGCTAAATGCGGTACTAAAAACAGCATTTAGCTGAAGAAGTCCCGGAAGGATTTTCAGACATTGGAGATGTATGAAAATTCTTCCAGTGAAGGGGACTTCATCAGCTAAATGCGGTACTAAAATAGGAGAAATTTATATGATTGCACTGGAAAATGTAGTGAAATCTTACCCCAACGGTGTGGGAGCCATCAATGGGGTAAGTCTGCATATTAAAAGAGGAGAATTTGTGTTTATTGTCGGGGACACCGGGTCGGGCAAGTCCACACTGATTAAGCTGCTTCTGAAAGAGCTGGAACCCACGGAAGGAAAAGTCCGTGTGAACGGTGTGAATCTTGCCCGCATGAGAAAACGGATGATCCCCAAATACCGGAGGAAGATCGGGTGCGTCTTTCAGGACTTCCGTCTTTTGAAAGATCGGAATGTATATGAGAATGTGGCGTTTGCCCAGCGGGTAATTATGACGCCTACAAAGGAGATCAAGAAAAATGTGCCTGCTATGCTGTCTCTGGTGGGTCTTGCAGAAAAATATAAATCTTATCCAAGACAGCTTTCCGGCGGCGAACAGCAGAGAGTGGCGCTTGCGCGGGCGCTGGTGAACAGCCCGGACATCCTGCTGGCAGACGAGCCTACGGGAAATCTGGATCCCAAAACTTCCAGAGAAATCATGAAACTTTTGGAAGAGATCAATGCGAGGGGCACGACGGTCCTGGTAGTAACACACGATCAGGATATCGTGAACACCATGAAAAAGCGGGTGATCCGTATGCAGAAGGGGATCATCGTGGGAGACGAGAGAGAAAGCGGGTATATTGGATGAGATTGAGTACGATAGGATATTGTCTGCAGCAGGGATTTAAAAATATCTGGCGGAATAAAATGTTTTCCCTTGCATCCACGGCAACTATGGCTGCATGTATTTTTATGTTTGGCATCTTTTTTTGTATCGTGGAAAATTTTCAGCATTTTGTGCGGGAAGTAGAGGAAGGCGTAGCCATTACCGTGCTCTTTGAACAGGGGACTTCAGAGGAAGAGATCCAGGAGATCGGTGATCGGATCGGCCAGAGAGATGAGGTGCGGCAGGTGGTCTTCGTGTCTGCGAAAGTGGCATGGGAGAGCTATAAAGATGTTTATTTTAAAGATATGCCGGAATTAGCTGACGGCTTTGTGGACGACAATCCGCTGGCAAACAGTGCCAATCTGGAGATTTATATGAACGATGTGGCGTCTCAGCAGGGGCTGGTAGATTACATTTCTTCCATGGATCAGGTGCGCAAGATCAACCGTTCCGATGTGGTGGCCGATATGCTGACCGGTTTTAATCGTCTGGTCAGTTATGTGTCAGTAGCTATCATTGCACTTTTGCTGGCGGTATCGGTTTTCCTTATCAGCAATACCATTGCCATTGGTATTTCGGTCCGGAAGGAGGAGATCGCCATCATGCGTCTGATCGGAGCGAAAAATTCCTTTATTAAAGCTCCGTTCCTGATTGAAGGAGTTGTAATCGGTCTGGTAGGTGCATCCATTCCATTGGGGATTCTGTACTATCTGTACAACCGGATGATCCTGTACATTGCAGTCAAATTCGGTATTCTGACGAATGTGCTGAACTTCATTCAGGTGAATGAACTGTTCCGTACCCTGGTTCCAGTGGGAATGGCTTTAGGAGTTGGAATCGGATTTTTCGGCAGTATCTTTACTGCACAGAGACATTTGAAAGTTTGATGGAAAAGACAGGAGTTGTTATGAAAAGACGTATGTTTCGGCTGATGGTGATCTTTCTGCTGCTTGTTTCCGTGATTTTCGGAGGGATCCTGGGCGGCTTTCCTGCAAAAGCAAATCCCGCGGATTCTGAGGAGGACGACGAGGAAAACGAATATGACAAGCTGGAAAGGGAACTGGAAGAGAAACGCCAGAATGCACTGAATGAGATCAAATCTCTAAAGTCCGACATTACTTCCGTAGAAGGAAAGATCAAGGAGCTTCAGGCAGCCAGAAGCGATTTGCAGACATATATCAAACAGTTAGACAGTCAGGTCAACGCTCTCGCTGCGCAGATTAAGGAGTTAGAGGAGCAGATTGAGGAGAAAAAGGCAGAGATCGCTCAGAAGGAAGAAGAGCTTGCGGCTGCAGAGAAAGAGGCCCAGGAGCAGTATGACATGATGAAGAAGCGGATCTGCTATATGTATGAGAAGGGGGAGGATTCCTTCTTCGTGATGCTTCTGGAGTCCGGCAGTTTAGCAGAGATGTTAAACCGGGCGGATTATGCCATGCAGATGTCGGAGTATGACCGGCAGATGAAGGACAGCCTGAAAGAAGTCCGGGATACGATCGAAGAATATAAGGAACTGCTGGAGAAGGAAAAAGAGGAGCAGGAAGGGCTTCTTGGTGAGCTGGAGTCCCAGAAAGAAGCTGTAAACCGTGCCATCAGTGCCAAGACCCAGGAGATCGCTTCCTATCAGTCTCAGATCAATACCGCATCCGGGGAAGAGGGAGAGTATAAGAAACAACTGGCGGAGCAGGAGAAGCTTCTGCAGCAGGTGGAGAACCAGATCGCTTCCGTGGCGGCAGCAAGAGCGGCAGCAGAGGACGGCGATGGAGGGGCTTCCGGTTTTCTCTGGCCCTGCCCGGTCAGTCATCGGATTACCAGTGGATTCGGCCTTCGGGATGTTCCTATGGCCGGTGCCTCAGCCAATCACAGAGGAATCGATATTGGTGCGCCTTCCGGCTCTGCTATCGTGGCAGCGGCTTCCGGAAGAGTAACGACATCAACATACAATTATTCAGCAGGGAATTATATTGTTGTGTCCCATGGAAACGGGATATCAACCGTATATATGCATGCTTCCGCCCTGTATGTATCGGAAGGAGAGATGGTTGCCCAGGGGCAGAAGATTGCTGCAGTGGGTTCTACGGGATATTCTACCGGACCTCATCTTCATTTCGGAGTGATTGTAAATGGAAGTTATGTGAATCCTTTGAATTATGTGCACTGATCTGTACATAGAATGATAAGGAAGAGAAAAGGAGTGACAGTGGATGGAAGACAGCAAAGAGAAACATTCCTTCAGGAGAGGTCTTGCCCTGGGTGCATTGCTGGCAGTGGCGGCTTTTGTGCTCAGCGGTTGTACAACAGCCTATTTTCTGCCCCGTTTTCTGGGGAGAAGAGATTCGAATGAGGAGCAGATCGACGCAAAAGTACAGGAGCTGAACCAGTACATTGAGAAGTATTATCTGTTTGATTACGAAGATGAGGATGTAGAAAACGGGATATACAAAGGGCTGATGGCCGGGCTGGGGGATGTGTATACAGGTTATTATACCCCGGAGGAATATGCCAGCTTTATGGAAGCTTCGAACGGAAGCTACAGCGGTATCGGCGCGATGATGCAGCAGGACTATACGACCGGAATCATCACAGTAGTACGGGCATTCGATGGTTCACCGTCTGCGGAGGCAGGTCTGCAGTCCGGAGATATCCTCTATATGGTAGAGGGGAAAGAGGTCACAGGAATTGATCTGTCGCTGGTGGTGTCGGAGCTGAAGGGAGAGGAGGGAACATCGGTTCAGATCAGTATTCTGAGAGAGACGGATATTCTGGAAATGACCCTGACACGCAGAAGTATTCAGGTTCCCACAGTGGAGAGCCGGATGATCGATGAAGAGATCGGCTATATAGCCATCACGGAATTTGATGATGTGACGGAGGATCAGTTTACAACGGCCCTTGGAAGCCTGGAATCTCAGGGGATGAAGAAGCTCATCATCGATTTGAGAGACAATGGAGGCGGACTGGTGGACGTAACCTGCGCCATCCTGGACCGTCTGCTTCCGGAAGGACTGATTGTCTATACGGAGGACAAATACGGCAACCGGCAGGAAGAGACGTCGGATGCGGAGAATTATTTTGCCGGAGACATGGCTGTTCTGGTGAATGAGAACAGTGCCAGTGCTTCGGAGATCTTTGCCGGGGCTATTAAGGATTACGGAGTCGGAACACTGATCGGAACACAGACTTTTGGAAAAGGAATCGTACAGAGTCTGTTTCCGCTGGAGGACGGTTCGGCAGTGAAGATTACAGTGTCCCGTTATTATACTCCTTCCGGAAATAATATCCATGAGGTGGGAATTACGCCGGATATCATTGTGGAGGCAGACCGGGAGTCTTTGGAGGATGTGCAGCTTTTGAAGGCCATTGAAGTGCTGAGCAAGTAGAAGAATACAGGACCAGAGTCATTCGCGGAAAGGCTCTGGTCTTTTGCTGTATATGCGGCGGAATCGGACGTCAGACTGCGGCGGAAGATTTTTGGGAGTCCGCTCTGGGCTTAAAAGGAAAAGAAATACAGGATATTTGGTATTTTTTCTATAGAGGAATATAGAGAAATTTAAGAACTTTATGCTTTATTTACGGGGCCAACTTTGCTATAATAGACAGAATGAAGGAGGCTGACATATGAATTACAGTAAAAAAGGCACCTCCAGGAAACAGAAGGCGCTGAAATCCCGCAAAGCCCGGATGGGCAAAAAAGTTGGAGTTGTCTTTCTGAAAACCCTGTTGGTGCTGTTGATCGCGGTCGGTGTTGCAGGACTCTGCGGCGGGATCGGGATTGTAAAAGGAGTCATAGAGAATGCTCCCGACATTACCAGTGCAAGTGTTCTGCCAAGAGGCTATAAGTCCACCGTCTATGATGCGGAAGGCAATAAGACAGCAGAGCTGATTGCAGAGGGGACCAATCGGACCTATGTAAAGATTGAGAATATTCCAAAGCAGGTGCAGCAGGCGTTTATTGCCATCGAGGATGAACGTTTCTATGAGCATAACGGCATTGATGTAAGAGGCATCATCCGGGCAGGCGTGAAAGGCATCGCCAGCGGTTTTAAGAAAACGGAAGGTGCCAGTACGATTACGCAGCAGCTTTTGAAAAACAATGTATTCGACTTTATGTCTGAGAGTACGTTTCTGGAAAAAGTGGAACGAAAGCTGCAGGAGCAGTATCTGGCTGTCAAGCTGGAAGAAGTTATGACCAAGGATGAGATCCTGGAGAGCTATCTGAATACCATTAATCTGGGACAGAACTCGCTGGGAGTTCAGGCGGCGGCTAATCGGTATTTTGGGAAAAATGTCAGTGAGCTGACCGTATCTGAGGCAGCGGTGCTGGCGGCTACTACAAAAAGTCCTAGTGCATACAATCCCTTAAGTCATCCGGAGGATAATGCCAAGAGAAGAACGTATGTTCTGGACAACATGCTGGAACAAGGATATATTTCCCAGAGCAAATATGAAGAAGCTATGGCGGACGACGTGTATTCCCGCATCCGGGACTATAACGAGGAGTCCAAATCTACCAGCACCATCTATTCGTATTTTGTGGATGAGGTGACGGAGCAGGTTCGAAATGATCTGGTAGAGAAGGCGGGATATTCTGAAACCCAGGCATTTAATGCGCTGTACAGCAGCGGTCTTAAGATCTATACGACTCAGGATCCGCGGATACAGAGTATTTTGGACGAAGAATTTGCCAATCCGGAGAATTTCCCGGAGAAGAGCAGAGTGAGCATTGACTGGGCGCTGAGTGTGGTCAGCGAAGACAACGAGACGAAAAATTACAGCCAGGAGATGTTGGCGGCTTATTTCCGGCAGTCGGATAAAGACTATGAGATCTTGTATGATACCGAAGAGGAAGCGCAGGCGGCCATCAACGAATATGTGGCAACGCTTGGGATTACAGACGATGACACGGTCTATGAACGGTGCGAATTTATCATTCAGCCCCAGGCATCTATGGTAGTTATGGAGCAGAGCACCGGGGAAGTAGTGGCCATGATCGGAGGCAGGGGACAGAAGACGGCGAACCGGACTTTGAACCGTGCTTCCGGTGCCTACCGGAATCCGGGTTCTACTTTTAAAATCGTGGCAGCTTATGCGCCGGCTTTTGAGGTGCTTGGCTACGGTCCGGGAACCGTCCAGTACGACGGACCTTTTGCGTATACGGAGAACGGACGGCAGGGACGTCTGGTGAAAAACTGGGACGGAAACAGTTACCGCGGGTGGACTACATCCAGGGAAGGAATCGTCCGTTCTATGAACGTAATGGCAGTTAAGACGATCACGGATGTGACGCCCAGAACGGCGGTGGATTATCTGCTCCGTTTTGGATTCACATCCCTGGTACAGGAAGGTCCGCAGGCGGACTATAACCAGTCTGCAGCGCTGGGCGGACTTACGAACGGCGTGTCCAACTTAGAGCTGACAGCCGCCTATGCGGCCATCGCCAACGGAGGCAGCTATATCAGGCCCCGTCTGTATACAAAGGTGGTGGACAATGACGGAAATGTAGTGCTGGATAATCAGCCGGAAGCAAGCCAGGCCATCTCTGAACAGAACGCATGGCTTCTGGTTGACTGTATGAAAGACGTCATTACCGGTACCGGAGGCACCGGTACGGCGGCTAAGATAAGCGGTATGACAACGGCCGGCAAGACCGGTACAACGTCAGACAATCTGGACATCTGGTTTGAGGGAATGACGCCTTATTATACGGCAGGTATCTGGGCCGGTTACGACAACAGCGGTTATAAGCACAGCCTGAGCAATTCCGAGACGCAGTTTCATAAGAAATTGTGGGCGAAGATTATGACGAGAGTTCATGAAGGAATGGAAAATAAAGATTTCGAAAAGCCTTCCGGCATCGTTCAGTGCGTGATCTGCACGAAGTCCGGAAAGCTGGCCGTTGGCGGACTTTGTGACGCGGACGGAAGAGCCGGTATTGTGCGGAATGAGTATTTTGTAGAAGGAACACAGCCGACGGAGGTCTGCGATCATCATGTGGCAGTGAGTATTTGCGTGGATACGGGGCTTTTGGCTACCAGTATGTGTCCCAACCGTGTGCCGCAGGCCAAGGTCCTTCTTCCCCCCATGCAGGAAGGAGTGGCAGAGGCGGTGACGCTGGATACGGGCTACGGAATCAGCTCAAATCTGCCGTCCGCTACCTGTACCGTACACACCGGCGGTGTCTATATCCCCAGTGAATACGAAATGGGAGTAAGTGCTCCCCAGACTCCGCCCCCCGATCCGGGTGTGACGGATCCGGCGGCCGGAGATGTCAATCCTGCGGATCCGGGAATGCTTTTGGACCCGAATGTGGTGACACCATAGCCAGCTTGCTATCGTTTCATTTATCTGTACAAAAGGGCAGCCGGGAAATGCAGTTTGGACTGTATTTCCCGGCAGCTACTGCCTGAAGGAGAGATCATGAGCAGATCATCAGACCGGCCAGCATCAAGGCGAAGACCGAAAAAAAGAAGACAAAGAAAGAAAAAGGATCTGGGCGGCTTTTATTTCAGCCTCACGCAGATCGCTATGGCGTGTATCCTGATCGGTGCCTGCTTCCTGTTCTATCAGACCGGGTACGTTCAGACGGTGGTAAGTCTCTATAGGGAAGCGGACAAAGTGATGGAAAATTCCACCACTGCGGATTTTCAGGCTGACCAATCCGGAGAGGTATACGATATGGATGGAAACCTGATCGCTCTTCTCAGGAATGATAGGAATATCGTCTATCTGACTTCCGATGAGATTCCGGATACGGTAAAGGACGCATTTGTGAGCATTGAGGACCATCGTTTCTATAAGCACAGTGGCTTTGATCCTTTTGCGATTCTGCGGGCGGCCAAATCTCTGGTGTCCAAGAAGAGCATTACCCAGGGAGGAAGTACCATTACCCAGCAGCTTGCGCGAAATATCTATCTGACGCATACGGTGAAATGGGAGCGGAAGGTGGAGGAGATCTTCATCGCCATGGCACTGGAGCGGAAATATTCCAAAGAGGAAATCCTTGAATTTTACATAAACAATATTTATTTTTCCAACGGATATTATGGCATCCAGGCGGCAAGCCAGGGGTATTTCAGCAAAGATATTTCTGAACTGACTCTGTCGGAAACTGCATTTCTCTGTGCCATTCCCAACAGTCCGGGGCTTTATGATCCGCTGACTCATATGGAAAATACGCTGAAGCGCCGGGATCTGATTCTTCAAAATATGTATAAAGAGGAAATGATCTCCGAGATCGAGTATGATCGGGCAGTGGCTGCGGAGATCGTTCTGGATCGTACGAAGACTTCCTATACCCGTACCTGGGCGCATATATACATTTATGAACGTGCGGTCCGGGCACTGATGGAGGCTACGGGTCAGGATTATGAGACTTGCCATGAGAAACTGTATACGGGCGGTTACCGGGTTTATACATCGATTGATATGAGAAAGCAGGAACTTCTGCAAAACAGCATTGACGAGCAGCTCATGGATTACAACACTCTGAACAGCAATGGAACTTATGCATTACAGGCATCGGCTGTATGTATTGATAATGAGACAGGTCTGGTAAATGCCATTGTAGGCGGACGAAGCCAGGAGGGGATTCTGACCGATTATAACCGGGCTTTTATGAGTTTTCGCCAGCCGGGAAGCGTCATCAAGCCGCTGATTGTTTATACGCCGGCATTAGAACGGGGTTATAGTGCTTCTTCTACGTTAATGGATACAAAGGAAGAGGACGGGCCTGCCAATGCCACAGAACGGTATGCCGGTGCAGTATCGCTTCGATATGCGGTGGAACAGTCTTTGAATACCACTGCATATAAACTGCTGCGGGAGCTGACACCGGAGGTGGGGCTTTCGTATCTTCAGGATATGAACTTTTCCTCCATCAAAGAGGAAGACTACAATCTGTCGTCTGCCCTAGGGGGACTTACTACAGGTGTCAGTTCTCTGGAAATTACTGCGGGATATGCGGCTTTGGCCAATGACGGTGTTTACCGTCTGCCGGACTGTATCACCATGATTACAGATATGGATGGAAATATTGTTGTCATGCCGGACCGCCAGGAACATCCGGTCTATGAAGAAAAGGCTGCCAGGGAGATGACCGATATACTGGAAGGAGTGCTTATCCGGGGAACGGCCCGCGGCAAGGGCATCGAAGGGATGCCCTGTGCAGGCAAGACCGGAACAACGAACGATTATGTGGATGTCTGGTTTGCTGGATATACGGCTTACTATACGACCGGTATCTGGATTGGATTCGACACCCCAAGAGGCGGGCAGTCGTTGGCCGGCTCCAAATATCCTGTGGACATCTGGAATGAATTTATGACCGCCATTCATGAAGGATTGGCGGCAAAAGAACTGTAGTTACAAAATTTCTTTTAAATACCGGCTGAGAGCATCCTGCCAGGTGGGAAGGGGTGTAAATCCATTCTGCACCAGTTTGCTCTTGTCCAGCCGGGAGTTGAAGGGGCGTGCTGCCTTGGAGGCACCATATTCTGCAGTGGTGACCGGAACGACTGTAATATGGTCTGTACCATATTCCGGATGACCCAGCTCTGCTGCCTGGCGGAAAATCTCTACTGTAAAATCGTACCAGCTAATATAGCCGCCTTCATTGGTGGCGTGGTAATAACCATAGCGGTCCGTTTCCAGCATGTCCACCAGAAGGCGGGCGAGATCAAAGGTATAGGTAGGGGTGCCGATCTGATCGCTGACGACGGTGAGGCGGTCGTGAGTCTTTCCAAGATTCAGCATAGTCTTGATAAAGTTTTTGCCGTTGACGCCGAACACCCATGCGATACGGACAATAAAATATTTCTCCAAATGTTCAGAGACAGCCAGTTCGCCTTCCAGTTTGGTCTTTCCATAGACATTTAAAGGTCTGTAGTCTTTGCAGTCCGGCTGCCAGGGATCGGTGCCAAGACCGTCAAAGACATAGTCGGTGGAAAGGTAGATCATCTTGCAGTCAAGCTTTTTACAGGCAAGCGCAATGTTTTTGGTACCGGCGGCGTTGACCAGGCGGACTTTCTCTGCTTTGTCGTCATCTTCTGCCATATCAACAGCAGTCCATGCAGCGCAGTGGACAACGACGTCTGGCTGTTCTTTCATAAGAACGGCATCTACAGAAGCAGGCTCTGTAATATCCATAGATACATAGGGCATCTTTGTTACCGCAGTGCTGTCTTCGATGCCGCTGTAGGCGGGGGCAAGGTCGGAGCCGACGCCCTCATAGCCTCTTTTGTTCAGTTCGTTCATAACGTCGTGGCCTAACTGGCCGCCGACACCGGTCACAAATATCTTCATTTCTCATACCTCCTGATTAAAGTTCCGCATATCTCTGATTAAAGTCCCGCATATCTCCATCCAATCCCCTTACCTAGATAAATGTTCATCTGCATTCACATCTGAACATTCATCTGGGATTTGCTGGAGATATGCTGATTAAAGTGTCACATCTGTCTGCAAGTCTTCCGCTTCAGCGGTTCCCGTACATTTTTTCGTAATAATTCTGATATTCTCCGGAGATGATGGTTTCCCACCACTCTTTATGCTCCAGATACCATTGGATGGTTTTCTGGATGCCGTCGGCGAATTTTGTCTCCGGGAGCCAGCCCAGTTCCTGATGGATCTTGGTGGGGTCGATGGCGTAACGCATGTCATGGCCTTTCCGGTCGGTGACATAGGTAATCAGGCTCTCAGGCTTTCCAAGGGCTTTGCAGATTATTTTTACAATATCGATGTTTTTCATCTCATTGTGTCCGCCGATGTTGTATACTTCACCCACCCGTCCTTTGTGGATGACCAGATCAATAGCTTTGCAGTGATCTTCCACATACAGCCAGTCACGGACATTTTCCCCTGCTCCGTAGACCGGAAGGGGCTTGTCGTTCAGGGCGTTGGCGATCATAAGCGGAATGAGCTTCTCCGGAAAATGATACGGTCCGTAGTTGTTGGAGCAGCGGCTGATGGATACAGGCAGGCCATAAGTGCGGTGGTAAGCCAGCACAAGAAGATCTGCCGCCGCTTTGCTGGAAGAGTAGGGACTGGAAGTGTGGATCGGCGTCTCCTCCGTGAAGAACAGGTCCGGCCGGTCCAGAGGGAGATCTCCGTACACTTCGTCAGTAGACACCTGATGATAGCGTTTGATGCCGTATTTCCGGCAGGCATCCATAAGGATGGAAGTGCCGATGATGTTTGTATCGAGAAATATCTGTGGATTTTCAATGGAACGGTCCACATGGCTCTCCGCAGCAAAATTCACGACCATGTCCGGGTGCTCTTCTTCGAACAGGCGGCAGACGGCTTCCCGGTCCGTGATGCTCTCCTTTACAAAGCGGAAGTTCGGATTGTCCATGACCGGCTTTAAAGTGGACAGATTGCCTGCATAGGTCAGGCAGTCCAGGCAGATGATCCGGTAATCGGGATATTTGTCCAGCATATGGAAGATAAAGTTGCTTCCGATAAAACCGGCACCTCCGGTCACGATAATAGTAGTCTGGTTCATAGTTTTTTCCTCTCGTTCAAAAAATACATTGTTTTTTGGCTTCTGCGTCCAGTATAAAAGATGACGTAAGGTCACCTTCAAGAGGTTTCTGAAATTTTTTATACAGGCTGAGGCAGCAGGCTGATCGTGTGTGTTGGGTTAGAAGAATGCAGTACAGGATTTGATAAGATATAAGGTGGTGTGATTTCCAGAGGATTATGCACGGCAGAGAAAGATTCCTGCATTTTTCGTAATATGGAACCCGCGGGCAGTCTTTTTTTCGGTGAAGGTACGGAAATCTTTATAGCGGTCCAGAAGAATCTGGTTCTGATTGCCGTGGCAGGAGAGAATATATTCGATCAGAGGCTCTGCCTGATGGAGTGTGATGGAGTCTTCATAGAGATGACATGTTACGGATGGGAAGCAGGAGGCAAGGATATCACGTCCGTTCTCCAGTCCGAACTGCTCATAAAGCTTTTCAGCCGAAAGAATAATGCGGCTGTCAAACTGCCGGACGAGATCGCTGATCTCTTTCATATGGTCCCGGCCATAAGCGCTGCATAAAAAAGTTCCTTCAGGCTTTAGTATCCGGCGGACTTCACTGCATACCTGCGTAAGATCCGCGCAGTAGAAAAGTACATGATTGGCGATGACCAGATCAAAATTCTGATCTGAAAATGGGATCCGGGCACAGTCAAAGGCATGAAAAGAAAAGCGGCTGTCCCTATGGCCGATGTTGCGCCTGGCATCTCTTAGCATTCCTTCCGAAATGTCAGACAATGCAATATGGATGGAAGCAGGCAGGCGGGAGAGGTTTTCGGTCCAGAGGGTGCCGTCACCGCAGCCAAGCTCCAGAATCTGCATTCCTTCGGTGATCCGGCACTGTTCATAGATCCAGGGAAACCATCCCTGGCGGTTGGCGGAATGATTCCGGTGCAGGCGGATGCGGGCGGAAATATTGGTGGCGTTCTGATACTGAAGCTTCAGACTTTTTTCCATACCGGTCAGATGGATAAGTTCCAGCATATGACTCCAGTCGATCTGGTGTTCTTCTTCCAGGGCATGGACCGTATCCTCAATCGCCATCTCCACCAACTGCATCTGTTCAATGCGGTCCTGGATGAGCTTTTTCTGGAGCTTCAGGGAATTTTTCAGAAAGTGTCCGTCGGTATCGCCGATGGTCATCTCCCGGATATCTTCCAGCGAAAACCCCAGATATTTCAGAAGCAGGATCTGCTGCAGTCCTGCAAGATCTGAGTCTGTATAAAAACGCGCCCCGGAAGGACTGACATAAGAAGGCTTTAAAATATTCTGCTTGTCATAAAAGCGGATGGTCCGGACGGATACGCCTGCCAGACGGGCAAACTGGCCGGAGGAATAGTAGCCGGGAAGGTTCATAATGTAAAGTCCTTTCTGAATAAAGCGTACAGCCAAGTGATTTACCACATTCTTCGAAATTCTCCCGGAGAGATTCCTTCTACTTTTCGGAACATCCGGGAAAAATAATTGGCATCCGCGATGCCGCATTCACAGCCAACGGCTTCCACAGTCTTGTCTGTAAAGCGCAGGAGCTGCTTGGCATGGGTAATTCGGATTTGCAGAAGGCAGTGATGGATGGATACGCCGAACTGTTCTTTGAAAATGCGTGTCAGGTAAAATTTATTGATATAGAACCGCTCGGCCAGGGCGTCCAGTGTGATCTTTTCCATATAATGCCGGTCTAAATATTCTTTTACTTCCTGCAGATTCTGCTTCTTAGAAAAGCTTTGCCGGCTGTTCTGCGGATTCCAGCTTTCTTCCATAAGCAGGGTCAGAAGAGAGGCAAGGGACTCGAAGATCCGCATATCCCGCACATAATCCTCTCCGGAAGCGGTCTCATACAGTTTTTGAAGGAGACGGTCGTAAGGTTCTTTGTCTGCCGGATGGAAGCAGGGGCCGCCGCCGCGCTCCGTGTATTTCTCATAAATGCTGCTCATATTGGGACCGTAGAAATGGACCCATTTCAACTGCCACAGATCATCCGAAGTTCTATGGGAGTAGGGTTTTTTGCAGTCCAGAAAGACGCAGTCGCCGGCTTTTAGGGGAAACAGTTCTCCGGCATAGTTTAAGATCCCTCCGCCGGAGCATACGAGGAAGAAAAGATAGGAGGCCAGGTTCTCTCTCTGGCTGGTATGGGGGCTTGTGGCCTTCAAAGAGCCGGTTTCCTGCAAGTGAATGAGATTGGTCCTGGCAAATGTGGATGGTGTATACAAAATACGGCTGGTGGTGACCAGGCTGCCGTGGAACATGGATGCATCCATGGATGACTCCTCCTGGAAAAATTGGAATTTATCATGGATTGTAAATTCTTCAAATGATGGATTCAGCAGAGAAAAACATAGTAAACCGCACGCAAGTCTCTGCCGGTTTCGATTTGCCGCCGGATTTATTATATAGTATTTGCCGGGCATTCACAATGCTTTTTTGACTTTATCTTTTGAGGTTTATCTTTCGAGGGCAAAAGGAAAAAACCGTCCATTTGTATCTTTGCCAAAAAAGTGTTATACTGTATCTGAATAAGCGCATCCGTCCGTGCTGCGGGCAGGAGGATGCAGAACATATGAAAAGGAGTGACAAGATCATGATGTTGGAAGAATCAATTCGAATACTGGCAATGCAGGAGGAGATCCTTCAGTTTGCTCATTTTACCAATGAGGACGCATGGGAGCTTGGCAGTCTGATGGTGGCGGAGGCGGCGAGAAACCATCTTCCGGTGGCTGTCAGCATCCGTTTGAACAACGGGTACACCGTATTTCAGTACGGCTTCAACGGAACGAATTATAACAACGAACAGTGGATGAAAAGAAAACAAAATACCGTCCGGGTGATGGAGATGAGCAGCCTGCGCTTTTTCATGAAGATGAAGAAAAACGGGAATACGATGGAAGACTACGGACTGAACGAACAGGACTATGTGGCAAAAGGCGGCGGATTTCCGATTCGGGTCGCGGGTGCCGGTGTAATCGGAAGTGTGATTGTGTCGGGGCTGGACCATATGGCAGATCATGAATTTGCATCTGCCTGCATCAGTCAATATTTACAGATTGATGGAATACCGAGACTTCCGGTAAGTTTCTAAAGTGCGTCTGCGGGCGGCAAAGAAGGAAAGCAGATATGGGAGAGGGCGGCATCCTTAAGGCGGCAGAAGCAAAGCTGCATGAGTATTTTATCTATGAGGGGTTTAAGTCCGAAGAACAAAAAACGTGTATTCTGGAGCTGATGTCCGGTAGGGACGTTCTGGCACTGCTGCCTACGTCGGCGGGGAAGTCCCTCTGCTATCAGATTCCGGCGCTGTATTTTCCGGGGCTTACGATCGTTGTAACGCCTCTCCAGGCGCTGATGCACGACCAGGTGGACCGGCTGGGGCCGACGGACAGGGGACTGAAGAAACCGGTTTCGGCCGAGTATATCGACAGCACGCGGGCGGACCAGACACAGATCCTGCGCAGTGTTTCAGAAGGAAAGTATCAGCTTTTGTATGTAGCGCCGGAGCGTCTGATGCATCCGGCGTTTCTTCAGGCAATTAAGAAGCGGTCCGTGGATTTTATTGCAGTGGATGAGGCGCACTGCCTGTCCATGTGGGGATATGATTTCCGGCCGGCGTATCTGGATCTGCTCCGGTTTATCCGGCGTCTTCCAAAGCGTCCGGTCATTGGCGCATTTACCGCTACGGCGACGCAGGCGGTGAAGGCGGACATTATCCGGCTTTTGCAGATGGATCTGGGCGGGAAAGAACCCTGCCGGGGGTTGGTAGAAGGCTCTTTTGAGAGAGACAATCTTATATTTTCTATTCGGGAATTTCGCCGCAGGGAAAATAAAAAAGCAGCACTTTTGAAATATGTGGCCGCCCATGAGAAGGATGCGGGGATCGTCTACTGCACGACGGTTCACGAGGCGGCAGAACTGTACCGGGACCTTGAGGCATATCATCCGGTTTGGTATCACGGAAAGCTGGAGGATCGGGAGCGCAGGGAGAATAGCCGAAAGTTTATGGCGGGAGAAAGCCGTCTGATGGTGGCTACAAGTGCCTTTGGCATGGGAATCGATAAGCAGGATATACGTTTCGTCGTTCATTATAATATGCCGAGGGATCTGGAAAGCTATTATCAGGAGGCAGGAAGGGCCGGAAGAGATCAGGCACCTGCAGAATGTCTCCTTTTGTGTCATCGCTCCGAGAGAACGTGGGACGACAACAGCATATGCCGGCAGTTTTTGAAAGTTTCTGAAGAGAACACCAGTTTGCCGGGAGAGATCATCAAATACAGAGAGCGGCTGGGCAGCTATCGTCTGGAACAGATGAACCGCTATTGCGATCAGAAAAAATGCAGTTCTAAAGCGCTGCAGGATTTTATCACGCAATATTTTAAAAATGAACTGCCGGAATCTCTTTTGGATCTGGAGTATAGAAAGCAGGAGGCGGAGTATCTTAGGCAGCGGGCGAAAACTTTGGATTTGCGGGCAGAGAAAGTATCTGCCCTCTGTTATAATAATACAAAAATCGCCAATGAGATTCGAAAGGGCGCCTATGAACTGGGGGAAGAGAAGCTGATCGACTGCGGAAGGAAACAAACAAAAGGGGACAGGACGAAGGAAGGGCTTCTCATTTCTTATAAGATAGAAAGCGAGACGGGAGAGAAGCTTACCTATTTTGATATGATGGTGGCGGATGCGGTTTATACGCTGGAACAGCATCTCGTGCCGGTGCTGTATCCGAAGACAATCTATGAAGTGCTGTCGGGAGATCCGTCCGTGACGCTGAAGCCGGACAAAAAGGATATGATCGAAAGACGCCTTGAGAAAATGAGAAGAACGTGGATTACGGTCGATTGTACGCAGGCAGCAGAAGCGCAGAGAAGCATGGGAGAAGGCCATACGCCTCCTCTCGTCTACAGCGGAAGATTCCTGCCTCTGGAAAAGAGAGGAGAGAAAGGATATACATATACAGAGATACCGCCGCTGTATCAGTTTGCATCTGTCTTTTTGAACGGGCAGTTCTACCGCTTCCCCATGAGCAGGCTTCGGATAGTGGATGCCAAAGGCAGCAAGATGGCGTCGTCAGAGGAGAATCTCAGACTGGTTTATTATCTTTTGTATCGTCTGATGTCAATGACAGGAAATAAAAAGAGCCGGGAGACGGGAAAAAGCGCACTGAGCAGGGTCATTCTGTATGATACGCTGTTTCAGGTGACCGGGCTTGAAGAAGAACTGCCAAAAGAAAAGGTCAGCAGAGAGCGGAAACGAAAGACGCTCCTAAAAAAGGTGGATGCAATATGTGATTATTACAGAAGAGCGGGCCAGATTGAGGGCTGGTTCCCCTGTCTGGATACAGAGTATTCTACAAGCAAAAAGGCGGTATACAAAGGCATACAGATCTGTTTTTTGCAGAACCAATGAGCGTTTTTGTATAAAAAACGCTGAAAAACGTTGAAAAACAAAGATTTTTTGATGGAATATGATTTATATTTTCCTTGTCCGTTTCATTTCGGGCAGGGAATTTTTTTTTGCGGTGATTTACAAAAAGGTTTCCTGGTTTTGTGACGGAAGGGATGACAGCCGCAGAAACTTACAGAACGTTGGCCGGCGTCAGATATAAAAGCGGCCTGTGGGCCGCCGAGAGAAATTATGAAAAATAAAATATCTGCCGGAAGAAAGGAGTATCATAGGAAATTCAGCAGTTTATATCCGGAAGCGAAGGCAGTCTGCAGCGAAGAAAGGAATCATAATAATATGAGCAAAATATTGACGGAAATGAAAGAGAATGCAGCAAAAGGATACATAGACGATCTAGGAGAGATCAGCTATGTGATCAATGCGATCAGCCACAAAACCCTGGCAGAGCTTCAGAGTATGGTTTCTGCAGAGACAAGAAAGGATATTCAGGACATAGCGAACGATTTGATCTGCGTGGAGCATAAAAAAATATTGCCGCAGATGGAAAATATTCCATTTATTGATCTGCTTTGCCTTGTAGAGCATACAAGGCTCGATGAGTCAGTGAAGGAAAGAAACACAGTTCGTCAGCCTTACCGCTATATAGGACTTTACTATCTGGTCCGATGGTTTTTAGAGGCTGCAAAGAGCGACTACCGTTTCCGGGTATTTACAGCCGCTCAGATTGAACAGTTTTATTGCTGCCAGGAGAGATATTCCAAATTTCAGGGCAGGAGAAGATGGGAAACCTTTTTGATAAAGGCAGACCGCGCAGAGATCAAAATCGCTTCCGATACGACCGTCGGAACCGTCCTGCGAAAGACAGGCGAGCACTGGAGAAGCTGGTATCCTTGGGATTCCATAAAAGAGTATCAGGAAAGAGTGCTGACTGCATATGATATCAGCCTGGAATTGCTGGTCAGAAGCTTTCAGTGCATGTATCCAGGGCGTTTTGTACTAAAAGAGGTACTGGCCAAATACCAAAATATGAACCGGTGCGTCGAAGGAGAAAAAGACAATCAAGAACTAATGTTCGAAACAACGTAAATAAAAATGCAGAACTTAAAAACAGCATCTGTGCCCATGGTACCGGAAGCATTTTCAAATCAAAGGGTGCGGTGGGGACAGGAATCTTCAGATTGGGAAAGGAGCCGAATATGGCAAATATATTAAAAGAAACTGTGCGTGGTATCGAGACGGTACAAATCGAAGACGAACTGCTCCGGGGCAGGGAGATCTTTCTGACCAGAGAGGTAGATGCTCAAAGTTCCGGTGAACTAATCAAACAGCTTATGTATCTGGAAAGAGAGGACAGTGAAAAAGAAATTACCCTTTATATCAACAGTCCCGGCGGAGAAGTCATCAGCGGACTTGCGGTCTATGATTACATACAGTTTATGAAAGCGCCCCTTCGGACTGTATGTCTTGGCACGGCGGCCAGCATGGGGGCTATCCTGTTCTTAGCGGGAGAAAAGCGGGAGATGTTTCTGCACACCCGACTGATGATTCATGACCCGTCTTACAGCCACAGAGATATCGGCGGACGAAAGCCCCATGAGATTCAGCATGAGCTGGATAAACTGAACGAGACGAGAGAAGCTCTGGCCAGGATTATTGCAGATAAGACAAAAAAGAGTATGGAAGAGATCTATGAAGTGACGGCGGATGATACCTATTACAGCGCAAAAGAAGCGGTAGATTTCGGGCTTGCTACTGGCATCATAGGAAAATAGTGCTGTATAAGATATCGGGAAATACATATGGCTTCCGGTTTGGAAATTAAGAAAAGAAAGGAAAATAAAATATGAAATATACGAGAACATATGGCGAAAGAATACTTGCAAAGAATACTATGGTATCCAATGACACGAGAAAGACCGGTCTGAACAACAACGATCTGATTATCGGTTCCTCCGGCGCCGGCAAGACGGGCGGATATGTGATACCAAACATTCAGAATATGACGGACAGCCTGATCGTGTCGGATACGAAGGGGAGTTTGGAGAAGCGTTTTACGAAAGAACTTATTAACCGGGGATACAGAGTATATGTCCTGGACCTGGTAACCCCCCTGCGCTCCTGCGGCTATAATCTTCTGGATGGGATACGGCGCTACAGGGACGGAAGCTATCGGGAACAGGATGTGATTACCCTCGCCAACAACATCATGCCCGTGATGGATTACAGCGAACCGTTCTGGGAAAAAGCTGCAGCTTCTTATCTGGTATTTCTGATCTCCTTTGCATTGGAAGTGCTGCCGAAGGAAGAACAGAACATGTGTTCTGTCTGCGAGCTGCACAGGACATATATTAAGCCAAACGGAGAACTTTCCTTTCTGAAATGGCTGGATACGCATCCGGATAGTTTTCCGGCAAAAAAGCATATACAGATGCGTTCCAGCATGTCTGCGGAAAAGATGTGGGGCAGCATTCATGAATTTGTAAACCGGGCGCTGGAACCTTTTGAATTTAAAGAGTCCGAACAAATTTTCTCCAATAAAAACAGCATTGACTTAAGGAGCCTTGGACGTCAAAAGACCGTCCTGTTTCTCAATGTTAGCGATACGGACCGCTCTTTTGACCATATTGTCAACATTTTCTATACCCAGGCGCTGCAGGTGCTCTGCTCTGAGGCGGACAGAAATCAAGATGGAAGGCTAAAGGTGCCGGTACGCATGATTATGGATGATTTTGCTGCTAGTGCAAGGATTCCGGATTTTGACAAGATCATTTCCGTCATCCGCTCCAGAGAAATCTCGGTCAGCCTCATCCTTCAAAGTATGACACAGCTAAACAGCATGTACGGGGAGGCAGCGGCTATGACCATCGTCAATAACTGCGATCACCTGCTGTACTTGGGAAGCCAGGATCAGCAGACGGCCCAGTTCATTGGGTGCAGGGCTTATAAGACGCCGGAGGCAATCCTTTGTACCCCAAGAGACAAAGCATATCTTTTGACTAACGGTGAGAAAGCCCGTCTGGTGGAGAAAATGACGCCTTACAGTACAGTGACGGAACCGGAGCCGGACGATGCCGAAGACGATCTGTATACAGACTATGGTGATTATGGTGACTGTGATTGGTATGATGAGGACCTTCCCTTTTAACGGGAAGGTCCTGTCTGAAACCATTCTCTGGCGGTCTGCAATACCTGTACAAGTTCTCCCTCCTGGATCACATAAGGAACCATAGCATACAGATAATTCAGAAATGGGCGGCTGAATACACCGCGCTTATATGCAAACTGCTGGTAGCCTTTCAGGACTGAGGGATCATAGACCTCTATGCAGACGCAGCCGCCCATAATCCGGACTTCCCGGACGCGGGGGTCAGAAAAGCCTTCCATCTCACGCCTTGTAATCTCTTCGATTCGGCGGATTTTGGACAGATAATCCTCCTGCTCAAAAAGCTCTATAGACGTAAGGGCTGCGCTGCAGGCAAGGGCATTCCCCATAAAGGTTGGACCGTGCATCAGTGCCTTGTTTGGATCGTCATCGTAGAATCCGTTGTAGACCCGGCGGCTGGCGACAGTGACGGCGTGTCCGATGTAGCCGCCCGTCAGAGCTTTTCCAAGGACGAGAATATCCGGCAGTACCTGGTCCGCTACAAACCGGTGTCCGGTCCGCCCAAATCCAGTGGCTACTTCATCGAAAATCAGCAGTACGCCATACTGGTCGCAAAGTTCTCTGGCTCTTTTTAAAAAGGAAAGCTCATACATGCGCATACCGCCGGCACCCTGAAGAAGCGGCTCCACGATCATGCAGTTGAGTTCTTCATGGCAGAGTTCAAAGGCTTTTTCCAAAGCCGGGATCTGCGTCGGTACATGAATCACGCTGGGGCTTGGGCCGTAGGCTTCCAGAATAAAATGATAATCCTCATCATCTCCGACTTCCATGGTCTTAAAAGTGTCGCCGTGGTAGGCGTTGGTCAGGGATAAGATCTTTGTCCGCTTCTGATCTCCGAGATTTACATAATACTGCAAAGCCATTTTAAGGGCTACTTCCACAGCGACACTTCCGGAATCGGAGAAGAAGCAGCAGTCCAAGTCCCCTGGCAGCCAGTTTTCCAGCTTGTCTGAAAGCTTCTGCACCGGATCATGGGTCAGACCGCCCAGCATCACATGGGAAAATCGGTCTGCCTGGGAGCGGATGGCTTCAGTCAGTGCCGGATGTTTATATCCGTGAATGACGCTCCACCAGGAAGATACCGAATCGATCATCCGGTTATCTTCTGTATAGAGCCAGACGCCTTCGGCGTCGATAATCTTATAAGGATCTTTCATCGTTTTCATCTGCTGGTAAGGATACCAGATCATGGGAAGTTACCTCCTGTCAAAATTTCTAACCCCTTTTAAAGTATATGCATTTATTCATACAGAGCCGCCAGTGTGTCTGCATCCATAGGAAGCTCTGTGTCGCCTTTTTGCACGCAGGCAAGCACCGGTATTCTGCTCAGATTCTCACACATGCGCAGATTGTCTTCTTCCATCACATTTCCCGGATGGAAATGATTCAGGAGGATCCCTTTCACGGGAATCTTTTTCTGCCTCATATATTCAACCGTTAAAAGGACGCTGTTAATGGTGCCAAGGCCCGCGTCGGCTACGAGCAGACAGGAAAGCCCGAAGTCCTGAATGATGTCTGTAAGCCAGATCCGGGATTCGTCAAAAGAGAGCGGGCAGAGAATACCGCCGCTTCCTTCCATAGTAATATAATCATATTTAGAACATATGTTCTCGAATCCTTCACGCACGACTTTCATGCGGACGGGATTTCCTTCCAGCCTGGAAGCCAGATGGGGGGAGACAGCCGTTTCATATACATAAGGGCACATGGTATCAAGGGGCTGATCGATACCGGAGACTTCCTTTACATGCTGTCCGTCTCCGGGGATCAGGCTTTGATCCGGTCGCCGGACATTGCCGCTCATGGCAGCCTTGTAATAGCCGGCTTTTCGGCCACTGTCCGTTAATTTTTTAACAATCAGACCGGAGAGGTAGGTTTTGCCGACGTCCGTCCCGGTTCCGGTGATAAATAATGCTTTAGCCATTGTATAACCTCGTTTCATAACCGAGCTTTTGCAGAAGCTCCTGATCTGTCTCTACGGTGATTCCGGCAGTGGTCAGCATATCGCCGGAGATAGCAGCATTGGCGCCGCTTAAAAAGCAGGCTTCTCCTTTGTCCTCTAAAAGTCCCCTTCCGCCGGCTAACCGGATGGAAGCGTCCGGAATCAGAAATCGGAAAAGTGCGGCACACCGGCAGGCTTCTTCATTGGTCAGGGGACGGTTCTTTTCATAAGGAGTACCTGGAATGGGATTTAAAAGGTTCATGGGAACGGATTTCACACCCAGTTCCCGTGCGGTAAGGACCATATCAATCCGGTCTTCCATCGTTTCTCCAAGTCCTAAGATGCCTCCGGAGCAGATGGAAAGTCCGGCGCGCTGTGCTGCTTTGAGGGTTTCGATCTTTTCTTCATAAGTATGTGTGGTGCAGACTTTTGGAAAATATCGTGCAGAAGACTCCAGATTACAGTGAATCCGGGATGCTCCGGCTTCCTTGATCTTACGAAACTGGGATTCATTCAGAAGGCCGAAAGATACACAGACCTCTATGGAAGTCTCTTTTTTTATGGTGCGGATGCTTTCGCACACTTGGTCAATCTCCCGGTCCGTCAGTCTTTTTCCGGAAGTAACGATGGAATACCGAAGGACGCCTTTGGCATCGTTGTACCGGGCACCTTCCAGCAGTTTTTTTGTATCAAGAAGCGGATAGGACTCGGAACAGGCCGTATGATAATGGACGCTCTGGGCACAGTATTTGCAGTCCTCCGAGCAGCGTCCGCATTTTCCATTGACAATTGTGCAGAGGTCAAAGCCATTTTGGCACATCTGTCTTCGGATCTCGTCTGCTGCCCTGGTCAGTTCATCCAAAGGTGCGTCTGCCAGCAAAAGCGCTTCATCACGGCTGATCTGTCCGCCTTTCAATATGTTCTCTTTTAGTTCTGTTACAATGCTCATAGCAGATAGGTTTCCTCGCTTTCACATATTCGAAATCGCCGGCCGCAGCCTTTTCGCCAGTCCTGCTGCCAGAAAACAAAGGCAGATATCGCCCGGCACTGCCAACAGAAAGCAGTAAAGGAACAGAGGCCAGAGTCCGATGGGGGTATCGATTACAAAATTGCTGATGATATAATAATAAACCATTCCCATGCCATATACAATAGCAAGTCCGGCCAGGTTTGCCGCCAGCACCTTTCCAAACGTCAGCTTTTTATAATGCTCCGTCATCCGGCCGGTTACATAGCTTCCGAGGACAAAGCCGATAATATATCCAAAACTTGGCTTTAAGACGTACCAGAAACCGCCGCCTTCGGCGAAAATAGGAAGTCCGGCAAGGCCAAGGACCGCATAAAGTCCGACGCTCAGAGCGCCCAGCCTTCCGCCTAAGAGAAGTCCGGCCATCATGGTAAACAGAAACTGCAGGGTAAACGGAACGACCGGAACCGGGATTTTGATAAATGCGCCTACTGCAATCAGGACGGTGAACAGAGCACAGAGTGTCATTTCTTTTGTGGTAAAATTTTTTTTCATGATGCGGATACCCCCTGTAAGTGTTTTCTTATTTTTTCCAGAACCCATGGTAACAGAAATGAAATCGATTGTCAACCAAAATATAAAATTGGTTAACAAATGAAGCGCAAGTATTTTATTTCTCAGTGTATACCGGTATTCCTTGCGGCCAAAGTGCATGACCTCCTTTTTTAGAAAAATAAAATGGAAATTGTGCATAAAAAGTTTGCTAAATTTGCATCTGTTATGTATAATATCTATAAAGAAGACTGGAGGGGAGTTCCGCAGGCATGGCGGTCTTCCGCATCACAGAAAAAGGAGGATTCCTTATATGGAAAAACGGATTTTTAAGATTTATTCAGAAGCTGACAATCGGGTCGCTTTAAAGGTCATCCCAGGACATTTTGTAACATCTCACTCTCATATTAACTATTATGTGGATCTGACGACGCTCCAGGCACGTCAGAGTGAGGCGGAGGCAGCAGCAAAGCTTCTGGCAAGGAAATATGAGAACAATACCGTTGTAGATACGATTATCTGTCTGAATAGCTGCCAGGTAATCGGTGCTTATCTGGCTCAGGAACTGACCAAGGGCGGCATCATGTGTTTAAATGCCCACAACACGATTTATGTCACAGCTCCGGAGCAGGACATCAATGGACAGATGATCTTCCGGGACAATTCCAAGATCATGGTTCAGAACAAGAATATCCTGATCCTTTCGACCTCTATTACGACCGGTGTTACGCTGGAGAAAGCGATCCGGAGCGTGGAGTATTATGGCGGTAAGGTTCAGGGGATTGCTTCGATCTTCAGCTTTGTCAAAGAGGCTCACGGCGTGGAAGTAAACAGCATTTTCAATGCAAATGATATGAGCGGATATGCATCCTTTGACGAGAAAGACTGTCCCATGTGCAAAACCGGACAGAGGATCGATGCCATTGTCAACGGGTTTGGATACAGCAAGATCTAGTATCTGTTTAAAATTTACGGAATGGAAAGGCAGGGGTTGTCAAGCCCCTGCTTTTTGTGTATAATACTAGCAATTTGGGCATTTTTAGGTGTCCGGATCAATGACGGGAAAGGAAAAGTTGAGAAGATGAAAGCATTTCTTATTCTGGAAGACGGACATGTCTTCTCCGGCAGGAGCATCGGCGCTGCTAAGGAGGCAGTCAGTGAGATTGTATTTAACACTTCCATGACCGGTTATCTGGAAGTTCTGACCGATCCTTCGTATGCGGGGCAGGCGGTTGCAATGACGTATCCTCTGATCGGCAATTATGGAATCTGCCGTGAAGATATGGAGTCCGAGAGGCCCTGGGTGTCCGGATTTATCGTCAGGGAGCTGTCCAGGATGCCAAGCAATTTCCGGTCCGAAAATTCCATCCAGGATTTCCTGACAAAATATCAGATACCGGGCATCTGCGGGATCGATACCCGTGCACTGACAAGGATTCTCAGAGAAGCAGGGACCATGAACGGGATCATTACCACCGACGAACATTTTCAGACGGAAGAAGTGCAGAGGAGGCTTAAAGCGTATGCCACAGGGGATGAAGTATCCCGTGTAACCTGCAAAAAGCCTTATGTGCTGCCTGGTGAGGGTTTAAAAGTGGCGCTTCTGGATCTTGGAGCCAAACGAAATATCATCCGTTCTCTGCAAAATCGTGGCTGTGAAGTCACTGTCTATCCTTCTTTTACGTCCGCAGAGGAGATCATCGCCTCCGGACCGGACGGAATCATGCTTTCCAATGGCCCTGGCGATCCCAAGGCGTGCAAAAAAGTCATTCAGGAAATCCGCAAATTATATGAGACAACGATTCCGATCTTTGCGATCTGCCTTGGTCATCAGCTTATGGCCCTTGCGACAGGTGCAGATACGTATAAGCTGAAATACGGTCACAGAGGCGGAAATCATCCGGTCCGGGACCTTGGGGACGGGAAAGTGTATATCACGTCCCAGAACCATGGTTATGCGGTGGATGCGAAAAGCCTGAATAAAAAGACGGCGGTTCCGGCTTTTGAAAACGTCAACGACGGGACCAACGAAGGGCTTCTTTATACAGGAAAAAATATTTTCACAGTACAGTTCCACCCGGAGGCGTGTCCGGGTCCTAAGGATTCCGACGGTCTGTTCGATCGTTTTATGAAGATGATGGAGGTGGGAAAAAATGCCTAGAGATCCTAGAATCAAAAAAGTGCTGGTTATCGGTTCCGGTCCGATTGTGATCGGGCAGGCGGCGGAATTTGACTATGCCGGAACCCAGGCGTGCCGGTCCCTGAAAGAAGAAGGCGTAGAGGTAGTCCTCTTAAACTCCAACCCGGCGACGATCATGACGGACAAGGACATTGCGGACCAGGTATATATTGAACCACTGACTGCCAAGACCGTGGAACAGATCATTTTGAAGGAGCACCCGGACAGCGTCCTGCCGACACTGGGGGGACAGGCGGGGCTTAACCTGGCCATGGAGCTTGCGGAGAAGGGATTTTTTGAAAAGGCCGGCGTACGTCTTATCGGGACCACTGCCCGGACCATCAAGAAGGCGGAGGACCGCCTGGAGTTTAAATCCACCATGGAGCAGATCGGGGAACCGGTTGCGCCGTCTCTGGTGGTGGAAAGTCTGGAAGAAGGCATCGCATTTGCCGGAAAGATCGGATATCCGGTGGTGCTTCGTCCGGCTTATACGCTGGGTGGAAGCGGAGGGGGCATCGCCCATGACCGGACGGAGCTGGAGGAGATTCTGGCCAACGGACTTCGGCTCTCCAGAGTGGGGCAGGTGCTGGTAGAGCGCTGCATCGCAGGCTGGAAGGAAATTGAGTACGAGGTCATGCGAGACGGTGCAGGCAATGTGATTACCGTCTGCAATATGGAAAATATCGACCCGGTGGGAGTTCATACGGGAGACAGCATCGTTGTGGCGCCGTCTCAGACCCTGGGGGACAAGGAGTATCAGATGCTCCGCACATCGGCACTGAATATTATCGGAGCGCTTCAGATCACCGGAGGATGCAACGTACAGTTTGCCCTGCATCCAGAAAGCTTTGAATACTGCGTCATTGAAGTTAATCCCCGTGTGAGCCGTTCTTCTGCACTGGCCAGCAAAGCCACAGGATATCCCATTGCCAAAGTGGCAGCGAAGATTGCCGTTGGCTATACGCTGGATGAGATTACCAATGCGGTAACCGGACAGACTATGGCAAGTTTTGAGCCGGTGCTGGATTACTGCGTGGTGAAGATGCCCCGCCTGCCTTTTGACAAATTTATCAGTGCCAGAAGGACGCTGACGACCCAGATGAAAGCGACCGGAGAGGTCATGAGCATCAGCGACAGTTTTGAGGGCGGCCTTATGAAAGCAATTCGTTCGCTGGAACAGCATGCGGACAGCCTTATGTCCTATGATTTTGGGCATCTGACAAAAGAGGAGCTGCTTCTGCAGTTGGCAGTTGTGGACGACCGGCGGATTTGGGTGATTGCGGAAGCTCTCAGAAGAGACATTTCCTATGAAGAGATCCGTAAGATTACCAAAATCGATCCCTGGTTCATTGACAAGCTGAAGATTCTGGTGGAGATGGAACAGAGACTGCGGGAAGAAGAACTGACGTTCGACTTATTAAAAGAAGCAAAACGATTGGAGTTTCCGGATCAGGTGATCGGGGAACTGACCGGGAAGTCTGCAGAAGTCATCCGGGATTTGCGGCAAAAGTACGGGATCAGGGCAGCCTATAAGATGGTGGATACATGTGCGGGAGAGTTTGACGCGGCCACGCCTTATTATTATTCCGTGTATGGCAGTGAAAATGAAGCTGTTTCTGCCGGCGGACGCAAAAAAGTGCTGATTCTCGGCTCCGGTCCGATCCGAATCGGTCAGGGGATCGAGTTTGATTTCTGCTCTGTGCACTGTACCTGGGCATTTTCCGGGGAAGGCTATGAGACGATCATTGTCAATAATAATCCGGAAACCGTGAGCACGGACTTTGACATTGCGGATAAACTGTATTTTGAACCGCTGACGGCGGAAGATGTGGAGAGCATTGTGGAGCTGGAGCATCCGGACGGCGCCGTCGTTCAGTTCGGCGGGCAGACGGCCATCAAGCTGACACAGGCGCTGATGAAGATGGGGGTGCCAATTCTCGGCACATCTGCAGAAAATGTAGATGCGGCGGAGGACCGGGAACTTTTCGACGGTATTTTGGAAACCTGCGGCATTCCCAGGCCAAAGGGAGAGACGGTGTATACGGCAGAAGAAGCAAAAGCCGCGGCCAGGAGACTTGGGTATCCGGTGCTGGTGCGTCCCTCTTATGTGCTGGGAGGTCAGGGGATGCAGATCGCCATCGGGGACAACGATGTGGAAGAATTTATCGGGATTATTAATCGAATTGCCCAGGACCATCCGATTCTTGTGGATAAATATCTTCAGGGCCGGGAGATCGAGGTGGATGCTGTGTGCGACGGAGAGGATATCCTGATTCCGGGCATTATGGAGCATATTGAGCGGGCAGGCATCCATTCGGGGGACAGTATCTCCGTCTATCCCGCCAGAAGTATCAGCGCTCACGTCAAAGAGGTCATTGAGGAGTATACAAGAAGACTTGCTCAGGCACTGCATGTCATTGGCCTGATTAATATTCAGTTTATAGTCGTCAAAGAGGATGTGTATGTGATCGAGGTCAATCCCCGTTCCAGCCGTACGGTTCCGTATATCAGCAAAGTGACGGGAATCCCTATCGTCCGTCTGGCGGCAAAGGTAATCCTTGGACACCGGATCCGGGATCTTGCGTATACACCGGGGCTTCAGGCGGAAGCAGAGTATTTTGCCGTGAAGATGCCGGTCTTTTCCTTTGAGAAAATTCGGGGGGCGGATATCGGTCTGGGTCCGGAGATGAAGTCTACCGGGGAATGTCTTGGCATTGCAAAGACATTTCACGAGGCACTCTACAAGGCCTTTTTAGGTGCGGGTGTCCGGCTTCCGAAGTATCGGAATGTGATTATGACCGTCCGGGAGGAAGACAAGGAGGAGGCGGCTAAGATCGCCAAGCGTCTGGAAGCGCTTGGATACAGCATTTTTGCCACGAAAGGGACCGCAAGGGCGCTTATGGAGGCAGACGTACAGGTGCGCATGACCCGTAAATTAGAACAGGAGTCTCCCAATATCCTGGACCTGATTCTGGGGCATCAGATCGATCTGGTCATCGATACGCCGTCCCAGGGAGTGGAGCACAGCCGCGATGGCTTTGTGATCCGCAGAAATGCCATCGAGACCGGCGTAAACGTGCTGACAGCCATCGATACGGCGAAAGCCCTTGTGACCTCTCTGGAAAATACAGACAGCAAAACATTGACTTTGGTAAATATTGCAGAAATCTAAAAGGAGCGTAAGGAATCATGAGTTATACAGAGCAGCAGGTGGCAGCGGTGGCAAAGCGGGAAAAGAACACAAAGCGCACATATCTGGTGGTCAATCCGCTGCAGGGAAAACATGTTCCGGTCAGTCCGGGAAAAACGCTTGCCATGTTCGAAGCACTGTCGGATCTTCTTTTAGAGGCATACGGAGACGAACGGCTTTTGCTGATCGGCTTTGCTGAGACGGCTACGGCAGCAGGGGCGGCGGCGGCAGGAAGACTCGGATCTCTTTATATGCAGACAACGAGGGAGGAGCTTGAAGGCGCAACGTATTTTTATTTTTCTGAACGGCACAGCCATGCGGCGGAGCAGAAGCTTGTAAGGGAGGATCTGGAGCGGGCAGTTTCCCTGGCAGAGCGAATTGTCTTTATCGAAGACGAGATCACGACCGGGGATACGATACAGAACATTGTGGAACTTCTGGAACGGGCATTTCCGGGGCGGTTCTGCTACAGCGCCGCTTCCCTGCAAAACGGCATGGACGAGTCCCACAGACAGGCGTATGAGAAAAAGGGCATTCGGCTGCACTGGCTTGTAAAAACCAGTCATGAAGGCTATGAGGAGCGTGCATCCGCGTGTCCGGAAGACGGCATCCGTCATGAATGTGTCCGGAAAAAGCCGGAAGTCTCATGGGAGGAATATACCGTCCATGGCGGACGGGATGCCCGCAGGCTGGTGGACGGAAAAGACTATGAGAGGGCCTGCAGACAGATGGGGCAGGAAATTCTTGAACGGGTGCCCTGGAAGCCGGAAGAGCGGGTTCTGGTGCTTGGTACAGAGGAATTTATGTATCCGTCCATCCTTCTGGCTTCTTTGATGGAGGATAAAGGGATGCAGGTATGGTGCCATGCCACGACCAGAAGTCCCATTGCCGTCAGTAAGGAGAAATCCTATCCGCTGCACGAGCGGTATGAGTTAGCCAGCCTGTACGATCAAAAGCGGCGGACATTTTTGTATGATCTTGGGGCCTATGACCGGGTGTATATCGTAACCGATGCTCAGGAAAGAGAAAAGGAAGGGCTGTATTCTCTGATAAATGCGCTTGCTCTTTGGGGCAACGATCAGATCAGTGTGATCAGGTGGAAAGCATGAGAAGTTCTTATTCAAAGGAAGATGTGATCTTTCTGTTAAAAGACATTACAGGGCTGGTAGAACCCCAGCCTGCATCGGAGCGGGAACGGCTGATTCAGTCCGGAAAGCATTACTGTGAGATGCTGCCCTTAGAGTACGTTCCAAGCGAGCTTTACATGAAGACCTATCAGGAGGCTTTGCGGCATTTTGCAGGACCTGTAGCGGCGGCGGTGGGGCGGCTGGCAGAGCAGATCTGGAAAGAGCGGGGAGAATCGGTGGTGCTGGTTTCTCTTGCCAGAGCAGGGACGCCCATCGGCATCCTTTTGCAGCATTATATAAGGAAGCAGTACCGTATATCCGTGCCGCATTACTCCATTTCGATCATAAGGGGAAGAGGCATCGACCACAATGCAATGAAATATCTTCTTGCACATCACCGGCCAAAGCAGCTTCTCTTTGTGGACGGCTGGATTGGCAAAGGTGCCATTCTGGGAGAACTAAAGCGGGAAATCAGGGCTTATGAAGGGGTATCGCCGGAGCTGGCTGTTGTGGCAGATCCGGCCAATATGACAAGACTCTGCGGAACCCGCGAAGACCTTCTGATTCCCAGCTCCTGCCTGAACAGTACGGTGTCCGGACTGGTCAGCCGTACATTTCTGCGAAGTGATCTCATAGGGGCGGAGGATTTTCACGGAGCGGTCTACTACGGGGAATTGAAGGATGCGGATCTGTCCGGAGATTTTATCCGTACCATTGAAGCAGAGTTTGGAAAAGGAACACTTTCCGGAGAGCCGAAGGCGGAAGGAACCGGACTTGAGGAAGTGAAAGAGATCGCTGCCCGGTTCCGGATTCCGGACATCAACCTGCTGAAACCGGGGATCGGAGAGGCCACCAGAGTCCTTTTGCGCAGAGTGCCCTGGAAACTTCTGATTCGGAAAGAGTTAAGAGAAGATCCGGCACTGGCGCATCTGATCCGGCTGGCCAAAGAAAAGGAAGTCCCGGTGGAAGACTATCCGCTCCGGCATTATAAAGCCTGCGGCCTGATTCAGAGGCTTGCGGATACATGACAGGTGCTGCAGGAAGGCTGCAGCACACCCTAAAGTACGCCATAAGTCTGGGACAGGAGCAGGATTCTTCTTGCCCAGTTGGAGTGTACTTTATATTCGTTCATACGTTCCTTGGAGGTGCATCCGGACACCAGTCTGGGAGAGGCGGTGTCCCATTCCAGGATCGCTTTTGCGTCCTCCAAATCTTTTCCGGATACTTTATAAGCATCGTTCACCAGTTCGATCTGCCGGGGATGGATGACGGTTTTGCCGGTAAAACCGCAGAGCCGGTCCTCCCGCAGTTCTTTTTTCAGTCCTTTTTTCCAGTGTTTTCCATTGTAATATTCCCAGACAGGGCCGGACATGACAAAGTCCGTTCCAAAGACGGTTATCAGATCCGAGAAGACCGAGGAGATCGCCGCAATGCTGTGGATGGATTCCTTCTGGCTTCTCCGGAAGCCGAAGACATGGCACAGATCATTGCCCCCTGCCCGGATATTCAATACGAGTTCCTCCATCGTCAGAAGTTTTTCTTTTAACTGGTACAGATGTTCGTGTCTGATTCGCAGATCCAGAAGAGACCGGTCTTCCATAATAGGCATAAAATAGACGGGCCTTTTCAGCTCCTGATTGGCATAGGTCACAGCCGCCAAATAGGCATCCACGTTTATCATGGAAAATTTCGGGAGAATAAAGCCGGTCAAAAGCCGGATCCCGTCTCCTAAAGAGCGGGTCAGATGCCGGATCTGCCAGGGACTCCGGACTCTTACGAAAATCTTCGGAAGGAAGAAAGATTTTTTTTCAGAGGCCGAAAGGATGGCGAAAAGAGTAGCGGCAAGCTGCTGCTCGGCAGCCTCCACATGGTTGTCTGCGATGGTGTCTTCCAGACAAAGAGCCAGAGAAAAATGGGTTCCGAACCGCTCCTGAATCAGGGAACCGGCGATACCGGTGTGGTCGGCGGGGCAGTACAAAAGGGGACCTACGCTGTAGTACAATACAAAATCTTTCATAAAACGGATCAACTCCTCATATAGTTATCGGGACAGGCCGGATATGGACTGCAGACAGTCCCGCATAATTCTCACATTATATCATTATTAAGAATAAAATCATAGTAATTATTTTTGAAATATGGTATAATCAAGAAAATTTGTTTTTATACGGATGATGCAGGAGAGTAGCATGTGTGGAGGAATGTGGAAGGTAAGATATAATGTGACAGAAGTCTCTTCCATAAGTGCATTCGCGGACAGAAGAGGCGGAGCAGGCGGAGACTATAAGGAGGTTTACTTTGTCCGGATGCTGGGGCATCCTACGGAAGCGGTATATATAGAAGAGATCCGGAAGATGGACCGGCTTTTGTCAAAGCAGGCGGCAGAGGGACAGCTTCGGTATCAGCGGGTCAGCGGACTTCCAAGACTGTCTGCGCCGGAGGATGTGAGCATGTATTCCGGCTGCTATGATCTCTGGACGGGGAACAGCCGGAGGACTCTTGGACTGAAGGCCGCAGAACAGGATGAAGAGCGAAAGGCGGTTCTTGGATATGCCTGCGGGGAGGCGCTTCGGCTTTTTAAACAACTGACACCTCAGGCCACTGCTTCCATGGAGAAGAATTTTGCAGTCAAACTGATGTTCTGGGCGGATCAGGTGGGGCAGGAACTTCTGCAGGGGTCCTGGAAAGATCAGAGCCGAAAGCTGGTTCTGCAGGATGTAACAAAAAAACAGGAGTATCTGTTTGCTTTTTTTATGACTCTTTTGGGGGTGGACGTGCTGCTTTTGCAGTATCAGTCAGATATCGGCGCAGATTTGGAGCGGCTGAATCTTTCAAAAAAAACAGTGCTTGGAGCTTTTGCATCTTTAAGCATTCCTGCCTATGAGCCGTATGTGCCGGCACCTGCAGTTCCTGCGCATACAGCGAGAAGACAGAATCCGGGCACGGCGGCTTCCAGGGACAGGCGTCCGCTGCAGGTCAGAAAGGCAGGAGAGCCGGGCAGGATATCTCCTGGGGCGGGAACGGCTTCCGGAGCCGGGGCAGCGCCTGCGGCCGGCCGGCCTGTACAGACGGTTCCTGGACCAAGAAGCCCTGTACAGACATCTGGAGGCTCTGCGAGACGGGAGCTTGATTTTGAGGAGCTGGCGCGCCTGGCTTCCTCCGTCGTCATGATTTCTGTGCATGACCGGGGAGGCAAAACGCTGGGGAACGGTTCCGGTATTATGATTGGAGAAGAGGGCTACATACTGACTAATCATCATGTGGCCACCGGCGGAAGATTCTATTCGGTCCGTATTGAGGACGATGAGAAGGACTACCGGACGGACGAGATCATCAAATACAATTCCGTGCTGGATTTGGCGGTGATCCGTATCGACCGGAGGCTGCGTCCGCTTCCGATCTACAGCGGCGTACGCAAACTGGTCCGGGGACAGAAAGTAGTTGCCATCGGCAGTCCCTTAGGACTTTTTAATTCCGTTTCCGACGGAATTATCTCTGGTTTTCGGGTCATTAATGATGTGGACATGATCCAGTTCACGGCACCCATTTCTCATGGAAGTTCCGGCGGTGCGGTGCTCAATATGTATGGGGAAGTGATTGGAATCAGCACAGCGGGTTTTGATAATGGCCAGAACATCAATCTGGCAGTGGGATACGAATTTATCAGCCAGTTTGTCAGAGGATTTACAGGACAGCATGGAAAGTGAAGTTATCGATGTATGTTTGAACATAAAAAGCTTCAGAATCTGGAAGAATATTTTATAACATTGGACCAAAGGCGGGAACAGGGCGTCTATTTTTACCGAATCAACGGTTATAAGGAAGAGATTCGGGATTTTCTTTTCAAGTATTATGAGACGGCCAGGAAGACCGGAGTGGTCATTGAGGGCAAGATCCCCAATCCGGAGGAAGCCAGCCTTGGTTATTATGAAGAGATTATGGGCCGGGCTTTTCAGATGGATATGGGCTTTATGGAACGAAGCCTGAAAAAGTGGCTTCCAAGGATGAACGACCGGCAGCGCTCCTGGGTCGCTCAGTCCATCTATGAGATGCTGGATGCTATGAGGCGCGGGGGCAAGAATGAAAATATACTGAAAAATGCCTATATTAAGTTCATGTGCTGGCTCTACTATAAATTCGAACGGATTATAAATCATCTGGGAGAAAATGAACTTCCGAAGATCCTGTACGAAGGGGCGGTCAGCAGTTATGAACTGAAGATGCTGGCGGTTTTGTCCAAAGCGGGGTGCGATGTGGTGCTTGTACAGTGCGGCGGCGATGGAAACTACCGGAAGCTGGATCCGTCAGATGCTTTTTCCTGCGCGCTTGTGCTCCAGGGAATGAAGCCGTTTCCGGATGGCTTTGGCATTGGGTGGATACGAAAGGAACTGGAGAAACGCTGGAACAGAGAAAAACTCTATGGCGGGAGCGCTTCTGTTGCGGCCTGCACCAATGCATGGATCAAAGGAGAGGGCCTTAAGGATTTCCTGACAAACGGTGCCGAGAGAGGAAGTGACAGCCGGTTTTTCTATAACTGTTTTATCAGAATAAACGGTGTGGAGGATAAAGTCACTTATCTGAATGAACTGTATCAGTTTCAGTTGGCGCTGAAAAACGATCAGAGAAAGCCGGTGGTGCTGGAATACGGGATCCCGGCTCCGACGGCAGAGGAGATCCAGGGGGTTCCAAGGAAGAATTACAGCAGCGAAGAACAGATGTTCGCCGATCTTTCCAGAGAGATCCGTTATACGGCCAGCGGGAACCTGGAAAAGCTGATGCGGAAGGCATTTATTGATATCCTGTCCGAAGAATCCGCAAGACCGGGAATGAATCTAAATCGGCTGGTAAATCACGCCGTATATCTGATTTGCTGGCTGAGACGGTATACACAGGGGCTGTTTGAAGGGATTCGCCTTCCAAAGACCGGCTGCCTGATCTATCTGGGCGGCTGCAGGAACCAAAAAGAGGCCATGTTCTTAAGACTGTTATCCAGACTTCCGGCCGACGTTTTGATTCTGCATCCGGACCGGAGCACCGCCTGCTGTCTGGAAGACAAAAATCTCTATGAGATTCATTATGAAGGTTCTCTGGCCGTGCAGCACTTTCCCAAAGAGGAGCAGGACGTTCGCATGGGGACTGCCGCGTATCATGCGGAGCGGGAGCTTGACGAAGTGATGTACCAGGATTCCGGCCTGTACCGGAATCAGCAGTACGACCGGGCGCTGTCCGTGTCTCTTCAGACCATGTACGAAGAGATTGCCCTTTTGTGGGATCAGGAGCTGAAATACCGTCCGAATTTTGCCGTGACCGGACAGGTGGTCAGCATCCCTGTCATCTTTGCCAAAATATCGGGAGTAAAGGATGGACAGGTCAGCCGGTATTGGTCGGATATTCATGGGCTGGTGACAACAGATACGTTTGTCATTCGAAAGGCGCCGCATCTGCTTCCCACAGATTCGAATCCCGTCAAGGCTTATGTGACAGAATTTTTCAAAAACGGAAAGATTCAGAAGGCGAAGATCAAGGCTCATGCCTGCTATCCATATGGTTTTCTGCGGGAGGAGATGCAGGACCATATTCTGGAGAAGCTGCAGCTTCTGATTGACCGAAAAATTATAAAAGGAACTTTTGAGAACGGGACAGAATATACGATCATAGCCGTAGTACTGAATCTGGAAAAGGAAATCGTGCGGCTGCTTCAGAGATTTGACTTTACAAAGAAGAATCCGAAGCTGATCTACATTCATACAACAGAGCAGATGATCTCTCTGGAAGACAGCATTTTGACTGCCTTTTTGAATCTGGCCGGATTTGATGTGGTATTTTTTGTACCTACAGGCTATCAGAGTATTGAGAAACATTTTAACCGGGAGATCATGGAGGAGCACCAGATCGGCGAATATCTGTATGATCTGCAGGCACCTTCTTTTGGTGCTCCGTCCCCGAACCATACAAAACGCTCATGGCGTGAAATATTATTTAAGAGAGGGAATTGAATATGGGGCTTGATTTTAGCAGACCGCAGGCAGGAGTGCAGACGGCAGTCCTTGATGCGGAAAATGAAGTGCAGGTAGTGGAGAAGTACGATATTGTTGCTGACCGCCAGCGGATGAATACGGAGCTTGTGGGGTCTTCTCAGGTGGATGCGCTGGCGAGCCAGATTCAGGTCTATGACCTGGAGACGATCGTCTCTTTTGGCTCGGAAGTGGCAGAGGAGATCTCGAAAGCTTCCGATGTGGTGCTGAACAGCATGAATCTGTCACAGTTGGATGATTCCAGTGCCATGCTGGGACAGTTGGCAAAGATCATGTCCAAATTTGATATTGAGGAGATCAAGGACAACCCGACGCTGTTTGGGAAGCTGTTCGGCAATTTGAGAAAACAGCTTGACAAGATCCTGGACAAATACCATACCATGGGAGAGGAAGTGGATAAAATCTACGTACAGCTTCGGCAGTATGAGTCCGAGATCAAGCAGTCAAACCGGAAGCTGAATCAGATGTTTGATGCCAATGTGAATTATTATCATGATCTGGTGAAATACATTCTGGCCGGGGAGCAGGGCTGTAAGGAGATTTCCGATTATATTGAGCAGCGGCAGAGAGAGATGGAGCAGACGGGGGATAATTCCATTCAGTTTGAGATCCAGAGCCTGAACCAGGCGCTTATGATGCTGGAGCAGCGGACGCAGGATCTTCGGACAGCCGAGAATGTGGCCATGCAGTCGATTCCTATGATAAAAACCATGGAATTCAGCAACATGAACCTGGTCCGCAAGATCAATTCCGCGTTTATCATTACCCTTCCGGTCTTCAAGCAGGCGCTGGCTCAGGCCATCATGCTGAAGCGCCAGAGAATCCAAGCGGAAGCAATGTCCGCTCTGGACGAAAAGACCAATGAGATGCTTATCAGAAATGCCCGCAATACGGTGGAGCAGTCGAAGATGACCGCACAGATGGCCTCTGGAAGCTCCATTCGGATTGAAACACTAGAAACAACCTGGAGAACTATCGTAAACGGAATCGATGAGACAAAGCAGATTCAGGAGAACGCCAGAAAGCAGCGTCAGGAGGATCAGCTTCGTCTTGAACAGATCAAGGACGAGTTTAACAGGATGTATCATATGCCAGATAAAAAAAACAGGTGACAGGAGGTAACACATTATGCCGATTAATCTGACAAAAGGACAAAAAGTAGACTTGACGAAAGGAAATCCAGGCATTAAGAAGCTGATGGTAGGTCTGGGCTGGGATGTAAATGCATATGATTCCGGTGCGGATTTTGACCTGGATGCGGCTGCATTTATGCTGGGAGACAATGGCAAATGCCCGACAGAGAAGGAATTTATCTTCTATGGGAACCTGACTCATCCAAGTGATGCTTTAAAACATATGGGAGATAACCTGACCGGTGAGGGTGACGGAGACGACGAGCAGATTTTCGTGGATCTGGCAAAGGTTCCGGCCAGTGTATCAAAGATCGCGTTTACGGTAACAATCTATGAAGCGGAGAGCAGAGGCCAGAACTTCGGGCAGGTGTCCAACGCGTACATCCGTATCGTAGACGAGGGGACTGGCCAGGAGCTGATTCACTATGATCTGGGAGAGGATTTCTCCATTGAGACGGCAGTGGTCGTGGGAGAGCTTTATAAACATAACGGAGAGTGGAAGTTTAATGCCATCGGCAGCGGGTTCCAGGGAGGACTTGCAGCGCTGTGCGGGCATTATGGAATTGAGGTAGCGTAAGTTCGCATTTGTCTGTTTGAGGAGCCGGGCGTCCCATGCAGACCGACATTCCTTCCGGAACCCGCGTTCGCTTAAGGCGAGGGGCACAGCGGTGCTAAGGGTGCACAATACGCGCCCTAAGGACCGGGCCCCTCGATGGCTCCGGAAAGAATGTCAGTCTGCATGGGGACTGAGCACTGAAATATGTAAATGTGAATATACATTTCGTTATTTGTTCGCAGTGCGGACGTGTAGACAGATGAAATTATAATTTTAGGAGGAGTTTATTATGCCAGTGAATTTGCAGAAGGGACAGAAAGTGAGCCTGACAAAAGGAAATCCGGGGCTTAAGAAAGTAGTCGTAGGTCTTGGCTGGGATGTGAACCAGTTTGATACAGGCGGAGATTTTGATCTGGATGCGGCGGCGTTTCTGCTGGAGGACAGCGGAAAAGTATCAGGATCCGATGATTTTGTATTTTATGGGAACCTGAAGCATCCGTCGGGCAGTGTGCAGCATATGGGCGATAATCTGACCGGAGCCGGAGACGGGGACGACGAGCAGATCATGATTGATCTTTCCATGGTGCCGGCCAATGTTACAAAGATCGCATTTACAGTTACGATTTATGATGCGGAAACAAGAAGACAGAATTTCGGTCAGGTGAACAATGCATTTATCCGGATCTACAATGAGGAAAACGGGGAAGAGATGCTGCGCTATGATCTGGGCGAAGACTTTTCCATTGAGACGGCAGCGGTGTTCGGCGAGCTTTATAAAAATGGAGATGAATGGAAATTCAATGCCATTGGCAGCGGATATCAGGGCGGTCTGGCAGCATTGTGCGAGAATTTCGGCGTAGATGTAGAGTAGGAGGTGCCCGAAAATGTCAATCAGCTTAAAAAAGGGACAAAAAGTCAGCCTTTCCAAAGAGAATCCCGGATTGTCCAGAGTGATCGTCGGTCTTGGCTGGGATGAGGTGAAAAAGTCCAAAGGCTTTAATTTCCTCGCTCCGAAGCAGGCGCCCATTGACTGTGATGCATCTGCAATCCTGCTTCATGACGGAAAGCTAATTTATAAGGAAGATGTGGTCTACTTTGGAAACCTGCGCCATCCCACCGGTACGGTGCAGCATATGGGCGACAACTTAACCGGAGCCGGAGAGGGAGACGATGAGCAGATTATCGTGGATCTTGCCGGCATTCCGGCAGAGTATGACAAGATTGTGGTCGTTGTAAACATTTACCAGGCAGTACAGAGAAAGCAGCATTTCGGGATGATCCAGAATGCGTTTATTCGTCTGGTGGACGGAAGAAACAACAATGAAATGTGCAGATACAATCTGACAGAGGATTACGGCAATATGACAGCTATGATCTTCGGAGAGATTTACCGGCACGGAGGAGAGTGGAAATTCAATCCGATCGGTCAGGGAACGACAGATCCTGGGCTTGGAGAACTGATCCGCCGGTATATGTAAGCAGAGTTCGGTACATGATATAAAGAGAAACAAGTTTGAGGCTGCCGCAGGACAATCTTCTGCACAGCCTCAAGAATTTACAAAACCTTTGAGGAGATATGTGATGAAATTAAATGGACTGACGGCCCAGGAGGCAGAAGCTTCCCGTAAAAAATACGGAAGCAATGAGATTCCGGATTCGGAACCGACGACGTTCTGGGAAGAATTTAAGGAGACTTTTGGTGATCCCATGATCCGGATACTGCTTGCTATCGCAGTGCTTATGATCGTGATGTTTTTCTTCGGTTATGCGGAAATCTATGAGCCTCTGGGCACCATCGTGGCTGTGCTGATTGTAGCGTTTGTATCTGCGAAGACCGGCGTGGCCAGCGATACCAAATACCGGGAGCTGAAGGACCGGACAGAAAAGGATCACTGTAAAGTATACCGGGAAGGCAAAGTGGCTGTGATCGACGTAGATGACGTGGTCGTGGGCGATAAGGTACTCCTGCAGTCGGGTGACAAGATTCCTGCGGACGGCGTACTGGTGGACGGCAGCCTTCGGGTAGACAACTCTGCTCTGAACGGAGAAGCGGAGGAGTGCAAGAAGACCGCTGCCGATGAAAGCTTTGTGCTGGCGGAGGAGATCACCGGCGATACTTTTGTGGACCGGCATTCTCTGTTCCGCGGAGCAGTGGTCTTTGATGGAGAAGGTATCCTGGATGTGAGGAAAGTCGGACTGAAGACCATGATGGGCCGGATGGCGGATGAGATGCAGGAAGACGATATAGATTCTCCTCTGAAGGTGAAGCTGTCTAAGCTGGCAGGCCAGATTTCGGTATTCGGTTATGTGGGCGCCACAGTCATTGCACTTCTGTATTTTGCATATTTTATAATGTCGGCAGGCGGATTTTCTGCATATTTCTCCATTGGTGTGGAACAGATCATCAAAGATATTGTGGAAGCGGTTTCTTTGGCCATCGTAATCATTGTCTGTGCGGTGCCGGAAGGACTGCCCCTTATGATTTCTCTGGTACTGATGCAAAATACCAGCAAGATGCTGGATCACAATGTCCTTGTAAGAAAGGCAGAAGGAATCGAGACGGCAGGCTCTCTGAATATTCTGTTCAGTGATAAGACAGGTACCATTACCAAAGGAAGCCTGGAAGTAGTGGAATTTTTCACGGCAGACGGACAGGTGATTCCGATTCCGGAATTGTCCGGGCATGTTCAGGTGAAAGGGCTTTTGGACCTGGCCATCGGCAAAAATACCCAGTCCATGTTCGATGCAGGACATAAGGTCATCGGCGGAAATGCTACGGATCAGGCTCTGATGAAGTTCCTCGGCGAAGATGCTTTCCACACCCTGGAAGGGAACAAAGAGTATCAGATTCTGGCATCCCAGGGATTTAACTCCATGAACAAGTTCAGCCAGGCGGCGGTTCAGGGAACAGGAAAGACATTTTACAAAGGTGCTCCGGAACGGCTTCTGGCAAAGGCGAAAAAATATCTGGACAAAGACGGTCAGGTGCAGACACTTGACAAGGCGGTTCTGGATCAGAAGATTGACGCACTGGCAGAAAAAGCCATGCGTGTGCTGGCCTTTGGCTATTCGGAAAAAGATCTGGAGGAAAATACGATTCATGACGATCTGGTGCTGATCGGTCTTGTGGCTATCCGCGATGATGTACGGCCGGAGGCAAGAGATGCCATCGCAGAGGTGAGAAGTGCAGGCATTCAGGTGGTTATGATTACGGGAGACCGTCTGGAAACTGCCGTAGCAATCGCAAAAGATGCAGGTCTGTTAAAAGACGATTCCGATCAGGCTCTGACATCGGCGCAGTTAAATGAAATGACCGACGAGGAAGTGAAGAAGATCATTCCGCAGATCCGTGTCATCGCACGTGCGCTTCCGACAGACAAGTCCCGTATGGTGCGGCTCTGCCAGGAAATGAATCTGGTAGTCGGTATGACCGGAGACGGTGTCAACGATTCCCCGGCTCTGAAGCGGGCAGATGTGGGCTTTGCAATGGGAAGCGGTACCGAAGCGGCGAAAGAAGCCGGCGAGATCGTGATTCTGGACGACAATTTCAAATCCATCAAGGATGCCATCTGGTATGGCAGGACCATTTATCACAATATCCTGAAGTTCTGCAAGTTCCAGTTGGTAATCAATGTGGCAGCGGTAGTAGTAAGTGCCATCGCTCCGTTCTTCGGCGTGGAGGAACCTTTGAAAGTTACGCACCTTCTGTTCGTCAATCTGGTCATGGACGGCCTGGGCGCTATTATGCTGGGCAATGAGCCTGCACTGGAGGAGTACATGCAGGAGAAGCCGAGAAGAAGAGACGAAAGCATCATCAGCCGGAAGATGGCGATCCAGATCGGCGTCATGGGAGCATGGCTTACGATCATCAGTTTTGTCTATTTGAAAGTGCCGTTTTTCTCAAGCTTTTTTGCCAATGAAGAGCAGCATCTGACCGGGTATTTTGTACTCTTTATCGTCAGTGCCTTGTTTAACGGCTTTAATGTCCGGGATGAAGGCTTCGGCATTTTCCGGGGACTGAATGAAAATACGGGATTTATGAAAGTATTTTGTATCATCGTTCTTGTGCAGGCAGTGATCGTCAATGCGGCGCTGGTACCCGGAGCAGTCTTTACCTGGATCGGAAACATGTTTAGCTGTGTGCCCTTTGGAATTGCCGGATGGGCGGTCGTAGCGATGCTGGCGGTGACGATGATACCGGTAGACCTTGTGAGAAAAGCTCTGAGCGGGAAAGGAAATTGAAAGTATTTCACGGAGATCTGGACAATACGCTGATCTATTCCTGCCGGCATGATATAGGGGAAGAGAAGGTCTGTGTGGAGCTTTACGAAGGAAGAGAGGTCTCTTTTATGACAAAGAGGTCTCTCTCCCTGTTAAAGGAGGTTCAGAAGAAGGCGCTGTTCGTCCCGGTGACGACCCGGACCGCAGAGCAGTACAGGCGAATTGATTTTCAGACTCATGCGCCGGACTATGCGCTTGTATGCAACGGAGGGATTCTTCTGCAGGCAGGAGAAGAGGTGGCAGAATGGTATGAGGAATCTCTGCGGCTGACAGAGAAAAGCCGCAGGGAGCTTCTGCGGGCCGAGGGTTTCATGGAACAGGATACAGATCGGATGATGGAGGTGCGGAATATCCGAAGGCTGTTTCTCTTTACGAAGAGCAGCAGGCCCATGGAGACGGCAGCGCGTCTGAAGGAAGTATTGGATGCACGGCTTGTGAAGATTTTCACAAATGGAAAGAAAGTATATGCGCTTCCGGAAGGACTGGATAAAGGTACGGCGGTTCGAAGATTCCGGGACTACATAAAAACAGACTATATGCTGGCGGCAGGAGACAGTGAATTTGACATTCCCATGCTGGCGGCAGCAGACCGTGCATATGCGCCCAAAGATCTGATGGGGAGATGCTCTTTTGATGTACATGTAAGCGGCATAGCGGGAAAAGGCGTATTTTCAGACGTGTTTCTTGAGCGGGTTCTTGCAGACATATAAGGTAAGGGGAGACAAAAGAATGGAAGAAAAAAAATTTATCAGTCCTACGGGCAGCAGTATTCATATGATACCCATGGACGTGATCGCCGGGTTTGAAGTACGCCCCGGAATGTACGAAATAAACGGAGCAACGGCAATTCCGGTGGGAGTGAATTTTACCGTACATTCTTACGGGGCTTCTTCCTGCGAGCTGCTGCTTTTTCACAGGGAAGAGGAGGAGCCTTATGCGGTTCTGCCTTTCCCGGAACACTACCGGATCGGAAATGTCTATTCTATGATCGTATTCGGCCTGAATATTCAGGATTTTGAATATGCCTATCGGCTGGACGGACCGTATGACCCGTCCAAGGGACTTCTGTTCAAAAAAGATCAGATTCTTCTGGATATTTATGCGAAAGCCGTAACCGGACAGAGCCAGTGGGGAAGACCCCGCAAGGAAGGGACTTTTTATAAGGCCAGAGTGGTCAAAGATGATTTTGAGTGGGGAAAGGAACAAAATCCGTTAATTCCCATGGAAGATCTGATTATTTATGAAATGCATGTGCGCGGTTTTACCAAGCATGATTCTTCGGGTGTGGAATATCCAGGCACCTTTGCGGGGCTGATGGAAAAGATCCCGTATCTGAAGGAATTAGGAGTGAATGCGGTGGAGCTGATGCCCATCTTTGAGTTTGACGAGGTAAAAGACAGCCGGATAGTAAACGGCCGCCAGGTGGTGGATTATTGGGGTTATAATACGGTCAGCTTTTTCGCACCCAACACCAGCTATTCGGGTGTTACCGAGTATAACCGGGAGGGAAACGAGCTGAAACGGCTTATCCGGGCACTGAACGAGAACGGCATCGAGTGCATCTTGGATGTGGTGTTCAACCATACGGCAGAGGGAAATGAACTTGGCCCCTGCTTTTCCTTCAAAGGATTTGACAATAATATTTACTATATGCTCACGCCGGACGGACATTATTATAATTTCAGCGGCTGCGGCAATACGCTGAACTGCAACCATCCCATCGTGCAGCAGATGATTCTGGAATGTCTGCGTTACTGGACAACGGCGTATCATGTGGACGGTTTCCGCTTTGATCTGGCCAGCATCTTAGGGCGCAATGAAGACGGGTCCCCTATGAGTAAGCCGCCGCTTTTACAGAGCCTTGCCTTTGACCCGATTCTCGGCAGTGTAAAACTGATTGCCGAGGCGTGGGATGCAGGCGGACTTTATCAGGTGGGAAGCTTTCCGTCCTGGAACCGATGGGCAGAGTGGAACGGCAGATACCGGGATGATCTGCGCAATTACTTAAAAGGCGATTATGGTATGTCTCATATGGCGGCCACGCGTATTACAGGCTCTTTGGATATGTACGGGAAAGACGGGCGGGGGTGCGAGGCTTCTGTGAATTTCCTGAACTGTCACGACGGGTTTACTCTCTGGGATCTGTATTCTTATAATGAGAAACACAACGAGGCCAACGGCTGGGGCAATACAGACGGGAGCAGCGACAACAGGAGCTGGAACTGCGGAGCGGAGGGAGAGACGCAGAACGAAGAGATTCTTGCTCTGCGCAGAAGACTTGCGAAAAATGCAGTGACCGTGCTGATGCTGAGCCGCGGAACGCCTATGTTCCTGGCCGGAGACGAGTTTTTAAACACCCAGTTTGGAAATAACAATGCATACTGTCAGGACAATGAGATTTCCTGGCTGGACTGGCGGTTTCTGGAGAAAAACAGAGAGCATTTCGAATATATGAAAAATATTATCCGTATTCGGAAAGAACATGATGTGGTGCGAAAATCTGCCAGAAGCTGTTCTCTTGGATATCCGGAGATCCAGACAGCAGAGCCGGACAACAAAACGAAAATCCTGCGGGTGATCTATGCAGGAAGAAATCATGAAGATACAAACGACGATCTGGTTTGTTTGGCAGTCAATGTGTTCTGGGAATGGCAGGAATTTGAGCTTCCGGCTCTTCCGTCTCATATGATGTGGCAGGTGGAGGCGGACAGCTTCGGGAACTATCTTCTGGGCGGAATTCCGGGCGGTTTGGCGGTGGAACCGGCAGGCAGCAGAGTGCAGATGGGGCCCCGTTCCACTCTCGTACTGGTTGCACATAATCGATATAGGTAAAAATATACAAAAATCGATAAAATTTTCACATTAATTTTATTGATTATTGCGAAAATGATCGGAATAAATTGCATTTTCTGTTATTTAATTGTATAATTGTACTATATAAATGAAAGAGAGGACCTTTCTATGAAGCAAAATAGTATGTTGGCAATGATTCTGGCAGGCGGACGCGGTTCCAGGCTCCATGATCTTACCAATAAAGTTGCGAAACCGGCTGTTTCATATGGCGGAAAGTATAAAATTATTGATTTTCCGCTCAGCAACTGCGCAAACAGCGGGATTGATGTAGTAGGCGTACTGACGCAGTATGAATCCGTTCTTTTGAACAGTTATGTGGCAGGAGGCGGAAGCTGGGGATTAGATGCCCGTGACAGTGGAGTTTTCGTTCTTCCTCCCCGTGAGAAGGCAGATGCGAATCTGGATGTGTACAGAGGAACAGCAGACGCAATTTCTCAGAATATTGATTTTGTAGATAACTATGATCCGGAATATATGCTGATTCTGTCCGGAGATCATATTTATAAGATGAACTACGCGAAGATGCTTCAGGCTCATAAGGACAATGGTGCGGATGCTACGATCGCCGTCATTGAGGTTCCTATGAAGGAAGCAAGCCGTTTTGGTATTATGAATACAGACGAAGAGACCGGACGGATCATAGAGTTTGAAGAGAAACCGGCAGAGCCTAAGAGCAATCTGGCATCCATGGGTATCTACATATTTAACTGGAAGCTTTTGCGTAAGATGCTGGTGGCGGACATGAAGAACGAGGAGTCCAGTCATGACTTCGGAAAGGATATCATTCCGGCACTCTTAAACGACGGGAAGAAGCTGCTTGCATACAAATTCAAAGGCTACTGGAAAGATGTAGGGACTATCGACTCTCTGTGGGAGGCGAACATGGATCTTCTGGATAAGAAGAATGGTCTGGATCTGGACGACCGTACCTGGACGATTTATACGGAAGACGTTCCTACACTTCCGCAGTTTATTTCCAAAGAAGCAAGCATTAAGCGTGCATTTATCACCCAGGGCTGTATCGTAGAAGGTGAAGTGCAGAATTCCGTTCTGTTCACCGGCGCAAAAGTAGGTCCAGGTGCGAAAGTAATCGACAGTGTCCTCATGCCCGGAGCAGTTGTGGAAGAGGGTGCAGTGGTAACGAGAGCATTAGTGGCAGATCAGGTTAAGATTGGAAGCCAGGCAGTTGTCGGAAGTGCAGACAGCGAACATATTGAACTGGTTGCGAAAAATGTAAAGGGGTAAGATCATATGGCAAGAGCATTAGGAATTATAAGTTTTTCAGAAAACCATATCTGGGTGGAAGGATTGGAAACTTATCGTTCGATTCCGGCATTCTCCTTCCTGGGCAGATATCGTGTGGTAGATTTTCCGATTTCCAATATGTCCAACAGCGGCATTGACAGAATCCAGGTATATATCAGAAGAAAACCGTGTTCTTTGGTAGAGCATATCGGAACCGGCAGACATTACAACATCAATTCCAAGAGCGGATATTTGCAGATGGTATTTGCGGATTCCCAGGAGGATAAGGATTATTACAATACGGATATCAAGGCATATGCAGAGAACCTGGACCGTATGGTAAAAGCAAGCAATACCCATGTGGTCATTGCTCCCGGCTATATGGTATATACGCAGGATTTTGATGATCTTCTGAAGCAGCATGATGAATCCGGAGCGGATGTTACGCTGCTCTATCATAAAGTGGACAATGCAAAAGAGGCATTTTTAAGCTGTGATTTCCTGAACCTGAACAAGCAGAAAGGCGTAGAGTCCATCGAGCGCAACAACGGGACGACAAAGAACAGAAATATTTTCATGGATACTTATGTCATGAGAAAAGAAATCTTCCTTGATCTGGTACAGGCAGCGCAGAAAGCTTCCTCTATGTACACCATGAAGCATATCATCAATGATATGTGCGGCGAACTGGACATCCGCGGCGTAGCACATAAAGGATTTTTTGCACCTATTGATAATCTGAAGAGTTATTATGATGCAAACCTGTCCCTGCTGGATCAGAAAAATGTAAAGAGCCTCTTCAGCGAAGAGTGGCCCATCTACACCCGTACCAGTGATTCTTGTCCGACGCAGTATTACGAGACGGCGGACGTGAAGTCTTCCTTCGTCTCTAACGGCTGCCGGATCGAAGGCACGGTAGAGAACTCTGTCATCGGCAGAGGATGTGTGATCAAGCCGGGTGCAGTAGTGAAGAACTGTGTTGTACTTGCAGATACGGTAATCGGCAACGATGTACATATTGAAGGCCAGGTGGTGGACAGACTGGCGAAAGTCACCCGTATGAAAGAGATCATTGCAGAACCGGAGAAACCGGGATATGTGAAGCGGAATGATATGGTATAATAAAGTCTGACAGATATGAGGGGCTTCCTGCGGGAAGCCCTTTTTCGACGGATAAAAACAGTCTTTGGATCAGGAATCTAGTGGAGATTCAGATATTCTGGGAAGCATGTCTGGTGGCATTGTCCCGAAAACAGAAATAGTCCGGGCGGTGGCGGGACTGGGTGTATTCAAACATAATGCCGTCGCTGTTATAGGTTTGGCTGCTGACTACGGCAAGACAGTTGTAGTCCCCTAGTGCCAAATATTTCTCATCAATTTCCGTCATCTTTTCCACGGTCATCATTCGTTTGCTGGTGACAATAGAGATGTGCAGTTCTTTTTCCAGATAGGCGTAAATGGAATCCTGGGCGATTTCAGGGGTCAGGCTGGTCACTACATCCTTTAGGAAATAGAAGGAAGGCCCGAAGGAAAAGCCGCCCACCAACTGGCAGCCGAAGTTCGGCGGCAGTGCGTGGGAATATGTTCCCCGTCTGGGCAAATGGTATCTCCATATTTGAAAATAGATTATAAAGAATGATATTATTGAAAGCTGACTGCTCTTCGAAAGCAGTATCCGGTTATTCAGAAGGGTACGGTGGAATTTGTATATCAGGACCAGCCAGGGCTTCTGGCATACCGACGGTGTCTGGGGGAAGAAGAGCTTCTTGTAATGAACGATCTGTCCGGAGAAGGAGCTGTGCTTCCAAAGCCTGTGGAACAGGGGCATTATAATTCTGTACAGAAAGTGCATATAACTTTATGAAATCGGCATATGGCGATAAATTTCGAACGTCAGTTCTTTTTTGTTGCCGAATGAAGAAAAAACGTGTATAATGAAAAACAAAGATTTGTTTCATCTGACCAGGCAGAAGAAACACATGCAATGATAAGATCGGAAAGGAGAACATTTCTATGACTGCACAGGTAGGGGATCGGTTTTTTCTGGAGGGAGATGGATATTCCATCGTGGCGCTCAGCAATCCCATTCAGTTTCAGCCGGAGGAGTATGGAATGATACCGGAGGCATGCTGTACGGCGTGCTGGAACGGATACTGGTGCGACTACCACATTTCTGAGGAAGGAATCAGGCTTCAGAATCTGTACATCCATACAAAAGACGAGATATATCCGAACATCAATGGGATTGGACCGGAGGAGAAGAGCAAAAAATATCATCTGTATATGGGCCACTGCCTTTATCGGAATCTGGATCTGCCGATGGAGTATACCGGAAAAATCCTGGTGGGAAAGGATTTTATCAGAACATATTATATGCATATGGGCTATCAGCGGGCGTGGGCTTATGAAGTTTTGAAGGAGCTGGTCTTTGAGAATGGAAAGCTGGTTCAAACAGTGGACCACAGCCATATGGCAAAGCAGCTTCGGGAGGAGATCGAGAACAGAACCGTGGAAAATGGAGGGGAAGACGATGATATCCGGCAGTTTGTGGAGAAAAGCTTTTCTCTGAAATTGGAGGATAAGGCATGGTGGCTTCTGTGAAAAAAAATAACATTCTTGTTATTTTCCCTAAAATTCTGTATACTATATCCTGGACTTTCAAAAAAGGAGCAGTGTGATATGGCAAACAACACCTATGGTGCGGACAGTATTGCAGTCCTCGAAGGGCTGGAAGCGGTGCGCAAGAGACCCGGCATGTACATCGGCAGCGTCTCCACAAGGGGTCTGAACCATCTGATCTATGAGATCGTGGATAATTCAGTAGATGAACATCTGGCGGGCTTTTGCAGCCGGATTGAGGTATATTTGGAAAAGGACGGCTCCTGTACCGTCAGTGATAATGGCCGCGGCATTCCTGTGGAGATGCACGCCAAAGGCATGTCCGCAGAACGTCTGGTATTTACGACTCTTCATGCAGGCGGCAAATTCGATCATTCTGTCTATAAGACCAGCGGAGGACTTCACGGGGTAGGTTCTTCGGTAGTCAATGCATTATCCACTTATCTGGATATTGAAGTATCCCGTGATGGATACATCCATCATGACCATTACGAGCGGGGGAATCCGGTGGTGGAACTAAAGGACGGACTTCTGCCGGTGATCGGGAAGACGAAAAAGACCGGTACGAAGATTAATTTCCTGCCGGATCCGGAGATTTTCGAAAAAACCCGTTTTAAGGCGGAGGAGGTCAAAAGCCGGATGCATGAGACTGCATATCTGAATCCGGAGCTGACGATTATCTTCGAGGACCGTCGGGGACCGCAGACCGAACATATGGAATTTCATGAGCCGGACGGGCTGGTGGGTTTTGTAAAGGACTTAAACGGCACGCAGGAAGCTATCCACGACGTCGTGTATTTTAAAGGGGAAAATGAAGGGATCACAGTAGAATGCGCCTTTCAGTACATCAATGAATTTCATGAAAATGTGCTTGGATTCTGCAATAATATCTACAATGCCGAGGGCGGAACGCACATTACCGGTTTTAAGACGGTATTTACTTCCGTTATCAACAGTTATGCCAGAGAGCTTGGAATACTAAAAGAGAAGGACAGCAATTTCACCGGGGCCGATGTGCGCAACGGCATGACGGCGGTGGTTTCTATCAAGCATCCGGACCCCAGGTTTGAGGGACAGACAAAGACAAAGCTGGACAATCAGGATGCGTCCAAAGCGGCGTCCAAAGTGACAGGAGATGAGATTCAGCGGTATTTTGACCGGAATTTAGAGACGTTAAAGGCGGTCATCGGCTGTGCGGAGAAGGCGGCCCGCATCCGCAAGAGCGAGGAGAAGGCAAAGACCAATCTTTTATCCAAACAAAAGTTCTCCTTTGATTCCAACGGGAAGCTGGCCAACTGTGAGAGCCGGGACGCATCCAAGTGCGAGATCTTTATTGTGGAGGGAGACTCCGCCGGCGGTTCTGCCAAGACAGCCAGAAACCGGATGTATCAGGCCATCCTTCCGATTCGCGGAAAGATCCTGAACGTGGAAAAGGCGAGCATTGACAAAGTGCTGGCCAATGGGGAGATCAAGACGATGATTAATGCCTTCGGGTGCGGATTCTCGGAGGGCTATGGAAATGACTTTGATATTACAAAGCTTCGCTACAACAAGATCATCATTATGGCAGATGCAGATGTGGACGGAGCGCATATCAGCACGCTGCTGCTGACTTTGTTCTATCGGTTTATGCCGGAACTGATCTTTGAAGGGCATGTGTACATTGCCATGCCGCCTCTGTATAAGGCGCTGCCGTCCAGAGGAAAGGAAGAATATCTGTATGATGACAAGGCGCTGGAACGGTATCGGAAGAAGCATACGGGTGCGTTTACTCTGCAGCGGTACAAAGGACTGGGAGAGATGGATTCGGAACAGCTCTGGGAGACAACGATGGACCCGGAACACCGGAGGCTGAGGCAGGTGGAGATCGAGGACGCCAGACTGGCTTCTTCCGTGACAGAGATGCTCATGGGGACCGAAGTGCCGCCAAGGCGCAGGTTTATCTATGAAAATGCGGTGGATGCGGAGCTGGATGTTTAAACGGTATGTTGGGGGGGGCGGAAAGGTTTTTCGGGCGTGTCAACGGCTGAAAAACCTTCCAGATATTGGGAATTAGAAAGAAAGATGCGGAACTCTAAACAGCATCTTTGTTTCAAATTCCCGGAAGGTTTTTCGGGCGTGTCAACGGCTGAAAAAACTTCCAGACATTGGGAATTAGAAAGAAAGATGCGGAACTCTAAACAGCATCTTTGTTTCAAATTCCCGGAAGGTTTTCCAGACGTGTCAGCGGCTGGAAAAACTTCCAGACATTGGGAAATTGAAAGAAAGATGCGGAACTCTAAATAGGAGAACAAAATGAGTGAAGAGACGATCATAAAGACAGAATATTCTGACGTCATGCAGAAGTCGTACATTGACTATGCTATGAGCGTTATTGTGGCCCGCGCACTGCCGGATGTGCGGGACGGGTTGAAGCCGGTGCAGCGCCGGACCCTCTACGACATGCATGAGCTTGGGATCCGCAGCGACCGTCCTTACCGGAAATGTGCCCGTATTGTGGGAGACACTATGGGAAAATACCACCCCCATGGGGACAGCTCCATTTACGAGGCGCTGGTGGTCATGAGCCAGGATTTCAAAAAAGGGCTGCCGCTGGTAGACGGTCATGGGAATTTCGGCTCCATTGAAGGAGACGGAGCGGCGGCTATGCGTTATACAGAGGCCAGACTTCAGAAAGTGAGCGAGGAAACGCTGTTGGCGGACCTGGATAAAGATATTGTGAATTTTGTGCCGAACTTTGACGAGACGGAGAAAGAACCAAGTGTTCTGCCGGCCAGAATCCCGAATCTTCTTGTCAACGGCGCGGAGGGAATCGCAGTCGGCATGTCCACGAGCATTCCGCCTCACAATCTGGGAGAAACCATTGACGCCCTGAAAACATATATGAAAAATCCGAAAGTGACCGTGGAAGAGCTTTTGAAGATCATGCCGGGCCCGGACTTTCCGACAGGCGGTATCGTGGTCAACAAGGACGAGCTGACGGAAATCTATCGCACCGGAAGCGGCAAGATCAAAGTTCGCGGAAGGGTTCAGGTGGAGAAGTTAAAAGGCGGCCGGGAACAACTGGTCATCACGGAGATCCCCTATCCGATGATCGGCATGGGCATCGGTAAATTTTTAAATGATGTGGGGGCGCTGGTGGAGTCCAAAAAGACGACGGACATCATCGATATTACCAACCAGTCGTCCAAAGAAGGAATACGGATTGTACTGGAACTGCGAAAAGGTGCCGATACGGAACAGCTAACGAATATGCTGTATAAGAAGACCCGCTTGGAGGACACATTCGGTGTGAATATGCTGGCAGTGGCAGACGGCAGGCCGGAGACTTTAGGACTGCTTCAGATCTTCGATCATGTGGTTGATTTCCAGTTTGAGCTGAATACGCGGAAATATCAAACACTTCTGAACAAAGAGCTGGACAAAAAGGAGATCCAGGAGGGGCTGATAAAAGCATGTGATGTGATTGATCTGATTATTGAGGTACTGAGAGGAAGCCGGGATCTGAAGATGGCAAAAGCCTGTCTTATGAGCGGGCAGACTGAGGGAATCCAATTTAAGTCAGAAAGGTCGAAAAAACAGGCAGCAAAGCTTCATTTTACTGAGCGTCAGGCTTCAGCGATTCTGGAAATGCGGCTTTATCGTCTGATCGGACTGGAGATTGAGGCTCTGATGAAGGAGCATGAAGCTACCATGAAGAACATTGCCCGTTATTCGGAGCTCCTCAACAACTATGATGAGATGGCAAGGGTCATTATAAAAGAACTGGATAAGTTCAAGAAAGCCTATGCAGTGCCGCGAAAGACAGTTATTGAAAATGGCAAGGAAGTCGTTTTCGTGGAAAAGAAAATAGAAGAGATGCCGGTAGTCTTTTTGATGGATCGGTTTGGGTACTGCCGGACCATAGATATGCCCACGTATGAGCGAAATAAAGAAGCGGCGGAGAGCGAGAGCGTTCATGTGATCTTCTGCAAGAACACAGACCGAATCTGTGTCTTTACCAACGGAGGCAGGATGCATACGGTAAAGGTACTGGATCTGCCTTTTGGAAAATTCCGGGATAAAGCTTTTCCTATTGATAATTACAGCAATTTTGACAGCCGTCAGGAGCAGATGCTCTGCGTTGTCAGCATGGAAGAACTAACGGCCAAAAAGCTGCTTCTTGTGACAAAACAGGGCATGAGCAAAACGGTAGACGGCAAGGAGTACGATGTGCGGACCAGAACCAGCATGGCAACCAAGCTGAATGAAGGGGATGAGGTGCTTCTGGTACAGCTTCAGGAAGAGAACATGCAGCTTGTCCTACAGTCGGAGGATGGATATTTCCTTCGTTTTTCCGCAGATGAGATTCCGGAGAAGAAAAAGGCGGCAGTAGGCGTGCGTGCGATGAAGCTTTCGGATACAGACCGCCTGACGGGCGTACACATGTTCGAAAAAGGTACGGAACAGTTTATCCAGTACAAAGAGAAAGAAGTGGCGCTTCATAAGCTGAAGCTGGCAGCGCGGGATCAGAAGGGAACGAAGATCCGGGTATAGAGCTGCCGGCAGAAACACGGAGGATAAGATGAGATTTCAATATGCAATATTTGATATGGATGGGACGCTGCTGGATTCCATTCCCTACTGGGATCGGCTGGTGCCGGAATTTCTCAGAACATTTGGTATTGAAGCATCGGCAAAGTTAAATGAGCAGATGGCGGTACTGTCCATACAGGAGTCCGGCGTCTGGCTGAAAGAGCATTTTTCGCTGGATGTGGCTTCAGAGGATATCGTGCAGGAGCTGAGTGTGAGAATCGGGAAAGACTATGCAGAGAATATTCCGCTGAAGCCCGGAGTGAAAGAGTGGCTTGCCAGATTAAAGGAACAAGGTGTCTGCATGTGCGTGGCAACGGCGTCTTCTGCAGAGCTTGGGCGTCCTGCGCTTCTTAGGAACGGCATTCTTTCGTATTTTGATTTCCTGGTAGACTGCGGTATGGTGGGGGTCGGCAAGAGCAGTCCGGCCGTCTATGAACTGGCGGCGGACAAATTCGGCGCCTCCATCCGGCAGTGCGCAGTGGTGGAGGATACTTCTTTTGCCTTAAAGACGGCAAAGGAAGCCGGCTTTTGGACTATCGGTGTGTACGATGCGTCCGAACCGGACCAGGAAGGTGTCAGAAATTACAGCGACCGGTACATAAAGGACTACAGAGAATTGGTCGAATAAAGGCGGAAACAGGGGTTAAAACGGTAAATGATGCTTCCAAAATCTCCGGTCCTATGCTATAATACAGTATCGATATTTTTTGAAAAGCGAGGAGAAAGAAGATGGAAGAAGTCCGGGTGCCAATGGGCAAAGGAAGTAAAAAATTCAGGAGTATCGGTCGAAAAGTAGGGTATGCTGTCATGATCCTGCAGGCGGTTTCCAGCATACTGGCTATGGCTATATGTGTCTCTATGTTTAGCTCCCAGATTACGAAAATGCAGAAAGAGCGCTGTACGAATGGTACGAATGTACTGTCTTTTGAACTCGGCCGGGCAGAAGAAGGCGAAGACATGAATCAGATCCTGGATGGTCTGAAGAGCCGCATGGGCTGTGAATTTACCATTTTTGAAGGAGATACCAGAGCTTACAGTACAGTTATGCAGGACGGCAGGCGGGTAGTAGGCACCAAACTGTCCTCTGAGGTGAGCGCTGTCGTGCTTCAGCAGGGGAAATCTTATGTGGGAGAGGCGACGATTCTGGGCGATCGTTATTTGTGTTCTTATGTTCCTACAAAGGGAGCGGACGGAAAAGTCAGCGGCCTGGTCTTTGCAGGAATCTCCATGGCAGAGGTCCGGAGGGAAAATGTAAAGATTATTACCATTGCCATGACCATAAGTCTGCTGACCATCCTGATCTGTGCGGTCGTGTTGGCATCGTATCTGAAGAAACGGGTGTCCGCACCATTAGGAGAGATTACTCGGATTGCCGGCCGGCTGGAAAAGGGAGACCTGGGTCTGGCAAATGGAGAGGATGTCAAGATCAGCGTTCAGTCCAATGATGAGATCGGCGTGCTGGCACAGATGTTCGAGAATACGATTATGTGTCTGCGGTCTTATATTGGAGAGATTTCCGAGCTGCTCAGCTCCATTGCAGGCGGTGATCTGACACAGAGCGCAGCTCATGACTATCTGGGAGATTTCCATTCCATTAAGAAATCTTTAGACAGCATTCAGACAGCATTAAACAGTACGATGGGACAGATTGCATCCAGTGCGGTCCAGGTATCTGCAGGTTCAGATCAGGTGTCCGGCAGTGCTCAGAATCTGGCACAGGGGGCGACGGAACAGGCCAGCTCCGTACAGGAGATCTCTGCAACCATCGCCAATATTTCCGAGAATGCCCGGCAGACTTCTGCTGCCGCTGCAGAGGCGGGGGATTTTGTCAATCAGGCCGGTGCGCAGTTAGGCGTCAGCATGGACTATGTCAAGGACCTGAACGTAGCTATGAAAAATATTTCTAATTCCTCAAAGGAGATCAATTCGATCATCTCTACCATTGGAAACATTGCGTTCCAGATCAATATTCTTGCACTTAACGCGGCGGTGGAAGCTGCCAGAGCAGGAGAGGCCGGCAAAGGCTTTGCTGTAGTTGCCGATGAAGTAAGCAATCTGGCTTCCAAATCCGATGTGGCGGCCAAGGCAACCCAGGAATTGATCGAAAGCTCCATTCGGGCAGTCACAGAGGGCAGCAATGTGGTAGAGAAAGTCACAGAAGCACTGGATCGCACGGGTCAGCTTGCCGGCAATGTGACTTCCAGAATGTCGGTCGTTGTGGAGGCGGTGGAGAAACAGACGTCAGCCATCACCCAGGTCAGCGACGGCATCGATCAGATCGCATCGGTAGTGCAGACCAATTCGGCCACCAGCGAAGAGTGCGCTGCTGCCAGCGAGGAACTGTCTTCCCAGGCGGGTCTGCTGAAACAGTTAATTGGCTCCTTCCGGCTGAAGGATACTTACATATCGTAAACAGGCAGGTTTTGAAACTGCACGAAAAAGGATTGCTGTAAAATGCACGGACGTAAGCCGCTCCGCAAAATGGAGCGGGCTTACAGAACAAGGAATGCATTTTACGGCAGTCCTTTTTTGCTGCCGGAAGTTTGTTTGGTCCGCTGTATATCGGACAGAAAACAGTTTTCAGACAGGATTTTAAAAATTAATTTTTTTTTGAAACTTTTTGTCCGTCTGTACGGTCTAATAGTCAGAAAAGAAGAGAAAGGAGGATGTTTTCATGAGAGGTGTCGATAAGGAGGCACTCGTTCACGAATGTCTGGTGGAACATTATGAGAAATATTACCGGATTGCATACAGTTATACCTTTCAGGAGCAGGATGCTCTGGATATTGTGCAGGAAGGAGCATATCGGGCGATTTTAAAGAGTGATTCTCTGAAAAACCCGGAATATGCAGATACCTGGATCTGCAGAATTATGATGAATGAAGCGGTTCGTTATCTTGAAAAATACAGAGGAAAAACCGTTGCTCTGGATGAAGTGCCGGAGGAAGGGGTGTCGGATGAGCCGGAAGATCTGGATCTTCAGCAGGCACTTTTGAAACTGAATGAAGAAGAACGAAGGATCGTGGTTCTGAAATATTTTGAAGAGGAGAAACTTCAGACCATTGCTCAGGTGATGGATCTGAAAGTCAGTACTGTAAAAAGCCGCTTATACCGTGCGGTGGAGAAACTGAAAAAATATATGGAGTCAGGAGGGGCGGCATATGGAAAGATGGAAAAGGGAGTATGACAGGATCGTGGTACCGGACTGTGTAAAAGAAAAAATGGAGGAAGCAGTAATGAGAGCAAAAGAAACAAAAAAGAGAGCAAAGAGACGGAAAGTGTACCGTTATATAGGCAGCGCGGCAGCGGTGTTTGCCCTGATGCTGATTCTGCCCAATACGAGCCGGACGGCAGCGGCAGCCATGCAGCAAATCCCGGTATTGGGAGATTTCTTCAAGGTGGTGACAATCCGGGAATACCAGGTGGATGAAGGCCGCTATCAGGCGGATGTGAAAGTACCGGAGGTGGTGCCGGAAGATACGGACAATGTGTCGGAGGAGACCGCACAGCAGGCAAAAGAGACGGCAGATGCCATTAATTTTGACATCCAGAAGGCAACAGACGAGCTGGTGGAAGAATTTAAGAGTACAATGGAAGAATTTGAGGACGGATACGGAGACATTCTGGTGGACAGCGAAGTGCTGACGGATGATGAGCGGTGGTTTTCCCTGGACCTTGTGCTTTATCAGGGAGCAGGAAGCGGCTATGAACGCCATCGCCACTACACCATCGATAAGACGACGGGCAAAAAAGCGGCGCTTTCGGATTTCTTTGGAGAAGATTATGTGGAGACGGTCAGCGAAGATATCAAGACACAGATGCGTCAGAGGATGGCAGAGGACGAGAACGTGGTCTACTGGATCGACTATGAGGAGGTGCCGGATTGGAATTTTACTTCCATTGCAGAAGACCAGGATTTTTATGTAAATAAAGATGGAAAAGTGGTTGTCTGTTTTAATGAGTATGATGTGGCGCCCGGCTATATGGGATGTGTGGAATTTGTCATTGACAAATAGAAAAATGAAAAAGGTGAATGCTTGACAAAAGCGGCATCGGTGTCGTATAATAAAAAGACACTGATGTCGCTTTTTGAAAGGAGAGAAAAATCATGCAGGAATTTCAGTTGAGAATGTGGAGAACAGAGGATGCAAAAGCTTTGGTGCAGGCGGCGGATAACCCGAACATTGCCAGAAATCTGCGCAATATATTTCCCAGTCCATATACGCTGGAAGATGCTCTTTGGTATATCAACGACTGCATTGCCCATGCAGGAGGAAACCGAATGGACCGGGCCATTGAGGTGGACAAAAAACCGGTGGGCAGTATTGGAATTACAGTGAAGGAAGATGTGTATGAAAAATCCGCAGAGCTTGGGTATTGGCTTTCCGAAGAGTACTGGCGCAGAGGGATCATGTCTGAGGCTGTAAAGAGGATCTGCAAAGAAGCCTTTGCCGTCTTTGACATTGTACGAATTTATGCAGAACCTTTTGCACATAATACAGGATCAAGAAGGGTTCTGGAAAAAGCGGGATTTACATATGAAGGAACAATGAGAAACGGTATCTTTAAAAACAAAGAGATACATTCTTATTGCATGTATGCGCTTCTTAGGGAAGAAGCAGAGGACTGACATGGGCGGGAAAGGAACGAAGACGAAAGAGAAGATCCGGCAGCAGGCCCGCCGGCTGTTTGCAGAGAAGGGCTTTCAGGCGGTGACGATGTCTGATATTTGTGAGAGAACGGGACTGAGCAGAGGAGGGCTTTACAGATATTACTCCGGAACGGGACAGATCTTTTCCGAGATTCTGGTCGAAGAATATGCGGCTGCCAATAAGATGGAAGGAGAGAGCAGTGCAAGGACTGTTCTGGAACATCTGCTTGAGACACTAAGAACCGAAATTATGGACAAAGAGCGTTCCTTAAGTCTTGCAATTTATGAGTATGCCAGTCTTGGAAATGAAACGTTTTTTGCCGAGATCCATGCCGGAGCGAAAAAACGCTGGATGCATTTGCTGGAATATGGGATGAAAACGGGGGAATTTAAACCGGTGGATGCAGGGCAGATGTCTGAACTGATTCTGTATTATTATCAGGGGCTGCGGATGTGGTCAAGGGTGATTCCTTTTGAGAAGCAGACGGCAGAATATTATGTCAGTACGATAAAACAAATGCTTTTGGAGGAATGAAAAAGGACAGGGAGCCGCTGAAAAGCGGTTCTTTTCCATCATTAAGAAACTTTTAAGAAGATTTAAGAAGATTTTCTCCTGATGTTGTAGTAAAATAAAGAAAAACTGCGTTTATATGAATGTAAATGCATTTACCAGGAGGATAAATTATGTTTCTGTTTCTGGCACTTCTGGACAGTCCGGAGGAACAGGAGAAATTTACGGAGATCTATGACCAGTACCGGCATTTTATGTGGTATGTGGCCAATCAGAAGCTGCAGGATGAACATTTGGCCGAGGATGCGGTGCAGGAGGCATTTCTTGCACTGACCAGACATCTGGATCAGGTGGAGGATGTACATAGTCCCAGGACAAGGAAATTTCTGGCAACTATCGTTCGAAGCAAAGCAGTGGATATTCTGAGAAAGCGCGGACCGGAGGAAGAGCTGGAGAAGTATCTGGTTTCTGAAAAAGGCGAAGGAGATATACTGGAACAGTATCTGGTGAAGGAAAATTATCATCATCTGATCTCCTGTATCCTGGAACTAGAGGACAGCTATCGGGTCATCTTTGAATACAAGTATATGTACCAGATGGGAGATGCCCAGATCGGGGATATTCTCGGAATTTCTGCCAAAAATGTAAATGTGCGTTATTTTCGGGCGAGGAAGAAACTGCAGAAAATGATTCAGAAGGAGGTCGGCTGTCTTGAATAAGCAGGAAGAACTGCTGGTGCAGGTTTTGGAAGAATGTCTGGAGGAAGATCTGAGCTTTGTCCCGCCGGAAAGAGAGATTGCCAGAAAGCATCGTTTTTCAGAATCTTTTGAACAGGCCATGCAGAAGCTTTTGGAGGAGATCTCTCATAGGTCCGGAGAAAAGGAGATTCAGAGACATTTTTTACCCAGGTATGGACAATGGGCGGCATGTATTCTTGTGTTTTGTGTATGCGGGTGGCTTTTCTATCAGGTGAGCGGCCAGATCGGATCGAAAGATGCGGCGCCTGCGGAAATAGATGAGTCACAGGCTTTTGATTCTGCGGCAGGTGAAGCAGAAGATGCAGGAGAAGGCAACGAACAGGCGGCAGAGGAGAGCGGCACTTTGCAGGAGGAAACCTCGGATCTGACCACAGCCGAAGGCGGTCAGGTGTACTGCGGAAGGACCGTCTATCCTGCAGAAATACAGGACGTGCCGGAGAGCTTAGAGGGCGTAACGACACTGGTAAACTGCCCGGTACTGGATGAGGAAAATCCGGTCCTGATGCTGACCATCGGAAATGTAGGGGAGGAGGATATTCGTTATCTGAACCGATATGATCTGGAGGTATGGCTTGAGGATGCGTGGTACCGGATTCCGGCAGAGAAAGAGACCGAAGGTGAGTGGCTGACACTGGAAGCCGGTATGGCAGTGGACGAAGAGATTGATCTGTCAAAATACCAGATAGATTATGATGCCAGCCAGTACCGCCTTGTCACCTACGTGGAACAGGATGTGCTCGGCGTTGAATTTACGTTTGGGGAAGTATTTAAGAAAACAATGGAGGAAACGGAAAGGAATTGAAAGAGTCTTGAAGACGGTCTTGCGGAACTATAAACAGCAAGACCGTCATCAAGGCCAAGATAGAATTCTAGTCGCGTAAGGGACTGGAAATCTATCTGTAGAAGTGACCTTGAAGACGGTCTTGCAGAACTATAATTAGGAGGAAGAGTATGAAAAAGAAATATAGGGCAATGGCACTTGGATTAGCGGGAATGCTTCTCCTTGCAGTGACCGGCTGCGGGGGCGGAAAGAGCATGTCCAATGAGATGGCAGCAGGGGCAACGGCGGATACCGCGGTTTCTATGCCGGAGGAGGCGGCAGCAGCAGAAGACAACTACGATGCCGGAGGTGCCGCTTCGGAAAGCGGCATTGATCCTGTCGTAAATAATGGGCGCAAACTGATTAAGACTGTACGTCTGGAGATGCAGACAAAGGAGTTCGACGCACTTTTGGACGGGGTACGGAAGAAGATCCAGGAGACAGGGGGCTACATCGAAAATTCTTCTGTATGGGGAAACAGTTACAATTACAGCAGCACCAGAAGTTCGGAACTTACAGCACGTATTCCGGCGGAGCGTCTGGATGAGTTTGTCGAGGTCATCAGCGGACTTGGCAATGTGACCTACAAAAGTGAGGGCGTCGAAGATGTGACGCTTCAGTATGTGGATGTGGAAAGTCACCAGAAGGCCCTGGAGACCGAGCAGGAGCGGCTTTTGGAGCTTCTGGAGAAGGCAGACAACCTGGAAGACCTTCTGACCATTGAGAGTCGGCTTTCTGAGGTGCGTTATGAGCTGGAGAACTATGGAAGCCAGAAGCGTATCCTGGATAACCAGATCAACTACAGCACCGTCCATATGACAATTACAGAAGTAGAACGGATTACGGAGGTGGGAGAGAAGTCCTTCTTTGAGGAGATTTCGGACCGGTTTGGGACCAATTTATACAATGTGGGCAGAGGACTTCGGGAATTTGTTATATCGCTTATTGGCGCACTGCCGATCCTTGCAGTATGGGCGGTATTTATCGGCGTGATTGTGCTTGTGATTCGGAAAATCTTTTATAGAAAAAAGGGGGAAAAGACGGTCGTCTGGGGAAAGAGAAAGATACAAGATCCGAAGGACGATGAATAACATATTTGAAAATCGGTGTAAAAGGGGCGCAGAGGTGCGGCCCCTTTTCTCATGGTTAAAACTGCTTCATCAAAACAGCACTTCCATGCAGATCCGGCAGGGGCAGAACCATCAAATGGTGTTCTTCGCAGAAAGTACGTACGGCCTGTCCGGTGCCCTGAAACTGTGCACTGTTATAATCGTGGATCAAAAGGACGCCCCCAGGAACCAGTTTTGGCCAGAAAGCACGAAGACCGGCCAGAGTCGGTTCATAGAGATCCGGGTCCAGACTTACAAATGCCATAGGCGGCAGATCATCAGGAAGGGTTTCCGGGAAATGTCCGGGGCAGAAGATGGCCTGCTCAGGGTAAGGGAGCCGGGAGCGCACCTGCTGGATGCTGGTGTCCCGAAAATCGCCTGCCGAGGCTTTTGTTCCCAGAGTTCTGTTTCGCTCTGCCTCTACATCCGCCTGAGAAAAGCCGGTGAAAGTGTCAAACAGATATAGTGTGCGGTCTGAAAAAAGGCGGTTGATCTCCGCGGCAAAAGCACCCTGATAGACTCCGAGCTCGGCAACGGCTCCCGGAAGTTTCCGGGCATTGATCTCACGGGCCAGCAGCCGCAGATGGGCCAGACGAAGATCCATGACCGAACGGAATGGGCTGAGAGTCTGTACAGCTTTGGTGTATCCGGCTTCTTGAAGCTGCACTTTCATAGAATCTGCAGCTTCCCGGTTTAAAACAGTGATAAAGACCAGATCTGGTGCAAGGGCCGGGATTTGGTTAGGAGCTATGATGGGGATTTTCCCTAAAAAAGTGCCCCATTTTTTGGGCGCATTGTCTGCAAAGGCGAGAAGTTCCCAGTCTGCCGGCAGCCATTCAGCAGCCATCTGTCCGCCCTGTCCGCTTCCGAATAAAATAATCTTCATAATAAGTGTACCTCTATGGGGGTTCCGTATCTGTCACTGAGATATCCTGTAGGCTGGAAGCGTTTTCCTCCACTGCCATGGAGAAAAACTCTTCCGGACATTTTTATTATTCTCAAATTAAAATAATAAAAGTGCCCCGATAACGTTGATTATTTGGTGCAAATGGACTATACTTGTTTTATAACAAAAAAAGTTATTGTGCATTTTGACTATGCGTGCCGCAGGGATCGGTATCCGGACCTTGCCCGGTTAAATCTTTCAGGCGGCGCATACCTGTGTCGGAAATGAAGACCAGTTCGCTGGGACTTCCGCTCATATCCTCTCCTTTTAAACGGAGGAAGTTGGCGGTTTCCTGAAATTCAATGGGAAGTTCCCTGCGAAATGTTTCTCCGGTCCTGTCGTCCGTAACTTCTAGTGTAACCATATGTGCATGGATTTCATTCAGGCTCATCTGTTTTCTCCTTACTCTGCTTTGATATTGATAGGTTTATTTTAGCAGAAGACAAAAGGTTTGAACAGAGGGTCTTGTGAGACAGAGGAAAGATTTGCATGATAAACGGAACTTTATAACGGTATCTGCCTGTGCAGATGCAAAATTTTCATCAGGAGGTATGTGAATGATTAAAAAAGTTCTCATTATTAATGGAACGGAGCGCACCATCGTAGTGGAAGGGACAGAGTCCTTAGCGCAGGTACTCAGAGACCGTCTGCTTTTGACCGGCTGTAAGATCGGCTGCGGCGAAGGACACTGTGGTGCATGTAATGTGATCGTGGACGGAAAAGTAACTCGTTCCTGTATCACGAAGATTTCAAAGGTAGCAGATTACGCAAAGGTTGAGACCATCGAAGGAATCGGAACTCTTGACAACCTGCATCCGCTGCAGGCTGCATGGGTGGCTCATGGCTGTGCACAGTGCGGTTTCTGCTCGCCGGGATTTATCATGAGTGCCAAAGTGCTTCTTGAGAACAATCCTTCTCCTACAAGAGAAGAGGTTCGCGACTGGTTTAACAAGAACCGGAATCTTTGCCGTTGTACCGGTTACAAGCCGCTTATTGATGCGGTTATGGATGCGGCAAAAGTATTAAGAGGCGAGATGACCAAAGAAGATCTGATGTTCATTCCTACGGACAATAAGATTATTGGCACCAGCTATGCACGTCCGTCCGGTGCGGCTAAAGTGACTGGCCAGTGGAATTTCGGTGCAGACGAGATTAAGAATCTTCCGGAAGACACTCTTCAGATCGCTTTGGTGCAGGCGGAAGTTTCTCACGCAAACATCAAAGGTATTGACTGTTCAGAAGCAGAGAAGATGCCGGGGGTTGCAAAGATTATTACCTATAAAGACGTACCGGGCAAGAACCGGATTACCGGTCTTATTACGTTCCCGACCAATAAGGGAGACGGCTGGGATCGTCCGATCCTCTGCGACGAGAAAGTGTTCCAGTACGGCGATGCCATCGCTATGGTATGTGCAGACACCGTAGAACATGCAAAGGCTGCGGCAAAGGCAGTGAAGGTGGATTTGGAAATTCTTCCGGCTTATATGTCTGTTCCGGAAGCTATGGCTCCTGATGCAATCGAGATTCATCCAGGTACTCCGAATGTCTATTATGAGACCAACTGTATCAAAGGCGAGGATACGGCTCCTATCATGGAGAGTGCTCCTAATGTGGTAGAGGTGGAAGCATACTGTTCCCGTCAGCCGCATCTTCCCATCGAGCCGGATGTTGCATATGCGTATACAGATGAAGAAGGCCGTGTGACGATCCATTCCAAATCCATTGGAATCCATCTGCATCATGCTATGATCTGCGAGGGCATTGGCGTGGCTCCTGAGAAGCTCAGAATCGTTCAGCTTCATGCAGGCGGAACTTTCGGCTACAAGTTCTCCCCGACGATTGAGGCTCTGACCGGTGTTGCGGCTCTGGTGACCGGACATCCGGTAGCACTGAACTTTGATATGTATCAGATGATTACCTATACCGGAAAGAGAAGTCCGGGCTTTATGAACATCAAGCTGGCAGCAGACGAGAAGGGTAAGATTTTAGCTCTCGAAGGCAACAACTATATCGATCATGGTCCGTACTCCGAGTTCGGAGATCTGCTGACCATGCGTTTAAGCCAGTTCGTAGGAGCCGGCATGGATATTAAAAATATCCGCAACAAATCTCAGACTGTCTGCACGAACCATGCATACGGTGCTGCATTCCGCGGATACGGTGCACCGCAGTCCTTTATGGGCGGAGATATTGCGCTGGATGTGATGGCAGCGAAGATGGGCATTGATCCTTTTGAGTTCCGTGCTATGAACTGCTATAAAGAGTCCGAAGGTTCCACAACACCCAATGGCTGCAAGCCGGATGTTTACTGTCTGGAAGATCTCTTTAACCTGGCAAGACCGAAATACCAGGCGAATAAAGCATATGCAGAAGAACTGAATGCAACAAAGAGTGAAGATGGAAAATACAAATATGGTGTTGGCGTATCTCTTGGGATTTACGGCTGCGGTCTGGACGGCGTAGATTCCTCCGAGGCGTGGGCAGAGCTGAACGCAGACAATACCGTAACGATCTATAACTCCTGGGAAGACCATGGACAGGGCGCAGATATCGGCACGCTGACACATGCCCATGAGACGCTGCGTCAGGCAGGATTTACACCGGAGCAGATCAAGCTGGTTATGAATGATACCGGCATTACTCCGAACTCCGGCCCGGCAGGCGGATCCCGTTCCAACGTCATGTCCGGTAATGCAACACGTGTGGCATGTGAGCTTCTGGTGGATGCTATGAAGAAACCGGACGGAACGTTCCGTACATATGATGAGATGAAGGCGGAAGGCATTGCTCTGAAATATGAAGGCAAATGGGTAGCAACTGGCTGTTCTGACTGTGACATGGAAACTGCACAGGGCAATCCGTTCTCTGTATATATGTATTGTATCTCACTTCCGGTAGTACGGGTAGAGATGGCAACTGGTAAGGTGAAAGTGGTGAAATTCACCATGGTATCCGATTTCGGTACGATCATTAACAAGATCGTTGTGGATGGTCAGGTCATGGGTGCGATTGCACAGGGTATTGGTCTTGCACTGTCTGAGGACTTCGAGGATCTGAAGAAACATACAACTCTTCAGAAATGCGGTATTCCGTATCCGAACGATGTACCGGATGACATAGAACTGATCTATCAGACGAATCATCCGCGGCCTTTAGGACCGTACGGCGCAGCAGGCTGCGGCGAGGGCCCGTTAGCGGCTCCGCATCCGGCGATTCTGAATGCTATCTACAATGCGACAGGTGCACGCGTTACGAAGATCCCGGCTCGTCCGGAGGTTGTAAAGGCAGCCATCGACGCGCTGTAAATAATGCTTAGGATGTCTGTCCGGGTATAGGCTTTGCCTGCCGGACAGATGAAGAATAAAAACAAGAGCTGTCGTAAATGTGGCGGCAGCTCTGTTTTTTTCTTGTTTATTATCTGTTTCGAGAATAAAAGCCGGGGAGGGGATAAAGGGATGGAAAAAGAACATGGTTTTGTCGGAAAACATTATCTGATGAAGCAGGCGTTTGGACAGGAGGAACTGCACAAACGGGAGGCTGTCTGTACCAGAGAGGATCCTCCGGCATGTATGAATAGCTGTCCGCTTCATATTGATATGCGTTCTGTATGCTCCTACAGTGCAAAAGGGGACTTTAAGAAAGCAGCCAGTGTTATTCGGACGGTGACTCCTTTTCTGCATCTTCTGTCTAAACAGTGCAGCGGTCCGTGTATGAGCGCCTGCAGGCTGTCCGAGTCCGGAGATGGGATCGTATTGCAGGCGTTGGAGCGGGCATGTGCACAGTACGGCGGTTCCGGTGCAGTCAATCGGTTTATGCTGCCAAAGAAGAGCCAGAAAGTGGCCGTGTTTGGAGACGATCTCTTTTCCCTGGCCTGCTGCTGGGAACTGGGAAAGAAAGGATACGAGGTTTGCTGGCATACCACTTGTGCTTCCATGGAAGAGGTGCTGCTTGCTTTGGGACTTTCCAGGGAGGAAGCAGCGTCGGATTTAACTGCCTTTACCGGATTTCGGATTACGGTCCAGGTGAAGTCCGGGCTGGTACAGGAGGAGCTTCTGTCTGTTTGTACACAAATGAATGCAGTTTGTGTATCTCCGGTTCTTGGCTGGTCCCATCTGCCAGAAGGAGTGTATGAGGCAAAAAAGGAGCAGGATACAGAGCAGATTTTAGCAGAAGCAAAACATGCAGCATTTCTGGCAGAGCGGCATATACAGGGCGTTTTGACCAGCGAAAAGCGGGAATGGAAAGAAAGCCGTCTCTTTGTCACTATGGATGGGACAGAAGGCAAAAAGGCGCTTACGGACGTGGAGCATGTGACCAGAGAGAGCGCTATGGCGGAGGCCGAAAGGTGCATCCAGTGCCAGTGCCTGGAATGCATCAAAGGCTGTGTTTATCTGCAGCACTACAAGCGGAATCCAAGGGCTGCGATCCGGGAGATCTACAATAATATGTCCATCGTTATGGGAAATCATATGGCGAATGGTATGATTAATGCCTGTGATGAGTGCGGCCAGTGCAAAGCTGCATGTCCCAATGGATTTGATTATCCGGATGTGTGCCGGATTGCGAAGCACACAATGGTGGAAACCGAGAAGATGCCCGCTTCTGCTCATGAATTTGCCCTGTTAGACGAACAGTTTTCCAATGGGGAAGCATTTCTGGCAAGGCCGGAACCAGGATATGAACAGTGCCGTTATCTGTTCTTTCCAGGCTGCCAGGCATCCGCGGTTTCACCGGATACGGTGGAAGCTGCCTATGCGGATCTTCGTGCCCGGCTAAGCAAAGGTGTGGGTCTTGTGCTCGGCTGCTGCGGAGCGGTGGCAAAGTGGGCTGCAAGGGAAGACTTGCTGAAAGAGGCTATGGAGCAGTTTCTTTCTGTATGGGAGAAGATGGGAAAGCCATATGTTATCTGTGCCTGTCCTACCTGCAAAAGCGTTTTTGAAGAATATACCAGTGTAGAGACGATCGGAATCTGGGAAATTCTCATGCAGCTTGGAGTCAGCCCGGTGAGTGCAGAGACGGTAACAATCCATGATGCCTGCGGAGCCAGAGGCAAAGGCCAGATGCAAAAGGACGTGAGAGCCTTTGCAAAAGCCCTTGGCTGCCGGATCGAGGAGATGCCCTTTGAGGGGGATCTGGCGCCCTGCTGCGGCTTTGGGGGCCTTGTAAAATACACCAATCCGGAAGTGGCAGACAAAAAGGCCCGTTTTGCAGCGGAAAGGACCAAAGGGAAGATCCTGACCTATTGTATGGCCTGCCGGGACCAGCTTGCCAGAGCCGGAGCAGATACCTGCCATATACTGGAGCTGGCATATCACGTGGAGCCTGGCCCGGTACCGGATCTGTCCAGGCGGCGGGCAAACCGGCTGAAACTGAAACAGAAACTGTTAGGGGAAATTTGGAAAGAAACATTTGAGGTGGAAACTATGGGAGAGATCCGGTATGCACAGGGAGTTCCAAAGCAGATGGAAGAGCGTATGATTTTAGAGAGCGATGTCCATGCGGTACTGAAAGCTTATGAGACTTCTAAAGAAGCGGTATTAGACGAAGAAAAGGGCTGGTATCTGGCAAATCTGCGTCTTGGAAATGTGACTTTCTGGGTGAAATTTACGCAGGAGGAAGGCGGATATCTGGTGCATGGGGCATACAGCCATCGGATGACGGTGGAATAAGAGGCGATAGGAGAGAATATGGCAGAGAAAAATTATTATACCATAGATCCCATGGGGAAACTGACATGTGCAAAATGTAAGATTTCTCTTGTAAAAGGAAAGGCGACGTTCGGATATCTCGGCAATGCATTTCCGGTGGAGCTTCCGGTATGTCCAAAGTGCGGTTATATTTATGTGCCGGAAGAACTGGCAGTGGGAAAAGTTTTGACGGTGGAACGAAGTCTGGAGGACAAATGATCGGCGCACATCCAGGCGGAACGGCACTGACCAGGCGGCTTTTGGAACTGGCGGAAGCAAAGCCCCCGGCGAGAATATTGGACCTTGGGGCAGGAACAGGGGAGTCGGTGGATTTTTTAAGGCAGCAGGGTTTTGAAGCAGAGGGAATTGACCGGACAGCCTTTTTGGCCGGGGGGAAGGTGACGGCGGGAGATATGAGAGCCCTTTCCTTTCCGGATGCTTCTTATGACCTCTGTATGGCCGAGTGCAGCATCTCTGTCTGCGGGGATGGTCCGGCAGCTCTTTGGGAAATATTTCGGGTGCTTGGTCCGGGCGGGAGTCTGCTTTTGTCAGATGTATTTTTCAAAAAGGAACAGGCACCCTGCCTGTCCATGCCGGGGCCGCTCACGTTTGAATGCTGGGAGCGGGAAATCATCCGGGCGGGTTTTATAATCCGGGAAGTCCGGGACGAGACGCCTTTATGGAGAGAATTTTTCATACAAAGTCTCTGGAATGACAATGCAGATGGGACATTTTGCGAATTTTTTCGGGAGGCTGGGAAGGCAGGCTGCGGGTATTTTCTCGCATGGCTTGAGAAAGGAGGGGGAAATGGATCTGTTTGACCGTATGCTGGAGCTGTCCGGCAAAGGATATTACTGTGCGCAGATCCTGCTTTTGCTGGCGCTGGAGTCGGAAGAAAAGGAAGATCCGGATCTGATCCGTGCCATGAGCGGATTAAACGGCGGTATGGGATTTACCGGACATCTGTGCGGGGCATTGTCCGGCGGCTGCTGTCTGCTTGGGTATTTCTGCGGAAAAGGCGAAGAGGAAGAAATCGAGGATCCAAAGGCTGCGGAATTGATTCGGTGTCTGGTGGAGTGGTTCGAAGAGACCGTGGGAGGCGCTTATGGGGGATGTGACTGTAAGGATATTCTGGAAGAGGATCCATCTAACAAGATACGCCGCTGTCCCCAGGTGGTAGAAAGCGTGTTTGTAAAATGTATGGAACTTTTGCAGGAGAACGGGATACTGGGATGAACTGTCATGGACTGATCGCGGCAGCGGGCCTGTCCAGCCGTATGGACGGTTTTAAGCCGCTCATGAAGCTGAATGGATTTCCCATGATCCAGATGACCGTGCAGAGCCTTAAAAACGCAGGCATCCGGGATATTACAGTCGTCACGGGATATCGGGCAGAGGAAATGGAGCAGGTGCTGCTGCCCCTGCAGGTGCATGTGGTGAGAAATAAAGCGTACCGGGAGACGGATATGCTGGGTTCTATCCGTCTGGGACTGGAACATATGAAAGAGACGGATGCGGTATTTTTTCTGCCGGGGGATCTGCCGCTTCTGGCACCTGCAAGTCTGCAGAAAGTGAAAGACAGACTGGGAAAGATTTCAAAGCAAACTGATGTTCTTGTTCCGGTCACGGGAGAGAAGACGTCCCATCCGCCGGTTCTGCTGCCGGGAGGCCGCCAGGCGGTGCTTTCCTATCAAGGGGAAGGCGGTCTGAAAGGTTCCTTTTCTTCCATGCAGGCAGAATATATGGAACTTAATGACCCTGGGGCGCTGGCAGATGCGGACCGCCGGGCGGATTTTGAGGGGCTTCGGGCCTATGCGAAGGAGCATAAAGGAGTCTCCGAACAACTGTGTCAGAACTGGTATGAGGAAGCAGGACTTCCAGAGCATATCCGGAGTCACTGTCTTGCTGTGGGGGAGCTGGCAGGAAGCCTGGCGGAGCGTCTGACAAAGCATGGAGCCTGCCTGGACATTGAGCTTTGCAGAAGCGGCGGATATGTGCACGATCTGTGCAGGCTGTCTGAAAATCATGAGGCGGCTGCCGGCGCATTTCTGAGAAAAAAGGGATATCTGACGCTTGCTAAAATTGCAGAGAGACACGGAGGTTTTGAGACGGAACCTGAGACAGTCTGTGAGGAGGGGGCACTTGTGTGTCTGGCAGATAAGCTGATTCAGGAGGAGCGCCGAGTTACGCTAAACGTGCGCTATGAGAAAGCATTTGCCCATACTCCTGTAAAGGAAAAGATCCTGAAAACAGTTCGGATTTGCCGTAAACTGATAGAAGAATTCGAGGTGATGACTGGTGAAAAGCTTTGAACATCCAATCTATATGAACAATGCAGCCACTTCCTGGCCGAAGCCGCCGCAAGTGGCTGAGGCGGTCTTTGAAGCCCTTAGTACGATGCCAGGGGAGACAAACCGGGGCGGGGTCGCGGACTTTGATGTGTTTGAGGAGGTGCGAACAGAGCTGGCCGGACTTCTGGGGATTGATGCTCCTTGTCAGACTGCTCTGGGGGCCAACTCTACCTGGGGGCTGAACCAGGCTATTTTCGGGTATCCTCTGAAGCCTGGGGATACAGTACTCACTACCCATGCAGAGCACAATGCGGTGCTGCGTCCGCTCTATATGCTGGAGCAGAAAGGGATTCAGGTCAAGAGGATTTCCGTGGATGAAACAGGAAGGGTTCGTCCAGAGGACTGGGCAGAGGCAGTGAAAATATACCGGCCGAAGCTTTGTGTCCTTACCCATGCTTCTAATGTGACCGGGGCGGTTAATGATATCTCCGTGCTTGCAGAGGCGGCAAAAGAAGGGGGAGCGGATCTGCTTCTGGACGTATCGCAGACCCTTGGCTGCATCCCGGTCCGCCTTTCTGAGTGGAAGGTGGATATGGCAGCATTTACCGGACATAAATATTTGCTGGGGCCTCAGGGAACCGGAGGGGTATATGTAAGAGAAGGACTGCATCTGCATCCGCATATGGTGGGCGGAACCGGAGTGAAAAGTGACCTGAAGGAAATGCCGGAGGAGATGCCGCTGCATCTGGAAGCGGGGACAGGAAATGAGCCTTCCTATCATGGACTTTTAGCGGCTCTTCGATGGAGCAGACAGCATCCGCTGGATGAAAAAGATTTGCAGGAGCAAACCAGACGGCTGTCGGAGGGGCTCTTAAAGCTGGGCTGCCGGGTGATCGTGCCGGACGGACCATCTACGCCGGTTCTTTCTTTTACAGTACCGGGAATCTCTATTCAGGACGCTGCGGATATTCTGACCGGAAGCTATGATATTATCCTTCGGACCGGACTTCACTGTGCGCCGGATATTATGGAGGACATTGGAATGCAGGGCGGGACGATTCGGCTGAGTCTGTCACGCTTTACTACCGAAGAAGAGATCGAACAGGTGCTTCTTGCTGTCCGGGATCTGGTGGAGAGCGGTCTATGAAATACCGGTGTAAAAAGGTGGAAAACTGTTTTGCAGGAGCGAGAACGTATGAATACGAACTTCCGGTTACGGGACAGAAACTGCTGGCATATTTAAAAGGCTGGGACATTCGGGAGAATCATAAATTTCGCCGGCCTGTGTTCTCGGCAAAACAGGGGGCGCTGGAGATCAAAGGGATACTGGCCGCCTGTGTGATAAAGGTGAATTACCCGGCGGCGGGCTGGGAGTATGAGAAAGAGAGGCTGGAGCGATGGCTGGCGGAGACGGAAGCCCGGTGAGAATTGGAAGGACAGAAAGCATCTGCCCGGAATGTTTAAAGGTAATACCGGCGGAGAAAACAGTTCATGCAGACGGGATTTATCTGGAAAAGAGCTGTTCGGAGCATGGAGGTTTTAAGGTCCTGATCTGGGAGGGAAGCAGGGAAAGCTATGAGGCATGGGGGAAGGACAGAAAGCCTTCGGATCAGGTGCCCGGTACCCGTCCGAAAGAGAAAGGCTGTCCTTATGACTGCGGTCTTTGCATCAGGCACGAGAGAAGAGGATGCTGTGTGCTTCTGGAAGTGACGAGTCGGTGCAATCTTGGCTGTCCGGTGTGTTTTGCAGAAGCCGGAGGCTTGGACAGCCGGGATGTTCCTGTAGAAGAACTGGGGCGGCAGATGGACTACTTGATGTCCCACGGAGGGCCTTTTAATTTGCAGATTTCCGGCGGAGAACCGACCATGCGGGATGATCTGCCCAAGATTATTCGTATGGGAAAGGAGAAGGGATTTTCCTTTTTTCAGTTAAATACGAACGGCCTTCGTCTGGCAGAGGAGCCAGGCTATGCAGAGGAGCTGAAGGAAGCCGGGCTTTCCTGCGTTTTTCTGCAGTTTGACGGGCTTACGGACCAGGTCTATAAAGTTCTGCGGGGAAGAGCACTTTGGGAGAAAAAGCAGGCGGCTGTTGATGCCTGTGAGCGAGCCGGGCTGGGGGTGATTCTGGTACCGGTGGTGACTCCGGGTGTCAATGAAGATCAGGTGGGAGCAATCCTGTCTTATGGAGTCAGCCGGATGCCGGTGGTGCGGGGAGTGCATTTTCAGCCCATCAGTTATTTCGGCAGATGCCTGGATGCCCAGGGCAGCTATCGGATTACAATTCCGAAGCTTTTGGAACTGATTGAGGAACAGACGAACGGACAGATGCACAGGACGGATTTTACCGGAGGAAATGCGACGAATCCCTATTGTACGTTTCAGGCTAATTATTTCAGACAGGAAGACGGAAGTCTGCAGCCTATGATTCATGGGACGGCCAGGGCATACGCCGCGTCAGAACAGGCCAGAGAGTTTGTAGCACGGCAATGGGCAGGACCGGAGCCAAAAGAGACGGCAGGGATGTGTTGCTGCGGAGAAAAGACGGAGGAATCTGGGGCGTGCGGCTGCGGCATGGAGACAGAGGAAGCTGCAGGAGGGTGCGGCTGCGGAGAAAAGACGGAGGAAACTGCCGGAGAGTGCTGCTGCGGTGCCGGGCCAGAGACATCGGATGAAGGATGTTGCTGCTGCGGGGAAGATACAGCACAGATGCAGTTGGATACTGCGTCGCTGGATGAATTTCTCAGAAACCTCCATAACAATACCTTTGCCGTGTCCGGTATGCTGTTTCAGGATGCATGCAGTCTGGACTTGGAACGCCTGCGCCGCTGTTATATTCTGGAAACAGACAGCCGTTACGGGATGGTACCGTTTTGTGCCTACAACATGACAAGCCTGAAAGGAAAGACACTGTATCGATGAACCGATCTGCATTGGACCGCTGGGTCAGAGAACAGGAAGGGCTGAACCGTCTGACTAGAGCGGATATCGAGTCCGTACAGCTTCATAAACTGAATTGTTTATTAAAAAGAGAACAAAAGAGAGGCGGTTTTTACAAGGATAGAGGACTTCCGGAGCAGCTTTCCCGTCTGTCAGAGCTGTCCGGTCTGCCCTTTACAACAGAAGCGGATTTAAAAGAGCAGGGAAACCGGATGGTGCTTCTGAGCCAGTCAGAGATTGACAGAGTCCGCACAGAGGAGACATCCGGAACGACCGGGCAGGCAAAAAGAGTTTATTATTCTGCTACGGACAATGAGCGTACGATTTCTTTCTTTGCCGCCGGGTTGTCAGAACTGGTGTTCGAAGGAGAAAAGACAATGATCTGTATGCCCTTTTCCGGTCCCGGAGGGCTGGGAGAACTGATCGCAGAGGCTGTCTGCCGCCTGGGGGGGATTCCTCTGCCAGTAGGAATCGGGAAGTGCTACAAGGAGCTTCTTGCAGTTCTGGACCGGGAACAGCCGGAAACTTTTGTAGGTATGCCGGTTCCACTTTTGTCTCTGCTTCGGCTGAGGAAAGAGAACAGTCTGCGCCGGGCATTAATCAGTGCAGATGCCTGTCCGGATACTGTGACAGCCGAGATTGAAGAACGGCTTGGGAACAGACTGTATCCGCATTATGGTTCCAGAGAATCGGGACTTGGCGGCGCCGTTACCTGTCCGGCTTTTTCCGGTATGCATGTGCGGGAAAATGACATCATAGCAGAGATTGTTGACCCTTTAGGCAGACCGCTTCCGGCGGGAGCGTGGGGCGAGCTGGTTATTACAACCATACAGGCCGATGCGATGCCGTTGATTCGTTATCGGACCGGGGACTATACCCGGCTGATGCCGAATCCGTGTCCCTGCGGCAGTTCTCTTGCCAGACTGGATCGGGTGACGCGCCTGGGGGAAAAGTCTTGGATGGCAGAGCTGGACAGCCAGGTATTTGCCCTTCAAGGACTGGTGGATTATGGGGCCAGACTTGCGAACGGAGTTCTTCACCTTTGGGGCTGTACGGCCGCGGAGTGCGGACCGCTGCCGTCTGTACTTCTTGGGTATCCGGTTCGATGGGAGCTTCGGCCTGTTTCTGACGAGGATATGCCCTGCTATCCGGCAAAGCGGAGCATTCTTGGCAGTGTTTAAACACTGCATGACAGTCTTCTGCCGGAAAGAATCTTTCAAACATACCCCGGAGGGCGGATTGGGACAAGTCCGGGGAAAGGGGGCGCCTGATGAGAGAATTCTACTGCAACATCCGGGTGCGGGTGAGGGGAAAGGATTCCAGAAACAATGACTATTTTGGCCGCGGAGTAGCAGACTTGCTCCATGGCGTAGAGCAGTATCATTCACTGAATCTTTCTGCCAAGCATATGGGGATGGCTTACAGCAAAGCTTGGCGGATTGTCAAACTTGCCGAAGAGACGCTGGGTATCCAGCTTTTGTATCGAATGGGAAAAAGCGGCTCAAGACTTACAAAAGAAGGAGCACGCCTTCTGGAAGTGTACGAGGAGGCGGAAGAAGAAGCTTCCAAAGTAGTGTGCAAAATCTTTGAGAAATACTGTCAGGAAGAGAACAGCGGATAGAAAAATAAGGCAGTGCATTCATAAAAAAGGACTTTGCAGCAGCAAAGTCCGGATTATTCGAGGGAGTGGGGGATTTTAAAAATCCCCCTAAAGTGTTATGAATGAAATACTGATGTGTTCCTGTTACGAGAATTATCATAACAGGAAAATGTGACGAAAGTGTGGCGTCTGTATGAAGGATTTCTAAAAATACGAAAGAAAAGCGAAATAAAAAGGAAAGAAAGTTGCAATTTGCGAGGGGTATGTTAAAATATAGACAAAGTAAAAAAGTATCCGGGCGGGTGCGGAACTATAATCAGCAGGTATTCCCCAAAGGCCGAGATCAATTTACAGACGTGTAAGCGTCGGTAAGTTGATCTGCAGAAGGGGCCTTTGGAATACCTGCGGAACTATAATCAGCAGGTATTCTCCAAAGGCCGAGATCAATTTACAGGCGCGTAAGCGTCGGTAAGTTGATCTGCAGAAGGGGCCTTTTGGAATACCTGCGGAACTATAAATCAGCAGGTATTCCCCAAAGGCCAAGATCAATTTACAGACGTGTAAGCGTCGGTAAGTTGATCTGCAGAAGGGGCCTTTTGGAATACCTGCGGAACTATAAATAGGAGGTAAGGTATGAAGTGTATTAAAACGGTAGATGCTGTGGGGCATGTGCTCTGCCATGACATTACACAGATCGTCAAGGATGTAGTGAAAGACGCAGCGTTTCGAAAGGGTCATGTGGTGAAGGAGGAAGATATTCCGGTCCTTCTTTCGCTGGGAAAAGATCATCTGTATGTATGGGAGAAGGATGAGAATACGTTGCATGAAAATGAGGCGGCGCAGGTTCTCTGTGAACTTTGCCAAAATGAAAATATGCATCCTACACCGGTCAAAGAGGGGAAAATCGAGCTGATAGCAGACTGTAATGGTCTGTTTCGGGTGGATGTGGACCGTCTGAATGCCATAAATGAGATCGAGGAAATCATGATTGCTACAAGGCACAGTCATACGGCAGTGAAAAAAGGTGACCGGCTTTTAGGAACGAGAGTGATTCCTTTAGTCATTGCAAAGGAGAAGATGGAACAGGTAAAAGCAGTGGCAGGGCCGGAACCTCTGGCATCTTTGACGCCTTTCCGGCTTATGAAAGCCGGTATCGTGACAACAGGAAACGAAGTGTATCATGGGCGGATTAAAGACACCTTTACACCGGTGGTAATGGAGAAGCTAGCCGCCTACGGAATTGAGGTATGCGGACACCTTGTCTGTGACGACGATCAAGAAAAGATTACGAACGCCATTCTGAAACTAAAAAGCGAAGGTGCAGACATGATCGTCTGTACTGGAGGCATGAGCGTGGATCCGGACGATCGTACGCCGGGAGCTATTAAAAAGACGGGAGCGCGTATTGTTTCCTATGGAGCGCCGGTATTGCCGGGAGCTATGTTCCTGCTTTCCTATTTTGAAGACGGAACACCAGTTCTGGGGCTGCCTGGCTGTGTAATGTATGCGAAGTCTACGATTTTTGACCTGATACTGCCGCGTATAGCAGCAGGAATTCCGGTAACGAAAAAAGAACTGGCGCATATGGGAAATGGCGGACTTTGCCTGGGCTGTGCAGTCTGTCATTATCCAAACTGCGGATTTGGAAAGGGAAGATAAGACGTCTGTATGAGCAGGAAATATTTACCAGGAAAGAAAAAGGGGCCGATGATGTTTCTTCTGTTGCTGCTGGTTTTTCTCATATCTGCGTGCGGACAGAAAGGGGAAGAGGCAGAGAAGCCGGGAGAGACGGTCACGTTGCATGTTTTTGCGGCGGCGTCCATGACAGAAACGCTGGAGGAGATTCAAGCGTTGTATAAGGAAACGGCTCCCCATGTGACGCTTGTATACAACTTTGACTCTTCCGGGACGTTAAAGACCCAGATCCAGGAAGGTGCAGAGTGTGATGTGTTTATCTCGGCTGCCCGGAAGCAGATGGACCAGTTGGACTCTTTGGCGGATCCAGAGATTAACACGGAAAGTCTGGACTTTGTGCTGGAAGACAGCCGGGTGGACCTTCTGGAAAATAAAGTCGTGCTGGCGGTGCCGGAAGGAAATCCTGCAGGTATTGAATGCTTTGAGGATTTAGGCTCAAACCGGCTGACGCTTCTGGCCCTTGGAAATGAAGATGTCCCCGTAGGGCAATATTCTGCCGAGATCCTGACGGCATTAGGACTTTTGGAAAGTCTGGAGGCGGATGGTAAAATCACTTACGGTTCCAATGTAAAGGAAGTGACCACACAAGTTTCGGAAGGAGCGGCGGATGCAGGGATTATCTATGCGACAGATGCTTTTTCCGCCGGACTTCAGGTGATGGATAAGGCAGAGACCGATCTTTGCAGACCGGTGATCTATCCGGCGGCTGTGATGAAAGGCTCGCAGAATCCGGACGCAGCACAGGCTTTTCTGGACTACCTTCAGACGGAAGCATGTATAGAAGTGTTTGAAAAAACAGGATTTTCCAAAGCACCATAAGGGGGAAGAAAGGTCATGGACTGGTTTCCGCTGTATAATTCCCTGCGGATTGCGTTGATCTCCAGTGTCATCGTATTTTTTACAGGAATTGCATCAGCTTATTATATTGCCAGACTGCATCCGGTTTTGAAAGGTTTTCTGGATGTGGTGCTGACTTTGCCGCTTGTTCTTCCCCCCACGGTGGTGGGATATTTTCTGTTGGTGCTTTTAGGACCTAGACGGCCTTTTGGAGAGTGGTTTCTAGGAGTTTTTGGAGCCAAACTTATTATGACCTGGTATTCCGGGATCTTTGCAGCGTCTGTAGTGGCATTTCCGCTTATGTATCGGACGGCTAGAGGCGCTTTTGAGAGCTTTGATGAGACTCTTGCGGCGGCCGGGCAGACGTTGGGACTAAGTGATATTTACATTTTCTGGAGAATCCGGATGCCGGCCTGCCGCCAGGGGATTTTGGCCGGAGCGGTGCTTGCTTTTGCCAGGGCGCTGGGCGAGTACGGGGCTACCAGCATGATTGCCGGTTATACGCCTGGACGAACGGCTACCATATCCACTACCGTCTATCAGCTCTGGCGGACAGACAACAGTGAATTGGCTTTTCGCTGGGTACTTGTGAATGTGGCAATCTCTGCGGCCGTACTTTTTGCAGTTAATCTGCTAGAGCGCCGGGAGAGAAAAAACCACAGGCGGCAAAGTCCGGGTAAAGGGGTATAATATGGCCTTCTATGTGGATATTCGGAAAAAACTGGGGGATTTTGAACTTCAGGTCAGTTTTGAGACCAAAGAAGGCGTGACAGGGATACTGGGCGCCTCCGGCAGCGGAAAGAGTATGACGCTTCGCTGTATTGCAGGAGTTGTAAGGCCGGATGAAGGACGAATCGAGCTGGACGGTACGGTCCTGTTTGATTCCAAAAAGGGGATTCATCAGAAGCCTCAGTTCAGGCAGACAGGTCTGCTGTTCCAAAATTATGCGCTGTTTCCCAATATGACCGTTCGTCAGAATCTAAAGGCGGGTGTAAGGGCCAGAGAGAAAGACCCAAAGAAGGCAGAACAGAAGATTGATGAGATGATGGAGCGGTTTTGCCTGGAGGGGCTTGGAGACTACAGACCCTGTCAACTGTCCGGCGGGCAGCAGCAGAGAACGGCTCTGGCCCGGATACTGCTGTCACGGCCACGGATGCTACTTCTGGACGAGCCTTTTTCTGCTCTGGACGGGTATCTGAAATGGAACCTGGAACTGGAGCTGGCTGGCGTGCTGAGAGAGTACAAAGGCAGTACGCTGTTTGTATCTCACAGCCGGGACGAGATCTATCGAATGTGTGACCGGGTATGTGTGATGGATCAGGGGACGTCAAGTCCTGTCATACCGGTTCGGCAGCTTTTTGATGCACCAGTGTCCAAAGCGGCCGCACTTCTGTCCGGGTGCAAAAACTATTCCCGTGCACATCCGGCGGGAAAGGGAAAAGTTTATGCAGAGGATTGGAATGTGACGCTGGAATACGAAGGGGAAGCCCCGGAAGGTTTCTGCTGTCTGGGTGTTCGCAGTCATTATTTCCGCTTTGTGCCGGCAGAGGAGGCAAAAGATCAGAAAAATACTTTTTGCTGCCGTATCCTTCAGGTGATCGAAGATGTATTTTCCATGATCGTCATGCTGTTTCCGCTCCCTACAGAAGAGACGGTTTCGAAAGACGACCGTGGGATACAGATCCGGGCGGAGCTTACAAAAGAACAGTGGGAAAGATTCCGCAGTCAGGAAGATCTGTCAGAAGGCGTATGGATACATGTGAACCCGGAAGATGTGATGCTGCTGAAATGACAGAGGAACCATACTGGGGCAGCCGTCAGATTACAGGTTTGGCCGCCCCAGGCTTTCTTTATACATGTGCTTTTTCTGCGCGGTGCCGGATGAGTTCTCCGGCGATGCTGATGGCGATCTCCGCCGGTGTCTCTGCGCCGATGGACAATCCGATGGGAGAGTGGACCTGATCGTAGATGTGGCCGGGATATCCAAGGGCAGTCAGACGTTCCCTTGTGGCAGCGATCTTGGAGCGGCTTCCGATACAGCCTATGTAGGATAACGGATATTTCAGCACCTGTGCCAGAATCTCAAAGTCTGCCTGGTGTCCTCTGGTCATGACGATCACATAATCATTTTCCGTGAAGGTGACGGATGCGGAAATATTTCGGAAGTCACCCAGGATAATGTCCGCCGCCTGGGGGAACAGCTCCTTTTTTGCAAAGGCTTCCCGGTCTTCATAGACGACAACCGCAAATCCCACATGAGCCAGAACCGGGATTAGTTCCTGAGAGACATGTCCGCCGCCGAACACATATACCCGTCCCGCCTGGGTGACGGGCTCTATATAATAGGAAGGTTCTCCCCTCAGCCAGACGGCATGGGGCTGCAGATGCTTTTTGAGAAATGCAGCGTCTAATCCGCCGCTGCCGTGCAGACCATCGGAATCATAGACGGCCATGGCAGTTACCTGATGATCTTCTAACCGCCGGATAAGCCAGGAATCAGTGTTCTTTTCATAAAGACTCAGCAAATGTTCAAAAAGAGGGCGCATTTCCTGCCCATATAAATATTGGAAATAGACCGTTACGTCTCCTCCGCAGATCATGCCTAAGTCGGCTACGTCATTTTTATTCAGGCAGTAGCCTTTGGTATCGGAAGCGTGTTCTTTTAAAAGTTCTCGTGCATGAAGTTCTGCTGCATGTTCTACGGCGCCTCCGCCGATGGTCCCTTCCGTGTGCCCGTCCTCAAATACCAGCATCATAGCTCCGGCGCCCCTTGGCGTGGAACCGGAACTGGCCAGGATGCTGACTAAGATCAGTCCCTGCCCAAGTTCCAGAGTCCGAAGGATGCTTTCTAAGCGTGTTTTCATAAGTGATACCCCCTCTGTTTTCGACAAAAACCCCTCTGCGTTTTTTAAATTATAACATAATTTTATCCGTCTGCAAAGAATCCTTTGGGGCCGGATTCTTCCAAAATATTTTGATTGCAAAAACATTCCGCAGGTGCTATACTACTTTATAATTGGGATAAGTGTCGACTGCTGAAGGGAAAAGGACAGAGAATATGGTAGATTATTGCGTGGAAGCCGGAAGTCCGGCCAGGCTGGGAGTAACGAAGAACGGGAAAGACTTGAATTTTGCAGTAGTGGTACGAGATGGGAAAAACTGCAGCCTGCTGTTGTATGAAAAAGGTTCCGAAAAGACCGCGCAAAAGTTTCCTTTTACGGAGCAGATGCGTTTTGGTGATATCTATGCCATGCAGATCAGCGGTCTGCACGGCCAGGAATGGGAATATAATTATGAGATCGACGGGGAGATTGTACTGGATCCCTATGCGGTGCGTATTAGCGGAAGAGAGGAATGGGGGATTTGTCCGGAGAAGAACCGCAGTGTGCGGGGAGTCATACGGTCGGACCGGTTTTCCTGGCAGGGGGACAGGCCCTTAATGCTTCCTTATGAAGAATGTGTGATGTATGTGACCCATGTGCGGGGATTTACAAAGGATCCTTCCTCCAAAGTGCGCCGTCCGGGAACTTTTGCCGGGATCCGGGAGAAAATTCCTTATTTGAAAAGCTTTGGTTTTAACCAGTTGGAGCTGATGCCCATATATGAATTTGCAGAATATGAGGAGAAAAAGGTTTCCAAAAAACATATGCCTGTGCGCCGGTTCAATGGCGGCAGAATCAATTACTGGGGATACGGGGATGGATGCTTTTTCGCACCGAAGGCGTCTTACAGTGCCTCAGGGGATCCGGTGCGGGAGCTGAAGGAGCTGGTGCGGGAGCTGCATAAGAATGGGATTGAACTGATTCTGGAGTTTTATTTTCCGGAGCGGACCAGCCCGTATTTGATTCGGGACTGCATCTGCTACTGGGCAGCGGAATATCATATTGACGGGGTGCATGTAAACAGCCAGGCGGTGCCGCTTGAGGATCTGGCTTTGGACCCAAGGCTGTCCGGAATCAAAGTTATGAGCGAGAGCTTTCCGCTGGATCGGATCTACGATGCCGGCTATGAGCCGGTTTACCGCAGACTTGGAGAATACAACGAAGATTTTATGCAGAAGGCGCGGCGTTTTCTGCGGGGAGACGAGGACATGCTTGGGCAGGCAGCCTACAGTATGCGGCGCAATCCGGCCCAGCAGGCAGTTATCAACTTTATGGCATATCACAACGGATTTACGCTTTTCGATGCGGTTTCCTATGATGTCAGACACAATGAAGCAAACGGAGAGGAGAATCGGGACGGCAGCAGCTTCAACTGCAGCAGCAATTATGGAGAGGAAGGACCGACCGCCTCCAGAAAGCTGGAAAAGCTCCGCCGAAGGCAGCTTCGCAATGCATTTCTCCTGCTGCTTTTGTCACAGGGAGTTCCGGCCGTGTACGGCGGGGATGAAATGGGAAATTCCCAGCAGGGCAACAACAATGTCTGGTGTCAGGACAATGAGCTGTCCTGGGTCCAGTGGAGCCGGAAAAAGGCGGACCGGGATCTTCGGGAATTTGTCCGGGAGGCCATCCGGTTCCGGAAGGATTCGCCGGCATTTGGAAGGCGTACGGAATACACCCTGAAAGATTATTTGTCCAGAGGGATGCCGGATCTGTCCTATCACGGAGAAAAGGCATGGTACGGGGCTTTTGAGAGAAGCAGCCGCCAGATCGGCATTCTCTATGCAGGATGTTATACCGGATCCGGGACCTGCTATGTTGTATACAACATGCATGTACTTGCCCATGAGCTGGCCCTTCCCACACTGCCGAAAGGGGAGTTCTGGCATGTGGCGGCAGATACGGGAAGGGAACCCCGTGCATTTTATGAAAAGGGAGAAGAACCGCTTCTGGAAAATCAGAAAATGGTATTGCTTCCGCCCAGGACGATTATGATACTGGCAGGTAAGTAAGATGAAATGGATGAACATATGGAAACATTTTTGCACGATCACGGAACATAAGATAATGGTTGCCCGCCACTGCTTTCAGGTGGGGATGTACTGGCAGGGGCTGACCCATGATCTGTCCAAATATACGCCTGCGGAATTTTGGCAGGGATGCCGGTACTACCAGGGATTCCAAAGCCCCAACAATGCGGAGCGCATGGCGAAAGGGTATTCTTCCGCATGGCTTCATCATAAAGGACGCAACAAGCATCATTATGAATATTGGATCGATTACAGTCTGAAGCCGAAGCGGTGTATGGCGGGCATGAAAATGCCGATGAAATATTTTAATGAGATGATTATGGACCGGATTGCTGCCTCCAAAGTATATGAAGGGGAGAAATATACACAGCATTCCCCTCTTGCCTATTATGAACAAGGCAAAGGAGCATATCTGATTCATGACGAGACAAGGGAACTTCTGGAGTATATCCTGCATATGCTGGATGAAAAAGGCGAAAAGAAGACCTTTGCCTATATGAGAAAATATATGGTGGGGAAAAAGGAATATCCCAGGATTAAGAAATAGAACGTACGTTCTGTTTTGGAGATGCAAGGGGGTGTCATACATATGACGATTCGGGAAAAGACCGAGCAGTGGGAGCAGGAATTTTTAAGTCCTTATGCGGCGCTTAGCCGGGATTCGAAAGGCAGGGACCAAGAAGAACCTCCCTGCGATATCCGTCCGGTCTATCAAAGAGACCGGGACCGTATCCTGCACTGCAAATCTTTCCGCAGACTGAAGCACAAAACCCAGGTGTTTCTGACGCCCAAAGGAGATCATTATCGGACGCGGCTGACCCATACACTGGAAGTGGCTCAGAACGCCAGGACCATTGCCAGGGCCCTGCGTCTGAACGAAGATTTAACGGAAGCCATTGCCCTTGGGCATGATCTGGGACACGCACCCTTTGGACATGCCGGAGAGCGGGCACTGGATCTGGTGTGCAGCGAAGGGTTTGCCCATTATGAGCAGAGCGTTAGAATTGTAGAGTGCCTGGAAAAGAACGGAAGAGGATTGAACCTGACCTGGGAAGTGCGGGATGGGATACGGAACCATCAGATGAACACAAAGGCAGCGACTTTAGAGGGCGTTATTGTCCGTTATTCCGATAAGATCGCCTACATCAACCATGATGTAGATGACGCTATTCGCGGAGGCATCATCAGAGAGCGGGATCTTCCGAGAGCGTATACGGATATTTTAGGGCACTCCACAAGAGAACGGTTAAATACGATGATTCACGATATTGTGAACCAGAGTCTTGACCAGCAGGAAATCCGCATGTCCGAAGATGTGGAATATGCATTCATGGGTATGCGTAAATTTATGTTTGATAATGTATATACCAATCCCAAGGCAAAGGGGGAGGAACGAAAGGCGCAGAACATTGTAAAGGAGCTGTTTCATTATTATATGGACCGCCCGGAGCTTCTGCCCAACGAATATGTAGAGCGGATGTGGCAGCCAGGGGAGACTCAGGAGCGCAGTGTCAGAGATTACATTGCCGGTATGACCGATCAGTATGCCATATCCAAATTTCAGGAATTCTTTCTTCCGGATTCCTGGAAATCTTAACAGGAATCAGGTGGGACATTGATGTTTTATTCACAGGATCTTGTGGAGGAGATTCGATCCCGAAGCGATATTGTGGATGTGATCTCCGGATATATCAGACTTCAGCGCAAAGGAAGCAATTATGTGGGAGTCTGTCCCTTTCACAACGACCGGAATCCTTCCATGTCGGTAAATCCTCCCAGGCAGATCTACCGCTGCTTTAGCTGCGGTGCAGGAGGGGATGTCTTTAAGTTCGTCATGGAGTATGAAAGTCTGACTTTTCCGGAAGCAGTGAAAGTACTGGCGGACCGGGCAGGGATAACCCTTCCGGAACAGGACCCTTCCGGGGAAGCCAGGCAGCAGGCGGATGTAAAGGCACAGATTATGGAAATGAACAAGCTTGCGGCGAAATATTATTATTATGCTCTCCGTCAGCCGGCCGGCAGACAAGGGATGGAATATTTGCTGGGAAGAAGGCTTACAAAGGAGACGATTAACCGGTTCGGCCTTGGCTACGCAGACAAGTTCGGCGGCGGTCTGTATCAGTATCTGAAGAACAAAGGGTATTCAGACCAGATTCTAAAGGAATCCGGACTTATGCAGGCGGACGAAAAACGGGGCATGTATGATAAATTCTGGAACCGGGTTATTTTTCCGATTATGGATACGCACAACCGGGTGATCGGATTCGGCGGCCGGGTTATGGGAGACGGAAAACCAAAGTATCTGAACTCGCCGGAAACAAGAGTTTTTGACAAGAGCAGAAACCTGTATGGACTGAATCTGGCGCGTATGAGCCGAAAGCCGAATATCATTCTCTGTGAGGGCTATATGGACGTGATCGCCATGCACCAGGCGGGCTTTGTGCAGGCGGTTGCATCCCTTGGGACCGCGTTTACGGTTCAGCAGTCGGTAATGCTGAAGCGGTATACAAACGAAGTGCTCTTGACTTACGACAGCGACGAAGCGGGGGTCCGGGCGGCGCTTCGGGCGCTTCCCATTCTGAAAGATGCGGGACTGACTGCGAAGATTATCCATATGGAACCTTATAAAGACCCCGATGAGTTTATCAAGGCTGAGGGTGCCGAAAGCTTTCAGAAACGGATCGACGAAGCGGAGAGCGGCTTCTCCTTCGAGCTTGGGGTTCTGGAACGGCAGTACGATTTTCAGGAGCCGGAGAGCAAAACCGCGTTTTTTCAGGCTCTTGCGGGAAAGCTTCTGGAGTTTGAAGCGGGAATCGAGCGGGACAACTACACGGAAGCTGCTGCCAGGCGGTATCAACTGACCCGTGAACAGCTTCAGGGCATGATCCGGAAGGTAGGGGAGAAGACCGGAGGACTTGCAAAGCGGGCGGCACCGGAACCGCTTTCGGGGCAGCGGCGCCGGAAACCGGAGGATGCCAATCTTCGCTCTCAGCGGCTTCTGATTACCTGGATGACGTCGGGAGAACGTATGTTCCGGAATATTCGCCGATACATAGAGCCGGAGGATTTTACAGATTCCCTGTGCAGGCGTGTGGCAGAGCTTTTAGAAGAGCAGCTTTTCAATGGGCACCTGAATCCCGCATCGCTGTTTCAGCATTTTACGGAGGAGGAGGAGCAAAAGCAGGTGTCGGCTATGCTCCAGGATACCTTAAAGGCGCTGTCGAGCAGAGAGGAAGAGGAGAAGGCACTGCAGGAGACGATTCTGCGTGTAAAACAGAACAGTATTGCCTGGCAGACGGCGCATGTGGACCCGAATGACACGGAAATGCTGAAGAAGATCGTACAGAAACGCCGGGAAATTGAGAAATTGCATATTTCTTTGGATTAAGGATAAAATATGAACAATTATGGAAGGAAGAACCAGTATGGAAGAAAATGTAGTGAAATTCAGTGACAAATTGAAAGAGCTGCTTGCAATGGCGAAAAAGAAAAAGAATGTCCTGGAATATCAGGAGATCAGCGACTTTTTCAATGATATGGAACTGGATGCGGAAAAGTTCGAGAAGATCCTGGATTTTCTGGAACAGAACAATATCGATGTGCTTCGGATCACGGACGATGATGACGACAGCAATATCATCCTGACCGATGAGGACGACGTGGATGTGGAGCAGATCGATCTGTCCGTGCCCGATGGCGTCAGCATCGAAGATCCGGTCCGTATGTATCTGAAGGAGATTGGAAAGGTTCCCCTTCTGAGTGCGGAAGAAGAGATCGAGCTGGCCAAGCGGATGGAACTGGGAGATGAGGACGCGAAAAAACGTCTGGCAGAGGCCAATCTCCGTCTGGTGGTCAGCATCGCCAAGAGATATGTCGGACGGGGAATGCTCTTCCTGGATTTGATCCAGGAGGGAAATCTGGGTCTTATTAAGGCGGTGGAAAAGTTCGACTATCGGAAAGGCTACAAATTCAGTACCTATGCTACCTGGTGGATCCGTCAGGCTATTACAAGGGCCATTGCGGATCAGGCGCGGACCATCCGCATTCCGGTGCATATGGTGGAAACGATTAATAAGCTGATCCGGGTATCCAGACAGCTTTTGCAGGAGCTGGGAAGGGAGCCTCAGCCGGAGGAGATTGCCGAGGAGATGAATATGCCGGTGGAGCGGGTTCGTGAGATCCTGAAGATTTCTCAGGAGCCGGTATCTCTGGAAACGCCTATCGGCGAGGAGGAGGACAGCCATCTGGGTGATTTTATCCAGGATGACAATGTGCCGGTGCCCGCGGAGGCGGCTGCATTTACCCTTCTGAAAGAGCAGTTGGTAGAAGTGTTAGGCACTCTGACCGAGAGGGAGCAGAAAGTACTCCGTCTGCGTTTTGGTCTGGATGACGGGCGTGCACGTACACTGGAGGAAGTGGGCAAGGAGTTCAATGTCACAAGGGAGCGTATCCGGCAGATCGAGGCAAAAGCTCTTCGGAAGCTTCGTCATCCCAGCCGGAGCCGGAAACTTAAGGATTTTCTGGACTAAAGGGAACGGGAGCAAGGTGTATGCAGTTGTCTGAGAGAATGCAGAGACTGGCTGCTCTGGTGACAGCAGGGAACCGTCTGGCAGATGTGGGAACCGATCACGGGTACATCCCCATTGCACTGGTGCAGGAGGGAAAGATCCCTTCGGCCCTTGCCATGGACATAAATCAGGGACCGCTGGCCAGGGCAGAAGCGCATATCCGGCAGGCCGGACTGTCTACATATATTAAGACTCGTCTGTCCGACGGCCTTTTAGAACTCCGGAAGGACGAGGCGGACACTGTGCTGGCTGCCGGTATGGGCGGGATGCTGATTCTGCGTATCCTTAACGGCGGCGGACATTGCCTGAGGGGGATAAAGGAACTGATTTTGCAGCCTCAGTCGGATATTCCGAAAGTCCGAAAGCGGCTGGCAGAAAGCGGCTGGCAGATCATAGACGAAGATATTGCCTTTGAGGACGGAAAGTATTATCCGATGATGAAAGCGGTCCATGGCCAGGAACGCAGTCTGTCAAGCGCAGAGCTGTATTACGGAAAGCCGGATGTTCAGAGATCGCCGAAAGTGCTTCTGTCATTTCTGTATGCAAAGCAGAAGGAAGAGCAGAAGATTTTAGCCACTTTACAGAAGAACGGGAAAGAACATACGGACCGGGCAGAGGAAATACGTGAATGTATGAAAATGACAAACGATATGTTGCGGTATATGGAAGGGAGAGGAAACTTCACAGATGAAATGCGGTGATATTTGTACGCTGATCGAGCTGGAATATGGACTGGAATATGCCTGTGACTGGGATAATGTTGGTCTGCTGGCAGGGCGGCGGGACAAAGAAGTGAAGAAAATCCTGCTGGCGCTGGACGCCACAGACGAAGTAGTTCAAAGAGCAGTCAGCAGAGAGGCGGATATGCTGATTACCCATCATCCTATGATCTTTTCGCCTGTCCGGCGGGTGACGGATGAAGATATGATCGGCAGAAGACTGCTGACATTGCTGCAGAAGGATATTTGCTGCTATGCCATGCATACCAATTATGATGTAAGAGGTATGGCAGATCTGGCGGCGGGGCTTTTGAACCTGCAGGAATGTACCGTGCTGGAGGAGATCAGGGACGGCGAAGGAATCGGACGGGTGGGGATTCTGCCGGCATATATGACGCTGGAGGAATGTGCACAGTTAGTCAAAGAAGTATATCGGATTCCGAATGTGAAGCTGTTTGGTGATCCGGGTACGAAAGTCCGCACGGCGGCGGTCTGTCCGGGAGCGGGAAAGAGCACCATAAAAGAGGTGCTACGTTTTGGATGTGATGTATACATCACAGGGGATATTGATCATCATACAGGAATCGACGCTGTGGATCAGGGACTGTGCATCATCGACGGGGGGCATTATGGAATCGAACATATTTTCATGGAAGATGTTCGGGCATATCTGGAAAAAGTACTCACCGGCGTGCGTATGGAATGTGTTCCGGTCCAACATCCATTTACAGTCATATGAAAGATAAGGGGGATTACATAATGAAACAGATCATTTTGGAGGGAAAGAAGCGGGAAGTGCCCGGCGACACTACTTATCTGGAACTTGCGAAGGAATATCAGAAAGAGTATACACATGATATTATCCTCGTGCTGGAGAACGGCAAAATGCGGGAACTTTTCCGCAAGGTCAAAGATGAGAGCGTAGTGGAATTTCTTACAACGGCTCATCAGGACGGGCATAAGACCTATAAGCGAAGCGGTATTCTGATCCTTTTAAAAGCCATCTACGATGTGGCCGGCATGGAGGCGGTGAACGGGATTAAGGTGCGTTTTTCCTTAAGCGAAGGATACTACTGCACCAGCAGGCATGTGGTGCCGGACGAAGCTTTCTTAGAGCGGGTACAGGCCCGCATGGAGGAACTGGTCAGGCTTGCCCTTCCTATTGAAAAGGAAACGATACCGGTGGATGATGCCATCGAGAATTTTGCCCGCCATGGAATGATGGACAAGGCAAAACTGTTCCGGTTCCGCAGAAGTTCCAGTGTCAACGTGTACCGTCTGGACGGATTTGAAGATTATTATTATGGATATATGGCGCCGGATACCGGTTATTTGAAATATTTCAAGCTGGTTCCCTATGACGAAGGGTTTGTGCTGGAATATCCGCCTGCGAAGACGCCGGAGAAATTTGCGCCTTTTAAACCGGAGTTTAAACTGTTCACGGCACTGAAAAATTCCACCAACTGGAGTGAAGTGCTGGAAGTTGCCACCGTCGGGGCGCTGAATGAACAAATTGCATGCGGCAGGATGGGAGATATCATTTTGGCCCAGGAAGCCATTATGGAGAAAGAGCTGGGAAATATTGCGGCCCGGATTGCTTCCCAGCAGGATAAAAAACTGATTATGATTGCCGGGCCTTCTTCCTCCGGAAAGACGACTTTTTCCCACAGGCTTTCTATTCAGCTTATGGCCCATGGACTAAGACCCCATGCCATCGGAGTGGATAATTATTTTGTGGAACGGGAGGATACGCCTAAGGACGAAGACGGAAATTATAATTTTGAGTGCCTTGGAGCCATCGACATCAAACTGTTTAACGACCAGATGAGCGCGCTTCTTCGGGGAGAAGAGGTATCCATGCCGACTTTTAACTTCCTGACGGGCAAAAAAGAGTATAAAGGAAATACGATGCAGTTAGGACCGGACGACGTGCTGGTTATCGAGGGGATTCACTGCCTGAACGATGCGCTGTCTCATTCGCTGCCGAAGGAGAACAAATTTAAAATTTATTTAAGTGCTCTGACACAGTTGAATATTGACGAACATAACCGCATCGCCACGACTGACGGGCGTCTGATCCGCCGGATGGTAAGAGATGCCAGAACGAGGGGAGCCAGTGCGAAGAAGACCATTTCCATGTGGCCGTCGGTCCGCCGGGGCGAAGACGAGAATATTTTCCCCTATCAGGGAGACGCAGACGTAGTATTTAATTCAGCGCTGATCTATGAGCTGTCTGTGCTGAAGCAGTATGCAGAGCCCCTTTTGTTCGGCATCCGCCAGGGAGAGCCGGAATATTTAGAGGCCAAGCGTCTTTTGAAATTCCTGAATTATTTCCAGGGTGTCGACAGTAATCTGGTGCCTCAGAATTCGATTCTGAGAGAATTTATCGGAGGTTCTTATTTCCATGTCTGATCCCTTTGGACAGGCAGGAACAATATTTTTGAAAATTGGGAAATGGTATCTGCCTTTTTTGAGAAAATACAGAAACTGCATGGACAAACAGAATAAAACGGAGTAAAATACTAACATCAGCAAGTAGGACAGACGATCGCAGCCGGCTTTTACGGGCCGGGTGAGGAAAGTCCGGGCTTCACAGGGCAGGATGCCGGATAACGTCCGGTGGAGGCGACTCCAAGGCCAGTGCAACAGAAATAAACCGCCAGGGAGCAGTGCTTTTTGGTAAGGGTGGAAAGGCAGTGTAAGAGACTACCGCCCGGCTGGCAACAGGCGGGGCACATGTAAACCCCATCCGAAGCAAGACCAAGCAGAAGCATATGGCGGCCCGTCAGCTTCAGGTAGGTCGCTTGAGCGTACCGGCAACAGTACGCCTAGATAGATGATCGTCCAACGACATAACCCGGCTTATCGTCCTGCTCGCTGTCTCAGACAAGAAAAGAGGAGGAGAGGACTATGGTTCTCTGCTTCTTCTTTTTATGCCAGGGAATAGAATATATGTTCTGATTTTTCGCAGTGACCGTTTTGCGGCATCGAATTTTCTGACAGCGGTTTGTCTGTTCAAAGTGACAGAATAAAGAGGAGTGTTTAGTAGATTTTCCGGTCAGGTGTAAATGGAAAATATATAATTTCCTGTTTAAAAATTCCAGATTATATGATATAGTATCTAATAATGAGTGCATATTTTCCATAAGATTTTTTTATAAACCTGACAGACCAAAGGAGGAGCATATATGGATAAGCAGCTAGTTTGGAAGGACGAATTCAATATTGGAATTGATGCCATTGATAAGGAGCATCAAAGATTGTTTTCGATCATTAACAGACTTTTCGTTCTCAGACATGAAGAGCAAAAAAGCGGAAAAGCGTGTGAGGAAGGGATTCGGTACTTTTATGAACATGCCATCCGGCACTTCACCGATGAAGAGAACTATATGGAGCTGATCGGATATAAAAATCTGAAAATACATAAACGGATTCATAAAGATTTTCGTGACAGAACGCTTCCGGTACTGGAAGGGGAGCTGAAGCGGTCTAATTACTCACCGGAAGCAGTAGATCATTTTCTGGCAGTCTGTGCCGGATGGCTGATCGGACATACAATGACAGAGGACCGTGCCATTGCAGGAAAGGACGTAAGCAGATGGGAGGAGCTTCTGCCGGCGCAGGAATTAGAATCCATGAAAAATGTAATCATGGATTGTGTGCACCAGATGTTTGACCTGAAAGCCCGTGTGATTAGTGAGACTTATGACGGCGAAAAATTCGGGAACGGAATCTATTACCGCATGGTTTACGGAAGGGAGCAGGACCGAAAGAAGTGGGAGATCATCATGGTCTTTGAGGAAAAGATCCTTGTCAATACGATCGGAAAGCTCATGGGGGTCCGCTCAAAGAAGCTGGATGTTATGCTGATTAACGCGACCAGATATAGTGCCGGCCAGTTCATATGGCATGTAATGTCGCATTTTCCGTCTGTAGAAGCGTATGAGGTACAGGAGGAGAATCTTCTGACCTATGAGCAGTTCCAGCAGATCTTTGAAAAAGAGAAGCCGCAGGTCAGTCTGCTTTTTGGTACGGATCAGGGATATTTCTCTTACTGCATCATTGCACCGCACCTGCTTGAGACGGGGATTGGTACACCGTTAGCCGTACAGAATGAGATGGCAGAGACTAGGAATTATTTCCATATGAGGAAGGAAAGCGGGAAGCCGAAGATCCTTCTGGTTGACGATTCAATCACCATAAGAGAAGGAATCCGCAGACTGCTGGTAGGAGATTATGAAGTCTCTGCAGTTCAGTCAGGAGTGGCGGCTATTCGCGCGATTACTTTGGATAAACCGGATCTGGTGCTGCTGGACTATGATATGCCGGTCTGTGACGGAAGGCATGTGCTGGAGATGCTCCGCTCAGAAAAGGAATTTGCAGATGTTGCGGTGATCTTTCTTACCAGCCGGGATGATCCGGAAAGTGTGAAAAAGGTACTGAGTTTAAAACCGGAAGGATATATGATGAAATATCTGAAGCCGGCCGAGATTCGCCAGCGGGTGGATACTTTCTTCAAGAAGAAAAAGGCGGAACAGACAGGGAGATCGTAATGGAAAGCGGTTTTGAAAGAGGAGAGCAGACAGAGGATTTACAGAGCGAAGATTTGCAGAACCGGGCGCAGCCGCAGATGTCGGTGGATGAGGTCTATGCTCTGGCGAAACACTGCAGAGAAGAAAAGGATTATCAGATGGAAGCATACTGGTATGAGATGCTTCTGATGTACAGAGATATTGAAAAGGAACAGTTGGTGATGACGCAGTATTACTGCGGGGAAGCTTATTTTGACGCCGGCAATGAAAAAGAAGCACTGCACTGGTTTGAGAAAGCAGCCCGACAGGGGCATAAGAAGGCAAAGCTCCGGTGCGGCCGGATGTTTGCCCAGTCAAAGGAAGACGAAGATCAAGCAAAAGCGCTGTACTGGCTGGAGCAGGCAGCAGAGGAGGGAAACCCGGAGATCCAGCATCTGTGCGGAGACATGAACTGTCAGGGCAGAGGTACAAATGTGAACTATGTCAGAGCGCTGTACTGGTACGAGAAAGCTGCTCCCTGGGGAAATGCAAGTACAAACTTTGCCCGCGGAATGATGTATTATAAAGGAGAGGGAATCGGGAAAGACCATGAAAAGGCATTTGACTGTCTGAAAAAAGCCGCAGGCGGGAATCATCCGCAGGCACAGTACCAGCTTGGCTGGATGTATCAGCATGGAGAAGGGACCCGTAAGAATCTCAAAAAAGCGCTGAGCAGTTACGAAGAAGCGGTCGAAAACGGGCATGCAGGAGCTTTGTATCAGCTTGGAATCATGTATTACCACGGAGAAGGAGTCAAAAAGGACAGAAAAAGAGCTCTGACTATCTGCGAAGAAGCAGGCAGCAAAGGAGAGACAGGAGCACAGCTTCAGTGCGGCTGGATGTACTATCGGGGAGAGGGTACGAAAAAAGACTGCCAGAAGGCGCTGCAGTGGTTTGAGAAGGCCGGCCGGGGAGGCTGTACCGAAGCCTGGCTGCTCTGCGGTAAAATGTATTACAAAGGAGTGGGAACGGACAAGGATTATGCCAAAGCTTTATGGTGGTGTGAAAAGGTCGTTCAGGTACCGGACAGCCCCGACAATGCAGAGGCAAAATACATATGCGGCACCATTTATGCTGCCGGAGAGGGAGTGGAAAAAGACAGGGAAAAAGGGCTTCTTCTGGTTCGGGAAGCAGCCGGGCAGGGGTATCGTCCGGCCAAATTTGCTCTGAGATTCCGGCTTTCCGGTTAGGACAGGGGCAGTCCGGCATAAGTCAAAAGCACAGCGAAGATATCGCTGTAAAAAAGAGGAATCCTCGCGCGAAGAGACAGGATACAGGCGGAAACTCACACTTGACAAATGTTCTCAATAATGGTAATTTTTATATATGATATAGTATGTAACTGGTAAAGCAGGCATTAACTATGCATAAGACTAAGGGATGTTTATGCATGTTAATGCCTTTTTATATGGCGGGCAGACAAAGATGCCCGGAAAATATTCGCGGGAAGGGTAAAAACTGCCGGATATGTACATAGTAACAGACAGTGATATGCATCAAACATTTCTTACAAAAGACAGCAAAAATGAAACCAGGAGGGACAGACATGAAAGACAAGATTTTTGGTGTGCTGCAGCGGGTAGGAAGATCTTTTATGCTTCCGATCGCGATCCTGCCGGTGGCAGGACTGTTACTTGGAGTAGGTGGTTCTTTTACCAATGAAACCATGCTGAATACCTATGGATTGACGGGCATTATGGGGCCTGGGACGGTGTTAAATGCCATCCTGCAGGTCATGAGTGCGGCAGGAGATATCGTATTTGCCAATCTGCCGATTATCTTTGCCATGGGCGTAGCCATTGGTATGGCGAAAAAGGAAAAGGAAGTGGCGGCACTTTCCGCGGCTATCGCATTTTTTATTATGCATGCATCCATCGGGGCTATGATCGTAAATAACGGCGGTACAGAAGCTATGCTGGAAGGTGCGACGGCTTCTGTAGTCGGCATTACTTCCCTGCAGATGGGCGTATTTGGAGGCATTATCGTCGGACTTGGAGTGGCGGCGCTGCACAATAAATTTTACAAGATCGAACTGCCGCAGGTGCTCTCGTTCTTCGGAGGGACCAGGTTTGTGCCCATCGTCAGCGGACTTGCCTATACGGTGGTCGGCATTCTGATGTTCTATATCTGGCCGGTCATTCAGCAGGGAATCTATGCAGTCGGCGGTGTGGTGCTGGAGTCCGGCTATGCGGGAACCTGGGTGTACGGTCTGATGGAACGTGCTCTGATTCCCTTTGGACTTCACCATGTATTCTACCTTCCGTTCTGGCAGACGGCGCTGGGCGGTACTATGGAAGTGAGCGGACGTGTCGTAGAGGGAGCACAAAATATTTTCTTCGCGCAGTTGGCAGATCCGACGGTGGACCATTTTGCAGTGTCTGCTACCAGATTTATGACCGGCAAATTCCCGCTGATGATCTTCGGACTTCCGGGAGCGGCGCTTGCTATGTACAAAGTATCAAAGCCGGAGAAGAAAGAGGCCGTGGCAGGTCTTCTGCTCTCTGCGGCACTGACTTCCATGCTGACAGGCATCACGGAGCCGCTGGAGTTTACATTCCTGTTTGTGGCGCCTCTTCTGTATGTCATCCACTGCGTGTTTGCAGGCCTTGCATATATGCTTATGCATGTCTTTAATGTGGGGGTGGGTATGACGTTCTCCGGAGGTCTGATTGATATGTTCCTGTTTGGTATCCTGCAGGGCAACCAGAAGACCAGTTGGGTATGGATTGTTGTCGTAGGTGTGTTCTATTTTGCGGTGTATTATTTCCTGTTCTCGTTTTTGATTACGAAAATGGATCTGAAGACTCCGGGCCGGGATGACAGCGAGGAAGTAAAGCTGTACCGCAGAAGCGACGTGGACGCACGGAAAAAAGGAGCAGCCGGTGCAGAAGGTGCTCCGTCAGAGGAGGATGCGCTGTCCGCAGCCATCTGCCGGGGACTTGGCGGAAAGAAAAATATTTCGGATGTGGACTGCTGTGCTACCAGACTTCGCTGTACGGTCTATAAGTCGGAACTGGTAGACGATGCGCTGTTAAAATCCACCGGAGCTTCCGGTGTGGTGCACAAAGGAAATGGTGTACAGGTTATCTACGGACCGCGGGTTACGGTAGTAAAATCCAATCTGGAGGATTATTTGGAGACTGCTCCGGATGAGGAATATGTGCCGGGGAACAGCACAGAAGCAGAAACTTCAAAGAAAACGGAAGAAAAGCCGGCAGGAAAAGTAATTAAGACGGATACGATCTACAGCCCGGTCAACGGAACGGCCGCAGATCTGTCCGAGACGCCGGACGAGGCATTTGCAGGCCGGATGATGGGAGACGGTGCAATGGTCATCCCGCAGGACGGCGAAGTGCGCGCGCCGGAAGACGGAGAGGTGAGCTTTGTATTTGACACAAAGCACGCCATCGGCTTTGAAACTGCATCCGGGCTTGTGATGCTGCTTCACATGGGAATCGATACGGTAAACCTGAATGGACAGGGATTTGAAGTATTTGTTCAGAACGGAGACAAGGTGAAAAAGGGTCACCTGCTTATGAAATTGGATCTGGATTTCTTAAAGAGCCATGCGCCGTCTCTTGCATCACCGGTTCTTTGTACAGAGCTGGCAGAAAATCAGAAGATCCGCCTTTTGAAGACAGGGCCGGTCAAAGCGGGAGACGCATTGTACGCAGTAGATACCTTTGAGAATTAATGGAGATGTCTGCGGGGGGAGAAAGTATGTTCAGAGTGAAGAAGGCGTTGAACCATAATACGGTGATCGTCATCGGAATGGATGACAACCAGGAATACCTTTTAATTGGAAAAGGAATCGGGTTTGGAAAAAAGGTCAGCGAACGGATGGAGGCGCCGGAAGGGTGTACGGTCTATTCTCTTCATGAGAAATCGGACCGGGGATCTGCCCTGGAACTTGTGAAAGGGATGGATCCGGTCTTTTTAGAGATTGCGGAGCAGGTATTGAAAGAAGGAGAACGGATCTTTGGAAAGATCGACTGGAGCATACTTTTTCCCATGGCAGACCATATCGCCTTTGCAGTGAAGCGGATACAGAACAAGGAGCAGATCAGCAATCCCCTGACGGGGGACATCCGGGCGCTGTTCCACATGGAGTATAAGACCGCAGAGTGCATCATTCCGATTCTGGAGGAACGTCTTCAGGTGAGGATTGATGAACATGAGGTAGGCTATATTGCGCTGCATATTCATTCAGCCATCGAGGATGAGAATGTGGCGCTGTCCATGCAGATTGCCCGGACCGTGCGGGAATGCATCCAGTTAGTGGAACAGGAGACAGGGGCATCAATCGATGTGATGTCTCTGTCTTATAATCGGCTGATGAACCATGTGCGGTATATGGTGGCTCGTGCCATGAAAGGCGAGAAATTAAAGCTGGACATGAACGATTATATGTCGGTCAAATTTCCGGAGGAATTTCGCATGGCGTCTACCGTATGCAGTCATTTGGAGAAGCATCTGAAAAAGTCTCTGGATCCGGTGGAGATCGGGTATCTGGCCATGCATATTCAGAGAGTATCGGCGGAACAGGAATAAAGAAAGAACATATTCGGGCAGCAGTTGCGTTTGCTTCTGCTGCTTTTTGATGTCAAAAATAAGGTTATGGCTGGCTCGCTTTGCATGGATTGACGGCCCGCATTTATAATAGAGCGAGAAATCTTATTGTGCGGATACAAAAACAGTAGCAAAAAGAAAAGCGGTAGTCTATAATGGGTCTTAGAGAAGGTAATTCGGTTTTATGATCCGGATGGGAATTTAATCGAGGTGGGGACTCCGGTATCTGTGGGGGAGGGAAGTGTATGAAGCTTGACAGACGATACTGCCCATAAAAGGAGCAAACTTAAAATGTACAGAATTTTGATCGTTGAGGATGACAGTACGATAGCAGAGACTGTCCGGCGGCATCTGGCCAAATGGGGCAATGAAGTGGAGTGCGTGACGGATTTTGCAGGCGTGCTGGAACATTTTGTCCGGTTTTCGCCTCAGCTTGTATTAGTGGATATCGGACTGCCTTTTTACAATGGCTACTACTGGTGCGACCAGATCCGGAAGCTTTCCCAGGTGCCGATCATTTTCCTTTCTTCTGCATCAGACAATATGAACATTGTTATGGCTATGAATATGGGCGGGGATGATTTTATCAGCAAGCCCTTTGATCTGGAGGTGCTTCAGGCCAAGGTGCAGGCCGTACTGCGAAGAGCCTATGCTTTTCAAAATTCCAAAGTTTCGGTTATGGAATGCGGCGGTGCAGTGCTGAATCTGTCTGATATGTCTCTGACGTATAGCGGCAGACGGTTAGAGCTGTCCCGGAATGAATTCCGCATCCTGCAGCTTTTATATGAACATGCCGGACAGCCGGTGAGACGGGAGAGCATTATGAAACGCCTTTGGGATGATGAGTGTTTTGTGGATGACAATACGCTGACGGTCAATATGAACCGTCTGCGGCGGACACTTAGGGAGCTTGGGCTTGAGGATTTTATCCGGACGAAAAAGGGAGTAGGCTATCAGCTTGGCGGCAGACAGGATGGGTGACCGATGACAAACAGGGAAATGATAAAAAAGGGAATACTTGCATACGGAAGGGAGCATAGGGCTGTTGTGGCTGTTTATCTGACAGCAGCAGTGCTTTTCTATCTCGTTGCCGGGCTGTATGGCTATGGGGAATCTATGAAACATATGACGTATGCACTGTTTCTCGTACTGGTGTTCGGGGCTGCTGCCGGTATTGCGGGCTGTATTCGATATATCCGGCATTTAGGGGAACTTTTGGATGCAGTACAAAGGGAAGGAGAGCAGGGAGAACATCTGCCGCCGGCGTATACGATGAGTGAGCAGTGTTATCAGGAGCTGATATGGAAGATGGAGCAGGAACGGCGGATGTTCCTGGAGGAATACGATGAAAAGAAAAAGGATATGGCGGATTACTATACTATGTGGATTCACCAGATCAAGACGCCCATTGCGGCGCTTCGGCTGCTTTTGCAGGAGGAAGATAGCTGCCAGTCGGGACAGAAGTTAGAGGAGCTTTTTAAGATTGAACAGTATGCCGGTATGGCGCTGCACTATGCAAGGCTGGACAGCATGTCCGGCGATCTGCTTCTAAAAAGCTGCGACATCTGCAGAATCGTAAGGCAGGTGGTAAAGCAATACTCGGTATTGTTCATCGGAAGCAGGCTTTCTTTCTCCATGGAACCTTTTGTGTGCCGCGGGGTGACCGACGAAAAGTGGCTGTCCTTTGTGATCGGGCAGCTTTTGTCCAACAGCCTGAAATATACCCATGAAGGGTGGATCTGCATTTACGGGGCGGATGAGAAGGGACGGCGGACAGATGGGGAGGCAGTCTTTCTGGTGATCGAGGATACAGGCATCGGTATCCAAAAGAGCGATCTGCCGCGGATCTTTGAGCGGGGGTTTACCGGATATAACGGGCGTCTGGATAAGAAATCTACCGGGATCGGGCTGTATCTTTGCCGGCAGATTCTGGACCGGCTGGGACATACGATTGAGGTGCATTCCAAGATGGGAGAAGGGACGAAAGTAACCGTGGGCTTTCGGCAGGATCCGCAGGGTTAGGAACTGCGGAGAAAGAATGTGCGAATATGACAAGAATGTAAGTTTTCAACAGGGAAATGTAAGCTGCATCTATGGCAGGGCATTTCCTTTTTTATTATAATAATGAAAAATAAGATTTTGAAAACAGAAAGGAGCAATCATATATGGCACTGCTGGAAGTAAAAAATGTAAAAAAGATATATACGGCACGTTTCGGAGCGGTGAAAGTAAGGGCTTTGGACAATGTGAATTTTTCTGTGGAGGAAGGGGAATATGTGGCGATCATGGGAGAGTCCGGTTCAGGAAAGACAACGCTTCTGAATATATTGGCGTCCCTTGATAAGGCGACCAGCGGCCAGGTACTCCTTAAAGGAAAAGATCTGGCGGCTGTTCGTTCAAAGGAGCTGTGTGCGTTTCGCCGGGATCATCTGGGATTTATTTTCCAGGACTTTAATCTTCTGGATACACTGAATCTGAGAGACAATATTTTCCTGCCTCTGGTTCTGGCAGGGGAAGACTACAAGGAGATGGAAAAGAGGATTCAGCCACTGGCGAAAAGGCTGGAGATTCAGGACCTTCTGGATAAATATCCTTATGAGGTATCCGGAGGACAAAAGCAGCGGGCGGCAGCCTGCCGGGCATTGATTACAAACCCGGATCTGGTTCTGGCGGATGAACCGACAGGAGCGCTTGATTCCCGTGCGTCGGGAAAGCTTCTTGGACTTTTGGAGGAAGTGAATCGGGAAGGGCAGACGATCCTTATGGTGACCCACAGCATTCAGGCAGCAAGCCATGCGGGCCGGGTGCTGTTCATTAAAGACGGAAGCGTGTTTCACCAGATTTATAAAGGAGAGCGCAGTTATGACGCTATGTACCGGATGATATCTGATACACTGACCGTTCTGCAGACGGAGCCAGTCCGCCAAAAGGAGGCGATTGGATGAAAAAATGGAAGCTTCTGCCTGGCCTGGCAGTAAAAGGAGTGATAAAAAACGGGACTGTTTATTATCCATATATCGTTGCATGTATTTTTTCCGTATTCACTTATTTTATATTTTCTTCTATCCTGCTTAATGACATAATGGCAACGCTGCCTTACAGCACCTATGCCTGGATGATGTTGATGCTGGGCAAGTTCCTGCTTGTCTTTATCCTCATTCCTTTTGTCTATTATGCCAACAGCTTTTTGATCAAGAGGCGGAAAAAGGAAACGGGCCTGTATACGCTTTTGGGCATGGAGAGAAAGCATCTGACAGTTCTTCTGTTTCTGGAGACATTGTTTGTCTATGTGCTGTCTGTGCTGGGCGGGATTATTTTAGGAAGCGTGCTTGCAAAGCTGTTCTTCCTTTTGCTTCTTCGGCTCAGTGCGCTTCCGGTGGAGGCGGAATTTACCTTTACCTGGCGGGCGGTTTTAGAGACGGTTTTGTTCTTTGCAGCAGTAAGTCTGTTTACATTTCTCCACGGTGCAGCGGGAATCTTTCGGACGCGCCCGGTAGAACTGCTCTCCGGCAGTAAAAAGGGAGAGAAGGAGCCGCGTTTTCAGATTCCGGGGGCATTGTTCGGAGTGCTGGTGACGCTGCTGGCATATAAAACGGTTTTTGATACAAAGCTGGACTCGACGATATTCGACAGTTTTTTCCTGTCGGTCCTGCTGGCAGTCGTGGGAACGTATCTGCTCTTTACCTTTGCGGGGGTGGCTGTTCTGAAGGTCGTGCGCAGACGGAAGCGGTTCTATTATCGTCCGGAAAATTTTATTACGATCTCAGGCATGTATTACCGGATGAAAAAAAGTGCGGCAGGGCTGGCTAATATTTGTATCTTCTCTACAATGGTGGTAATTACGCTGACCTGTACGGTAACGCTTTATGCAGGACTGGAAGGGATCCGGCTTTTCAGCTATCCTTATGAAGCGCTGCTCACTTATGACAGCAGCGGGCTGTCCAGAGAGGAAGCAGAGGCAAAACTTACAGAACTTTCCGGAAAATACGGCCTCACGGTCAGCAGACTGGATACGTATGCGGATCAGTGGCTGGAATGCGGACAGGATGGAGACCGAATCTTTGGAATACAGCAGGAAAAAGAAAGCTGTACGCTGTATTTTATTACACTGGATGATTATAATTGCCTGACGGGAGGGAACGAGAGTCTGGAAGAGAGACAGATACTCCTGTATGCCACCGGCAGAAAATACGGATATGATACGATGGAATTTTTCGGGGAGGAGTTTACCGTAAAAGAGACAAAGGTAACGATGCTGCCCTGGCCGTATGTGGGGAGAGAATATTCCGGCGAAAGTTATGTACTGGCTGTGAAGGATGAACAGGCTCTTGAGGCGATGTTAGAACTGCCTGGGACTGTACCCGGACAGAATGCGGTTCCGTCAGAACGGCTGGAGAAGAGCGGTATTCTGCTGACCGGCTCAGAAGAAGACAAGGCAGCCTTTATGAAAGAACTGAAAGGATGGCAGCAGGATTTTACGGAAGGCTTTCTTACGGTCACAGACGGTTTGGAGGGCTGGCAGGTCATTCATTCCATGGACGGAGGACTTTTGTTTATCGGTATTCTTTTTGGTCTGGTCTTCTTTATGTGTCTTCTGCTGGTCATGTATTACAAACAGCTTTCGGAAGGCTATGAAGATCAGGGAAGCTTTTCCATCATGCAGAAGGTAGGCATGAGCAGACAGGATATCCAGAGGACTGTCCGCAGACAGATGCTTATGGTATTCGCGCTTCCTCTGCTGGCGGCGCTTATTCATTCCGCAGTGGGAATGTGTATGGTCCATCAGCTTATGGGAATAATTCAGATGTTTGACACGATACTGCTGGTAAAGTGCAGTGCGGGAGTTGCGCTCGGTTTTGCGGGGGTGTATGTGATCTGCTATGGGCTTACATCCAAGGCGTATTATCGGCTGATCTCATAAAATACCCGTGAATTTGCCAAACCCTGCTTGTAAAACCTGCAGCAATCGTATATAATCGAATCATTACCGTTTCAAAAGCCGCCAAAGCTTTTCGTCCTGGCGGCTTTTGGACATAAGCAGAGAATCAAGGAGATGATTACGATGGGAAAAGTACGTACAAGATTTGCGCCGAGTCCTACCGGGCGGATGCATGTGGGGAACCTTCGGACGGCGCTGTATGCATATTTGATCGCAAAGCATGAGGGCGGGGATTTCCTGCTGCGCATTGAGGACACAGACCAGGAGCGTCTTGTGGAGGGAGCAGTGGATATTATCTACCGTACGCTTCAAAAAACCGGACTTCTGCATGACGAGGGGCCGGATAAGGACGGCGGTTCGGGGCCTTATGTACAGAGTGAGCGTCAAGCCAGCGGTATCTATCTGGAATATGCAAAAAAGCTGATTGAGAAAGGCGAAGCATATTATTGTTTTTGCGATAAAGAGCGGCTGGAGAGTTTAAAACAGGAAGTGGCGGGCAAGGAGATCAGCATTTATGACAAGCACTGTCTGCATCTGTCCAGGGAAGAAGTGGAGGAGAAGCTGGCTGCAGGGGTGCCTTATGTGATTCGCCAGAACAATCCCCAGACCGGAACGACGACCTTTCATGATGAGATTTATGGGGATATTACGGTGGACAATGCAGAGCTGGATGATATGATTCTGATAAAGTCCGACGGTTACCCGACTTATAATTTTGCCAATGTGGTGGACGATCATCTCATGGGTATAACCCATGTGGTACGGGGCAACGAATATTTGTCCTCCTCTCCCAAATACAACCGGCTCTATGAAGCTTTTGGCTGGGAAGTGCCGGTATATGTGCACTGTCCGCTGATTACGGATGAGACGCATAAAAAACTGAGCAAGCGCTGCGGGCATTCTTCCTATGAGGATCTGATTGAGCAGGGATTTCTGACAGAAGCCGTGGTGAACTTTGTGGCACTTCTTGGGTGGTCACCGGAGGACAACCAGGAGATTGCGTCCCTGTCAGAATTGGTGGAGAAGTTCGATTACCGTCATATGAGCAAGTCTCCGGCGGTCTTTGACTACGGAAAATTAAAATGGATGAACGGCGAATATATAAAAGCTATGGATTTTGAAGCTTTTTATGAGAAGGCCCTTCCGATCATGAAGGAGGTTATTACAAAAGAGTATGACTTCCGTAAGATCGCCGGGATGGTGAAGACCCGGATCGAAGTCTTCCCGGATATCCGGGAGCTGATTGACTTTTTTGAAGCGGTGCCGGAGTATGATATCTCCATGTATACCCACAAGAAGATGAAGACCAGCAAAGAGTCCAGCCTTTCGGTTTTAAAGGAGGTACTGCCGCTTTTAGAAGCCCAGGAGGATTATTCCAACGATGCATTATATGCCCTTTTAAGCGCTTATGTGGCGGAGAAGGGATACAAGAACGGCTACGTAATGTGGCCCGTCCGTACGGCTGCTTCCGGAAAGCAGATGACCCCTTGCGGAGCGACGGAGATTCTGGAGATCCTTGGAAAAGAAGAATCCGTTGCCCGCATTCGGAATGCTGTCAAAAAATTAGAGTCTGTTTAATAGTATGAGTTCTTTTACAAAATCACAAAGCATAGCGGTCCGTCATCAGGATGGACCGCTGATGGTTCTTGCAGGTCCCGGTTCGGGCAAGACTACCGTAGTTACAAGAAGAGTACAATATATGGTGCAGGAGTATGGGATACCGGCGTCTTCCATACTGGTCATCACGTTTACAAAAGCGGCGGCTGCAGAGATGAAAGAGCGCTTTCTGCGTCTGATGAAGGAGGAGCATACGACGGTCTCCTTCGGGACTTTTCATGCGGTCTTTTTCAGTATTCTGAAGCTGGCCTATGGATTTACTGCGGGAAATATTTTAAAGGAAGAAGTGCGTTATCAGTATTTAAAAGAGGCAGTGGAGCGGCTCCGGCTGGAGATCGATGATGAGAGTGAATTTCTGTCCGGTATTTCGGCGGAAATCAGCCTGATTAAAAATGAGCGCATTTCTCTGGCACATTATTTTTCCAAAAACTGTTCAGAGGAGAATTTCCGAAAGATCTATGAGGAATACGAGGAGCGAAAGAACAGGGCAAGGCTGATTGATTTTGACGATATGCTTGTCTATACATGGGAACTTTTATCCAAACGCCCGGATATTCTGTCTGCCTGGCAGAAGAAATTCCGGTATATTCTGGTGGATGAATTCCAGGACATTAACCAGATTCAGTATGATATTTTAAAACTGCTGGCTGCGCCGGAGGACAACCTGTTTATTGTGGGGGATGATGACCAGTCCATCTATCGGTTCCGGGGAGCGAAGCCGGAAATTATGCTGAATTTTCAAAAAGATTATCCGGCCGCAGGGCAGGTGATCTTAAACGATAATTTTCGGTCTACAAGACAGATCGTGGAGGCTGCAGGCATGGTAATCCGCCACAACCATATGCGGTTTCCAAAGGAGATTGAGGCTAGGGGCGGGGAGGGAAGTCCGGTCCGGGTGCTGAAGTTTGCCGACCAGCAGCAGGAGTGTATCTACATATTGAAAGAACTGCAAAGGTATCGGGAGCAGGGCATCCCCTGGTCTCAGACGGCGGTGATCTATCGAACCAACACACAGCCAAGAGTTTTAATACAGAAACTAATGGAGTTCAATATTCCTTTCCGGGTGAGAGACCAGATGCCGAACCTGTTTGAACACTGGATTGCGAAAAATATATTTTGCTATATCCGGCTGGCTATGGGATCGGGACTTCGAAAGGATCTGCTGCCGGTGCTGAACCGTCCGAAACGATATATGAACCGGGAATGTCTGGACGATGAGGTCATTTGCTGGGAACATATGCTGACCTATTATCAGGACAAAGGATATGTGTGCGATCGTATTGAGAAGCTTCAGTATGACTTGAAAATGCTTGGGCGCATGGGTCCGTTTGCGGCATTTAGCTATATCCGGAATGTCATAGGATATGACGACTATCTGCGGGAATATGCGCAGTTTCGCCGTATCAAAGAGGAGGAGCTGTTCGATGTGATGGGGGAGCTGGAGGAAAGTGCCAGATCCTGTAAGACGTACGAGGAGTGGTTCGATTACGTAGAGCAGTATAAAGAAGAGATGGAGCGAATGCGCCGCCAGCAGCAGGAGACAAAGGACGGCGTGCAGTTGACTACCATGCACAGCAGCAAAGGGTTAGAGTACGATCATGTCTTCCTTCTCGATGCGGCGGAAGGGATTACGCCTTATAAGAAGGCGGTGCTGGATGCGGATCTGGAAGAAGAGAGACGGATGTTTTATGTGGCTTTAACGAGGGCAAAGAAAGAACTGACCATCTGCTTTGCCAAGAAACAGTTTAGCCATGAGATGGAACCATCCAGATTTCTTGAGGAGCTTGCCGGGAATGAGAAAGCACAAAGATGGGAGCAGAACAGGAGGAAAACACATGGTAGAGGAATATAAAACTATATATAAAGGCGGCATCGGAGAGATTACAGAAAAGAAATCCCGTTTTATTGCGACCATCCGTCCGGTGGAGACGGAGGAGGAGGCACTGGCCTTTCTGGAAGAGATGAAGAAAAAATACTGGGATGCCAGACATAACTGTTCGGCTTATGTCCTTGGAGAACGTCAGGAGCTTCTGCGCTGCAGTGACGATGGGGAACCGTCTCAGACCGCAGGAAAGCCGATGATGGATGTCTTAACCGGTGCAGGGCTTACCAATGTGGCGGCAGTCGTAACCCGATATTTTGGAGGGACTCTTCTGGGAACCGGCGGTCTGGTGCGTGCCTATTCCGCTGCTGTTCAGGAGGGTCTGAAAAACAGCCGGATCATTACGAAATACTTAGGAACGCGTCTGCTTGTGGAGACGGACTACAATGGAATCGGCCGGCTTCAGTATTTGTTCGGCCAGCGTCAGATTCCCATGACCGACACGGAATATACCGATCATGTAAGTTTTACGGTACTTGTTCCTGTCTCAAAGACTGCTGAACTTACGAAGGCCATAACCGAATCGACCAGCGGCCAGGCAAAGATCGCAGAAAAAGACCGTCTGTACTACACCATATTAAACGGAGAATATCTCTGCTTTTAAATGCGGATCTTACATTTTTTCTCTCAATGCCGGCGTAATCCTGTTCTTGAGGTCTTGTCCTCTCAGACGAAGTGTGCTAGAATAAAACACGATCAAAAACAAGGAAAGCAGAGTCAAAGAAAGGATAAATGGGTGCATTTATGAAGAGAGAAGACATTCACAAAGTACTAATCATCGGTTCTGGTCCCATTATCATCGGGCAGGCGTGTGAGTTCGATTATTCTGGTACACAGGCATGTAAAGCCCTGAAAAGTCTCGGATATGAAATTGTACTGGTCAATTCCAACCCGGCGACGATCATGACCGATCCCGACACAGCAGATATCACGTATATTGAACCATTAAATGTAGAAAGGCTGGAGCAGATCATTGCCAAAGAGCGTCCTGATGCTCTGCTGCCCAATCTGGGCGGGCAATCCGGACTGAACTTATGTTCGGAACTTCAGTCCGCCGGCGTTCTGGACCGATATAATGTGAAGGTGATCGGGGTACAGGTGGATGCCATTGAGCGGGGAGAAGACCGGATCGAGTTTAAAAATACCATGAATGCGCTGGGTGTGGAGATGGCGCGCAGCGACGTGGCATATTCCGTAGAGGAAGCTCTTGCTATTGCAGACCGTCTGGGTTATCCGGTAGTGCTGCGCCCGGCTTATACCATGGGCGGCGCCGGCGGCGGACTGGTATATAATAAGGAAGAGTTAAAGACTGTCTGTGCCAGGGGCCTGCAGGCCAGCCTGGTGGGACAGGTACTGGTGGAAGAGTCCATTCTGGGCTGGGAAGAGCTGGAGCTGGAAGTCGTCCGTGATGCCAAAGGCAATATGATTACCGTATGCTTTATCGAAAACATCGATCCTGTAGGTGTACACACCGGCGATTCCTTCTGTTCGGCGCCGATGCTGACCATTTCAGAGGACGTACAGAAGAAGCTTCAGGAGCAGGCTTATCGGATCGTAGATGCCATTCAGGTCATCGGCGGTACGAATGTGCAGTTTGCGCATGACCCGGTGTCCGGCCGGATCGTGGTCATTGAGATCAATCCCAGAACGTCCCGCTCTTCGGCGCTTGCCAGCAAAGCAACGGGATTTCCCATCGCGCTGGTGTCTGCAAAGCTTGCCAGCGGCCTGACCCTGGACGAGATCCCCTGCGGAAAATACGGCACTCTGGATAAATATGTGCCGGACGGGGACTATGTGGTAATTAAATTTGCCAGATGGGCTTTTGAAAAGTTCAAAGGTGTAGAAGATAAGCTCGGCACCCAGATGCGTGCCGTCGGCGAGGTCATGAGCATCGGAAAGACCTACAAAGAAGCATTCCAGAAAGCCATCCGTTCCCTGGAGAAAAGCCGTTATGGGCTGGGACATGCGGGCGATTTTGGAAAGAAGACGAAGAAAGAACTGCTCACTATGCTTATGACACCCTGCAGCGAGCGGCATTTTATCATGTATGAGGCCCTTCGAAAAGGCGCATCTGTAGAGGAGATCTATGCGCTTACAAAGGTAAAGACCTGGTTTATCGAGCAGATGAAGGAGCTGGTAGAGGAAGAAGAAGCTCTGATTCGGAAATATTCCGGCAAAGTTCCCGCTGCAGATGATTTAAGACAGGCGAAGCTTGACGGCTTTTCTGATAAATATTTAAGCGAAATTCTTCAGGTGTCCGAGGAAGAGATTCGGGATGCAAGGACCAAAGAAGGCATCGTGGAAGCCTGGGAGGGTGTACACGTCAGCGGAACGAAAGACAGTGCTTATTATTATTCCAGCTATCATATGAAAGATGAAAGTCCTGTGGAGACAGACCGGCCCAAAGTCATGATCTTAGGCGGCGGACCCAACCGGATCGGACAGGGCATCGAGTTTGATTACTGCTGTGTCCATGCGGCAAAAGCGCTTCGGAAACTGGGCTTCTCCACGATTATTGTCAACTGCAATCCGGAGACGGTATCTACGGATTATGACACTTCTGACAAGCTGTATTTTGAGCCGCTGACGTTAGAAGACGTATTGGCCATCTATGAGAAAGAGAATCCGGTAGGTGTGATTGCTCAGTTTGGCGGACAGACTCCTTTGAATCTGGCGGCAGATCTGAAGAAATACGGAGTGAACATCCTTGGTACGACGCCGGAGACCATCGACCTGGCCGAAGACAGAGACCTGTTCCGGGAGATGATGGAGCGTCTGCAGATTCCCATGCCGGAAGCAGGTATGGCTGTGGATGTGAAGGAAGCTCTTGACACAGCCCACAGGATCGGTTATCCGGTTATGGTACGTCCGTCCTATGTGCTGGGAGGCCGGGGAATGGAAGTTGTCTACGACGATGAGGCGCTTACTTTCTATATGCAGCAGGCGGTAGGCGTGACACCGGACCGTCCTATCCTTATTGACCGGTTCCTGCATCATGCAACAGAGTGCGAGGCAGATGCGATCAGCGATGGAGAACATGTGTTTGTTCCGTCGGTTATGGAACATATCGAGCTGGCGGGCATTCACTCCGGAGATTCGGCATGCATCATCCCGCCAAGAGGGCTGACAGAGGCTCAGGTGGAGACGATCAAAGACTATACTAGAAAGATTGCCAGCGAGATGCATGTGGTGGGCCTTATGAATATGCAGTATGCCATCGAGGACGGAAAGGTCTTTGTAATCGAGGCGAATCCGAGAGCGTCCCGTACGGTGCCGCTGGTATCTAAAGTGTGCGGCATCAATATGGTGCAGATTGCGACAGACATTATCACCATGCCTTTTACAAAGCATACCAGTCCGGTACCGGAATTAAAGGAGAAGAAATTCGCCCATTATGGTGTAAAAGAAGCAGTATTCCCATTCAATATGTTCCCGGAAGTAGACCCGATCCTTGGGCCGGAGATGCGCTCCACGGGAGAGGTGCTTGGGTTGTCGGCAGATTTTGGAGATGCATTCTACAAGGCGGAAGAAGCGACTAAAAACCAGATTCCCGTTGAAGGCTGTGTGCTTATATCCGTCAATGACCGGGATAAGGCAGAGCTGGTGGAAGTGGCAAAAGGATTTTATGAGTGCGGCTTCTCCATCATGGCCACGGGAAGGACCTGCGATATGATCGAGGCGGCAGGTATTCCGGCGTTGAAAGTATGGAAGATCAACGAGGGACGTCCCAATATTTTGGATAAGATCACCAATGGCAAGATTCAGTTGATTGTCAATACACCCATTGGCAAAAAAGGCGCTGTAGATGACAGTTACATCCGAAAGGCAGCCGTGAAGAACAAGATCCCATATATGACGACTATGGCTATGGCCAAGGCGACGGTAGAGGGCATTCGTTCGGCAAAACGGGACGGAAAGCTTCCGGTGAAATCTTTGCAGGAGTTTCATGGGGAGATTACGGATAAATAGGAAATTTTAAACAGCATCTGGATAGGAAATGCCCGGAAGGATTTTTAGGCACGGAAGTGGATAAAAATTCTTCCAGGACCAGGGAATTTCAGATCCAGATGCGGAACTTTAATAGGAGAAAAAAATATTATGAAAAAGTGGAACTATGCAGCCGCGGCCTGCCTTCTGCCGGCCCTGCTTCTTGGCGGATGTGCAGAAAAGCTGGGGCTTCCGGTAAAGGATGACCGTACGGATGAACAGATCGTCAGTGATTTTCTGACGGCTTATCAGGCGAATGACTATGAGAGCATGAAACCGTATTTTGACGAAGACAATCTGCTTCACTTCTATTTCCAGGGGCAGGAAAGCGGCGGAGAGATGGGAGAAGTATACAAGCGGGTATGGGAGCTGACCAAAGACTTTACTTTTACCGCAGAGGCCGTGGAAGGAAAAGAGGCATGGGGAGAAGTGACGGTACATCTTCAGACCCATGAGATTACTTCCGGCGTTCCGGATGCCATGTGGTCTGCCATCCAGGCACAGGTGGAAAACGGGGATGACAGCTTTGCGAATCTTCCGGATTGGCTGTCCGCTTCACTTGAGACCGGAGCACCCATCGACGAAGAGATTACAGTCTACGTATCTCATCGGTCAGACGGAGATCGGATCGACTCTTCGGCGTGCAGGGAATTTTACGAGCAGCTAACAGGCGGTTTCTATGATTATATCGATATGACGATGACCACCTGTACGGAAGAGGGCAGCGTCTATCAGATCGCTTCTCAGGGAGATTCTATCATTGGTATGCTGCAGACGATGCGGATGCAGGAGGCAGAAGGTGCAACTGAGGAAGAGATTCAGGCATATGAGAGCCAGTTTGGAGCTTTGGACGGTGTAGCTGCCAAGGTAAAACCAACGGACGACGGGAGTATGGAGCTGCGGTTTGGCGTGGACTTTAACCGGGCAAGCAGTACGGCCCTGGCCAATATGGGCATCATCAGTGACCGGCTCAATTCTTCCGGCGGCTATCTGAGCCTGTATTCTACGGTCAGCAGTTTTGAAGAAGGCGGCATGACCTGTGAGATGAATGACTTTGGTTCCGGAGCTGCATCTTCGGAGAAATGATATAACAGCCCGGAGCAAGGCAGGAAAAAGCTTTGCTCCGGGTATTTTTATAATCGGAAGTCCGGATGCTGCGTATCCGGAAGAGAGGAGATTCAGGATGGAAGATGCCTATGTGCTGCAGTTGCCGGACCGGAAATTTTCTGATCTGTATCTATGCTTCTGCGGTTATGGAAAATGCAGTCCTCTCCATAGTTTTGGACCGGGAATTCGGTCGAACTATCTGATTCATTATATTTTAGAAGGAAAAGGCCGTTATCAGGCAGGCGGCAAATGGTATGTGCTGCAGGCGGGCCAGGGATTTCTGATTGAGCCGGGGATGCCGATCTATTATGAAGCGGATGAAAAGGAACCATGGACGTATCTGTGGGTGGGATTCCACGGACAGCGGGTCAGGGAATATTTGGAGGATGTGGGATTTGACAAAGGCCGGCTGATTTATCACAGCGGACAGGGGGAGGAATTAAAAGAGCTGGTGCTTCAGATGCTGAAAAATTATACGATTACCGTGAAAGACCAGTTTCTGTTGGAAAGTTGTCTGTATCGCTTTTTTTCGATTCTGGCGCGGGACATTTCTCATCCTTCTGCACAAGGACACGGAACGGACAATCTGTATGTCAAAAAGGCTCTGGGCTATATTCAGGATAACTACGGGCATCCCATCAAGGTGTCGGATATTGCGGAGTATGTGTGTATTAACCGAAGCTATCTGTATACGCTCTTTCGGGAACATACAGGGAGTTCGCCCAGGGAATACCTTTCGGATTATCGACTTGTCCGGGCGGCAGAACTACTGACAATGACGGATCTGTCAGTGGAAAGTGTGGCTTATTCCTGCGGTTATCTTGATACGGCAGCGTTTGGACGGGCTTATAAAGGAAAATACCAGACAACACCCCTTCAGTACCGCAGAAAGTATCAGCAGGAGCAGGAGGAACACCGCAGGAAACGCAAGGAGATGACAAAGGAATTCGGAGCAGAAGACAGATAGCTGTAAAATATAACATTCTGCATATTTTTTTCAACAAACAGTGCTTTCCTGGGCAGCGCGCTTTATGTAATAATAAGTCAGCAAAAAGAAAGACCGGAAAAGGAGAGTATTCCAATGAGCATCTTATTTCAGAAGAAAACAAAAACCTTTCATCTGTTTAATCAGGAGATCAGTTATATTATGACCGTTCTGCCCAACGGACATCTGGGGCAGCTTTACTTTGGAAGGAAGATCCATTATAAAGAGGATTTTTCCTATCTGTTCGAACAGGTGTGCCGTGCCATGACCGCCTGTGTGTTTGACGATAACAATGGATTTTCGCTGGAACATACGAGACAGGAGTACGGAGTGTATGGTACGACGGATTTTCGTCATCCGGCTGTATCTGTTTTGCAGGAAAACGGAAGTACACTTTCGGATTTTGTGTACGAGAGTCATCAGATTGAAAAAGGGAAACCAAAGCTTCCGGGACTTCCGGCTACTTATACGGAATCTGAGGAGGAAGCAGAGACACTGACGGTTACCTTAAAAGATGCTCTGACCGGCATTGTGCTGGAGCTGTTCTATACGATCTTTGCCGAGGGCGGGATCATTGCCCGCAGTGCGAGACTTCGCAACGAGGGGAGAACAAATGTTCGGCTGACAAGAGTCATGAGTCTGTGCCTGGACCTTCCGGACAGCGATTATGAATGGCTGCAGTTTTCCGGGGCCTGGGCAAGAGAGCGGCATCTGAAAGTAAGGAAGCTGGAGCAGGGGATCCAGGCAGTGGACAGCATCCGCGGCAATTCTTCTCATGACCAGAATCCGTTCATTGTATTAAAGCGTCCGACTGCGGATGAAGATCAGGGAGAAGTGATGGGATTCAGTCTGGTCTACAGCGGCAACTTTTTAGCGCAGGCCCAGGTGGATACGCAGGATACTACGAGAGTACTTCTGGGCATTCATCCTTTCGGTTTTGGATGGAAATTAGAGCCCGGAGAGTCTTTCCAGACACCGGAGGCCGTAGTAGTCTATTCCCATAAAGGGCTGGGAGATATGAGCCGTACGTTTCATCGGCTGTACCGCAGCCGGCTGGCGAGAGGATACTGGAGAGATCGGGAGCGTCCGATTCTCAATAACAACTGGGAAGCTACTTATTTTGATTTTACCGAGGAGCGTTTGGTGGAGATCGCCAAAAAGGCAAAGGAATGCGGTGTAGAGCTGTTTGTGCTGGACGACGGCTGGTTCGGCGCCAGAAGAAATGACCATGCAGGGCTTGGAGACTGGATTCCAAACGAAGATTGCCTGCCGGAAGGTATCGTGGGACTGGCAGAGAAGATCGAAGATCTGGGCATGAAGTTTGGTTTATGGTTTGAGCCGGAGATGGTGAATCCGGATTCGGATCTGTATCGGGCGCATCCGGATTGGATCCTTCAGACGCCGGGAAGGCACGCTTCCCTGGGGAGATACCAGTATGTTTTGGATTTTTCCCGCCAGGAGGTGGTGGACTGCATCTACGGGATGATGGCAAAGATTCTGTCGGAAGCAAAAGTTTCCTATATTAAATGGGATATGAACCGCAGCATTACCGAATGCTATTCCGGGGCACTGCCTGCAGATCGCCAGGGAGAAGTGTTTCATCGGTATATACTGGGAGTTTACAGCCTGTACGAGCGCCTGACATCGGAATTTCCTCATGTGCTCTTTGAATCCTGCGCCAGCGGAGGCGGAAGGTTTGATCCGGGTCTTCTGTATTATGCACCTCAGGGCTGGGCAAGTGATGACTCGGATGCAGTAGAGCGGCTGAAAATCCAGTACGGAACCTCATTCTGCTATCCGCTCAGCAGCATCGGAAGCCATGTATCTGTAACGCCGAATCATCAGGTGTACCGCAATACACCCCTTCACACAAGGGCTAATACGGCGTATTTCGGGACCTTTGGATATGAACTGGATCTGAATAAGCTGACGGATGAAGAACTTTGTCAGGTAAAAGAGCAGGTTGCATTTATGAAACAATATCGCAGTCTGATTCAGTTTGGAGATTTTTATCGTCTGAGCAGTCCTTTTGAGAAAAATGTGACGGCGTGGATGGCAGTCAGCGAAGACAAGAGTCTGGCAGTGGTAGGCTGGTATCGGGTTTTGAATGGTGCCAATATGCCCCTGGAAAGACTCCGTCTGAAAGGATTGGACGAGAACAGGTCCTACTGGGTCATGGAAGACGGTCAGGAGAAGAAAGGACTTTACTATGGGGATGAGCTGATGTACGCAGGACTGATTACAAGTGATGCCGCAACTGCGGACGGGGATCCAAAGAAAGCCTGCTGCGGAGATTTTGACTCCAGAATTTTTATACTAAAGGCGTAGGAGTTACAAGAAAACAGAAGCTTTTGAAAAAACGCTCCGGTTCCTGAGCGCGGCGTCTGCAAAACGCCCCATGGACCGGAGTGTTTTTTCTGTCTTGTCAGGAGCGGATGATCGTTCCTGCCTGCTCATAAAATGCGGCTTTTGCATCCTCTAAGTCGGCAATGACGGCAGCGCCGTCTGGTTTTACAGACACGAAGGAAACTGCTGCCACTACTTTGGGGAGCACAGATTCCTCGGCAAACTGTCCGTCCGCAATATAAGAACGGGCTTTGTCCGCAGAAAGCCGGGTCAGCGGCTCGCTGTTTTCCTCTCCATAGTTCAGATATAAATATTTCTCCCCGGTTAAGAGCAGGAGCATATCTGCATCCAGAAGCTCCGCCAGTTTTCCGCTGGCAAGGTCCTTTTCGATGACAGCGCTGGCGCCTTTGAGCCGATGTCCCTGCTTTAGAACCGGGATTCCGCCGCCGCCGCAGGCGATGACAATATGTCCGGCATCCGACAGAGTGCGGATGGCATCGATCTCTACGATATCTTCCGGTTTTGGTGCGGAAACGATTCGCCGATAACCGGCGTCGGTTTTTACCACATGATTTCCCTTTTCCTCCTCGGCTCTTGCTTCTTCTTCACTCATGACCCGTCCAATGATCTTCACCGGCTTATAAAAGGAATCATCATAGGGATTTACAATGACTTGTGTGAGAACGGTCGTAACGGGTTTGTGGATCCCGCGGTTTAGAAGCTCTTCCCGGATGGCGTTTTGCAGGTCATAGCCAATGTACCCCTGACTCATAGCGGAGCAGACGGACATAGGTGCAAAAGTATAGTCCGGGTGCTGCTTGCCAAATTCGTTCATAGCTGTATGAATCATTCCGATCTGCGGTGCGTTGCTGTGAGAAATGACGATCCGGCAGTCAGTGTCTGCCAGGTCTGCGATGGCTTTTGCAGCCGCCTTGACGGCAGTTTTCTGCTGGGGCAGCGTTGTTCCCAATGCTTTATGTCCCAGTGCAACGACGATTTTCTTTTTCTTCATATTTTAGTTCCTCGTTTCGTTTGGCTGGACGCTTTTGATCCGAGCCATTTGTTCAAAGTCGTTTCTTAGAATTGCGGTTCTTATGTTGTGCCCGTCTTTTTAACGATAGTATAAATGTCTGTTCCTGTTTTTTCTTCAAAATATTTCTTTAATTCCAAGTTCCGGTCCCATTTTTTCTGAGGATAGGTTCCGTAACGTTTCCGGACATCTTCCATCCGTTCTTCCATAGTCGATACGCCCCCGGCGCCTGCCAAAGCGTCACAGAGCTGGATCAGCCAGTCGTATTCATCCATGGAAGTTTTGGCCAGTGTATGCTGAATCAGTGCCAGTTCTTCTTCTGATGTATCAAAACTGCCGATATAATCATCCAGCGACTGGCAGTGAAAAGAATGAGTGAGACATACTTTGGCGGCTTCGTCATACCCAAGAGACATCATATAACGGTATCCGTCCGATACATGTCCCAGATGGCGTACGCCGAATTTCCGCCCGATATCATGAAGCAGGCCAAGGATGTAGGCCTTGTCCGGGTCCAGATCCGGGCATAATTTGGCGATATTTTCCGCACAGCGGGCGGCTGTGCGGCTGTGTTTCCCCCAGGGGCCGGGATTGCACTGTTCGGCTTCTTCTAAAAGTGCTTCTGCTTTTTCTCTTGTTGGCAACATTCGTCTTTTGAGACTCCTTTCCAGATATATTATAATGTTGCCAATGTAAAATTGCAAGACCTGCACAAATGTGTTATACTACTCTGAAAAAGAAATGGCCGCTTGTTATTTTCGAAAAACGGACGCCCGCTGCAGTCGGAGATTTCTTTCAGAGTTCCTTGTGGTTAAGGGGATCTCCATGACTCTGGAAAAATCTCCGGCTGCAGCGGGCTGATGGTGAAGGGGTAAGAAGCGGCAGTTTGGGGCTGCTGCAGATGTTGCTCTGTTTCTTTGATAGGGCTTTTCTTTCAAAGAAGCGTGGGCGCATCGGGCAGTCCTGCAGTCAGAAGAAGGAGGATCTTCATGAGATCAGTTTCCGGATTATTAAAAAACCTGGACTATCAGATCATAAACGGAACCGTGGAAGGGGAGATCAGTGCGCTCGTCCATGATTCCAGAAAAGTTACAGAAGAATGTATGTTCGTGTGTATCAAAGGGGAAAAATATGACGGCCATGAACATGTGGAGGAGATCACAGCAAAAGGTGCCAGAGTTTTAGTGGCAGAGAGAATGGTGGAAGTGCCGCCGGAAGTGACCCTTGTTCTGGTAGCAGATACCCGTTATGCACTGTCTCTTTTGTCGGCGGCGTATTTTGACTATCCGGCAGAGAAACTAAAGGTCATCGGAGTTACCGGTACCAAAGGAAAGACGACAACAACCTATATGATAAAAGGGATTCTGGAGCATGCAGGCTACAAGGTCGGGCTGATAGGAACCATTGAGACGATCATCGGGGATACCCATATTCCGTCTGCAAATACAACGCCGGAATCATACCTGATTCAGGAATATTTCTATAGAATGGCAGAAGAGGGGTGCAGTGTCTGCGTCATGGAAGTATCTTCGCAGGGACTTATGATGCACCGAACTGCAGGTATTCCTTTTGAGATCGGAGTCTTTACGAATCTGGCGCCGGATCATATCGGTCCCAATGAGCATGCCAGCTTTGAAGAATATGCGGCCTGCAAGGGAATGCTGTTTAAACAGTGCCGATTTGGAATTGCCAATGGGGATGATGCACATTTTGATCTGGTGCTGGGGGGACATACCTGCAGCCTGGAAACCATCGGCTTTTCAAAAAAGGCGGATTACCGGGCTTCGGGGGCAGAACTGATCGGCAGACCGGGGTATCTTGGGGTTCGTTATCATATTTCCGGAAAATTGAATATGGATGTGGAAATCGATGTGCCGGGGACGTTCAGCGTGTACAATTCTTTGGCTGCGGTTGCAGTTTGTGAACATTTTAACGTATCGGAGGAGGATCTGAAGGAGGCCCTGAGGGTGGTAAAAACCAGGGGGAGGATCGAGATGATCCGTGTATCGGAAGACTTTATTTTGATGATCGATTATGCGCACAATGCCATGAGTCTTGAGAGTCTTCTGCTGACGCTTAAAGAATATCAGCCCAGGCGGCTGGTCTGCGTCTTTGGATGCGGGGGCAATCGTTCCAGGCTTCGCCGATATGAAATGGGAGAAGTATCCGGACGTCTGGCAGATCTGACCGTTATCACTTCGGATAACCCCAGATATGAGGAGCCTCAGGACATTATCGATGATATTAAAACCGGTATGGCAAAGACAGACGGGGCTTATGTGGAAATCAGTGATCGGAAAGAGGCCATCCGCTATGTAATCGAGCATGGGGAAAAGGGGGACGTGATTGTCCTCGCCGGCAAGGGCCATGAGGACTATCAGGAGATCAAAGGGAAGAAATACCCAATGGATGAACGGGAGCTGATTCGGCAGGTGCTGCAGGAACTGTCGGAAATATAGTAGAAGAGAGGAATACAGACGGATGGAATATGCCAGTGTCATTGTGGACATTTCCCATGAAAAGCTGGATCGGGTGTTTCAGTACCGGGTACCAAAGGAGCTTCAGAACCGGCTCCAGGCGGGTATGCAGGTGGAGGTTCCTTTTGGCATGGGAAACCGGCGGATGAAAGGATATGTGGTGGGATTGTCAGAAGAGCCGGATTATCCGCCGGAGAAAATCAAGCCGCTGACCGGGATTGTAGAGGGAAGCGTGAAAGCGGAATCCCAACTGATCGCGCTGGCTGCCTGGATGCATGAGCGGTATGGCTCCACTATGAATCAGGCGTTGAAAACGGTCCTTCCGGTAAAACAGAAGACGAAGCAGAAGCAGAGCCGCAGACTGGTGCTGAAAATTCCTGTTCCGGAGGGAGAGATACTGCTTCAGGAATATGAGAGAAAGCTTTACCGGGCGAAAGCCAGGCTGTTAAAAGCACTGCTGGAGGAAGGGACGCTTTCCTGGCAGAAGGCGACGGACGGACTGAAAATATCTGCGCAGGTGATTCAGAGGCTTGCAAATGCAGGCGTCCTGAAGGTAGAGGCCGAGACCCGTTATCGGAATCCCTACGAGGGGCATTTTACAAAGAGAGAGCAGCAGGTGGTGCTGAATGAAGAACAGGAAAATGCAGTAGAAGGGATCTGGGCCGATTATAAGGAAGGAATACGTAAGACTTATTTGCTGCACGGGGTCACCGGCAGCGGCAAAACAGAAGTCTATATGGAACTGATCGCCCGGTTAATTCAAACAGGAAGGCAGGCCGTGGTTCTGATTCCGGAGATTGCCCTGACATTTCAGACGGTCCGGCGGTTTTATGAGCGGTTCGGGGATCGGGTATCCGTAATGCATTCCCGCCTGTCCGACGGAGAGCGGTACGATCAGTTTCTGCGGGCTAAGGAAGGTGAGATTGATGTAATCATTGGCCCTAGATCCGCACTGTTCGCTCCATTTCCAAAGATTGGTATGATTATTATCGACGAGGAGCACGAAAGTTCTTATAAAAGCGAGACGGTGCCCCGTTATCATGCAAGGGAGGCGGCCGTCTTTCGGGCAGGCATGTGCGGTGCGTCCGTGATTCTGGGAAGTGCAACGCCTTCGGTGGAGAGCTATTATCGTGCCAAGACCGGTGTCTATGGACTGTATCGTCTGTCTGGCAGATACAAAGATGCCTGCCTTCCAAAAGTCAGCATCATCGATCTGCGGACAGAGCTGAAAGAGGGAAATCGCAGTATTTTCAGTCGGAAGCTTCGGGAGGCGTTGGGAGAGCGGCTGCAGAAAAGGCAGCAGGCGATGCTGTTCATCAACCGAAGGGGACTGTCCGGATTTGTGTCTTGCCGTTCCTGCGGGGAGGCCATTCTCTGTCCTCACTGTGACGTAACGCTTTCTCTTCACAATGACGGCAGTCTGAAATGTCATTACTGCGGGTACGAGACACATATGCCAAAGACCTGTCCGTCCTGTGGTTCTAAGTATATCAGCGGCTTTCGGGCCGGGACTCAGCAGATCGAGCGGGAGGTTGTGAAAATTTTCCCAAAGGCGCGGGTGCTGCGGATGGATTATGACACCACCCGGACGAAGGAAAGTTATGAACAGATTCTGACAGCTTTTGGAAAGGGAGAGGCGGATGTGCTGGTAGGGACACAGATGATTGTCAAAGGGCATGATTTCCCCAATGTGACGCTGGTGGGCGTACTGGCAGCGGACCTTTCCTTGTATGCACCGGACTATCGGGCGTCAGAGCGGACGTTTCAGATCTTGACTCAGGCGGCAGGACGTGCGGGAAGAGGAGCGCTTCCTGGGGAAGCAGTTATCCAGACCTATCGGCCGGAACACTACAGCATCCGAACCGCAGCAGAACAGGACTATGAAAATTTCTTTCGGCAGGAAATGCTGTACCGAAAGATGCTCGGATATCCGCCGGCGGCGTCCATGCTGGGAATCTATCTGACTGGTCCGTCAGAGGAACTGTTAAAGGAATGCTCCGAGCGAATGGGACATCTGCTTCGCCAGCTTTTGGTGGAAGGGCTTGTGGTAGTAGGTCCCGCTGCTGCCGCTCTGGCCAGGAAAAATGATGTATACCGCAGAGTGATCTATCTGAAGCATTCTTGCGAAGCTGCAATTCTGAAAGCGGAAAAGGAGCTGCAGCGGGAACTGGAGCAAGATACGATATGGCAGAAGATTTATATACAGTTTGACCACAACCCGCTGAATGCTTTTTGAGGCGGGATGCAAAAGTAAAAATGAGAAGGCATCTGCACATCCAGTCCAAGGGTCTTGGATGTGCAGATGCAAAACTATGATAGTAGGAGGAAAGATGAATGGCAATTCGTAATGTGAGACTGGAAGGAGACCCGATTCTTCGCAAAAAAAGCAAGGAGGTTAAGGAGATCACGCCGAAGATCCGCGTATTGATTGATGATATGCTGGAAACGATGTATGAGAAGGATGGTGTTGGTCTTGCTGCGCCTCAGGTGGGGATTTTGAAGCGGATCGTGGTGATTGATGTGGGCGACGGTCCCATTGTTATGGTTAATCCCCGGATTGTAAGAGAAGAGGGAACGCAGACCGGTGATGAAGGATGCATCAGCGTGCCTGGAAAGGCTGGTCAGGTCACACGTCCCAACGATGTAACGGTACGTTTTATGGATGAAAACGGAGAGCATTATGAACTGGACGGAACCGAGCTTCTGGCCCGTGCGATCTGCCATGAATGTGATCATTTAGAAGGAAAACTGTATGTGGACCTGGTAGAAGGAGGCCTTCACGAAGTAACGGCGGAGGAAGAAGAATAGAGAAAAACAGCGTCTGTTCTGGTCATGTAAATGAACAGAAATGCTTTCAGACACCAGGGTATGATAGGAATAGATGCGGAACTTTAAACAGCATCTATTTCTATCATGCCCGAAAGGATTTCTGGTCATGTAAATGAACAGAAATGCTTTCAGACACCAGGGTATGATAGGAATAGATGCGGAACTTTAATCAGGAGACAACAAGTATGAATGTTATTTTTATGGGAACGCCGGATTTTGCAGTAGGGACTTTAAAAGCCCTGATCGAAGCCGGACACCGGATCACGCTTGTGGTGACGCAGCCGGATAAACCAAAGGGACGAGGACATGCCATGCAGTATCCGCCGGTGAAGGAGGAGGCGCTGGCACATGGCCTGCCGGTGTATCAGCCGAAAAAGATTCGTGAAACGGAATCCATACAGCTTTTAGAGCAAACAGAGGCAGATGTGATGGTGGTTGTGGCGTTCGGACAGCTAATACCAAAAGAGATTCTTTGGATGAAACGATATGGATGTATCAATGTACATGGCTCATTGCTTCCTAAATATCGGGGAGCCGCTCCGATTCAGTGGGCGGTAATCGATGGGGAAAAAGAATCCGGTGTAACGACCATGCAGATGGACGAAGGGCTGGACACCGGGGATATGCTTTTGAAGACCGTAGTACCTTTAGAGGAAAAGGAGACAGGAGGCAGCCTGTTTGAGAAGCTCAGTCAGGCTGGGGCAGCACTTTGCGCGGAGACGCTTAGACGTCTGGAAGCGGGAAACCTTATTCCGGAGCCCCAGGGTGCATCTCCAACAGCTTATGCTTCTATGCTGACCAGGGATATGGGTGTTATCGACTGGACGAAAGATGCAGGCTCGATCGAACGGCTGATCCGGGGGCTGAATCCATGGCCCAGCGCTTATACAAAATATCAGGGCAAAATATTGAAAATATGGTCAGGAGAGATTCTGCCTTCTGATGTATCAAAGGGCAGTTGCGGTGAGATACTGAACATAACGAAAGATTCCATCATCGTGCAGACCGGAGAGGGACGATTGGCAATTCGGGAGCTTCAGATGGAAGGCCGGAAGCGGATGGATGCAGGTGCATTTCTGCGCGGTGTTCCTGTAAAAGCAGGCACGGTGCTGGGAACGTAAAGATCATATTTTCAGAACTGTAAACAGCCGATTCTCCCAAAAGGCAAGGAAGTATTTTCCAGATAAGGTGCTTTTTGGGAGAATTGGCGGAACTATAAATAAGAGGTGAACAAATGTTCTTTTATGATGCAACTTATATCCTGGTCCTGATTGGTGCCCTGCTGTCCATGTGGGCATCGGCCAGAGTAAATCTCACATACAAAAAGTATGCACAGGTCCGAAGCATGTCCGGTCTTACCGGAGCAGACGCAGCCCGCAGGATCCTGCAGGGAGCGGGAATCTATGATGTGCGGGTGGAACATATCAGCGGCAATTTGACAGACCATTATGATCCAAGAGGAAAGGTTCTCCGGCTGTCGGATTCGGTTTATGGTTCCGCTTCCGTGGCTGCCATCGGCGTAGCCGCCCACGAGTGCGGCCATGCCATCCAGGATGACCAAGCATATGCGCCGCTGAAACTCAGAGGGGCTTTCGTACCTGTGGCCAATATCGGAACAAAGGCAGCGTTTCCGATTATTTTGCTGGGCCTTGTTTTTGGAAGTTCCTATACACTGATTCAGGTAGGACTTCTCTGCTTTGCCTGCGGAACGCTTTTCCAGCTCATTACGCTTCCGGTGGAATTTAACGCTTCCGCCAGAGCCATAGACATTTTAGGAAATACGCATATGCTGTCTGCGGAAGAACTGGGCCATACGAAAAAAGTATTGTCCGCAGCGGCTATGACTTATGTGGCGGCGGCAGCGGCTTCCATCTTGTCCCTGCTGCGCCTGATCCTTCTGTTCGGGGGTAGGAGACGTGATTGATACGGATGCGGTAAACATAAGAGCAGTGGCACTGGAGCTGCTCTTAGAGATCACCGGCGGGAAAACGTACAGCCATGCGGCCATCAGGGGCGCGCTGGAGCGATACCAATATCTTGGCAAACAGGACCGGGCACTTTTGACCCGGCTTACAGAGGGGACACTGGAACGAATGCTGGAGCTTGATTACATCATCGGGCAGTATTCTTCCGTGCCGGTAAAGAAACAAAAGCCGGTAATCCGGAACATCCTTCGGCTGTCCGTCTATCAGCTACGCTATATGGACCGGATTCCGGATGCGGCTGTCTGCAACGAAGCCGTAAAACTGGCACAAAAAAAGGGATTTGGAAATCTGAAAGGCTTTGTCAACGGAGTCCTTCGAAATATTGCCCGGAATAAGGACCATATTTCCTGCCCGGATCTGTCTATCCGCTATTCTACGCCGGAATGGATAGTCCGGCAGTGGACAGAAGAATACGGAGAGGAGACGGCTCTTCGAATGCTGGAAAGTCAGTATGAGTCAAAACCGCTTACAGTTCGGGTGAATCTACAGAAGATTTCCAGGGAGGATCTGAAAAAAAATCTGGAATCAGAGGGCATTCGTGTACAGGAGATCGAAGGCATGGACTGTGCACTTGCCCTTGGAGATTACGATCATCTGCGTATGCTGCGTGCGTTTCGGGAAGGCTTTTTTCAGGTACAGGATGTCAGTTCCATGAAGGCGGCGCTTATGGCAGCTCCTAAATCCGGTGACTACTGTATTGACGTCTGTGCGGCTCCTGGGGGCAAAAGCCTGCATCTGGCAGATCTGCTGGCGGGGACCGGCATGGTGGAAGCGCGGGATCTGACAGACCAAAAGACTGCATTCATCCTGGACAATGTAAATAGAACAGGCGTTCGAAACGTAAAAGTTGTCCGGATGGATGCGACTGTGCTGGATCCGCTCTCCATAGAAAAAGCGGATGTTTTGCTGGCGGACCTGCCCTGTTCGGGACTTGGCGTTCTGTCTAAAAAACGGGATCTAAAATACCGCATGACTCCTGAAGGGCAGAAGGAGCTCATAAAGCTTCAGCGGGCCATTCTGGGAACTGTATGGCAATACGTAAAACCCGGCGGAACATTGATTTACAGTACCTGCACGGTACATAAGGAGGAAAATGAAGGAAATACCAAGTGGTTTCTCGAACATTTTCCTTTTCGGCTGATAGAACAGGTGCAGATGCTGCCGGGTGTAGACCCCTGGGATGGATTTTATATAGCAAAAATGGAGAGAATGCCAAATGATTGACATAAAATCCCTGACGCTTCCGGAGCTTCAGGAGGAGATGGAAAAGCTGGGGGAGAAAACTTACCGGGCAAAGCAAATCTACGGATGGATGCATGAGAAACTGGCGGATTGTTTCGAAGGAATGACGAATCTGTCCGGAGCTCTCAGGGAACGGCTGAAAAAAGATTATGAACTGGTCAGCCTTTCCATGATTCAGATACAGACGTCCCGCCAGGACGGGACGAGCAAATTTTTGTTCCGGCTACCGGATGGAAATATGATCGAAAGCGTACTGATGCGGTACCATCACGGCAATTCTGTCTGTATCTCCTCTCAGGCCGGCTGCCGGATGGGCTGCCGGTTCTGTGCATCCACGCTGGATGGGCTGAAAAGAGGTCTGACGCCTTCGGAGATGCTGGATCAGATCTATCAGATACAGAAATGGTCTGGGGAGCGGGTACACAATGTGGTCGTTATGGGAACCGGAGAACCACTGGACAACTATGATGCCCTTGTGCGCTTTTTAAATCTGCTGACCGGGGAGGGTGGACTGCATATCAGCCAGCGGAATGTGACCGTGTCCACCTGCGGAATCGTACCTGCCATAAGGAAGCTGGCAGAAGAACGTCTGCAAATTACGCTGGCTTTGTCGCTCCATGCTTCCGGCCAGGAAAAGCGGGAAGAATTGATGCCGATAGCGAAAAAGTATGCGCTTTTTGAGGTATTAGAAGCGTGCCGGTATTATTTTGAACAGACGGGAAGAAGAATCACCTTTGAATACAGTCTGGTGAGCGGCATCAATGACGGAGAGGAAGATGCGGCGAAGCTGGCCGCACTGCTGAAGCCCCTGAACGGTCATGTGAATCTGATCCCTGTCAATCCGATCAAAGAGCGGGATTATGTGCAGCCGGATCGGCGCAGGGTCATCAATTTCAAAAACAGACTTGAAAAATCTGGGATAAATGTTACTATTAGAAGAGAAATGGGCCGTGATATTGACGGTGCCTGCGGACAGCTCCGCAAAAGTTACATGGATATGGAAAAAGAGAGGTGAGGACCTATGCAGACATCGGTGGCCATGACGGACATTGGAAGAAGAAGAAAAATAAATCAGGATTATGTATATGCTTCCGATCAGCCTGTTGGGAATCTTCCGAATCTCTATATTGTTGCTGACGGAATGGGCGGACACAGGGCCGGCGATCTGGCCTCCTCCTACGCGGTGAAAATGGTCGTGGAGGCCGTGGAGCGCTGTATGGACGAGCGGCCGGCGCTGATCCTCCAGAAAGCAGTGCGGTATGCCAACTATCAGTTGTACCGGATGGCTTTGGAGCATGAAGAATATCATGGAATGGGTACAACGCTCGTAGCTTTGAGTGTCAACAAAGAGGAGGCGCTGGCCCTGAACATTGGAGACAGCCGGCTGTATGAGGTTACAGGACAGGGAATCCGACAGATTTCAGAAGACCATTCTCTGGTAGCGGAACTGGTGCGGAAAGGGGAGCTGGATCCTCGTGAGGCCAGAAATCATCCGGATAAAAATATTATCACAAGGGCGCTTGGAATCCAGGAAGAAGTAGAAGTGGATCTGTTTCTATTTCAGGTAGAGCAAGGCAGTCGGTATCTGCTCTGTTCTGACGGTCTGAGCAATATGGTGGAGGATACGGAACTCTGCCGGCTGATTCAGAAAGACCGAAAGCTCTACGAGATCGGCGGACGTCTGATTCTGGAGGCTAATAAGAACGGGGGAACGGATAATATTGCAGTGGTACTGGTGGAAATAGAATGAGTGAGGTAGGATTATGATTAAAGTGGGAATGATCGTGGGGGACCGTTACGAGATCCTGGAGAAGATCGGGGTCGGCGGTATGGCCGAAGTGTTCAAAGGAAAAGACCATAAGCTCAATCGCTTTGTTGCTGTAAAGGTACTGAAGGAAGAATTCCGCGAAAACCGGGGATTTATTAAAAAATTCAAAGAAGAAGCTCAGGCGGCAGCAGGTCTTGCACATCCGAACATTGTAAATGTATATGATGTGGGTGATGAGAACGGGATCTATTATATCGTTATGGAACTGGTAGAAGGTATCACCTTAAAAAAATACATTGAGCGGAAGGGAAGGCTTACGGTCAAAGAAGCCACCAGCATTGCCATTCAGGTATCTGCCGGACTGGAAGTGGCGCATAATAACCAGATTGTTCACCGGGATATCAAGCCTCAGAATATTATCATATCCAGAGAGGGAAAGGTAAAAGTTACAGACTTTGGAATTGCGAAGGCGACGACTTCTCAGACGACCACATCTACTGCCATGGGATCGGTGCATTATGCATCTCCGGAGCAGGCAAGAGGCGGCTATGTGGATCATAGGAGTGATATTTATTCTCTTGGCATCGTGCTTTATGAGATGGTGACGGGAAGAGTACCTTTTGACGGAGATACGGCTGTGGCAGTAGCTGTAAAACATCTGCAGGAAGAAATGGTGCCTCCCCTTACCTATAATAAAGAGATTCCTTTCAGTTTGAGCCAGATCATCCGAAAATGTATGGAAAAAAGTCCGGATCGGAGATACCAGGAAATCGGAGACTTGCTGTCTGATCTGAAACAGTCTTTGATGGACCCGGAAGGAGATTTTGTTCAGATGGTAGATCTGGACTCTCAGGCAAGAACTGTGGTCATGCATAAGGAGACAACCTCCAAAGTAAAATCCTCCAGAAGAGTTGTGCGGGAAGAGTATGAGGATGAGGACGACGAAGACGAGGATGACGAAACATACGACGATGAGGAGGAGGAAGACGATGATGACGAACTGAGTCCGTCGGTAGAACGGATTATGACCATTGCTGGTGTGGCACTGGCGGTTATTATCGTTATTGTGATGTTGTTTCTGTTCTCCAGAATACTGGGAATCGGGGGAGGAAAAGAACCAAAAGACGGGGATCAGCAGCAGGCAGAGGAGGTAGAGGACGACAAAGAGGACAACGAAGGCGATGAAGAAGTCAATACGGTCGTTATGCCGAATCTTCTCGGAAAGACGATGAATGAGGCAAAGGTAGAGCTTAAAAATCTGGGCATCAGCATTACCTTGACAGGAAGTGAGGGTTCCAGTGAATACTCGGAAGGGCAGATCATGAGACAGAATCTGAAATCCGGTGAAAGAGTAGAGGTTGGAAGTACAGTGGAAGTAGTGACTTCTACCGGGAAATCCGGTACCGATACTCCTCAGCAGCCGGAGGATACGACGCCGAAGGTAGAGTCTGTGACAGTTCCAAAAGTAGAAGGCCAGACAGAAGCCAATGCCAAGAAGGCTCTAGAAGCAGCGGGATTAAAAGCAGGTTCCGTGACAGAAGCAAACAGCGATACCGTACCGGTTGGAACGGTCATCAGCCAGGCTCCGTCCGGCAACAGCAGTGCAGATAAAGGAACGTCTGTAAACCTTGTAATCAGCAAAGGCCCGGCCAATGTAAAGGTGACGGATGTGATCGGCCATGAGGAAAACCGTGCCATAAAGGAATTGCAGGACGATGGATTCAAGGTATCTGTAAAAGATGCGTTCTCGGACGAAATGCAGGAAGGACTTGTAATGAGCATGAATCCGGACAGAGGAACGGCAGTGGCTCCCGGCAGTACCGTAACGATTACCGTAAGCCGCGGAATCGAACAGGTGACGATTCCGTCCGTCAGTGTAGGTATGACTTATGAGAAAGCGGCGGAAAAGCTGTGGGATGCCGGATTTGAAGGGACGATCAAAAAAGGCGAGGAATCCAGTGAGTCCGTGGGACAAGGCTATGTGACCAGATTCGATCCGTCGAAAAAGGTTGATGTGGAAGGCACTGTGACGATTTATGTGAGCACCGGAAGTGCTTCTGCTGATACGACTTCACCGGATGGAACCCAGAGTACGGAGAGTGAATAAGGACACCGGCCGATGATACAGGGAAGGATCATGAAAGGGATCGCAGGCTTCTACTATGTATATATAGAAGGCATGGGTCTGTATGAATGCAAAGCAAAGGGTATTTTCCGCAATCGGAAGCAGAAACCTCTGGTGGGAGATGATGTGGAGGTGGAAATTCTAGACGAGCAGGAGAAGGAGGGAAATATCATACGCCTTCTTCCGCGCAGTACAGAATTGATTCGTCCGGCAGTGGCGAATGTGGACCAGGCACTCATCATTTTCGCTGCGGCAAAGCCAAAGCCGAATCTGTCGCTTTTGGACCGATTTTTGATTATGATGGACCGCCAGTCCTTGAAAACCATTGTCTGCTTTAATAAGAAAGATGAAACGACAACAGAAGAGCTTCAGAAGCTTCTGGATATTTACGCCGGCTGCGGCTGCCGGGTGATCGGCATCAGCGCAAAAGATCAGGATGGAACGGAGGAATTAAAAGAAATGCTCCGCGGACATACGACGACAGCCGCAGGTCCTTCCGGCGTGGGAAAATCTACGCTGATTAATCTGCTTGTTCCGGATGCAGGGATGGAGACAGGGGCAATCAGCGAGAAAATCGACCGCGGAAAGCATACGACCAGACACAGTGAACTTTTTCGAATAGAAACGGACAGTTATATTTTTGATACTCCTGGCTTTAGTTCTCTGGAAATCTGGGAGATGGAGAAGGAAGAACTAAGGTATAGTTATCCGGAATTTCACATATATGAAGGGAAGTGCCGGTTCCAGGGATGTCTTCACGGCAAAGAACCGGACTGCGCTGTCAAAAGGGCGGTGGAAGAAGGCATGATACACCAGAAACGATACGAAAGCTACCAGTCTTTTTTGCAGGAACTTCAGGAGAAAGAAAAGAGGAGATATTCATAATGAGAAAGACTTATTTATCACCATCCATACTGTCGGCGGATTTTGCTCATTTAGGAGAGGATATTCGGCGTGCGGGAGAGGCTGGGGCACAATATCTGCATTATGATGTTATGGACGGAATGTTTGTCCCCAGCATTTCTTTTGGGATGCCGGTTTTAAAGTCTGTCCGCCGAATCACGGATTTGGTGCTGGACGTTCACTTGATGATCGAGAAACCGGAACGATATATAGATGAATTTGCCGAGTGCGGGGCAGATATCATCACCATACATCAAGAAACATGCAGGGATCTGGCAGGAACGATTCAAAAGATCAAGGAAAAAGGAATTAAGGCCGGAGTGGTCATCAAGCCAAACACGCCGAATAGTGTACTTACCGAAGTATTGGATCAGGTGGACATGATCCTTCTGATGACTGTGGAGCCAGGATTTGGAGGACAATCCTACATACCGTCGTCTACTGAGAAGATCAAGGAGCTGCGGAGAATGCTGGATGACCGGGGCCTGCAGACAGATATTGAGGTAGACGGAGGAATTAAAAAGGAAAACCTTCAGATGGTCCTGGATGCAGGAGCCAATGTCATCGTAGCAGGTTCCGCGATCTTTGCCGGAGATATCGGGCAGAATGTACAGGATTTTCTTAAGATCATGCAGGAGTGAACAGAACATTGCATACATTGATTGTCAGCGGGGGCAGGATCGATTCGGATCTTGCCCTCCAAATATGGAATGGAACTTATGCCCATAGGATCGGCGTAGATGGAGGTGTTGGTTTCTGTTATGAACATCAGCTCCCTCTGACAGAGATTGTAGGAGATTTTGACACACTGGATCAGAAGATTTTGAGATGGTATAAGGAACATACCGACATTGAGATACGGGCTTATGATCCGGTGAAAGATGCAACGGATACTCAGATTGCGGTAGAACTGGCTCTGGAGCTTGGAAGCAGTCAGATTACGATTCTAGGCGGTACCGGAACGAGACTGGATCATGTGCTGGGAAATATTCAGACGCTGTATCTGCCGCTTATGCAGGGGGTGGACTGCCGGATTGTGGACTGCCATAACCGAATCAGACTTATCAAAGATCGATATGTGATCCGAAAAGAAGAACAGTACGGGCATTATTTTTCCTTGATACCTTTTACAACAGATGTATACGGTGTGACGCTTAAAGGGGCAAAATATCCGCTGGATGGATACCATTTTACTGCGTGCGGAACCGGGAGTCTGGGGGTATCCAATGAGATCAGCCAAGAGCAGGTGGAAATTACGATGGAAAGCGGAATATTGATTTTGATAGAATCCAAAGACTGAGGCTTTGGCGCAAGTTTTCTGCTTGACACAGGAAAGGGCCTGTGGTATAGTATACAAGGCTGTTTGTGCGGACAGATTCCGTTGGACAGCTTACGCAAATAATCACGCGGACGGATTTTTGGAGTGGTGCCCATGGGGTTCTCCGAGAAGAGAAGGTCCGGCGGAAGAAAAACCAAATGGAGGAAGAAAAAATGAGCGTAATTTCAATGAAACAGTTACTGGAAGCAGGTGTACACTTTGGTCATCAGACCAGAAGATGGAACCCGAAGATGGCAGAGTACATTTATACGGAGAGAAATGGCATCTATATTATCGACCTGCAGAAATCCGTAGGCAAAGTAGACGAAGCTTATCGGGCAGTTGCTGATATCGCTGCAGACGGCGGAACAATCCTCTTTGTAGGAACGAAAAAGCAGGCACAGGACGCCATTGCTTTAGAAGCAGAACGCTGCGGAATGTTTTATGTAAATGAGAGATGGCTCGGCGGTATGCTGACCAACTTTAAGACGATCCAGGGCCGTATTAACCGTTTAAAAGAGATCGAGACCATGCAGGAAGACGGAACCTTTGATGTTCTGCCGAAGAAAGAAGTCATCGCACTGAAGAAGGAGATGGAGAAACTTCAGAAGAATCTTGGCGGCATCAAGGAGATGAAGCGGATTCCGGATGCGATTTTTGTAGTAGACCCGAAAAAAGAGAGAATCTGCGTGCAGGAAGCACATACACTTGGAATTCCCCTGATCGGTATCTGCGATACCAACTGCGATCCGGAGGAGCTGGATTATGTGATCCCAGGCAATGACGATGCCATCCGTGCCGTAAAACTGATCGTGTCCAAGATGGCAGATGCAGTGGTAGAGGCAAGACAGGGAGAAGCAGAAGACACAGAGGGCTACTACGAGGAAATGGAAGAGCAGGCAGAAGCATAAGAATCATAGATTTTGCGGCCGTGTCCGGACAAAACTTACGTTTTAGGAAATTGTTCGGTCCGGCGGCGGAGTTTTAACAGGAGGAATCGATATATGGCTATTACAGCAGGAATGGTAAAAGAGTTAAGAGAGATGACCGGTGCTGGCATGATGGACTGTAAGAAGGCACTTGCTGCAACGGATGGAAATATGGAAGCAGCAGTGGATTTCTTAAGAGAGAAAGGTTTGGCAACAGCACAGAAGAAAGCCGGCCGCATCGCTGCGGAAGGTATCGTAGCAACGGCACTGACTGAGGATGCGAAGAAAGCAGTCGTTGTGGAAGTGAATGCAGAGACGGATTTTGTTGCAAAGAACGAGAAATTCCAGAACTACGTGGCAGAGGTTGCTGCTCAGGCACTGAATACCTCTGCATCAGATATTGATGCATTTATGGAGGAGAGCTGGGCGTCAGACAGCACAAAGACTGTGAAAGAAGCATTGGCAGCTCAGATTGCAGTAATCGGTGAGAACATGAACATCCGTCGTTTCCAGCAGGTAACAGAGGAGAACGGTTTCGTTGCATCCTATATCCACGCAGGCGGAAAGATCGGTGTTCTGGTAGACGTACAGACTAGCGTCATCAATGATGAGATCAAAGAGATGGCTAAGAATCTGGCTATGCAGATCGCTGCACTGAAGCCGATCTATACAAATAACGGCGAAGTAGACGAAGAGTACAAAGCTCATGAGCTGGAGATCATCAAGGCTCAGATCGAAAATGATCCGAAAATGGCTGGAAAACCGGAGAAAGTAATCAATGGTGCTGTCATGGGCCGCCTGAACAAGCAGCTCAAAGAGATCTGTCTGCTGGATCAGGTGTATGTAAAAGCAGAGGACGGCAAGCAACTGGTATCTGCTTACGTGGCACAGGTAGCAAAGGCAAACAGTGCAGACATCGTAATCAAAGGCTTCGTGCGCTATGAGACAGGCGAAGGACTGGAGAAGAAGAATGAGGACTTTGCGGCTGAGGTTGCAAAGCAGATGGGAATGTAATTCCAATTTCATAAGATGAAGCAAAACGCTGGAAACCCGCATGGTTCCAGCGTTTTTTGCGTTTTTGGGGTGTCGTTTTGGGATGGAGGAAATCAGGAGGATTTGCGGAAAAGTTGGTAAAAATCTGGTACGGGAATTGGTAAAATCCTTTACCAACTTTTATGGGGCGAAGTTTGCAGGTTTTTTATAGGGAAGAACGAGTAGGATTTTTTACGAAGGAAGCAATGAAAAAAATGATGAAAGAGAGGACGAAGTGCATGGAATTGATTGAGATGATGGTGGTGATGGGGAAGAACCGGATGATCCAGCTGCCGGAAGAGGAAGTGAAAGTAATGGGGCTAAAGGAAGGGGATGAGCTGTGTCTGTCTTATCTGGTGGATGATCGGATGGAGGGGAAGGTGAATGAGGCGGGGGAGTTTTTGGTGGAGAGTTTACCACTTCAATGCGCCATGGGACAAAGGAGGCACTGCAGCACGCGGAATATAAGAGGGTGGTGAAAACCCTTTACGAAGTGGATTTTACCTGAAGGAAGGAGGGATGTGCGATCAATCCAGTAGATATGCTGTTTTTATACAAGCCGGATTTTCAGTTCCGGCAGGCGGAGATTGAAAAAAAGGTGTGCCTGCCAGCCGGTGAGTTTGAAGAGTTTCTGAGAAATCCCTTGGAGGGGCTGCCCTGTATTGAGGAAAATATCGATCTGATGCAGGAGGACCGAGACGGGATCTATCACTGTCTCCTTGTGACGGGAGAGGGAAGGCGTGACGGTGTCCTGGTAGAATCTGAGGGATATGGTTATGCCCGTTACGCCTCCTATGTGCCGGATGCTGCCGCCCTGGAATATGATTCCTTGTCGGAGTTCGGGGCAGGGTTGTCTCAGCTGGCGGACCAAATGATCCAGACTGGGACCGATGGAACGAGAGACGGGAACTGGATCTTTTATCTGGATCAGGTACAGGAAGGGTGTGATTTTTCTCTTTCTGAAAATCCGGCACTGGCAGAACTCCTGGCGGACATGCTTGTAGAGAGGCCGGAGGTCAGCATAGCATATGTTCGCAGCGACTGTCTGGAGCTGCGTTTTTATCCGGAGCTTTGCCCCAACTGCCAGAAGGAAACGGAGAACCGTCAGGATCTGGCGGGGGCAGCTCCGCAGACCAGGGATCCCGGAGAGATGATGCAACAGAAAGATGAGGGACAGACTATGGAAGCCTGTCTGAAAGATCTGCTGTGCGCCCGATGGGAGAACTTGCATCTGGTGCATGACGAGATCGACTACGGGCTGCCCCACACTATCGTGGAACTGGACGGGACTACGTTGACAACGGCAGGGAAGGAAGCCTGGGCGGATGTGCTGGACGCAAAAGTGGCGCGGGTATTCCAAGGATATACCGGCCTGCAGATGGAACTGTCCGGGGTGAAGGCTGACAGGCTGGAGGCTTTTTCTGCCATGCTGGCCGGCTACTGCAGTGTGGAGGACTATGAGAACTGGGTGAATGAACCGGAGGAGGGACAGGCAGTTCCGGTGATGCAGGAAGGATAACAGGGAGCAGTTGTGAGCAGACAGAGAAAAGAAAAATTTATGATCGGAGGCGGAGAAGAAGATGAAAAATACCACGTTGACCATGAGCTTCAATACGGAACGGCTGGATGCCCTGACCTACCATATGGGGAAGAAGGAGGCGGACCTGCAGGAGGAACTGAAGGACTATCTCCAGAAGCTCTATGAGAAATATGTACCCCAGGCGACCAGGGAATACCTGGACGACCGGATCGCGAGGGAGGAAAATGCCAGATCCTCCCGCCCGAACCGGCAGAGAAATGGGGCTTCCCAGGCGGCAGAGTAGAGAGTTTTCTGTGTAGTGAAAGGAGAAGGAGCGGATGGCAAAACGGGATGTGACCGTGTGGATGGATGAGCATGTCTACTGTGCTTTGTCCGAATGTCTGCCGGAAGGGACCAGCATTGAGCAGGAGCTGGCCCGGATGCTGGAGAGGCTCTATGAACAGACGGTTCCCGCAGAGGAGAGGCGGAAGGTAGAGGATACTGTCAGGCGGAAGCGGACGCTGAAATGTGGAGCAGGCGGCGTTTTGTCCTGATCAAAGTAGTGAAGGACGGGAGAGCGTGCCATCTGCTCACACAGGACTACCGTACCCCATTGGAGACAGTACATGCCTGTGAGAGCTGCCAGCCGGGCGCGGAAGGGATGGACTGTGAGGAACTGGCGAAGACAGCTTTCCGGAATTCCTTTCCTCTCACGCGGGAAAAATTTGAGGAATGGTGCCGGATGCGGGGACGAGAGGTCCTGGCTGTATATGAGATCGATCTGGACGAAAACCGGATGAAGGCCAGTGTGATGGGGCATGCTTCTGAACAGAGTCTGGATGTCCTTGTGGAGGCAGCTAAGGAGGCATATCGGGATCCGGGACTCCGATTGGAGGAACGGGCGTGCGTTTTCGGGGAAAAGGTTAGGGAGTTTTCCCATGTCATTGAGGAAGGATGCGGGCAGGAAGTACCTTCCGCACAGCTGGCCCAGAGAATGTGACCTCAGCATCCTCCCCTGTGAGCCGCCGTGTGGCCCTGTGAGCCGGTTTTCCGGCAGGGGTGGCAGTAGTTTACCCATGAGAGGGAAATCTGGCTTGTTGGGGCGATTTGGGCAGGCTTGAAAATGGAGCATGGTGTGGCATGAGTTCCGGGTCGAACTGTGTGCAGGTTAAAGGGTTTATGCTGCTTTCGCAGCCTAAACCCGGAAAACACCGCCCGGCAAAGCCGTGCGGAAGGACGAAAGTGCATACTTTTTTGGGAGGGGCAGCGATTTTTTATACCTGATTCTGGGAAAAGGAGGCAATTCAGGGGATTTGACAGAAAGAAAGTGAATACCGGGCAGAAATATGCCGGTCAGAGGGGAGGTGGCATGGATGGCCAGAGGAAAGGAAAAGGTGCGGGCCGGTTTCTACATCGAGAAGGAAGTGCTGGAGATGGCGGACAGCCTCCTGCCAGCCGCCAATGTGCGCTCCCGGAATGAGTTTGTCACGGAGGCGCTGAAGTTCTACTGCGGCTATCTGAATTCCGGAAAGGCCGAAGACTATCTGTTGCAGTCCCTGTCCTCCGTCCTGACCAGCACGGTGCAGGACACCGAGAACCGTCTGGCCCGGATGGACTTTAAGATCGCGGTGGAGCTTTCTATGCTGGCGCATATGATCGCTTACCATTCGGAGAGCCGGATCGATGAAAGTGCATTCCGGAAGCTCCATGCAAAGTGCGTGGAGGAAGTGAAGCGTCTCAACGGTGCGGTGGAGCTGAATGACGCATACAAGTATCAGAAACGTGAAAACTAAAAGGAAAAAGTTTATTGGTATTGTATATGGACTGTGAGGACAGTTCCGTTTATGTTGATCAAAAAAAGGAGTGAAATGAAAATGGACAGAGAAGAAATTTACGAGATGGTGATCCGGGAGATGACAGAGACGGCAGTGCGCGAACGCAATGAGCAGTCACCGGAGGAGCAGGAACTGCAGGACAAGGTGACCAGACTGAGCAAGGAGATGCAGGAGAAGATCAAAGACCTGCCGGAGGATGTGAAGAAGGCCATCACGGATTATGTGGAGGCGACACTGCTGGCGGCGGATCACGACTGCCTGTATCTGTATGAACAGGGAGTGAAGGACTGTGTGGCGCTGCTGAAGAAGCTTGGTGTGCTGTAAAAATTTCAACAGTATTTTTTACAGAGAAAGAAAAACTACAGAGTGGCTGGCAGGCTGCTCTGTAGTTGTCTGTGCAGGATCATTCTTTATTTTTTAGGAGAGAGCCGGTCATACTGGATCTGTACGGTTCCGGTGTCGGTGTTTATCTTTTCTTTTTTCAGAAGAGTATAAACGGCCTGACCTTTTGTGTAATCTCTGTCCTCTTTTGGAAAAAAAGAGCGACAGAAAAAATTCCCGGCCTCGTCTTTTTTGTCGAGAAAGATATACACATCGGTATATTCATGAGGTGTAGAGAGCAGGTACTCTGCTTCGATAAGGGAAAGGGCCTGAAGCTTTCGGTTATAGCGGAAGACCAGGTCATTTTTATCGAAAAGCGCCTCAATCTTTGGAAAAGGCTCCAGACGATTCTGGATGTTGCAGAAGTAGCGGCTCTTTTTGATATCTTCCAAAGTGATCTGACCGGAAAGGATCTGGGAAAATACTTTTTCACGACTGGCTCTGGAGAGACGCAGATCGTGCAGCTTATGCAGCCCTACAAGATGATGAAATTCCACAGCCTCAAAGCTGACAGTAAGATCCACGGACTTTCCTTTTCGTCCGATGATGATATGGTATTTTACAGGGAGCAGATCTTCAAATGCTTTCGCACAGGTCAGTAGTCCATCCATAAGGGATCCTCCGTAAAAGAAAACCGCCCTGACGATACAGGACGGTCTCTGAGCATTTTCTTTCGGCTGCTGCCTACTCCGGCTTGAGGTTTCGCTGCACAACCCCTCTCGAAGGCTCCGCATAACAAGGCTGTCCGGTACGCTGTTATGCTTCATCGCCTGGACAGACACACGCCGTTGCCTGTCTGGTACTATTATTATATGGAGAGAAAAGAAATATGTCAATGAAAATTTGTAAACTGGTCTACAGAACGGAAAACGGGATGCGTTCTGTTTCTTTGGGGAGAGAAATCCATGGCAAAACTAATCTTCACCAGCCGCTACATTCGTGACGCTCCTCCAGAGCATCTGCAGAACTATGTGCGCTACATCAGTACTCGTGAAGGCGTGGAAAAAGTGGATGAGAGCAAAAAGAATCTCCCGGCGACATCCGCCCAGAAGGATCTGATCCGGCAGCTCCTGAAAGACATGCCGGAGTCCAAAGACATGCTGGAGTATGAGGACTACCGACAGCACGCCACCATCGGCAACGCCTCCGAATTCATCACTCAGGCACTGGAACGGAACCTGGACATGGCAGCCATGAAAGAAAACTATGTGGACTACCTGGCCAACCGTCCCCGTGTGGAACGGATCGGTGAGCATGGCCTGTTTACGGATGCGGGGAGGCCAGTGATCCTGGCAGATGTGCAGAAAGAAGTATTCGGCCACAAAGGACCTGTCTGGACCCATGTGATCAGCCTGCGTCGGGAGGATGCGGCAAGGCTTGGATATGACTCCGCCAGAGAGTGGATGACGCTCCTTCGCTCCAAACGTGCCATGCTTTCCAGGCACATGAAGATCGACAGCGCGGATCTGAGATGGTATGCGGCTTTCCATAATGAAGGGCATCATCCCCATGTACATCTGATGGTCTACTCTGCGAAGGACAATGACGGATTCCTGACGAAAGCAGGCATTGAAGCCATGCGTTCCGAGCTGGCCCATGATATCTTCCGTCAGGACTTTGCCCAGATATACGAAGGACAGAATCTGGCACGGAGCAGTTTGAAAGAAAAAGCGGCGGAGAGGATGTGCCTGCTCGCGGACGGCATGCTGCAGGGCGTGTGTGAAAATCCCATCATCGGGGAGAAGTTGCAGCAGCTTTCCGGACGTCTCAAAAATACCGGAGGGAAAAAGGTATACGGCTATCTGAAAGCGGATGTGAAACGGCTGGTGGATCAGATCGTAGATGAACTGGCAAAGGACCCGGCTGTGTCGGAAGCCTATCGGGCATGGGGCGAATGGCAGGACCAGATCCGGCTGACCTATTCCTCAAAGGCTCCTCCACTGCCGCCCCTGTCCAGTCAGAAACAATTGAAAAGTATCAAGAACATGGTGATCGCTGAGGCATTAAAGCTGGGCGGTCACCATTTTTTGTCAGAAACATCAGGGCAGGAGAAGATCCAGACAGAAGCCCGCCTGGATGAACTGGAAGAAAGAATTCTGGATGGATCAGAAGAAATAGAAGAAACAGAAATAGAACTGGAAACAGAAACCGAACCAGTTCCGGCAGATGCAGAAAGCATGTTGGAAGCTGAGGAGCTCCTGTCAGAACCGGAACTGGATGTCCCTGGCCCTTTTGAGGGTAAAGAGAAAACGTCTGCAAAAGTCGAATGGAGCCGGCAATACAAACTGGCTCGCAGCTATCTGTACGGAAGTAAAAAAGTCCCCCAGGATTTTCAGGAAGCCATGCGTCTGTTCTGCCAGGAAGCAGAGCAGGGAAATGCGCTTGCCATGTATGACCTGGGACGGATGTGGGCGGACGGTCTCGGAGTGGAGGCAGACCTGGATGCAGCGAGGGAATGGTACCGGAAAGCGTTGAATGCTTTTCTCTCTGCTGAAAAAGAATTGCCAGAGAGAAAAAAGACGTATCTGCAGTACCGGATTGGGAAAATGTATCTTGCCGGCCTTGGCACAGATCAGGATTATGAGACTGCTGCTCTCTGGCTGGAGCGGGCAGCCGAGAAAAGCTATAAGTATGCCCAGTACACGCTTGCCGGTCTGTACGCAAAAGGACAGGGCGAGGAAAGAGATCTGAAGCGTGCATTTTCCCTGTATCATGCGTCTGCCATACAGGGAAATCCCTATGCAAGCTATGAGCTGGCGAAAATGTTCCGGGACGGAACAGGGACAAAGAAGTCGGCAGGGCAGGCGGAGGAACATTTTCAGAATGCATTTTCCGGTTTCCTGGTTCTGGAGGAGCAGGGCCATGACGACAAACTCCAGTATCGTCTGGGGCAGATGCTGTATCGGGGCATCGGGACAGAAAGAGACGAGGAAGAGGCCGTCCGGTACTGGCAACAGGCCGCAAAACTGGGAAATGTGAATGCCCAGTATGCGCTGGGAAAGTTCTGGCCGGATACCGGGATAGGAGATGTGCGTCAGGCTGCAGAGTGGTTGGAAAAGGCATCAGATGCGGGAAATACTTCCGCTCAGTATGTACTGGCGAAACTTTATCTGGAAGGCCGCCTGGGAGAAAAAGATGCAGAAAAAGCAGGGGAGCTGTTCCAGAAAGCGGCGGAGCAGGGAAACGGGTTTGCGGCATATCGCCTTGGCAGGCTGTATCTGGAAGGGGAGGAGATCCCAAAAGATATAGTGGCGGCTGTCTGGTGGCTGACCGAAGCGGCGGAACAGGAGCTGCCCTTTGCCCAGTACACACTGGGATGTCTGTATCTGAAGGGGGAAGAGATACTCAGAGACATGGCGAAAGCAGTTGCATGGCTGCGGAAGGCGGCGCTCCAGGGAAATGAGTACGCCCAGTACCGTCTGGGAAGTTTGTATCTTTTGGGAGAAGATGTGCCGCAGGATCTGGAGGAGGCCATAAGGTGGCTGGAACTGTCTGCGGATCAGGGGAACCAGTACGCTCAGTATGCACTTGGAAAACTGTTTCTGTATGGTCAGCCGGGGATGCCCCGTGATAAGGAAAAGGCAGTCCCCTTGCTGGAAGCATCCGCTGCCCAGGGAAATGTCTACGCCCAATTTTTACTGGAGAACCTGGATTCCTTCCGGGATCTGGATCTGATCCTGGCAGCCACCAGACTGATGCACCATCTGTCAAGGATCTTTCAGGAGGATCATCGGAAAGCATCAGGAGGCTCCGGCATGGGACACATTGACCGCAGGAGGAGACGGAAGCTGCAGGAGAAGCGGGTGGCGCAGGGACACAGGAAGGATGATCATGAGCCGCAGCAGAGCATGTAAAAAGGAGGCGAAACCATGGGATATGTCTATTTTACGGAAGAACAGAAGGAACGGGCAAATACCGTAGACCTGAAAGATTTCCTGGAGCGTCAGGGAGAGAGGCTCCTGCGCTCCGGGCCGGAGTGGAGGATGTCCAGTGACCACAGCATCACCATCCGGGGGAACCGATGGTACGACCACGGCTCCGCTGGCAAAGGCGGGGCGGCCATTGATTTCGTGATCTATTACTATGGAAAATCGTTTCCGGATGCAGTGAGCATGCTCCTGGGCGGGGAACAGGGACAGACCTACCGCCAGAGCCGGAAACAGGAGGAAGTGCCGAGAAAGCCGTTTGCCCTGCCAGCCGCCAATGGGGATATGCGGCGGGTGTTCGCATATCTGTTAAGGTCCCGCCTGCTTGACTATGAAGTGGTATCTGCTTTTGCAAAGGAGGATCTGATCTACGAAAGTCTGGAACTGTCGAAGGATAAGACCAGACAGTTTCACAATGCTATTTTTGTGGGATACGATCCGGAAGGAAGGGCCAGACACGCTCACAAGAAAGGGATCTACACCATGGGGAAAAGCTACCGGGGAAATCTGGAGAGCAGCGACCCCCGGTACAGTTTCCACTGGAACGGGAAAAGCAGTGAGGTTTTTGTGTTCGAAGCGCCCATAGATATGCTCTCCTATATCTCGCTGCACAAGAACGGGTGGAAGGAACACAGCTATGTGGCGCTGTGCGGAGTTGGCTCCCAGGCATTGTTCCAGCTGCTGCGGGATCATCCGGAGCTGAAAAAGATCCATCTGTGTTTAGACCATGACCTGGCAGGGCTGAAGGCGGCGGAACGGATACAGGAAGGTCTGACAGAGGCAGGGTATCCGGATGTGAGGATGGAACTGTCCACATGGAAGGACTGGAATGAGGACATCAAGGCCATGCACGGGATGGAGGCGGTACCGGCAGAGGAAAAGCCGCCTCCGGAGATGACGGAGGAGAGGATGCTGCAGATGGCCTGATGATTTTCTGTTGTAGCGAGGAACTATGATAGCGGATAAATCGTGCTTGTTGACAGATTAAGAGAGAGGAGTGTGAAAATGCAGACTACGCAGATCGTGATCCTGGTATGTGCGGGCCTGGGAATGTTCGCCCTGCTGGGGCTGGTCACCTTCCTGTCCAGCCACTACAACCTGGACGGGATCAAATCCAAGACGGTTGGAGACGGGCAGTACGGGACCGCCCGTTTCGCCACAGATATGGAGATCAAAAAGACCTACTCCCATGTCCCATACGAACCGAAGCTGTGGAGACAGGGAAAGAACCTGCCGGAAACCCAGGGCATCGTGGTGGGCGGAAAGTTTTCCCATGGAGGCGTCACGGCCCTGGTTGATTCCGGCGACATCCATCTTCTGATGATCGGCGCTGCCGGTGTCGGCAAAACGGCGAACTTTCTCTATCCCTGTATCGAATATGCCTGCGCCAGCGGTATGAGTTTTCTCTGTACGGATACCAAGGGAGACTTGTTCCGAAACTATGCAGGGATTGCAGAAAAATACTACGGCTACAAGATATCCATCCTGGATCTGCGGAATCCTACCCGGTCCGATAGAGACAATATCCTGGGTATGGTAAACAAATACATGGATCTGTGGCTGGAGGACCCGGAGAACCTGGCATACAAGGCCAGAGCAGAAAAATATGCCAAGATCACAGCCAAGACTATCATCAGCTCCGGGGCAGACTCTTCCAGCTATGGACAGAACGCATTTTTCTATGACGCGGCGGAAGGACTCCTGACCAGTGTGCTGCTGTTGATTGCGGAATACTGTCCCAGGGAGCAGCGGCACATCGTCAGCGTGTTTAAGCTCATCCAGGATTTACTGGCTCCCTCACCGGTTAAGGGAAAGAACCAGTTCCAGCTGCTGATGCAGAAATTGCCTCCGGAGCATAAGGCGAAATGGTTTGCCGGAGCCGCCCTGAATACCGCAGATCAGGCCATGGCCTCGGTGCTTTCCACGGCCATGTCCAGACTGAACGCTTTTCTGGATTCGGAGATGGAGCAGATCCTGTGCTTTGACGGTTCCATGGACACGGAGACCTTCTGTAACTCCAAAGCGGCAATCTTTATCGTTCTGCCGGAGGAGGATAATACAAAATATTTTATGGTCAGCCTGTTCCTGCAGCAAATATACCGGGAGATGCTGTCCATCGCAGATGAGCATGGCGGGAAGCTCCCCAACCGGGTCGTGATCTTTGGGGATGAGATTGGGACTATCCCCAAGATCGAGTCCCTGGAGATGCTGTTCTCTGCGGGCCGATCCAGGCGCATCAGCATGGTTCCCATCATCCAGTCCTTTGCCCAGCTGCAGAAAAACTATGGAAAAGAAGGCAGTGAGATCATCATCGATAACTGCCAGGACATCCTGTTCGGAGGCTTTGCGCCCAACTCGGAGAGTGCGGAGGTTTTGTCAAAGGCCCTTGGAAATAAGACCGTGCTGTCCGGTTCCATCAGCAGGGGAAAGAATGATCCCAGCCAGAGCCTGCAGATGATCCAGCGTCCGCTGATGACCCCGGATGAACTGAAATCCCTTCCCAAAGGACATTTCATTCTGGCCAAAACAGGATGTCATCCCATGCGGACAGAACTGCGCCTGTTTTTTAAATGGGGGATTGAATTTGAAGAAGGATATGTGGCGGAGCAGCACGCGGCGAGGGCAGTCTCTTATGCGGACCGGCTCACACTGGAGCAGGAGATCCTGCGCAGACAGATGGACGATGACCTGGAAGAGTTTGAAGAGCCGCCTGCGCCATCTGGAGCGCTTGTAAGCGGCGGTATGGGGCAGGGACAGATAACAGAGAGGACTGTGCCGTTACAGCCCCACAGGCCCGTAGGCAGGCCGCCGCTGCGGACGGATTAGAGAAGGAGGGGATATGGGATATTTTGAAACCATCTACGCTTCCGGACTGCCTCACCGGGCGGTGGCAGTCTATATGTATCTCCATGACCGTGCGGACCGGGACAAAAGCTGCTGGCCTGCCATCCCTACCATGGCCAGGGAACTGGGGATGTCCCGCAGCACCATAAAACGCGCCCTGAGCGATTTGGTCAGTGCAGGATATCTGAGGAAGGAATTCCGGTATCGGGAGAATGGTAGCCATACCTCGAATTTATACACCATTCTGTAAAGAGGCATTTTTTGGAAAATATGGAAAAAGATAGTGAAACTATAGTAAATGACTTTAAAATCTTTACTTTGACATGCTATGCCGATTGTCGTTGCTGTGATGGCTTTCGGGCAAAGTAAGAATAGTTATGACGTTTACTATATTTTTGTTGCAACCGTTGAAATCCGCCAGGGGAGAAGTCTGCCTTTCGGACTGATGTGTCTGGGAAGAAAGTGGCAGTATCAGGAGCCGCTTTGCGCCGTCGCTTCCGTTGTGAACCCAGGAGGGGTTCATGGTGAACCGCCCAGAAGGTCCCACTCTAACAAAATCTTATAGACAGAGAAAAACAAAGGAGCAGTTTTTGGATATGGGCAGAAAAGAGAATGAGAAGGATGAGAGAAGCAGGAGGTTTTAAGCTGCGCACGAAAGGATCGCAGGACAAAGATTTTTTCATGGATTGTCTGTGTTATTTTTGATGGTGCTGACGAATGCATCGGCATGGAAGGAGGCATGAAGAAGAGAGCCACAGTCCAAAGAGCAGGAGGACAGATGGAACAGGATGGGGAGGTGTGTTTCTGAAAAACAGGTAGCACCGGTACTCACGATACTGCCTGTCATTTTCCGCCAGCCTTCATCCGCTCAATGAACCCGATCAGCAGCCGGATATCCTCATCCGACATGGAATAAATGTGTTCGAACGCTTCCTGCTGTGTCAGGGTGGTTTTCCGTTCCTCGTTGAAAAACTCCATGGGTGTCATGCCCAGGTATTCGCAGATATACAGGAATTCGCTCATGGACGGCAGCGCCCTGCCGGAGGTGATGCTGCGGATATAGCTGGTGCTGTGGCCCAGATCCAGACTCATCTTTCGCTCAGAGATCTGTTTTTCCTGCCGGAGACTGGAGATCCGGTCCCGGATAAACTGTTCATCCATTTTGATGTCCTCCCAATGTGTTAATCTTAAGCTCTGTACAGGGTAAAAACGAGCGATTGTAACGCTTGTTTTGGTTGAAAAAGATAATATTATCGCTTATAATCAAAAAGAACAGGCGATCATAGTTTTTACCGTGGAGGAGATTTCAATGAGCATGCGGAAGATATATCGGGAACTGGCAAAGAAACATGGGGTGAGTGTGAAGGAAGTACGCGAGGATATGCAGGCAGCGCTGACAGAGGCGTATACAGATCCGCTGAATAACAATGCGATCACAAAAGCTTACCAGAACAGGGTGCCGCGTCAGGACAAGATCCCTACCCCGGAGGAAGCGGTGCGTTATCTGGCGGGAGAATTGAAAAAGAACAGAGCATGAACTGTGTTTTGCTGTGAGAAGATAAGAGGTTCCTGAAGAAGTAAAAGACAGAGGGCAGGCGAAGAACCACTTCCCCAGAGAGTGCGGGAAATGGTTCTTTGCTCATTGTTCCTGCAGCATGGCTTTGACAGCACCGAGAAGGATATGGATGTCCCGGTCGGAGCAGGACTCCAGCATATGGGCAAGCTGCGCCCGCTCGGACCCTTCTGATGGCTGTTCTGGATAGAAAATACGGTCCGCCGAGATGTGCATGCTATGTATCAGCCGGTAGAGAGCAGGGAGCTTGGGGATGCGCCCTTCATTTTCGATGGCGATAAGGTAGCGGCAGCTGATCCCGGCCCGCTCCGCCAGTGCTTCCTGTGTCAGACCGCAGTCCATCCTTGCGTTTTTAATTGCCATTCCAAAAAATTCATGTAAATCTTCCACTATTCGTTCATCTCCAGTAAGATTGTACTAATGGGAGGGGAAAAACGGAATGAACTATTATTTCAGTTTTTACATGAACAAATATATAAATGGGGAAACATGCAATCTTTATGGTATACTGGAGAGGACAGAATAGAAATTGATAAAATTTCGTGTAATCTGATATTATCTAAGGCAAAATGAATGAAACAAAGTTAATTGGAACAATTCTTAAATGGATAAATGGAGCTGAATAATGAAAAAGTGGAAACCTTGGAAAGGTACGATAAAACTGTGTATACTTAGCACAGCGCTTTTCACAGTAATCATATGGATCATATGGGGCAATACGGCGTTGATGGTGAACACAGTCACGGTCACAGCAGGCCGTATCCCTGCTGCATTTTCCGGCTTCCGGATTGCACAGGTGTCAGACCTGCACAATGCTGAATTTGGTGAAAATAATGCAAGGCTGCTAGAGCTGCTTTCAGAGAGCAGGCCGGACATCATCGTGATCACAGGGGATCTGGTGGATTCCGGGCATACGGATATCGACATAGCCATCAGCTTTGTAGAGGAAGCGGCTCGGATCGCACCGGTTTATTATGTGACGGGCAACCATGAAGCGAGGCTGTCACAATATGACAGACTAAGGAACGGGCTGGAGGCGGCTGGCGTGTCTATGCTTGAGGACAGGGCGGTGGAGCTGGAGCGTGACGGTGAAAAGATCACACTGGTTGGGCTTTCCGACCCGGACTTTACAGTGAGGAGCGATATATTCGGGGAAGTACCTGCCATGGTCAGCACAAAGTTGGAGAGTCTGGCCGATACAGAAAGCAGTTATACGATCCTGCTCTCACATCGGCCGGAGCTGTTTGAAAGTTATGCGAGCAGCGGCATTGACCTGGTATTGAGCGGTCATGCACATGGCGGTCAGTTCCGCCTCCCGTTTATAGGCGGTCTGGTTGCTCCGAACCAGGGACTGTTCCCAAAATATGATGCAGGGTTATATACGGAGAGCAGTACACAAATGGTAGTCAGCCGTGGTATCGGCAACAGCATCATACCAGTCCGGTTTAACAACAGACCGGAGATTATTATGGTGGAACTATTTGCAGGGCAGTAAAAAGTCTACATAGGATTTTGAGGAGAGCAACAGAGAAAAGCAGGGACTGTCGGGAAATAGATAGTCCCTTTAATATTCTGGTATCTCAAATTCAGACAAAGAAATTCATCTGCTTTTCCTCAAATATATTTTTTAACAGCAGCAGCCCTTTTCTTAAATCATCTTCCGTATCGGGTGAAGCAATAGATACCCGGACATAGGATGATTTGTTTTCGTTCTGCATTGCGAAACGGTGTGAGCCAAGTACATGAATCCCTTTCTGCAATGCCAGCAGCTCCAACTCCTCGCTTGCCAGATGGCCAGGGAGTGGCAGCCAGTGGAAAAACCGCTCGATAGTATCAGTCTCGGATAATGGAAGAAAAATCTTCCGTGGAAAAATGGTTCTGAATATCTGGTTTCGTTTTCGGGCAGAAAGGATTTTCTGCCTCACGATATTTTCCGCCTCGCCGCTTTCAATCAGTTCTGCAATGATCTCACTGTTGAGGGACACGGTTTTCAGGTTGATGCCCAGCATCCCGGAAACCAGCAGCTCCCGGTATCGGTCTGGAAAGGCAAGAAAGGCGACCCGCAGTCCGGCGCATAACGATTTTGAGATGCTGCAGGTATGGACGGTCTGTTCCGGCAGAAGGGAAAAGAACGGCTCCGCAGCAGGAGCGGTGCGGCCATAAGCGGAGAGGAAGGAATAAATGTCGTCCTCTATCACAAGCAGATGGAACTGCCGGATAATCTCTGCCAGTTCCATCCTGCGTGGCTGCGGCATAAAGATACTTGTGGGGTTGCTGCAGGTCGGCATGAGGTAGACGCCGTTTATCCCCATATTCCGGCAGGCAGCCATAAGCCCATCGGGAGACATACCATCTCCATCCGAGGGTACAGCAATCAGTTGGATGTGCAGGAAATTGGCAAGTTCCTTAAAGTTTGTATAGGTAAAGGTATCTACGGCTATTTTATCCCCGGCCTTGAAAAGTGAAATAAGTATGACAGACAGGGCATTCTGCGCCCCGGCAGAGAGCAGGATGTTTTCTTCCCCGGCGTTTACTCCAATCCGGCGCAGCCATTTACGGGCGGCGTTTATCTGCCGCTTCGTTCCCAGGGGGCTGCTGTATTCAAAAAGCCTTATGGATTCATCCCTTTCCAAAACAAGCCGCGCTGTATTTTGGATGGCACGGTTGCTTTCATAAAACGGCTTGATCATGCCCATTTCGATGATGCCGCCCTCTTTTTCCATAAAAGTATTTTTGGCGGATGTGCCGGGGGAAACAAAAGTCCCGCGTCCCGTGACAGCATACAGGAGCCCTTTCAGTTCGCACAGCTTGTATGCCCGTGTGACTGTGCTTAAGTTCAGGTCAAGGAAGTCGGCAAGTTCCCGCTGGGGCGGCAGCTTTGTGTCAGCCGGCAGTTTCCCGGACAGGATATCCGCCTCAAGGCTGGCGGCTATGGAAATGTAATAGGGCTTTTCCAGTCTGGATTTCTGCGGCCTCCATGACATGGGGTAATCTTCAAAGGAATTGACAGGCATGAGTTTCCCTCCATAAAATTGTATGCAACACAATTCTAACATTGTATGCATATAATTTCAAGTTTATAATAGGCCATGTACAAAGCAATCCAGTTGAAAACAAGGAGGAAAACGGTTATGAAAAAAATCACGATAAGGGAGATCGCCCGGATTGGAATCATGGCGGCGGCAGTGTATGTGGCATCGGCCTTTCTGCAGGTTCCCATCCCCACGGCGATAGACAACACAAGGTTACATATGGGGAACGTCATGTGCCTGTTATCCGGTATGCTTTTGGGACCCCTGCAGGGCGGGCTTGCGGCTGGAATCGGCTCCATGTTCTTTGACCTGACGAACCCGGCCTATATTGCCTCTGCGCCTTTTACCTTTATCTTCAAATTTGTCATGGCATGGATATGCGGGAAGATAACCTCTGGCAGTTCGGCACATCTGAAACAACGGTATGTGGTCGGCGGCATCGCTGGCGCTTTTGCCTATGTGGTCCTTTACCTGTCAAAGAGTTTTATTGAACACAGGTTTGTATTGGGGCTGCCCCTGGAAGCGGTCATGCTGACAGTCACGCAGAAAGCGGTGGTGTCCAGTGTAAATGCCATTGTAGCCTGTGTGGTGGCGGTTCCCCTTGGCCTTGCCCTGCGCCCCGTGATGGCGAAGATGATAAAATAATTATGGAAATGGATATGACAAAAGGAAAGCCCGTTAAGGCACTGCTGAAATTTTCCGTTCCGCTGTTTGCGGGGAATATCATGCAGAACCTCTACAATGTTTTTGATACGGCGGTTGTGGGGCATGCACTAGGTAAAAACGCCCTGGCTGCCGTGGGAAACTCTTATGTTCCCATGCTGATTATAAACAGCATTATTCTGGGGCTTTCCTCCGGCATTCTGATTTTGCTGGCTCAGATGTATGGTTCAGGGGAAAAGGCACAGGGCTGTATGGGTTCCATCCGGACGTTGGTCTTTCTGAACGGCGGCGGTCTGGCTTGCATATTTTTTCTGTCTGCGGGATGGATTTTCAGGGCGATGGGTATCCCTGCGGCTGCGGCCCGCCCTGCGGCAGAGTATTTGAGGATCACGGCATTAGGAATCCCATTCCTGTCAGCATACAACTTTTACTCTGCGGTGGCGAAGGCCGGAGGGGACGCAAGGACGCCGGTACGGGATATGTCCGTTTCCTGCCTTATGAATATCGTGCTTGATTATGTGTTTGTTGTAATCCTCCGGCTGGGGATAAGAGGGGCGGCATCTGCAACGGTGATTTCCCAGGCAGCGGCGGCAGGGCTGGCCGTTTTCCATTTACGCCGTAAAGATAAAAAGGCACTGGCGGTGCGGCCTGACTTTAAGTATGTACTGCCCGTATTCCGTCTTGGCGTGACAAGCATCGTGCAGAATGGAGCCTCCGCTGTCAGTATGTTCTTTATACAGGGAGTGATCAACCGGTTTGGTATCAATGAAATATCGGCCTATGCAGCGGCATATAGGATTGAAACGATACTGACAATCCCGGCAGTCAATATAGGTGCTTCACTCAGTGTTTTCACAGCGCAGAATGCGGGGGCTAAAAACTTTGACAGATGCCGTAAGGGGTTGAGGGATGGTTTTAAGATTTCAGTGGTATTTGCGGCTGCGGTGGTGGTCATTGTATGGGCTGCCTCGCCGCAGTTCATGTACTTGTTAGTGGGGGACGAAAAGGAGGTTGTCCGCATCGGGGTGCGCTACCTCCATATCGTTTCCCTGACATTCCCTTTCTGCGTCAGCCTTTATCTGCTCACGAATTTCCTGCGCGGGGCAGGGGAGATTGCATACCCGGTTTTTAATACCATGCTTGAATTAGGGTTCCGTACAGCCTTTGCCTTTGTTTCGGTGCGGTATATTGGGTTTTATGGAATCATGCTCTGCAGGCCATTGAGTTTTCTCATAAGCACGGCCAGTCTGTCCTGCCGGTATTTCACAAAAAGATGGCAGGGACGATAAGGGATAAGACGTTCTGATAATTCAGAAACAGTTTGTGAGGTTTATCGGCAAAGCACGAAAAAACTGAAATCCTATATGTACCGCCAGTGGAGCCTTGTTGGGGGAATAGCTGGCGCGTTCAAGGAGAGGGGGGTAAGTGATAAAGCCGGAAAAGGGATATTGCCTTTTCCGGCAGAGTAATACTCAGGAAGAAACATTATTCTGTGTTCGTTCAATCTCATTTCTATAAAACTCGATTTTTTCATCCAGTTTTATCTTATGCTCCTGTAGCCGTGTAATCTGCTCATTGAGTGCCTGTCGGTGTTGCACCAGCATTTCCATTCTTTCAGAAAGGGTTGGATCACCGTCAGCGCGTAGCTCGGCATAGTGTCTGATTTCCTTAATGGGCATACCCGTATCTTTCAGGCGTTTGATAAACGCAATCCATGTGAGGTCGTTATCGGAATAGCAGCGGCGGTTGCCGGAATTGCGCTCCGGGGCAATCAGCCTTTCCTGTTCATAGTAGCGCAGGGTATGGATGCCAAGCCCCGTCAGTTTTGAAAATTCCCCGATGGAATATTCCATAAAAAATCACTCCAATCCTCTTGACATAGAGTTCACTCTACATTGTATGGTTGGATTATATCAAATCGAAGGAGGATTATCAAATGGTTCAGGAAAAAGGAAAATATACGGTCATCACCGGGGCAAGCTCCGGCATTGGGTATGAAACGGCAAAGGCATTTGCAGCGCGGGGAAAAAATCTGGTCATAGCAGCAAGGCGCAGGGATAACCTGGAGATGTTGAAAAAGGAGATATTGGAGGAACATCCGGATTTGGATGTTGTTATCCGAAGTACAGATTTATCCGTTCCGGAAAATGCGTACCTGTTATATGAGGGACTGAAAGATTATGGGATAGAGACGTGGGTGAATAATGCAGGTTTTGGAAATTATGGCAGCGTGGCAGATCAGGACTTGAAAAAAATTGGGACAATGCTACATCTGAATATAGAGGCGTTGACGATACTGTCCTCCCTGTTTGTCCGTGACTATAAGGATGCAGAGGGAACGCAGCTTATCAACGTGTCTTCATGCGGAGGCTATACCATTGTGCCTACGGCTGTGACGTACTGTGCGGCGAAGTTTTATGTCAGCACATTTACGGAGGGACTGGCATGGGAACTGAAAGAGGCCGGGGCGAAAATGAAGGCAAAGGTGCTGGCACCTGCGGCGACCAAGACAGAGTTCGGCATGGTGGCAAACAATGTTAGTGAATACGACTATGATAAATCTTTCGGAACATATCACACAAGCAGGCAGATGGCCGGATTCCTGCTTGAACTGTATGACAGTGAAAAAGTGGTGGGGCTGGTAGACAGAGAGAATTTTTGTTTCCAGCTGGCTGCCCCGCTGTTTCCCTATGCAGGAAATTCATCACATAATCAGCAGCGTATGTGAAAAATAGGTAATTATAAAGAATGCAGTAACTATATTAAAGGAGACCGTCGCTATGGCAAACCGCCATATGCGGCGGTTAATTTTTGCAGAAATCGCTTGAAAAGATCAGATAATCCCTATAGAAAATAAAACCGATAAATCTGAAAAATGAAGATATTTTACAAGACGCAGGAAAAAATAAGAGGTAAAATGGCTCTTGACAAGGAGGTAATCCACATGAAGAAAGAAATAAGGACAGTGGTATATGATGATGAATTGAGGATGGAGGCATACCGATTTGAGGGAATCGTGCAGCCGTTTCCAAGCCATTTCCATGAGCATTATGTCATTGGGTTTGTGGAGAAAGGGGAGCGGGTGCTTTCCTGCCGTGACAGGGAGTATGCTATAGAGGAAGGGAGCATCGTGCTTTTCAATCCGGGTGACAGCCATGCCTGCGTACAGAGTGATGAAGGGACGTTTGATTACCGGGGCTTCAACATTTCAAAGGAGGTCATGCTCGACTTGGCAGAGGAAGTGACGGGGAAACGGGAGCTTCCGGGATTTTCAAGAAATGTTATCTGCGATGAGGAGGTAGCCTGCCATCTGCGCCCGCTGCATGAGATGGTCATGAAAGGGACGGGGGAGTTTAAGAAAGAGGAGACTCTGCTGTTCCTGCTCTCGTACCTCATCCAGAATTACGGGAAGCCATTTGAAAGCTGCATCCCGGAGTGCAGGCAGGAGATTGAAAAAGCCTGTGAATACATGACAGCGCATTTTACAGAGCGCATTTATTTAGACCAGATCTGTCGCCACGCAGGGCTCAGCAAGTCAACGCTGCTGCGGGCCTTTACGAAGGAAAAAGGAGTCACGCCGTACCGATACCTTGAGACAGTCCGCATCAATGAGGCAAAAAAGCTGTTATCGGAAGGAGTGCCGCCCGTGGAGGCTGCCATAAGGACAGGGTTTTCAGACCAGAGCCATTTTACAAATTATTTCAATCAGTTCATAGGGCTTGCGCCGGGTACTTACCGTGAGATATTCTCGGAAAAAGACGGGGAAGGTGAACAGCATGGGGAATAGGAGAACGGCAGGGCATCTGGCGGCGCTGTTTACCATCGTCATATGGGGGACGACATTCATATCCACCAAAGTCTTGCTTACGGATTTTAAGCCGGTGGAAATACTGTTTTTCCGTTTTGTCATGGGATTTGCGGCACTCTTTTTGGTTTGCCCGCACCATATGAAAGGCGTGGGGCGCAGGCAGGAGCTGACTTTCGTGCTGGCGGGCTTATGCGGGATATGCTTATATTACTTGCTGGAGAATATTGCGCTTACATATACGATGGCATCCAATGTGGGAGTTATCATTTCAGTTGCGCCGTTTTTCACGGCAATCCTGTCGCGCCTGTTCCTGAAATCGGAAGGGAAATTAAGAGTGAATTTTTTCATAGGCTTTGTGGTGGCGATGGCGGGTGTTGTGCTGATCAGCTTTAACGGCTCCCGGATGGAACTGAACCCGATGGGGGATTTGCTGGCAGTCCTTGCGGCATTTGTGTGGGCGTGCTATTCCATACTGACAAGGAAGATCAGCAGCTTCGGCTACCCGGTCATACTCACCACGCGGAGGACGTTCTTTTACGGCATCCTGTTCATGGTTCCGGCATTGTTCCTTTTCGATTTTGAAATCGGGCTGGAACGGTTTGCGGATGTGACGCATCTGCTCAATATCCTGTATCTTGGGCTGGGGGCGTCCGCACTCTGCTTTGTCACATGGAACCTTGCGGTAAAAGTGCTTGGTGCGGTCAAGACCAGCGTTTATATTTACATGGTTCCCGTCATAACGGTGGTGACTTCCGTGCTGGTGCTGAAGGAGCCGGTGACGTGGGTTTCCATTATGGGGACGGTCCTGGCGGTTGCGGGGCTTTTCCTTTCTGAATATAACGGGAAGGGGAGTGGAAACAGTGAATGAGCCTGCGATAAGGACGGAGGAGCAGATCATCAGCCTGTTCCCCGACAGGGAAACGCAAGTCTGCCGGGGATGGGTGCTGAAAAGAATGGAAGGACGGATTTTGGTCTATCCGCTGTATTACAAATTTTCGGATGCGGATATCCCGGAGAACATCCGCAGGTGCGAGGAAATCAGCCGCCAGTGTGGGGCAGGGTGTGTGTTCCGTATTGTGGAGCATACTAATTACCACCTGAGTTCCATCCTTACGGACAGTGGATACGGGCTGGAAAAATGCGGCGTGGTCGGTGAATGCGATTTAACGGGGGATGCCGGAAAACTGTGCGTGAAAGGGAAAATGCAGGGCGGGTTTCTCTTAAAAAACGGGAACGGTGGGACGGAATATGTCATGGCGGAAGATACGGTCATCGGAATAAAGCGTCAGAGGCTTTTATTCCTGCCGGACGGGAACCTGCCGGATATAAGCATGGAGGACATCCTGCGGTTTTCGATGGCAAATGGAATTGTAAGGATACTGGCAGATATTCCGGGGAGGGAAGGACTACCGGAGCAGTATGGGCGGCTGGGCTTTCGCAGGGGCTATCTCTACCGCTGTTATCAAAAAAATCAGGAGGAGAAATCCTCTGGAAAAGAGGAATAGAAAATGGATTTACAGAATGAAAAATGTGTCATGGTGATTGACGAGAACCTGCCGCTTGGCATCATAGCGAACACGGCGGCAATCATGGGCATCACGCTGGGGAAGCAGATGCCGGAGGTTGTAGGTGCGGATGTGTATGACAGGACGGGAAACGGGCATTTGGGGATTATTGAATTTCCGGTGCCAATCTTAAAGGGCAATATGGAGGTGATCAAGTCTATTCGTGAAAAGCTGTTTGAACCGGAATTTTCGGACTTGACGGTGGTGGATTTTTCAGACCTTGCACAGGGTTGCAAGACCTATGATGAGTTTATTGAAAAGATGAAGGATGTTCCAGAAACGGATTTAAATTATTATGGGGTTGCTATCTGCGGGGCGAAAAAGAAGGTAAACAAATTGACGGGAAGTATGGCACTGCTGAGATAAAGGGTATACAAAAGTTAACCGCCGCAAATGGCTTACCACCATATGCGACGGCCTGCCGTTTCCGCAGGCAGGTCTGACAGCAGAAAACCACTTGAATTCCGTGGATGTTATTACTTTAAGAGGAACGATATTCTGCCGAAGCAATAAAAAACGGAAAGGGGAATCGCCTATGAAAATGAGGACGGAATATACCTGCCCTTTGGAACTGGTGCATGACATGATCAAAGGAAAATGGAAATCGATTATCTTATGGCGGCTGCGTTTAGGAGCGACATCCCTTGCGAAACTGGAACGTGACATAGACGGCATTACACAGAAAATGTTGCTGGAGCAGTTAAAGGAGCTGACAGATTATGGATTTGTGGAAAAGAAGTCCTATGAGGGATACCCGCTCCATGTGGAATATTCCTTGACGGATGGTATGGGAACGGAGATACTGGAGGCATTAAGGATCATGCAGCATATCGGGATTGATTATCTAAAAGCAAACGGGATGGGGCATATCCTGGAGGAGAAGGGAGTAGTGCCGGATTAGTACCCACGAAAAAGTGGGTAATTTACTGTCCGACAGCCGCCGCTTATAATATCATCATAAAATCGAATTGGAGGTTATCGGAGATGAATGTTACGAGCAGCGGTATTGTAAACGGGGTAATCCAGCCTCAATACGGAGGGCATGGAACGCGGTTCAATGTAAACGGCATACCTACTTATTCACTCCCATTTACGGTGGAGGATGCGCCGCAGGGAACGGTGTCGATTGCCATTGTCCTGGAGGACAAGGACGCATACCCGGTAACTGGGGGATTTGCATGGATACACTGGCTGGCAGCAAACATAACCCGTTTTGAGGTTATGGAGAACGAGAGCCAGACGGCGGATGATTTCGTGCAGGGACGGAATAGCTGGACGAGTATACAGGGTGGAGAACAGTCCGCAGAGCTTTCCTGTTATTATGGCGGGATGACACCGCCGGATAAACCGCACATATACGAACTTCATGTGTATGCCTTGGATAAGATGCTGGATTTGGAGAGAGGCTTTCTGCTGAACGAACTTTACCGTGAAATGGATAAGCATATCTTAGACCAGTTTACCCTGAAAGGGATATATGAAAATTAACAGACAGCACTGACAGAACAGCAGAATCGCCGTAAATGGAATCGGATCATTGCAGCGTTTTCTTCTTTATATTTTTAACTGAATATGTTATAATACATTTTGTATAATAAAACATATTCAGGAGGCAGCATGGAACAAATTTCATTAAAGATAGGAGAGAGGCTGAAAGAGATTCGCAACACAAGGCAGCTTACGCTGGATGATGTTGCGGAGCTGACTGGCGTGAGCAAGCCCATGCTGGGGCAGATCGAGCGTGGGCAGTCCTCACCTACCATCAACATATTATGGAAGATTTCAACAGGGCTGAAAATTCCGTTATCCTTTTTCTGCAAACAGGAAGAAGCGGAATATATGGTCGCCAGGCTTGGTGGGGAAAATGTGATTACAAAGGAAAACGGAGAGATGCGGGCCTACCCTCTATTCCCTTTTGACCCGGTGCGGAATGTGGAAGTGTTCTATATTGAATTTGATGCGGGAGTGCGCCATGAATCACTGCCCCATGTGGCAGGCGTGGAGGAATATGTTTTTATGGTGCATGGGACAATGAAAATGGTAATAGGCAGGAAGGAAGTGACATTGCAGGAAAAACAGTCCATACGGTTTGGGGCTGATATTTCCCATGCATATCACAATGTTTCAGATAAAGCCTGCGCCGCCTATAATGTGATCTTTTATCCAAACAATTAGAGGAGGAGACGAAAAATGTATGAATTGGTACAGGTCAGTGAGAAATGTTATTACATAAATTGCCCGGCGAAGATCGGCGTCTATGTTGCGGACAAGGATCATGTCTATCTGGTTGACAGCGGAAATGATAAGGATGCAGGGCGGAAGGTCAGGCAGATACTGGATAAGAACGGCTGGCATTTGGCGGCGATTCTAAATACTCATTCCAACGCAGACCATATCGGCGGGAACAAGTACCTGCAGGGGCAGACGGGATGCAAGGTTTATTCTGGCGGCATAGAGGCGGCTTTTACAAAGTACCCTGTACTGGAGCCGTCTTTCCTTTACGGCGGTTATCCGTGTAAGGATTTGCGGCATAAGTTCCTGATGGCGCAGGAAAGCGATGTGGTGGATTTTTCAGATCAGAGTTTCCCGAAGGAAATAGAGGTGATACCATTGCCGGGGCATTTCTTTGACATGGTGGGGTTCCGTATGCCGGACAATGTGGTGTTCCTTGCGGACTGCTTAAGTAGCAGGGAAACTCTGGACAAATATGCGGTTTCCTTCATTTATGACGTGGGCGCATATCTGGAAACACTGGATAAGGTGGAGCAGATGGAGGCGGCTATGTTTGTTCCCGCCCATGCGGATGCCTCTGCCGATGTGAAGGAGCTTGTCCGCTATAACAGGGATAAGGTGCAGAGCATCGCGGAAAGGATTTTATCTATTTGTGGGGAGGCAATGTGTTTTGAGCGGATCTTACAGGAAGTGTTCAAAGGCTATGGGCTTACCATGAATTTTGAGCAGTATGTGCTGGTTGGAAGCACGGTGCGGTCTTACCTTTCATGGCTGAAAGATACCGGGAAACTGACGGCTGAATTTCAGGACAGTATGCTTCTGTGGCAGAAAGCATAATTTTATGCTCCGGAAACAGTCCGGGAGGCATATAGGCAAAGCACGGAAAAGCTGAAATCCTATATGCAGCGCCAGTGGAGCCTTGTGGGGGGAATGGCTGGCACGTTCAGGGAGACGGAATGATACTCCCCAATTTGATAGGTAGTACCCCAAAAGTAACTGCTTGCTATTTTGACAATGATTCCTTATACTGTCAGCGGAGGTGACAGGCATGGTTCGTTTTTACATAGTCAGGCATGGGCAGACGCTTTTGAACAGCTTAGACCGGGCGCAGGGATGGGCTGACTCACCGCTCACCGAAGCAGGAAAGCAGATGGCGGCTGACATAGGGCAAAAATTAGAGGGGATTGATTTTGATGCGGCCTATACCAGCGATATGCTCCGAGCAGTACAGACGGCGGAGCTGATCCTGGAAGCAGGTGAAAAGAGTGATGTGCCAATAAAAAAGGACGCAAGGCTTCGGGAATGGTGCCTGGGGTGCATGGAGGCGGAGAACAATGCGGTTTTCGTAAAGAATGTATCGGACTGGCTGGGAGGGATAACCTCTTTTGCCGAGTTGAATGAGAGGCTTTCTGACGTGGCGGCTGCCATTTATGAACATGACACGACAGGAATGGCGGAGCCGTTCCAGACAATAGAAAGCCGTCTGAAAAGCGTATTTGCGGATGCCGTCCAAAAGAACGGGATGCAGGAAAACACCGATATACTGATAGTGACGCACGCCTTTGCTATTAAGACCATAGTCCACCTATTTGCGCCGGAGCAGTTAAGCGGATTGGGGAAGGTAAAGAACGCATCAGTTTCCCGGCTTATATTTGAAAACGGGATTTTCTCATTGGAGCCGGATATACAGTTATGAAAAGCCAGCAGGAAAGCCAGTCAGGGTTCTCCTGCTGATTTTTTTGTGCAGCATGGCGGCTGGATGTCCAGCCCATCCAAAAAGCCTGCGCCCCAATCGCACATGGCATTCAGTACAGGGATGATGCTGCGTCCAAATGAGGTGAGGGAGTACAGCGTCCTGGGCGGCTTGTCCGGGATGACCTCCCGGTGCAGCATCCCGCATTCTTCCAAATCATGTAACTGCTGCGACAGCATTTTTGGTGTCGCTTTCGGGATCATACGTTGCAGCTCCATGTAGTGGAGCGGTTTTTCTATCAGATACCAGAGGATGAGGGGTTTGTATTTCCCGCCAATCAAAAACAGCGTGGCCTCAACCGGGCAGTTGAACTGGTCTTTTGAATATTCCATTGTCTGTATCCTCTCCTTTTTATAGCTACCCTTTTGGGAAGTATCTACCCCAAAAGTGCATTCTTGCGGAATTTCGGTATCCTGCTAAAATTTAGGTCAACGGTTAACCAACACGTTCAGTATACAATAGAAAGAGAGGATTTGCCACTATGGATTTTATCGAAATTGCAAAGAAGCGTTATTCCGTTCGGAGCTATAAGGACAAGAAAGTGGAGGAAGAAAAGCTGCAAAAGATTCTGGAGGCCGCCCATGTTGCACCGACAGCGGCCAACCTCCAGCCCGTCCGCCTGATCGTCGTCCAGAGCAGTGAGGGGCTTGCGAAGATTGGGAAAGGGGCGAACCTTTACGGAGCGCCGCTGGCGGTCATCGTCTGCGCTGATCACGGGAAGGCATGGGTGCGCCCGTTTGATAAAAAGCAGACCACCGATATAGACGCATCCATACTGACAGACCACATGATGCTGCAGGCAACGGAATTAGGCCTTGGCTCCGTGTGGATATGCTATTTCAAGCCGGATGTGATACGCAGGGAGTTCGCGCTGCCGGATAATCTGGAGCCGGTCAATATCCTTGCAGTCGGATATTCAGATGAGGAAGCGGCAGACCCGGAACGCCACTCACAGACCAGAATCCCAGTGGAAGAACTGGTATCTTACGAAACGGTATAGACAGTTTTTACAACTTAATATTGGTATCTTCAGGGCAGGGTGAGATTCCCGATTGGCGGTATAGTCCGCGAGCGTGAAAACGCAGGACTTGGCAGGCGTCCAAGTCAGGATTTGGTGAGATTCCAAAACCAACAGTATAGTCTGGATAGAAGAAGATAAGGCCGCATGGTACGAAAGATAGGTGTTTTTCGTATGGTGTGTGCTGTCTGCAATTATTTGGCACCTGAATACAAGATTTGGGTGCCTGTTTTATTTTACGGAAGGGAGAAAATGTATATGAACAACAATACAAAGAAAATAACGACAACTGCCATGCTTGCGGCAATAGCGTATGTGGTAGTGGTGGTAGGGCGCATCCCGGTGGTGCTTTTTCTGAAATATGACCCGAAGGACATCATCATCACGCTGGGCGGGCTGATATGGGGGCCGCTGACATCCTTTACCGTATCCGTGATTGTTTCGCTGATAGAGATGGTGACGATCAGTGAAAACGGGATTCTTGGGTGCATTATGAACATTGTGTCATCGTGTTCCTTTGCCTGTACGGCGGCGGTCATCTATAAGAAAAAGCGGACATTGAAGGGAGCCGTCACAGGGTTGCTGGCCGGAAGCGTGGCAATGGTGCTTGTGATGATGCTGTGGAATTATCTGATAGCCCCTATTTACATGGGATATCCCCGTGAAGCGGTTGCAAAGCTGCTGATCCCGGCATTCCTTCCGTTCAATCTGTTAAAATCCGGGCTGAACGCGGGATTCACATTCCTGCTTTATAAACCAATCACTACGGCACTGCGCAGGATGGGGTATCTGTCGGAGTCTGCCGTGGAGCAGAATAAAAAGCCGGTTGGTTTGTGGCTGTTTTTCGGGGCGGTCATCATCACCTGCATTTTACTGATCCTTTCTTTGAATGGTGTTATATAGGAATCACCTGCAGGTTTCAGAATGATAGTATGGGTAAATATATGAAGGGAGAGATTGTGCTGTTTTAGCTATCATCGGACTACCTTTATTGCTGTCGATATTTCTGATAGGTCTTTCCCCATTCACACAGCTCACCTAAAATCGGTTTCAGGGTGCAGCCTATTTCGCTAAGTGAATATTCAACCCTCGGAGGGACTTCCGGGAAAACGGTTCTCAGGATGATTCCCTGTTCCTCCAGTTCCCGGAGCTGTTCCGTCAGCGTCTTGGTGGTGATGCGGCCTAAGAGCCGCTGCAATTCATTAAAACGGATTGTGCCTTTGGAGAGATGCCATAATATTTTCAGTTTCCATTTTCCGCTCAGGATGTTCAGCCCAAGCTCAACCGGGCACTGATCATCCACTGCCTGCACCTTTGCCATTATGTATTGCCCCTTTCCACGCACGGTTTCAAAAAGGAAACCTTATTTCAAAAAAGTGCGTACTTGATTTTAGCTATCCTTAATGCTAACGTCAATATACCAAAATTGTCAAGGAGGTTCTGAAAATGGTGATAGACAGCCACGAACATATCATGTTTCCCGTGAAAATGCAGTTGGATAAAATGGATGCGGCGGGAGTGGATAAGACGGTATTATTCTGCACCGCGCCGCACCCGGAGAAAGCCGGGACATTGAAGGAGCTGGAAGAAGAAATGGCAGCTTTGAATAAGATTCTGGCAGGAGCCAACAGTAAGGAGGATAACATCCGCCGCCTGAAAAAGAACATCTCGGAAGTTGTGGGGGCAGTAAGGGAATACCCGGAACGCTTTTTGGGATTCGGCTCCGTTCCTTTAGGGATGGGGCTGGAGGAAACGGAAGAATGGATTGATGCACAGATTACTTCCAATTCACTGTATGGAATCGGGGAGTTTACGCCCGGAAACGAGCAGCAGATCATGCAGTTGGACACTGTATTTCAGGCATTGATGGCTACAAAGATTTATCCAGTCTGGGTGCATACCTTCCACCCGGTCACGATGGACGGGATAAAACTTCTGATGGCCTTATGTGAAAAATATCCCGGCATTCCCGTTATTTTCGGACATTTGGGCGGCTCAAACTGGATGGAGGTCATAAAATTTGCGAAAGGGCATGGGAATGTATACTTAGACCTTTCGGCGGCTTTTGCCTCCATTGCCACAAAAATGGCATTGGCCGAACTGCCGGAAAGATGCCTGTACAGTTCAGATGCACCTTACGGGGAACCATATTTATACAGGCAGCTCATCGAATTTGTAAGCCCGGACAAGCGGACAACGGAAATGGCATTGGAGGAAAACATATCCCGGTTACTGAAACTGCACTAAGGAGAAATGAGGAAAGGGCTCACAGGCCCTTTTTCCTATTTAGAAAACCGCTTGGAAAGCGGGGGAATCAGAGTTAATATGCTTACACGGCGGTTTGCGTTTCCCCTATATCGGACGAATGGCGAAAAACTTTAGGGCTGATTTTGGGATTTTTTCATTGCATTTCTGCCTTTCGTTCCCGAAAAGTAGTCGTTTCGTTCCCTCCGCCCGAAAAACGGAAAATTTCTGCCGATATAAGAAGTGAATGCCTATATGGATTGAGGTGATGGATTTTGGATATTGCAGTTGTGGATGACGAGAAAGCGATCAGGGAGCATATATGCGGGCTGGTGGAGGAACGGCAGCCGGAGAGCCGCATAGAAGCCTATGCCACGGGCGGGGAACTGCTTGCATCGGGGAAGCGGTTTGACATCGTTTTCCTTGACATACAGATGGAGGGCATGAACGGCATAGAGACGGCAAGGGGCCTGCGGGAAAAGCAGGCGGATACCGTGCTGGTGTTCGTTACGGGCATCAAGGACTATGTGTTTGACGCATTTGACCTTTATGCGTTCCAGTACCTGCTAAAGCCCATAGACGAGGATAAATTTGCGGAGGTGCTGGCAAGGGCGGTGCGGGAGGCCGCAAAGAAGAAGGAGCGCCGTGTGCTGTTCATCAAGTCGCGGAACCTTACCCTTGACCAGTCCGAAATCCTGTATATCGAGAGCAGGGCGAAGAAGGTGGAGATACACATCACAGGGGCGGCGCAGGCCATAGAGATCTATGCGGCGATGGATGAGCTGGAGGCGCAGCTTGGGGATGAATTCTACCGCTGCCACCGTGCGTACATCGTGAACATGGACTGCATCACGGAATATGACAGCGAGAGCATTACGCTTACGAACGGCGACAGGGTGTATCTGACGAAAAAGAAGTATGGGGAGTTTGTGAAAGCCTATATGTGGCACCTGCAGAACGGGGGTGTGTCCAGTGTTTAAGATGGCGGATGTGTTATATGCGGCGCTGACGGTGTTCCAGGGGTACTGCCTGCAGTATTTTTTGGGTAGCTTTCTGGAAACAAGGATGAAGGGCAGATGGAACGGGTTGTATGTGGCGGGCTTGTATGTGGCTCTGCGGACAGCCGTGGTGTGGTGTTCCCCGCCGGGATATGAAAATTCTAAATCGACAATAGGAACGCTGGCATTGTCGCTCTGTATTCTGTCAGCCCTTGCCCTGTGTTTTTATAAGGCGTTGCGCCTCATCACGGTTTTCCTTGTAGTCTCGTTCCAGGCGCTGTTGGATATCAGCAAATATACGGCGGCCATATCATTGAATGCAATGGACGGATGGTCACTTGACGTCATTAACTGGTGTGCGGGGAGAAGGATGTTCGCATCGGAAAAAGCCTTCGGCATAGCGGCAAAAGCTGGTGTGGTCATAACACTGCTTATCCTGTATGCCTGTATTGCTTTGCTGCTGTATTTTTCACTGAGGAAGATCGTGCGGGATTTCCGGGAAAAGGATTATTTTATCAGCAGGACGGAGCTGCTGTTCATCCTGGCCCCGTCAGCGGTTGGCATGATGATCTGTATGCTCCTGCGTATCATCATGATCACGCTGGAGGACGGCATCCCCAAAATGCTGTATGACAGGTATCCGATCCTCGTCATCGTGATTCCCGCAATCCTGTTCCTGTCGCTGCTCTCCATCCTTTACGGGGTGAAGCTGTTCCAGGACATGGTCTGCTGGAACAGGGAAAAGAGCGGCAGGATCGTCCTCGAAAACCAGATAAGCAGCCTGCAGGAACACATGGAGGAGATGGAGCGCATCTATTCCGGCATACGGGGCATGAAGCATGACATGAAGAACACCCTTGCCGTCATCCAGCGCCTTTCCGCAGGGGATGGGGACGGAGAGCTGCAGGAGTACCTGTCGGAGCTGAACAAAGGGCTTGAAAAGCTGGAAGTGCGGTTCAGGACGGGGAACACGGTGGTGGATACCCTGCTCAACATGAAATACCATGAGGCGGTGCGGGGTATGCCTGACTTAAGGATGGATGCGGATAAGCTGCTGCTCCCGCAGGGGATTCAGATACACAGCTATGACATAGGAGTCATCCTGGGGAATGCGGTGGATAATGCGATTGAAGCCTGCCGGAAGCTGAAAGCGAAAGAACCGGGGGCGGATGCCTTTATCCGCATAAGCTCCCTGCAGAAAGGGAACCTGCTCATCCTGAAAGTGGAGAACAGTTTTGACGGGCGGCTGGTGCTTAAGGCGAAGGAGGAGTTCCCGGTAACGGATAAGGCGGATAGGAAATCCCACGGTATAGGGCTGGTCAACATCAAAAGCACGGCGGAGAAGTACCAGGGGGCGGTAGATTTTAAGGTAAACGGCAGGGTGTTCATCCTGTCGGTGATGATGAAAAATGAAAGGAGAGAGGAAGATGGATTTCGGAGTGACAGGTAAATTGGGAGGGTACTATCTGGTGGAGCAGTACCAGAAGAATGCGGCAGGCAAGAGCGAGGGCGTGAGTTTTGCGGAACTTGCAGCTACGAAAGCGGCAGGAAAAACAGAGAATGTTAGTTTTAAGGAAATGCTGGAATCAAAGTATCCGGGAGCATATTACAATGTGATGGATACATCCAAGATTGACAGTTCCTTATGGGGGAGGAATGATTATCCGTGGGATAAGTATTTCAGCAATAATGTGGATGATTCCGTTCTGAACTGGAAACCGTCGGGAGCTGAACCTGATATGCAGAGTCCGGCAGTCCGCGCCAAGATGAATGCAATGCTTGGTAAGATTGCTGTGGTTATTCCACCAGAACTGGAAGAAAAAATGAAAAATAACACGGAACTTGCACAAAAAGTAATGGAACGGGTGGATAGTTTTTTATTAGCTAATTCTACTCCCGGTGAGAACGAAGGTTTTTTGATGACATTTGATGAAAATGGAGAAATCAACCATGCCTGTGTGGTGGGAGAACTGAAATTTACTGTTTCATCATCAGAATTTGTGGAGGCCCGCAGAGCAAGGGAAGCAAAGCACGCAGAATATGAGAGGCTGGCGGAGGAAGCCGCCCTGAAACGCAGGCTGATGGAGCAGGAAACGGACGATAGATATTATAAGGACAGCATGACCAAAAAGGCGGTTTCGATTACAGCATATGAGGCGGCGGGCATTTTGAAGTAAGGAAGATCATGCCCGGACTTACCGCAAGGGGGCATGGGCGGCCCTGAATGACAGAGGGACCGCAGGTAAGATTTTTTGAAGGAGGATGATTATTATGTCAATGGAGATCACAAACAATTACAGCGATTATGGGAAAGGCTACACAAATACTGCAAAGGAAGGAAATGTGACGACAAGCACGGTGGAACTGAAAACCTCGATCGGGGGAACAAAAACAGAGCAGATCAAGACGGGTTACAGCAATGTCAATGACTATTCCAAATATCTGCAGGGCAAGTACAGCTATATGAATTCGGGTACAACTTCCATGCAGGGCGTTCCGACAACGGTATCCGTATCGGGCGCTTTCCTGAAGAAATGTATGAACGACCCGGAAAAAGCAAAGTATTTGGAAGAAAATCTGGCGGCATTGCCGGACTGCGCCTCTTATGCGGTATCCCATGCGCAGGGAACACTGACGAGTATTTCCTATGAGATTGATGCAAATGGGAATATAACGGGAATTTCTTCCGGCACAAATGACCCCGATGGGAAAATAGCCAGAGAAAATGCGGAACGGCGGGCGAAAGAGAAGAAAGCCGCCGAGGAAAAGGCCGCCGAGAGACGCAAGGAGAAAAAGGCGGAGGAAGAAAAGGCAGCGGAACGGCGGGCAGAAAGAAAAGAGAGGATGGAAGGTACGTTCACGGTGTCTGCCACTGGCACGGATGTGAAAAGCATTACACAGAATATTGTTGCGGCGGTATCCGGCACATCGTCACCCACAGGGGGCAGTTTTGACATAAAGGCATAAAGAGATGTTGCTTACACCCTATTCCGCAGAGGCGCATAATGCTTTGCCTCTGCGGTCTGCCCGGAAGTGAGGCAATGAACCGCTCGGACTTATTGCAAGGGAGCGGATGCGGCTCTGACCGACAGAGGGGCTGGATAAATATAATTAATGATAATGGAGTGTGTAGCTATGAGAAAATACTTTGCTATAGTTGGGGCATTTCTTTTATTAGGGCTGTCTGGTTGCGGAAAGGACGAACAGGATAATAGTTCTTATAACTTAAGTGTTCAGCAGAGTGAAGAAACAATCGGGTTGGAAGAAAACAGTTCAATAGAACAGGAAACAACCGATAATTTTGACAATAATACAATGCAGGTTTATAGTGAAGCCCATCCTCTCGTGGATTATAGCACAGTTGATGAATTGCTGGGTGATGCGTGTGCGCTTGTAAAGGTAGAAATTTTACAAGCAAATAGTGAAAATGTGCGTAACTATATTTATACATCATACGATATGAAGGTGGTTGATGTTTTATATGGCACTGTTGATGCAGATGGAGATACCATTAACGTCAATATGCCCGGAGGAACGGTTCAAGAAGAAAAAGCACAGGAAATGCTTTCAGAAGTTACGGAAGGGAAAAATGCTGGTGATTTATCAGGCATAAATCAAATTGTATCAGATGGAAATACAGATCGGCTATTATCTGTAGGAGATGAGGCGTACTTATTTTTAATGAAAGAATCTGAAACATCGTTTGCGGTTGTTGGAGAATATCGTGGCGAAATGCTTCTTGAAAATGGAAAGGTCTATTTTGATAGCTGTATCATTGGATTTAAGGATGGTGTTACGACACATGGCTTGGAAAACGGGAATATGGTAGAAAGTGAATTTATTGAGGCAATAAATGAGCTGATTTATAAAGATTCGTAAAACATAGTAGGAAATAAATTTTACGGTTCCATATCTCCAATAAGCCACAGCCCGACAAAGCAGGGCGGGCATCCCCGGTTTTCCGGCAAAACTGAGAGAGGCGATTGAAATGGATATAACAGGAATAGCAAAAAGCCATCAAGCGGGCATCCAAAAGGCATCATCCAAAAAGGAATGGAAGCTGTCTGATTCCCTCCGGGAGAGGATAACAGGATGCGGCGCAGGGCGTCTATATGGGGAATAAGTTCCTCGCCCTGCGGAAAAGCGAGGTCGCCAAAGTCGCGCCGGACAGGGCAGGCATTCCGGCAGATCAGTGAGAGGAGGTGAAGGCCGATAGGAATTTGGCCGGGGAGGTTAACAGGTATATTTGCATGGAGACAATGAACCGCTCGGACTTATTACAAGAGAGCAGATGCGGCTCTGAACGACAGAGGGGCTGACAAAAATAATGGAGGAGATTAAGAAAATGAATGTTAATGGAATAGGAGCAGCAGGATACCCGGCAGCAGGAAAAGCAAAGGTGCGTCGGGCACAGGACGGGACACAGAGTTTTGACCGGGAATTTATGGGGATGGCATCTCAGACGCCGCCTTCCTTTGTCGGAAAGGTCTGGACGAAAGAGGAACTTATGCAGTCGATTGATAAGCAGGTGCAGAGCAACCAGAGCAAGAAAATGTCCGTTTCCGATATGATAAAGGCAACCTGCATAGAAGGGACAAGGGCACGATTCCGTTTTGCGGGAGAAGATAAGATATACACATTTGATGAATACATAAAGGAGCTTGACAAGCGTTCAAAGAATAATGTGTAGGTAAAATGCCATAGGGCGGACAGGGCAGGCTTTCCGGCAAATTGGGGAACCGGGAGAAAACTTATAATACACAAAAGGTAAATGATGGCAGTGCGGCATGTAAGGAGAGGCGTTTATTGGGAGATACCAATATGCGCCTCCGCATTTTTAGGAGAGGAGGTGGTCGTCATCCAGAAAATTAAATGCCCGAACCATGAGTGCGGGAGACGGATTTTTGATATCGGCATAACGCGGTTCAGGATCATAGTGGAACTGAAATGCCCGCACTGCGGCGAAGTGGTACGGGTGTACTGGAAACCAAAAGAGAAGAAAAAATATACATAGATAAAAAGAACGGCGGGGGGGGGGATATCCTGCTGTTTTTGCTTTTACGGATTAAAGCGTTCCTTTTATGGGCATACTTATGCTATCAATGGAAAAAAATGGAAATTCCATTGTACGCAAAACTGAATAAGTACCGAGCGAGTGGGACCGCATTGCGTCGAGTCACGAATGGCCGGAGTAAAGCTAGTGAGTTGTTTTAAGAGTGTATGTATAGTGATAGCTTTCCCTGGTCATTCTCTGCCATTTTTTCAAAGTCAGTCCCACGTCTATATTTTAAAGCGTTCCTAACTTTACGAAGCCGTAAAGGAAGGAACGCTTTATGTCTTTTAGGAAGATCACAGTCAAATCTGGAGACGAAGAATTCACACTGGAAGTTACGGAAGAAGAATATCAGAACTATTACCGCCCGTGGTGGCAGCAGAAAAAGCATGAGCAGAGGAACCGGGAGGCGATGGAGCAGAACGGCTATACAGAAGAATCCTATGAGGCGTGGTTCTGCGGAAAAGAAGGTGCTTTCCGAGTTTATTATTACTTCGGAGGAACCATTCACCTTATATGCTGTGTTTAAAAAGCAGATGACCATAGGGCTGATGTCCAATGGCGGCACCCTTGCAGAGAGTGGGGAGAAAGAAAGTTTTACCGCTTTCTGTTATTACAACAATGGAAATTCCCAAAGCGAACCCACCACAGTCCCGGCAAGCCCTTATACGAGAAAAAATATGTCCTTCTGTGGGTGGAGCATTGATTCCCTTTCCACACCGTCCTATAAGCCGGGGGAGAGAGGGGTGTTCCCTGCCGGGGCAACGCTCTATGCCATGTGGGTAACAACGGAGTATGACTTTGTTTATACCGGGAATTATGTACAGTTCGTTATCCCGCAGGACGGCATCTATGAATTTGAGGTGTGGGGTGCTTCCGGGGGTGAGGCGAAAGGGGACAGCATTGTAGCGGAGGGAGGGCTTGGCGGGCATTCCAAAGGCTATAAAAGGATGAAGAAGGATGAAGTGGTCTATGTCTTTAACGGCGGTTCTCCGAAAGGCACGTCATCGGGGGCAAACGGCGGCGGGAGCGGTTACAATTATACCAGCAGCAAGCAGTATGGGGCAGGCGGAGGCGGCTCCACCCATGTGGCAACGAAGCCTTACGCTCTCGGCACGAATAATTCCAACGGGCCGTCTTATATCAACCGCTCCTGTATCCTAATTGTGGCGGGAGGAGGTGGTGGAGGCGGGATAGAGGGCGGGACCGCCCATAAAGGTGGGAACGGCTCCGGCGGTGCATTGGGAGGCAGGCAGATTTCCATAGGGAGCAGTCCGTCTGAAAATTTCGGCATAGGGGATTATTATTCATCAAGCAGCAGTTGTTCCTCTGGCGGCGGTGGCGGATGGTTCGGCGGGCACTATGGGCAGTCCGGTGCAGGCGGCTCCGGCTATGTGGACGGTGTCGCACCATTCACCCACAACGGGAAATATTACCCTGCGGAGACCGAGGCAGGGGTAAATGAAGGACATGGAAAAGCATTCATCCGATATGTGGAATGCGCGTAACAGTTGATGGCACCGAAAAGGTGCTTATTTTTATGTCTGATTTTAAGGAGGAGAACAGAATGAAGAATTTTATTGAGGCGGCACAGTATGCGTTTGCGGCACTTGGCGGTGCGCTGGGTGCGGTCATGGGAGGTTTTGACGGCTTCCTTTATGCGTTGGTGGTATTCGTGGTGGTGGACTACATCACCGGCCTTATGGCGGCTGCGGTGGAGAAGAAGCTCTCCAGCGAGGTGGGCTTTAAGGGAATCTTTAAGAAGGCGATCATTTTCAGCCTTGTGGCGGTGGGGCATATCGTAGATGCGCACGTCATGCGGGATTTATTGCATAAGTGGTTCTTTATATATCTGAACCATACGAAGAAAACCAATAAAGCACAAACGATAAAAGGGAACCGGCAGGGATAGGCTGGTTCCCTCATTGTATACCAATGAAGAAAGACGGCTGCCAGAGCAAGTGAAGCGTCTTTTCTGTACGGATTTTAGCAATACACATGGATCCCCTACTTTTCCTCCTCCGCTGCAAGCCTGGGACGGCACAGGTGTACTTCGCTCCATTCCTTCATCTGTTCCAGGATGGGGACAAAGCTCTCGGCCAGCTCCGTAAGAGTATATTCCACCTTGGGCGGTATCTCCTGGTAAATCTGGCGGTTGATCCAGCCATCGTTTTCCAGTTCCCGGAGCTGCTTTGTCAGCGTTGACTTTGTGATCTCATCCCCGATCCTCCTTTGCAGCTCCCCGAACCTCTGGACCTTATATACAGCGATGTACCACACAATGAGTATCTTCCATTTTCCTCCGAGGATGGACTGCAGGGTGGTCATCGGGACGCAGCTTGCCATCAGGCTCTGGCTGCGGGAAAATTTGTTGTCAGCCATAGAAAAGACCTCCTTTACATGGGGAAATTATACCGTATTTTGCGCCTGTTATCAAGATAGTGTATTTTTAAATACCGGTTTATCAAAAGATACCAGGTGCCAAAAATACGTCCAGGACCATAAAAAGACAGTACTTGTTATATCCATTTTTCCGTTTTAGACTGTGCTTGAACGGAGGCGAAAGAGATGAGGAAAGACGTTCAGGTTTCTGTCCTGGGCATCCTGGATGCAGGGGGCGGGCCGGAAGCGGTCCTGACAAGGACGACCGGGATCTGCTCACCCCAGGGCGGGGGATATCAGGTCAGCTACCGGGAGCTGGATGAACATGGAAATGCCACGGACAATCTCCTGTTCCTGTCACAAACGGAGATAAGGATTGACAGAAGTGGCTCCATCTCCGGCAGTTTCCGGTTCATACCGGGGGAGAGGACAGAGGCCCTTTACCGCACGCCCTTTGGGGACATCGGTTTCCTGGCGGAGACAGAGAGTTGCACTGTGGAGGCAGATGGAAGCGGCCTGGAGGCACGGCTGGAATACCGGCTGTATGAAGGCGGGCGCCTGTTCTCACAAAACACCCTGTCCGTCCATATAAGGGAGGACGACGGGGATGGCCCTGCCCCGGATCATACGACAAGGAGGAACCACATATGAGAAAACTATTTACTTCGGAATCCGTAACAGAAGGACATCCGGACAAGCTCTGCGACCAGATTGCGGACGCCATCCTGGATGCGGCCCTTCGGAAAAAGTCCGATGCAAGGGTGGCCTGCGAGGTGTTCGCCTCGACAGGGGCAGTCTTCATCATGGGGGAGGTATCAGCCGGGGGACTGGAGGGGATCGACATTGAGGCAGTTGCCCGCGATACGATCCGTGAGATTGGGTACAGGGATAACCGTTTCGGGTTCGATGCGGACGCAGTCGCAGTGATCACCGCCATCCACGGCCAGTCACCGGACATTGCCCAGGGCGTCAGCCGGGCGTTGGAGGTCCGGGGGAGCAAGAAGCAGGAGCTTGGGGCCGGCGACCAGGGTATGGTATTCGGGTATGCCACGGACGAAACGGACGAGCTGATGCCCATGCCGGTCTATCTGGCCCATGCCCTCACAAGGGAGCTTGCCCAGGCAAGAAAGGATGGGGATATCCCGTACCTGGGGCCGGACGGGAAGGCGCAGGTGACGGTGGAATATGAGGACAGCAGGCCGGTACGGGTGGATGCCGTGGTAGTGTCTGCGCAGCATCTCCCGGAGATCGGGCATGACACCATCGAGCAGGACATCATCGGGAAAGTCATCCGCAAGGTGATCCCGGAATGCCTGATGGACGAAGGCACCAGATACCTGGTCAACCCCACAGGGCGTTTCGTGATAGGAGGCCCCCAGGGGGACACCGGACTGACGGGCAGGAAGATTGTGGTGGACACTTACGGCGGGGCCGCCAGGCACGGGGGCGGCGCATTTTCGGGGAAGGACCCCACAAAGGTTGACCGGAGCGCCTCCTATGCCCAACATCATAAACTTAAGCATAGATGTTACACATTTGAGTTATCCAGATTGAAACTTTATTACAACAGTGCAAATTAAAATTGAAAAATGCCCATAATCTCCCCTTAAAAGGATTATGGGCATTTTA
>CAJTDB010000006.1 GCA_910574965.1 Lachnospiraceae bacterium | reverse complement strand
GCTTGCATAATCTAAAAGTGTTTTCATTACTAAAATCCATCCTTTTTTCTTTGATTATACCAAAAAAGATGAATTGTTCATAATTTATTCATTCATGCGTTTGTCGTGACTCACAGTTCCTCCGAATCCAGCAGAATCGTGAACGGACCGTCATTTAAAAGCTCCACTTTCATATCTGCGCCAAATTCTCCACGCTCCACCGCCGGAAACTGCTCTTTACATGTTTCAATGATATATTCATACATAGCGGAAGCCATATCCGGTTTTCCCGCACGGGTAAAGCCAGGGCGGTTTCCTCTCTTCACATCTGCATAAAGCGTAAACTGGGATACCAAAAGAAGCGCTCCGTCCACAGCCCGAAGATCCAGGTTCGTCTTCCCGTTCTCATCCTCGAAAATACGAAGGCCCAGCATTTTCTTCACCATTTTATCCGCAGTCTCTTTGGTGTCTGTGTCGGATATCCCGATCAGCACCAGAAATCCTCTGCCGATCTCTCCCAGTACACGGCCGTCCACGGTTACGGACGCATGTGTAACTCTCTGGATTACAAATCTCATGCCAGTTTCTTTCTCCTTTCAAAGGGTCACTGTTTTGCCAGCAGATCAATGCCTGTCTTAAGAAGCTCCTGATAAAGTCTTCCCACCGGAAGGCCCACTACATTGTTGTAATCTCCTTCAATACCGGATATATAAGCGGCAAACTTTCCCTGTATCCCATAGGCACCTGCTTTGTCCATAGGCTCCCCGCTGTTCACATAACGCTCAATCTGCGCCTTTGTCATAGGATATACCCGTACCTTTGTCTTCTCCGCAAAATGCACGCATCTTCCGGACGGCTGCAGGATCAGGGCAACTCCAGTGACTACCTCATGCTCTTTTCCCTGCAGCATCTGAAGCATTCGAAAGGCATCCTCTTGGTCCTTTGGCTTTCCGAGAATCATGCCTTCTACCGACACAACGGTATCTGCACCGATGATGACATCTCCTTCCCATCTTTCAGCCGCCTCCCTGGCTTTCTGAAGAGCCAGCTCTTCGGCCACCTCCTCCGGTATATGGCTTAAGAGAACCTCTTCTCCGTCTGTCTTTCGCACCTCAAACACTGCTCCGATCTGCTCTAGCAGCTCCTTTCGTCTTGGAGAGCCGGATGCCAGTATGACCTTTTTCATCTTCTCATGATCCTTTCCTTTGCCGGTCCGTAAAAGTCTCATATTCTGGACCGGTCGATCTGATTGCGTATTTCCTGCATCTGATAATCCAGCACCTCAATGGAATCCGCACATAACTTCAACTGTTCCATAATCCCGCCGGTATCATTTACGACTTTCTTATAGCGAAGCTTGTGTTCCAGACTTGCCCAAAAATCCATAGCAATGGTCCGAAACTGTACTTCCACACTCATATATTTTTTCTCATTGGAAAGAAAGATCGGAACGCTTAAGATCAGATGCAGACTCCGGTATCCGTTCGGTTTGGGATTCTGGATATAATCTTTCTTTCTCATAAGAATAATGTCATCCTGTCCCGTAAGAAGATCCGCCAGATGATAGATATCGTCCGGAAAAGAACAGATTACCCGGACGCCGGCCACATCCGTCAGATTTTCCTCAATACTTTCTACCGTAACTGGAAAGCCTTTGCGTTCCAGTTTCTCGAAAATACTTTCCGGAGATTTCAGTCTGCTCTTGATGGATTCAAAAGGATTCCGGTTGTACTCATGAGAAAATTCTGCATTCAGCACCTGCAGCTTTGTCTCTACCTCCATAATTGCAGAACTGTACTCTGTCATCAGCCGGTTAAAGGGCTTTGCCTCCCTTAATTTCTCCGCCTGACGCTGAATAATCTCATACTGCTGTTCCAATGCCTGTGCCTGCTCCGCTACTTTCTGCTCCAGCGCATTTTTGCAGCTAAACAGCTCGATGGCATTTTTTACACGGTTTTTCACGATGGAGCTCTCAAAAGGTTTGTGGATAAAATCGGAAACCCCCAGTTCAAAACACCGATTCTCTACCTCCACTGCAAATTCACTGCTGATAATCAGCACCGGAATCCTGCCAATCCATCCTTTTTCCTTCATCTCTGCCAGAACTTCAAACCCGTCCAGACTCGGCATGTACAGATCTAAAAGAATCGCTGCGATCTCATTTCGATACTCGTCAAGCTTCTCCAGCGCCTGCTGCCCGTTTTCTGCTGTCTCAACGACATACGTTTCTTTCAATATTTCCTGCAGCAGCTCGCGGTTCAGCTCCGCGTCTTCTGCTACCAATATCCTCTGCATATCGATCCCCATTTTTCCCAAAATCACTTTCCAAAACCTAAAAACAGAGACGGGAAGACCCGTACAGAGCCTCCCCGCCTTCACGCGATTGAATCTCTACCAGCCGATCAGCCAGGAATAGATTCCCTCATATTTGTATCTGGATGCATCCCATGAGAAATCCTTCTTCATGCCTCGTGCAACCATCTCATCCCACTCTTTCCGGTGTACAAAATACGTATATTTTGCGTAATTAATCACTTCCATCATATCCCATGGATTGTAATTTGTAAAGGAAAATCCGTCACCTTTTCCTTCATATTCATTATAAGGCTCTACTGTGTCTTTCAGACCGCCTGTCTCACGGACGATAGGAACTGTTCCATAGCGGAAGGAAATCAGCTGAGTCAGTCCGCATGGTTCAAATGCAGACGGCATCAGAAATGCATCTGCTGCTGCATAGAGCTTGTGGGACAGCTCATCCGCATAATAAATATTCGCGGATACTTTGTCCGGATATTTCCATGCATAGTGACGGAACATATCTTCATACCTCTGATCTCCGGTACCGATAACTACAAACTGAGTATTATCATCCACGATCTGTTCCATAACCTCTGCGATCAGGTCCAATCCTTTCTGATCAGTCAGACGGGAAATCAGACCGATGAGCATCTTATTCTCATCCACGGTCAGACCTAAAGCCTCCTGAAGCGCCTTCTTATTCGCCGCCTTTCCTTTCTTAAAGTTCTTTAATGTATATTTCTTTGCCAGCTTGTCATCCTTATTCGGATTCCAGATCTCATAGTCAATCCCGTTGACAATGCCCCGAAGGTCCATATGCCTTGCGGACAGCAGGCCGTCTAATCCTTCTCCATACATCGGAGTCTGGATCTCATAGGCATATGTCTCGCTGACTGTGGTGATGTAATCCGCATAGACCAGGCCGCCCTTTAACATATTTGCGTCTCTTTTATACTCCAGCTTATCCGGTGTGAACACATAATCCGGCAGACCTGTAAGCCCCTGCATCGTCTCAATATCCCAGATTCCCTGGAAGCGCAGATTATGAATGGTCATGATTGTCTTGATGCCCTGATAGAAATCTCCTGCTGCAAACTCGGTCTTTAAATAAACCGGAATCAGACCCGTCTGCCAGTCATGACAGTGAATCAGGTCCGGGCGGAATCCTACAATCGGAAGAATTGACAGAACCGCCTTGGAGAAAAATGCAAACTTCTCAATATCTGTCCGAAAATCCCCATAAGGCTTCGCACCGCCGAAGTAGACCAGATTATCAATCAGATAATAGGTTACACCCTCCAGCTCGTATGTCATGACGCCTACATGAGCGCCCGGATTATAGGAGCCTGTCCCCATATAGAAATGGGTAATATACTTAAAATTGTTCCGATACTTGTCGGGAATGCAGGTGTAGTTCGGTATAACCACACGAACGTCCCATTCTTCTTTGTTGAACCCTTTCGGCAGCGCACCGCACACATCCGCAAGACCTCCGGTCTTCACAAAGGGCACACACTCTGACGCTGCAAACAATATTTTTCTCATCTACAAACCCCTCCCAGTAAGTAAGAAGTATTTTTATATGTTCTATCATACCACAATCTTCCTCATTTCTAAAGCATAATTTTATGAAAATCACAAAAATTGTAAAAATACTTGCAAAAAAGAAATTATCCGTTACAATATAACATGATAAACAGAAGCAGCCATATAGGAACTCCAATTATCAGTAACTGCCCAGACAATTCCAAGAGAACTTCTGTACATGTTTTTTGCTCAGAAGTTTTCTCTCCCAACCAGGAATTGACAGGGCAGGCACGGAACTCCAATAATCAGTGCCTGCCCAGGCAATTCCAAGAGAGAGTTTCTGTGCATGTTTTTCGCTCAGAAACTCTCTCTTCCAGCCAGGAATTGACTGGGCAGTTACGGAACTCCAATTATCAGTAACTGCCCAGGCAATTCCAAGAGAGAGTTTCTGTGCATGTTTTTCGCTCAGAAACTCTCTCTTCCAACCGGGAATTGGTTGGGCAGTTACGGAACTCCAATTATCAGTAACTGCCCAGACAATTCCAAGAGAGAGTTTCTGTGCACGTTTTTCGCTCAGAAACTCTCTCTTCCAACCGGGAATTGGTTGGGCAGTTACGGAACTCCAATTATCAGTAACTGCCCAGACAATTCCAAGAGAGAGTTTCTGTGCATGTTTTTCGCTCAGAAACTCTCTCTTCCAACCGGGAATTGGTTGGGCAGTTACGGAACTTCAATAAAGAAAGGTTTCAGCATATGATTAGTGCAAATAATGTAACACTCCGTCTGGGCAAGAAAGCCCTTTTCGAAGATGTGAATATAAAATTCACGGAAGGAAACTGCTATGGACTGATCGGCGCCAACGGTGCCGGCAAATCTACGTTTTTGAAGATTTTGTCCAAAGAGCTGGATTCTACCAACGGCGAAATTGTCATTACCCCAGGCCAGCGTCTCTCTTTTCTGAAACAGGACCATTTTCAGTACGATGAATATCCGGTCATGGACACGGTCATTATGGGAAATGCAAGGCTTTATGAGATCATGAAGGAAAAAGACGCCATCTATGCCAAAGAGGATTTTACAGATGACGACGGCATCCGGGCCAGCGAACTGGAGGCAGAATTTGCGGATATGGACGGCTGGGAAGCAGAGTCCGATGCTTCCACTTTGTTAAACGGTCTTGGCATCGATACGGAATTTCACTATGTGCTCATGAAGGAGCTGACCGGTGCACAAAAGGTGAAGATTCTGCTGGCACAGGCGCTGTTCGGCAATCCGGACATCCTGCTTTTGGACGAGCCGACCAACCACCTGGATCTGGACGCCATCGCATGGCTGGAGGAATTTCTGATTAATTTTGACAATACGGTTATCGTAGTGTCTCACGATCGTTATTTTTTAAACAAAGTATGTACGCACATTGCGGATATTGATTATGGAAAGATTCAGCTTTACGCGGGCAATTATGATTTCTGGTACGAATCCAGCCAGTTAATGATCCGTCAGATGAAAGAAGCAAACAAGAAAAAGGAAGAGAAGATCAAGGAGCTGCAGGAGTTCATCTCCCGTTTCTCCGCCAATGCTTCCAAATCCAAGCAGGCAACTTCCCGTAAGAAGGCACTGGAAAAGATCCAATTGGACGAGATCCGTCCTTCCAGCCGGAAATATCCTTATATTGATTTTCGTCCCAACCGGGAAATCGGCAATGAAGTGCTGACCGTGGAAGGAATCTCCAAGACCATCGACGGCGTAAAGGTGTTGGACAACATTTCCTTTATCCTTGGACACGATGACAAAGTCGCGTTTGTAGGCAGCAATGAATTTGCAAAGACAACGCTGTTTAAGATTCTGTCCGGCGAGATGGAGCCGGATGAGGGCAATTATAAATGGGGTGTAACGACCTCCCAGTCTTATTTCCCAAAAGACAATACAAAGGAATTTGACAATGACGATATCATTGTGGACTGGCTGACGCAGTATTCGGAAATCAAAGATGTGACCTATGTCCGGGGCTTCCTGGGAAGAATGCTTTTTGCCGGAGAAGACGGAGTGAAGAAGGTACGCGTCCTGTCCGGAGGAGAAAAGGTACGCTGTATGCTCAGCAAACTGATGATTTCCGGTGCGAATGTACTGATCCTCGACGAGCCTACAGACCATCTGGATATGGAATCCATCACTGCTCTGAATAACGGTATGATTAAGTTTCCGGGAGTGCTTCTGTTCTCGTCCCGTGACCATCAGATCGTACAGACGACAGCCAACCGGATCATTGAGATCCTGCCCAATGGAGGGATGATCGATAAGATCACCACTTACGACGAATACCTGGAAAGCGACGAGATGGCCAGAAAGCGGACGGTTTATACCAGCAATCAGTTTGCGGAGGACGACAACTAAAGACAAATCATTGAAAAGGAAAATGGAGGAGCAGCAAAGCGTGCCTGTATTTGGCGGCGCTTCACTGCTCCTTTTTGCCGGATTCCCGTCTCTGTCCGATCCGCCGGATGCCGGTCTGCTGTATCTGGAAAAACTTTATAATTTGGGCTGGTAAACAGCGAAAGTAACGGTACCGTCTTCATTCAGGGTAATTACTTCGATTTTCAGTCCGTCCAGTTCATTGTCTGAGAAATGATAGCCATTTACGGCTGAAGTACCTGGATTACGCTCCGGGAAGACATCATCCAGGAAAATAATCCCGCTTCCGCCACCATGATCACCCAGATCATAAGCATAAGAGACTACCTCTTTCCCTCCTTCTTTTTTCGGTGTGCAAGTCTGTACCGTAGATTCAATTCTCTCTGCATCTTCCTTGATTTTGCCTTCCGCCAGTTCATCCGTAAACTTTTCCATCCATGCTTCCACTTCAAGGGCCTGTTCATTTGTTTCTGGAATATCCGAACTGGTGTTCTCTTCTTCCATAGATGCAAGGAACGCTTCTGCAGCCTCTGGATCTCCTTTGGCCGGATCCAAGGGAAGGGTAAACAGAGCATTTACTTTCTCATACGCCTCATTTCTTGTGATCTCTCCGGTTTCCTGACTGAACACATAGGCTTCCGCATCGTAAAACGTCCCGGAGCTGACACCGATATAAAGTCCCCGATCTGCAAAAATAGATATATTTTCCATATCCAGCATACGGTACTGTATTCCATCCTGTACAAATTCGCTGTAGCCGCCGCCCATGTTCATAATGCCATAATTCCACGGTTCAAGACCTTTTATATAGGGAGATACATAAAAGGATTCTTCCCCATATGCGTCATCACTTGTATCCGGCATAGGAGTGCCGTCTGCATGTTCAATGGCAACTGCTGCATAGAACCGGTCATCCTTCAACTGCCCCTGCTGGTCTTCGGCCAGATATTTGCTGATATTCTTTCCGGATACGGCACCTAAAAGTGTCACCCGGAAACCTGCATATTCCTGTGCCTCGTTGACAAGCACTGCATCTTCACTCTCAAAGGCTTCTGCCAGCTTCAAATCTTCTGAGCGTTCTGCCATCTGTCCGGGAGTCAGATATCTCGCTGCTGCTACCACTGCGATTGAACCGGCGGCCAATGTAGCGGCGGCAGCCAGCACTGCCACAGAAACTCTCTTTTTTCTTTTCTTCTTCATATTTGCCATCTCCTCTACCTGAACTAATATTTTTCGGTTAAGCTGTGCTTTTGGTTCTTCCGAAGGGGAAAGGGCCTGTTTTAAAAGGTGGTCAAGATTCCGTTTCATTTAAAACAACCTCCAATTCTTTTCTCAACATTTTCTTTGCCTTGAACAGCCTGCTCTTTACCGTTCCTTCCGGAATACCGAGCACTTCTGCGATCTCGGAAATCTTTAATTCTTCCATATAGAAAAGAAGCACCGGCAGCCGATACCGGTCCGGCAGATGTTTCACTGCTTTTCGAACCAGTATTTGTTCTTCCCTGGAAATGATCTGCTCTTCCAGCAAAGGACTGCCTGACGGCAGCTCCAGCTCGGTATCCTCCATAGACAGAACCGGTCCAGTAATCCGCTGTCGCCAGGCAAATTTCCTCCGGCGGTTTTTCCACTGATTAACGGCAACCGACAAAAGATATGATTTGGGATTCTGTTCTACGTTCAGTCTGTTCCCAAGCTCTACCATTTTCAGGAACGTATCCTGATACAAGTCGTCTGCCTCCTGCCGGCTCCGAGTTAGATGACAGCAAAACGAATATATTTCTTTTCCGTTTGTTTGGATGCATTCTTCCAGCTCCTCATGGCTCATGTTGTTATCCTCCAGTTTCAGACGTCTGTTCTAAAGGGGACTGCCCTTCACTCCTATATGTTCATGGCACCGAAAAGGGTTCATCCTGACAGGAAAATTTTTTGCCATGCAGAAGAAGGTGCCGGGAAACGCAGAACCGCCTGCATTTTCCGACACCTTTCTTATTCATAACACTCATTGTATTTTGAGCTGCTCTTTATAACGCCGGATCTCAGCCAGCGCTTCCTGCATGACCCGGTCTCCTTTTGCCATACCAAAGTCCCTGGTGTCTACAGCCAGAACCGGAATCGTCTCCGGTACCAGCTCTCTTACGCTGGCTAACGCACAGCGGACCTGGGGACCTACAAGAATAATGTCTGCATCTTCTTTTCCTTCATTCAGCCCTGAAAGAGAGGATATGATAATCTCTGCATCTACAAGATTGGCATGTGCCCAGGCAGACATCCGATCCTTCAGGATACTCGCGGAAGTTCCGGAATAACTCACCAATACAATCTTCATCTCTTCCCTCACTGATCATTTATTCTGGATCATTGTAGCCATTGGGATTCTGGGACTGCCATCTCCAGGAATCTGCGCACATCTCCTCAATGCCGTACTCCGCCTCCCAGCCAAGCTCCTCTTTTGCTTTGGAAGGATTGCAGTAGCAAGTTGCGATATCTCCTGCACGGCGGGGCTTGATCTCATAGGGAAGCTCCTTGCCGCAGGCTTTGCCAAAGGCCGAAACGACCTGAAGAACACTGTATCCGTGTCCGGTACCCAGGTTGTAGATCCGGACGCCTTTTTCTTCTCTGAACTTCTCCAGCGCCTTTACATGGCCTCTTGCCAGATCTACTACGTGAATATAATCCCGAACACCAGTTCCGTCCGGTGTATTGTAATCGTTGCCGAACACGCCGACACATTTCAGTTTGCCGATGGCTACCTGTGCCACATACGGCAAAAGGTTATTGGGAATCCCCTTCGGATCCTCTCCGATCTTCCCGGATTTGTGTGCTCCAATGGGATTAAAATAACGAAGCAGGATCACATTCCAGTCCGGATCGGACTTCTGAATATCCATTAATACCTGCTCCAACATGGTCTTGGTCTGTCCATAGGGATTCGTCGGTGACTGTTTCGGACAGTTCTCCGTGATCGGAATCTCCAAAGGATCTCCGTATACCGTAGCCGAGGAACTGAAGATGATATTTTTGACCCCGTTTTTGCGCATCGTATCGCAGAGAAGCAGCGTTCCTGCCATGTTGTTGTAATAGTATTCTATCGGTTTTACAACGGATTCTCCCACTGCTTTATAACCTGCAAAGTGGATTACCGCCTCCGGCTTTTCTGCTGCAAAGATCTCATTGATTTTCGGCTGATCTAAAAGATCCGCCTCATAAAACGTCAGGGTCTTTCCCGTAATCTCCTGTACCCGGTCCAGCGCTTTTTTGCTTGCGTTGTAAAGATTGTCCACAACAACGACATCGTAGCCTTCATTCAGAAGTTCTACACATGTATGGCTTCCGATATACCCGGCACCGCCTGTTACCAAGATTTTCATGCTCTTCATTCCTCTCATCCGTTTCTTAATTTACAGCTCCCCAGACACAAAACTGCATATGGACTGCTATTCGTATATCAGTGTAACATATTTTATGTAAAATGGCAAAAAGAAATTCAAAGCCTTTTGGGTTAGACCTTGTTTTTTCCGCAAAACAGATTTATAATGAAATATAATAACAAGGAGACGAACCGTTATGAAAAACCAACTATTTGAAGAAGCAAAGCGTTCTGACACACTCAGCAAGGAGCTGATCAGCAATCTTCTGGAATCCATGGAATACAGCAGCATCTCTTTCATCAACTGGACCATTGATGTTCTGAAGATTTTAAAGACCCGGATCGACCGCGGGGACAAGATCACAGATGCGGTCTCCAAGGTTGTCTATGACAAAAAGTCTTTCCAGGCATTTGTCAAAAAGAATTTCTCCTCCTACATTTTCAGCCAGGTGTTCGCAGATCCCAAAAAGGCAGAGAAAGTATATTTCCAGCTGGAATCATGTGAAGGCGGATATAATCTGATTATGGCCTCCTCTTCCAGAGAGAAAACCTATCAGTGGATCTCCAGCTTAAGCGAGCGTTTCTCCCTGGTGGAAATGATCTCCACCGGTATCGTCTACATTAAGGACAACCGGGAAGATACTTATATGCCCTTTATTTCCGAACACGGAAAATACTGTCGGTACGATTCGGCGAAGGGAAAGATTCTGGAACTGTAAGATTACATAATGTACACTTAACATTCTGCCTGATTGTTTGACCAGGGTCCCTGTGCTTGAGGGGAAGCAGTCAGACGATCAGGCATCCTTGTCCGGCGGCTTTTGGACTCCCCAGCCGTCAAAGGACGGGATAAAACTTTCCCCGACACACGCTCCTTCCTGAATGTATACCTGTTTCATGCCAAGGAATCGGGCATAATCCACAACTTCTTTGTACTCTTCTTCTGTCAGTTTTCGGTTCAGTTCCGGAAATGCTCTCACATGGGGCAGCGGCGTATACTGACTCATAATGCTGACCCAGATCTGCTCTCCCCAAGTGTCATGGAGATATTCCAGCACATCTTTGCTGTCATATATACAGCCAGGAAGCACCAGATGCCGAACGATCACCCCCCTTTGCATCATCCCCCGGCGGTCAAATACCGGCGGTCCCGCCTGACGCACCATCTCTGCCAGCGCTTCCTCTGCCCGCTTCGGATAATCTGCCGCATGAGAATATCGCTCTGCCAGCCTGCTGCTTCTGTATTTATAATCCGGAAGCCAGATGTCTATGACCCCCATAAGTCTCTTAAGCACATCCGCCTTCTCATACCCCCCTGTATTATATACGACCGGAATCTGCAGCCCGGCTTCCTTCGCTCTTCGAATTGCCCAGGAGACAGAAGGCAGAAAATGTCCCGCCGTCACCAGATTGATATTATTGGCCCCCTGTTCCTGCAGTTCCAAAAAAATCTCAGTCAGCCGCTCCCGGCTGATCTCTCCCCCTGCTTTCCCTTCTGCGATGATATGGTTCTGACAGAAAACACACCGAAGGGTACAGCCGGAAAAGAAGACCGTTCCAGACCCTTCCTTCCCGGATATGCATGGCTCCTCCCAGTAATGAAGCGCTGCCCGCGCCGCATGTGGTTTTGCAGGCATCCGGCAGTATCCCAGTTGTCCGTCTGCCCGATTTACACCGCACTCCCTCGGACAAAGCCTGCAGCCGCCCTTCATCCTTCTTTCAGCCTTTCAAACCATTCCAGATATCGCTTCTCTGTCACTGAAAACGGCTCTGTATCAAACACCGGACTGCTTTTCAGCACCCCTGGGCACTCCATCAGCTTCTCTCCCATAAAATGGTCAAATTCGTAATACAGCAGCGTATCGTCTAACTCCCGCCAAAGCGCTCGCTCCTCCGCTGAAAGCACTCCGAGATATTTTCGGAAAACCGCCTCTTGTAAAACCTCCTCGATCTCCCGGTACTTCGGCAGATGCTGCTTGACCGGACGTGTAATATCCGCCAGATATGCCTCACTGGCATCATGAAGCAGACAGGCCAGCCGGACACGTCTGTCATATCCTCTCGCCTCTGCCTCTTCACAGCAGTGCACACAATGCTGTCCCACAGAATAAAATTTTGGAAAATGCCCGTTTGCCCGCGCCATCAAAGACAGAGCATGTGCAATATCCTCGATCTTGATCTCACGCTCCTTTGGCGCCAGCGGTGTAAAATGCACCCCCGAATAAGTTGTAATATAATTGTCCATGTACACATCCTCCTTGCATTTTCTCCATTTTCATCTTATACTGTATACTACATTCAAAAAGGAGTCCTTACCCTATGAAAGAGAAAAAAGAACTAATCCAATATACACTTACCGGCCTTCTGCTCCTCTATCTGCTGTGCCACTACTGGGACTTTGCCATAAAGCTCCTTGGCATCGGCTTAGGCGTCATCCGTCCTCTGATTCTGGGCGGCATCATGGCATACCTGCTCAATCTTATTCTGAGCTTTTATGAAAGAACCTTTCTGTCCAAATGGCGTACCCGCCCCGCCGTCAAAAGAGGGATCTCTATCCTCTTGTCTTTTCTGACTCTTTTGCTGATCTTTTCACTTATCATTAATATGATCGTACCGGAGCTAAAATCCTGCATCGATCTTTTATTATCGAAAATACCAATCGTTTACGATATGATTCTTCAATTTTTCGATAAAAATCCGGACTTTTTGGCATTTCTGCCGGACGCATCAAAACTGCATATTGATGTCCAAACGCTTTTGCAGCATTTCTTTGCATGGATGGGATCCGGAGCCGGTGCCAGTCTGTTCGGATACCTCTCTTCCGTTGTATCCATGATTTTTAACCTGTTTGTATCCCTTGTCTTTGCGCTCTATCTGCTGGCAGGCAAAGAGTGGCTGGGACAGCAGACAGACCGGCTGCTGCGCGCTTATCTGCCCGCTGTTTTCCGGGAAAAGCTTCTCTATGTACTGGCAACTTTGAACAACTGCTTCCGCCGCTTTATCGTCGGACAGTGCATGGAGGCAGTGATACTTGGTATCCTCTGCATTCTCGGAATGTTTTTATTCCGTTTTCCCTATGCAGTCATGATCGGTATTTTAGTAGGCGCTACGGCCCTGATTCCGGTGCTAGGTGCCTATATCGGCGCCATTGTGGGAATCTTGATGATCTTTACGGAATCCCCCATACAGGCACTTTTTTTCCTGCTTTTTATCATCGTGCTGCAGCAGTTGGAAAATCAGCTTATTTATCCAAGAGTCGTGGGCACTTCCATCGGACTTCCCGGCATCCTGGTCTTTTCCGCGGTCATGGTGGGCGGCGGGCTTTTCGGTGTCGCAGGAATCCTTCTTGGAATACCGCTGACGGCTGCCTGCTATCAGTTTTTAAAAGACGATCTCAAAAAGCGGAAAGGCTGATCGATTCAATATTCCACATTCATCAGCATCAGTCCCTCCGGCGGCATCAGGCGGCCGGCAAGGGACCGGTCCCGGCTCTCAAGAAGCGCCTCCATGGAGTCCGCGTCCCGAAGGCCAAGACCTGTTTCTACCAGCGTTCCTGTCAGTATCCGAACCATATGATAAAGAAAGCCGTCTCCTGTATACGAGATCTGGATATCCGGCCCGTCCTGTTCGATTCGAATCTCTTCTATTTTCCGCACGGTGGATTTCTTAAACCGCTTCAGAGAGCAAAAGGCCCGGTAGTCATGCATCCCGCACAAGGCTTTTGCCGCACGCCTCATGTTCTCCACGCACAAAGGTTCCTCCACCTGCACCTGAAACCTCCGCTTCAGTACATTTCTCACAGGACTGTTCCAGATCCGGTACACATAGGTCTTCCTTACCGCATGAAGCCGTGCATGGAATCTTGGGTCAGCCTCCTCCACCGAAAGCACCGCAATGTCCTCCGGCAGATACCGGTTCATATAACCGCGGATATCTTTAGGACTCTGGTTCTTGCGGCATCGGAAGCTGATGACCTGCCCCGCCGCATGAACCCCTGCATCTGTCCTGCCGGAGCCATGCACTTCCACCGGCTCCCCCTCCATCCGCGACAGCACAGTTTCCAGCTTTCCCTGAATCGTCTGTTCCGTATTCCCCTGAATCTGCCAGCCCCGGTAGCGGGTCCCTTCATATTGTATGACTGCTTTATAATTCATAGAGCTTCTTTTCCTTCTTTTTCATTCACAGGGCATCGAAAATCTGCCTGAAGACGCCGGACGATCCTGCCTTACAGCTCGATTCCCCGCCTGGCCGGAATCCCCTCGTCAAAAGGATGCTTTACTTTCTTCATTTCCGTTACATAATCCGCCAGTGCTAAAAGCTCTTCCCCCGGATCGCGTCCGGTCAGAACTACTTCCAGTCCGTTTGGCCGGTTCATCAGAAAACAAAGCGCTGTTTTCTGACAGACAAGACCGTGCTGATAGGCACTCATAAATTCATCGATCACCAGCAGATCAAATTTTTCTTCCTCCGCCCTTCTAGTCACGCTTTCAAACAGATGCGTATATGCATGTGCTGCGCGCTCTTTTTGCTCTTCGGTCATATTCCAGTAGAATCCGAACTTTTCCGTACAGCAGCAGTAACAAATTCCCAGCTTTTTCAGCATCTCCACCTCGCTGGAAGAACCATCTTTCATGCACTGGCAGAACAGGACCTTCATCCCATGCCCCGCCGCACGCACAGCAAGCCCTACAGCCGCTGTTGTCTTTCCTTTTCCGTCCCCGCAGTAAATATGCAGACATCCTTTCTTCAGATCGCCCATAAAATCACTCCTTTCACTGCCAAAAATACCAGAAGCGCCAGCACCGCCGTCCCGTACATCAGCCGCCCGGACCGCCGGATATCTTCGTATTCCACCAGGCGATCTGCATCTCCTAGCGTATGCTTTTCATGCAGCTTCCCAAAATAGTATGCATTTCCGGCCAGCTCAATATGCAGTGCCCCTGCTGCCGCTGCCTCCGTATGGGCAGAATTGGGACTGCTGTGCTTATACCGGTCCCGCAGATAGATCTTCCATGCATGTCCTGCGTCCATGCCCAGAAGCCCGCTGGCGCACACCATAAGCACCGCAGAGATCCGAGCCGGAAAATAGTTCACCAAATCGTCAAGCCGCGCCGCTGCCCTTCCAAAGTACAGATACCGCTCATTTTTATAGCCCACCATGGAATCCATCGTATTAACCGCTTTATAAAAATATCCAAAAGGCGCACCGCCGATCACCAGAAACAGAAGCGGTGCAATGACCCCGTCCGAAGTATTTTCCGCCACGGTCTCCACGGCTGCTTTCGTGATTCCGATGTCATCCAGCAAAGCCGTATCCCTGCCTACTACCATGGATACCGCTTTGCGCGCCTGCTCGATGTCTCCCGCCTTCAGCGCCGTATATACTTTCATCGTCTCATCTCTCAGTGCTTTTGCAGCAAGAAGCTGATAGCACATCAGTGTTTCCAGGCCGAACCGGACATAAGGATGCACCCGCCCGGCCAGAGCAAGAAGCCCCCAGGCAGCAGATGTGGTAATTCCGGCTGTCAGGATCCATAAGAATACTCCGGCTGTCAGCTCTCCTTTCTTTGAACGGGGAAAGATACGGCGCAAAAGGACCTCAAGTCCGCCAATCAGATGTCCCACCAGCCGGATGGGATGATAGAGCCAATGGGGATCTCCTATGAGCAGATCCAGCAGAAATCCAAGCCCTACGGCCAGCATTTTGTATTCCATAAGTCTGTCCCTTCCACGGGTGTCAGCAGATAGCCGCATCCGTTTTTTACCTGATAATCAAAATAATTTCTTTTGGGATATCCAAAGCGCTCTAATACTGCCATAATCGTTCCCCCATGCACGACTGCTGCCACTCGGCCGGCGGGCTTTTGGGAAAGCGCTCTGACGATTCTCGCAAAGCCTGCCTGACAGCGCTTTTTAAAAACGTCCATGGATTCCCCGTCTGGAAAAGGAAGTGTCCCGCCGCTGTCAATCCATGCCTGATACGCCGGTTCCTTGTTCAGTTCCGCATAATTTTTATTTTCAAAAGTTCCAAAATCACATTCTCGAAGTTCGGGCACCAGTACCAGGGAATCTGTGCCCCACAGAATGTTCGCAGTTTCGATGCATCGTTTCATGGGACTGACATAGATCCGGTCCGCAAAAGGCGCTTTTTTTCCTTTTAGAAGATCGATTCCCTCCTGACAAAGCGGCTCATCGGTCCGGCTCCCAATATAGCGGCCTTCCTGATTGCCCTTTGTCAGAGAATGCCGCAGCAGCAGAATCTCAGCCATCTTTAATTACCGTTCCGATTCCGCACACCACCCGATGCACCTGAACCGCCTCTCTGGCTATCTGACAGCAAATTCGCCCGGTCTTCTCCCGATATGCCCGGTCGAATTGATCCACCGGAACTACCCCGCAGCCAAGCTCATTGGTCACCAGAATCACCTTTGGATTCTCCTCCTTCAGGCGTTCCATGGAAAATTCCTGTCCCGCCTTCATCATTCTTTGGATGTACTCGTGAAAATGATACAAAAGTTTCGTCTGGTACAATTCTTCCATAGGACAGACCGCTCCGTCTGCCGCTTCCTCCTCTGACACCCCAAACGTCTTGCAGGCATACTGCGTCTTCCCCTGAAAACATCCTCCTGTTACAAGCATCATAAAAATTTTCCTCCCAGCATCACTCCAAAAGCAAACGTCAGTTCGAATACCTGTACAAAAAAACCGGCAATGTCTCCTGTCGTGCCTCCAAATTCTTTCATTGCCATATGGTAATAATACCCATACACCCCAAGAGATGTCCCCAGCAGAATCAGTCCATACCGCCAGTCCAGGAAAAAGACGCCTCCTCCAAAGACCAGCATCCACAGCACAAGCACTGTTATGAGCACCCGTTTCTGGGCCGCATCCGCGAACATTCCAAGAGAGCCTTTTTTATTCGCGCAGGGAAAGGTAGCCAAAGCCATGCCGCTCATAGCCCGCGACAAAACATAACCGGCTCCGAGAACCGGAAGCACCTGTTCTTCTATCTCGCTCCATACGCCCAGTGAAAGCACAAAATACACACAGCCCATAATCACCGCAAAGGCGCCTGCATGGGAATCTTTTAGAATCTCCAGTTTCCGTTCCCTTGGCTGCCAGGAACTTAGGGCATCCATCGTATCCAGATACCCATCCAGGTGAATACCGCCTGTTACCAGCACCGGAATCAGCACAAACCCTGCCGCACGCATAAGGGTTCCAAACTCCGCCAGTCCGCAGAGCTTTCCATATCCGTATACCAAAAGGCCGATCACAGCCCCGACTCCCGGAAAAAAACAGATCATATACTTCATATTTTCCTTATCCCAGTCTGCCCTAGGTACCGGAATCTTAGAAAACATGGCAAAGGCAATTAAAAAACTGTTCCATACCCTTTTCATCTTACATCCTCCGGATTTCCTTTATGAACTACCGGAATCGAACAGACCACTTCCACCACCACATCCGCCATAGCCGCAAGCTGACGGTTGATCCGGCCTAAATGCCTCTGATAGTTCCTGGTCTCCTCCTCATACACCATCCCGTCGGAAAAGATTTCGTTGGTCACAATGAGCAGATGTCCGCACTGAGCCTGCACACGGCGGACCCCTTCTAAAATGGCTTCCGCACACTGCTCTTTTGCTCCGCCCTCCTGATAAAGTTCGTTGGCGGTCAGATTGGACATGCATTCCAGAAGCACTGTGCCATATCCGCTCACATCTGCATCTTTAAGACCTGTATAGCATTCCAGCGTATCAAAGCCCTTTTCCGCACGCATACAGCGATGCCTTTTGATCCTTTGATGACACTCTTCATCAAAAGGGTACATAGTCGCGATGTACAGCCGCGGTGTCTTCTGGAGCTTAAGCACCATCTGTTCTGCATATTCTGATTTGCCGCTGCCGCTGCCTCCGGTAATCAAAAACAGCATCTTTTTTCTCCCCCTTTATCTGGTTTTTCCATATTGCCGGCAGGCACGCAGAAATTCTTCCGGCACCTGCAGATTGGAGTAATAGAACAGATGAGGAAATCCTGCATATATCGTTTTTGTCCCATGTACGCAGTCCCATTCCCGTCTTCCCACAGGTTTTTTTGCATGGAAGCTGGTGCCGCAGCTCTCGCTGTCCCAGTAATGAAACTCATGACCCCGCACTTTCGTTCCGGCTGCTCCTAAAAGCTGATCTTCCTTAGCCTCCAGCGTAATATAGCCGAAACGCGAAAGCTTCCCGGTCCGGTAAGCTTTTGCCTGCACAATCCCCGCCATGGGATAACAGGTGCCGTCCGCTCCTTCCAGCTCCTGGTGGAGATACAAAAAGCCGCCGCACTCTGCCATACAGGGCATCCCTTCCTTCACCGCCTTTTGTACAGAGGTTCTCATGGACACATTCCGGCTGAGGGCCTCCGCGTGAAGCTCCGGATAGCCGCCGCTTAAAATGACGCCGGATACCTTTTCCGGAAGCTTCTGGTCCTGAAGGGGCGAAAAGAACACCAGTTCTGCTCCCATATCTTTCAGAAGCTCCAGATTATCAAGGTAGGTAAAACAAAATGCATCATCTTTTGCCACTGCAATCCGGACCTTTTCCGCCGATGTCCGCACCCGGACCGCTTCCTGGATCCTTTCTGCCGCCGATTCTTCCAAGCGCCGGTCTTCCCCTGCGTCTTCATAGGCCGCCGCAAATTCCAGTATTCCGTCCAGATCCAGCGTCTTCTCCAGCGCCTCGGCCAGATGGTTTAACTTTTCCTTCAATGCCTGGATCTCGTCCGGCAGCACAAGTCCCAGATGGCGGCTGTCCAGAGACAGATCGGTCATCTTCGGCACATAGCCGAACACCCGAATCGAAAGTTCCTGTTCGATCAAAGTCTTTAGCTGCTCATAGATCATTGGAGATGCCTGATTTAGAATCACACCGCAGATCCGGCTGTCTGATCTGTACTCCAGAAATCCTTTGATTACCGGAAGGACCGAGCGTCCGGTCCCTCTGCAGTTCACTGCCAGAATGACCGGCAGATGGAGCGTACGTGCAACATCATACGTACTTCCTTTCATTTGGAGTCCGCCAAGACCATCATAATATCCCATAACCCCTTCCACAACCGCAAGATCACAGCCGGCGGCATTGCGCGCAAAGAGATAGCGGGTCGTATCTTCATCCGTAAAGAATGTATCCAAGTTCCGGGACTTTGTTCCGATGACCTTTCCGTGGAACATAGGATCGATATAATCCGGTCCGCATTTGAAAGATGCCGTCTTGAGCCCCCGGTTTACAAATGCCTGCAAGATACCGCAGGTAATGAGCGTTTTTCCGCTCCCGCTGGCCGGTGCGCTCAGAAGTATTCCCGGTATTCTCATGCTTTTCCTCCCTGACAGGTAATGATATAGATGGGATTTTGTCCTGTCATCAGATGATACGCTCCAAGGGCTCTCGCCTTTGCAATGTTCACAGAGAGAATTTCTTCTTCCCTCACCGGCAGCGTCTTCAGACAGTCCATCACTTCGCCTATGGTCTCCAGCGTCACCGTGTTGATGACCATACGGATGGCCGGATTCTTCTGAAGCAGGCAGTCCATGATTTCTTTTAGATTGCCTGCAGAGCCGCCTAAAAAGGCATGTGTCGGTACGGGAAGACTGGCGAGCGCCTCCGGCGCCAGCCCGTGAATCACCCGGATATTGGGCGTTCCAAAATGTCGTTTATTTTTCTCGATCAGTGTACAGGCTTCTTCTTTTCGCTCCACTGCATATACCATGCCGTCTGCGGCCTGCAGCGCCATTTCCACAGACACGGAACCGGTTCCGGCTCCCACATCGTAGACGACGGCATCCTTTGTCAGCCGAAGCTTGGCCACAGACAGGCTTCGAACCTCACTCTTTGTCATGGGAGCTTTTCCTCTGAGGAATGCTTCGTCCTCCAGACAAGCCTGTACACCGCCAAAAAATGCCGGATTTTCAATCAGCGCCACGCTCAGTCCGTCATAATGTCCGTGTGCCAGTTCCTCAGGACTCCCGGAAGTGATGTTCTCATCCTCATATCCCAGCCGTTCTCCAATGTGCATCCGTACATGGGACAGACCATACTCCTGTAATTCCGTGCACAATTTTTCTATGCTGTCACCCGTCCCAAGTATCGCAAACGTCTTTGGATGGGACCGGACAGCACCTATAAGGTTCCCGTCCCGTCCATGAACGCTTTTTAAGCAGACATCTTCCCAGGCCATCTGCAGCCTGCTGCAGAAATACATCACGGAAGAAATGCCGCAGATGCTTCTCACCTGGCAGCCGGAGCCGGACAGCGCTTCATACAGTTTCTTAGCTCCGCTGTAAAATCCAATATCCCCCGAAAGCAGAACCGCAATGCGGACATACTCCGGATGTGCCGCAATATAGTCGGCGATTCTTCCGGCGTCGTAGTCACAATACACTGCTTTTTCGGTATGTCCTGCTGCCTCCAACATCCGGCGTGCCCCGATGAGCAGATCCGCCTCCTCTACCGCCTGAACTGCTTCTGCGGTCATGCTTAAAGGCACACCCATGCCGATGCCTGTAAGTGTCACAATCCTTCTGGTTTCGGTTGTTTTCTCTGGCGCTTTCGTCCAAAGAGCGCAATCTTCTGTTTTATTTACATTATCTGTATGTATCTCTTCAGAAAGCGTCGGAAAATGCCCCGACAGAATCTTCCGTACCTCTTCATAAGAATATCCTTTTTGTTCCGGCGGCCTGCCCACCAAAACGACCGTCGCCCCTGCTTTGGATGCGGCACGAAGCTTCTCTTCAAATCCGCCGGCTTTTCCGGTTTCTTTTGTAACCAGATACCGGCAGTCAAACTGCTGCAGCAAAGCTATATTCAGCTCCTCACTGAAAGGCCCCTGCATACAGATCAGATGCTTTCCGCGAAATCCCAGTTTTTCACAGGCCACGGCCACTTCTCCGGTAGAGAGCACTCTGGCAAAGACACGTTCTTCATAATTGGGGATAGCCGTATATTTTGCCAGCTCCTTGCTGCCGGTGGTAACCAGGATATTTCCCTTTGTTCCGGCCAGATATGCTGCCGCCTCCTCCACGGAGTTCACTTCCACCATGTCTTCCTGCCCTGTATTGACAGACTCCCGAATCAGACGGATATACTCAGCGCCCGTATCCCGGCAGGCCAGACATATATTTTCGGATACTGCCGCTGCATAGGGGTGGGTAGCATCCACCACAAGCGCTGCTCTTTCCTCCTGAAAAAAAGTTCCCATCTGCTCCCGGTCCATACGTCCGGTGTGCACATTTAAATATGGATTCTCCCGAAGCAGCGTTCCGCCGTATTCGGTAGCGGTACACGCCGTCACCGGGATCTGCCGCCCGGACAGGTATTCGGACAGCGTCCTTCCCTCTGCCGTCCCGGCAAATACTATCACTGACTTCATCCTCTCAATCCTCCATGCAGACCGTATAATCCATCACAGCCGCCGCCACGGTCACGCCTGCGCGGGCCGTCTTTGGAATCAGCAGCTTTCTGGCTCCTGCCCCTTTTAATGCCGCCCGTTCGCACACATTTCCGACTCCGGTCACCGATCTTACAAATTCCGACTCTGCAAATATTTCTTCTGAGTTTATCTCCTTTAATTCTTCTGCAGAATAAGTCACAAAAGGAACTCCCATCCGGTCTGCCAACGCCAATATTCCCTGCTCTTCCTTCTTTAGATCGATAGACGCCACGAGACAAATGCTTTCTGAAAATACCCGATGCTCTTTCAGCACTTCCATAACGGTATTTATCAGATGCATCTCTTCGGTATCCTTTCGGCACCCGATGCCAAGCACCGTAATTTTAGGAACCAGGTGAAGCGTCTGATCGAATATATGTTCTCTCTTCACGTCAATGGAACATCCGAGTCCGGGCGTCCCTTCCTGGTCCAGCTCCTTTGGAACCGGGCCGAAAACCGGGAAGGCGCTTCGCATTCCGACGGTCTTTCCCGCCACCAGCTTTGCCGCAATCTCTTTTGCAAGATCCATGGAGTCGATATACAGCCCTCTCCTGGCCGCGAAAGCATCTGCCGCAAACTTCCCGTGCAGATCCGTCGCCGTAGTAATGACCGGATGCGCTCCCAAAAGCTCTGCCGAAAGCCGTGTCAGGGCGTTTGCTCCGCCTATATGCCCGGACAGCAGAGAAATCACATGGTTTCCCTGCTCGTCGATCACAAGCACAGCCGGATCGGTCTTTTTGCTCTGTACAAAGGGAGCGATGCTACGCACGGCAATCCCTGCTGCCCCCACAAAGACCAGTACGTCCGCTTCCTGAAACTGTCTCTTTGTCCATTCCTTCAAAGAACCCGTAAGCAGCCGGACTCCTTTTGGCAGAACCGCATCCTTTTTCTTTACCCATGTTTCACAGGAAATTCCCTGCTTTGTAAACCCCTCTGCCAGCCGTCCTGCCAGCACTGCTCCGTGATCCGTAAAACCGATGATCCCTGCTCTCATTCCTGCCCTCTCTGCCCTGCGATCTTGTCTGCCAGTTCCGGCACCTTTTTGGTCTGCCCCAGTATGCCGTATACTTTGGAAAAAGTGAGCACTCCCAGTTCCAGACGGTTCTGCACACGTTGATTTACATAATATTCCATCCGCTCCATCAGACGTTCCATAACCCCTTTTGTCAGCCCTGCCTCCTTAAGACAGGCCAGTGCGTCATCTGTCGTCACACACTCCATCATCTGCGTCAGCAGGGCCGTCGGAGCACCCAGAAGCGCCGCATGGACGGTCAGAAGCTCCATCCTTGCATCTGCATGATGGGAATGGGTGTTCATAATTCCCCCTGCCAGCTTTACCAATTTGCCAATATGGCCCACAAGAAGCACGCCTTTGGCCCCGAACTCCACGGCCGCATCCAACGCTTCCCCTATAAAATTGCTGCATTTTACCGCATCTTCCAAACAAAGGCCATGGCCATAATGTTCCAGGAACTCCAGGCCGTAATTTCCAGGCACCAGCAGAAGATATTCCATCCCTGCTGCTAATTTCTGCCGGATCTCCACCCGAATCGTATCGATTAACGCCTGCTCGCTCATGGGCTCCACGATGCCGCTGGTGCCGAGAACCGAGATTCCGCCCTGAATGCCAAGCCTTGGATTAAAAGTTTTCTTCGCCAGAGCCTCTCCCTCCGGTATGGAAATCTGCACATCCATACTTCCAGTATATCCAAATCGTACACATATTTCCCGGACATTCTCATAGATCATCCTGCGGGGAACCTGATTGATAGCGGCTGCCCCTACAGGCTGTTCCAGACCCGGCTTTGTCACCCTTCCGACGCCTTTTCCGCCATCGATGCGAATCAGATCCTTTGGGCTGTCCGGATTATAGGACGGATCTTCTTTGTTCTTTTGGTCTTTTGCAAAAGACACTTCTGCATAGATCCGAATGCCATTGGTCACATCCGGATCGTCTCCTCCGTCCTTTTGGACTGCACAGCGGACAGATTCTTTTGTCCGTACAGCGTCCAGTATCTCAAGATGAAGCAAAATTCCCTTGGGCGTCATCAAATCTACAAAGCGCACCGTTTCTTCAGACAGCAGCATCCAGGCCGCCGCCTTTGCCGCTGCCGCCGCACAGGAACCGGTTGTATAACCGTACCGTAATTTTTTATGGTTTTTATACAGGTATTGTTCCATACCGCCTACACCTGATGCGTATATGCTTCTACGCTTGCTCCGTCCCAGGTCGTCAGATGATAGTATACATTGAGTGCCTGGTCAATCATGGAAAGTGCCATGATAGCTCCTGTCCCTTCGCCCAAATGCATCCCCGCCTGCAAAGGCGCCTTCATGCCCAGGCGCTCGATCACCAGCCGGGACGCCGGTTCCGCTGAGCAGTGAGTGCAGATCATATATTCTTTGGCCGTCTCACAGAGCATCCCTGCCAGATATGCAGAGATGGCCGAGATAAATCCATCAATCAGAATCGGCATCTGAAAATACGCCGCACCCAAATAGCAGCCCGTCATGCCTGCTATGTCCAGTCCGCCCACTTTGGAGATCACATCAACGGCATCCCTTCTGTCCGGACGGTTTACCTGAATGGCCTTTTGGATGGCCCGGATCTTCCGCTCCAGTCCTTCCGTAGACAGACCTGCTCCGCGGCCGGTCACAGTCTCCACATCCTGGTCAAAGAGAACTGCCGCACAGGCCGAACTGGTGGTTGTATTTCCAATTCCCATCTCTCCGGTTACGATCATCTGAAAGCCTTTTTCCTTCAGCTCCCGGACAATCTCCACTCCGGTCAGAATGGCCTGGATACACTCTTCTTTGGACATGGCCGGCCCTTTTGCAATATTTCCGGTGCCATGTCGTACGGCACGGTTCTGGATCTTCGGATGCTTTCCGTCTGTCAGTGTACCGATATTGACCGGTATCAGCTCACAGCCTGCCAGAGTGCACATGACACATGCCGTAGAAAGCCGATCTCCCATATTTTCCAGTACCTGGATGGTCACAGAGCTGTCTGTCTGCGTCACGCCTTCTTCTACCACCCCATTATCAGCGCCCATAATGACCACGGCGCGCTTATCCGGATGAGGATGCGCGGTCCCATAGATGCCCGCTATCTGCACCAGCACTTCTTCCAGCCATCCAAGTCCGCGAAGCGGTTTACATAAAGAATCCCAGCAGTGCCAGGCTTCTTCCATTGCCTTTTGATCGATGGGTTTAATCCCGCCGATGATCTCCTCCAGATTCTGCATATCTTTTCGTCTCCTGTTCTCATTTTTCACCCGTACAAACCGGTGCTTTTACCCTTTTTTCTGTCATTCACTCTTTTGCATACAGCATGGCATTGCAGATGGTCGCCGCAATATTGCTTCCGCCTTTGCGGCCTCTTGGTACGATATACGGAACGCCTGCAGTCATAATAAGTTCTTTGGCCTCGACTACATTTACAAAACCTACGGGAGCGCCGATAATCAGCGCCGGACGCACCTGTCCCTCCCGGATCAGTTCGTACAGCCGGATCAGGGCCGTAGGAGCATTGCCCACCGCAAAGACCACCTCGCGCCCCAAAGCCGCACCGCGTTCCATGCAGATGGCTGCTCTGGTGCATTCCCGCTCCTTCGCCTCCTCTGCCACATCCTCATCCGACATAAAACAGTATGCCTCTCCGCCGTACTGCGCCAGCTTCTTCTTATTGATACCGGACCATGCCATCTTTGTATCTGTCACAATCACCGCACCCCTGCGCAGAGCCTCTACGCCTAAACGGGCCGCCTGCTCGGAAAAGCACAAGCTGTCCGCATATTCAAAATCCGCAGAAGTATGGATGCATCTTTTTACAATGGAAAATTCCGGCTCCGGCCAGGTCCGTCCGTTCAGTTCTTTTGTAATAATCTCCATGCTTCTTTTCTCAATCTCTTCCGGTTTTACGATCTCTATTCGGTCCAGCATCCGATTCCCTCCTCCAGTATCTCATATATTTTTTTCATGTCAAAGGAGTTTCTCACCAGATCCGCCAGCCGGTCGTATTCCCGTTCTTTATGTGCTGCCAGATCAAACTCCCAGTTTCCCATATCCAGTCCCTTGTCCTCCATCAGCTTTCGGACCATAGCTTCTGCAAATCCGTCCGTATCGAAGATCCCATGCAGATAGCTCCCCATAACACTGCCGTCCTCATTTGCCAGCGCGTCTGTCCGTCCGTCTGCCAGCCGAATCAGTTCCAGGCACCCGCCCAGATTCTCGGAACTGCCCATATGAATCTCATATCCGGTCACTTCCCTGCCCGCAAAGCCGGCCCAAAGTCCCGCTCCTCGTTCCATTCGGCCGCGGATCTGCGTGCGCGTCTTGTCCTTTAAGAAAACAGTCCGGGTATTGAGAAGTCCCATGCCGCGCATAGTCCCGCCGTGCTCTACGCCGTATGGATCCTCCAGCACTTTCCCAAGCATCTGGAAACCGCCGCAGATGCCGATGATGGGTGTCTTTTTCTCCGACTGCCTGAGAATCAGCGTTTCCATGCCGGATTCCCGCATCCACTGCAGATCATCCATCGTGTTCTTCGTCCCCGGCAGCAGGATCAGATCCGGATTGCCCAGCATCCCAGGTTTTTGTACATACCGAAGGGAAACATTGCTCATCCGTTCCAATGCCGCAAAATCCGTAAAATTGGAAATATGCGGAAGATGAATCACCGCAATGTCAGCCCCCTCTCCTCTCCCGGTCTTGGTCAGCCGGTCGGACAGGCTGTCTTCGTCGTCGATATCCAGATGTTCCATGGGCACTACCCCAAGCACCGGAATCCCCAGCCGCTCTTCAATCATCTGAAGTCCCGGCTTTAAAATGTTCACATCTCCCCGGAACTTGTTGACTACAAGCCCGCGGATCATCCGCTGTTCTTCTTCCTCTAAAAGCTTTACGGTTCCGTACAGTGCTGCGAAAACTCCGCCCCGGTCGATATCTCCTACCAGCAGCACCGGCGCCTTTGCCATCTTTGCCATTCCCATGTTGACGATATCATTTTCCCGGAGATTGATCTCCGCCGGACTTCCTGCTCCTTCTATTACGATAATATCATAGTTTTCTTCAAGTCTGCTGTACGCTTTTTTTACATCTTCTACAAGTGTCTTCTTGTTTCGGTAATAGTCCATGGCTTTTACATTTCCCCGGACCTCTCCATTTACAATCACCTGACTTCCCACATGGCTCGTCGGTTTTAAAAGAATCGGATTCATATCCACGGTCGGCTCGATGCCGCAGGCTTCCGCCTGCATAGCCTGTGCCCTTCCGATTTCCAGCCCGTCCTTTGTAATATAGGAGTTAAGCGCCATATTCTGTGATTTAAAAGGTGCCACACGATACCCGTCCTGCATAAACACTCTGCAAAGCCCCGCTGTCAGAAAGCTTTTCCCTGAGTTCGACATCGTTCCCTGCACCATAATCGCCTTCGCCAATCCATTCACCTCTTTCTCTTATGCGCTATGTTGTAATCTGCCGGATAACCGCCGGATCCTTGATCTTTTCATCTTCTGCAAACAGCAGGATTTTCGACAAGATTTCCGCCGTCTTTGGATCTTCATCCACAAAGGGAAGGAAGATTCGACCCCGGTGCTGGGAATGGACCGGCAGCACATGCAGCATGGCATTTCCCTTTTGATGGACAACACCGCTGCCCAAATGGACGGTATACTGGCCAAATTTCCCGTCGATCAACGCATGATTTTCCTGCAACTGCACATTTTTCACCCGGAAAAGTTTCAGATTTTCCGCCACGATCGCCCGCCTCATCTCCATGGTGGAATGGCTGGCCTCCGGATCCACCCCGCCCACATAAGCCGTACTGACTGCCAGATCCACATCCCGCATGACTTCGCTGTAAAGCCGGTCCGGAATCTCCTTGATCTGCAGAGAGCGAAAGCTCTTTCGGTCATAAAATGCCACCGCTTCCAGCACCGGAGCCTCAATATCGCCGGGAGAATACCAGTCTGCCAGAGCATAGATCACTGCAATGATATTTTCTTTATAATAAATCTTCTGCAGGCCCCATTCCTCGTCCGCCACCCAGCGCCGGCCTCTTAATACAGCCGCTGTCTTTCTGGGCTGAATCTGGTACCCTGCAAACATCCGTGACTCCTGCTTCTCATACTCCTCCGGAAGCTTTACATACAGCTCCCGAAATATCTGTTTAAAGGGCTGCTTTCGTTTTTGCTCAAAAAGTACCCTCTGATAATCGTGCCAGTGTCCGCTCTCCTTCAGATCCCATGGATGTGCCGCACGCACCTGGGTTTCCGGAGAGATTTTTTCCAAAGCACCGGACCAGTCCCTCAGGCCGTCCTTTTCCAGAAATCCCATCCCGTTCTTTTCGTCCGTCTGCAAAAACACCAGCGGCTGCACCACCGGACGGACCACCGGATTGTCCATCAGCTTCTGAAGTTCCCATACCTGGAACACGGTTCCGTCTTCCATGGACTGTTCGAACATATGTTTTGTTCTTTGATATTGTTCCTTCAGCCGTTTATGGACTTCCTGGCATCGAACTGCCGCCTCACACTTTTTATATTTTGACGGAAGGGATTTTAAGAGCTTCTTTTCCTTTTGGCATTGGATGCTGCTCTTTCCGTTTTCGTCTACGTATACCCGGATCTCTGCGTCCTCCACCGGCTGCCATGCAAAACAGTCTGCCGCTTCGGATATCAGATGGCTTTCCATCCGCAGAATCAGACGGGTCACATCGGAAAAACCCGCATTGATACTCAAATTTTGGAGGGCCGTTTCCGCCGCACGTTTCTCACTGGCCCGCCTTTGGGCACCAAACTGCCGGCTTTCTTTCAGAAAATTCTGGATAAACTGATAACGCCTGAAAAGTTCACGGTCCTGCGCTTCTCTATCCCCTGTCAGGGGCAGCAGCGGAAGGCTCATGAGCAAATCTTTATTTCGCTTTTCCCCAATAACCGCCGAAAGCTCCTCAAAGGTACGGATACCAAGCGCAGCATCGGCATATTTTCTCGCTCTGGCATGAATACTGCCTGCAGCAGAGTATTTTGCCGCATCGTATAACATTTGAAATTCTTTTTTCCCTAATTTTTCATACGCCTCCCGGAACCATTCCACATCAAAAGCCCCGTCGTACAGTTCTTCCCTGCTAAGAGGCGTATATTTTGCAACCATTGCCATAACCGCATCATCTAACCCTTCGCTCGTATGGGCAATAAAATAATAACAGCCGCTCTGAAAGCCCGGAAGATTCAGATAGGTTTCCATAAGAGGAATCCACGGTCTTGCATACATGGCCGCCTCCACCAGACGCTTCTTCGTGATGCTGCTTCCCTTCAGGGCAGTTTTCAGACTTTCTGCGGTTTCCCCTTCTCTCGGATGACACACCCGGAGCAGTTGGCAGAAAACCGTCTGCCGATCTGTCCCATAAAGACCATACTTTGAACGTTTCAGCGGCTCTTTCCCAAGGGCTTTCAAAATCTGCACCAGCGTATCTGCTCCATAGATCACCTGAATCTGAGAAATGCATTTGGAAAATACCGTTTCTTCCTCTCCTCTTCGAAGCTCTGCCTTCAGAATCAAAGAAATAAGCTCTTCGTAAAGCTCGTGTGCCAGTTTCATCTCCGGCATAGAAGCGTCCATCCGATCAAACCGGAGCTGTCCGCTCTTCTCCAAAATCCTGCCGGGACCGAAAAACTGCTCGACTGCATGCCAGTTTACACTCCACTTCGCGCGGGGAGTCCGAAGTTCTGCCGCACTGACTGCCGCCACCAGCTCTTTTAGTTCCCATCGGCTGAAAAATGCCCGGTACAGCATATCTTTGTCCCAGATTCCCCGCACATATGCCTGCACGCAGAAAGCAATGTCCATTTCGATTCGAACATTTAAAGCAAATGCACTTGCCCAGTCCTTATCCGGCGCATACCGAAGCCAGCCAACCATCTCCCGGAAAATAGGTTTTGCTGCCCTGCGGTAAACGATTGGCTTTGACCGATGGTCTGCCGTACGGATCCGAAACTCTTTTTCCAGCACTTCATAAAAACGCGCGGTCCCCTTTACGCCCCAGCGCCCTTTTAGTTCCTTTGGCACATACCGGTCATACAATACGCTGATGATATTTTTGATCTGTTTCTCATATCGGGGCAGTTGTTCTAATTTTTCATAGGGCAGATGTCCGAATACCTTTTGATAAAGCTCTTTTTCCTCCCGGTATTCCTGTTCCCGGTCCAGACAGCACAAATACAGATACATTTCCAGCAGAAGCTTTGGTGTTCTTATCTCCTTTTCATAAAAATCTTCCCACAGTTCCCGCAGCGGAAAGTCCTTCTCATAATTCATGAAACAACGGTTCCACTCCAGGCAGATACCAAGGAGCTGCTCTTCCCCTCGAAAGTCTTTGTATTCCTGTTCCTTATGAGCTTCTATCAGCTTTTCCAGCTTCTGAAAAATCCCTCTGCATACATCTTCTCCATACAAAAAGAGCCGTTCTGCTTCCCTGGTATCTACTCTGACTTCCGGAATCGTCCATTCTTTTTTCGTGTTGTAAAGTCCATAACCCGGAGTATTTAAAAGATGCTGAACCGTATCCGCCTTCCCGCGTACCACCAGTTCGGACAGCAAAAGCTGTTCTTTTTCTGAGGGATCTGCATATGCTTCTAATACCGGCAGAAGCTTTTGATACTCTTTTGTCTGACTTTTCTTCAAATGAAGGGACAGTTCCAGCGCCCCCATATGACTTTCTTCTGATTTTTCTTTTAACAGCCGGCAGATACAGAACCGAAGCTCCGTTGGCTCCTGCTGTTTCAGCAGATTGATGGTATTCGAACGGCTTTTCTTGTACCGCATATTGGCTTCGATCCTGCGGAAATCTTCTTTTGTGAGGGAAAGCCGTCTTACCATTTGACAGGCTGCATTTCTCGTATGTTCCTCCGGATTTTTCAGAAGTTCAAAGAGCAGGTTTCTGCGTATATCCGATTGAGGGCGATGCAGTAAAAGTCTTGCCGCCAGATGTCTTCCGCTTCCAATCAGAGGAATCACCCCTGCCGCCTCGTCCAGCAGCACATCTTCCTGCAGTACCCAGGCCAGAAGGCACATGGACGCCGCCACGTCGGAAGGCGTCAGCCGAACCCGGTATCCGGAAGGCAGCATACAAGGATGCAGATCCACGCCTTTCTTCGGGAGGAGGGGAAGCATATCCTTCAGAATCTTATAGGTCTGCTTTGCTTCCTCTTCGGTGAGGTTCAGCTTCTTCGGCGTTATCTGACGAGGCGGAGCGCCTTTATCATAGGAAGGCGAATAACTGTATCGATAGCAGCCGCTGCTCTGGCACTCCAGCAGACTCCCCATCAGGTCGCATGGATGCCCGCCCAGAAAATATATAAGATAGCAGGCCGCCAGCTCCAGATCTCCCGGATGGGAAAACCAGATCCCTTTTGCCGCCTTCTGCTGTAACTGCCGGCTCTGCAGCGCCTCCATATAATAGGAAGCGATCATCATCTGATTTTTCGTTCCGTTCTCTGCCAGGCCGACAATGGCCTGCACTGCCTCCTCCGCATTATAAAAGCCTTTTGCCCACAGGGCACAGCAGATGCCGATGGAATCTTCCGTCCGTAGCTGTTCTTCGGCAAATTCCGGCTCCCTGAGACAGCGCCCCATCATTTTTAAAAGCTTATTGGCTACCCTTTCCACGCTGTCCGCTTCATAGATGCCAATCCATGTACTGACTGCCCGCCTGACAGAAGAATATCGAATAAGATCATGATCTTCGATGATTCCAAACAAATACTGAAATGCTTCCGCCCGGCCTGCGTCCATAGTCTCGCAGACTGCCTGGCGCGCACCTTCCTGAAGCCTTGCCGCCAGCAGAAAGTCTCCAAGCACCTGATACAGCGCCTCATTTTTGCTTCTGACAATGCCGCGGATCAACTCATGAGAGATCATAAGTGTATTCTGTTCCCCCAAAAGGATCTCTTTTACGGCCTCTATGACCTCCTGATCTCCCCGGTCGATCTGTGCGGCCAGTATACTGCCATAACAGAAACTCTCCTCTCTGGCATCTTTTTGTATCTCTGAGGATACATTTCCCCGCAGAACATCTGAAAGCTCTGCCCCATAAGTCTTCAGCCTTGCATAAGCCCACAGAAGATGAATCCCGTCATCCACAAAGGGGGTATAGCTTTTGCTTCTCAAACTTCTCCTATAAAGTCCGCCGGTCATCTGAAACTGGTTCATTTCATCCAGTGCATAATAAAATTCTTCCTGATGCTTCTCTGCTACACAGAGCTTTACCAGACCGGAGAGATGTTTCTGATAGATCTCACTGGGCCTTCTGGCATCCCGCATAACCAGAAGGCTTACGATCCAGTTACGGGCCTCTATATTGACATAAGGATAAAGCGCCCCCTTTCGGTCTGCCGAAGGCAGAAGCCTGCGTTCCATGTTCGACAGTCCTTTGGAATTTTTCTGAAGCTCTATGATCAGTGCTTCCGCAAATGAAGGTTTCTTTTCTGCCATTGGCCGCTCCCTTTCTCCGAAGACCCCATCATCAGCCTTCGATATGTGCTCCGTCCAGTCTTCCGCTCAGACTCCCGCTTACGCGAATCGAATGCCCCCAGAACATATCTCCGTCTCTGAACCAGAACTCAAACTCTTCGTCTTCCAGCACATTGATGGTTTCCAGCTCCATACGCTCCATGAACTGTTTTCGGCTCACCAGCAGTTCTCCCATCTCATCTAAAACTTCCACCATTTCCTCATTGGTATCTTCTGCCGCCCATTCGTTGGCAAGCTCCAGCAGCTCATCTGCTGCGTATTCCCGTATGCGCCTGTTCCATCCCGCCTGGTCTGCCATCAGTGCCTTTGCAGTCCGGATGGCATGTTCCATAACTTCTTCTTCCTCTTGATCGAATGTAAGTTCGACTTCCTTTCCCATCCAGTCCACCGCTGCTGCAAACCAGTTTACAGAACGGTCCAGAAGGAATCTTCCGAGTCCTTCCACTTCCATGGCAACTTCTTGGATCTGTTCTTTCAAAATCTCTTTCAGAGAAGGATCATCCCCGGCCTGTACAGATTCCAGCAGCAGAAAACGCTTTTTGTCTTCGTCTATCCTTACCTTGGCCCGGATTATAGAATCCGCCTTTACCTGTTCCTGAAGCAGATGAAGAAGCCGGTCATCTGCCGCAGTCCCTAAGAGAAATTCGCCTTTATAGATCTCCCCGCTTTTTTCATCTTTCCATGCGGTCAGTTCCACTGACGCACTCCAAAGCTTTTCCTTCCCGGCTTTGCCTCCGGAAAATCCGCAGGCTCCGACTACCGCCTGAATCTCCACAACTTCCGGCAGAAACCGTTCGGACTCCCTTTTGTACGCTTTCGTCCGAAAGACCGCTTCCCAAAGTTCCTGATCCTCTGTTCTTTTCTCCTGCTCCTGCATCATACCCGCTCCTTTCTCTTTTCTAAAATCTTTTTTCGGATATCCGGCCTGTTCCTCCTGCTGGTATCACAGCACCTTTTTTATCGCTTCCACAAGCGTTCTGTTGGCCGCATGGTCTTTTACCGCAGTCCGGTAGCAGGTCCCGTCTAATCCCCGATAGTTGCCGCACCGCCGGATCAGGATCCCATAGGGCACCAGACGCTCATACAGATCATACACTTCCGGAACCCGGAAGAACAGATAATCTGCCTGTCCGTCCCACACGCTGCATCCTGCAGCCTCCAGCTCTTTCTTCAGCCAGGCCCGTTCCTCCCGCACCAGACGAACCGCCCGTTTTCGGTACTCCTTTTCTTTCAGTGCCGCGATGCCGGCTTCACTGGCTAACACACTGACCCCCCAGCACTGCCCCGCAGCTTCCATACGGTCCAGAAGCGTCCGGTTCCCGCTGATGCCGTAACCTAAACGGATCCCCGGCATGGCATACATTTTCGTGAAGGATTTCAGGATAAAGAGATACGGCGTCTCCCTGATATAAGAAATGAGCGAACGCTCCTCCTGACCGGTAAAGTCCAGAAAGCACTCATCCAGCACCAGCACAGTCTTCTGATGCGCCGCCTTTTCCAGAATACGCACAAGCAGCTTTGGATGGATCAAAAGCCCGGTGGGATTGTTTGGATTACAGAGAAACATCACGTCCGGTGATGCATCCATGTATTTCAGAATTTCCTGCTCTACCTCCAGATTCTCCTGCATCTGGTAGAAAACACATTGGGTATCTGTTTGCTTCAGCGCCTCCTCGTATTCCGCGAAGGAAGGCGCTGTCAAAAGCGCCCTTTTGGGACGGAGGGCATAGACCAGCCGATAGATTAGATCCGCCCCTCCGTTTCCGCAGATAAAATGCTCTTCTTTAAGCCCATACTCGGCGGACAGCGCAGACTTTAATTTTCGGCAGAGCGGATCCGGATAATGCACCGCATCCTTCAGCGCATGCAGCACTGCAAGACGCACGCTGTCCGGCATTCCAAGGGGATTGATATTGGCAGAAAAATCCAGAAGCTTTTGTCCCCCGCACTTTTCCTTCAGATCCTCGTCATAAATATTTCCCCCATGCAGCAATTCCATAGTTTCTTTTATCCTTTCGCATGTACTGCGTCGTACAAAAGCACGTCCCGCATCCCTTCTGCCGTATACTCTACCGCAGACTGATATACCGGGATTCCCGCTGTCCGGGCAGCCTTTTCTGTCACCGGCCCGATACAGACTGCTTTTGCCGTCCATGTTCCCGCTTCCGTCATGGAAGCAAATGCCTTCACCGCCGAAGCACTGGCAAAGGTCACATAGTCTGCTTCCGGAAGGATCCGGTTCAATTCCTCTTTCTTTTGCATATCCACCGCCGTATGGTAGACCGCCAGCGCTTCATAGGCGATCCCTGACTCTGTAAGCGCTTCATTCAGCTCCGGAGACGCCTCCTCGGCTCTCAGAAGCAGCACCCGGTCCTTTTTGGTAAGCGTTGGAACCCATTCCGCCGACAGATCCCGGCTGCTGTACTTAGAAGGAACAAAATCCGCCTGGATGCCCTTTGCCGCCAGCGCGCGTTTCGTTCCCTCTCCAATCACCGCGAATCGAAGGCCCGCCAGGCACCGGACATCCTTTTCCATATGGAAAAGACAGTCAAAGAACGCATCCACACCGTTGCTGCTCGTAAATACGATCCAGGTATATTCCGAAAGCCTGTCCGCTGCTGCCGCCAGCTTTTCTGCTGCCAGAGGCTTCGTTTCGATCAGCCCCAGGGAAATCACTTCCGCCCCTTCCGCCTCTAACACACGCCTCTGACGAGCTGTCATTTTCTTCGTTCCCGTCACCAGCACCCGACGGCCAAAAAGAGGTCCATGGCCGTACCACGGGATTTCTTTTTCCAGGGAAACCACATCTCCTACCACGGTAATCGCCGGAGTTCGGATACCGCCCCGCGCCGCCTCCTCCACAATGGTACGAAGAGTCCCGGTCACTACTTTCTGCCGGCTGGTAGTTCCTTCCTGAATGACGGCAGCCGGTGTGTCCGGATGTTTGCCCTTTTCTGTTAAATTTTTCACAATATTGGGAAGATTTTTCAGCCCCATCAAAAAGACAAGCGTTCCTTCCTCCTTCGCCAGCGTCCCATAATCCAGCACTTCACTGTCCTTATGGGCACCCTCATGCCCGGTAATTACATGAAAAGAAGACGCATAATCCCGGTGCGTCACCGGAATCCCCGCATAGGCCGGCGCTCCGTAGCAGGAGGATACTCCCGGCACAATCTCAAAAGCAATTCCTGCTTTTTTCAGTTCCTGTGCTTCCTCCGCACCCCGGCCAAAGATAAAGGGATCCCCGCCTTTTAAACGCACTACATTCTTTCCTTCTCTCGCCTTTCTGATAAGAAGACCGTTCGTTTCCTCCTGTTTCAGATGATGGTTCGAGGCACGTTTTCCCGCATAGATCAGTTCTGCATCTCTGCCCGCCTCATGCAAAAGAGCATCCGTGGCAAGACTGTCATAAATGATCACATCTGCCTGCCGGATACAGGACAGGCATTTCTGAGTTACCAGTTCCCGATCTCCTGGTCCGGCGCCTACAAGCCACACTTTTCCCTGGCAGATTTTTGCCGCCAGCTCACGCCCCAGGCACTCTGCTTCCGACAGATCCAGTCCGGTCACCCGCTCCCCGGACACCCGTTTTAAATGTCTTCCGTCCGGGGCAAATAACACTTCCATGGTAAGCTTTTCACCGGAAAGTCGCGACAGCGCCGCCGCCGGTGCATTGCAGCTTCCGCCGATGGCTGACAGATACGCCCGCTCCGCATACAGGGACACAGCCGCCCCAGGATCGTGGATGACACGGAGCACTTCTGTCAGATCGTTGTTCCGGCTCTCCACCGCCAGAATGGCCTGCCCCGCCGCCGGAAGACAGACAGAAGTGTCCAGTTTCTCATAATAATACTTACCGTCATTCATAAGTTCCAGCCGTTCCAGACCTGCTGCCGCCAGTACAATGGCATCGAACTGTCCTTCTGACAGCTTTCGAAGCCTGGTCTGTACATTTCCGCGGTTCATGCGAACCAGCACCAGCGGATTGGCCGCCTTAATCTGCAGTTCCCGGCGCAGACTGCTGGTTCCTATGACACTGCCCGGCTTTAAATCTTTTAACGCCGTACCGTCCCTGGTGACGATAACGTCCTCCACTGCCCCCCTGGCAAGGACTGCTCCGATTCCCAGTCCTTCCGGAAATTCCATAGGCATATCTTTGGCACTGTGGACTGCCAGATCAATCTTCCCATCCAGCAAAGCCTCCTCCAGCTCTCTGGTAAATACCCCTTTTCCGCCGAAAGAAGTTAAGGAGCGGTCCAGCAGTTCGTCTCCTTTTGTGGACATCTCCACCACTTCCGCCCGGATATCCGGAAATGCTTCTTCTATCTTCCTCTTCACGATATCCGTCTGGACCAGCGCCAGCCGGCTTTTCCTGGTCCCGATTCGAATCACTCTCTGCATAGCGCCTCCCCTTTTACAGTGTATATCCTCTGGGCGTAATCATGCGTTCATTTCGAACGTATGTTTGTGAATTTCCGATAATGACTACGCTGAACATGTCAATTTTCGCGTCCTTCAGCTCCGCCAGTGTCGTAATACAGCACTCCTCGTCCTTACGTCCTGCATTCCGCACGATTCCCACAGGCGTCTCCTGCCTGCGGTATTTCATCAGGATACCCGCTGCCTGTTCCACATATCCGGTCCGCTTCCTGCTCTTGGGATTATAGAGGCAGACGATCAGATCTCCCTGTCCTGCACAGTCTACCCGCTTCATAATCAGAGAAAGGGGCGTCATCAGATCACTTAGGCTGATCACCGCAAAATCGTGCATAAGCGGCGCGCCAAGCACGGAAGCTGCCGCGCTGGCTGCTGTCACCCCTGGTACGGTCTCGATCTCGATATCCGCTCCCTTCTCCTCAGCCACCTGATAGATGATTCCTGCCATCCCGTAGATCCCGCTGTCCCCGCTGGACACCATAGCCACGGTCTGGTCCTTCTGTGCCTCTTCCACCGCCATCTCACAGCGCTTTACTTCCTGCATCATCGGCGTAGCGATGTATGTCTTATCCGGAAAATACTCCTTCAATATATTTACATAAGTCGTGTAACCGGTCACTACATCCGCCTTTTCGATCACGTCAATGGCTTTGGATGTCATATGCTCATATCCGCCGGGGCCGAAGCCTACTACGTATAATTTTCCCATTGTTTTGTCTCCTATTAGAGTTCCGCATCCGCATAAGAAACTCCCTTATGTCTGGAAATATTTTTGTCCCCTTCGTGACCAAAAATATTTCCTGGAGTTTCTTATGCAGATGCTGTTTTAGAGTTCCGCATCCGCATAAGAAACTCCCTTATGTCTGGAAATATTTTTGTCCCCTTCGTGACCAAAAATATTTCCTGGAGTTTCTTATGCAGATGCTGTTTTAGAGTTCCGCATCCGCGTAAGAAACTCCCTTCGTCTAGAAACATTTTTGTCCCCTTCGTGACCAAAAATCTTTCCCGGAGTTTCTTGCGCAGATGCTGTTTTAGTCCAATTTTATATGTTCAAAAAATTTCTTCAGATCCTCCGGATTAGAATGATCTCGGATCTGATAGAACATCTTGTCTATTGCTTTTTCAAAGCCCTTCCGCCCGGCCTCCCGGATCATCCACTCCTTCATCCGGGCAATCTGCGGAAGAGCCTGCTGGAATACCATCCACCGCTCAAAATCCAGCCGGCATTCCTCCAGGATCTGATCTGCCGCCAGCACCTCATGCTGCTTTTTCTCATTGTTCGCCCTTGCCAGCTCCGTAAAATCATCCACATCATAACGTCTCACTCCCGGAAGCCACTCGGTCTTTGCCTCGATGTCAATAGGAACAGCCAAATCCACAAGCACTCTCGTCTTTGACGTCTTCAGATTCTTTGCCAGTTTTTCATAGGTCAGTGTATAATGGGGGCTGCTGGTAGCGCTGATTACCACATCCATATCATCGATCAGCCCGTACCTGCCCTCATATTCCATAATCTGATAAGAAATCTTATGGTGCCGGTCCTCCCTGGCCTGCTGCATGTTCCTGGAGGTAATATATACTCTTGCTCCCTCGATGCACTGAAGATTTTTCAGCACCACGCTTCCGATTTTCCCGGAAGCCCCAATGAGCATGACATTTTTCTCATGCAGGGATCCCAGCACCTGTTCCGCCGCCTTAATGGCCATAGTCGCCATAGATATGGTAGTACGGGACAGATCCGTCTTTGTCTTCACTTTCTTTGCTGCCGTCACCGCATACCGGAACAGAGTGTTCAAATATACATCACAAGTCCCGTTCTGCCGGGCCTGCTCATGCGCCCTCTTTACCTGACCGAGAATCTGATCTTCTCCCATGACCATAGAATCCAGCCCCGCTGCCACACGGAACAGATGCTTTACTGCCTTCGTTCCGCTGTAAAACCGCACATGATCGCCGATGCCTTCCGCCTCTGACGCCTCTGCAAACTCCAGCAGCAGATTCTGCATATCCGTAAAATTGCTCTCGGTCCGCTCAGAATACGTATAAACCTCTGTTCGGTTGCAGGTGCTGATCATTACGCATTCTTTTGCATATCCTTGTTCCAGCATCTGATGCATAAAATCCTTCTGCACCATTTCGGGAAAAGCAAACAGCTCCCGAATGGCAAGCGGTGCATTCTGATGGCTGATGCTGATCAGTGAGATTCCCATTACCCGTCCACTCCCTTTCGGAACTCCGTTGTAAATGTCTTATCATACAGCTTCGATAATTCATACTCATCACCCAGGAAATCTCCGACCACCGTAAGAGCCGTTTTCCTGATTCCGGCTTCCTGCACCCGTTCGGCAATATTCGTCAGATCTCCGTATACAATCTTCTGGTCCTCCCATGTGGCTTTATAGACAACTGCCACAGGAGTCTCCGGGCGATACGCCTGACGCAGGATTTCGGACATCTCATCCAACATCCCCACACTCAGAAAAATTATCATCGTGGCATTGTGACTGGCCAGATCAAGAAGCTTTTCCTTCGGCGGCATGGGCGTGCGCCCTTCCATACGCGTCAGGATTACCGTCTGACTTACGCCCGGAAGCGTATACTCTTTCTTTAGAACCGCCGCTGTTGCCAGGAAAGAGCTGACTCCCGGAATGACCTCATACGCAATGCCAAGCTCGTCCAGCCGGTCCATCTGCTCCCGATGCGCCCCATAGATGGCCGGATCCCCTGTATGTACCCGCGCCACTTTCAGCCCTTTTTCTTCTGCGTCTTTCATCACTTCGATCACTTCCTCAAGATTCATGACCGCACTGTTATGAATGACGGCACCTTTCTTTACGTCCGCAAGCACCTGCGGATTTACCAGAGAACCCGCATAGATGATCACATCTGCCTGGTCAATAATCCTTTTTCCTTTGATTGTCAATAACTCCGGATCTCCCGGTCCTGCTCCAATAAATGATACCATACATCTGCTCCTGTTTAATTTCCGCGCCCATACAGGCCATCTTTTCTTCCTGCCCGGACACTGTTTTAAAGTTCCGTCCTTCCGCCCAGCAAAAAAGACCCGAACGTCAATACGACGGCAGGTCCTCTGTACAAATACATCTGTTTCCTCCGGTTATGCCGGACGGCGCACCGGTCCTGTATCTTCGGATCTGCTTTCCACGGAAGCTCCCCTTTATCAGAAAGCAGGTTTCCTGACTTGCGGTTTTCTCCTATGCTCTGCGCTCTATCTTCCCTTCTCACCTCTTGGCAATGGCTCCTGCAGATATTGCTCCCCGCTTACAGTGACCGGATCGTTCAGGCCTCGCACCTGATTCCCTTTTCTGCCCGGCCTGACATTTCTTTAAAATGCACTCCAGACAGCACTTTCTGATCTTGCTTAATTGTAAAAATCATACCACAATTCTCAAGGCCCGTCAATTTTTTGACCGGAAAAATTCATTTTCCATCCTGCCCCACTTCCCATCCTTCCTATATTCCGATATAATAGAGTCGTCACCTGTATCTGTTTGAACCATCCCGCATAATTCCAAAGCGGAGCTGATTTCATTATGAAAACTTACCAGCCATCACCGAAGAAAAAAAGACCCCTCCTGCCCACCCTCCTTTTGCTGGGCATTCTGACATGCATCATCGTACTGACCGTCAGCCTTTATACATTCTATCGTCCATTTACCATGGAGGATATCCTGTATTTTGCAGGCAGTGTTCGTTCCGGTATCGTACACCAGTTCGAATCATTATCCGACACCATTGCATCCTGGTCGGACACCTCCGAGCCTTCCGCTCCCCCAAAGGAGGAAGACTCCCATCCGCCTTATATTGAATTTACCGGAGAAGAAGGGGACGTAGCCCACCTGGAAGCACAGGGCACCGATCCGCCGGACCAGGTCTATCTGTATATGCTGGATACTCAGCTTGGTCCCATGCTTTACTACCACCAGGGAGATATCCGGTGGGGAGACTATCTTTACGGCGGGGAAGATCCTATGCACAGCTACGGCTGCGGTCCGACTGCCGCAGCCATGGTCATCAACAGTTTCGGCAATACCGCGGTTGATCCCACGGACATCGCCGACTGGGCATCGGAAAACGGATATTATGCCCTCCACGGCGGTTCCTATCACAGCCTGATTCCGGACTCTCTGAATGCCTACGGCCTTCATGTAGAAAGCGTTACCGACCGCTCCCGCGAACATGTAACAGAGCTTCTCTCCTCCGGCCATATTCTGGTCGCTCTGATGGGCCGGGGAGCCCTGACCAACAACGGGCATTTCGTTCTGTTCACAAACCTTTTGGAAAGCGGCAACATTTCTATTGCCGATCCTGTAAACTACGAAAACTGCACCCTCGAATGGAACCTGGACCAACTGCTTTCCGAATTAAAGAAAAGCTATGATAATGGCGGACCTTTGTGGGCTGTAAGTCCTGCCGAATCATAATCGGAACCTGCTTTCTTTCCGAAACTCTGGTATTTCATTTCCGCCAAAAACAGCACCGGATACGGCCAAAAGTCTTCTGCCTTCTATCCGGTGCTGCTTCTTTACTGCATATTCTGCTGCTTATTTATAATTGACAATTTTACCAAAATCCGGTTTCAGCGCTGCACCGCCCACAAGGCCGCCGTCGATATCCGGCTGTGCGAACAGTTCCGGAGCAGTTGCCGCATTTACAGAACCGCCGTACTGGATGCGGATCTTCTCTGCTGTAGCATCGTCATAGATCTCTGCGATGCAGGCGCGAATGCCTTTGCAGACTTCCTGTGCCTGCTCTGTCGTAGCCGTCTTGCCGGTTCCGATCGCCCAGATGGGCTCATAAGCAATTACCGCCGTAGCTGCCTGCTCTGCAGTAACTCCAAGGAAGCCAACCTTTACCTGCTGACGGATGAAATCCATCGTTACACCCTGCTCTCTCTGAGTCAGAGTCTCACCGCAGCACATAATCGGAGTGATGCCGTGCTCGAATGCCTTGAGCATCTTCTTATTGACCGTCTCGCTGGTCTCTGCAAAATACTCTCTTCTCTCGGAATGTCCAAGTACAACGTATTTTACGCCTGCATCGGTCAGCATAGCCGGGGAGATTTCGCCCGTATATGCACCTTTCTCTTCAAAATACATGTTCTCTGCGCCGATCTGGATATTGGAGCCTTTTGCAGCTTCCATAGCCGGAATAATATCGATTGCCGGCACGCAGAATACAACATCTGCCTCTTCTGTAGCAACCAGCGGCTTCAGTGTGTTAATCAGCTCCACAGCCTCGCTGGGTGTCATGTTCATTTTCCAGTTACCAGCAATAATCTTTCTTCTTGCCATCTCTTATGATCTCCTATTTAAGTTCCGCATCCCCCTCAAAATACCCCCTGTTCTGGAAGGCTTTTCAGTCACTTCATGCCTGCAAACCCTTCCGGGCATTTTGCGGCGGATGCTGTTTTAAGTTCCGCATCCCCCTCAAAATACCCCCTGTTCTGGAAGGCTTTTCAGTCACTTCATGCCTGTAAACCCTTCCGGGCATTTTGCGGCGGATGCTGTTTTAAGTTCCAAATTTTTATTTATCGTCTGCCGCTGCCACGCCCGGAAGTTCTTTGCCCTCCAGGAATTCCAGGGACGCTCCTCCGCCTGTGGAAATATGGCTCATCTTATCTGCAAAGCCCAACTGGTTCACGGCTGCTGCAGAATCCCCTCCGCCGATAATCGTTGTTGCATCCGTCTCTGCCAGAGACTTCGCCACTGCAATCGTTCCTTTTGCCAGAATCGGATTCTCAAACACGCCCATAGGACCGTTCCAGACAACCGTCTTTGCGGATTTCACTGCATCCGCATACATTTCCGCCGTCTTCGTTCCAATATCCAGACCCATCTTGTCCGCCGGGATTGCATCTGCACTTACTACAGAAACTTCAATCTCTGCATCAATAGGATTCGGGAATGCAGAAGCGATGGTAGTATCAACAGGAAGCAGAAGCTTCTTGCCAAGCTTCTCTGCTTTCTCCATCATCTCTTTGCAGTAATCCAGCTTCTCTTCATCCACCAGGGAAGTTCCGATCTCATAACCTTTTGCTTTTAAGAACGTATAAGCCATACCGCCGCCGATAATCAGTGTATCGCATTTTTCCAGAAGATTTGCAATGACATTCAGCTTATCTGCTACTTTTGCACCGCCCAGAATCGCCACGAAAGGCCGTACCGGATTTTCCACTGCATTTCCAAGGAAATCGATCTCCTTCTGCATCAGATAGCCAACTGCACACTCACCGCCTTTGGCACGGACCACATCCGTTACACCTGCCACCGATGCATGTGCTCTGTGGGAAGAACCAAATGCGTCACATACATATACATCGCAGAGATCTGCCAGCTCTTTGGAGAAAGCTTCTCCGTTTTTCGTCTCCTCTTTGCCGCGGAAACGCGTATTCTGAAGAAGCACCACATCGCCCTCGTTCATAGCTGCCACTGCTGCAGTTGCTGCCTCGCCGGTCACATTGTAATCAGCTACAAAGTTCACTGCCTTTCCCAGTTTCTCGGACAGTCTCTTTGCCACCGGTGCCAGAGATTCTCCCTCATTGGGGCCGTTTTTCACTTTGCCCAGGTGAGAGCAGAGAATCACTTTTCCGCCGTCATCGATCAGCTTCTGGATTGTCGGAAGCGCTGCTTTAATCCGGGTATCGTCTGTAATTGCGCCGTCCTTTAACGGAACGTTAAAATCACATCTTACCAGAACACGCTTTCCTTTTACATTGATATCATTTACGGATTTTTTATTTAATCCCATTTTGATCTGCCTCCTGTTTTCTTCTATATCAACCTGCACATCTTTGCAATCGGAAAAAAGGGTCCGGTCCAAAGACCGGACCCTTTAAGGTCTTCATTACTTGCCGTATCGCACGATTATGCCAGCTCTGCGAAGTATTTGATGGTACGAACCATCTGAGATACGTAAGAGTTCTCATTGTCATACCAAGATACAACTTCCACCTGGGTCTTTCCATCCGGAAGCGGAGAAACCATAGTCTGAGTAGCATCGAACAGAGAACCATATCTCATACCAACGATATCGCTGGATACGATCTCATCCTCGGTATAACCATAGGACTCGGTAGTAGCAGCTTTCATTGCCGCATTGATCTCTTCTTTGGTCACTGCTTTGTTCACAACTGCGAACAGAAGCGTTGTAGAACCGGTCGGGGTCGGTACACGCTGAGCTGCGCCGATCAGTTTTCCATTCAGTTCCGGAATAACAAGGCCGATTGCTTTTGCAGCACCGGTGCTGTTCGGAACGATATTGATAGCTGCTGCACGGCTTCTTCTCAGATCGCCTTTTCTCTGCGGTCCGTCAAGAACCATCTGATCGCCTGTGTAAGCATGAATTGTGCACATGATACCGGACTCGATGGGAGCCAGATCGTTCAGAGCCTTTGCCATAGGAGCCAAGCAGTTGGTAGTACAGGAAGCTGCGGAAATCACAGTATCCTCTTTGGTCAGTGTCTCATGATTTACATTATAAACGATAGTCGGCAGATCATTGCCAGCCGGAGCGGAGATGACAACTTTCTTAGCGCCTGCAGTAATATGAGCAGATGCTTTTTCTTTAGAGGTGTAGAATCCGGTACACTCCAGAACTACGTCCACACCGATCTCTCCCCAGGGAAGCTCCGTTGCGTTTGCCTTTGCATAGATCTTAATCTCTTTTCCATCGACAACGATAGAATCTTCTGTTGCAGATACGGTATCAGCCAGTGCATATTTGCCCTGAGAAGAATCATACTTTAACAGATGTGCCAGCATCTTCGGAGAAGTTAAGTCGTTGATCGCTACAACTTCGTACCCCTCTGCACCAAACATCTGTCTGAATGCGAGACGACCGATACGTCCGAATCCATTGATCGCTACTTTTACTGCCATGTTTCCATTCCTCCTAAAAGTTGAATATTATATGTTTGTTCTTCCAACTCTTCCAATGATTGTTAAAAGAACATCAACCATTACATATTTTACCTAATTTGTCCTAAAATATCAATACCCAATCAAATTTTTTTCGTTACGCCCGATCCGTGCAGAACCATGCAAAAACAGCATGTACAAGTTCACATAATCCTTCTCTGTTCCTCTGTATATTTTCTACATTTTGCCCAACCTTTCCAAAAGGGCCTTCTCCTCTCCTGTCCATTTTTATTACCAGAATACTTTACATTCCGCAAAATTTCTTTTATTATGAAAACAGACAGGTTACACAGGAGGAAACACATTTGAAGATCTTATCAGACTACCATGTACATACCTCTTTTTCCGGAGACTGCAACATTCCCCCGGAAACTATGATTCAGCGGGCCATTGACCGGGGAATCCGGCACCTTTGCCTGACCGATCATATGGATTATGACTATGAAGAAAGCGGCGTCTGTTTTGAATTTGATCCAAAGGAATACTTCCGCCGTCTGCTGGTCATGAAAGAACAGTTTGCAGATCAAATCGATCTGGCCATCGGCGTGGAACTGGGACTGCAGCCTTATCTGAGCAAGAAGCACCACAACCTGGTCTTCTCCAATCCTTTTGATTTTGTCTTGGGCTCCATCCATCTCGTACACAGCCGGGACCCCTTTTTCTCTTCTTATTTTGAAGGACGGTCCGAACAGGAAGCATTCTTAGAATATTTTGAGTGCATTCTTCAGAACCTGCAGGCATACTCCAATTTTGATGTCTTTGGACATCTGGATTATGTCGTCCGGTATGGTCCCAACAAAAATCGAAATTATTCCTGCCACACATACCGGGAGCTTTTAGATGAGATCCTTCGGGCGCTGATCAAAAAAGACATCGGGCTGGAGGTCAATACCGGCGGCTACAAATACGGATTAAAAGCCCCGAATCCCTGTCCGGAAATCATCTGCCGTTATCGGGAACTGGGAGGCCGGATCATTACCCTTGGCTCCGATACTCATGTTCCTGACTATCTGGCCTATGAATTTGACCGGGCAGCCGAACTGTTAAAAGCCTGCGGATTCCGTTCTTATTTTATTTTTCATAACAGAAAAGCAGAAGAGATCGGATTCGCATAATCCGATCTCTTCTCTCTGTCAGGTTACCGGATTGTCCCGCCTCCGGCTACGTATTCACCTTCATAAAAGACTACTGCCTGTCCCGGCGTTACAGCCCGGACCGGCTCGTCAAAGACGCATTCGGCTTCTTCCGGCCCGGTCATGCGGACGGTACACCAGGCACCCCCATGGGCATAACGAATCTTGGCCAGAAAGCGTGCTTCCTCTGCCGGAGGTTCTGCTGCCATCCAGTTTAAGCGGACCGCTTTAAGGGTACGGGAAAATACATCCTGTTCTTCTCCAATAACTACATCGCCGGTTCCGGGACAGATCTTTGTCACGACCACCGGCCTTCCCATAGCAAGTCCCAGTCCTTTGCGCTGACCGACCGTATAATGAATGATTCCTTTGTGTTTCCCAAGAACCGTTCCGTCAGTCCATACAAAGTTTCCTTCCGGGATCTTTCCCCCGGCATGTTCCTCAATAAAACGGGCATAGTCATTATCCGGCACAAAGCAGATCTCCTGGCTGTCCGGCTTTTTGGCCACGGACAGTCCAAGCTCCCCGGCAAAGCTGCGAATCTGCTCCTTCGTATATGCGCCTACAGGCATCAGCGTATGTGAAAGCTGCTCCTGGTTAAGATTATAGAGCGCATATGTCTGATCTTTTGCAGCCGTCACAGACCTTCTGACTGCATAGCGCCCGTTCGGAAGCTGTTCGATGCGGGCATAGTGCCCAGTGGCAATATAATCCGCTCCGATTTCCAGACTCCGTTTCAGAAGCGCCTCCCATTTGACATACCGGTTGCAGGCAATACAGGGGTTAGGTGTCCGCCCCTGAAGATACTCGTCCATAAAATAGTCAATGACTTTTTCTTTAAAATCTTCTTTAAAATTCATGACATAATACGGAATCTGAAGCTTCGCCGCTACTCTTCTGGCATCTTCCACAGCACTCAGCCCGCAGCATCCGCCGTTTTCTTCCACCTGGTCCGGATCTTCCTCCTGCCAGATCTGCATGGTCACGCCAATCACTTCATAGCCCTGTTCCTTCAAAAGCCATGCTGCCACAGAAGAATCCACACCGCCGGACATGCCGATGACGACTTTTTTCTTCATGCTCAATACTCTTCGCTTTCCTCTTCTTCCCCCTCATGAATATCCGACTTTGGCTTTTCGAGTCCTTCGATCTTAATCCCGTGCTTCTCCGCATAATCCCAAAGTGCAGCATGGATAGCTTCTTCCGCCAGAAGGGAACAGTGTACTTTCACAGGAGGAAGCCCGTCAAGAGCTTCCATCACTGCTTTATTTGTCACCTGAAGGGCTTCGTAGATGGTCTTTCCTTTCACCAGCTCAGTTGCCATACTGCTGGTAGCCACGGCTGCCCCGCAGCCAAAGGTTTTGAATTTCACGTCACGGATCACCTGCTCCTCATCGATATCCAGATAAATCCGCATAATGTCCCCGCATTTTGCGTTGCCTACGGTCCCGACGCCGCTGGCATCCTCGATCTCCCCTACGTTCCTTGGGTTCTGGAAATGATCCATTACTTTATCACTATACATTGCCTTTTCCTCTTTTCTGTTGGTTTTCTGTCTTTACTGTCTGCGCATATAATCCTCATACAAAGGCGACATATCACGCAGTTTTTTCACGATCTTTTTGATGGATTCCACCACCTCGTCAAGCTCTTCCTTTGTCGTCTCTTCCCCAAGCGTAAGCCGAAGAGAACCATGGGCAATCTCATGGGGAAGTCCAATGGCCAAGAGCACATGAGACGGATCCAGAGAACCCGATGTACAGGCAGAACCGCTGGAGCCGCAGATACCGTCCATATCCAGCATAATCAGAAGGGATTCCCCTTCGATAAACTGGAAGCTGAAGTTGGCATTGTTCGGAAGCCGGTTGGTCCTGTGCCCGTTAAGCCTGGTATAGGGAACTTCCCGAAGTACCCGGTCGATCAGATAATCCCTTAGCGCCTGTTCCTTCTGTGTCCGCTCTTTCATGGTTCTTACGGCACGCTCCACGGCGGCCCCGTATCCGACGATCCCCGGTACATTTTCCGTACCTGCCCGGCGCTTGCGCTCCTGCGCCCCGCCGTGGATAAAGCTTCTGATTTTTACTCCTTTACGAATATAGAGAAATCCGATCCCCTTCGGCCCATTCAGCTTATGTGCGCTGGAACTCAGCAGATCAATGTTCAGCTCATCCACCTGTATGGGAAGCTGACCGAAAGCCTGCACCGCATCCGTATGGAACAAAATGCCATGTGCTCTGGCTGTCTCTCCGATCTCCTTGATAGGCTGGATCGTCCCGATCTCGTTGTTGGCGAACATGATGCTGATTAGAATTGTCGTAGGACGAATGGCTCTTTTTAATTCCTCCAGTTTTACGGTTCCGTTCTCATCCACATCCAGATACGTCACTTCATATCCCTGTTTTTCCAGCCATGCCCCCGTATGGAGTACCGCGTGATGCTCAATCTTTGTAGTAATAATGTGGTTTCCCTTTGCTTTGTACGCCTCTGCTGCCGCTTTCAGCGCCCAGTTGTCCGACTCACTTCCGCCGGCTGTAAAATAGATCTCCTCTGTCTTTGCTCCCAGTGAATTTGCAATGATTTCCCTTGCATGTGTGATGGCTTCTTTGCTTTTCTGCGAAAATTCATACACACTGGATGGATTCCCGTAAAATTCACTGAAATACGGAACCATTGCTTCCACAACTTCCGGCGCCGTCCTGGTGGTCGCCGCATTGTCCAGATAGATCACTCTCTTTTCTTCTCCCATACCTGATTACTCCTTTTTCTCACAGCACGATCCGGGGGTCCGGTTTTTCTCCGATACTTCCATACTCTCCCGCACCAGATCGCTGATCTTTATCTCATCTACCGCCCGGTTGATGCTGTCATTGATCCGCTTCCATACATACTTGGTCACGCAGACATCTGCCCCGCCGCAGCCGTTCTCCTCTGCCAGTCCCGGACAGTCCACCAGATCAAGACTTCCCTCCAGGGCACGCAGCACATCGCCCACAGAAATCTCCTCCGCCTTTTTGCTTGGAATATAACCGCCCCCTGCTCCGCGCACGCTGCTCACAAGCCCGGCTTTTCTCAGCCTGGCGATCAACTGTTCCAGATAGCTCTCTGATATATGCTGCCTTGCCGCGATGCTCGCCATCGACACCGGCTCCTCTGCGCTGTGCACCACCAGATCAACCAGGGCACGCAAACCGTATCTGCCTTTTGTTGACAGTTTCATATTTTTCTCCTGATGACCGTATTTCGTCTGGTCTTGTTTTAAATCCGACTGTTTTACTCGGATTTCATTTTTGATAATACCACCGAAGAGAAGTTCTGTCAAGCACTCCCCATGAATATATTGCAAGAAAAAGAGTTTTTTATGAAACAGTTTTCTATATTTCTCAAAGGGACCCTGATCCTCACTGCCGCCGGACTGCTGAGCCGTTTTCTTGGGTTCTTCTATAAGATATTCCTTGCCCAGGCTCTCGGTGCGGAAGGAATAGGCATCTATCAACTGATTTTTCCTGTTTTTTCCGTATGCCATGCGCTGACCACTTCCGGCATGGAGACTGCCATCTCCCGCTTCACCGCTTTTGCCCGCAGAGAAGAAAAAGACTCCTGGCTCTTCGCCGGACTTTCTTTGTCCCTTCTGGCCTCCGCAGCAGCCGGAATCGTCTTGTGGAGCCAGTCTGCCTTTATCGCCGGTTCCTGGCTTCATGAACCCCGCTGCGAACCGCTCCTTCGCATTCTGGCTGCCGCAGTTCCTCTGTCTGCCGTTCATGCCTGTTTTGCCGGCTCTTATCTGGGGCAAAAAAAGACCGGCATCCCGGCAGCCGCACAGCTCCTGGAGCAGTTTCTCCGAATTGGAACCGTATGGCTTCTCTGCAGCATTCATACAGCCCAGGGAAAAGAGATTACACCGGCGCTGGCCGTCTTAGGGCTTCTGGCCGGGGAAGCCGGCAGCGCGCTCTTTATGCTGACCGTTACGAGTGCTTCCTCTGCCGGCCGGACTTCTTTTGCAGACTATGTCAGTCGATGCCGCCGGCTCCTTCAGATGGCACTTCCCCTTACCGGAAGCCGGTTAAGCCTCACACTCCTGCAGTGCGTGGAAGCTGTGCTCATCCCCTTAGGTCTGCGAAAATCCGGCCTCTCTGCTGCGGAAGCCCTCAGTATGTACGGCATCCTCACTGGTATGGCATTGTCCTTCCTGATGTTCCCCAATGCGGTCACCGCCTCCATCTCCGCTATGCTGCTTCCCGTCATCTCGGAAGAACAGGCCAGAGGAAATGCCGGAAGCATCTCCTTTGCCATCGAGTACACGATTCAGTTCGGACTGACCATCGGCATCCTCTGCATGGGCATTTTCCTTCATTACGGAAGCAGCCTTGGAACGATTCTGTTTCATGAACAACTGGCAGGTGAATTTCTTGTCACTTTGTCCTTTATCTGTCCGGTCCTTTATCTGACCGGAAACCTGAACAGCATCCTTCATGGTCTTGGAAAGACTTCCGTCACCTTTTTCAACCAGCTAGCCGCCATTGTCACCCGGATTCTGTTCATCCTGTTCTTCGTGCCTGTATACGGGATCCAGGGCGTCCTCTGGGGTCTGCTCGCCAGCCAGCTTCTGCTGTGTCTTCTGGGTATCCGTGCGGTCTCCCCTTACGTTGTCCCGACCATCGGACTGGATGTACTCGTGCTGAAACCTTTAGCCGCACTATTTCTGTCCATAGGAGGTATTGACCTGATAAAACATCTCTTTCCCGCCCTTCGCTTTGGCATGGAGCTTTTCAGCCTCATCGTCAGCATTTGTATGGCTGCCGTTGTTTATTTTCTGATCCTGCTTTTGTTCGGCGTATGGAAGTTTCTGAAACTTCCGAAAAGCCTGCACCGTCCTTAATCCTTTTCATTCAGCACACAAACTGAACGGATTTCACTGTCAGCCCGACGACGCCGGAGATTTCTTCCGGCTGCGCCGGGCGCTTCTCCCAATTAGATTCCCGTTTACAATCATACAAACTTGTACTATACTGAAAAAGACTTCAAAAAGCACAAGACAAAGGAGAACACCATGGGATTCACATTCAATAGAAAACTTCCGATTCCAAAAGAAATCAAAACCAGTTACCCGCTTTCCGCCAAAGGCGCTGCACTGAAAGCGAAAAGAGATCAGGAGATCAAAGATGTCATCACCGGAGCAGACAATCGTTTTCTCATTATCGTCGGACCCTGTTCTGCCGATAACGAGACCGCTGTGATGGACTATCTCCATCGTCTGGTCCCCGTGCAGGAAAAGATACGGGAAAAATGCATCATCATTCCCAGAATCTACACCAACAAGCCCAGAACTACCGGAGAAGGCTACAAAGGCATGGTCCATCAGCCCAACCCGGAGACAGAACCGGACCTTCTGGAAGGTCTTGTGGCCATCCGAAAGCTCCATATCCGCAGCATTGAAGAAACCGGCCTGACCGCTGCCGATGAGATGCTTTATCCCGAAAACTGGTGGTACCTGGCGGATCTGATCTCCTATGTGGCTGTGGGCGCACGCTCCGTAGAGGACCAGCATCACCGCATGACGGTCAGCGGCTTTGATGTTCCCGCCGGTATGAAAAATCCCACCAGCGGACATATGAGCGTCATGCTCAATTCCGTCGTTGCAGCGCAGCACGCCCATTCTTTCATTTACCGGGGATGGGATGTGAAGACAGAGGGGAATCCTCTCGCACATACAATTCTTCGGGGTGCGGTAAATAAAAGAGGCGCAGTCCTCCCTAACTATCACTATGAAGATCTGAAGCTTTTAAGTGAGCTCTACAGCCAGACCACACTGAAAAATCCTGCCTGTATCGTGGATGTAAACCACTCCAATTCCAACAAACAGTATCTGGAGCAGATTCGGATTTCCAGAGAGATTCTAAACAGCCGCCGCTACAGCGAAGATGTAAAAAAACTGGTCAAGGGCCTGATGATCGAAAGCTATATCGAAGACGGATGCCAGAAAATCCAGGACAAGGTCTACGGAAAATCCATCACAGACCCCTGCCTTGGCTGGGAAAAAACCGAACGTCTGTTGTACGAAATCGCAGAAAGCTGCTGAACCTAAAAAGAGCAGCCGGGATATGAATGTTATCATATCAGTCCGGCTGCTCTTTTTCCTTTTATTTCTTTGAGGCCAGATACGCTGCCCGGCCTTCTTCATACAGATTTCTTCCTTTGCTGTCAATAATAACAACTAAAGGCATATCCTCCACATACAGCTTTCGAAGCGCTTCCGCTCCCAGATCTTCATAGGCAATCAGTTCCGACTTGCGGATGCATTTTGCCAGCAGCGCCCCTGCTCCGCCGATGGCACCGAAATATACGCCGCTGTATGTTTTCATAGCTTCCACGACTTCCGGAAGGCGTGCTCCTTTGCCGATCATCCCCCGGACACCTGCGGACATCAAAGCCGGCGCATAGGCATCCATCCGCCCGCTTGTCGTCGGACCTGCTGAGCCGATGACCTGTCCCGGCTTTGCCGGAGTCGGACCTACATAGTAGATCGTCGCATCTTCGGGATTAAAAGGGAGTGCTTCCCCTCTGTTCAGCGCCTCGCACATCCGCTTATGCCCCGCATCTCTGGATGTATAGATCGTCCCGGTCAGACAGATCGTATCTCCTGCATGCAGTGTCTCTGCCAGCTCCTTCGTAAGAGGGAGCGTAATACGTCTTACCATATTAGATCACCTCCGTCTTATGTCTGGTCACATGACAACTGATATTAACCGCACATGGCATACCGGCAATATGAGTCGGCATCGTCTCAATATTCACTCCAAGAGCCGTTGTCCGGCCGCCAAATCCCTGGGGACCGATGCCCAGCTCATTGATTTTCTGAAGCATCTCTCTCTCCAGATCTGCATAGAACGGATCCGGATGAGACGAATCCAACGGACGCATAAGCGCCTTTTTCGCCAGCAGCGCCGCCTTGTCAAAAGTGCCTCCGATCCCCACGCCTACCACCATGGGCGGACATGGATTCGGGCCTGCAGCCTCCACAGTCTCCAGAATAAAGTCTTTGATTCCCTGCAGCCCCGCGGAAGGTTTAAACATCCGAAGAGCGCTCATATTCTCACTTCCAAATCCCTTTGGACCTACTGTGATGGTCACATGCTCGCCTGGTACAATCTCCGTATACAGTACTGCTGGTGTATTGTCCCCGGTATTTCCCCGGCGAACCGGATCCATTACAACAGACTTTCTAAGATATCCCTTCTCGTATCCCCGGCGGACTCCTTCATCCACTGCTTCTGTAAGAGTTCCTCCTGTGAGATGGACTTCCTGTCCAATCTCCAGAAAGACACAAGCCATTCCCGTATCCTGGCAGACCGGTACCTGTTCTCTGTCCGCAATCTCAAAATTTTCAATGATATTGTCCAGAACCCCTCGTGCAATCTCTCCGTCTTCCTGTACACGGCAGTCCCGCAGGGCGCATTTTACATCTTCCGGCAGATGCTCGTTCGCCTCGATGCAAAGACGCTCCACCACCTCGGTAATCCGCCTCACTTCTATCTCTCTCATTGCTTTGATCTGTACCTTTCTTCTGTTATCCCCTTGGATGAGACTTACTGTACTCCGCTTTTGTATCCGGCTGAAAGCCGGCATAGATCTGCGTGGCTGTCAAATCCATATGTCCTAAAATCTCCTGAATCGTATGCAGGCCAGCGCCGCCGGATGCCATATGCGCCGCACAGGAATGACGAAACATTCTTGGCGTAATGTCCTTCTCGATTCCCGCTTTTTTTGCATAGCTCTTTAAAAGTTTCCAGAATCCCTGCCTGCTCATGGGCGTGCCGGAACAGTTCAGGAACAGACAGTCTGTCTGTTCACCCTTTACTAACGCTTCCCTGCTTTTCTCCATGTACTGCCTCAGTGCGGTTCCTGCTTTCGATCCGAAAGGAATCATCCGCTCCTTCTCCCCGTCCCGGCAGACAATCCAGCTAAAACGCAGATTCAGATCCCCGACCTTTAGATTTACAAGCTCACTGACCCGCATCCCCGTAGCATAGAGCAGTTCTAACATGGCCTTGTCCCGATAGCCTTTCGGGTTCTCCAAAGAGGGCTGATCCAACAGATGCTCCATCTCCTGAATGGTCAGAATCCCCGGCATATGTTTCTCCACCTTCGGTGCTTTCAGATGAAAAGCCGGATCTTCATCGATCCGTTTCTTCCGCACCAGAAACTCGAAAAAAGCTTTCATGGACGCAATATATCTGGATATGGTGGAAGCCGCCTTTCCGCTCCGTTCCAGAGAAAGAACATAGGCATTCAACATAGTCGCTGTTACGGCCCCTGCTGAATGCGCTCCCTGTCCTTCCGTAAAGGTCCTCATCTTTGCCAGATCGCTCTGATAAGACATGACCGTATTGCGGGAAGCTCTCTTTACTTCCTGCAGGTATGTTATGAAATACCGTATTTCCTCTTCCATTCTCTTATCCTCATACTATAAACATGCTTACAGTATAACTAAGAACTTCTTTGATTTCAATCTTTTTTCTTATATTTTGCGTAAAATCTGCTGAAGGATCAAAGGATTTAAATATACTTCCGTCACAATCCCGAACACAAGAAAGAAAAAACCGGCCAGCGCAAGAAACAGATACTTTTTCCGGCTGCTCCCCCGCCGAAAGAACCATAACAGCACCCAGCCAAAAGCAGGAACGTAAAAGAAAATCTGAGGCAGTATCCCTGTTACACAGATAAACACGCCTTTGAGTCCCAGCCTTACGGTGGAAATGCTGATCAGCGTTCCCCAGGTCATGCCAAGCAAAAATAAAAGTCCTCCCAGAATCATCGGAGCTGCCGGCAGCATCATACAGCAGACCAGAACGGCATACTGAGACAGCCGGTATCCTCCTACATACCGCAGAAGCCGCCGGTAGTCAATGCGCAGGGACGCATACTGACTTAGAAAATATTGGCTGAAAATCCCCCCGTACCCGGATTCATCCAGCGTCTGCACGAACAGGATTCCCGCCAGAAGCCCTGCAAAAAACAAGATCAGGCAAGCTCCGGAACTGATGTTCTTTTTATAAAATAACGTCTCTTTCATAAAAAACCTCCCCACTCATTTTATGAGCAGGAAGGTCTTTGCATTACATGTTTGTACACTTTTTATAAACTGCCTCTGAAGCTTTCAGTACTGCATTTCTCATGCCGTATTCCTCTAACACAGCCACCCCTTCTATCGTCGTTCCCGCCGGACTGCACACCTGGTCTTTTAAAACACCCGGATGTTCTCCGGTTTTAAGGACCATTTCCGCCGCCCCTTTTACTGCCTGGGCCGCAAAGAGGTACGCCTGCTTTCTCGGCATCCCGCAGCGGACAGCACCGTCTGCCAATGCCTCAATGAACATGTACACAAAGGCCGGAGAGCTTCCGCTCGCACAGACCACTGCGTCCATAAGCCGTTCCTCCACATATTCCGCCTTTCCGCATGCCCCGAACAGCTTTTCCATTACATTCAGCTCTAAATCGGAAAATTCTTCTTTTCTGCAGCTAATTCCGGTCATGCCTTCCCCGATCATAGACGGCGTATTCGGCATCACCCGAACGATTCGTTTATCCGCTCCCAGATTCATCTTCAATTCGTCGATGGTACGGCCCGGCGCCAGAGAAAGAATCACATGCTCCGGAGTCAGCATATACCGGATTCCTTTTAGTACCTCTTCATAAAACTGCGGCTTCACGGCCAGAATCAGATATTTGCACTTGTTGGCGCACTCCGCATTGGAATCTGTATATTCCACACCGGTCTTTTCGTAAATCCGCCTCTTTGTCTCCAGAGTTCTGGCGCAAAACACCATATCTTCTTTTGGAAATTCTCTCAAAGCTCCTTTCAGGATCGCCGTTCCCATATTTCCCATTCCAATAAAACCAATTTTTGCCATCTTCCGTATCCTTTTCCTTTATCTTTTTTCTTTCAGGTTTTCACATCTTATCTCATCCAGACTCCAAGCATTATTGATCTTTTATCCCTTCTTCCTTTGCGGCAAGCACTGCCTTCACAGTCTGTTCCAGCACCGTCATATCTACAGGCTTCGCCACATGTGCGTTCATTCCGGCCTCCAGCGCTTCCCGAATATCCTCTGCAAAGGCGTTGGCTGTCATGGCGATAATCGGAATCGTCAGTGCCAGCGGATGCCCCAGATCCCGGATTGTCTTCGTCGCTTCATATCCATTCATCACCGGCATCTGTACATCCATAAGTACCAGATCATACTGTCCCGGATGGGACTTTTCGAACGCTTCCACCACCAATTTTCCGTTCTCGCAGATCTCGCAGGAAGCCCCTGCCATATCCAGAAGCTCTGTAAGAATTTCCCCATTGATCTCATTGTCTTCCGCCACCAGAATGTGCATACCTTCCAGCACGCTTTGTTCTTTGTTCGCTTCCTGCTCTGACTCCTGTCCAAACAGTACCTCCATCTTCTGGCGGAAACTAGTCAGGAAAAAGGGCTTGCTTAGAAATGCATCCACGCCTGCTGCCCTGGCCTCCTCCTCGATCTCCGGCCAGTCATAGCTGGTCAGCATAAGAATCGGCATATTTTTTGCCGCCTCCTGCCTGAGATGCCGTGCCGTTTCCAAACCGTCCATATGAGGCATCTTCCAGTCCAGCAAGACCACATGATAAGGATTCCCTGACTGCCCGGACTGTCTGACAAGCTCGACTGCCGTCTGCCCCTCCAGAGCATAGTCTACTGCAACACCGGTTCCCTCCATGGCCGTCTGGATATTCTGACAGATCACCTCTTCATCATCCACCACCAGAAGCCTGGTAATTCCCTTCTTCTGCCAGAAATCCTGATTGACTGCCCGGTCACTGATCTGCAGTTCCAGATCAACCGTAAACTTTGAGCCTTTTCCCTTCTCGCTTTCCACGGTAATCTTTCCGCCCATAAGATCCAGAAGGTTTTTGGTAATGGCCATCCCAAGGCCGGTACCCTGAATCTTATTGGTCACACTGTCTTCTTCTCTGGTAAATACCTGGAAAATCTTTTTTACATACTCCGGGCTCATACCATACCCGTTGTCCTCCACCACAAACCGGAAATGTGCCAGCTTTCTGGTATACTGCTCCAGCTCCTGAACAAGAAATGTAACATGTCCGCCATCCGGCGTATATTTAACCGCATTGGACAGAAGATTTAAAAGGATCTGATTGAGACGAAGCTTATCCATCACCACTTGTTCATGTTTCAGATCCTTGCTTTTTACTTCAAAGACATGTCCTCTTGCTTTCATCTGCGGACGGATGATGGAATCCATATTCTCAATCAGTTCCACCATGTTTTCGTCAGACAGATTTAAAACCGTCTTGCCGGCCTCGATCTTGCTGATGTCCAGAATATCATTAATCAGACCCAACAGATGCTGACTAGAAGAAGTGATCTTCCTCGTATATTCTCTTACCTTATCCGGATTGCCTGCATCCCTGTCCAAAAGTGCAGCAAACCCTACAATAGCATTCATAGGCGTACGGATATCATGGCTCATATTGGACAGAAAAGAACTCTTGGCCCGGTTGGCCTCCTCCGCAATCTTAAAAGCCTGCTCCGCTGTCTCTTTGGACCGGGCCAGCATAGCATTGGACTCCTCCAGTTTTGCATTCATCTCCTCCTGACGGCGCAGGTTTTCCTGTTTCTGCCGAACCAGACGGGCACTGTTTCGCTGCCTCGTAATGGATACTGCCGCAAGAATCAGCATGGCCAAAAGGATCACCGACAGGATCAGAAGCATCCGGATAACAGCCCCCACCATGTTCACCGTCCCTGAAGCCACATATTCCGCCGGAATCAAAAACAGCAGCAAAGTATCATATTCTGCCAGAGACGTAAGGCAGTAATAATATTCAATTCCATTGTATGTAAAATTTGTGCTGAGGGTGTCCTTCTCTGCCAGTGCTGCCCGGATGTCCGAATATTCCTGTCCTTCCATAGATTCCAGCACTTTCAGCACATTATATGCCTGAATGGTATGTTCATCGGAAAGATCATCATGCATCCGCGTTCCATTGCTTTTCAGGATATAAGTCTCATTCTGGCTGCTATAAGCCCCACTGCTGTAATAATCCGTCAGCGTGAATACATCTTTTAACAAAATGACATGAGTAAAGCCCGCATCCGGTTCCTCAAGCATCTGGATTGGTTCCTCAAGCTTTTGCACAAATGCCCAGTAACTGTTTTCATAAATACGGGAATCAGTAATGAACGTATACCGTGACTCTCCTCCGGCGATCCGGTCGATATCCGACCAAACTCCGTGCTTTCCGCCTGCATCATAACAGTTTCCCTGCCGGTCCAGCAGCACGAGCATGGAGCTGTACTGATCTGTCTCAAGAAGCTGCTCCAAACTGCCGATAAACTTTGACGCATCCTCTGAAGAATCAAACTCCTGCTGTTTCAGCATATTTACCGCCGCAGTCAAATAATTCCAGTGAGAATCCAGTACACTGTCCAGATTTACTCGTACCTGGGAGGTAATCTCATTCAACTGTGTCGTACGTTCCGCGAAAATCTGCGCTTTTAAATATTTTGCAAAATAATTTCCGCCTGCCAGCAGAAACAAAAGCAGACAGACTGCCAGCACCGCCGGAAATGCAATGGAATCGTTCTTCCTGTCGGAACTCATCCGTCTCCCTCCTTTTTAGACCTTTACAGAAGCCTTCCTGTAAGAGTGTAATATTTTTGTCATTCCCAAGGATTCCCATCCGGAGAAACCGTTTTCTGATCTTCCAGCCAGATACACAGAATACGTTTCAGGGACTCTTCATGGATCTGCGCCCCATATTTTTCTGCAGTCTCTTCTGTATAGCCTTTCATAAGAAATGCCACCTGATAAGCCGTATCGTCTTTCAGCTCTGCATCTCCTCTAGTTACCAGTAAATAGGAAAACGGATGCCCGTCCCCGGCCGCATCAAAGCCCTTCTGTGCAAGCTCCCTGACCTGGGCTCCTGTCATTGTCATCATGGCATATTGTCCGTCCATACTTGGACAGATGGTATTGACTATATCCACATTCAGCTTGCCTGCATAAAGCTTGCCGGTAATACCAGGATGCAGTTCCACACCGCCTTCATGGAAGCTGCCCAAAGGCACCAGAACCGCGTCTGCCCCTGAAAAGCTGCCAAGCGCCTTGCCTACCAGCTTCCCTGTCTCTTCCAGACTGAAATTCGCCGTACTCTCGCACATATAAACCTCTTCAGAATGGTTCAGATAATCTTTGCAAAGCTCATCCATCCGGGCAATACAGCGGCTGCCGTCCATATCGTTTTCTCCCCGGAACCACTCTTTATATGCCTGCCCGATACTGGATAATATATGTTCCCATCCTGTATAAGTCATCGGAAAAGCCCGGCCGTCCTTCAGGGCCGTTCTGGCATCATATGTCATGGAATTTTCCGGAATGACCATATTGTCCAGGGCGCTCATGACGCAGGGCGTTGTCTCATCTACAAATTCCGCCTGCCCTTTTTCCGAAAACAGAAGAGACAAAATCCGCAGTGCATGCTCCAGCTTTTTCTCATTGCCTGGTTCTGTCAGCCGTCTGCTGATGCCAAAATAAAAAGTCGGATTGTACATGTAAATATTTTTACTGCCATCTTCACTGATAAACGGCATTATCTCCAGTTCATCACCTGTTTCCGGAAATTCCGTAATGTTTACCGTCTGTACTGCCGTGAAGAATACAGCTTTACGCTGACCAAGATAATCCATAATCAGTTCCGGATTGTTCCGATCCTCTGGATCTGTATAAAACATGCCCATATCCATATACCGGCTCACATAGTCCATCGTTCCTTCCCACATGCCGGCCGCGTCTGCGTTTCCTGCCAGAAAATTCCGCTCCCACTGGATTCCATCCGGTGTTGTAAGCCATCCGGTCTTGGCAAGATTAAAAACGGTAGAAAAGGGACCTCCGGCAAGCTGTGTGCCGACCACTCCGGGAATCAGTCCCGCCTCCCGGATCTCCTCACAGAGCGCCTCCAATTGGTCAGCGTCCGAAGGAACCTCCCATCCGTTTTCTTCCATCAGCGTTTTATTATAATAAATTCCGTATATAGCATAGCTGGCCGGCAGCAGATAGATCCCTCCGTCGACAGACACCTGATCCAGTGTGGACGTGGAAAAGCCATTGACAAACGAATAGCCGGACAGGTCCACCAGACGCTCCTTGGCCAATTCTTCATCCAGAATCTGCGAAGTAATAAAAATATCCGATATATCGTCCGCCCGCATCTGCTCCCAGCTATAACTGGTGCTGTTGCTGCCGGTATAGGAAATAAATTCAATTTCGATATCCGGACACTCCCTTTCCACCAGCTCCACAAACTGCTGATACCTTCCGTAATTGGCCCAGGTTCCCCAGGTCAGGGCATCACTTCCGGCACCGGATGTCATCTCATCCGTGCCGCAGCCAGACTGCAGCAGTGTTCCTGCAGCAAGCAGTGCCGGAAGACATCTCCTCCATTTTATCATCACAGAGACTTCCTCTCCTCTCCTTCCTCTGTTCCGGCAGACGTCCGCCGGACATCTTTATTCTACACCAGTCAAATGTGGAAAACAAGTGAGGAATTTTAGATTCTGTGATTTACAATGATGTCGTTTTATCCGCTTATCAGGACTCCCGTATTCCACGCATGGCCCGAAAACTGCCATACAGATCCAGCAGACCAAATCCCCAGCTTTTATTTGGATAACTGTAAGTTCCCGGCCGCCTGGCTCCCCGGATCAGGAAACGCTGAACGGCAGAACCGTCCATAGTGGGCACATTGCCTTCTACAATCCCCCATTCCATCAAAAGCGCCGCAGCGCCTGCTGTCAGTGCCGCAGCGGCACTGGTTCCGGTTAAGCTGCTTCCTTTTCCAAAACGGTCAACGGCAGATACACCGACTGCCGGCGCCGCAAGATCCGGCTTTTGATTTGCGTTTCTTGTCTTTCCTCTTCCGGAATCCATCCAGATGCTCTCTGTACTGCCCTCATATCCTGCCACTGTCAGGACCCGAAGTGTATTTCCAGGAGCTGTAATGGTCGTATCCGGATCCGGACGCAGGAAATAAGTCCCGTCACTAATAAAACCGGTCACCGGAAGCCAAATATGAAAGCTGTTCTCCAGATCTCCGGAAGAAAAGATTCGAAGCCTCCAGATCCCAGGCGTCGGTTCCCGAAAGGAAATTAAAAGCCGTTCATCTCCGGAAACAACTTCCGACAATTCGTACTGTACATCCAAAATCGTATTTTCAAATACAAAATCAAATCTCTGCTGTTCCAGGATCCTTGGAAAGATTCTGGGAATCTGCTCCCCGGACGGAGAAGCGATCTCTGCCGCAAACATCCCTGGTGCATTGCCCCACAGATTAAGCTGAAATCCTTTTTCCTGCTCTCCTATTCTCAGTTCCACATCCAGATACCCCGGATCTTTCGGAACGATGCCGAAGAAATGATGTCCTTTATTTCCCTCGTTTCCCGCAGCAACAATCACGGTCCTTCCCGCCCTGCTGCCAAAGTCGTCCAGATACTGTCCCAGCGCCGTATTACCTGTATGCCCGCCGGAATTGCTTCCAAGGGCAATGCAGATAACCAGAGGACGATTCTCTCTCGACGCAAGCTGATCCAGATAGCGGATGGCAAGCATCATATCTGTCTCCTGATAGGCAATGCTGTCCTGCGGTATCTCCTGAAGCTGCCGGATAAAAGGCTTTGCCTGCTTCAGTTTCACAAATGCAATGGATGCCTCCGGCGCTGCACCGATAAAGTTCTCACTCTCCATAGGCGAACCGGCTGCAATGGATGCCACTTTCGTACCATGCCCATTGGCATCCGCTCCCGGAAGTACTGCCGCACCTTCTTCCAGAAGACGGTCAATATCCGCTGCTGTATAAGCGCTTCCGAAGAGAAATTCCTCCGGAGGCGTACCGCTTTGATCTGTCTGATCCCACAGACCGATGAGCCGGGTTCTGCCATCCGCAGTCCGAAAAGCCGGATTTTCCAGAGAGATCCCGGAATCAAGAAATCCAAGAATCACGCCGTTTCCCCGTAACTGAAGAGCCGGTTGGTTTTGAATAGGCAGTATTCTTGTATACTCTAAGCTTTCTGTATCCATCTGGGTATAACAGTAGGGGATGGCATAATCCCCGATGGGTATGGTCTGATCGTCCCCAAGGACCTCATTCCGATCTACATAAAACACACTGAAATTTCGGTTCACATATTGGGTGCATACTCCAAAAGGATGGTCTTTTTGTTCCGCAAACCTTACATCAATTTTCCAAACAAAATCCATATACTCATCTGATATTATCGCTTCTCTGCAATCCATAGGGCGGCTCCGCAAACGCTCTCCCCTTATAATATGAAAAAGAGGAAGACCTGTGAAAAGTCTTCCCCTCTGTATTTTTTGTTCAGCCTCTTTTCTGGTATTCTGCCCAGACCTGATCCCGGATCCTTCCGGCATTTAAGTTCAGATCTTTTTCTATACTCGCCGATGCCTGGTCAAAAAGTCCCCCTTCCCCACGCAGGAACACTTCCAGTTCTTCCAAAAGCTCTGCCTTCAGCATGTCCCGCAGTCTTTTCTCCAACTGTTTCCTGGCTGTATCAAGGCGGTCGTATGCCTCTTCTTTTTCACGCCAGTTATTTTTGAGTGTCTCGATCCGATCATTTTCTTCTCTGGCTTTGGCATCGTACTCCTTTTGCACTTCGTCCACTCGCTCCTGCCATTTTAAAAGCTCGCTGTCGTCCACCACAGTCTCTGTCTTCGCTTTTCCAAGAAAGTCAAAGAGAAATCCAAAAAATCCCTCCCGGCGAATCTTTTTTGTTAAATATTTAACAGCCGGCCGTTCTTCTTCCATCCGCGCCCGTATCTCTGCATTCTGCCGGACCAGCTCCCGAAAGGCAGTCTCAGCCTCCTCCTTTTCTTTCTCGATTCTGCCGATCTCCTCGCTGAGCGAAGCTCTCTCTTCCTGAAGCCTCTTCAGTTCCTTTTCCTCTTCGGGATTCTGTCTTGACAGCGCATGGCTTCGAAAATCCGCGTGCTCTGTCTTCTCTTCCACATAATCCGTCTCTGCTTCTGCCCCAAGCAGAAGTCTCAAAATTCCATTCGTACATATCTTTTTCTTCTCTTTGAGCGCCCGGTATACTTCTTCTGCCTTTCCGTTTACAAAACCTGTAATCTCCCAGGAAGCTATCTGCCTGCGAAGTTCTTCATAGGCAGAAACCTCGCTGATCTTCTCTTCCGTCTCTTCCTGCAGGCTTCTGATCTGTCCTTCAAGATCGGAAAGGAGCAGTTCTTTATAATCCGCAAAACTGTCTGTCATATATTCATCCAGCACTCCCATCAGCTTTTCCAGATGAACCTTTCTTCCCTTCGCTGCTTTTGCCAGAAATTCCACATCTACCCTGCCCTGTGCATTCATATCCATTTCCTCCTGATCGTAAATCTGTCTCTTTTGAATCACCCATCCACTATTTTTTATTGTACAACAATTTTCCAAGGGTTTCTACCTTTTTCTGAATACAAAGACCGGCAAAGACCGACAAAAAAGGAAGGGTGCCGCAGCGTGCACCCTCCCCGTCTTCTGATTATTTTTTCTTCTGGCTGCTCCACACAAAGTCATGCCCCGGAACGACCACATCGACAAGTTCCATCTCCTCGCCGGTCCAGAGATTTAAGAACGTCCCTTCTTCTCTCATCCACGCCGTCCGTGCTTCGTCTGAGAAGTTGAAGATTCCGATAAACCGTTCTTCCTCATTCTCTCTTAAAATGCAGAGAATCGAGTCATCCTTCACATCGTACGTATAGACCGCCGCATCACTTCGGAAGACATTTCTCTTTCTCCGAATCTGTTCCAGCTTGGACAGTCCATGGAAGATCCGCTCCTGCAGCGTTCCCTTCTCATTGTTCCTTCCGGCCAGGTACCAGGGGAATTTTCCCCGATGTACATACCGGGAATCCTCTTTCTTCGTCTCGTCTTCTTTGTAGGTATAATCATTAACCTGACCGATCTCGTCCCCGCTGTAAAGCATGGGAATTCCGGACTGGGTCAGCATATACGCATGAAGCATCAAATCCTGCGTAACCGCTGCGGATAACTTCTCCTCATCTTTCTCATACAGAGCACTCTCCACCCCGCACATGGAAGCCGTCGTTCCGCAGAAACGGGCATCCTGCGTGACCGGATCGTCATTGTAAAGTTCTCCTCTGCTCTCACTGCCTTCAAATCGTCCGGTAAAATACTGATTCAGGAAACGCTTGTGCTCCACCTCTCTCATGCCCCAGGTTTCCAGCGTCGCATAATCCAGCCCCCAGCCGATATCATCATGGCAGCGCAGATAATTCAAAAACAGATAGTCTTTCGGAAGTCCGTTTACAATATCCATCTGCTTTTTCAAAAGCCGCACATCCCTGGTTGCCACACTGTGCCAGGTTGTTGCCATGGTAGTCACATTGTAGAGCATATGACATTCCGGCTTCTCCACAGTCCCGAAATACGGCACCACCTTCTCCGGCTCCATGACCACTTCTCCCAGAAGCAGCACGCTCGGACAAACAATCTCACCGATCATACGCATCATGCGCACAATCGTATGTACCTGCAGCAGATTTCGGCATTTGGTACCCAGTTCCTTCCATATATAAGGTACGGCATCAATTCGGATAATGTCCATGCCCTGGTTGGCCAGATACAGGAAATTGTACATCATCTCGTTAAATACTCTGGGATTGCGGTAGTTCAGATCCCACTGGTAGGGATAAAAGGTAGTCATCACATAATATCCCATCTCATCCAGATAGGTAAAATTACCCGGCGCCGTTGTGGGAAATACCTGCGGCACAGTACGGTCGTACGCCTGCGGTATGGACGGATCATTATAGAAGAAATAACGGCTCATATATTCGCCATCGCCTTCTCTTGCTTTCTTCGCCCATTCATGATCTTCCGATGTATGATTCATGACAAAATCCATGCACAGATTGATCTTTTTCTTATGACATGCTTTGGAAAGCGCAAAAAGCTCCTCCATCGTTCCAAGCTCCGGCTGTACTTTCCGGAAATCCGCCACTGCATAGCCTCCGTCCGAACGGCCCTTTGGCGATTCCAAAAACGGCATCAGATGAATGCAGTTTACATTGCAGGAAGATAAATAATCCAATTTCTCTTTCACACCCTGAAGGTTTCCTGCAAAATTGTCAATATACAGCATCATGCCCAGCATATCATTGCCGCGGAACCACTCCGGATTCTGTTCTCTCTCCCGGTCCAGTTTCAAAAGCTCCCGATCCCGCGCCAACGCATAAGTATGCATCTGTTCGCACAGCTCTGCAAACATATCTCCGTTATCATACAGCTCCATATACAGCCACCGAAGCTCATCATGATGTTTCGCCAAACGCTCCTGAAATGTCGTTTCTGTATTCATACAAGCATCTCCTCACAGTCACGCATCTGCCCGGCCAGTCCCCTTTTTTTCGAACATTTGTTCTTGTTTCATAAGGAATTGACCGCGCAGATATCGTATTATATTTTCTTAAAATGCATTTGGTATGCCCGGTATTCTCCGGACTGCTCCGGCAGCGGGATTCCGGCTTCCATCAGAGCGTCCGACGCAAAGATCCGTCCGGTGCTCTGCTCCTGGTACCTGCACCCGGACAGCAGCCCTTTCAGACGGATATAAGTCACGTTCATATTTCCGTGAACTTCCTGCATAACCACTCCTACCAAGGCCTCTGCACCGTCCTCCGAGACAAATTCCCAGGCGCCTGCTGTTTCCTTCTGGGGATTGGTCAGACGATAATACAGCCCCTTTCGAATCAGCATCTCATATTGCTTGTATTCCCGAATCTGTTCCCGAATCTGTTCCTTCTCCACGTCCAGAAGCTTTCCCAGATCCAGCTCATATCCGAATGTTCCGGCCATCGCAGTGATCCCGCGGGTGCGAAACGGCGTCAGCCGTCCGGTCTGATGATTCGGTACTGCCGACACATGGGACCCTACCGACGAGATCGGATATCCAAAAGAAGTCCCATACTGGATATGTACCCGATCGATGGCGTCTGTATTGTCGCTGCACCAGATCTGCGGAGTATAATACAGCATCCCCGCATCAAACCTGCCGCCTCCGCCGCTGCAGCCTTCCAGCAGTATATCCGGATATCTCTGAATCAGACGTTCCAGAAAGTCATACAGTCCCAGTATATAATCATGCATGACCTTTCCCTGGTCCGCTGTACTGCGGGAGAAGCAGTCCGAAAGACTTCGGTTCATGTCCCACTTTACATACTCGATCTTTCCCTGATCCAGAACACTGCATACCTTTTCAAAAATATAGTCTACCACTTCTCTTCTGGAGAAGTCAAGAACAAGCTGATTCCTGGCCCGTACAGGATTGCGTCCGGGAATCGACAGTACCCAGTCCGGATGTTCCCGGTAAAGATCGCTGTCTTCATTGATGCCTTCCGGCTCCAGCCAGATACCAAACTTTAACCCCAGGGAACGAATCTTTTCAATTAAGCTTCCAAGCGGTTCTCCCAGCTTTGTTTCATTGACTGTCCAGTCTCCCAGACCGCTGTTGTCGTCGTCCCGCTTTCCAAACCAGCCGTCGTCCATAACCAGCATATCGATTCCAAGTCCTGCCGCCTCTTTCGCCAGTTCGTAGACAGAAGCACCGCTTATATCAAAGTAAAACGCCTCCCAACTGTTCAGAAGAAGCGGCCGGGAAATGTCTTTGTATTTTCCTCTGCACAGATGATCCCGAAAACACTTGTGCAGATTCTGTGATAATCTTGCCAGTCCGAAACCAGAATACGTCAGCACAACCTCCGGGACATGGAAGACTTCCCCTGTCTCCAGCGGATAGGAGAACTGTTCGTCCGGCAGACCAAGAAGCGCTCTGGTCTGATCGAACTGGTCTTTCTCCACTTCACCTTTGAACCCCCCGCTGTACACAAAGGACATGGCATAGCAGCTTCCTGCATCCTCCGTTGTCTCATGTCCCGCAAGAATCATCATGGGGTTGTACTGATGGCTGGAAGCGCCCCTGCGGCTCCCGATGACATGCGCCCCATGGGTCACCGGTATCCTCTGGACATTTCGCTCCATAGCATGACGGCCGTAAAAACTGATGAAATCATACTCCCCATACAACCAGTCCAGACATGCCGCCTGTGCCTTCTCCAGATAAATTTTTTCTCCGCCGGAATTCTTGATATCTGCACTCCTGGTAATGACATCCAGATCCGCTAACACCCCATAGAAAAGCGTGATCTGCACTTTTGTCACCGGGTCTTCCATATGAATCTCCAGCGTGTCTGCCTGGTCCTCCCCGGCATAAACAGCCGGAAGACCTGATATATGATACTTTCCTTTCCGAATCCGATGGCTTTTGTAGCGGAAATCACATCCATAAGAGCCGTCCGCATTTTTTACGATCACGGCCGGGCTTCGATAATCGCCCGTTCCCTGACAGGGCAGCTCCTGGGGCAGCGCATCCATGGAATAAGTCCTGTCCGCTCCCGCGTCATATGGATTTCCGGAAAATCCTCTGTCCGCATAACTCAGAAGGTAGTCCATGCACCCTTCTGTCTTGCGCCCGTAATAGAGGTGAAGCAGAAATCCATAGCTATCCACCTTCATCTGATAGGTTGTATCCTTTGTGTGCAATATGAAAGTGTTATCTTTTTCAGAAAAAATAATACTCATGTTGCCTCCCAAATATAGGTTCTAATATACAGAATGACAGCTTTAGCCATGCATGGCCTTTTTATTCCATGCATGGCCTAAGCTGCTCTGATTGCTTATTTTACTGCGCCGTTTACTACACCGTTTAAGATCTGCTTCTGACAGATAATGTAGAAGATCAGAAGCGGAAGAAGTGCCAGCAGGTAAGATGCAAATGCCAGGTTATAGTTTGTACCGAACTGTGTCTGGAAAGACATCTGCGCCAGCGGCAGGGTATTCATTCCACTTCCGGACATGATGACTAACGGAGTCATAACGTCATTCCATACACTCAGTGCAGTGATAACTGCTACCGTAGCATGCATAGGCTTCATGATGGGGAAAATAATCTTCCAGTACGTCGTCCAGGTAGTCGCACCGTCCACACGTGCTGCCTCCTCCAGAGCGATGGGAATATTCACCAGATATCCGGAGTAGAGCATCAGGTTCATCGGCATGTAAAAGACTATATAGCAGATGATAACACCGAAAATGTTGGCGATACCCCACTGTGAAGTCTGCTTAACCAGAGGCATCATCAGGATTGCAAACGGTACAAACATACCGCTGACGATATACAGATATGCCAGATTGTACCATTTACTTTTTGCTTTATTTCTTCCGATTGCATAACCGACCATGGAATGCAGAACGACGGAAAGGATTACCGTAACGCCTGTGATTAAAAGACTGTTCCGCAGAGAATTCCAGAAGTCCGTCACACGCATGGCTTCTGCAAAATTAGAGAAGCTCCAGGTCTTCGGCAAGGAAAGTATCCCTGAGATGCTGTTGGTCATCTCCGACGGCTGCTTAAATGCGATCACGATGGTCATGTACAGCGGAAATATGATCGTTACCAATCCAAGGATCAGCAGGATCGTAACAGGCATATTATATCTCTCTTTTACTTTCAGATCCTTCATTATAACTGCTCCTCCTTACTGCTTGTAAACTGAAGCTGTGCTACCGAGAATGCTACGATGATGACAAAGAACAGAACTGCATTGGCACTCTGGAAACCGAACTGTCCGCCTGCCATACCATTGTTGTAGATCAGGAAGGAAATAGACTCGGTACTCTGTGCCGGACCGCCTTTGGTCAATGCCATGATCTGATCAAATACCATCAGGAAGTTCTTGCCGGACAACACCATATTGATGCTGAAAAACGGAATAATCAGCGGGAAAGTCAGACTCTTGAACCGCTCCCAGCCGGTAGCTCCGTCAATGGAACCTGCTTCATATACGTCTTCCGGTACGGTAGACAGACCGGATATGTAGATGATCGTGTTCATAGCGATGGCCTGCCATGCGCAGACTGCCACGATGCCGACCCATGCCCAGGTAGAGCTTGCAAGAATACTTGTTGTATGGAACAGTGCTGGAATGATGTAGGTAAAGAAATAGTTGAAAATATAACCTACTACCAGCGCTCCAAGAATGTTCGGAATAAAGTACATTCCTCTTAAAGTACTCTTGAATTTGACTTTGCTGTTCAGTCCGAGGGCCAGAATCAGGCTGATGACATTGGTCACAATCGTTGCTGCCACTGCCATCTTCAGCGTGAACAGATAAGATTTCCCCACACGTCCGTCCTGGAACAGATCAATATAATTCCGAAGACCGACCCAGTCATAAGTGCCGTATCCTCTGAAGTTCGTGAAGCTGTAGATCACACCCTTAATCAAAGGCAGTGTGTTAAAAGCAAAGAACAGAGCGACAACCGGAATCGTCATCAGCAAAAACGTTCTTTTTCTGTCATTCGCATGTTTCATATCTTCTCACTCCTCTCCCTCTACTGATTGCCGTTCTGCGCGTTGTAATCTTTTACCATCTGAATGATATCACGGTTATATCTCACCCAGTCCGTATCGAATTTTGTAAGGAATGCATCCACATCCTGCTCAATCAGGAAAGTCTGGATCTGCGCATCCACTGCCATCTCAGACGGATAATAGTGATCCTGATAGTCTGCGATCTTTCCTTCTGTGATGTACTGTTTCATTCCGTCCAGATTCGGAGCCAGCGTAAAGTTTCCTGCCTTACACGGAACCGCGCTCTGGTCATCCAGATACATCTGTAAATTCTCGTCTGCCAGCAGGAAGTTCAGTACTTCATAAGCTGCCTCTTTTTTGCCTTCATCTGCGCAGGCTTTCGTAACGCAGAACTGCAGGTCCACACCGGAGTTCAGGATCTGGCCGTTCGAATCATTGCTTCCCGGCGTTACAAAGGAATCGATATCCATATCCGGATTCACTGATTTGATCTGGGGCACTGCATAGCTTCCGATGGCGAACATAGCGGATTCACCGTTGGCAAATGCCGTACATGCATCGTTATAGCCGTAAGCAAAAGGCCCGTCCTCTCCGTAGCTCACAAGGGTCTGAATCTTCTCTGCCACTTCTCTGTACTCATCGGCAAATACAGTCTTGCCGGCGTTCACCTGCTGACATACATCTGCCGGTGCCAGGCCTACGGCAAGAGAGTTCCACGGTGCCAGACAGGTCCATGTATCCTTAAATCCATAGTAGAACGGAAGGATTCCCTCTGCTTTGATCGTTTCGCAGAGTGTAATCATCTCATCCCAGGTCGTTGGGATTTCCCAGCCGTGCTCTTTGAACATCTCGCGGTTATACAGAATACCTGCTGCATTTGCCACATAGGGCACGCCGTAGGTTCCTTCTGTGGGGACGAACTCAAGTCCTTCCAGGATGTCCCTGTATCCCTGATTGATGTCTGTGATACCCGGATAATCGGATACATCTGCCAGAATACCAGCATCGATGAAATAAGAGTAGTTGATGTCACCGCCGATCCCCAGAAGGTCCGGATAGTCCTCCCGGATAAATCTGGTCTTCAAGATCGTCATGGCATCATTGGGAGAATCAATCTTCAGGAGGATATCGTCGTGAGTCCGGTTGAACTCCTCCTCCAGCTGCTCGAACACATCCACCGCCTCCGGTTTGTAATGTACAAGCTCGATCACGATCTTGCCGTCTTCGGCTTCCTTGCCGCCGCATCCGGTCAAGAGCATGGAAGCGGGCAACGTACATGCCAGGAGAAGGCTTATCATTTTTTCCCTCTTTCTCATCCCATTTTGCTCCTTTCTTTGTTGGATGTAACACTGATTTTTTGTGACTTTATTATAACATCCCAAAATGCGTCTATAAATACCATGTTTTTTTCTCTTTTATACCAGTATGCCGTTTTTTTCTCATATAGGAAAAATCATGTAGCATTTTGATATATTTTCAGTTATACTAATAAAAAACACGGTCTGTACAGACTGCACAAAAATATTGGAGGCAACTGACCATGAAGGACATTTTATTCTCCATATTTCCCAATGAAAATTTTGTAGATTTGAACCTCTATCAGTTCGGATGGGAGCGATGCGCACCCTCCCACAGTTTTGGTCCTGCTGCACGTACCCATTATCTGTTCCATTATGTCATTTCCGGCACCGGAACTCTGAACGCGGATGATTCTTCCGGCAATACCCATACCTATCAGATCAAGAGCGGGCAGGGATTTATGATCTTTCCCCATCAGGTCACTACTTATATTGCCGACCATGCACTTCCATGGGAATATGTCTGGCTGGAATTTGACGGACTCCGCGTAAAGGAAGCCCTTTCCATTATCGGACTTTCCTCCGACTCTCCCGTCTACCGTGCTCATTCCCGTGATATTCGGGAAACCATGATGCAGGAGATGCTCTATATCGCACAGCACGGCGATATGGCGCCCTTTCATCTGATGGGGCATCTGTATCTGTTTATGGACTCTCTGACCCGCTCCATCGCTCCTGTCCGTTTTGCCGCATCAAAAACAGGCAAGCTCCGGGATTTTTACATTCACGAAGCCCTTGCCTATATTGAACAGAATTTTCAAAATGATATTTCAGTGGAAGATATTGCAGACAACTGCGGACTGAACCGAAGTTATTTCGGAAAGATATTTAAAAATGCCGTCGGGCGTACGCCTCAGGATTTTCTGCTGAATTACCGCATGACAAAAGCCGCAGAGCTTCTGAAGCTGACGCATCTTTCCATCGGCGATATCAGTAAGGCGGTGGGGTATGACAATCAGCTTCATTTCTCGCGGGCCTTTAAAAACATTTACCGTCTTTCGCCGCGGACGTGGCGAAATCAGAACCAGCTCACTATCTAGGAGCGCAGCGTCCTGTAGTTGGACGGGTTTTCATAATCTTTATGGATGCCGTCATCTTCATACAGTACATACTCGCAGTCCGGATAACCGGCCAGCGTCATATGGGCCGTATCAAGAGCGTCTGCATATTCTGCCGGAGCCGCAAGCGGGATGCATGTACCCCGGCGGATAAACAGGGGGACTTCATTCAGCGCAATTTTCACATAATGATGTCCGGCCGGCAGTACCTCTTCATACAGCGTGCCATTCGGTAAAAATTTCACAAACTTCATTTCCTCCGGAAGATAGACGTACCTTCCGTCTGCATTCTGCGTATATACCGGTGCAATCATGATCTCATTTCCAACTATAAGCTGGTCTTCTACCTGGACAGCATGGGTATCCTCCGGGTATACGAATGCCAGCGGTCTGATATACATATCATCCGACAGTGCGGCTTTCATATATTCACTATACAGATACGGAAGCAGCCGGTAACGGACTTCGACGATATGGCGGAAGTCTTCCACCCCTTCAAACCGAAAGCACTCCTGATCTCTCGTGCCCATAGCCGAGTGGTTGCGCATCAGCGGCGTGAACACCCCAAGAGCCATCCAGCGCAGCAGCAGATCTCTCGTGGCATCCGCACCGAAGCCGCCCAGATCTGCTCCGGTGTACAAAAATCCGCACATGTTCAAAGAAGGCAGCATCTTCAGATTCAGAAGGATATGCGACCACCAGGACCGGTTGTCTCCCATCCAGATACCTCCGTAGCGGTGCATACCGATATAGGACGAGCGGGAGAACATCAGAAAGCGTTTGTCCGAATCGATCCGCTCAAAAGCTTCTCCTGCCGCTCTGGTCATATTGCAGCCAAAAAGATTATGTACTTTGTCGTGGCGGATACGCCCTTTGCCTGTCTGATGATAAAATGCTTCATAATCCTTCTTGCTGTTGGACAGCTCCAGCACCGCATCTTTTCCTTCAAAGAACGGGACATCTCCGTTTGGATCCGCAAGGAATGCCTTCACGGCTTTTGCCGCCTCCTGCACGCCCTCCGGTGTATAGAAGATGGCAGGCTCATTCATATCGTTCCAAAAACCCTCAATCCCCTGATCGATCAGGAACTTATATTGATCTCCGAACCACTTTCTCGCCTCCGGATTCAGCACATCCGGAAAATGCGTATCTCCCGGCCATACAGCCGCCACAAACTCGCTTCCGTCCTCCCGTTTGCAGAAATACCCGTTCTTGATGCCTTCTTCGTAGACCTTGTAGCCTTCTTCCACTTTGACTCCCGCATCGATAATGGGAATCAGGCGGATGTTTTGATCCTTCATCTCCTTTACAAAAGCCGGGAAATCCGGAAAATTCTCTTCATTGACGGTAAAATCTTTATAATCCTGCATATAATCAATATCCATATAGATCATGTCCATAGGAATATGATTGCTCCGATAGCCTTCTGCCACTTCCCGATAGTCTTCCTTCGTGCGGTATCCCCAGCGGCTCTGTCCGAATCCGAAGGCAAATTTCGGCGGTATATAACTTCTTCCGATGATCTTGCGGAACTGTTTCACGATCTTATAAGGCGTTTCGCCCTCAATCACATACAGATACAGATCGGCATTCTCACAGGAAATCGTCATTGTGTCCATGCGCGTATAACCGATATCAAACGTCAGTCTGGACGGATAGTCCACAAAGATTCCAAACGTATGTTCTCCTGACAAAATAACAAAATTATGTGCGCCGTACAAAGATCGTTTCTCTTCCGTATGTTCCGGATCATCCGTACAGTTGCTGATATAGCAGTAACCTCTCTTGTTGATTCCCCGGTTGGCCTCTCCAAGTCCATAGACCACATCCCCCTCTGCCAAAGAGCAGGTAAAGGTAAATCCATGCTCCAGACAGACCGTGCCGTAAGCCGGCGCCCCGGATGCGGCCTCCATCGGTACCACTACTGCTTCTGTCTCAAAAGGGGTTCCATAGACATACTTGTGAATCATAATGTAATCCTCCTGTTATTTAAAGTTCTGCCAAAACAAGCATCCCTTCTGTTCTACACATGACATGCTATTTTTCTTTATAAAAGTATATCCGCTTTTTCTTGCCAATGCTTGCATTATCTTCTATAATAAATAACACAATCTTGACATTTTACAATATTCCTGCCAAAAAGGAGTTTCTCTTATGCTACCCGATCGATCCCTCAGAGAAAAAGTAACCCACGGCACTTTGGAGCGTCCCCTTCGGGCTCTGCACTTTACCGCCGGCCCCGGAACCGGGTATCCGGACCATTTCTTTGTAGAACAGCACTGGCATGATTATGTAGAAATTCTCTTTATCCGGAAGGGAACCTACTGCATTGAAATCAATCTGGAAGAACATCAGCTCCGGGAAGGCACCCTCTGCATTCTGAACAGCGGCGAACTCCATCAGCTCCGGGGCCTTGGCCCGGAAGCCGTCCACGATGCCTTTTTATTCGACCCGCAGATTCTGAACTTCTCCTATGAAGACGAATGGGAACAAGAAATCATCGCTCCTTTTCTAAGACAGGAACTTATGATCCGAAACATCCCGCAGCCATCAGACAAAGGCTTCCAAAAGCTTTTCTCCCTGTCCGAAAAGCTCATCCGCCAGGCACTTGCCCAAGAAGACGGATGGTATTTCCAATGTAAACCATTGTTAATAAATTGGTTTGCGCTTCTGGCCCTGAACGGATATCTGCTTCCCGTCAGAGAGACGCTCTCCGGTACGGATGCACGGAAAATTGACCGTTACAAAACGCTGATCTCTTATATGGAACAGCACTGTCAGGAACCGCTGTCGCTAAAAGATCTGTCAGACGTCATTGGCTGCAGCAGCCAGTATCTCTGCCGTTTCTTCCGGGAAATCGCCGGCATATCGCCCATCCAGTATCTGATCGCACTGCGCATCCAACATGCCTGTGCCCTTCTTTCCCGTACAGAACAAACGGTCACAGATATCGCCCTGGACTGCGGATTTGACAATATCAGTTACTTTATTCGAAAATTCCGGGAGCACAAAGGCTGTACTCCCGGAGATTACCGGAAACATTCCGGCCGTATCCCTACTGCTTATTCATGAAAAAACGGATTCCGGTATCCGGCCAGTCCCTGCAGTTCTTCCTCAATCCGCAGAAGCTGGTTATATTTCTCGGTACGCTCTGCCCGGCAGGGTGCTCCGGTCTTGATCTGCCCCGCACCGCTGGCCACTGCAATGTCCGCAATGATATCTTCGCATGTCTCTCCGCTTCTGTGGGAGATGACCGTCCGATAACCGGCTTTATGCGCCATATGGATGGCATCAAAAGCTTCCGTAAGCGTACCGATCTGATTGACTTTAATCAGGATGGCATTGGCCGCCTCCAGCTTGATTCCGCAGGCCAGCCGTCTGGTATTGGTGACAAACAGGTCATCCCCTACCAGTTGGACCCTGCCTCCGATCTGCTTAGTCATCTGCTGCCAGCCGTCCCAGTCGTCTTCGCTGAGACCGTCTTCAATGGACACCAGCGGATACATGGAGATCAGCTCTTCATAATAATCAATCAGTTCTTCGGATGTCCGGCTGATCCTCTGTCCGTTCATACGTCCCTCGCCCGGAAAATCATACCGGCCGTTTTTCTCATTGACCAGTTCACTGGCCGCCGCATCCATGGCAAACACAAAATCCTGTCCCGGCTCGTATCCGGCTTCTTCTACGGCCTCTTTCAGATAGAGGAATACTTCCTTTGCATCCCGAATATCCGGTGCAAAACCGCCTTCATCTCCTACGGCTGTTGTCAGCCCTTCTTTGCTTAAAATCAGCTTCAGTTTGTGATAGACCTCCACACCCATGCGGAGTGCCTCCCGAAAGCAGCAGGCGCCTACAGGCATAATCATAAATTCCTGAAAATCCAGAGAGTTTTTCGAATGTCTTCCGCCGTTTAAAATATTCATCATAGGAACGGGCATCGTATCGGTCCGAATGCCGCCCAGATACTGATATACAGGAATGCCAAGTGCCCTTGCAGATGCTTTTGCCACAGCCATGGATACTGCAAGGATTGCATTGGCCCCCAAGTTGGACTTGTTCTCCGTACCGTCCGCATCAATCAGAAGATGATCCACATACCCCTGATTCAGTGCATTCTCTCCTAACAGTACATTGGCAATTTTCGTATTCACATTTGTGACCGCCTTTTCAACTCCAAGCCCCAGATACCGCTCCTGTCCGTCCCGAAGCTCTACGGCTTCAAAACGCCCGGTGGACGCACCGGAAGGAACCGATGCCCTCGCCTGGTACACACCGTCTAAAAGCACCTCCGCCTCAACGGTAGGATTTCCCCTGGAATCCAGGATCTCTCTTGCATGGATATAAGTAATCGGCAGATATAGATTCATCAAAAAAGAACCTCCTCACACTTTTTTCTTAGTATGAGCAGGTTCTTCATTCTTATTCAATATTTGATAAATACTGGGACATCATATAGCCTTCTTCGTTGTTCTGTTCGATACAGCGAATCTGTACCCATTCTCCGGTCGGATCCCCAAGCACTTCCACCTTGTCATCCTTCTTGACCTTTGTCAGAATGCTGCTGGAGGTGTTCGGCTCGCTGCGGACATTGATGGAATTTCCATTCACTCTCATGATGAGCTGTTCCACTTCCTCCGGCTCCTCCACAGGTGTTTCTTCCGGTTCGTCTTCCGGCTCTTCTACAGGAGTCTCCTGGGGTTCTTCCTCATCGGAGCCTTCCTCGCCGCCCTTCACAATCAGCTTGTTGTCATCCGCATCTGCATCCTGTTCTGTCTGAATGGGATCTTTCTCGCCATCGTCGTCTTTCCCAAGAAGCTTAAACGCTGCGATTCCTATAATGGCCACAATAATCACTGCCAGAACAATTCCAAGGATAATCATCTTCCTGCCGTCATCTTCCATATCCCAGTCATAACGGTCGTCATCTTCATCCTCGTCGTCCTCGTACTCGTCGTCTTCGTCCTCGTCGTCTTCGTCCTCATCGTCTTCGTCGTCCTCGTCTTCCGGTTCTTCCTTCACGATGGGAATGATCTTCTTCTTCGGTTTTTCCGGCTCCGGTTCCGGATCGGCTATAAAATAATCAAAATCATCCTTTTTCGTCTCGGCAGATACACCCGCCGCTTTCGCTGCCTCTGCAAAAAGCGTGTCCACCCAATGATCCGTACCGGCATTGGTAATCTGTCTGGATGCTCCTAAAAGCAGCACTTTCCAGTTGCCCAGATATGCTTCCACACTGTCCGGCTGATCCTTGGTAATGGAAGGCAGAAGCTTTTGGAGCTTCTCTAATTCCGACTGAATCTTATCCTCTGCCAAACCATAGATTCCGGAAATCTCCGCTGCTTTGAAATCATCTTTAAATGACATCACCAGCATAATCCGATGGAGCAGCGGGAAAGTTGCCGGTATTTCTGCCAATGTTTTCACACCGTCAGACTCTGTCTTTTCTAATTTTCCTAAAAGTCTGTGATAGTGCTTGCGAAGCTTCTGATAGTATCTGTGCAAAAACCACCGCTCCGTGTCCGCGGCATCTTCCGCCTCATCCAGCACGCCGAATATTTCCTTGTAAAAATCTTTGATAAATTCCAGCGCATAGTCTTCTCTCTGGATAATCAGAAGGGCCCTGCAGTATACCTCTTCGTAGGTTGCATCATACAACCTTCTGTACCCCTGGCTGTCGCCTTTTTTCAGCTCCTCCAGTGCACGTTTCATCTCAAGTATCATTATGAACTCCTTACCTCATACACCTTATTTTACCAGCAGTGATTTCCCTGTCATCTCTGCCGGCTGTTCCATCTCCATAAGCTCAAGCAGCGTCGGAATGATATCGGCCAGACAGCCGCCTTCCCGAAGCTTATACGCCGGATCCGCATTGACTAAGATAAACGGCACCGGATTAATCGTATGTGCGGTAAACGGTGCCCCGGTCTCGTAATCCTTTAGCTGCTCTGCATTGCCGTGATCCGCACAGATGAACATCTGTCCGTCTGCAGATTTCAGCGCCTCCACTGCTTTTCCAACGCACTCATCCACTGCTTCCACTGCTTTTATTGCTGCTTCTTCCACGCCTGTATGTCCCACCATATCCGGATTGGCAAAATTTATAATGATGACATCGTATTTTCCGGATTTGATGGCTTCGCAAAGCTTGTCGCATACGCCGTAAGCACTCATCTCCGGCTGCAGGTCATACGTCGGCACCTTCGGAGATTTTACAAGGATACGGTCCTCTCCCTGATTCGGCTCCTCTACGCCACCGTTGAAGAAAAAGGTCACATGGGCATATTTCTCCGTCTCTGCGATTCTGGCCTGGGTCTTTCCCTTTGCCGCCAGATACTCACCGAATGTATTGTTGAGCACCACTTTATGGAATGCCACCTGTTTATTGGGAATGGTCACATCATATTCGGTAAAGCATACATAGGTCAGGTCCAGTTTCTTCTCTCTCTCAAAACCGGCAAATGCATCATCGCAGAAAGCTCTGGTAATCTCTCTTGCACGGTCCGGACGGAAGTTGAAGAAAATAACGGAGTCTTTATCCTGAATCGTTGTCAGAGGCTTTCCGTCCTTTGTCACGACAATCGGCTTCACAAACTCGTCAAAGACTTCCTCTTTGTAAGAATCATTCAGGCCGCATACCGGACAGGGATTCTGTGCACCCTCCCCTTTTGTCAGTGCCCGATAGGCAAGCTCCACACGCTCCCAGCGGTTATCACGGTCCATTGCATAGTAACGTCCCATGACCGTTGCCACTTCCCCGACACCGATCTCTTTCATCTTGTCTCTTAGTTCTTTGATATATCCTTTTCCGGAAGCCGGCGGAGTATCGCGGCCATCCAGGAAGCAGTGCACATACACCTTCTGAAGCCCATGGCGCTTTGCCATCTCAAGAAGGCCGTACAGATGGGTGTTGTGACTGTGCACGCCGCCGTCTGACAGAAGGCCGTACAGATGGAGGGAAGACTGATTTTTCTTCGCATTTTCCACTGCCGCTAAAAGTGCTTCATTCTCGAAAAAGGTTCCGTCTTCAATCTCCTTGGTGATCCGGGTCAGCTCCTGATAGACGATTCGTCCTGCGCCCATGTTCAGATGACCGACTTCGGAATTGCCCATCTGTCCATCGGGAAGGCCCACTGCCAGACCGCTGGCATAACCTTTTACAAAGGGATACTCTGCCATCAGGCCATCCATTACTGGAGTCTTTGCTTCTGCAACTGCATTTGCATCTTTCCTGTCATTTAGTCCATATCCATCTAAGATCATTAACACGGTAGGTCTTTTGCTCATAACTCGTCTCCTTTTTGTAGTTCTCTAATCTTTTATTCTACACGAACCGCCCGGAACATGCAAGTAACGAAATCGATTTTCAGATATTTTTTAAAACTTTCCTGTCCGACCATCTGCTGCATCCAAAGAGGCTCCTATACCGAAGCTCTCTCCAAATCCGGATGCTCTGCGCCCCATCCAATCTGCGGGAGGCTGCGCAGCAAATCCATGTCTTCCTCCGCAATTTTCATATGCGGAAGCTCCAGATTCTGTCTCATCCGTTCTGTGGAAGAGGCTTTGGGAAGGACGCCGATGTCCTGCTGAAGCAGAAAGCAGAGCCGTATCAATCTAAATTCTGCACCTGTTCTCCAACTGCCTTTGCCACCTGCAAAAGCACTTCACTGAAGTATCGTCCAGGCACTTCCCCCGGCAGGCACCGGCTTCCATTTTCAAAGGCTCTGTGTGCGCTGCTCTTTGCATCCTCCGGTGAAAGCCGATAGAAATACAGCTCCTTTATGGTCACTTCGTCATATTCATATCCCACCGAACTTCCGGAGAACACAAGTTCTGCTCCAAAAGCTCCGTCATTGCGGTAATAATTTTCAAAGAAGCCTGCATCTAAAATCTCCCCGCGGAACCACCCCATGCCAAGAAGTCTGCCGGACAGCGTCAGTCCGTTTAACGTTGCATCTGCAAACCGGGATACCGGGAGGCTCTCCTGTTCTTCCTTTGTCGCTTTACAGACCGGCCGTCCAAGCTGGTCAAAGGGCTGCACGATCTCATAGTCCGCAAGCTGCTCTTTCCATGCTTTTAAATCCTCTGCTGTCAGTTCTAATGGATGCACCAGACCAATCTTTCCCGTCTCCGGAAGTACAAACTCCTCTTCCTCCACCGTATTAAAGGTGCCGTCTTCCATATAGCGGAAAGCGCCTCTGCATTCCTGTCCCTCGTAAATGCCCCAGATCAGTCCTTCGGCAAAGAGATGCATCACCGGATTCTGAACAAACAGCGCCTTCCATCTGTCCGCCTCCCAGAACCGGGCCACCGAAAGGGCCTGCTCTAAACGAAGCTTCTGGCCGGATATGGTTTCCTTTAACTGCTTCTTCATCTGTTTGAATGCCTGATTTGACGAAGCCGCTTTCTCCGGATCGTCCTGCTTCCCAGGTGCCGGCATATTTTTCAGCCGTTTTCCGTTTCCGTCGCAGATCTCCATTTCCAGCGCCTGATTCAGACGAACGGTAAATTTACGGGAACCGTAATCGAACATTTGTTCCATCTTGCTGTCAAAACCCAGATCCGGCACGAGGCGGTCTTCTAACTCCTCCCGGCTGATGCCCAGCAATGAAGCCGTATTCTGAAGCGCCGCTCCCGCTGCATTTTTAATCTGCCGGAACTTGAATTTTCTGGACATATGATCTACCAGCAGAAGTGCCTGCGGACTGTCGTTTAAGGCCAGTGCCTGTACGGTCTCGGCGGCGATAGCCCCTCTCTGGTTCTCCGCCCATATTTTAATCTGGCTGTGAAGCACCGGAACCATCCGACTGCCTCCATGAACCGAGACTGCATAAAGCACCCACCGTTTTTTCGCTTCCGCCCCTACGGACATCCACCCTTCATACAGCTTCTGCATATAGTCTGCCAGCGATTCGGCGTCTAAGGGTTCCGCCAGCTTTTTTGCATCTTTTGGGATTCCCGGATCTTCCATATCCGCATAGAGCGCCAGAAGAGCAAACATATATTCGGCCGATACCGGACTGCCGTCCTTTCTGTGCACTTCCGGCAGCGAAAGGCTCTGCACCCATTCCACTTTCCGCTTCCGATTTCCCCGGAAGATCTCCGCTGCCAGCCGTTCATTGGCATTTTGGGAACGTCCCTGCCCATCTGCTCCGGCTAATGCACCCTGCAGCTCTTCGATGAAATCCTGCATCTGCTCCGCCAGCTTTTTATTTTTCTCCCGGCCAAGGGCTTCCTGAAGCTTTGGAAGGCAGGAAACAGCCCCCCATTCCTCCAGTAGCATAACGGCAAATTCCCGCTCCTTTACTTTTTTCGCTTCAAGAAGCTTCAAAATGTCCGGCTCCCACTCCCTATGCTCCCGGCAGATATCCAAAAGCAGGGCGCGCACCTGCTTCGAGCTGTTGGCTGCACAGGACAAATAGATATCCTTATATGCTTCGTCTTTGTACTGCTTCAGCACCTTAAGACACAGGCAGCACGCCTCCGGACTCCCGTCTAACACGGTCTTTGCCATGGTTTTCTCCCACTGCTCCATATCCTGTCCTTTCTTCCTGTCCCTGAATACCTGCACACACAGCTCCAGATAGGAAGCCTTTTTCTTCTTGCTGCCAAAAGCTTCTCCCATGCCTCCCAGGGCTTCTATCTGAAAGCCAAGCGGTATGTTCTCTTCTTCCAATATTTGCAGAATTGCCTCAAGCTGCCGATATTCGAACATAAGCTCTTTATCGTCTGTTCTTTCCTCCCCTGATTCATAGATGGGATAGCGGGTGAAAAATCCAGCCATTTTCCGAAGTGCCTGCAGCACGATTCCCCTTCGGTACATGGGCAGGTCCAGGCGCTTCAGATCCTGAAGTCTTATGTAGTTTTCTTTCTCTTCATAATAGTCATTTCTCCATTCTTTGATATGCGGCTTCAGCGCTTCCACGGACTCTGTTCCCAGAAGATATATTCTGGACGCCTCTCTTCCCGGATACACTCTTGACACCATCTCCGATGCCAGCTTTTCGCTGTAAATCTTCCAAAAGGACTCTTTCATTTCTGCATACAGCTTTGGAGCAGCATTTTGTACGATTTCCATAAGCTCCTGATACATTTTAGCATTTGCTTTGTCAGCCGCCTTCTGGATGCCCTCCGGACATTTGACCGCCATACGCTCTACGGCCTTTTGGTATCCTAATTCCATACACTCCAGAATGTAAAATTCATCTTCTATCGGCAGCATATCCTCCATCTCTTTCATATGCCTGTCAAACCAGTCCTCATCTGTAATGTCCCTGCAAAGCTTCAGAAGGGTATTGCTTTCAGAGGAAATGGCATGCCGGTATTTTGCAGCCACTGCCATACGGAAGATGATCTCAAAGCGCAAAGAATGCTCCAATGCCAGAAATGCACACCCGCCCAGAAATTCCATATTAAGGCCCGATCTTCTCTTACTGTAAATGGACAAAATCTGCCGGGGAAAGGGCGTATCCTTTCCCGCACTTCTGGCATAGGATTCCAGCGCTGCAAGCTCCGGCTTTTTAAAGGCTGACAGGTCCAGGAAAGAATCAATCATACGTTCTTCCAACTCCTGTACAAGCTCCGGCGCCGTTTGGGGATGCACAAAATGCAGATACGTAGCTGTAAGGAGCATCCGGCTATGGCTCACCCGTCCAAACTGCGTGCAGTCAAAGCAGTATTCTCTCGCCCGCAGAAAGATTTCCGGATCCTCTGCCCCGGACCTGCAAAACTCCTTGATTTCTTCCGGCCGCATCCAAAGAAATCCTCTGGTATGAAAGCCCGCCTGGACTGCGATACTCTGTTCTTTGGCCTGTTCTCCTGTCAAATAAGACAGCATCTGCTTGAGTCTGTCAGCTTCGGCATAGGAATCAAAACTCAGTATCGGCCCATATGCGGTAGAGCCTCCCACTGCCGTCAGCAAACGGACACACCTTGCAAGCTCCTGTGTCATTTTTTTCTTTCGAAGGAACTCCGGATAATCCTCCTTCGGACTGATCCATTTGGACTTGCCCGACAAATCCTGATGTATTATTCCCTGAAGAAGCGAAAGATCTTCCGGGCGTTCCATATCCATATAAAGCTCTGCGATCTGACGGTTTGGCTTTACCAGATTCAACATTTTAAAAAATTCCCGGCGAATGGATTCTTCCTTTGTTTCTTTTTGGATCATAACAGCCTCCTTTTATATGGTCTCTGCCCCGGCCACCAAAGCAGTCTGAAGCACAATCTCACTAAAATATCTAAGCGGCACTTCCTCCGGCACAAGCAGCAGCCGCGACTCCTCTCCGGATTCTGAAAGTTGCTTTTTGTAAAAAGAGAGCTCACGCAAAACAACGTTCGTATTTTCCTCCTGGATACCGCAGCCGGAGAAGGAAAGTTCTGCTCCTATCTTTCCATCTTCCCGGCAGAAAGTGCTGTACTCTCCGTTGTCCCCCACCGGTCCCCGGTACCATCCCTGCCGGAGCAGTTTCCCGGAGAGCGACAAGACATTGACAACGGTTCCTTGAAAGCGGGACAAAAAGCTCTCTGCCCGCTCTTCTTCTTTTAGCAGAAAGACCGGACGGGCGAGCTGGTCCACCGGCTGTGTGATCTCATAATCCGAGAGCTGTTCTTTCCAGGCTTCCCGCTCCTCTTCGGACAGCTCTGCCGGATGTACCAGTCCGATGCTGTCTCCCTCTTTAAAGGTGTAAGTTTCTTCTTCCATCGTATTAAATGTTCCGTCTTCCATATACCGAAATGTCTCTTTTAAGGCATCCCCTTCGTATACACCCCATATAAGTCCTATGGAAAACCGATGCATAAGAGGATTGTTTACAAACAGCTCCTTCCAGCGCACAGCAGACCAGGTCCTTCCGGTCATAAGGACCTGCTCAAACCGCAGCTTCTGAGCCGCCGCCACAGTCTTCAACTGCTTTTTCATTTCCCGGTATGCCCTGCGGGCCGCTTCTGCCTTCTCCGGATCGTCCTGCCTGCCGGGCGCAGGTATATTTTTCATACGTTTGTTATTTTCTCCAAGTACCTCTGTCTCCAGCACCGGAGTCAGCCGCACGATAAATTTCCGTGTTCCGTAATCGAACACCCGTTCCATTTTTTCATCAAAGCCAAGGTCCGGAATGATCCGATCCTCCAGCTCCTCCCGGCTGATCCCAAGCTCTGCGGCCGCGTTTGCCAGCGCCTCTTGCGCCCCTTTTTTCACCTGCCGGTATTTGAATTTTCTGGAAATCTGGTCCACCAGAAGAAGCGCTTCCGACGTCCCGTTCAGAGTCAGCGCCCGGACGGCTTCCACCGCCATAGCTCCCCTGGACTTTGCAGGCAGTTCTTTTATCAACCGATACAGCAGGGGAACCATTTCTCTGCCCCCGTGGACAGACGCCGCATACAGGACCCATTTCTTCTTTGCCTCTGCCCCCTGGTCCAGCCACTTTTGGTACAGTTCTCTCATGTATGCGGAAAGCTCCGCTTTATGAAGCGCATCGGCCAGCTTTACAGCGTCTTTGGGAAGACCTGGAACTTCCATGGAAGCATAACAGACCAGAATCGCCGGCACATAGTTTTTTGGAGCTTCTTTTCCGTCTGCCGTATGTATATTTTCAAAAGACGGATCAAGCGCCCAGAGGATCTTCTGCCTGCGGTTGCCTTTCAGGCAGTTTTTCGCCAGCTCTTCCAGTTCGATATCCCCCGGATCTGTACCCGCAAGCTTTTGCAGATACTCGATCAGCTTCCCGTTTTTCTCTTTTTGCAGCGCTTCCTGAAGCTCTTTTTGGTACTGCCCGGCCCCCCACTGCTTCAGTACAAGAATGGCCATCTGGCGTTCTTTCTGCTTCTTAGATGCAAGCATCTCTTTTATTTCCGGTTCCCATTCTCTATGGTTTTCGTAGATGCCAAGAAGGATCTGCCGGACTTGTTTGGAACTGTCCGAAGCACAGGAAAGCAGTGCTTCCTTGTATTCCTGCCCATGGAGGTCCATAGCGAGCATACAGAAGATGCGCGTCATAGCCGCTCCGTTTATGGCTGACTTTTTGTATGCTTCTCCCCACTGTTTGATTCGATTTTCCAGCACTTTCACGCATTCTTTCTGGAAATCTTCCTGGGATTTACTGGAACAGCTCTCATGGATACAGGCCAGTGTATCCAACTGATATGACACCGGAAGCTGCTCTTCACCCAAAAGGTCCAGAATCTTCCCGATCTCCTCTGCATTCAGACCCCGCCGAATCCCCGCAGAATCCAGATCGAACATATAATGCCGAAAAAAGGCGCCGTGCATCAGAAGTCCTTCCATCACCAGCCCCCGCCGGTAGAGCTGCGCCTGGTCCGGGAGATCTCTTAATATTTCTAACCGGTCATTTTTGCCCCCGTAATAGCCACTGCTGTTTTTCCGCCACTCTTTTACAAAAGGCAGCACCTGATCGAGAGACGCCTCTCCCAGCAGATAATCCCGGACCGTGGAAGCTCCCGTATCGAAGTCTGTACACAGCTCCTCGGCTGCCTTCTGCCGATACACCTCTGCATCATAGCACTTCTCATACAGCAGTGCATCGTCCATCCGCCGGACGCCTTCCAGCAGCCGGTCATAGGACCAGAGCGACAGTTCCTCCAGATCCGCAAATACCTCCGGACAGTTTTTCACCATATACCGCCAGATGCTCTCCTCCCGCGTCATAAGGCTCCATTCCATCCATTCGATTGGTTTTATGGGAAGCTTGGTCAGGAAAAACTGCAAATGCCCATAGAACCAGTCCTGGTCCGCCGCATACCGGCAAAGTTTCGGGAAATGCTTCTTTCGGGATTCTGTGCATACAGCAGCCAGAAGACGCAGAAAAGTACCGAAAACTTCCCCGTACTCAAGTGCCATGCAGGAGCAGCAGGTCAAAAGAGCATGTACATCCCACTCTCCCTGTTTTCCTTTAAGGACCAGGAGAACCTCCTCCGGAAACGGCTGTTTTGCCTTTGCATTCAAAACAAAATCCCGCAGCATGGACTGCTCTTTTTCTGTGCATCCGTTTCCCTGGAACAGCTCCGGCAGCCGGTGCAGCATCCGCTCCTTCAGCTCTGCCGCCTGTGCGTCTGTCTGTTCGTTATGTATCCCCTTTTGACCCGTACAGAAGAGGTATTCCCCAAGCAGAAGGATCCGGGCCGCGTCATTTTGTCCCCGGCAAAAGGATGCCGCGCGCACCAGCACTTCCGGATCCTCGCGTCCCATACCGGCCAATATGCTGAAAAATCCCTGATGCAGCGTGTTTTCTTTATGTGCATACAATTCTGCCCAGAAGGATGCTCTCTGCTCCTTTGTGAGCTTTCTGGCAATGTGGTCCATATTCAGGCCCCGGATGAGCACATAGCAGGCAGAAGCACCTCCCACCGCCGCCGCAAAACGCACATAGCGGGCAAATTGCTCCTGCTCTGTCTCTCCTGCCTGGTCGCCAAGCTCCCGGCACCATGTATAAGCGGCCTTTTTCTCCAGATCCGTAAACAGAGAAAAGTCCTGATATTCCACTTCTTCTAAAAGCTCTGGAGACTCTTTCACATACAGAGCCAGATACCGGCCTGCCAATTCCTTGTTCTTTTCCGTCAGTTTCAGACTGTCCAGCGCATCTGCCAGCGGCTGGGGGATTGTGTTAGTATTCGTTATCATATGTTTCTCCTATCTAAAGTTCCGCAGCAAGTCCAGGAAAGCCACTTTATCTGGAAGGATGTTTCCTCTTTTTCGGCGACAGAACATCCTTCCCGGCTTTCCTGCCCTTGTTGCTGTTTTAAAGCCGCTACGCGACGGCGCGAAAGAGTAAAGTCACTTCGGCACCACATCCACAAACACCAGTTCTGGCCGGTTGAACACCCGCGGTAGCAGGTTCCGGCACAGCCCCCGGCTTACGATCATAACCGCATCTCCCAGCTCATAACGCCCGCCGGCGTATTGGGGAAACCATCCCTGGTTTGGTGCCAGCAGTCCGTTTATAATTCCGGGGATACGCACCTGTCCCCCGTGGGCGTGGCCGGCGGTAATCAGATCAAAACCCGGAAGCCCCTCTTCCGGCATATGCGTATAATACGCTGTCAGTTCCGGACGGTGCGTGATAAGTACGGAATACTGCCCCTCTTCCAGAGAAAGCCGGCACCGCATGAGCTGATTCTCCCATTCGGCCATAGCTTCCGGATCGTACTGATGTCTTTGTCCGTACCCGTCCGGATCGTCTACGCCGCAGATACGAATGGTCTGCGCCCCCGTATCCAGAAGGCAGCTCTCCCCTTCCAGCACCGTAATGCCGTAAGAAGCGATCATCTCCTTGATCGCTTCCTCCTCTCCGGACCAGTATTCATGATTTCCTGTCACATAAAAGCAAGGATACGATGTACCAATCGCCTCCAGCAGCACTTTCGTTCCGTCGTGAGGCACCTTATCGTCTGCAATGTCCCCTGCCAGAAGCACTGCGTCCGGCTTCTGCTCCTGAAGGATTCGGACCAGCTCCTCCTGGCCCTCTCCATAAAATGTACTGTGAAGGTCCGCAATCAGCGCCAGACGCACAGGCTCCTCCACTTTTTCTGAGACTTCCGTATAAAACCGGACCGCGAGCTTCTGACTGCATGCAGCCATGCCAAACAGCACAACAGCCGCAAACAGACAAAAACCTGTCACAAATTTTCTTTTCACCAATATCTCCTGGCTGCATTTATATTTACTGTCTGTTTTTCTTTTCCTGTACCTTTTCCTGCACTCGCTTTACCACGGGTTCCGGAACAAATTCCTGGATATTTCCTTCAAAGAACGCCACTTCCTTAACCGTCGTAGAACTGAGATAAGAATACTCCAATCCCGTAGCCAGGAACATGGTATCCACACCAGGATTCAGCTTATGGTTGGTCTGTGCCATCTGAAGCTCATATTCAAAATCCGAGATGGCCCGAAGCCCCCTTACTACAATGTTCGCCTTTGTTTCCCTTGCAAAATCCACCAGCAGTCCGGAAAAAGACATAACCTTTACATTGGAAAGCTCTCCTGTCACTTCCTTTAACATGCCGACCCGTTCATCAATGGTAAAGAGCGGTGTTTTCCCCCCGTTGTTCAGAACGCCCACAATCAGCTCATCCACTGTTTTGGATGCCCTCTTGATAATGTCCAGATGCCCAAGGGTTACAGGGTCAAAGCTTCCGGGGTATATTGCTCGAATCATCTCTTTATCCTTCTTTCTTTTGCAGAAACACATGCTGGTTTGTCTTATATTTCTTATATTTATATACATCAAAGCCCATCTTGGCAAGCCAGGAGAAGTCCGTATCAACAGAAGCCTCTACCACGATCACTGTGTCATAATCCGCAAGCGTGCTGTCTTTAAGATAAGCCAGCACCTGCTGCTCCATCTCCTGACCATAGGGCGGATCCATAAATATAATGTCAAATGGTTTTTGTCCTTCCATCCGCCGAAGCGCCGTAAGCACATCGCATTTTTGGATCTCCGCCCGGTCATCCACCTTGGTAAATACAACATTCTCCCGCATACACTGAACTGCCCTCGGATTTTGTTCCACCAAAACCGCGTAGGCTGCCCCCCGGCTGAGGGCTTCGATGGCAATCCCGCCGCTGCCGCTGAACAAATCCAGGAATCTGCTGTCCGGCACATGGGACTGCAGAATATTGAACAGTGTCTCTTTCGTCTTGTCCGTGGTCGGTCTGGTATCCGTCCCCCGGATGGTCTTAAGCGGCATACTCCGTGCCGTACCTGCGATCACTCTCATCTTATCTGTCCGTTTCCATAAATGATGTATTTGCCGGAGGTCAGTGCATCCAGTCCCATGGGACCTCTGGCATGAAGCTTCTGGGTGCTGATGCCGATTTCCGCACCGAAGCCAAATTCAAAGCCGTCCGTAAAGCGGGTGGACGCATTTACATACACCGCTGCCGCATCGATCTCATTTAAAAATTTCTGCGCATTGGCATAATCCGAAGTAATAATAGCCTCCGAATGCCCTGTATTATACCGATTAATATGGGCGATGGCTTCATCGATTCCGGACACGGTCTTCACGGACAGAATATAGTCCAGATACTCTGTCCCCCAGTCCTCTTCCGTTGCCGGTACCAGCCCTTCTGCCGCGCTTCTTGCCCGTTCGTCTCCCCGCAGTTCCACCTGCTTTTCGTCCAGCCGTTCTTTCAGCCGCGGCAGCAGAGCATCTATCACTTTCTCATGAACCACCAGCGACTCACAGGCATTGCACACACCGATGCGCTGAGTTTTTGCATTGAAAATAATACTGACAGCCATTGCAAGATCTGCACTCTCATCCACATAAATATGGCAGTTTCCCGTGCCTGTCTCAATGACCGGAATCCGGCTGTTCTCCACCACGGTGCGAATCAGGCCTGCACCGCCTCTTGGAATCAGTACATCCACATACCGGTTCATCTTCATAAATTCCTGTACGGTTTCCCGTCTGGTATCCTCGATCAGTTGAAGAGCGTCCCCAGGAAGTCCCTGATCTTTCAGAGCCGTACGGATGACTTTCACAATCGCCCTGTTCGAATAGAACGCATCGCTCCCGCCCCGCAGAATTACTGCATTGCCCGCTTTAAAGCAAAGGGCAAAGGCATCTGCCGTCACGTTGGGCCTGGACTCGTAGATCATGCCGATAACGCCCAGCGGAACCTTTTTCTGCCCGATCATCAGACCATTCGGACGCTGCATCATGGAGCGCACCTCTCCCACCGGATCCGGAAGAGCTGCCACCTGACAAAGCCCCTCCGCCATGCCTTCGATCCGGCTTTCGTTCAATATAAGCCGGTCTATAAGCCCTGGATTCATTCCGTTTTCTCTTGCCTTCTCTACGTCCTTTGCATTTTCCATAAGAATATAGCCGCTCATCGTCCGCAGAAGATCCGCCGTATGCAAAAGCGCCTCATTTTTTTGTATGGTACCCAGTATCCGAAGAGCCGGCTCTGCCTCTCTGGCCCGGCTTCCGATCTCCTCTAACGTCTTACCCTTTGGTTCTTTTGGTTCTAAGATTCGATCTTCCGTTACGATCCGTTCCGGCAGGATATCGTGATCCTCAAAAGGAACTTCCGGAAATACCTGAAACTCAAATGCAAGTGCAATATGTACCAGACCCGGATGCCGCTCCAGATAGCGGTCGTAATAGCCGCCGCCATACCCTACTCTGTGACAATGCTCGTCAAAAGCCACTCCGGGCATGAGCAGAAGCCCTTTTTCCGTCTCGCAAAGCGGACAGCTCTTCTTTGGTTCCATGATGCCAAAGCTGCCTGGTTCTAAATCCTCCAGGCTTTCGATATAGTAATAGTGCATGATTCCGTCCCCGTCCACACGGGGAGCTGCTACTTTCCTGCCGTCTTCCCATGCCTGCTGCATTATAAGCCTCGTCTCTACCTCCCGCTTGGCATCCACATAAGCAAGAAGAATCTCTTCCTTGGCATATGCTTCTGTCTTTACAAACCGGTCCTTAATCCGAAGACTTGCTTCATGCAGGTATTTTGGGGATGCCTCCGCCCTGCGTCTTTTTACCTCTGTACGAATCTCAGTTTTTTTGTTTTTTTCCATATTTTTCTCCTAAATTTACAATGGTGCCGTCTGGTTCCTTTATATCAATGCTGTCAAGCTGGCTTTTCAGATTTCCTCTCACTGCCGCGAGAAATTCCTGCCGCAGAAGCTGCTGCTCTTTTCTCTCCTGTTCCGTCAGTCCCTCCGCCTTTGACTTTCTTGCCAGCTCATTGATCCTTGCAATCTTCTCGTCGTTCATATATACCTCCTGTCCGTATCTTATTCTATAGCCTCCGGCTTTATCCCTGCTTTTTCACAGGTGCATCTAAATAATCGATCAGGTAAAAATCATCTGTCCGATTGGCCTTGAACATCGTTCCGATACGCTCTCCGTCTATGATCCGATGAAGGATGCCCATATCCGCCCCGTTGGCAATAATCATATCCGCACCTGCAGAAGTGGCAAGCCTCGCAGCGTTCAGTTTCGTAGACATGCCTCCGGTCCCCACATCGCTGGCCGAGCCTTTGGCCATCTTCCGGAACCGTTCGTCAATGCGGTCCACATACTCAATAAACTTCGCGTCCGGATTCCGATTGGGATCATCCGTGAACAGCCCGTCAATATCCGACAGAAGGATCAGAAGATCCGCCTGCACCAGCGCCGATACGATGGCAGACAAAGTATCGTTGTCGCCAAACCGGATCTCGTAGGTAGATATTGTATCATTTTCATTTACTATTGGTATTACTCCCATGGACAGAAGCGTCTCAAAGGTGTTCCGCGCATTTTCCCGATTTTCTTCATGAATCAGCGTATTTTTGGTCATGAGGATCTGGGATGCCACCTGATTGTATTCCATGAAAAATTTCTGATAACTCATCATCAGACGTGCCTGACCTACGGATGCACATGCCTGCTTGACCGAGAGAGCGGATGGCCGTTCTTTCAGTCCCAGTGCTTTCCGGCCTACGGCGATGGCTCCGGAGCTTACAAGGACTACCTCTTTTCCCCGGTTATGGAGATCTGTCAGTTCCCGGACTAACTTCTCCATCTTGATAAAATCCATAAGTCCCGTTTCCGAATGCGTCAGGGAAGAAGTTCCCACCTTGATAACGATCCGCTTTTTTTCTTTCAGTGTCTTTCTTAGTATCATTGTTCTCTCACCAGTCTGTATTCGTTCTGTACCGGATGCTTTTTTTGCCGGACAGTCATTTATACCTTACAACATCCTGGCCCTAAACGCAATCCTCAACTGGTATAATTCTCAAGGAAATTATAGAGTTCTTCTTCATTTTTCAAATATTTTCCCTCCTGGATCTCCTCCTGCAGCTTTGCAGGAAGGATCTCCAGAATCACGTCTGTATATTCATAAATCTCGTCCGCCGGAAGCTCATAGACGGCCACATAACCATTATAATTTCGAAGCATGTATTCATACCCTTCCGGGACGGCTTCTTTTGCCTCTTCCTCCTTTGGATCTTCCGGCACCTCCTCTGTCTGAGACACCCGGTCCGGATTCGTCCTTGCCGGAAGCATCTCCACCAGCTCCGTTCCTTTCTGCTCTTTGGGCGGAACCGGCGTACCTCTCTGTACGTACCAGACCGCAGCAGCCGCAGCCAGAATCAGCACCAGCACAGCAAACGTAATCCCCCATGTTCTCTTCCACATAATAAAACCTCCTTTTTCCAATTAGTATGAACTGGAAAAAAGAGGGTTATACTTAAAAATTCTACATAAGACGGAGTTTTTTCGCAATCTTCACCAGCAGACGGCCTCTGGGAAATGCCAGAAGTTCCTCCTCCGTAAGACCCCGGAGCAGAAGAAGCGCCGCCGTATATACGATCACCGCACACAGACAGGCGGTCAGCGTAGCTATCGTATTGTTCTTCACTGCCAGCATAAGCCCCTTGTGTACGCCGTAGGCAGCCCCGCCCATAACCGCAGAAGAGGCCAGCGGAATCAAAAAGGTGCGGACCACTTCCTGCCGGTACTTCATGCATCGTGCAATGGATCTGGAATTCAGCACGCACATCAAAAAGGCAAAGAAAATATTCGACCAGACCACTGCAAAAATGTTCAGATCGGTCCCCATAATCAGCCCTGCCAGCAGCACCACATGAAGCGCCAGAGCGACAGCCGCATGGATCACCGGAAGCTTCATCTTATCCATTCCCTGCAGAATTCCGTTGGTCAGTGTGGACATTCCGTAGAAAACTACCGATGCCGTGCCCATCTGAAGGAGTGCCGCAGACGTATGAATATGCTCTTTCGCCCCGAACAGAAGCGTCAGAATCGGTTCCGCCAGCACAGACAGCCCTACTGCACACGGAATACAGACAACCATAACAAAACGGATGGCGTTTTCCGTCTTTCTGCGCATTTCCCTTCGGTCCCTGTTGACCCTTGCCCTTGTGAGCACCGGAATGGCGGAAGATGCCATAGCAGAAGCCACCGCAATGGGAACATTGGTCAGCACCTTATATTCCCCGCTGAAAATGCCCCACATCTCGTCAATTTTCATGCTGTCGTATTTCTTGTACACCATCAGATGCTTGAAAATTCCCTGATCAATAATCCCGCTCAGATTATAGACTGCGGTGCTTAAGATCACCGGGAGAATCGTGACGAACAAAAGCAGATAGATCTCCCGCACCGACTCTTCCCTTCCGGCCCGTTCCATGCTCCGGCGCTTTTTCATCACTCTGCTGTACACCAGCATGATAAACACCAGGAACAAAAAGCCGATCAGTGCTCCGGCGCCGGTTCCAAGAGTGCTTCCTGCCGCCCCATAGGCATAAGCCGCCGTATTCGTGGAGAACAGCGCATCCAGCTTCTCCCCATAATGAAACAGCGCCCAGGCCGCGCCAATGCTCACTGCCGCATTGACCACCTGCTCCACAATCTGAGAGACTGCCGTCGGAACCATGGACCCAAGCCCCTGAAAATAGCCTCTCATGCAGCCCATAAGCGCCACCACCAGAATCGTCGGCGCCAGCACCTGAAGAGCCAGACGGCTCTCCGGCGTATTCACCAGCACATCGCTGAAAAATCCGGCTCCAAAATAGATCAAAAGCGACCCAAGCCCCCCGGACACCAGTGCAAAGATCAGGGTGCACCGGAATATTTTATAAGCAGCGTTTACTCTCCCCTTCGCCATCCGCGCACTCACCAGCTTTGATACGGCCAGCGGAAGACTGAAGGAAGAGATCAGAAGTACCATGGAATATACTTCAAAGGCCGCGGAATAGTAGCTGTTTCCCACAGGCCCCAGTATCCTCGTCACAGGAATCCGGTAAGCCAGCCCGATCACCCTCACAAGAATGGATGCCGCCGCCAGGATACCCCCCTGTACAATATAGTCAGAACCTCTTCTGCGATTCTTTGTACTCATAGATGATCTAATCCTCTTTATCTTTCAATGCCCAGACGGTGCAGGACAGCCTCCTGCCTCTCCTCCATGCGGGCAGCGTCTTCTTCTGTCATATGATCGTATCCGAGCAGATGCAGCATACTGTGAGCTACGAGAAAAGCAAACTCCCGTTTGGGCCCGTGCCCGTACTGCTCTGCCTGCTCCTTTACCCGGTCCAGCGAAATAATAATATCTCCAAGAAACAGCTCTCCGCTATCCGGATTGAAACATTCTATTTCCTGTTCCTCCGCCCTGGAAAAATCTGCCGGTATCTCATATGTGATCTGCGGAAAGGACAGTACATCGGTTGCCCGATCGATGCCCCGGTACTGAAGATTCAGCTCATGGATCTCTTCGTCTGAGGTTAGAAGAAGGCTCACTTCCGCCTCATAAGGGCAATTCTCCTCTGTCAGCACCTGTTTTGTCACCTGAAGGGCTGTCTCTTCGTAGTCAATTCCGAGATCCAGATCGTATTCCTTTTCGATGTTTAGTGTCATGGCTTTCCTTTCGTCTCACGGTCTTTTTTTCATATTCTTCATAGGCGGTTACGATTCTCTGGACTAACGGATGACGCACCACATCTTTGCTGGTCAGACGGCAGAAGGAGATTCCCTCCACTTTTCCCAGCACTTTCTCTGCCACCTCCAGGCCGGATTTTACATCCTGCGGCAGATCCTTTTGAGTCTCATCTCCGGTCACTACAACTTTAGAGCCAAAGCCGATCCTGGTAAGAAACATTTTCATCTGCGCCTGCGTCGTGTTCTGTGCTTCGTCCAGGATAATAAACGCATTGTCCAGAGTCCTTCCCCGCATATAAGCCAGCGGAGCCACCTCAATAAGCCCCTTTTCCATATTTTTCTGAAAGCTGTCTGCTCCCATGATCTGATACAGTGCATCATACAAAGGCCGCAGATACGGATCCACTTTACTCTGCAGATCTCCCGGCAGAAAGCCCAGCTTTTCCCCTGCTTCGATGGCAGGACGGGTGAGAATAATCCGCTCCACCTCGTTCATCTTAAATGCCGTGATGGCCATAGCCATAGCGAGATAGGTTTTGCCTGTGCCTGCCGGGCCAATGCCGAATACGATCATCTGGTCCCGGATTGCATCCACATACTGCTTCTGCCCCAGTGTTTTTGGCTTGATGGACTTCCCGCTGACGGTGTGACAGATCAGATCTTCTTCCATAGCCAGAAGCGCCCCGCTCTTTTTTTCCATGGCCAGAGCAAGGGCGTAGTCTACGTTCTGTTCTGTGATCTGACTGCCCCTGGCCGACAGCTCTAAAAGCTCCAGAAGCGTCTCTTTTGCTTGTTCCACCTGTGCCTCACTGCCGATTAGCTTCAGACCTCCGTCTCTTGTTATGGCCGATACCCCTGTTGTCCGCTCAATCTTCTTTAAATACGCATCAAACTGTCCGAATACATTCTGCTCGTGCTCGGACGGTATGTCGAAAATATGTTCTTCTAATGTCACGTATGTCTGTTCTCCTGTCTGTATCCCGCATCTGCTTCCGGAACGTTCCCAAAGCTTTCTTTCCCGCAGATGCCCTTTTATTCCTGTTCCTCTTCTGCCTCCGTCTTTGGCGGCTCCATCTCAGGTACATGCTCCTCCACGGCGGATTCCTCCACTACGTAATCACCTTCCGCCGTACACATTTCCCCGCTGATATCTATTTTAACATTATTTTCAATAATTTGAAGTCCCTTTATTCTTAATTTTTCAAAAAACAGCGCCCATTCCTCCTTCGCACGGGCTTTCGCCTCCTCTTTTGTGTATACGGTATCTGTTGGAACGTACTCCTGCTCTGTATTTTTTCCAAGGATAACCGGCAGATAGAAATTTTCCGTAATGCGAAGAGGCAGTTCGCTGGCAATCACGTCTGACTGTTCATAGGCATCCTTATGCCAGAGCCGGAAGTCAAACCGTTTCCTGCCCACAGTCAGATAAAAAGACGTTCTCGTTCTGCCCGTATATACCTTCTTCACATAATGCATATCAAAAGACGCTTTATAATGCTCCGTTCTCTGAATCCTGATATCCGCATCCGCATGTACATAATAGGTGTTGGCTGTCTCTCCCGCATCGTCATAGATCTCCACCCGGCTTTTGACCAGCATATCCCCCGGCTGTACTTCCGTACCCTCCGACACCGCAGGCGTTCCGCTCCGGACGATCATCGAGACGATGGTGCCCTCGCCGGAGGCTTTCAGATCCGCCGGCTCCTCTGCCGGGATTTCCTTTGGCGCCGCATCTTCATTTTCCTGAATATGAATAATCAGCCTTGTTCCTTTTACCTCCGCAGAAGTCCAGGTAATCTCCGGAAAATGCTCCCTGAGTCCGGCTTCAATCTCCTCCCCGTGAACGTTCCTTTTGGCCATGCCGTGAACGACCTGCACACTCTCTAAATACTTTAAGATCACCTCATCACTCAGACTGTAATTGCCCTCCACATGAATGTTCCATATAAACATGGACAGCACATACAAAAGCACAGCGCAAAAAAGGGCTCCCCCCGCGAACAGCTTCCGGTCCTGGTATCGGTACAGTATAAAAGGAAGGCCGTGTCTTTCCAGAATCACGGCCTTCGTTCTTGTCTTATGCACCAGCGGCCGCAGCTTTTTAAAACTGCTGATACTGATGCACATTTCATAATCGGTTCCTGCCGAACGAAGCCCCCACAGGATAATGTGATGATGGCTGCACAGATTCAGGAAACGCTCCGGAGAATATCCGGACAGGCGTATCACTACATAACCCTTTAAAAATTTCAAAAGATTCGTCAACAATAACGGATTTCTCCAATCTCGCCCGATATTTTCATCTCATCTTCTGTATAATAATCGATATGCAGCTTCTCCCCGCACAGCGTCATCTGGCAGGTTTTGGTCTGCAGACGGATCTTTTTCTCTGTATATTCAATAATTCCCCGGTAATTTTCAACATACGCCTCGCTCCTTCCGGTCACGGTCAGTACCGCTGCCCCCATGACCAGATCTTTTGGAAGCTTCAGCTTTTCCGCCATCTGTTCCTTCAGCTTCATAATCTACCAGCCTGCATATTTATATTAATATATGTCCGGCTTCCGGTTTTATGTCTGCAGGCAGCACATCTATCGAATCTTTTTCGAACGTCAGTTCTTATGTAAGGCTTGCCATAAAAAGCTCATAAAAATCATCTTCGCCTTCAAGCTTCGGAGAATTTTCCCCGCCTCCATTGGTACTGCGGCGCATCGTTCCATAAAACTCCTCTCCCGCATGGATCAAATCCATCACATAGACCGGATACCCAAGCTCCTGGCATTTCCGGCAGAATGCATCCACCGGATTCTTCTCTTTACGCGTCGCAAGCAGCACCTGCCGGAGTTCGGCATCCCTGTGCGCCCGGTTCTGCAGCTCGTCCAACATTTCCACGGTATTCATCTTTTACTGTCCCCCTTCCTCGTCTCTGTCACACAGTATAACCCTATTTTCCGGAAAAGTATAGGAAAAAACCGCAATCTATGTTATGATAGCTTATATTTTGCTGCTGTTTGAAGCACTTTGGCTTCACATAAGAATAAGCAGCAGCCGCATTTTATCCAAAAGGGGGATCTGCCATATGAAACAAAATAAAGGGCCGGCTGCCCTTCTTCCTATTCTCGTGTTCCTGCTTATCTACATCGGAACCGGTGTTTACTACGAATACCTTCGCCCCCAGGAGGGCGTCCAGGGCTTCTATGTCATGTCCGTTGTCGTCGCCTTCATGGCAGCCATCGCTGTTGCTCTCTTCCAGAACCGCACCGTTTCATTTGATGAGAAGATGAAGATCTGCGCTTCCGGCATGGGTGACGATAATATTCTGATTATGATTTTTATCTTTCTTCTGGCGGGTGCTTTCAGCGGTGCTGCCTCCGCTTCCGGCTGTGCAGAGGACACGGCAAACCTGCTTCTTAGTATCGTACCCGGCAGGCTGACGGTTCTTGGCATCTTCTTAATCGCCTGTGTCATATCCATGGCTATGGGCACTTCCTGCGGAACCATTACCGTTATGGGCCCTCTGGCACTTGGCATTGCAAATTCTGCCGGGCTGTCCGTCCCTCTCTGCTTCGGCGCACTGGTAGGCGGCTCCATGTTCGGAGACAATCTGTCCTTTATTTCTGATACGACCATTGCCGCCACAAAAACCCAGGGCTGCCAGATGCGGGACAAGTTCAGGGAAAATCTCCTGATCGCCCTTCCGGCTGCGCTGATTACCTGTGTCATCCTTCTTGTGATTGCCTGGACGGGAAAACCGGCAGCAGTCGGCGAATACTCTTTTCATATGGTCCGCGCCCTGCCTTATTTTGTCATTCTGATCGCGGCACTGGCAGGCATCAATGTTTTTGTTGTCCTTAGCTTCGGCCTGGTCCTCTGTACGATCATCGGACTTGCCACCGGTTCCATGGACGTCCATCAACTTTTCCTTTCCATGGGCACCGGCACCGCAGGCATGTATGAGACTATCGTCGTTACGATTCTCGCCACCGCTCTGTCTGCACTTATCAAATACAACGGCGGTTTTGAGACAATTATTGCTTTTATTCAGAAGTATTTCCACGGCAGCAAAGGCGGACAGCTCGGCATTATTCTGATTTCCATGCTGATGGATATTTCCACTGCCAACAATACCGTCGCCATCGTAGTTACTGCGCCCATCGCCGCAGACATCCGTAAAGAATACGGCATCACGCCCCAGAGAACCGCTTCCCTCATGGATATTTCCACCTGTATCGCTCAGGGAATCATCCCCTACGGCGCGCAGCTTTTGATCGCAGCGGGATTTGCCGGAGTTTCCTCTATCCAGATTATGCCTTATCTGTTCTATCCATATCTGCTGTTTGTATGTGTACTGGCAGCAACATTTTTTGGAAAAAAGGAAAAATAAAAATTTTATTACACTGCCATTCGGCGCAGACGTTTTCCCAGAGCGCTTAGGATCTCATTGGAAATAGTTCCTGCCTCTGCCGCCACATCTTCTGCCCGGATACAGAGCTTTTTGCTCCTTCCGATGAAAACTGCCTCGTCTCCGGACCGTACATCCGGTACCTGCGTCACATCTAAAAGGAGCTGGTCCATACAGACTCTCCCCACCACCGGGACCCGTATGCCCCGCACCAGAGCATGTCCCCTGTTGGAGAGAGTCCTTGGATATCCGTCTGCATAGCCGAGCGTTACTGCCGCTATCTTCCGTCTGGAATCCGTATGCCAGGCCAGACCATAGCCTGCGCCCTCTCCTGCTTCCAGTTCCCGCACACACGCAATTCTGGCCTTCAAAGACAGGACCGGTTTTAAATCATATCTTTGTTCCAGTTCTTCAGACGGCTCGCTGAGCACCCCGTACAGAGCGATTCCCACCCTGGCAAGATCATAGCTTCCCGTCAGCACATCCCCGTTCAGTATCCCGTAGCTTCCCTGTAAATGGGTGGAAAAACCGTTTCTTCCCTCTGCCCGCAGCATCTTTACCGTATCCTGAAATCTTTTTTCCTGCAGCCGGACGTAAGACCGGTCTTCGCTTGTCAGCCCATCGGAAGTACACAGATGCGAATACAGTCCCGTGATTCTGAGATTTTTATAGTCCCACATAGTTTTTATACTGTCCGTATGTGAAAAAGGTACTCCCAGCCTGTGCATTCCCGTGTCAATGCCCACATGGACCGGCAGCTTCCTGCCATACGAACCGAGGGCCTTTCCATAGTTTTCATCTACGATCGTCTGGGTCAGGTTAAATTCTCTCAGCAGATCAAAATCCGCCGGATCGGTATAGCCGAGAATCAGGATCTGCCCCCGGATTCCCGCCTGGCGAAGCTCCGCTCCTTCCGGTGCGGATGCCACACAGTAGTTTCGGATGCCCAGCTTCTGAAGCTCCTCTGCCACCGGTACGGCCCCGTGCCCGTACGCATCCGCTTTCACCGCCGGCATCAGGGAGCAGCGGTCCGGAAGAAGTTTCTGAAGCTGCTTTGCATTGTGGTGCAGATGCCTGGTATTCAGTTCAATCCAAGCTCTGCCTTTTTCATTTCCATTCACCGCCTTTGCACCGCCTTTCTTCTCTTCCTGTATTCGATAATACGTACAGCATATAAATAATATACCATCAGCAAAAGTGACACCAGAACTACAGCCGCATAATGGACCAGGGATTGTTCCACCAGAAGCGCCTCCTTCCCCAGCACTCCCGCCGCACCCCGCACAAGAAGGATGGCAATCGGATGGATGATATAGAGAAATGCAGTCCCCCGCCGCAGAAGAGCCGGCGCTGTCCCCTCACCCTTCAGCAAAAGCGGATAGGCTGCGTACATCAGCAGGGGAAGCACTGCATACATGCTGTTGTGCTTCGCCAGCCCGTACCGGTCTGTCAGATAGCTTTCCGCCAGCAGCACGATGATGCCGGCTGCAGCCGCTGCCGCATGTCCCGCACCTGCATCCCGACTGTCTTTTTGCCTCAGCAATGCTCCCAGACAGAGAAATACCGGCGCATAGAAGATGCCGTTTCTCGTATAGCTGCTTATCTGAAACAGCACATCATAAAACCCTTTCAGGGCCGGCACTGCCGCTGTCAGTCCATAATAACTGTCTCCTAAAAGTCCTATGACATAAAGCAGTCCTGTAACGGCCGCTGCTGTTTTCCTGGAGACGTGCGTCAGCAGTTCTACTGTTACCACGCTTCCCACAAGCAGCGCCGGAAAATACCAGAGGTGATAAAACGTCCCGTCAAATACCAGCATCTTCAAAAGCTCCGGAATGCTCGAAGGCATCTTTTGCGCATACCACATAACCGGCACATAGAGAAGAACGGCTCCCCCGTAGAGCAGGCAGGTCTTTTTCAGAAACTGTCTGTATGGCCGGGAAGCTGCCGGGCCGTCTTTTCCCACTGAACCCAGCACAAAATATCCGGTAGTCATGAAGAAAAACGGAACCGCTGTCCGGGCCAGTCCGTAGGTAATCAGCACATCCAAAAGCGGCGCAACCGATGCAAAAGGCGCCGTATGAATGGCAATAACCAAAAGCGCTGCAGGAAGCCGGAACCAGTCAATCCACGGATAATCATTTCTCGCCATATACCGCCCTCCGCCTGCACACAACAATCCCGCCTTCATTCGTGCCGGAGATCCGCATATCCGCCTTATCGGAACAGGAAAGACATATCTTTTCCTTTCCCCGCATATCCACATAGAAAATTTCCGAACATACATTCGAATCCGTTTCAAAACAAAGATATGGAACTCTTTGGGAAGTCTCCTCTTTCAAAAATGCAATATATTCCTCCAAAACCACGCCTTCCCGCTCCATAGCAACCCCATGGGGCTGTCCTACATACCGGAAATGCCAGGGTTCTCCGCCGATTCCGGTAACCGATGTCTTGTCTGCCGGATAACGCTCCACAAAACCATATCCGGCCGCCTGTCTGCGAAATTCCATACAGATTCCTTCCCGCGGAAAATCCGGGCGGATAAAATCGATCTCTGTCCGGTTTTCGGCCAGATCAATGGCAAGGCCGCTCTCGTGTTCACTGTGTCCCGGTTTTGCCACATAAGTCCTTGTAAATGCTTCTCCTTCTTTCAAAAGAGTATCTTCCCAGATTTGGACCTGCTCCTCATGACTGCGAAAACCGCTCACAGACACGATCCGGTCATTGTTCTCGATCCGCTCCAGGAGCCGCAGCAGCATCCCGGCAGCCTCTTTCTCCATACGAATATCTGTTCTGCTTTTGCAGACTGAAAGCAGTTCCTTTGGCCTGCCGGATTCTAAGAGCGCACAGTCCGGCGTTACAAGAATCAGGGAACCTCTCATCGTATCTTCCCATGCAGCGCGGATCGTTTTCATGCCTCTTCCTCCATAATCCGGCCAAGTACTTCTTCAAAGGAATGTCCCGCTGCTTTCATCATATTCGGGAAACGGCTGTGGGGCGTAAATCCCGGAATCGTATTAACCTCATTAAAATAAAGCCTGCCATCGTCGGTCAGGAACAGGTCTACCCGCGCGAATCCGCTGCATCCAAGAGCCTGGTAGATGGTTCTGGCTGTCCTTTTGATTTGTCCTGCCGTCTCCGGCGCTACCCTGGCCGGAACATGGATGCTGGATGTTTTCAGTGTATATTTCTCTGTATAGTCAAAAAAGCCTTCCGAAAGCTCGATCTCGTCTGCCTCACCCACCAGCAGCTCTTCTGTTCCCAGAACGGCACAGCCTACTTCCCGGCCTTCGATCTGCTCTTCCATAATGACTTTGCTGTCATGCTCAAAAGCCCGCTCCAGTGCAGGAATCAGCTCTTCCTCCGTCTGTACCATAGTGATTCCAAAGGAAGACCCGGCACGAACCGGCTTTACAAAGAGGGGATACCCAAGCCGTTCTCCGTCCTTCCATACATTAAGGTTCTCGTAGGGTTTTCGAATCAGGACGGATTTCGGTACCCGCACACCGGCGCCTGCTGCCACCCGATGAGCCAGTTCCTTGTCCATACAGAGCGCGGAACTCAGAAGATCGCAGCCGACTGTCCGGATTCCGGCCAGTTCAAGTGCTCCCTGGACAGTCCCGTCTTCGCCGTTTTTCCCATGCAGAATCGGCAGGACCAGATCCAGCGAAAGCGTCCGCAAAGCTCCGTCCTTCAAGTAGTGCAGACCTCGAACCCTCTTATCTGTAGGCACATATACAGGTGTACAGATTCCTTTCTCATACCAGAGATCCTGCGCGATCAAATCCGGATGACCATCAAACCAAAACCACTGTCCGGTCTTTTGGTGAAGCCCGATCAAAACCACTTCGTATCGTTTCCGGTCTATATGGTTGATAACCCCGTAGGCAGACTGCAAAGACACTTCATATTCTGAAGAACATCCGCCGAATAAGACTGCTGCTCTCTTTTTTTCCATTATAAAAAAACCTCCTATTTATAGTCGCTGCGCGACAGCACGAAAGAGTAAAGTCACTTCGGCACACATGTAATGAGAGAAACTTTCATTCGAAAGGACACTCATGAAAGTTCCTCTCGTGTGCCTTCGCGACTTTACTGTCCAGCAGAAAATATCTTTCAAAATTATCTGTCATTTTTTAGCTGGACTATTATAGTTCCGCATCCGCAAAACCTGATGCTATCCTACCACACAGGAGATTTTTATACGTTAAAAAGCCCTTAGGCATTTCCTAAGAAATCCTTAAGGCTTTCTGCATATTTTCTATATGTTATTTTTCAAAGACGCGGCTGTTGTCTTCTGGAACTTCCGGGGAAGTTCCACCGTAAAAACCGTCTTACCGTTTTCACTTTCCGCACATATGTTCCCGCCATGAAGGAGGACGATCTCTCTGGCGATGGCAAGGCCTAAGCCGGCTCCGCCTGTCTCTGACGTTCTGGCATCGTCCAGACGGCAGAATTTGTCAAATATGACTGACAGCTTTTGAGGCGGAATGGTCCTCCCCATATTTTCAAATGAAATGCGTACCTTCTCCGCCATCTCCTCTGCCCGTATGGTAATCACCGTTTTGGGAGAACTGTAGGCTGCCGCATTTCTCAGGATATTCTGAAAGACCCTCGCCAGCTTTGCCGCATCCCCCTCAATCTGAATGTCTTCCGGAATCTGAAGTTCTGCAGTATTCTGATTTTTTGACAGGATGGGATAAAATTCATCCGCCATCTGCATCATCATATAGGACAGATCAATCTGAACCGGCTCCAGAGAAGTCTGCTGCAAATTGTATCTTGTGATCTCAAAAAATTCGTTGACCAGTGTTTCCAGACGGCAGGCCTTTTCCAGCGTGATCTGCACATATTTTTCCTTTTGTTTATCAGGCATATCCGGCGCCTCATGCAGAAGGCTCAGATACCCGATGACAGATGTAAGCGGCGTTCGGATGTCATGTGCCAGATACATAACCAGCTCATCCTTTCGTTTCTCCGCAAAAAGAGCCTCCATTTCCCGCTTCTCCAGTGTATCCTGCACTTTGCAGAGTTTGCGCTCCATCGTTTCCATCTCTTTGGACAGCTTGATCTCCCGGCCATCTAAAAGCGCGTCTAATCCCTCATCGATCTGATAAAAATACCGGGTACACCAGCTAAGAGACAGATAGAAAAACAGAAGAAAAGAAAGCCCCATAAAAATAAGGATCAGATCATCCATATTGTTTCGGATATAGTACTGATAAATCCGAAGGGCACTGTCCCAATCGATAAAAAGAAACCACGAGATGAGATGCACTATCGTATTGGCAATCCGTCCGGAAAAAAGACCATAGACCACTGCAAACAATATCCAGGCCCCCGGAATCATCAGCACAATCTGAATAAAAATCTTCCTCTGCAGCTTTCCGTAGCCGGAACGAAACCATTTAATTTTCAATCTTATACCCCACTCCCCAAACGGTATGAATGTATTTCGGACGCTCTGCCGTATCCCCCAGCTTTTCTCTGAGGTGACGGATATGGACCGTTATGGTGTTGTTGGACTTCTGGTAATATTCGTCCTTCCAGATCTCATGGAACAGCTCCTCGGAACTGACCACCCTGCCTTTGCGCTGGCAGAGAATTTTCAGAATCTCAAACTCCGTAGGCGTCAGATCCAGCCGCTGCCCGTTCAGCGTACATTCATGGCTTGTCACATTGATGGTCAGTCCCGAATGATAGAGTATCGTCTCATCCTCTTCATTGACCGCCGGATTGTATCTCTTATACCGGCGCAGATGCGCTTTTACCCGTGCTACCATCTCCAGCGGACGAAAAGGCTTTGTAATATAGTCATCTGCTCCAAGGGTCAGTCCGGTAATCTTATCCACCTCCGCATCCTTTGCCGTCAGCATGATAACCGGATAATGGTAACGCTCCCGGATCTTCTGGCAGATTTCAAATCCGCTCATCCCCGGAAGCATTACATCCAGAATCGCCAGATCCAACTCCTCCTTCTGGATACAGGCCAGGGCATCTTCTGCCGTATAATACCGGAAAACCGTATAATATTCATTTTCCAGATAGACTGCCACCAGATCCGCAATCTCCCTTTCATCATCCACTACCAGTATCTTCTCTCCCATGATTCCTCTCTCTTTCTGCAGACTGTTCATCCTTAAAACCGTTTTTTTCATTATACCAGTCCGAACTCAGGATTTGGGAGAAATTCTCTTAATATTTCTTAATATTTTGTAAATATCTCTCAGAAAAATCCTGCTTCTTACATCAAGTCTGCCGTCTCTGCCTTCCAGATGGAGAAAAACGCAAATACAAGAGAAACTGACGTCAGACCGAAAGAGAACACCGCATTCCCGGCCATCGTATAATCACCAATATTCGCCTGGGTCAGCAAAATCAGCACGAAGGAAGAAACGATTGCCGCTTTGGAAGACTTGGCCGCCAGACCGATAAACAGAGAAATAAAGCTCATAGTTACTATAACTGCTGCTTTTACGATCAACTGTATGTAAAAGTCCGGGCCAGTCATATCAAAATCGATAGGAAAGGCCGGTTTTCTAAAAAAAGAACCCCATAAAATGCATCCGTAAACCGCAAGCTTTGTCAGCACCAGGGCTGCGAAATTAAAAATCCAGACTGCAAGCATTCCCGACGCAAGAATCTTCTGCCGCCGAATGGGATAAGAAAACATTAAGTCCATGGTCCCATTTTTGTATGCGCTGACCAGGAAGGAAGACAGCATTACGCTGGAAAGAATCAAAAAGGACATGCTTGTGAACATCTCCACCGAAGCAGAGATCGTCCCGCTTCCGGTTGCTGCGTCCGGCACCCCTGTATCCGGATCATTTGCGATTCCCAAATAGACAAAAGCAAACAAAAACAGGCTGAGCATCAATGCTAATATAACTGCTTTTTTTACATATTTTCCGATTCTGTTTTTCTTCCATTCCAGTTTCATCAATTTCCACATTCTTTTATACCTCCCCGGTCAGTTTCAGGAAATAATCTTCTAACGTCTCTGCCTTTTTTCCAAGCGCTATAGCCGGAACATCATTTAAAGCCAGTACTTTTGACAGTTTCTCCATGGAAACCCCATCGTCATAGATCCGGATCCGGCCGTCTCCTGCTGCTTTAAAATTCGTAAGTCCAAGCTTCTCTGAAAGTACATAAGCCGCTCTTTCCTGATTTTGTACAGACAGCTCAATGCAGTTTAAACACATTCGCCGGATCTCCTCCATGGAAATCTCTTTCTGCATCCTGCCCTGACGAATGATCCCGACTGTATGGGCAATATTTTCAATTTCCGAAAGAATATGAGTGGAAACCATAATCGTGATTCCATACTCTGTACAAAGGGTACGAAACAGTTCCCGGATCTGTCTCATCCCTGCAGGATCCAGTCCGTTAGTAGGTTCGTCGAAGATAAGCAGCTCCGGCCGGCATAGGACCGCCCTTGCAATTCCCAGCCGCTCCTTCATGCCAAGTGAATATTCCTTTACCGGTTTTTTGGCTGCCTCCGTCAGATCCAGAAGCTCCAGCGCTTTCTCAATACTTCCGTGCTGATAATACCCCATGTACTCTGAATGAAGCTTCAGGTTCTCATAACCGGTCATATGCTCATAAAAAGTCGGAAACTCAATGATGCTCCCCATCCGTTTCAGTACCTCATAAGACTTGGGCGTCAGCGTCTCTCCAAAGAGCTCAATCCTTCCTTCTGTAGGCTTCCAGAGATTTGTCAGCATCCTCATGACTGTCGTTTTGCCTGCTCCGTTGGGTCCTAAGAAACCATAAATCTCTCCCTTTTTCACGTGAAGGCTCACGTCTTTCACTAATGTTTTTCCGCCAATGGTTTTTGTGAGGCGGTCCGTCTGCAAAATATATGACATTTCTTGCATCCTCCTTTCATAATCCCATTGTAGCGTCCGTATTTTTCAAATCTCTTGCTTAATTCTTACAAATTTCTTTCTCTGCACCGTCAAAAACGTTTCAGTCTGACAGTAAAGGTCGTCTTCACATGCGGTGTGCTGTCCAAAAAGATATCCCCGCCCATCTGCCGGGCCAGATGTCTTGCAATGGTGAGTCCAAGTCCGCTGCCCTGAATGCTTCGGCTTCTGGAATCTTCCATTGTAAACAGCCTTTCGAACACACGTTCTTCCCCGAACTGGTCGATTCCCTGTCCTTTGTCAATCACGTCTGCATAAACGTTATTCTGGTCCGCCCTTACAAATATCCCCAAATATCTGCCTTCCAGGCCATAACGGATCACATTAGAGATCAGGTTGCCGAAAATGCGCTGCAGCGCCTTCCTGTCCCCCTGCACATAGACCGATTCACTTGGAAGGCCAAATTCTGTCTGCACCTGTTCCTTTTCCAGAAGCTCATAAAAGTCCAGCGCACATTCCCGGCACAGTTCACATATATCCACCTTCGAAATCTCCAGGTCCGTGTCGCCTGACTCAATTTTTGCCAGTGTAAAAAACTCATTGATCAGCGTCATCATTCCTCTTGCTTTTTGTTCCACCTTCCAGAGCATATCCGGTGCAGCTTCCCGATGGAGTCCCATGATTTCCAGATATCCAAGAATAACCGTCATGGGCGTTTTCATGTCATGGGAAATATTCGATAGCATTCTCCTAGAAGCCATCTCCGAACGACGGTGGTCTGCCTCCACCTTCTGATGGTATTCCAGCATCCGGTTGATCTGAGCCGCCAGCTCCATCAGCTCCTGTTCCTCCGTAAAGACCATGATCTGCTGGCTGCTGCCGGTATCCAGAATCTCTTTTAATTTTTCATGAATTGTTCGTAATTGGGATTTTATGCCCTTTCGAAATGCATATTGCTGGTAAAAGATTACACCAATTAGAAACAATATACATAGGCACAGAAAAAACAAAACCGCCTCACTGCTCATGACTGTTCCCCCAGTTTATAGCCGATGCCCCAGACCGTAAGTACATAGCGGGGATTTCTGGAATCCTCCTCAATCTTGTTCCTCAGTCTGCTGATCTGCACATTTACTGCATTTTCATCTCCCAGGTAACCGTCGTTCCACACAAGAGCATAAAGCTGCCCTTTGGTATATACTTTTTTGGGATTCTGCATAAGCAGCTTTAGAATCTCAAACTCCTTTGCTGTCAAATCCAGCGCTTTTCCATTTTTCGTAAGTGTATAGTCAGAAAGATTCATAACCAGTTCTCCTGCGGTAAGAAGGGACGGTCCTTCCAAAGCCCCCTGGTCATACTGCATGGTCCGCCGCAGCGCCGCTCTGATTCTGGCCAGAACTTCCGCAACGGAAAAAGGCTTCGTAATATAATCATCTGCCCCCAGCCCCAGGCCCAGCGTCTTATCGCTCTCCGAATCCTTTGCAGAAACAATTAGAATCGGTACAACACTGCTTCTGCGGATGTGCTGCATAACATCAATTCCGCTGACTTTGGGGATCATCAGATCCAGCAGGACCAGATGAAAAGTCCCCGTGTCAAACAGGCGGCATGCCTCCTGTCCGTCAGACGCACAGATCACTTCATAATTTTCTGTTCTCAAATAATCTCTCAGCATCTCGCAAATCTCTCTGTCATCCTCCACAAGCAGGATCTTATACCGATTCATAGTTTCTGCCCATTCCTCTCACCCGTTTATTTCAGCTCTTCCCAGCCTTTTTCCGTATGGATATACTGCGCCCCATACCCCGCATAGAAGTAAGCTCGGATCTCCGGGACGATATTACAGACGTCACTGTAGGCACAGACTATGATATTGTCCGGCTCTTTCACATAATCTTCCGTCTCATCGCCAACCAGAAAGCGCCATCCGCTGTCGGAAAAATCTTCCGATGGTTCCTGACGATACATATACCCGATGCGCTCTTCCCCAAGAGCCTTTTTCGTAATCAGACATCCCTGGCTCATATCGAACAAAGCTGCCCATTCCCGTTCCTCCGGTACATACCACTGGTATCTCTGCCATGCTGTCCCTTCTGCAAAAAGCTGGCGTACCAGCCGTATGTTCAGCCGCAGAAAATCCAGAAGCTCCTCCTGGCTGCGGCGCATAAAATACACCGCTCCGCACAGACAACTGACCGCATACTCTTTCCAGGAATGATAAAATACTTGCGCTACCCGGACAAGAGGATCCGTCAGCTCCCAGAACTCCTTCTCCGAAATGACTCCGCATGCCGCTGCCTTTCTGCAAAGCCCGATTTTCTCATTGATGTCCCAGGCATAAAATCCTTTCTCCCTCACCAGAGGATAAAACCGCTCTGCCATACGCATGGATTCCAGAAACCATTCTCTGTTTTCCGGACGAATTTCCTCTACCCGAAACATAGGCGCCCCTATCCAGAAAGTCCGAAACTGCTCGTACTGTTCACAGTCCGAAAATTCCCGCAGCATAGCTTCCTTTAAAGTCTCCTTATCCCGGATCCCATACAGCTCCCACAGATGTGCTCTCGCCGCTTCAGTCGCTGCCTCTGTCCCGCAGTGGTACAGTTCCTCATACCCCATGTGTCCCGATATCCCCGGTACTTTCCGGCAGGTAGATATTCCGCTTAAAAGCAGGGTAAATGTATTCCGATCTGCCGGCTCTTTCGGCTCCGGCATCAAATCCAGCTCCTTTTGAAAATCCTGGATCTCTTTTATAATCTCCCCCACCAGGTCTGCCGCATCCGTGATCTGATTCTCCATCTTTTTGTCTCCTTATCTTCTCTTCCCGGCATTGAATGCCTCATAATACGCCAAAAAGCAATCTAAAACAGTTCCCTGTGCACCTTTTCCATTGGAAGCTCCTCCAGATCATAAGGCCTGGGATGATCTTTTGGCATTCCAAGAGACAGCACTGCTTCCAGCTTCAGATGCTCTGGATACCCCAGCAGCTCCCTCAAATACGCCTCCGTTGATCTGCCGTCCGATGCTTCTCGAAGTCTGCCCTGGATCCAACAGCTTCCGACGCCCAAGCTGTCTGCCATCAGATGCATATTGGCCATAGCAATGGAACAGTCCTCGGTCCATACATCCGTCTTTTCTTCATCTCCAAGTACAACGACAGCACAATCCGCATCCATAAGCATCTTTGCCCCGGCTGCCCGGCTGTCCGCCATCTTCCTCAAAGTCTCCTTTTTCTGCACCACCAGAAATTCCCACGGGCGAACGGCCCTTCCGGACGCAGATAAAAGCCCCGCCTTTAAAATTTTCAAAAGCTTGTCTTCCGGTACCGGTTCGCCGGTATATGTCCGCACACTTCTTCGATTTCTCATAATTTCCAATAATTCCATATGCCGATTCCTTTCGAACATTTGTTCTTTTCTCGTCTTTTCAGATAAATACTCTCTAAATCATATCATAAACAGAACTGACAGCCAAGCAATTCCTGCAAAATCTTCCCCCTAAAATGCGCCGCATCCTCGTCATAAATCAGTACCCGCGACAAATCTGCACTTCTCCTGGAAAAGGACGGGAAGAGGAAGCCGCACTCTGGCAGACCAGGCTCATATTCTCCAGCCAGCGGACAAAATACGCAGATTAGATACTCGTACACCTCTTCCGACTCTCCCAGCCGCTCTTTATCCTCTGCCTTTACCGGTACATCATAACGATCGTGAAATACAAAAAGGGCATACGGTTCTTTTTTCTCATAGCGCTCTCCTGCCAGCTCATAAAACGTCTCCATCAAAGCATCATTTTTCAAACCGCAGCCTTTCATAGCCATCAAAAGCTGCCACATACTGCCCGGTCCTGTCTGTCCTTTTTCAAAGAAATATTCCTTTAACTGTTCATTGGTCCGCCCATAAGGCACCGTCTTTGCAAGAGCAAGGTTTTTCCCCTTCTCCTTCCCTGACAGCTTCAGAAAGTTTGTATTAAAAGTCCCATCAATCTCTCCGTTTCCATCCATATAGCAGCCCGCGATCCTTGTAAAAGAAGTCCTCGACAGCGTCATTCGCCTAGTCAGTTCCATCATATCTTCTCTGTTTATCATCTCTTTGCTTTCCTTTCCTCCTAACTTCGCTCCTCCAATATTCCATTTCCATTCAGAAAAAAGACAGAACATTTTTATATGCTCTGCCCTGCCGCATAATCCAGAAATTCCTTTCATTTCCTGCTGACATCACCGGAAAAGAAGTTCCCTCCTTTAAATTATCCGCCAAATTGACATTCGTTCCCTGTCTTTTCGCGTTCTCGATGTTCGGCTGCTTTTTCATGATTACCGACCAAAAATTTCACTTAACAGCGTCTCATATTCTTCCATGGATATCTTCGCATCCCGATAGGTAAAATCGCTGTTTTCATCATATTTGTCATCAGGCGAATCCCAGTACTCTGCTCCCAGCTGAAATTCATCTGCTATATTGCCATCCCCATCGTATCTCGTCAGCCAATAGATCTGCCTTCCCATATGGGATGTATCTCTATGTACAATCCAGGTAGCATTATCATAATCCGTGTAGGACAGGACTCCTGCTGTTCCCTCTCCTGCTGCTAATACATATACTTTCCCGTCTCTTGCATCTATGTACATACCTCCATAAGGACCGTCCAGAATCAGCTCGTTCTCGCCGTCATTATCCAAATCAATCCGTTCTCCCACCGAATAACTGTACCAGTCTTCCTCATCAACCGGCAGTTCATCAAAATTTAAAGATGCTTCCCCGTTGTCTTCACGTATTGCCGAAATTTCACCGGCAAGAAACGCATCCAGCAATTCTTCTGATTCCCTGCTGTTTTTCCCGCATCCCGCTGCCAGAAGCAGCATGCCAAACAGTAGTATCAATGCTGCACTTTCTTTTTTCATGTTCATCCGCCTTTGCTTTGATGTGCAAATCCAGGTCTTTTCCGGCCAGATTCGCGAATTTCTCCTCGTCCGGCACCAATGTTTGCACAAAATCGAATTTATCTATCCCAAATCAAACCAATAGTCTGAATTTTCATGTTCCTTATAATAATTATCCAAGAAATCTTTCAGTCCTTGGATTCTTCTCTGGATATATTCCATATCTTTTCCGCCCTTGTTACTAACCCAGTTAAAAATGGAATCTAACTCTGTTAATACGCCTGGAATTGCATTGATCGAAAATATCCCGCCACATACAAATGTTTTGACTTTGCATTCAGAAATAGCTTTTTCCCACGTTTCGTTCCAGACATTTTGAAAAGAAACCGGCATTTCAGCAATCACTTGACTTTTTGAATCATTAAACTCCTCACCTTTAAAAACAAGTAATGAAACTGACATTGTATCACTCCATTAACGCAGACATGCTGGCAGCCAGCCAGTTTAGAGATTAAGTATAGCACATTCTTACACCACTGTCCATCACCTCACTTTTGGACAATTTCAAGAGACAATTTCAAGTCATTATGTGATAATTTTGACATTTCATCTGGAATGGCCGGGGCCTATTAGGACTTTGGGGCAAAGAATATTTTATATGTAAGGAAAAATGGATAGTCCAGAAGAAATCAAAAAGCCAACCCATTTTTGGAGTGGCTTTTTGATATTTGGTTTTTAAGCAGTATAAAGTCAGCAGATAAAACATCTAATATTTACATTATTTGGATAAAGTTCAATTATTGCCTCAACTCATATATTTCTAATCCAGTTAGCTCTTTTTTCATCTCATATAATAAAATTTCTTCGTTTACCAGTCCCTTTATCACATTTTTTATTGATTGCGGTGTTTCTAATCCAAAATAAATTGCTTTGATTTCCAGATTTACATATGGTGGGTTTTCTATTTTTTCATCTTTAAACGCAATCATCCTCCATTCCTTTTCAAATCTCCAATCCTCCATTTTTAGCACACTGCACATAACAGACATTAATTTATTTTTTTTGTCATTATGTAATAAATCATACGGAAAATATTGATTATAATCATTCGTATAAATCACTGGCAAAAAGTAAATGTTTTTATTATCATTTAATAACTTTTCTAGATTAATAGAATACTCAATGCAAATCCCTGTATTCTTTTCTGCATAATACTGCCACATTGGTACATTAGTATTACTTTCTGTAAAACAGGTAATTCTTATGTTTTCTCTAATTCTGTTATTTAGATATTCAAAATATTCCGTATACATTTTATAATTTTCATTCATTTCATGGTATTCTGTACTAAGTCTTTTTGCCACATGAACTGCTGCCAATACTCCCTCTGCTACTTCTCCATTATTTACTATAGTAGTATCAAATATATCATCAATATTAGGAGATGATAAGAATACATGTTTACTAATAAGTTCATCAATTGTGTATATATTTAAAGGCCTGTATCTATATAATTTTTCCGGTATTTCTATATTTTTTGCTATCTTCTCAAGTTTTTCATATTTTTCTTTCATTTCACACGTTTCATATGTTTTCAAGAATTTCATTTCGTCTTCATATTTCATCATTTTTATGTCCATTCCTTTTATTTCTCCATAACGTATCCAAGTTCGTAAGAGTGTAGAAATTTATTTAACTTTGCGTTCTTTCCCGTAGATAGCTGCTTTTTCTCCCTTACTTATGATACGGTGCCCCATAACATATCCAAGTGCGAAAAATAGCCTTATATTATTCTATTAAACAAGGCAGAACACTTGTAAATGCTATGCCCTGTCATGCTCATGCTCTTAAATTATATGATATTCCACATAAAGTTTCTGACGATATTCTTTATCATCTGTAACTTTAATAATATCTGGCAATCGATTGTTTTTGCTCAATATCTGAATCAGTTTAGCCAACTTTTCTTCTCCAATCTCCTGATTTTCCTGGTCTCTCATCAATAACGTCATATACTCATGCCTCCATTCTCTGTTTTTCTTTGCTTCTTTCACCGCTTCTTCCAATTTCTCAACATAGGAATCCTCCGGCTTCTGCCCTGCCACATAGTCCAGAAATGCCTTTAATTCCCTGCTGACATCATCCATTGTTCCATCCGCATTCAGAAATATCTTTACTGCTTCGTCTCCCATTAGAATACTGTTGTCTTCTTTACAGATATTTTCAAAGGTATAAATATGCCGCCCTTTCCCATATAAATCAAAGGGACAGATAAATATGATATAGCTTTTGTTCAGCTTTTTATAATGCTGACCTGCATCCACAAGCTGCAGGTCAATCATTCCCTGATAATATCTGCTTCTCTTTGGCAGTTCCTTTGTATCACTGACCTGCATTTCTATGTCGTAAACCGTCACTCTGTTGTCCTTTACATACACATCCAATCTGACGCTATGGGCGTCCATATCTACATGGATACTTTTCTGTAATTCTGGATATTCAATGCGTTCAATGTTCAAATCCGGAAGAATCCTCTGCAATAACTCTTTGCACAGTTCCGGATTCTGCATGACCTTGCCAAACAGGAAATCATTGGATATGCTTAATTCTTCCCATTTTGTCTGCTTTGTTTCCATGTTTCCCATTTTATCCACCTGTTTTCTTTTCAACAAATCACTGCCAGAAAACTCTGCACGTTCCAAAAGTCCTGCTACCTGTTTCTATTATACACAGCCTTCCGGCAAATTACAATAAGCCGAGAACCTGTCTCCTGGCATTTTTCCTGTTCTTTGTTGTAAAAGACTTTCTCCTTTACAGCATTTTCTTTTAATATCCGGTTTCCCAGTTGCCATATACATAATATGTAATCTTATTATAAGTCCATAATACGAACCCCATGAAAGCCGCTTGCCTCCCATGGGGTTAAAAATAACTCTTATTCTCTTTTATTCCAAAAAACATATGTTCCCTTTCGTCTTTACTTATGGTACGGCGCTCCGCTTCGAATCATAAAGCTCCGGTAGATCTGCTCCAGCAGGATCACACGCATGAGCTGATGCGGAAAGGTCATCTTGGAAAAACTAAGCCGGATATCCGCCCGTTCAAGGACCTTCTTCGAAAGGCCAAGGGAACCGCCAATCACAAAAGCCATATGGCTGACACCATCCACATTCCAGCGTTCCATCTGCCTGGAAAGTTCCAATGAATCCAGCATCTTTCCATCGATGGCCAGTGCTGCCACAAATATTCCTGCCGGAAGTTTCTGAAGGATACGTACCCCCTCTTTTTCACGGATCTGCTCCTCCATCGCTGCACCAGCCCCCTCTGGCGTCTTCTCATCCGCCACCTCTATCAGTTCTAATTTACAGAAACGTCCAAGACGCTTTGCATACTCATCAATGGCTCCTGTAAAATATTTTTCTTTGATTTTTCCTACTCCGATCACTGTAATTTTCATAAAATCCCCCTGTATCTTCTGTTTGTTCTTCATCATATCACAAAAGAACCATTGCTTCAAATTTAGTGATTGTAATCTTGTCCATCATTGCGTATAATGAGTTTAATTATCAAAAAGGAGAACGATTATGCCCTGGTGCCCTGTATGTAAAAATGAATATATCGAAGGAAAAACCCACTGTCCGGATTGTGATGCAGATCTGGTAGATGAACTGTCTGAGGAGCCGGACGTCCCTGAACCCGCTGCGGTTTTGGATGAAGAAGAACTCGCAGATATTGCCGCCCGCGCAGCAGCAGCCAGACAGATGAGTACTCATGTTTCCGCCAGAGACCGTCACAGCGAAACCCATTCTTCCGCCTGGACTTTTTTAGTCGTTGGAGCTTCGGGCCTTCTTATAAGCACCCTGGCGCTCACAGGCGTCATCCGCCTTCCCCTGAATATATTTTCTTTGGCGGTACTGGAGATTCTCTTCTTTCTCTTCCTGATCTTTGCCGTCTATTCTTTCCGAAGCGCTATGAAGATGCTGGATGACATTTCCAGAGAAGACAGCCTGGAAAAACGCATCCGAAAGTGGGCAGAGGAACATCTGACTGCCGAAGAACTAAGTGAGGGAATCGAAGAAGATACTCCGGAGGAGATGCACTATTTTCTCATATCAGAGGCCATTCGCGAACGTCTGATGCCCGCCTTTCCGGAAGTAGATGACGCTTATGCAGAAAAATTGACAGAAGATTTTTACAATGAACTTTTTCAGTAAACATACCTTTGCAGAGGAATGCCGCCCAAACACGGCACCCCTCTGCAAGACCCTTTTTACGGAAGGCGCCGGACAACGCTTTCCCGAATTGGAATCTCATAAACCTTTTTCTCCAGATATTCCCAGGCCCCATTGCCTATAGACTCATAAGATGTCCAGGCCGCCTTGATCTGATCTTCCAGTATATAAAATCTGATGCGGGTTTCCACTCCCTTACTGGTATCAATATCCGGCTCTTTCGCATAGTCAAACGTATAAACAGTATGTTTCTCTGACCAGTCTGAGGTATCCCGATAATAAATCCCGGCATTTTCCGGTGGTATCTTTATCAATCCAAACAGCTTTTCGCTTTCTTCTTTTCCTGAATCATAAAAATAACATCGTGTTCCATCTGAAGTAATGTAAAATTCATTTTCTCCAGCTTTTTCCTGAAATAAGATCGCCCCGTCACGCAGATCAATCAGAAGCAGATTGCATTCCTTCAGACATCCCTCAGCATAACCGTTCCTGTGAATGGATGTCCAGCGCTCTGTACAGACCCAGATAAGAGCATCGCCTTGCAGCATACCACGCATCGTCTCACTTCCAATATCCGGGTATTCATACAAAACAGAACCATTTTCATCCAGAATTTTCAAATCATAATCATATGTTTTCTTATCATCTTCCGCCTTCTCCCATTGGAGAGAGTAAGATGTTCCTTCAACAAATGCTGTCTCATCATAAACAGAACCATTCTTTGTATTGCCAGAAGGATATATGATTTCATATGTCACTGCGCCTGCCTCCGGATTGCAGCCGGTCAGCAGTAACGCAGTTATCACTGCAAGGCAGAAAAGAAAAACATCATTTGATACTTTTCTTTTCATAATACCCCTCTTTGCCTAATTTCCGCAATCTCTATCATCACTTCCTGACCGCCCTTCCGCAAATACATTATATGTCTTTTTGACCACCACATATACGGTCTTAAGTTTGCCTGGTATTGGAAAAAATGTATAATTTGTAATATCGGCAAACGGCCAGAAGCAGAACTTCTTCCTCACTCCTGGCCATCCCACCTGCATTTTTTCATATCCACATGGGTATCGTCTTTAAATTTTACCCTTTCTTCCAGCAGCAGACTCTTCTGCTCCCGAAAGCACGGTGCCAGCCGTCCTGCATGGTTTACCACCCGATGACAGGGATATTTTCCATAGTATTCGGACATTCCCAGCACTTTTCCCACAAGTCTCGCATTCTGTACTCTTCCGATCAGCGCCGCAATCTGTCCGTAAGAAGCAACCTTTCCCGGCGGGATTTCTTCTACTGCCGAGAGGATCTCATAGATCAGCTCTTTTGTAAGAACTGCTGGCATAAGTTCCCTCCTTTTGTCAGGGCTTGCACTTTCCGCAGGGCTCATATCCATTTTCAATCAGCCACTGTCTGGGTCCGTTAAAGCTCTCCTTGTTCTCTTCCTTTGTATTGATAATGCTGCTGCAGTCCGGATGATGGAACTTCTTCGTACTCGTATTAATCATATAATCTTCCGTGCCTTTTTCCTCATCTGTATACTCCCGCTGCTCCTCGATCTCTTTTGTCTCTCCCGACAGCCAGCTTTCGCCCGTGGCATAATCAATCTCGACACCCGGCTGGATATTATAGGCAAATACGTTAAAGCAGACCCCTGCTCCGTCATCCTCCACCGACAGTGCTTCCATCTGTACGCCGTCTGCAACCAGATTGTCTCCTTCAAATTCCGGAGTAACCCGGTACATCACGTGATTGCCTGTCTCTTTCACATAGTCGGCTATTTCATTTTCAAAGGAAAGCATTCCGTCAATGTTCAGATAACGGGTTCCTGTAATCAGATTCTGTTCATTGGCATTTTCACCGGACAACTGATAGCCGATCAAATGACAGCGATTATACAGATATTTCCCGTCCACGCAGTCATATTTCACCGTATGCCAGCCGGAAGGCTTTACCTGCCCGATGGAACCGCGGTCTTCGGTGGGCATAAGATCCTGGCCGACACAGGCAAAGGCCGTACCGCAGCGCCCCAGGGCATCCAGCTCTGCGTACTGTTCAAAAGATTCCGCTGTAATCTCGTCCTCTGTAAATTCCGGTACATTGCCATTGACTTCAATATACGGCACTGCCTCTGGACTGCTTCCTGCTGTCACATTCGAGGGCGCATTCGTCTCAGTCGGGCCGGAACAGGCCGGCAAAAACAACGCGGCGGCCAGCACTGCAGCCGCAAACAGCGCCCGAATTTTCTTCTTTCTGATTCCGGACAAATTTTCCTTCATCCCTAAATTCATTGGTATTCTCCTTGTACTTTTCTCTTTGCAGTAATAGCTCTCTGATCCTGCAGACTGCTTTACGGATGATTCCCGGTCTTATAACACCATCTGGCGATATCTGCGATCAGTTCTAACGGGAGCGGCTTATCATACCGAAGATGAATCGTCCCCTTACTCGTTTTATAATCCTTCAGCCGTTCTTCAAATTCCTTCACTGCTTCTGTTCCTGCATACAGCCCGATATGGTTTTTATGGGCGGCAAACTGAATGAGATTATGCTTCTCCCAAAATGTCGGCATACTCCATGAGATCCGCTCTTCTGCATCTGGAAGCGCTTTGCAGAGGGTATCCCGAAGTGCTCTCAGATATGGCTTTGCCTGCTCCGGCTGGGCCTCTATATACGCATCGATGGTCTTTGGCGCCTCCCCGCAGTAATGACTTTGATTCTGTTTCTGAAAAGTACGCCTGCACTTTGGACAGGTCCACATAAACTCTGCTCCTCCTTCATCTACACTTTATTTAGAAATCTGCATTCTCATCATTCAGCATCAGACGAATCTTGGAACGCACAATATCAAAAGCAACATTGTTCATACCGCTGTTGATCACAATATCAGCCATTGCACGGGTAGGCTCCACATAGAGATAATGCATAGGCTTCACAGTTGTCAAATACTGTTCTACAATATTGTCAATATCCCGGCCGCGCTCTTTCACGTCCCGGACCACTCTTCTTAAGATTCGTTCATCCGCATCTGCTTCCACATAGATCTTAATATCCAGAAGGTCCCGAAGACGCTTGTCCGCCAGGATCAGAATCCCTTCTACAATAATAATCCGTCTTGGCTCAACAGAACGAACCAAATCGGAACGGTTATGCTGGCTGTAATCATAGACCGGACATTTAATGGCTTTTCCATCCTTTAATAAATGCAGATGTTCCAGCAAAAGCTGAGTTTCCAAGGAATCGGGATGGTCATAATTTACCTTCCTGCGCTCCTCCAAAGAGATCTCATCCTGTCTGCGGTAATAACTGTCATGATAAATGACCGCCACATCGTCCGGAAACGCTTCCTCCAGTCTTCTTGTAAATGTTGATTTCCCTGAGCCGGTTCCGCCGGCAACGCCAATAATAATACAATTCATAGCTTTTACCTTTCCCCTTGCGGCATTTCCTTTGTGTTTTCTTTATTTTACAATGTTTTCCGCGGAATTTCCATATAAATATTTTGTGCGTATGTTCTTTGTGGTTCGAACTTATATTCGATTCCGAATCAAATCTTCATGCTCCGCACAGTCTTTCCAGTTCCTTGTAAAATTCCGGATAACTGATCCTGACACAGTCCGCATCTTTGATCGTTGTCTCTCCCTCTGCCCCCAGGGCCGTCACCGCAAAGGTCATCGCAATCCGATGGTCCAGATGGCTGTCAATGACCGCCCCGTGCAGAGGCGCTCCGCCCTCAATGATCATCCCGTCCTCGGTTGCTGTAATCCTTGCTCCCATAGCCCTAAGATTCTCTGTCATCACATCGATGCGGTTGGATTCTTTTACTTTCAGCTCCTGTGCATCCCGGATCACGGTTTTTCCTTGGGCAAAGCAGGCAAGCGCAGCCACCACCGGAAGTTCATCAATCAGCGTGGGAATGAGTGCGCCCTCTACGGTTACGCCGTGGAGACTGCTGTGCCGGACCAGAAGATCTGCCACCGGTTCGCCGCTCCTATAATCTTCCTGAAGCAGCGTAATGTCCGCTCCCATCTCTTTGCACACCTTTAAAAGCCCGTCTCTGGTGGGATTGATGCCCACATTTCGAATCAGAATCTCAGATCCCGGCACGAGAAGCCCCGCCGCGATAAAATAGGCAGCAGAAGAGATATCTCCGGGCACCTGAATCTCCTGAGCCAGAAGCTTTGGCTCCGGCTGTATAATGACAGTCGTCCCTTCGCCGGACACGGAAGCGCCGAAATGCCGCAGTAAAATTTCCGAATGATTTCTGGACAGGCTTGGTTCCGTCACACTTACCGGACCGTCTGCATAAAGGCCAGCCAGCAGGATACAGGACTTCACCTGAGCAGATGCCACTTTAGAATGATAATGAATCCCGTGCAGCTTCGTCCCTTGAATGCGAAGGGGCGCACAGTCATTTCCGCGCAGACTCTCGATCTTAGCTCCCATCTGGGAGAGCGGATCCATAATTCGCCTCATGGGCCTGGACTGTATGGATGCATCTCCATTTAGCTCTGTCTGAAAATCCTGCCCTGCCAAAATCCCGCAGATCAGCCGGGTGGTCGTCCCGCTGTTGCCTGTGTCCAACCCCCCGGACGGCGCAAGAAGTCCATGAAGCCCTTTTCCGTAAATGCGGATTTCCTCCGGCGTATTTTCAATCCGGATGCCCAGTTTTCGAAAACATTGAATGGTCGACAGACAATCCGCCCCCTGCAGAAAATTCGTCACACGGGTAGTTCCCTCCGCAAGTGCCCCAAACATGATGCTGCGGTGGGAAATGCTCTTGTCTCCCGGAACCGTAACCGTTCCTTTTAATGCCTCTGCTCTTGTAAATTTCATAGTCAAACTCCTTTTTCCTCATACCACTCAGGAACGTTCATAGATGACATACCGGTATTTCCGCAGAATCTCTGCCGCCTGTTTTCTGGATTTTTCATCATAAAATTCAATGCGCAGAACGGCCTCGATAAATTCCCGGCTGTGTATGATGCCGATATTTTTCAGATTGATCTGGTTGCTGGCCAAAATCGTCGCCAATGTGGCGATTCCTCCGGCCTCATCCACCATGTCGCAGTAGATTTCATAAACCGGCTGGATAGGACCGCTTCCTCTGACCGGAAGACTGTCCCGATAATCTCTGGAAGTTTCAAAAAGATGATATACCGCTCCCCCTTCTGCATCGTCCAGCTTCTGCCTGATTCTAATCAGGGACTGAATGTAATCATTTAAGATAGAAGAAATATTTTCCCGGTTGGTCATGCAGATCTGTTCCCACATCTCCGGAGAGGACGAAGCGATCCTTGTAATATCTTTAAATCCCCCTGCAGCTACCAGCTTCATAATTCCATCCTCTGTGTCGGAATCCCGTACAAGATTAACAAGAGCCGAAGCAATAATATGAGGAAGATGACTGATGCCGGCTGTTACATAATCGTGAGTCCGATAGTCCAGAATCAGGGGCAGGGCCTTCAGGCTTGCTACAAGGTCCCTGTAGCGCTCTACCGCCTCTTTGGGCACCTTTTCAGAAGGGGTGATGACATAATAGGCATTTTCGATCAGAATACGTTTTGAATGGGAATATCCGGTCTTCTCCGAACCCGCCATAGGATGTCCTCCGATGAAATGCTCCTCCATCTGAAGCTCTGTCACCTTTGCATGGATATCACTTTTCGTACTTCCTACATCTGTAATGATACAGGCAGGCCCGATGACGGGCTTCAATTTCTTTAGGTACTCTGCATTGCTCGACACAGGTGCGCACAGAAATATGTAATCACAGTCTCCAAAGTCGCCGGTAACTCCCTCTGCGGCCCGGCTCACAACGCCGTCCTCTATAGCCTGTTCCACCGAAGCACGGGTACGGGAAGCGGCAATGATCTCTGCTTCCGGATAAAAATAGCGAACTGCCCTGGCAATGGAACCGCCCATCAGGCCCAGTCCGATAAAACCGATCTTCATAACAGCATGTCTCCTTTAGCACGTTAATTTATTAAGTATAACATGAAATTTATAAAATGGGAAGACGGAAGGAAACATGTTTCCAGATTGCCAGATTTTGGCCTTCATGATACAATGAGGACAACACACTGCTTGTGCAGACAGAAAACCCAGAACAGAAAGGATGCTCCCCGATGAAAACCGGCACTCTTTTAAAACGATTTCTCCCATACTACCGGAAATACACCTGGATTATGGTTATGGACCTGTTCTGCGCCGCGCTCACTACCATATGCGAGCTGGTGCTGCCTCTGATCCTCCGTTACATTACCAATGTAGGAATGAACGATCTGCAGTCGCTCACGCTGCGTATGATCTTTACCATCGGCGGCATTTATTTTGCCCTGCGTATTATTGACGGAATGGCAAGTTTTTATATGGCCTACACCGGACATGTAATGGGCGCCGCCATCGAGACAGATATGCGGGAGGATGCCTTTGCCCATCTGCAAAAACTGTCCGACAACTATTTTAACAACACGAAGGTGGGACAGATCATGTCCCGGATCACCAGTGATCTTTTTGACGTAACCGAATTCGCCCACCACTGCCCGGAAGAATTTTTTATCGCTTTCTTAAAGGCAGCAGTATCTTTTGTGATTCTGGCACAGGTTAATCTGCTTTTGACGGTCATCCTCTTCCTGCTGATTCCGGTCATGGCCGTCTCCTGCACCTGGTTTAATCTGCAGGTACGAAAAGCATTTAAACGTCAGAGAAATCACATTGGCGAGCTGAATGCCCGAATTGAAGACAACCTTCTTGGCAATAAAGTTGTCCGGGCTTTCGCCAACGAAGCCATAGAAATGGATAAATTCAATCGGGATAATCAGGAATTTTTAAAGATCAAGAGACAGACTTACAAATATATGGCGGCCTTCCAGAATACCATACGGATCTTCGACGGACTGATGTATGTGGTCGTAATTGTAGCTGGGGGCATTTTTATGATAAACGGGCGCATTGCACCTGCCGATCTGGTGGCATATACGCTGTATGTAACAACGCTTCTGGCAACTATACGAAGAATCATCGAATTTGCAGAACAGTTTCAAAGAGGCATGACCGGCATCGAACGTTTTACGGAACTTATGGATGCGTCGGTAGACATTTTTGATGAAGAAGGCGCCATTCCTCTGACAGATGTAAAAGGACAGATCACCTTCCGAAATGTCTCTTTTGAATATCCTGACGACCATACACCGGTTCTCTCCCACATCAGTCTGACCATCCAGCCGGGAGAGAAAGTGGCTCTTGTAGGCCCCTCCGGCGGCGGAAAAACAACGCTTTGCAGTCTCATTCCCCGTTTTTACGACCCCACTGAAGGTGAAATTCTGCTGGATGACCAAAATATCCGCCATCTAACCCTCCAAAGTCTTCGTGAGAACATCGGTGTCGTCCAGCAGGATGTCTATCTGTTTTCTGGAACGGTTTATGAAAATATCGCCTACGGCAAACCGGAAGCGTCCTGGGAGGAAGTAATAGAAGCTGCCAAATTGGCCGGTGCTCATGAATTTATCATCGAATTAAAAGATGGCTATGATACTTTCGTCGGAGAACGCGGGGTGAAACTGTCCGGCGGACAGAAGCAGAGAATCAGCATTGCCAGAGTGTTCTTAAAAGCTCCTCAGGTGCTTCTGCTGGACGAAGCCACAGCCGCTTTGGACAACGAAAGCGAACATCTTGTATCGGCCTCTTTAGACAAACTGGCTGCCGGACGGACGACGCTTACCATCGCCCACCGGCTCACTACAATTCACGGCGCAGACCGTATTCTAGTTCTGTCCGGGAATCAGATCGTAGAAGAAGGCAGTCATGAAACACTGATGAAAAAGAAAGGCATTTATTATCAGTTGTATACATCTGCGGACCTTGGAGGAATGCAGACTTCATAAAGCCGAGCTATGCCGTTGAAATAAAGAAGAATCCCCGAACTGTGCCGGAACACGGTTCGGGGATTCTTCTTTCTCCAGATGGACTTGCTTCCACTTAACAAAAGTTCCACTTCGGTGTCATTTGATAAACATCGCATCCCCAAAACTGAAAAACCGATACCGCTCTCTCACCGCCTCTTCATAAGCCGCCATGATCTGCTCCCGGCCAGCCAGGGCGGACACCAGCATCAGCAGCGTCGATTCCGGCAGATGAAAATTCGTAATCAGGCAGTCTGTTACACGGAACTGGTATCCGGGATAGATGAAAATGTCCGTCCAGCCGCTTCCGGCCTGAAGGATACCGTCCTCTCCGGCCGCAGACTCCAACGTCCGGCAGCTAGTCGTTCCTACCGGAATGACTCTGCCGCCTTTCTGCTTTGTCTCATTGATCTTCCGGGCCGCATCTTCCTCTACTACGTAATATTCTGAATGCATATGATGTTCGGTAATATTTTCTACTTTCACCGGACGGAACGTCCCAAGTCCCACATGCAGCGTTATGCGTACAATCTGTACGCCTTTTTCCCGAATCTTTTCCAGAAGCTCTTTTGTAAAGTGAAGCCCCGCTGTAGGCGCCGCCGCCGAACCGTCATGCTTTGCATAGACTGTCTGATAGCGGTTCTTGTCTTTTAGTTGGTGGGTAATATAGGGCGGAAGCGGCATCTGGCCCAAACGGTCCAAAATCTCTTCAAAAATCCCCTCATAATCGAACCGGATCAGCCGGTTGCCGTCCTCCACCACCTCTAACACTTCGCCGGTCAAAAGCCCGTCTCCAAAGGAGATGTTTGTCCCTGGCTTTGCTTTCTTTCCTGGTTTTACCAGTGTCTCCCAGACACGGTCCTCCAGGCGCTTCAGCAGAAGAACCTCAATCTTCGCATCGGTCCCTACTTTGCTGCCCATCAAACGGGCGGGAATTACCTTTGTGTCATTGAGCACCAGACAATCTCCCGGCTCTAACATGTCTATGATCTCTCTGAAAACATGATGGGACACGGTTTTGGATGCCCGGTCCAGGCAAAGCAGCCTGGACCCGGACCGGTCCTCTAAAGGATCCTGAGCGATCAGCTCCTGTGGAAGCTCGTAATAAAAATCATGCAGGTTCATCACTGTCTAAGCTCCGCCCCCAGAGACTGCAGGCCGTTTAGAATCTTCTTCATGACCGTTGTAATCTCTGCCTCTTCCAATGTCTTATCTTTGGCACGGAATACAATGGAATACGCCACAGACTTATAGCCTTCCTGGATCTGTGCCCCTTCATAGACGTCAAACAGTTCGTAGCTCTCCAAGATCTTCCCGCCGCGGACTGCAATAATCTCCTCGATCTGTCCTACCATCACGTCTTTGGGAACGACCATGGAAATATCTCTTGTAACCGCCGGGAAACGGGCAATTCCTTCATATTTCCGGTCAAAAGTCGCCCGCTCTACAATGGATGGCATATCCAGTACCGCCACATAAGCCCGGTCCCCAATACCGTAAGAAACAGCAACTGTCGGATGGACTTCACCCATATAGCCAATCTGTGTTCCGTCATACAGTATGGCCGCCTGACGGCCCGGATGAAGGAACGGCTTCCCGGACTTCGGATCATAGGTCTCCTTTTTGTTCATGCCCAGCCGGTCTAAAAATTCCTCCACTACCCCTTTCATGGTGAAGAAGTCTCCGTCTCCATACATGCCCAGAGTAAACTGCATCCGCTCATCCGGCAGTTCCTGAAGGGGCAGGCTTTTCGGCAGATAAATATTTCCAAGTTCATACAAACGTACGTTCTTATTTCTCCGGTTGTAGTTGGTAGACAGAGAAGTCAGCATCCCATTTAAAGAAATGGTACGCATGATGGAGAAATCTTCTCCTAACGGATTGGAAATCACTACCGCTTTGCGTTCCTTGGCATCCGGCGGCAGAAGCAGCCGGTCAAATACTTTGGGGCTCTCAAAGCTATAGGTCATTCCCTGAGAAAACCCGCAGAACTCCGCCATATCCCTTGCCGTCTGCTCTACCCGCAAATAGAACGGAAGTTTGCCGGTCGTTGCCTCTCCTTTGGGAAGCGTCGTCGGAATGTTGTCATATCCATAGAAACGCGCCACCTCTTCTGCAATGTCCGCCATGCAGCGCAGATCCTGCCGAAAGCTGGGAATCGTCAGTTCTTTGGTCGACTCCTCATACCGGATCTCCAGCGGTCCAAAGTAAGACAGCATCTGTTCCTGGTCAAGCTCTGTGCCAAGCAGCCCATTGATGCGCTCCGGCTCAAAGGGAATACGAACAGGTTCCTTGATCCCTGCACAGACATCCACCATACCGTCTACCACTTCTCCGGCCCCCAGCTCTTCAATAAGCTGGCAGGCACGATTGATGGCCGCTTCTGCATTGTTTGGATCCAGCCCTTTCTCGAATTTCCCGGATGCTTCCGTCCGGAGTCCCACTTTTTTACTGGAAAGACGAATGTTGGTTCCGTCAAAACAGGCCGCCTCAAAAAGCATCGTATGCACATCTTCTGTAATCATGGAATTTTCGCCGCCCATGATGCCTGCCATACCCACTGCTTTCTCGCCGTCGCAGATCATCAGAACAGAGTCATCCAATGTACGCTCCTGTCCGTCCAGTGTGACGAACTTCTCATCCTGAGCTGCCCGGCGGACAATGATCTGCTTCCCTGCGATCGTATCCAGATCGTATGCATGCATGGGCTGTCCATACTCTTCCATGACATAGTTGGTAATATCCACCACATTGTTGATGGGCCGGATGCCCACGGAAGCCAGCCTTCTCTGCATCCACTCCGGTGACGGCGCCAGACGGATATTTTTCACGACTCTTGCACAGTATCTGGGACAGAGCTCTGTATCCTTCACCTCTACCTTAATATAGTCATTGACATCGCCGCCGCTTCCCTTTACTTCCACCACCGGTGCTTTGAACTCCTTTTTGAATGTGGCAGCAGCCTCTCTTGCAAGTCCGAGAACGCTGTAGCAGTCCACACGGTTGGACGTGATCTCAAATTCAAACACCACATCCCGAAGCCCTAACGCTTCAATGGCATCTGCCCCTATGACTGCATCCTCCGGAAATATATAGATGCCAAGTTCCGGCGCTTCCGGATACATTTCCCGGCTGGATCCCAGCTCCTCAATGGAACACATCATGCCGTTTGACTCAATACCGCGCAGCTTTCCCTTCTTGATCCGGATCCCGCCAGGCGTCAGCTTTCCATCATGACCGCCGGCTACCCGTCCGCCGTCCACGACTACCGGCACTTTGTCTCCTTCTTTTACGTTAGGCGCCCCTGTAACGATCTGGATTGTCTGCTGCTCTCCAATCTTCACCTGGCAGACGATCAGTTTGTCCGCATCCGGATGACGCTCGATCTTCTCAATCTGTCCGATGATAATATGCTCCAGATCTTCGTCTAATTTTGTAAAACCTTCCACCTTCGATCCGGATAAAGTCATAGCATCTGTAAATTCCTGGGCGCTCACATTTAAGTCCGGCACATATGCTCTGATCCATGATAATGATGTATTCATATTCTCTCTACCTTTCTGCTTTTTCTCCCGCCTTCATCAGAACATATGTTCTAGAACTGCCGCAGGAACCGGATATCGTTTTCATATAAAAGTCTCATGTCGTCGATCTCGTATTTTAACAGGGCAATCCGTTCCAGGCCGACGCCGAACGCAAAGCCTGTATACTCTTTGGGATCGATGCCGCACATTTCCAGCACATGAGGATGAACCATGCCGCAGCCAAGGATCTCGATCCAGCCGGAGCCTTTGCAAAACCGGCAGCCCTTTCCGCCGCATTTGAAACAGGACACATCCACCTCCGCACTTGGCTCTGTAAACGGAAAATGATGGGGACGGAATTTGGTCTTCGTCTCCGCTCCGAACAGCTCTCTGGCAAATTCCTCCAGTGTGCCTTTCAGATCTGCAAATGTGATATTTTTGTCAATCACCATCCCCTCGATCTGATGGAAAGACGGAGAGTGCGTCGCATCCACCTCATCGGAACGGAACACCCGTCCAGGTGAGATCATGCGGATAGGAAGCTTTCCTTTCTCCATCGCACGGGCCTGTACCGGCGACGTCTGGGTACGCAGCACGATTTCTTTATTAATATAGAAGGTATCCTGCTCGTCCTTTGCCGGATGATTGGCCGGAATGTTCAGTTTTTCAAAGTTGTACAGATCGTACTCCACCTCCGGGCCTTCCATGACTTCATAGCCCATACCGATAAAGATCCGCTCCACTTCTTCCAGAGCAATGGTATTCGGATGCCGGTGCCCTATGGCGTTTTTCTTCGCCGGAAGCGTCACGTCGATGACCTCTGTCTTCAGCTTCATTTCCAGCAGTATCTGTTCCATCTGCTTTTTCGCTTCTTCCATGACGCGCTCGATTTCTGCTCTCGTATCGTTGACCAACTGCCCAAAGGCAGGCCGCTCCTCCGGCGCCACCTCTTTCATACTTTTTAAGAGAGCCGTCAGTTCGCCCTTCTTGCCAAGTACAGACACACGCACATCGTTCAAAGCTTCCGGATTCTGCGATGCCTTGATCCGCGCAAGGGCCTCTTCTTTGATTTTCTGCAATCTTTCCTTCATCTCTAAGCTCCTTTTTATGATGATCTGATTTTACATCTGCACGGGCAGACCAATAAAAAAAGTCCCGTCTCCTATAAAGGGACGAAACTTCTGATCCGTGGTACCACCCTGATTCCCGGAACATGCCGGGCACTCATTCTGCGTAACGTGCAGGGGACGTCACTCCCTACTATAAATTTCAGGAGTGCTGCTCCGGTGGGAAATTCACAATCCTGCCTGAACCTGGAGGGGCTTCCAGCCGATGACCCTTCCTCTCTGTCGGAAAACAGAATGCTACTGACACCTTCCTTGCATTTTCATATCAAAATTTACTATAACACAGAATCGAAGAAAGTCAAGACCTTTTTTCATGCAGGCAGTTCAATTCCATTCCGATCAGCACAATATACATGACAAAATACAGCCAGAACATGAGCAGAATCAAGGTCGTCAGACTGCCGTACATATTGAACGCATGGCTGTATTCAATATAGATGGAAAATCCATAGGAAAACAGATACCAGCCCGCGGCTGTAAAAAGCGCGCCTGGAAGCTGTTCCACAAAACCGGCCCTTCGGCTGGGCAGAATCATATACAGCAGCGCAAAAAAGAACGTGAACAGGGCCAGCATGACCACCATACGAAAAGAAAGAAGGATCCGGGTAAAGATGGCCAGAAAGGGAAAATAAACCGCAAAAAGCTCGTGAATGGATGTACCAAATACAATCAGCAGCAGCGACGCCACCACGAGAAGCACAAACAACAGGGCAAACACTGCCCCTCGCAGACGCATGAGGAAATAGTTCTGCCTCTTCTCCACGCGGCAGATTACATTCATACCCCGGTTGAGGGCCATAAAGCTCTTCCCTGCTGACCAGACCGTTACCAGAGCGGAAATGGACACTGTCGCTGCCGTACGGCTGTACATTTCATCCAGAATGCCCAAAAGCCAGCTCTGAAAGCCCAGAGGAATCACGTCCTGAATCAGATGATACAGATTCGACTTTCCGATCCCCGTAAACTGAATCATCGTCAGAAGCAGAAGAATCAGGGGCAGAAAAGAGAGCATGATAAAATACGCCGACTGGGCGGCATACGCCCCCACATGACTCTCCTCCATTTCCTTTTTCACATCCAGAACCATTCTGATCAGATGCCACATCATTTTTACCTGCCATTTCATTCACTAAGATGTATCATACCCTATCTATTCCAATCTTGCAAGGCGGATTTCATGATAAAAATACTGCAGGATCTCATCGTATCCATATCCGCTCTCTGCCAGGATGCGTGCGCCATTCTGGCTCATGCCGGCACCATGGCCGTAACCGCCTCCATATATCTGATACCCTTTCAGCACGCCTTCCTCTTCCACCGGCTGAAGGACAAAGTAGCCGCTTGGCAGCAGATTTCCGCCCTTGGCTGTGCTGCCGTCATTTTTATGAACTTCCCCGTCCGGAATGCCAAGCATCAGACGGATGTTGTATTCGTACTTGACTTTCAGCGTCCCTTCCTCCCCGGTCAGCAAAAGTTCATGTACCGCACCGCCGGTATTCCGGGTAATGATCTCAGCACTGCTAATATTTCCAATGCTCTCCACTGTTTCTAAAATATAACTGTCATTATCCTGCAAAAGCACCCCGTCCTTTGACCGCTCAGCCCTGGACTTTGCCCAGGTTTCCACATTTTGTCGGATCTGTTCCAGAGGAACATAGCACTCCCACCGATACCAGGGTTCCGAAATTTCCAGATCTCCTGCATGTTTTTTACAGATAAACCGGGAAAAAGTCTCCTCATCGGTCAGATCATCCGTCTCCTCTGCCTCTCCGGTCCGCCTTCCGGCTATGTAGGGGGTCTGGTTTCGGTCCCCTTTCTCCCAGATGTTCTCGTCCGTTGTACTCCCGCAGGAAGTTGCAAAATAATACGCTTTTACAGGCCCGTCCTCATAAAGCATGATCTGCCCTGCGGTCTCCTCCACTGCCTGATCGGTTGCTTCCTGGCTGTCAATATGATTGTACACCTGGTAGGATACGCTGTCGTTCACATGAGCCTCATACTCCGGATAGGCGTATTCCCGCATCTGCCATACGGCGTAAGTCCTTGCGCAGACTGCCTGTGCCTTCAGTGCTTCTTTCGCATAGGCTGACGGCATCTCACTGGGTACCACCCGGCGCAGATATTCCTCTAAGGTTACCTCATTGACGATTGCCCAGCCCTCTTCCTCTTCATAATAGAACAATTCTCCCGGATATTCCCGTGAAAGCTCCTTTTCTTCATGATAAATTCCGCCGTCTTCTGCCAGAATCAGCACCCGGATCTTCGCATCCGCCCCCGGCATCTTCCACACTTCCTCCGGCACCGGCGTATCGTCTTCCTCCTTTGGAATTACCAGACGTTCTCCTTCCTCCGCCGTCTTCCCATCCTCCTGTCGTTTCTCTCCGGGCATAATAAGGATAATGAAAAATCCCAGAAGGACTACAAGAAGCAGGGCTTTTTGCTTCAGCCTTTTTCTGTAATACATGCTGTCCCCTCCCCATAAGACCAGACTAAAAAACGGGTATTGCAAGGTTCTTGCAATACCCGGTATCTTCCATTTCCCAAAGTGCCGTTCCCTGTATTTTGACGCCTAGCCACAAGCTAGGTGGGTAACCTCAACAAGCCTTCAGCCTTCCACTGGCGTCTCCAAAGACGGAGGCATGACATCCAGCTTGAGATATTGGAATCCCATGAACGTAAATGTAGGTTCAAAATAACAGGGCTATCGAACACCCCAGGAAATCTGTAACTCTAGTATAACCTATTTTTCCGAGTTTGACAACCATAGTGCACAAAAACTTGTTCCATTTTTTCAATTTTCTGGAAAATGCGACAAGACGGACCGTATGTAAGCTTTTCCATGCTTCATTCTATGTCTTTTCTCCATGCATTATGATTGAATATATTTTATCATCTCAAAAAAAGGGCCGCCCTCACGGACAGCCCGGTTGTTATTTATTTCACAAATATTATGCCAGCTCTTTCACCAGTTTCTCCAGTGCAGCCAGTGCCTCATCCGGAAGCTTGTCATAGCCGCCCTTCGCGGTAGCGAACTTCGCCACTGCGTCCACGCGGTTCTTCATCGCATTCTTCAAAGCTTCCACATAGTCTGCATCCTGCAGATTCGGAGTAAAGTCGCCGCTCTTTCCGCTCCAGTCATTGATGATCTCAATATCCTCGAAGGGACCCCACTGCTTGAAGTCTGCCTTGCCCTCTACGATATCCTCAAGGATTCCAAGGGTATCTTCCTTCTGAACCTTCTTGCCCATAAAGTCACCAGTGTTGACAATATAGCAGTCTACGTTCTTCTCTTCCACCAGCTTCTTAAATTTCTCATAGTCGTTGACCAGCGGATAAGTACGGAACGGGTTTGCATAAGGTACGATACGAAGTGCGTTCAGATCGGTACCTGCAGCCACGCGCTCTGCGGTGGAAGTCTTGGTTGCCAGCGTTGCACCCATTACAGATGCCAGAGCAGCACCTTTCAGCTTCACTACCGGCGGAATGGTCGGGTCTTTCATAATCCAGAAGATGGCATTTACCGGAGAATCGATCTTATCTACACGGTTCGGGGACCACAGCTTGGACTTGATGGCACGGCCGTTGCCGTTGCGGATGTCCTCGGTCACCAGTTGGATCTTGCCGTCCTCATCCATAGTAGCGGAACAGTTCTGTGCTGTCAGCAGATATTTGTTGTCCGGGCATCCGGTTGGGTAATCTGCAGTCTTGTCAAAATAAGTCGGCTCGATGGCTACGGATGCACATGTCTCTGTATTGATGATAAATGCATCATCATGAAGAACAGTGATTCCATATTTGCCGCCATGCTGCGCATGGGTCAGTGTGGACTTGCCGGATCCGGACAGACCGAATACAGACGCCACATATTTTCTTCCATCTGAAAGTGCATACTCTTTCTGTCCGCCATGGCAGCTTGCATAACCGTTCCGGTTTGCCAGCGCCCATGCCATAGTCAGAGTACCTTTCTTGTGCTCGCCGAAATATTTCATACCCAGAATTGCTGCACAGTTCTGGTTGGTATCAAAATAACACAGAGTCAGCGGATCGCTCAGGCAGCTAAAGTCAAGGTCCGGACGCTCCACCGGTGTCCACTGAGGATCGGAGAAGATATAGATATCCGGCTCTTTGCCGTCGCCGATGGGTTTGGACTTTTTATACATTTTTACGTATTCATCAGACATATACTGGAAGTTGATCATCCAGTTATACAGAAGGTTCTCTTCTCCTTCCGGAATCAGAAGATGGATCTTTGCCATAAACTCCGGATCCAGACCTGCATAGCACTCTGCATGGTACATGGTTTTCCAGCGGGTCTCATAGACCGCATCCATAACGATTTTATCAAGCTTTTCTTCATCAACGCCCGGCTCGCCTTTGATCCGGCGTGCTGCCGCATAACGTCCGGTTACTGCACCGTCGTTAAACAGAAGTACCTTTGCGTCCTTCTCAAGACCAAATTCCTCGCCTCTGTACACAGGCATATCCGTTACGATGGTTCCCGGAGAATTTTTTGCTAAATCATAAGCTTCTTTCAGGGTATTTACTTTTACGACATTGTTCCCATAGAAAGCTGCTTCAATGATAGAACGTGTTTTAGAGAAGCCCGGCTTCCCTTTGCCAATTTCGCTCAGCGGGTAAAACGCTTTTGTTGACATGATCGTGTCCTCCTCATAATATTGACCGGGGATGTTCCCCTCATATAGATAACCTGACGGCCTTCTTACACAGACCATCAGTATCCATTATACTTATTGTGAAAAAAAAGTCAAGTAATTTCTCTAAAAGGAATACGGACAAACGGTCAATCCGTTTCTCTCTTTCAGTCAGATACTTTTGTATCCTGTGCATTCCCGATTTCCGGCAAATATAACCGCATACCCGGCAGAATTTTATTTTCTTCCAGGCCGATCACGCTGATGTTCATACGATGAATGAGATCACAGCGGCTGCCCGAACCATAATATCTTCTTGCAATGTTCCAGAGACAGTCTCCCGGCCTCACAACATATCTGTGATCATTCAGTACGGCTTCTACATCCTCCGGCATCAAATAATGCTGCTGCCCCAGATCCATTCCCTTTCCATAAAAAAGTTCGAGTTCCACGGTTCCGTCTGCTGCCGCTTTTTTTACTGCCGGTTTCTTCCACTGGGGACGAAAGTAATATGTGCTCCCGTCGTCAGCGGTAAACTCCCAGTCTTCTAAAACCTCATAGACATATTCCTGCACCTGTCCTCTTTCCTCATCATATTCCAGACAGCAGATCTTAATCTCATCTTCTGTAACATCCGCAATCCAGATACAGTCTCCCTGTTCATTATACTCATAAATCCGGTATTCCCATATACCCGTTTCGTTCGTCCCCCAGTAATCTATATACTGCAGTTCTGCCATAAGCCGATCCCCGTCATAATCCGCCTCATAGCCGCGGCTGAAAAAAAGCTCTTCGCTGTATCCGTATGGATCCGAACCGACATTTCTTCTGTAGGTTAGGCCGCGAAGAAGCCTGCCTTTTTCATCAAACTGAAAATCACTGGTTTCAAACAGATACCGAAACGCGATATAATAACCATCCTCCCAGGGCCTACTGTTTGATTTATAATAAAGATACCTGCATGTATGTTTTTCATTGTCTCTTTCATAAATATTTTCTTCACAGTAACTGCTGCTACCGCTCAAAATATTAGCTGTATATCCAAGGGCATAAAGCAGACGGTTCTGTTCATCAAAATATGCATGAGAAGTCTCTGCCCGCTCCTCTTCCTCATAGCTTCTGTTTACCCACTCGTACTGCCGGTACAGGCCCCCTAAAGGCAAGGCCTGTCCTTTTTCATATGCGTAAGTTTCGCGGCTGACCTCTTTTAGCCTGTCATCCTCTGCATAGATCTCATAAAGAGCAGGTTCTGTACTCTTATCCGGCACCGGAGTAGCGCCGCTGTACGGATGCAAAAATCCCAGCAGAGAAAGCCCCATACAGCCAACGATCTTTTGTGAAACCAAAAAATTTATCATTTTCCTTTTCCCTTCATCCAATTCTCTTTATCGAACCGATATTAGTCCACCCGGAATCCAGGCCGTATGTACTCACTGTCTGTAATCTGCTCAATAAATACATGATTTCCGTCTGAACTCCAGGTCTTTCGGCAGGTCCGCACCTTCAGCAGCTCTTCCGTTTCTTCCTGTACCTTTGTCTCCACCTCCACAAAGGTATCTTCCGTCTTTGTTCCCCAGATGACCGCGTTTAAGTTGCGGTCTTTATAGCGAACCTCTAACCGAACCGGATAATCCCTGTTATTTTCGATCCGAAAATCCAGCACGCCCCAGGCCACAGCCGCATCCAGCCCCGGATCTAGATAACTGGTAACAAACGTATGACACCAACGTTCCGGAATATCCAGTCCGCTGTAAAGCGCTGCCATGAACAGTGCAGACGACACCTGACAGATCCCTCCGCCATATGCCTGAATCACCTGTGTCCCTTTGGTGGCACTGGCCTTCAAAAAGCCGGTCTCTGCAGTCTGCTCCCCGACCGTACGGTTAAAAGAAAATTCTTCCCCTGGGAGAAGGATGATCCCATCGCATTTTTCAGCCGCCAGACGGACATTATGAATATAATTTTCATTGCTGCTGACTCTCGTAGTAAAAGAAGCAAGCCGGTCCCTGAACATACGTTCTTCCATATCCTGGGCAGTGATCTCCGGTTCGGTATAAATCAGATCGATCACCACTGTGCTTCCCTCTTGTGCTGCACCCAGCATTTTTTCTGCCTGTTCCAGATCAAAGTCCACCCCTGTAACAGAAGGCAGCACCTGATAGCCAGCTTCCGGATCCAGCGCTGCATTTACCGGGTCTGTATGTATTTCCTCATAAATGCCGGGAAGGTCCACCGGCTCTACAACACCCGGACAGACCGGGGCAGGCAGAACGGTTTCATATGTTCCTGCTTCTATGGCATTTAAAAGGGCTTCCATAAGACCCGCCTCATCCACCGCATCCCCCGGCGTTCCTACGGAGAACACTAGTTTCCCGTTCTCCTCCTTATAGGAAGTCTGTATGGTGCCGTCTTCCTGCAAAATGCCGCTGGCGCAGACAGCATCATATAATCTGTCCGAATCAACTTTTGAAAAAGAACGGCAATCAAAGCCGGAGACACAGCCCCTGAGGAAAAAAGCCCCCCGCAGGAAGAAATTCTCTTTGGTCAGCTTCAAAGCTTCCGCTGCCGTTCCCTCATGATCGAATTCCAGCCCATTCCCCGCATCCACCTGATACTCCTTTCCCTCAAAGGAAATCGTAAGTATGGCTTCCTGACGGCAGATAGCCTCCTCTGCTCTTAGGGCACCCACTGCTTCTTCGTATGTCATACCGCCTAGATCTATGCCATCCACTTTTGTCCCTGGCAGCATATGCCTGCCGTCCACTGCCGCGCAGAGGGCAAGATAACCAGCCGCCAGCAGCCCTGCCGCGCCAAGCAGCAAACCCGCACATTTTTTCCCTGCTTTTTTCTGGATCATCGTCTCACATCCTCCCAAAAACGTCTGCCTCTGCGGCTCCGGACACAAAGCCAAAAGCCGCACTCTCATTATACGTTCCGACCAGATGCACCGTCAACGGAAACCTGCAGCACCGGATGGCTCTTTCGCGCATAAAGCTGCAGAAAACCTCCCATACTATCACTCAAGCGAACATAGGGGAGGTTTCATCTTTATGAAAGAAAAAGATCTGCTGCTGGTTGTAGACATGCAGAATGTATATTTTCCAGGACAGCCCTGGGAATGCCCTTCCATGCCCCAGGCACTTGACCGGATACAGATGCTTCTGCAGTCTCCTGCCTGCGGGAACCGTTATGATGCAGCCTTCACACGTCACGTCCCCTTCCGGCATCCTAAAGGCCAATGGAAGCTTTACAATGAAAAGACAAGTTCCATCAGCAGCCGCAGAGAGTTCGGACAGATCCTTTCCCCTCTCCAGCCCTTTCTGGACCGATGGCCCTGTTATGAAAAGTCCACCTACTCCGCCTGCTCGGTTCCCGCTCTCATGGAAAAACTGAAAGAATATCGCCGGGTACTGCTCTCCGGCGTCGTCGCTGAATGCTGCGTCTTATTCACTGCCGCCGGACTTGTAGATGCCGGCATACAGGTAGTCTATCTGTCCGATGCTGCCGCCGGACAGGAACCGGAATACGAAGCGCTTCTTTGCCGGCTCATGCGGCGGTACGCTCCAGTCCATACACTGGTCATGACCGCCGGGGATTATCTGGCATGTCTTAAGATCCAGTCCACCCAGTCCGAATAATATTTTCCCAGTACATGGGCATTATCCATGGTATACATTTGTGCCAGAGCTCCATTTTCATCATCAAAAAGCTCATTGACATCCAGATAAAAAATCGTCCGATTATCTGCCATCTGCGCCACTGCCTCATTAAACCGGTTGATATTTTCATTGGTATAAACAGACGAAGACGCTGATTTTTTTTCCGTAATATGAAGATTCGCTTCCAGAAAAATCCGCGCATCCGGCTGCATGTCACGAATCCGTTCCACCAGCTCTGTATACCTTGCCACGGTGCGGTCAAAGTCATATCCCAGTTCATTAATTCCAAGCATGATATAAATCTTTCCAAACTGACGTTCGGATAATATGGTTTCCAGAAGCTGTTTCTCTCCGGATGCCGTATCAAATTCCTTTTCAAAGATCTTGTAGACGTTCATGCCGGAATCCGCTACCACGACCGCATTTCCTAAGTTTCCGTATTCATGCAGTCCTACCGTACGGGAATCCCCGATAAAAAGAGCATCATCAAAATAAGAAGTATCCGCCTCGTACATTTTCGGCTCCCCGTCCGGTTCCGGTTCTTCTGCAGGCTCCGTATGATCCGCTGGTGCCGGAGCTTCAGGCACCTTGGGTTCCTCCAACAGAACCTCCTCTTCTGTATGGTCTGCTTCCGCATACACCGCATCAATGGACCTTGGAAAATACAGGGCAATTCCGTGTTCCCCTTTCTGTAAAATCCCGGAAGCCCATGCAGATGCCACCAGAATCATACTGGCCAAAAGTGACAATATATAGGAATGATTTCTTTTCTTTCTTCTCTTCATCTTCAATTTCCTCTTTCGTTTAAAACTGATAGTACAAAAACGGATCATCCAGTCCCAGATACATGCAGTATACACAAGACCAAAATAAAAGGACTAGCCCAAATGTCGCCGCGTAGGAATATTTTTTCGCCTCATACAGCTTTCTTGGAAGGCCCGTACAGCACAGAAGCGCCGCTGCCATAGGCCAGAAATAAGCACTTCCGTATTTTACAAAATCTCCTCGGAATACGGCCTCCCCCGTTGCCGCTGCAAAAGGAAATAGGCGTCCCAAATAAATCACAAACTGTGAAAGGTCCGTCACTGCGAACAGCAGCCAGGACAGAGGGATCACAAGGAACATATACAGATGCCCGAAAACCGGAAACTTCTCCAGCACCGCTTTTAATCCCAGCCGTTCCAGAGCCAGCAGCACAAAGAGCGACAGTCCCCACAAAACAAAGTTCCAGTTTGCTCCGTGCCATAAGCCCGTGAGCATCCATACAACGAAAAGATTCCGGTATAGAAATCTTCGATTGCCTCCAAGGGGAATATAGACATATTCCCGGAACCAGCCACCCAGTGTCATATGCCACCGCCGCCAGAACTCCGTCATCGTTCGGGACAGATAAGGGTTTTGAAAATTATCCGGAAATTCAAATCCCATCATCTGTCCAAGTCCTTTTGCCATCAAAGAATAACCATAAAAGTCAAAATAAATCTGGAATGTATAGGCAGCGATCGAAAGCCAGGCCAGAGGACAGGAAATACTCTCATATCCTATAGAACCCACCTGGGTCCACAGATTCCCCACCCGATTGGCAATGAGCACTTTGAGCGACAGTCCGATGGTGAATTCCCGAAGCCCTTCTTCCACATTCCGAAAAGAATGCACCCGTTCCTTCATCTGGCTTCTCACCTGGCTGTAGGTTACGATAGGCCCTGCAATCAGTTGGGGAAACATACACAGATATGTTCCCAGCGTCAGAAAGGAACGCTCCGCCGGAACCTTCTTCCGGTACACGTCTATCAAATAAGAGCTGATCTGAAACGTATAAAAGCTGATGCCAATGGGCAGAACCAGATCTGCATAAGGAAGTCTTGCCGAGAGTCCGGTCCTTTCAAAGAGCAGATTTACATTTCTGCTTAGAAAATCCAGATATTTAAACACGAACAGACAGCCGATGTTCCATGTCATCCCGACTGCCAGACACACGGTCTTTCCTCTTTTTCCTCTGCACCGCATCATCCGGCAGGCCGCTGCATAGTTTACTCCTATGGACAGAAACATCAGCACCAGGTAGAAGGGATGTTCCCTCACACCATAGTAGTAAAAGATCAGACTCGCCGCAAAGATCACTGCATTTTTCATAAATGCCGGAGCCAGAAAATAAACCAGCAGAAATGCAGGCAGAAAATAAAAAAGAAAAGTAAAACTGCTGAAAACCATGTATCGATACCTTCTTCGTCTCTCTCATCGTCTTGTTGTAATTATAAAATTCCCATGCATCCAAATAGCATCATATATATTACTAAAATATGACAATTTATTTCTTTTTTATTGTTTTTGTTTTACAACATTTCATCAAACCTTTGCACCTCATTTCTCTTTTACTGATTAGACACTACAACTTCCAAAAAAGTTTCATCAATTTAAAAAATGATATCATTTTCCGATTTCCTTTTCCAGCAAAAATCATTTCCATCTGCGCACTTTTTGTAAACATGGCTGTTATCTGCCAATCATTACCCCTTCATCTGCAGCAAAAGGAAGGTACCATAACTTCCTCACAGCACAAAGGCCAGCCCTTTAGGGCCGGTCCTTGTGTGTTTTCTTTTTCTTTTTTTCATGGGACAGCTTTTCTGCCTGTCCTGTCTGCTGTCTTCTTCTGTTCCTCGTTTTTCTCTTTCTCCGGTCGTACTCCTGCACCATCAAAAAGATCACGATGCCCGCCGCAGCCAGTGCTGCTGTAAGGCCCAGCAGCAGGAACAGATTCATGCGTCCAGACGATGCATCTGACGGCTCCTCCGGTACAGACCAGGAAGCATCCGGCTGCTCCTCTTCCGCGCCGGAATCCTCCTCTTTCTCTGTCTCCTCGTCTGGTTCTTCTTCCTGTGTATCGTCTGAAGTATCCTCAGGATCCTCTGCAGATGCCGTATAACTTCCGTTGGTCCGGATCCCCACACCTCTGCCGGGTTTCACCCGTACAACAGGCGCAGGACCTGAATCTGCATTCGCAGCAGGCGGAGCGGAACTTCCGCCGGAACTGCCGCTTCCGCCGGAACTGCCGCCGCCTCCGCTTCCGCCGGAAGATTCGTTCTCATCCTCATCTTCCCCCGGATCCGGCGGCAGAACATCTGTTTGGGCCTCTCCGTCGGTTACTTTCTGTTCCGGTGTGGCATTGATCTGCCCCACCCGATACAGGTCATAAGCATCATTTACAAACTGCAGACTGTTCTGCTTTACACTCACCGTAGCAGAAGCAGCTCCTTCTCCTGCTTTGAGTATCACTTTTCCCAGACTGTATTCTTCGCCGGAAAGCTTTTGTCCTGCATTGCCGGATACATAGAGATTCAGAATCCCAGTATTTCGGTCATAGCGGTACTGCCTGACGCTGCCGGGAAGTCCTTCGTCAAATTCAAAAGAAACCTTTGTATTTGCATCTCCTTCTGTCACTTTGACTTCCAGAGAAAGCTGCATGGAAACCAGGTCCTCCTTCGAGGCACCCATAGTAACTGTAACTTTATTTTCCTCTGCTTTCAAAATAATATCCTGCGAGGAAGCCTCTGCATGGATACCCCAGAGGAGAAAACAGAGTATGGGAAGACCCGTTCTGCGAATCCATCTCTTCATCCATTTTTCTCCTTTGGTTATTATTCAAACTTCAGAGGCGGAAGCTTCTGGGGAACTTCCACAAATATGGTATCGCTCACCAGTCTCTGCCCTTCATTCGTCAGCGCATTGTCTACCCGATAAAGTTCTGTTCTTACTTTTTCCGGAAGAGAATCTTCTGTTACGGCTTCTCCCGGCTCAAACCAGTAAATCCATTTTCCGTCTGACACATCTCCGATATCCTGCCCGTCCTTGGGCGGATTCATAAGGATGATCTGATGAGCGGTCAGCGTTCCGCTGCTGTCTGTTCCGCCTACAATACTTCCATTCTGGTCATAGAGCGCAACCACGTTATAAGCAGGATTTCCTTTGTATGCTCCTGTGAACACAATGGAGCCTTTCGGAATCTTTTTCGTCTGATCTGTATTATCATAATAATAATCATCTGACAGAATACCGATTCCATCGGCAGAAATTTCCACATTGTCGCCGGACGGACCATACAGATCAATCTCTGTAACAGAAATTGCTTTTCCTGCCTGACCGACAGCCGTCAGTTTCACAAATGCCGTATCATAGGTAAGGAGCTGACCGCTTTCATCTGCAAAATCCACTCTGGCTCTTTGTTCGCCCTGAGCAAATTCCCACGTTCCCTTATCTACTTCCTTATAAGTCTCTCCGTCCGTACTGATCTCAATCCGATAATTGGTCATACGCCCGCCGCGGACGTCAGAAGCACAGTCATAGCTGATGGCTGCCACGCCTTCCACCCGGTTGAGTTTCAGAAGAATATACGGATCTTCTCCGGAAACACTTCCTGTATAATCATCATTATAATCTTTATTAGCTGCTCTTATTATAGCAGATTCAATGACTGTCTCACAAGGAAGGTACTCATTGTCGTTTATGGCTTCATCATTTTCCTTGTCGTCTTCGGAGCTCATATTCGTCTCCACCGTCCAACTGCTCTTGTCAAGGACACCGCTTCCCGTGATCTTCACCGGAGCCACTTTATCCGCTTCGGAATAATTCAGCCACTTGTCTACGGCCCTGATCTCATAAGCAATCACATGCCCTGCCGCAAAGGCCGGCTGATCCGTAAAAGTGCCGTCCTGGGTAAATCCTGCGATCTCCCGTCTCTCCTCTCCCCACTCGGTAAAGACTCTGGTAATCTCATAGCCCTGTATCGTTTCCGGAGACGAAGAAGTTATGGTAAAGGTCACAGTTCCCAAAGCGGTAGTTTCTACCTTTGCTGTAGGTTTCGCCGGCTTGGAATCTCCGCCGGAGTGCTCCATCCGGTACACCTTCGCCGTATCATCTGCATAATAAACAGCCCGTTTTTCTTCCTCGAACTGCCCTGCATAGGAACGGGTGGTGCTGTCCGGAACCATGCCCCATCTTTCAAAAAATGCAAGCAGATTACGCTCTGCAGCCGCACTGGCCAGCCGCATCAGGTTCTGATCCCGGCCGCCTGTCAGATCCAGTTTAATTCCTTTCGGAGCAGGCGCCGATGCCGCGTCTCTTGCGTACCGATCCACCCGTGCAAAGAACAGATGTTCCTGCATCTCCTGCCAGTTTCCATACATTTTATAATTATAATCTTCATCATAAGCAAGATGAAGCTGCCAGTACATGCCAAGCTGTGTAAAGACATTTCCTGCATATCCAGTCGTTCCGGAGGTCACCTTTTTAAAGACTTCCGGATATTTGAAACGTACCGTATCATTGCTGTCATGCGCCTGGGCCAATATGGAGAAATAATTATTTGTTACTTCCGCATGTGCATAGGCGCCCTGGTTAATCTGGTGTCCAATCTCATGGGCAATACCCCAGCCGAAATACCGGCCGCTGATATATTTTCCATTGTCCTCTGCCTGCACCGGTACGCTTCCTATCAGCCCCGGAACCGAACCCCACTCAATACCGACGTGGTCTCCGGACGCATACATAAAGGCACCGTCAAACATGGTCATATAGCGGATGTTCAGACACTGATACGGCAAATGATTTTTCTCTATGATCTCATTCGGCGTTCCTTCTGCGAAGGTGTTTGTCAGTCCTTTATGTTCATAGAACAGAAGCATCATCTGGTCCATAGCCTTAACGGAAGCGGACAGTCTGCCGACAGCATCCTCTCCAAGCCCTGCCTGGATCTGGCTGGCCGGAACCGAAAGCATCATGTAGTCCGTTACAATATCCGTGGTATTCAAAATACAGGTCTTTGAATCATACGGGAAGTTCGAATTTTCATTCCCGCCGGACTCATGATCGGCTCTATGAGTCTCTTCAAGCTTTGCGGTATAATTCTTTAACTCTTCTGCATATTTTTGGATGCGTGCTTCCCGTTCTGCGTCCGATACCCGATACACATTCAGAATCGGGAATGTATTCCCGCCGCTGACGCGAACCGCGTACTGGTCCTCAGGATTATTTCCCAGGTACTGAATATAGATCGGACCTCCCCTCTCCTTAGACATGCTGAAAAATTGGGGAACCGTAATCTCATTTCTTCCGATCTTCAGCCCTACTGTTCTGGACAGGCCATCGGATTCTGCATGCTGCTGGGTAAATACGAGGTTCACATTCGCCTTCGCACCGGATTTCATGCCGGGATTTCCCACATAAACTACCAGGCGGTCTCCTGCTGCTGCCGTAACACCCAGAGGCTGACGGCCCATCAGGCCGCCTAAGGAAATCTGTCTGTCCTTCTGCGCATTTATATTCGGATTCACCTGGATCACATCACCAAGTCCTTCTGTAGCCAGAATAGCCTTTGCCGCATCCAGCTCTTCCTGCAGGGCATCCCGCTCCGGATGATACTCCCCGCTTGCCGGATCCGGTGTATCCAGACGCTTCTGAAGTTCATCCAAAGTCTTCTGATTCACGCCGTCCCGCAGCGTGATAAACAGATCATCTGCAAATAGACCGAGAATATCCTGCTCCAGACTGTCGTATAGGTGGAAGCGAATCTCGGAAATGGCTACCTGATAATAACCATAAGTCTGACCGACTCCAAGCTGCAGCTTGGAAGTCTTCACTGCTTCCGGAAATTTGATTAGATAATAGTTTCTGTTATTGCTTCGTTTCCGGGATACCGTTATCCCCTGAACTACCTGTTTCTTTCCGTTTTCATCCCAGTACATTACATAGGCACGAGTCAGTTCACCCTCATCCATAGGCTGTGCAAGTGTAATCATACCAATCTCATAAGTATCATCCAACTGCACGGTCACGCCTTTTCCTTCCGCCGGATAAGCCGCACCGTAATCCCAGTCTTTTCTGTCTATGTAAGAAGCATAGCGGTTGTCAAAAGCGCCAAGTGCACTGCCTTCCTCTTTATCCAGAGGACTGTCCACCATGGAAACATTCCCGCCGCCGATCACTGCCGATACAATATGAGCACTCAGCTTTCCTTCTCCATTAGAGGTATTAATCAGCTTATACTCCGGCAGTTTGGCCGGAATCAGTCCGCTGATCGTTCTGCCTTCTGCAATATTAGAAGCCGGTCCTTCGCCCAGCTCATTCACTCCGGTCAGATACACTTCATAAACCGTGTCATCCTTCAGCCCCGTAACCTGACAATAACTGCCTGTGATGTTATTGATCTCTTCAAAGTGCTCGCTGCCCTTTTCTCTGTAGAACAGACGATAGCTGTCTGTATCTTTCATCTTCTTCCAGCGCACATCCAGGCAGCGGTACCCGCCTGTTATCTTGATGCTTTCTGGAGCAGCCGGCTTTTTATCCACTTTCGGAATTACGGTTACGCTTTCGGAAAATCCGCTTTTCCACTCTCCGTTCAGAGACTGTACACGAACCTCATACTCCACGTTGTTCTCCAGCCTATCGTTCAGAAACTGCTGTATGGTATCCGATGAGCCTGTTGTTCTGCGGTAATCCGTCTGTCCGTCTTTGGTAATGCTGATCTCATATGCCATTACATTGTTTTGCTTATCCCATCCCACTGTAAAGGATTTATTTCCCGGTTCCGTTTTGATATTCTTTGGAATATTCATCTCCGGCTCCGGAATCCTGCTTTCCATATCATTGACAAACTCCACTTTGGAAATCTCTGCCAGATTTTTTGCATTTGCAGTTTTTGTAATCCGGAAAGTAATCTTCTTAACAGCAATCTGTCCTTTCAGATCGATGCTGACAGAACCATCTTCATGTACCGTTACATCAAAGGGCTTCGTTACCGCTGCAATGGGAGACACGGCTGAACCGCCTGTAATTGCAGCCGCAAGCTGCGTCCCGTCCTCCGTATCAATGGTTACCAATCCCTCTGCAACTGCATACTCTTTGTTTTCCGGCGCGCCGATGAAGATCCCTTCCACCTTGGGAGCATCTTTGTACTGACTGAAATCGAACATCAGTTCCGTTCCTGATGTACCAACGGACACAGTAAGACCGCTCTCTCCGCGAAGAAAACTCCCCGCGTCTCCCGACTGGATTGTTCCTCCGTTACAGGTAAACTCTGCCGCATCCAGAGGGATAAATTTCTCCAAAGTCGACTTCTTTTGAACGCCCATAAGCCTCGTCAGGTGGTTCAGATCCTTCAGATCCACCTTTCCGTCTCCGTACAGGTCATAAGCTTCCTCATACCGTCCTGCATCGATGGCGTCTATAAGAAGCTCGGTATCCTTGTTATCCAGCTTTCCGTCTCCGTTTAAATCACCTTTGGCCAGCAATCCCGGCTGAGCGTTCCCAGAACCAAATGCTGCCTCTCCCGTATAGAGCTGCACCCGATATGCCAGAGCGTCCACCTGGATCGTCTGCGTATAAGCGGCATACCCGCTTCCGGACACCTTCAGTTCATAAGTCCCGGCTTCTAGTTCCGGGAAACGGGCAGACACCTGCGGGGCATCTAACGCCCCCTCTGCGGCAGGCTCTAAAACGGCCTTTTGGGAATCAGATTTCGGACCTTTCAGTTCCACCTGATACACCTGCGCCTCTTTTACCGGAACTCCTGCAGTAATCAGCACTTCCACAGCGCCTGTCATCTGCTTAGTCCCCTGCCTCTGCTGTACTTCAGACGGTTTGTCATCCGGCAGAGAATCTGCATCCGGCACATTCTCCGGAACATCTTCGTTCTGTTTTGGTTCTTCCGGCGTCTGATCTTCTGGTGTCTGATCTTCCGGAGGCTGGTCTGCTGCAGGCTGGTCCTCTGGTGTTTGATCCTTTGGAGGCTCCTCCGGAGTCTGATCTTCCGAACCTGGATTCTCCGGGGACACTTCCGGCGTCTGATCCTTTGAAGGCTCCTCCGGCTTTTGCTCATCCGAAGCAGACGTTTCCGGTGTCTGCTCTTTGGGGATCTCCGTTTCCGAAGCTGACGCCCAAACCTCCGGGATGGCTCCCTGAGCAGATACGTCAAAACCTCCGGAAGACATCATAAATACCGCGGCAAGCATTCCTGCCAGACATCTGGAAATCTTTCTCTTCATTGGTGCATTCTCCTCTGCTTTCTTCGTTCTGGCACAGACTTCATCCTGTTCCCACATCTTTTCATCTGCACACTCATAATCCCCACATCTGTCACCTCTCTGCGCACAAAACAGGGGTCTGAAAGGCCCCTATTTTGTACACATTTTTGTTTACTTGTGGTAGTGTCTCTATTTTATTATGAATGGAAAAGTTATGCAACTACTTTTTTTACCGTTCAAACACTTTTTCAAAAGATGCATGTTCCAAAAGGAGTATCTTCAAATCTGCCTTATCCGAAACGTCCCCCAAAAGAATCACTCCGCAAAGGCGGTCATTTAGGAAATAATACTTTCGATACTGTCCCTTTCCCATGTCTCTAAGCTCCATAGTCTTATACAGAAGATTTGGATTTTTCCCATTGTCCCCGGCCGCAAACAACTCTGTATTCATTCCCCGGAAAGTAAGTGCAGGTTCTTCCGGTGTATAAAGGTTCTCTTCTCCTGCCGCATTGGCACCTGCCGTCTTCCCCTGCTCCATTGCATGAGGCCAGAGTGCGTCATTTCTTCCCTCATATTCTGCGCAGTCCCCGCAGGCATACACATCTTGAAGATTGGTTTCCATCCGCTCATTGACTACAACTCCCCGTCTGACCTTCAGCCCGGCTTTCTGTGCCAGCTCCGTATTCGGGCGTACGCCCGCAGATACGACAACCAGATCCGCAGGAAAATGTTCTCCGTCCGACAAAGTCACACCTGTCACCTGGTTTTCTCCATCAATGGAAGCGATGCCGGCACCTGTACGGATCTCAATTCCGCTTTTTTGAGCGGTCTGCTTCAGCCATTCTCCGGCCCCCTCATCTAACTGTCGGCCCATCAGCAGAGGCGCGGCTTCCAGAACAGTTACTGACAGCCCGCCTTTTTTCAGCTCCCATGCTGCTTCTAACCCAAGAACGCCTCCTCCGATCACGACAGCGCATTTGGCAGTGTCCATCAAAGCCTCCAGCCGTTTTACATCGGACAGTCTCCGGACAGCGGTCACTTCCGGCAGACCGCTCCCTGGAATGGGCGGTATAAAGCACTCGCTTCCGAGAGCATAGATCAGCTTGTCATAAGAAATCCTCAGCCCCTCTGACAGTTCCACTTCCTTTTGGACCGGATCGATCAATACCGCTTCTTTTCCTAACAGCAACTGAATTTGGTGCTCTTCGTACCAGGAAGGTTCTGCCAAAGCGATCTGTTCCGGCGTCAGTCCTGAGACAATGGCTTTTGTCAGCCGCGTACGCTTATAAGACGGGTACGGCTCGTTGGAGATCAGAATCACTTTGCCGGTCCGGTCCCGTTTTCGAATCTCACTGGCCGCATGGAATCCCGCTGCCCCATTTCCAAGAATCACATAACAGTCTTCTGTATCCCGGACAAAATCGCTCTCTTCTGCGTTTGCCGGAATGAAATTTTCTTTTCCCACACCGCAGACAGGACAAATTTCCATGGAGGAGTCAAAAATTTCTCCGCAAACCAGACATTTTACCAGCTTTCTCGCCCCGCTTTGTTTTGGCTTCTCTGGTTTTTTCTCCTGTACCATACATCCAAACCGATAACCATATTCATAGGCACCCTGAAGTTCTGCTCCGTCCGGACGAAAGCGCACCCTGCAGCCGTCTGCTGTCTTTAGCCCCAGTTGTTTCAGGCGCTCGGTCAGATGCAAAACTCCCTCTCCGCTCCATCCATAACTTCCAAAAGCACCCGCATACTTTCCCCCATGAGTCGCCGGAAACATGGAAAGCGTCAGATTCCATATAGGCTTTAAGGCATCTCCAAGAATCGTAGGGCTTCCCAAAAGAAATCCGTCCGCATACTGGATTTCTCTTTCTACTTCCGCAGCGTCCGCCTCCACCATATCATAAAGCCGCACATCCAAATCCCCGCTGTCCCGGATGCCGTCTGCAATCCGCTCTGCCAGCATACCTGTATAGCCGTAGGCACTCACATATGCTATAATGATTGTCTTCTTCCGATTCGGATTCTGCTCTGCGGACCATTCCCAATACTGTGCCATTACCTGCCGGATACGGTCCCCCACCAGGACCGGTCCGTGTCCGGTGCAGATCATGGTAATGTCCAAAGACTCGATTCGTTCTAATGCCTGCCGCATATAGGATTTAAACGGACCAATGATATTATCAAAATAATACCGCAGCGCCTTCTGATAATCCTCTTCCTGACAGACAGCATCTGACACCACTTCCGGCAGACAGTAGTGAGCACCAAAAGAATCACAAGTCACCAAAATCTGTTCTTCTTCAATAAAGGTGTACATGGTATCCGGCCAGTGCAGATTCGGTACGATCAGAAAGCGCAGAGTCCGGTTTCCGATCCTCATCTCCTGTCCGTCTTTTACCGGAAGTCCTGTATAGTCCTTTCTGACGATCTCCTGCAAGAATCCAAGGGCGCAGGGCGTCGCCAGAATCTTCATCTGGGGACTGTACTCAAGAAGCCGTTCCACGCTTCCCGCATGGTCCGGCTCCGTATGACTCACTACAAGATAATCGATGTCTGTCACATCGATAACCTCTTTCAAATTTTCCAGATATTGTTCAAAAAATGTTTCCTTCGCCGTCTCAAACAGAATGGTCTGATCTCCGGCCTTCATCACATAAGAATTATAGGTTGTACCAAACTCCGTATACATGATAATATCAAATACACGCAGCTTTGTATCCTGAACTCCCGTCCAGTAAAATCCGTCTCTTAGCTTTATCGTTTTCATGGAGCGCCTCCTAATTATAGTTCCGCATCTGACCGAATACTGCTCTGGCTCTGGAAAGATTGCCAGGCAATATTGAGTCAGACATCGTTTCTTCTATAATATTATGTGCAGGAACAATCGCCCCGATTCCTGTAAATAAACACAAAACAATTCACACAAGCTATTTACACTCTGCCTGGCATCCTCTATTTCAGATATTTTTTCAGCTTGTAGGTAACAGCCTGAACATCAATCGGTTTTGCCAAATGGTCATTCATACCGCACTCTAAGCACTTTTGAATATCTTCCGAAAAGGCGTCAGCAGTCATAGCGATAATGGGAATATTTGCGTCCTCACGTTCTAGTCCCCGGATAATTGTGGTTGCTTCGTAGCCATCCATCACGGGCATCCGCACATCCATAATAACTGCATCGTAATACCCAACCGTGGAATTCTCAAATTTTGCAACGCAAATCTGCCCGTTTTCCGCCCAATCCAATTCCATTTCAAGATCAGAAAGCAGCTCCCTGGCAACTTCCCAATTCAGTTCATTATCCTCCGCCAGCAAAATACGCTTTCCCTGAAGCACCAGATCAACCGCCTTTTCGGCGCCGACAATCTCTTCAACAGCAGTACCGGAACATGCTTTTAGCGCGTCAAATAAAGTAGATTTGAACAGCGGCTTGGAAATAAAGCCGGAAATCCCCGCTTCTCTGGCCTTGTCTGCTGTCCCGCCCCATTCATAGGCCAGGAGCAGCAAAACCGGACTGTTTTCCCCGTAGTTTAAACGGATCTTCCGGGCCGCCTCAATTCCATTTCCATCTGACAGTTCCCGGCCTAACAGAATCATCTGATAACCGTCCTTTTGGCAGTCTTCTGCCATTCGCTCCATTATCTGTTCCGCACTCTGACACCATTTTGCACGGACACCCATCGACTCTAAGAACTGAACCGCATTGCTGCACAGCCGCTCATCCTTATCGGCCACCAGTATCTTCCAGTCTGGAAGTGCCGTATTCGTCTCCTGCCCTTTTGCTTTTGCCAGGTCAAGAACAATATGGAACCTGCTGCCTTTTCCTTGTTCGCTTTGGACTGAAATGGTGCCGCCCATGGCATCCATAATATACTTGGTGATCGCCATTCCCAGCCCGGAACCCTCTGTCTTCTGTACGCGGGTATTGTCCTCTCTGCTGAAGGATTCAAATATTTCCTTTTGATACTCCTTTGACATGCCAATACCCGTATCACTCACCAGGAAATGAGTGCGAATTTGAGAAGCATTCTCCGGCAGCGCCTCCTGATACACGGAAACCTGAACGGAACCTTTTTCCGGCGTGAATTTGACCGCATTTCCCAACAAGTTAATCAATACCTGATTCAGTCTCACACTGTCACAGTACACATCTTCTGAAAGGATTTCGTAGGCAAACGCATCGAACTGCTGGTTTTTTGCCTTAACCTGAGGCAGCATGATATTGACAATGCTGTCCATCACTTCCCTTAAAGACACCTGTTCCACATTCAGCGTCATTTTACCGCTTTCAATCCTGGATATATCCAATACATCATTAATAAGCCCCAGCAAATGCTTGCTGGACAGCGCAATTTTACCCAGATAATCCTGAACCTGCTCCGGATTGTCTGCATTGTCTATGGCCAATGAAGTCATCCCGATGATAGCATTCATGGGCGTGCGTATGTCATGGCTCATGCTGGAGAGAAATTCCTGTTTTGCCGCGTTGGCCTGTTCCGCTTCGCTGCGCGCCTTTTCAGCCGCTTTTCGCGCCGCGTCCATTTCTGTATTCATATGTTTCAGCTCGGATACCTGGTTCCTGAACAGTTTCAAATACAGAAAAAATATGTAGAGGAGCATAGCAATTACCGCAAAAGAAGCGATATAAACCATGACAAGCCAACGATTGCCCATCCCTGCAACTGCATGATCCAACCCATCAAAGGGAAGAATCGTCACCAGATACCATTCGCAGTAGGGAAGACCCTTACAATACAGATGGCGGCGTGATTCGCCGTCTTTTATAATAACAGAATAATCTTCGTCCGCATCCATAGCTGCCATCATCTGTTCAATATAGAGAATCTCCTCCCCGTTCTGATCGGCAAAGATACTGGAAAGCCTGTCAAAATAATTTTCGTGAACCTCGTCTCTATTTCCAACAACGTAACTGCCGTCCTCCCGTATAACAAAAGAATACATCAGTGAACTGTCCGCATCAAGGAAGAGTACCTCGCCCATATATTGGGTAGAAAGTCCCACCACCATGGCAAGGCTGCCGCTTCCGTCGGACATAGGATATTCACAAGGAACGCCAAATAAAATCACACCATTCCCGCTGCTGTCAACAGCAGAAGCCGCTTTTCGTTCCCCGTTCTTCAAACTCTCCAAAAATGTCTCAGGATGGTTGAGTTTCACAGGATCACCGTAAATCATTTCAATCCCGCCATCAGACGAATACAGAGCAGCGCACAAAAAATGCCTTGCCTTTGCGCCGTATTCAATTTCTTCCTTTGAACCGTAACTGGAATTTCCTTCTCCTTCTGCAATATGCGCTATGGATTCTGCCATCGTCAGGCGAAGCTCGATAATCGTTTCAAAGTGCAAAGATACTTGCTCATTCATTCCGGCCATATAAGCGGTACCGATATCCTCGATTGTGTCTTCACTCATATTGTGAATAGATATTCCAAGAAAGGAAAACACGAAAATAGTTAAACAAATAATTACTGCTATGCTGATTTTCAAAGATCGCGGCAAAGCCTTGTTTTTCATACTTTTTCCATCTCCACAAGCTTTAACATTTGAGTTGTCGAATTGTTAAATCTTACGTTTTGTGCCTCTAACGATGCCTCATCCGGCTCATGACCTGCAGCATTTTACGAATATCCACCGGTTTTGCCAAATGCTCATTCATTCCGGCATCCTTTGCAAGAGCGATGTCCTCTTCAAAGGCATTCGCCGATAATGCTATGATAGGTACAGACTTTGCGTCCGTCCGGTTCATGCCTCGAATCACCCTCGCCGCCTCGTATCCGCTCATGACCGGCATCATCAAATCCATGAGTATACAGTCAAACGTTCCCGGCGCAGATGCGTTAAAGGCATCTACAGCAGCTTTTCCATCGTTCGCTGTCACCACCTCCGCACCTGCTTCCTCAAGAATATATTCTATAATTTCACAGTTGATCTCATTATCCTCTACCAGAAGAACACGCATTCCGGCAATGTGGTTCCGTGCATCCCAGTCTTTGTCCATAGGCTGTTCGCTCCACGCCTCATCGACACGAAGGGGCAGGGTAATCCGGACTATGCTCCCTTTGCCAGCCTGGCTGTCTACTACAACCGTTCCGTTCATCTGGTCTACCAGCTTTTTTACAATGGACATTCCAAGCCCCACGCCATTATAGTTTGTTCTGGCGTCTGGATGCTCTTGGGTAAAAGGCTCAAAAATGTGCTTCTTAAAGTCCTCTCCAATGCCGATTCCGGTATCTTCGATTATAAAACGGCAGCTTGCGATTCCATTTCGAAAAGCCGTCTCCTCCGCCCGGACAAACGCAGAACCATGGGGCCTGTTATATTTAAGTGCATTGTCGATGACCCCCATTAAGATCTGTTTCAAATGCAGCGGATTTCCAATCATTCTGTGATGCTGCAGACCGGACTTCTCCAGCTCCAAACGGATTCCCAGCTCTTCTGCCTGGGAGGATAACATCGTAATACAGTCTTCCAGCACAGTATAAAGGTCAAAAGGTTCTTCTACTGCCTCTGCTCTTCCGCTCTCCAGCTTGCTGACCTGAAGAACATCATTTACCAAAGACAGCAGATGTTCCGCCGACACACGAATCTTTTCCCGGCATTCGCGCTGCCGCTCTGGATCCTCCTTACTTTTTTCCAGGATAGTCAGCATCCCCAGAATCCCGTTGATGGGTGTGCGAAGGTCGTGAGACATATGGGAAAGAAATTCACTCTTGGTCGAATTTGCCCGTCTCACCCGCTCTAGAAGCTCCATGATGGACTGCTCCTGCTTCTTTCGCGTCACCATAGTATCCGTGATGTCCTGATGGTATCCATTCAGACAAGCCCCAGGTTTTTTAAAGGTTTTATCCGGTACTCCGCCGCAGCGGACATATATTTTCCCCAGTGTCGGATGATTCCAGGGATAGATCACCTCCGCGCGTCCGGTATCCAATATTTCCTGCACCGATTCCTGTACCATTTCCACATAATCCGGCGCAATATTTTCAAACCAGCGCTCATAGCACTCCTCCGGTCCGATCTCTTCCGGTACACCCAGAAGAATCCGCATGGTCCGGTCCGCATACATCCTCGGCTGACAGCCTTCCTCCAGCTCAATCGTCCAAATACCGGTTCTGGCCCCTTCTAGAATGTCCTCCATACTCCGTCTGGCTTCTAACTTGTATTTTTCCTCCTGGTCCACTACAGCATTGACATCCCGCTGGGCAAAAATCACACTGTGCAGTTTCTCTGTCTTCTCTGTGGCGGAAAAATGCATTTCCAAATGCTTCAATCCAAAGGAACTGTTCTTCATCTGATACCGAACTGAAAATTTCTTCTTTTTACTAAGCTGCGCAAGCACATAATCCTTTTTTGTCACAGTACGGAGCCGTTCCTGATCCCGAAAAATCACATATTCGGAAATGTATCGCTCCATAGCCGCCTGATAGCCTTCCTCAAAATAAACCTCCCAATCGACGCCTATCTGTTCGCTGTTCCGGTAGATCTCACATTGCCCTGTGTCGAGGTTCACCTGATAAATGCCCAAATAGTCTACACTGAGAGCATGGAGCACATTATAGCTTTGCTTTTGAAGTTCCCGGAACAGATTGCGCCGCTTCAGGGAAGATACAATAAAATACGCTGCCGTCTGAAGCATGTTCGACGCGTACTCCAGCGATTTTACCGGAGGATTATCCACGCCGTAAAAGCCAATAATCTTTTTGCCGTCATAAAGAGGAACCACCACAAGGGAATGGATTCCCTGCCGCTTCAAGTTCTCGTACTGAAGGGGATCTGTCTCCTGAATATCTTCCAGGTTCTCAATAACGATATGCCTGCCGATTCTGAAACTCCGATACCAGCTTGCACATACCTCCGAAGGGACATTTTGAAGGTTCTCCTTTTCCGGTCCCACCCCCATATTCACCCACTCGTATGTGTTATCATCACCGCCAAATTCGTTTTGCTCAAAAATATAGGCCCGCTCCCCGTTCAGCGCCCTTCCCAAGTACTCCAGCAGTACCTCTAATGACTGATCCGGCGTTTCTTCCATCAGAGCAACGCGAAGACCCTCGTTAATAACGGCCTCTAAATTCTGAACGCTTCGCATACTACTGTGCTGCCCATGGGCTTCGACAGCCGGAGCACCTTCGCCAGCCCCTTCAAAAAGTCCCCCTAAATGATCCATATGCCTATCCTCCACATTGGCCGTTTTCCGGCTATAATCACCGCAACAAATTCCAATACGCAGTGATTTTTGGTGTAAAAGTGCGGTTTTGGAATGCTGGTATCGTTCTGCTTTGTTTCCACAGCTTCACAGCAAAAATTAGAAAATGCTTTGTCATAATATCATACGCTGTCAATCACGTCAATACAAAAGGTGCGCCTGAATCATCTCTTTTTATCTGCACTCCTCATCCAGCAGCACACTCATCATACTCTTTGCTTCCCGGAGATCCTTTTTCCATTTTGGATTTCCGGTGTACCAGAATTCCGTGACATATCTGCGTACCCCCAGCGCCCATGCCGTATGTATCACGGAACGAAAATCCACATGTCCGCATCCAAAGGGAATCTCCCGGAATTTGCCGGGCACTGTCTCCTTCAAATGAACCGCCACCAGATGTCCGGCGCCGCTTTTCAAGTCGTCCAGAACGTCTGTTCTATATGTAACAGCCGCATTGGTAATATTTCCGGAATCCGGATATACATTCAGATAAGCAGAATTCACCCGTTTTACATAATGCATGGCTTTTTCCACTGTATTCATAAACTCCGTCTCCATCGTTTCAAATCCCATAAGGACTCCTGCTTCTGCTGCCATCATGGCCGCTTTCTTCAGGTTCTCTTCAAATCTGGCTTTTGTCTCATCTGTTGATTCCTCATAATAGACATCATAACCTGCCATCTGGATGATACGGATGCCTAAGTCTTCTGCCAGTCGAAGAGCCTTCTCCATAATTTCCATCCCCCGGCGGCAGGTGTCCGGGTCATTGCTTCCAAGCGGATATTTCCGGTGTCCGCTCAGGCACATCGTACGGATAGGGACTCCTGTCTCTGCCATCAGCCGAACGAGAGAAAGCCGCTCCTCCACGGGCATGTCCAGCCTTGCAAGCTTCTCCTCTGTCTCATCAATGCTGATCTCCACAAAATCATACCCTGCCTCTTTCGCGGCCAGAAGCTTCTCCTTCCAGGAAAGCTCTTTGGGCATGGCTTTTTCATACAGTCCTAATACATATTCTTTCATTATATTTCACACTCCTATTTTATTATATGGTAGTTTTCATTTCAACCAAAAAGGGCCTCCGCAGGCGGAAGCCCCTTTTCTCTAAAATCATGACCGAAACAGTTCAAGCACAATGGCAAGGATGTTCCAGACAGATCCCCAGATCTGCCATGCAAGTACGGCCAGGATCACGACAGAAAGTACAGTAGCAAATATGGTCATAGTGATTGCCTCCTATTTATAGTTCCGCATCTGCCTTACGATACCCCATAACTGGAAGCATTTTCCTTCACATCCGTTCTTGAAAATACTTCCGGCATCTCCAGGCAGATGCTGACTAGGTCCTTTATAGTTCCGCATCTGTCTTTCGATACTAATTCCAATCACCCTTGTTCACGGATGCGGTTGCCGGTTTCAATATCAAACAGATGCGTTTTCTCCTCACGGACTTCCAGCTTGATAATATCTCCGCTGCGGTAGCGTTTCTCGTCTTCCGTAATCAGCATCAACAGCATATCACCTACCCGGATACCGATTCTTCTTTCATCACCCAGGTTCTCAAAAGTCGCGATCTCTTCCGGTGTTCCTTTGGAATCTTCGCCGCCTACCAGCACGTCCATGGGGCGTACGCCCATCTTGCACCGGAAACCGTCGCTGACCACACTGTAATACCTTGACGGAACCGCAATCTTCAGATTACTGTTCTGGAATGTAAAGAAAAACGTTCCGTCATCTTTGATAATCGTCGTCTCCAGAATGTTCATGGGCGGTTCGCCGATAAAGGATGCCACAAACTCATTCACCGGATCGTCATATACCTCAGAAGGAGTGCCGAACTGCTGCAGAACGCCAAAATTGATGATGGCGATCTTATCTGCCAAAGACATAGCCTCCAACTGGTCATGCGTGACATATATCGTCGTACACTTGATCTTGTTGATCAGACGCTTGATCTCCACCCTCATGGACTGCCGTGCCTTGCCGTCCAGATGAGACAGCGGCTCATCCATCAGAAGAAGTTCCGGCTCCCGGATGATGGCACGGGCAATGTTTACACGCTGTTTCTGACCGCCGGACAGTTTCACCGGCATCTTATCCAGAATGTCATCAATCTGCATAAGCGGTGCGATCTCACGTACCCGCTTGTCAATCTCCCCTTTGTCCACACCCTTTGCCCGAAGGTTAAACGCCACATTTCCATAGACGTTCAGCGGCGGATACATCGCATAATCTTCAAATGCCAGACCAATGTTGCGGTCCTTAGGATGCAGATTGTTGACCAGACGCTCTCCGATATAGATCTCGCCGTCGGTAATCTCTTCCAGACCGGCGATCATACGCAGAGTCGTCGTCTTACCGCAGCCGGACGGTCCTAGAAGTGCGACAAATTCTCCCTGCTCGCAGAGCAGGTTCAGATCCTTAACTGCAAAATCATTTTTCTGCTGCTTCTTCTTGCCGGAATTTTCATAACGTTTAAATACATGTTTCAGTGTCAGACCTGCCATCATCTCACCTCCTGTTCCACTGCAAATGCCCGGATGGATTCCTCGTCATATCTGCTCACATATTCCTTTGTCTGCGGATCAAAGAACATGGAATGATCCACTTCCAGACTGACATAGATCTCCTGATCGATTTGAATCTTCAGACCGTTCGGCGCAATCATGCGCAACTGATAGTCTCCGCAGTCCGCCATAATTACAGACTTGTTGCCGATACTTTCATAGCTGTATACGGTCGTCTTAAAATAGCCTTCTTTCGGTGTGAAGGAATATTTCACATTCTGCGGACGCAGTCCCATATCGGTCTCTTTAAGACCAGCCCTGCGAATGTTCTGAAAGAGCGCTTTCTCTTCCGGCATGGGGACTGCAAGTTTTTGTCCATTTGCCTGGAAACAGAACTCATAGCCTTTCCCGGACTCTTTGATTTCACCGGGAAGGATGTTAATCTGCGGATCCCCCATAAGCTGCGCCACAAATTCGTTGCAGGGCATATAATAGATCTCATCTCCGGAACCAATCTGCACAATCTCACCTTTGTTGATAATAGCAATCCGATCTCCTAATGCCATCGCTTCCATAAAGTCATGGGTTACATAGATACAGGTAGATCCCAGATTTGCCTGCATCTCCTTCAGCTCCGTACGCATGGCGTTGCGAAGCTTCGCGTCCAAATGGGCCAGCGGCTCATCCATCAGGAACACATTCGGCGTGCGAACCAGCGCACGTCCCATGGCCACACGCTGCTTCTGTCCATTGGAAAGCTGACTTGGAAGACGCTCCAGCAGGTTCTCCATTTTCATCATACGTGCTGCCGCATGGACTTTCTCTTTAATGGTTTCCTCATCGGTCTTGTACAGATTGCTCCGAAGAGCCGCTGCCATATTGTCATAAACCGTCATCTGCGGATACAGCGCATAATTTTCAAATACCATAGCCACATTGCGGTGAGCGGGATCAACCAGATTGACCACCTCACCATTAAACCGGACCATGCCTTCTTCCGGCAGGTTGATGCCGGCAATGCAGTTCAGAATTGTTGTCTTGCCCGCGCCTGCAGGTCCGAACAGTACAAAAAACTCCTTATCTTTCACATCAATGTTGATGCCATTTAAAGCCTGCACCTTGCCGAAGGATTTTTTCACATTTTCCAACTGTATTCTTGCCATATCGCACCTATCCCTTCACGGCGCCGAAGCTCAAGCCACGCACCAGATGTTTTTGTATGCACAGAGCAAAGATCATAGCCGGCACTGCAGAAACGGTAGCTGCCACTGCCAACTGTCCGTAATGAGCCGTATCGGTACCAAGATATTTTGTGATTGCAACCGTAATCGGCTGAATCTCTCTTCCTGCCAGGATCAGCGGGAACGTAAAACTGTTCCATGCAAAGATAAATGCCAGAAGCGCAGCGGACACCAGACCCGGCTTGATAAGCGGCACGAGCATTTTAAAGAAAATCTGGTACCAGGTGTACCCATCCACTTGCGCCGCATATTCAATTTCTACAGAGATATCTTCAAAATATCCCCGGACCACCCAGATCAGAAGCGGCATGGAAATTAGCTGATATACCCAAATCAGTCCAAGATAAGAATCATACAGTCCAAGCTTCTGGTAGATCATAAACAGGGGCAGCACCACAAGAATCTCCGGTGCGAATTTGAAGGAAAGGATCTGGAACGCCAGATCTTCCTTTCTGTGGAAATTGTATCTTGCCAGTGCATAAGCTGCCGGGACGCCTACAATTACCGACACAATTACCGCTCCGCCGGAGATAATCAGACTGTCAATCATATAGCTGACATAATCCGAGCGCAGCAGCACTTCTTTATAATTGCTTAATGTGGGTGTGAACACAAAAGTAGTGGTAAACACCTGCGTATCGCTCTTTAAGGATATGATAAACATCCAGATCAGAGGAAACAGGGCAAAGACTGCATATATGATCAGCAGCAGATTCTGTACTGCATAACCCAGACGTTTTTTTCCATTATTCATATTCTAACTTCCTCCTTCCTCTGTCACTCTTCCAGACCGGCAGCCTGTTTCTGAGCCGCACGCTGTCTCTTCACGATCTGTTTTGCTGCCACATTGACGATCAGCCAAAGAACAAGAATATAAGGCAGGGCTGAGCCGAACTTCTGGAACCGGAATCCGGTCTGGTAAGCTGTCAGAGAGAGGGACATAAGGGAATCCCCAGGTCCTCCCTTGGTCAGCGCAAAGATGACCGCATACTCCTGAAGTGCCGCCATAAGACGGAACAAAAGGGCAATATACAGACTGGGCTTTAACATAGGCAGTGTCAGGTTGATAAAATTAAACCATGCACTTCCGCCGTCGATCTTCGCAGACTCAAAAGGAGACTTCGGAAGGGACTGCAGACCTGCCAGCACCAGCAGGATAATAAATGCCGTATTGACCCATACATCGATCATGACAACGGTCATAAGGGCCGTATTGGGGCTTGCCGCCCACGGGAAATTGAATATTCCAAAGACGTTCAAAAGTTTCTCCACAATACCTACGGAACTGTTCAGCATCAACTGCCAGACGATGGTAGCCGTTACCGGAGCAACCATCAGCGGGAAAACAAGAAGCACCCGGAGGATCTTGGAAAGTTTGTTATTCAGATTATTTAAAAGTATGGCAACCCCCATGCCTATGGCCATCTCCACGACAGTAGAAATTATACCGTACAGCAGAGATACCAGAAGCGCATTCCAAAAGGTACCAGAGGACAGAACATCCACCCAGTTCTTCAGCCCGACGAATTTATGGTTCGGCAGCTTAAAGGAATAATTGGTCAGTGAAAACCAGATAGCCATCACAAAAGGAATCATAATTCCGATCGTAATGATAAGTGAGGGGGCAACGATCAGATATGGACGAACACGGGTTTTAAATGGAACCGTATTCAGATCTTCTGCTTTATTTCGATTATTCTTACCCATTTTTTTACCTCAAATGATTTTATAGAAAATATGAAAAATGCAAGGAGGGAATATTCCCTGCCCCTCCTTGCACATGATCGTTCTCAAATATCCGAAACTACCGGATGTTGCTGTCTCTTATTCCACGTCCAGATCCGACACAATGGCATCCATGGTCTCTTTCAGTTGTTTCATAGCTTCTTCTGTGGAGCTGTACTTGTTGCTTACAACCAGATCCTGCAGAGTCTTCGCCCATTCCGTTGTCGTCTCAGAGAAGTACGGATGCGGAGTAAAGAAGATGCTTGCGGTATCTTTCAGAGTGCTGAATGCCTCGAAGTAACCTTCTGCATCTGCAACTGCTGCCTTGTATGCTTCGCTCTCAAGTACGGACTGGCGAGGTGTATCGGTACATGCACCTTCTGTACCGGACCAAAGCATGAACTCAGGACCAGTGAAGTACTGCATGAAGTACCATGCTGCTTCTTTCTTGGAAGAGTCCGCATTCATAGCCATAGACCAGGTCCACAGGTTGGATTTCATATCTGCTTCGGTTTTGCCTGCAGATTCCGGATACGGGATCATGCCGAATGCAAGGTTTCCTGCCTCAGCAGATGCGCCTGCCACATTCTGAGTATATCCGCCTCTGTCTGCATCCCACATCATAGCAGCTTTTCTTGCGCCAAGATCGGCACCTGCAAGCTCCCATCCGTAAGTACTCCACTGAGGAGCGCCGCCTTCTTTGACAAGCTGCACCCAATAATCCGTCATAGCGATCGCTTCCGGAGAGTCTACCTGGCTGACCAGTTTTCCGTCAACAACTTCAAAGTCTTTTGCACCCCAGGTGGAATACATGGACATATAAGCCGGATGGATGGTTCCCCAGTCAGCAGTTCCGCGAAGTGCAAGACCATAGGTTCCGCTTCCGTTGAACTCGTGAAGAGATTTTGCTACATTCAGAAGTTCTTCTGCAGTCTTGGGAGCTTCCAAGTTATTCTCTGCCAGAACATCTTTATTATATGTAAGGATGTTGATCTCCCATCCCATAGGAAGTGCCCACTGAGAACCGCTTCCTACTTTGTGGCCCGGTACGCAGTCCCACTTCAGAGCATCAATTACGCCGGGGATGAAATCTGCATAATCATAATCCGGATTGGTCAAAGATGCATCGCTGATGTAGTTCTCAAGAGGCTCCATATTGCCTGCACTTGCATACTCCCATGACTGATATGCACCGGTCATGAACACATCCGGTGTACCGGAATGGCTGCTGAGCTCTACATTCAGTTTGTCGAAGTAGTTGGACTCCGGCATGGAAGAATAGTTGACCTTGATACCGGTCAGAGCTTCGAAATCCGCCAGCTTTGCCTCCACTGCATCTGCATAGGTATGCTCGCTGAACAGAACATCGATCTGTGTTCCTTCATATGCTTTCCAGTTAAATTCTCCTGCTGCTGCCGTGTTGTCAGCCGCCGGAGTATCTGTTCCTTCATCTGACGCCGGAGCTTCCGTCGTATTGTCTGCCGGAGTCGTTGCCGGTGTGTCATTGGAACCGCCGCCGCAGCCTGAAAGCAGACCTGCTGTCATACTTACGCCAAGAGTCAACGCCAATAATCTTTTTTTCATAACGATACCTTTCCCTTTTCTTTACTTTGGTCAGAATTTAAATGCTACTTTAAAATCTCCGTGTACGCCTGTAGCATACTCGAATGCCTTTTCCCACTCTTCTAACTTGAAGATGCTGGATACAACGCCGTTTGTCTTTAAGTTTCCTTTGGTCATATTTTCAATGATAAAAGGATACGCATAAGGACTCAGATGAGCGCCGAGAATATCAAGCTCTTTCCGGTCACCGATAATGGACCAGTCTACGGTCGTCGCTTTTCCAAATACACTGAACTCTACGAATCTTCCCAGTTTGCGAACGATGGTAAGTCCCTGGATTACGCTTGCCGGATTGCCCGTTGCCTCGATATAGACATCGCATCCGTATCCGTCGGTCAGTGCCTTGATCTCTTTGTCAATATCACACTCACCTGGATTGAACACCAGATCTGCACCGAACTCTTTCGCCTTGTCCAGACGGTTCTGCTGCATATCCAGAACGATCAGAAGCTTTGGATTTTTCATTCTTGCGTAAGTAATCATGCCAAGTCCCAGTGTTCCTGCACCGGAGATCACGACCACATCTTCATTGGTGATGCTGCCTCTGTCTACCGCGTGCTTAGAACAGCCATACGGCTCAATGAGCAATGCCTGCTCTAATGTCATTTCTTCCGGAACTTTGCTGATGACACAGTTTTTCGGATATCTTACGTACTCTGCCATACCGCCATTGTTGTAAGACTGGAATCCGAGCATATCATGAGGCTGGCACATCCAATAGTGTCCATCCTTGCAGAACCGGCATTTCCCACATGGTACGATCTGGTCCGCCGTGATCCGGTCACCCAGCTCATAGCCTTCCACATTCTCGCCCATCTGGACGATCCTCCCGAAAAATTCATGTCCCGGAATGAAGGGCGGTTTTACCCAGGAGGGCTGCACCTCATCTCCCCAGAACATCGCCGCGCCATGACTGCACTTTAAGTCACCCGCACAGATCCCGCATGCCTCAGTCTTGATGATAATATCATCCGGACCGCATTCGGGCACCGGATACTCCGGTTCAAAACGATAATCGTCTTTGCTGTACGCCACCAGTGCCTTCATGGTCTTCGGCGCGCTGCCTTTTGCTGCCATACTTTTTAACCTCCTTTTTCTATAATTACACCTCGAACTGTCCCCAGACAGTATCAAGGGCATTGCTTATGGAAATGTATTTCTCATACTTCTTCTGATAGATGGCGGTCTTCTCAGGGTCCGGACAAATCCGTTCTGAGATATGCACCATATGTGCTGCCGCCTCCTTGTAATCTTTATAGACGCCCGCTGCGATTGCTGCTGCCATAGCACATCCAAGCGCTCCTAATTCCCTGGCACTAACCGTCTCGATCGGATATCCGAGTACATCCGCGAACATCTGCACCCACACTTTTGACTGGACCGGACCGCCCGCCATGCGGATCGCCTTCGGAGGCTTTCTTGATGCCAGAAGTTTATCAATGTGCCTTCTGTGGGAGAACACGACACCTTCGTAAATAGCCCGAAGCATATGTGCGGTTTCATGATAAGTCGTAAGTCCCACAAATGCCGCTTTCCCAAGCGGATGGGCATTGGAGCCGTACAGGAACGGAAGGTAATAGACATCGCTCTCTTCTGCTTTTACACCCTCCACCAGTTCGTTGCTGTATTCATAAATGCTTTTTCCTTCCGGAAGCTTTTGGTCTTTCATGCAGTGCTCGAAATACCATTCCAGATTTCCGGAGGAAGTGGCGCTGCACTCCTCTGCCAGATAGTAGCCTGGGATAGCAAACAGCGAGTTCATCGATATATTTCCGTCCATAATAGGCGCTTCAGAAATAAATTCATTGATGCTCCAAGTACCTGCAATGGTCACAAGCTCTTCGGGGGAAGTCACATCCGCCGCCACTGCGCAGGCATCAATGTCAAACATACCTCCGGCCACCGGTGTTCCCACTGGAAGACCGGTCAGCGCAGAAGCCTCTTCGCAGATCGTTCCGCACAGATCATAGGAATATTTCACCGGAGCCAGCTTCCCGTATACTTCTCCAATTCCCAGCTTTTTAAGCAAAGCTTTGTCAAATCGGGCATTTTTTACATCCATAAGACCGGAACCGGAAATATCCGTAGCCTCACAGTAAGCCTCGCCGGTCAGCCGGAACCTCACATAATCTTTTACGGAAAACACATACTGAATGTTGTCGTAGACATCCCGGTGATGATCTTTGAACCATGCCAGCAGCGCTGCCTGCTGACAGGCCATCAGCTCCTGGCAAAGCTGTCCGTGAAGTTCCTTATGAATGCCTTCCTCGTACCACTTCTTTGGATATTTCCACGCACGGTTATCAGTGGAAATGATGCCGTTGTATGCAGGCTTTTGGTCCTTTCCCCACGGATACAGTCCTTTTCCATGTCCGCATACTGCAATACCCAGCACATCCCGGCCATCAATTCCAGCCTTTTCCAGTGCTTTTTTCACACACTCACAGTTGGCAAGCCAAAGCTCCTCCATATCCCGTTCCGTATATCCGGGCTGGGGAGTGATTGTCTTCGTATGTTTTCCCGCTGTCGCAATCTCATTGCCCACAAGATCGAAAACGGCTGCCTTTGTGGATGTTCCGCCGTTATCAAGGCCGATCAGATACTTTCCCACTTTGTCCTCCTATTTAAGTTCCGCGTCTGTCTGGAAATCCTTCCAGGCTTTTCTGAACAAATGTTGTTTTTAAGTTCCGCATCTGTCCGGAAAAGCCCCTGGAGCCGGAAGCATTTCCAAACACTTCATGTCCGAACGGATGCTGTTTTAAACTTTCACATCTCTTTGCAAATCTTTTTGGATTCTTTCGTTCCAGATGTTATGTCTTCTCTTCTTTAAAGTCGTTTTATAAAATACTATTTATAATCTATTTTATAAATTACATTTTAGTTTAAATATATATGTTTGTCAATTCTTTTTTCATTTTCAACAATTTTACTAATTTTGATATCGTATTTTTGTGCATAATCACAAATTATATTTTTTCGCTTCCTTATTATATGCTTCCGATCATTCCCTGTTTTATAAAATAGCTTTGCAAATTAATGTATTAAACCCACTAACTGACAGCAAAACTATACATTCTGCAAACCTGCCTACGTTCTATGAAAATATTGACTTTCAAAATTGACCGTGATAAGATAAAAACGATCATTTACTAACGCAGGTGCATATGGACAGAATACTTACAGCCAATAAAAAAATTAAAAAAACAAACCGTTCCCAAATTTTCAATCTTCTGTATAAAAAAGATTCTCTAAGCAAACGTGACATCCAGTTGCAGCTTGGGCTTTCTCTGCCCACGGTCACACAGCATCTGACGGATCTGCTGAATGAAGGACTCATTTTTCAAAACGGATATATGAGAAATACCGGCGGACGCAATGCTATTACCTATTCCTTTAAAGATGATGCCAAACTTGCCATCGGGCTGGACATTACCAGACATCATATCACTGCGGTAGTCATCAATCTGCAGGGAGCCGTCATTGCACAGCTCCGGATCCGCTATACCTTTGAGCGGACAGACACCTATTTAAGACGTCTCGGAGAAGTGGTCAATCAGATTATTTCTGAAAATGCCATTGATATCTCAAGAGTTCTGGGAGTAGGCGTAGGACTTCCGGGGCTTACCAACGCTTCCTATGACCGCATCGTCTACGGCAAGATCCTGGATATCGAGGACTCAACCACAGAAGATTATTCCCGGTATATCCATTTCCCGGTCCGTATTTTCAACGATGCCAATGCTGCCTGCGATATTGAGTTGTACAGCACCACCAATACGAAGCCCAACGGCTTTTATATCATGCTCAGCAATAATGTAGGCGGCGCCATCTTTATCAACGATTCTGTATATACAGGAGATGATTTTAGAAGCGGCGAGATCGGACATCTCAACATCCATCCCGGCGGCCTTCGGTGCTACTGCGGACAGCGCGGCTGCGTGGATCCCTACTGTTCAGCCACTGTGCTTACCGCTATCTCCGACGGCAATCTAAATCAGTTTTTTGAGCTTCTTGAACAGGGAGATCAGACTGCACAGTCCATCTGGTCCGCATATTTGCAGCATCTTGCGCTGGCCATCCGCAATGTACGTGTTCTTTTTGACTGTCCGATTATTATCGGCGGTTATGTGGGAGCTTATATTGATAAATATTTGGATGAATTAAAACAGATTTTAGATACGTATAATTCTTTTGACAAAAATTCAGATTATGTAGTTGCCTGCAAATACAAGACGGAGTCTATCGCCGCAGGCGCTGCCCTTTATTTTGTAAAAAAGTTTTTGTCTGCTATTTAGCAAACTTTACCCGAACAGTCCTGCTTTTATGGGCAGGGCTGCTCGTTTCTTTCCGGCTTCCTTTCAGTCTTTTTCTGGTATTTCTCAGTCGGTTTTCCACCTTTTTGTACTTCTTTATATAGTTTCCCTGATGTCTCAGTGTATGCCTTTTTCTGCATGCAAGGAGTCCTCCTGTCCTTTTGCAGTTCAGAATATTTTTTGAAACTTGTTATAAATTCCCATAGCAATCGAACATATATTCTGTTATACTGTAATTCAGAAGAAACAGGAGGACAGATCTCATGAGCGAAGGCCAGCATACTTATATCGCTATTGACTTAAAATCTTTCTATGCGTCTGTAGAATGTGTGGAACGAAAGCTAAATCCGCTCACTACCCATCTGGTTGTGGCGGATACCAGCCGAACAGAAAAAACCATCTGTCTTGCCGTATCCCCTTCCCTGAAAGCCTACGGCATCTCTGGCCGGGCCAGACTGTTTGAAGTCGTCCAGCGGGTCCGGGAGATCAATGCCGAGCGCAGACGCTCTGCACCGGACGGATTGCTTACCGGCACTTCCTGCCATGTCCAGGAACTTCTAGAACACCCGGAGCTTTCTCTTTCTTATATTGCCGCTCCGCCGCGAATGGCATTTTATATTGAATACAGCACGCGAATCTATCATATTTATCTGAAATACTTAGCTCCCGAAGACATTCATGTCTATTCTATTGACGAAGTTTTTATGGATGTAACCCATTATCTGGACACTTACCATCTAAGTGCCAGAGAACTGGCCGCTAAAATCATCAAAGATGTTCTGGACACCACAGGGATTACAGCCGCCGCCGGGATCGGCACCAATCTGTATCTTTGCAAAGTCGCCATGGATATTGTAGCCAAACATGCAGAGCCAGACCTGGACGGCGTTCGAATGGCAGAACTTGACGAGATAACCTACCGGAAGCTTTTATGGGACCATCGTCCGCTTACGGACTTCTGGCGGGTGGGACGAGGCTATCGGAAAAAGTTGGAGTCTGTGGGACTTTTCACCATGGGCGATATTGCCCGCTGCTCTCTGGGCCGAGACGGAGATTACCACAACGAAGAGCTTCTGTACCGCCTGTTTGGCATTAATGCTGAACTTTTAATCGATCATGCCTGGGGCTGGGAACCTGTCACCATGAACCAGATCAAAGCTTATGAGCCGGAAAACAACAGCCTTTGTTCCGGTCAGGTGCTGAAAATCCCCTACGATTCTGCAAAAGGAAAGCTGATTGTCCAAGAGATGACGGATCTTCTCGTCCTGGATCTGGTGGACAAACGGCTGGTAACAGACCAGATCGTGCTCACCATCGGCTATGACACTGACAATCTGACGGATCCTGTTCTTGGCAAAGCCTACAAAGGTGAGGTTACCATTGACCGTTATGGACGAAAGATCCCCAAGCACGCCCATGGAACGATTCGTCTGAATCAGCCGACTTCCTCTACCCAGATCATTATGGATGCGGTTATGGAGTTATATGACCGTATCATTGACCCGGCTCTCCTGTTACGCCGGGTAACCGTCTCCGCCGGCCGCCTGACAGACGAGGCCGAAGCCGCCAAAGCCGAATACTACGAGCAGTTGGATCTGTTTACCGATTATACTGCGGCGGAAAAGGAAAAACAAAAGGAAGAAGCCAGACGCGCCAGAGAACGAAAGCTTCAGGAGGCACTGTTAGCCGTCAAGAAAAAATACGGAAAGAACGCCATTCTAAAAGGTATAAACTTCCAGGACGGCGCCACCACCGTCGAGCGCAACCGACAGATCGGAGGACACAAGGCATGAAATTAAAACAGACGCACAATTACGACGATATCCTTCACCTGCCCCATCCCGTATCCAAAAAGCATCCGCCTATGTCCCTCAGCAGCCGGGCCGCACAGTTCTCTCCTTTTGCAGCTCTCACAGGACATGGTGCTGCTATTCAGGAAACCGCACGGCTGACCGATGATTTCGCGGAACCCTCGGAAGATCAGAAAGCTCATCTGGATGAGCAGCTTCAGTTAATTGAAGAACATTTGTTCTGTCTTCCGGAAATAGAAGCCGTCTGTTTTGAGCCCGACGGGAAGAAAGACGGCGGCGCATATGTGGTCGTCCGCGGACAGGTAAAAAAAATTGACAAATACCAGCATCAGCTTCTTTTGCTGGACGGAAGCGCAGTGGCAATGGAACGAATCATTGAGCTTAATCTTCTGCTGTAAGTCGGCAGTCTCTCTTGCATGGCAGACAAATACAATCCAATCAAATATACGGAATCTCTTTTTGCCGTGCTCTGCAAAGTTAATATCCATACCGCTCTCGATACTTCCAAAACATCCTTCCGGACAGCACAAGCGCCATAAGCTCCGCCGCCGGCGTTGCCAGCCAGATACCATTTACGCCTAAGAGCAAAGGCAGCACAATCATAGCAGCCAGCATAAATACAAACGATCTGGAAAATGCCAGCACCGCCGACACCACGCCATTGGACAAGGCGGTAAACATTCCGCTGGAGAAAATATTAAAGCCGATAAAAAACAGCGCCGCCGTGCAAAGCCGATTTCCGGTCACTGCCAGGCCGTATACCGGATCGTCCGGATGGGCAAATACCGACACCAGCGGCTCTGTCAGAAGAAGAGACAGAAAGACAGTCAGTACAGAGACGGCCGCGATCACCTTGAGACTGATTCGAACCAGCATTTTCAGTTTCTCATGATTTTGTTCTCCATAATAATAACTGATCATCGGCGCTACGCCATAAGAATATCCCGTATACAAAGAACTGGCGAACATCAGTATATACATAATGATCGTAACTGCTGCCACGCCGTCTTCTCCCATATAGGAAAGCATCATCCAGTTGAACATCATTGTGATAATCCCTGTCACCATCACAGTTGCCATTTCCGAACATCCGTTTGCAGCAGCATTTACAAGAACCCGAAAACGAAACACCGGCTTTTTAAAATGCAGGAGATTTTTCCGCTGGCTGAACACAAAAAGCCCCACTGCTGCCGTCACCGAATATCCAAGTCCGGTTGCCAGCGCCGCTCCGCAAATCCCCATATGGAACCAGGCCATAAATGCATAGTCCAGCACCATATTCAGCACACCGCCCGCCACAGAACAGACCAGTGAAAGTGTGGCTTTTCCTCCTGCGATCATGTAAAGGGTAAAATTATTCATCAATAAAATCGGAACCGTGAACGGCAGATAGTGCTTCAGATATTCCACGCAGTACCCTGCCACCGTTTCGGAAAGTCCCATTCCGGCAAAGACAGGCTCCATCACTGTGTAGCCGATCCCGCACATGATTAAGCCAATCAGTACATTTATCAAAATTAAAAATGTAAAATCTTCTTTTGCCTCCTCCCGCTTCTGCTCCCCCGTTTTTTTCATAATGACTGCGCTTCCTCCGGAGGCAAGCATCGTAGAAACCGCTGTGACAAACTGTATGACCGGCGCCGTCAGATTGATCGCTGACAAGGCATCCGTTCCGATCAGATTGGACACAAACAGACCGTCCACCATTGTGTAAAAGGACATAAACATCGTCATGACAATCGTAGGAACTGCAAACTTTAAAATATTTCCCAAAGTTACCGGTTTTGCATATACATTTTGAACTTCCATCAATTTTTCTCCTTTTTTCCTTGCATCCTAGTTCCATATGGCGTATCATAAACCATACAGTAACTGTACAGTCAATAGCTATTTTCAATAAAATATCCGGGGAGAAAAATGAATCAGAAAAGCAAAAAACTGACCATTAGCCAGTTTGCAAAACTTCATGGAATTAATAAGAAAACACTCATGTGGTACGATGAAATTGGATTATTTTGTCCTGCCGTTATCCATCCGGATAACGGCTACCGCTATTACGATTATCACCAAAGTCCCATCCTGGAGACGATCCTGCTTCTGCGGGAACTGGATGTACCCATTCGGGAAATACAGGCATTTATGCAGAACCGTTCCGCCGAACATCTGAAAAATCTTCTGGACAAAAAAACCATGGACCTGGACCGCAGCATTCTTCATCTGCAGGCAATCCAAAAGACACTTTTAAATCATCAGCAAAACATGGCTGCACTGCTGACCATGGACTTATCAGAGATCTGCATCATCGAGAAAGAGGAACGCTGTCTGGTAACCGTGGACATTGACCGGAACACTGCCTTTGAACAGGAAGTCGAATGGATCACCGCTGAAACAGCCCGTTACCAGCTTGGACGCCTGCACGATGCTTCCTATGGCTCCATGCTCCCGGTAACCAGTATACAAAAGGGGGATTTTGACGATTATACCCGGCTTTTTATTGAGATCCCATTCCTTCCCCGTCAGAAAGGTCTGCACATCCAGCCCAGCGGAAAGTATCTGAGGGCATTTCACAAAGGCAGTTGGGAAACCATTCGCGAACGGTACAAAGAACTTTTAGAATACGCCCGCCGACAAAATCTTTCTCTTTCCGGATATTCCTATGAAAAAGGCATTAATGAGATGATCATAGACCGGATAGAGGACTATATTGCACAAATTGAGATACCGATACTTTAGTAAAAAACTGCTCAAGTATTTCTAAATCAATCATTCCATACAAATACCAAAATTCCAAATTTTGAATTTAGAAGGTTTATGACAGCCAATCAAGAGATGACAGTCCAAAACGCTGTCATCTCTCTTCATGTACCTGCACATCGTTTTATCTTTTTTGGACAAAGCTATAAAGCAGAGGGTTTTATCCTTTCTTCCGTGTCAGGAAAATTCCAATTATTGCACCCATAAGAACCAGCGGTGCTGTTCTGACAAACAGCCATTCAAGTGAGTGAAATGCCACTTTGAGAACAGCAGTTTCAGGATCACTGTAATCCCAACCCAAGTAAGGACTTTCTAATGTCAGCAAGATTGCAAAAGTTGCTGTTATAACTACGCACAATGAGATAAGAAGCCAATGCAGTATCCTTTTTCTTGTGATTTTTCTTTGTGCAAGCTGCAAGTTTATCACCTCCAGTTTTTCGGAAATTACCTTTAAGTCATCCATTTGCGACTCCATGATGTTCTCTCCAAGCAGCGTGCTCACGGGTGTTTCAAACACTTCCGATATGGAGATCAACATATCAGAATCGGGAACTGACAATCCTTGCTCCCATTTAGAAATAGTTTGCCGCACCACACTTAACTTGACAGCAAGCTCTTGCTGCGAGAGTCCTTTTGATTTTCTGATTGCTTTAATATTTTCGTTGAGCATTAGGGCTAGCCTCCTTTCTTTCAATGTTACTATTATTGTAGGTAAAACTGCCCGTTGCTGCAAGCAACACATTTTAACATTTAAGAAAATGACTATGTGATGCTTCCCTAATGGTTTGTATGCGTACGGTTTCACTCACTCAACGCATCCCAGTCCACACGATCCGACCGCCGACGCACCAGAAGGTTTCTTCTTCGAGTGAAAGAATTTATACCAGGAATCTTCCCGGCCAATATGGATCCGCTCATGCCGAAAAATGAGCGCCAGTTCTTCAGAAGTATATGAACTATGGATTTCTGCAAGAAAACTCATTGAAAACCCGGTCTTTTTGTAGTATAGTATATGAAACAGTGACATCTTTCTCTGTTCCGAGCATTAAGATTGTTTTCTAAACCAATGTTAGCATGTCAGGCTGCCAACTGTGCAGCACTTATTAACGGAGGTTGAAAGAAATGAAAAGCAAACAAACCAAAAAGAAAACTGCCGGCTTGATTGATGTCATGATTCGGCACGCCGACAAAGGACCCTCTGGATTCTGGACAGATGATTACGAAGGATGCGGAAACCCAAAGATATTTCCAGAATTTGAGGAAGGTCTTAAACATGGAAAATATGTCCATAAAGAACACTATCTCTGCCCATGGAACACAGCAGTCCTTTACGGCAAAGGACATGGCAATATCAATACTGGTTGTTATTACAGTTGCTCCATCAGAGATGCAAACTACTTATCTGCTGAAATGTTGGCAGCAGTGCTTACACGTTTTAAGGAACAGCTCCAGTCCGGTAAGTATGACCGCACGGAACATATCAATCCGCTCTTAACAAAAGGCGAACAATCTTATATCAGACAGCAGAAAATCTTTGAAAAAGAGAATCAAGAGAAACAGCGGAAAAAAGCCAGAGACGCCAAAGCCATAAAGGCAGCAGCTCTTATCAAAAAATATCAGGACAATGAATATCTGAAAGAACTCATAACAACTTACTATGGGGACGATATCTTTGTGTTAAGCAAATTCGGAAACATAGATTTTTCACTTAACGGAACGACAGATATCGTCGGCGGTGAAAAACTTACTTATGATGACTACCTTGATGTCCAGATACAGTCTTATGGAAAACAGCGCTCATGGTTTGCAATGTGCTGCTATAATATCCCGGATAAGTTTATGGGATGCATAGAAAAGAAGGCAGAGAAGAATATCTGTTTCCAAAGGATCTATGTCAGCGGCATGTATCCTGATGGCGGCTGTTTTGAAGGAAAAGAAGACCATGTTTGGATGGATATCCGGGGCTTTGAAGATTTTAAAGTCGGCGACTGTGTTTCTTTCAATTCAGAAGTATACAGATACATCAAAACAGGAAACGGAAAAATTCTGGATTATGCCTTAAGGAATCCTCAAAACATTCAGCAGATCACCTCATATGAGCTTCCAAGTGATGATGATTTAATCAGACAAAGTATTAACCAAATACTTTGTGAAACATGCTGTTTTTCTGAACATTGCAGCAAAACTTACTGCCTGCGGAATCAAGAAGAACTTCAAACGTTAAGAGAACAAATGTTCCGTATAGTATCAGCAAAATAGACAGGCAATACTAAGGGCATCACTCAATCATTTTAACAGATGATTGAGTGATGCCCTCTTTTTATCTCATCCCTGCTTTTCCAGAACTTAATAAAACATGAAGCAGAGGCATCTTATTCAGGCAAATATTTTCCAGATTAATTTAGGCGAAAAGCTGACAGTGTTCATTAAAATCGCTATAATTAAACTCCGGGTTTAATTAAAAGAGAGAACGAAAGAAGATCCTTTTTCACCATCTCGATTGCCTCATCTGCTGTGATTTTGTCCAAAAGAATAAAAAATATCGGCACACTTAACCTGTTCATTAAATCCGGCAAAGCTGCTGTTATAAAGTCCTCCGTCTCCAGCTCATCCAATTCATAATAAGTGTACGGAACACACATTGTAGCCGTTATGTCGTACATTTCATCTTCCGTGACATAAAACCGCGGGCAGAACAGATATTGCGAACTATAAAGTCTCCCATCCATTCCATCCGCCACCCGCGGCCATATTCTTGCCTGCAGAAAGTTCATAAATCTGTACAGCTCCGGCCGTTTTTCCGACGTCCTGCACATTTCCGCTCCAAACTCAGAATAATATACTCGTGCCTCCATAACGTCATCATAGAAAAAAATACACCCTTCGGTTACTTCCTCCGGACACATGTCACAGTTTTGAAACAGCATGGTAATCTGCGGTATGCCGTCATCTGTCATATTCTGCCTGAACTGTATGTTATGCGCCTTCAAATAGGATGAAAACTTTACGATTATTTCATTCATATTTGGACTGCCTGCTCCTTTATTTTTCACAGCCGGTCTTTTTGATTTATTCTTCATCTTGTTCATTTTGAATATTTTTCCGCTCTGTTCCTGCATCTTAGGCCTCTCCTTTATAACCGGTATACTATGTATCATGTTAATGCTTTCATTCATAATCAATCCTCCTGCTTGTTCTCTAACAATGAAATTGCAAGCATTACTTCATTCAATGCTGCCATGCTTTTTTCCATTTGTTTCTTAAGAAAAATGACTTTTTCTTTTAAGGCGGAAACCTCTATCGCAGCCTCACTTCCGTTATGTTCTTCAAGCGTATAATACATAATTCGTCTGCACACTTCGGATTCTGATATCTGAAGTGCTGCGGCTATCGTTAAAAGCTTCTCATAGCAGTCTGACCGATAGTTGATGCTTTTGCTTCCCTTTGCCTCGCTTTGATCCTTTTGAGAAATTGATTCCGTCATCAGATCTTCCGGCAATCCTTTAAAAGAATCTATCGCCTTATTAACAACGAACGAATCTTTGTAGTCTTTCTGAGATGCCGCCTCTCCAAAATACTTCTGTCGCAATACAGAACACACATCTTGAATATTCTTCATAACCGATGAACTTCTAATCATATGTGCTCCTCCTTTTTTTCTTTTTTTCTTTTTTTTGTGAAATTCACTTTTTATCATTATAGCATCTGCTGTCTCTACTGTCAACTTTTTTCTGAATTTCATTAAAAAAATATTTAAGGACACTGAAAAATAGCCAAATGCAAAAGTCCAACACAATATATTTGCTGTTTTTATAATCCGAACCACAATATATCGTGTTAGTTTTCTGCATAAAAGGACTTTTTCAGTATCCTCGAATTAATTGTTTTTAGTAAAGAAGTTTAAGCAGGAGCCGAAGACAGTCTGTTTTGCATTTTCATACAAATCCCCTCTTTTTCATTACATCTGCTTCTTACCTCAAACTTCAGCAATAAAACAAATTGATCTCACTCCTGCTCCAGCTTGCCGGTATAAAGCTGATAATACATCCCCTTCTTCGCCAGCAGACTCTCATGGTTCCCCCTCTCCACGATCCGCCCGTAGTCCAGTACCATGATTACGTCTGAATTCTTAATGGTAGAAAGCCTGTGGGCGATCACAAATACCGTCCTGCCTTTCATCAACCGGTCCATGACAGTCCCTGTGAACAGATGGGTATCCTGCAGTACCAGCCCCAGGGAATGCCGCAGGTCGTCCTTTTTGATCTTATTGATGTTGATGCCGTCATAGCGGATCTTGCCGTCCTGTACATCATAAAAGCCGTTGATCAGGTTGGTGATCGTTGTTTTCCCTGCACCAGTAGCTCCTACAAAGGCCACATTCTGCCCCGGTCTCGCAAAGATCTCAATGTCGTGCAGGATCTCTTTATCTTCCGTATAGCCAAAGTCCACATGGTCGAATACCACGTCCCCCTCCATGAGCTGGTAGGTGGTGGTGTCGTCCGCCTTATGGTAATGCTTCCGCGCCCAGATCCCTGTCCGCTCCGGTACCTCCGTCAGATTCCCCACGTCCGTCTGCTGTTTCACGAAATAATATCCGCTCTTGGAGAAGATGGTCCTGGTGGCGAACACCATACAGATGACCATCACCACAGTGATCAGAGTCAGGGGCGGACTCAGGACCAGCATGGAGACAAATACGCCCGCAATCGTGATCACCGCAGACAGCATCTGGGGCACCCAAAAGACGAAACTTGTTTATGAGTAAAAGACAAAAAACTCTGCTGCCCCATCCTCTGCCAAATCGCAGGAAATACATTCAACCGAAACTTGATAACATGATTTCAGTTCTGTTTGCTGCCGCTGGAGTTTTGCCTTATTTCTTGACACAAGAACGAGATTATTTCCTTCTCTTGCAAATTTTTCAGCAAAAGCGGCTCCGATCCCGCTTGTAGTACCTGTAATCAAAACCGTGTCCACTTCGCTTTCTCCTTTTCGTTGAAATAAACTCATATCTTCTTGAATACTTCCTCACCGAATACAATCCTGATACGGTCGGTATTGCTGATTTTTGAAATCTTTCCTATATTCTCAAAGTCAAATAGGCAGATCATAGTCCTTATCAAAAATGCATGGGAATGATAAGAATGTTGCACCTATCCGTGTAAGATAACCCGATCAAGCTGATTGAGCAACGTTTGTCCATGACGGACAATGTAAAAAGTGATCCTATTTTTCTCTATGATATTAACTGGATGTATCGCCGATGTGCAAAATTTATTGATGTGCCCGAATATATTCATCCTTAACTTTATCAATCGTTTTCCCGCCGATACCAAAATTCTTATCAGGCACTTCTTTAATCGTGGTAACAAAAAACTCCTGCGGTACTTTCATAATTTCGGAAGATACTTCCGTCAACCGCTTTATCAATTCCTCTTTTTGGGTGTCTGACAAATTCCCGCTCTCAACCGTGATATAGGGCATATTTTCTCTCCTTTTCATTTCATTTTGTTGCATTTATGCCAGGAATAGAATTTGTGTTATACATAGCCTCCATGATCAAACCTTTTCCATTCCTCAGCATACGTTATGTCTTGGTACAGCGGCTCTTTCAAAATCTTTTCGTAAAATGCTAATTTACTTTGTGTCAAAGCCAATGCCTTTTGTAAATTGGCTATTTGCCCCATGATATTTCCTATATGTTCTTGAACCATCTTATAACGCTGTTCAAGCGTCTTTCCGCCTTGTATCAATAAAGAAACATACTCCTTGATAGATTGGATTGGAATATTAGCCATACGCATACATTGGATCATCCGAATCCATTCAATATCTTCATCTGTGTATTGCCTATACTTTTGGTCATTTCTTTTTACTGGCGGCAATAAACTTTCTTTCTCGTAATATCTTAACGTTGCGGCAGAAAGGCCAGTGATCTTTGCAGCCTCTTTTGCTGAATACATTTCAAATCCCCCATTCACTTTATAGAATAAACTATGAAGCGCACTTTAAAGCAAGAGGAATTATACCATAAGCCAACAATTTTTTGAACTTTCTTAAAAGCAGGGGCTGTCTGTTGCAAAAGCAGATGAATAATCTGCAGGAGCAGCGGCTCCGATTTTATACTTGAAAACAGAAAAGCAGGCTCCGAAGAACCTGCTATTCGTGGTATAAGAGTGGCGCAGTCAATCCCCGGCGCATAGATTCTGCACCCGGTCTGGCCCTGCAAATACTTGTTGCCGCCGATGGCTCGTTATTCAAATTTCGCAGTTATGTTTCCTTTTTGAATGATGTGGCCATCCGCTTTTTTCAAAAAGGCTTTTTTTAGAGAATGGACACTTAATTGCAATTCACAGTCCAGCGCATAGACAGTGAAGCGATAAGTATGTGTTTTTCCCTTTGGCGGTTTTGGACCCGCATATCGGTGAAAGCCATACCCTATACCCTGGCAGGCGCTATCTAATGCGGACACATGGCTTCCAGAGAGAATCCCGCTTTGTACTTGACTGGCGGCAGGGATATTCCAAATGAGCCAGTGGGTAAAATTCTTGACAGGGTGGGACAGATCTTCTAAAGTAATGGCGAGGGTCTTTGCCCTGGATGATAGATTTTTTATCAGAAATCCCGGCGATATGTCCTGCCCGCGTCCGGTATTTTCCAGAGGAAATTTCCCGTTGTTTTCTATGCCAATGCAAGTAAATTCCAAAATAGTATCATTCATAAGTTTCTCCTAATGGTTTGAATAGAGAGTGCGGGCCATGCGAATGCTTTTTAGCTTCTGGACAATCCTAAAATTCATAGTTCCCATATGATAACCGACTTGTATGTTTTTATAATCTATAAACTTGTTATAGCATACACTGTCGGGCAGAAAAAGTCAATTCCTGTTCTTTCTCAATGAAACTCCCCGCAGCAAACTCGCATGGCCTAACCTGTGCGATACGCCACTCTGTGAGCGGGGTATCAGTCCATCCTCACCCCGTTCGACTTTAGCAAGCATGCGGCAAGCCGCGGGAAATGTATACTTCTATGATTCAATCTTACCCTTCAATCATCCTTACACCCCATGCTGGGATAGAAATGTTATCTTGGTGTTTTACAGACTCACCCGTTAGAACATCCCGTCCATCAGAACCTTCATATAATGCCATCTGCTCCTTTTCAGAATAATTCAGATAGAAACATACGCTCTTTCCAAAATCATTTATTCCTTTACGCACAATAACAGGGAACTTTTCTTTCACAATATTTTTTATATCTGCATCTTCCAATGCTTTAATAAGAATCCGTTTCAGAAGCTCCTGATCCATCATACACCCGATATAATATGCATATCCCTCTGCAAAATGATTTCTGGTCACCGCCGCATATCCATTCCAATTATAATGATCGTAATAAACCAAACCCTCTGCACCATCTAACTTTAAAAGCTCCATAAAAACTTTTGCTTCCCTGTTATCTGTCCCTTCTGCGATATCTCCCCTCAGCATTACCTTTTTAGGGAATGCAAACTGATGATATTTTACACCCATACAGTTTCTCAAAATACGCGGCTGCACCTCATGGCTTACTTTTACATTCTCATTTGCAAATCCCGTTTTAAATGTTGCTACCAGACATCCTCCATTTTTCACATAACGGTTCAGCTTTTCTAACAACCTGTCTGGTGCAGCATAAAGCGCTGGAACAACAATCATTTTATACTGCCCGAAATCTTCGGATTCTGGCCATATAAAGTCACACTCAACATTCATCCCATAAAGTGTATCATAAATCCACCTGACCACATCATTATAAGCTACTTTCCCTTTATCAGATTCTGTTGCATCAATGCCGAACCATTTCAATGCAGTCAATGTTTCATTACTTACCAGAACCGCTGCTTCATTTTTCTTTTTCAGATTGACCAGATGACTCCCTATTTCCTGCAGTTCTTTTCCAATCACACATGCTTCCAAATAAGTATCATTCTCCTGGAAATCATGGCTTAACAGCCCCTTCCAGTATGTCTCACGGGCATTATGCAGGGAATGCCAATGCCAGTACATCACACTGTTTGCTCCGGAAGCGATATGGCTGTAGGCTTGCAGCCGAAGCTGGCCCTTATATGGCAGCCATCCCGGAAATCCCTGTGCCTCTGTTTCCAGAACCAGATAATTATCCTGCTTCAAGGATCTCATCATATCGCCCCCAAAAGCAATCTCCATTCCTGTCAGATCATCCTGCGTTGGATGGTAAATATCTACGCCTACAATCGTCAGGCTTCTGGAGGCATGATAGTGGTTCACATTTGGCTGTACCCCAAAAGAGTATCCCCTCCATTCAAAGTCAAAATTATGTGTCACAAACTGATCATCCCTCTTGTATTCTTTCACAATACCTGACTGCCAGCCCAAAAAATCATCTACCAATGTTCTCTGAAACTTTTCGAATTCTGCCCCAAGGCTTCCGTTAATGGTTCCCCTGACATCCGGGAAGTCTTCCCATGCATTGATACGGTTGCTCCAGTAATCAAGTCCAAACTCTGCATTCATGGAGTCCAGGTTATCCTGAAATTTTTCCCGGAGATATTTCACAAACTTCTCCTGCACATTCCTTCCTGCTGTCCCATAATGCTTTGTTTCGTTATCCACCTGATAGCCAATCACACAGCTTCTGTGGGCGGTACACTTCATCAATTCCCGGATTACTCTTTCTGCATAAAACCGGAAAACCGGATGCGTAATATCCATAATCTGACGGGCTCCGTAAATTCCACGGCCATTTACTGTTTCTGCCAGTACATCCGGATGGGATTTCACCATCCATGTAGGAATTGCATAGGTAGGCGTTCCGATAATTACATGGATGCCAGCTTCTTCCATTGCATCCATTACTTTTTCCACATGGGAAAAATCAAAGACCCCTTCCTGCGGCTCACAGGTACTCCAGGTAGATTCTGCAATCCTGACCGTATTGATGCCAGCTTTCTTCATCATCTGTATATCTTCTCTTAACCGTTCACAAGGCATATACTCATCATAGTATGCTGCCCCAAATAAGATTTCCTTCATCATTTCCTCCTAAACTTGCTATATTTATTCTTCTACAATAAACCTCTGAAGCTCTCCAAGTAATTTTTCTGCATCGTGGTCATCCAGTTCCACTTCAATCGGTTTGTCCAACTCCAGACTAAAAATACCCATAATAGATTTCCCATCAATATGATATTTTCCGCAATGGATATCTACATCCTTTTCAGCCCTGAAAGTTATATTCACAAATGCCTTCACGTCATTTACACTATTTAATGCTATTTTGCATTTCATAATTTATTTCCTCCTTTTTTATTTTGAGATACGGCGGTTCTTAAGATCAGCCAGAATAGAATCATATTCCCTGTCCAGATGGTAGAAGGTAAGTACAATAATCTGAATAACGGTAAGGATAATCGGAATGTAGATGTAGCATGAACGGATTGCAGTAAATGCGCTTGCCGGCTGCGACGCAGCAGTCCCCACATATCCTCCAATTGATAAAACAGCTCCTACTAACAGCAGACTGATACCATTCCCAATCTTCTGCCCAAAGTGTGTCTGTCATAAATTTTTCTAGCTCTCTTGTTGGTTTTATAATGCTGACGGGACCAATCACCAGTTTTTTCGATTCAAAAGGCATGGATGCATACAAAACTGAATTATACTCGCAATAAATATCAGGGTATTCTTTCACTTTTCTATCCACAAGCATCATAAAAAATTCAGGATCCATATACAAAGGGCTGCTCTCTGCAATCAAATCCCCATAAACTTTTTCAATTTCATAATCTCCGTTTACAACATAAATATTGCAATGTAGTATTCTAACCCATTGATTTAACAAAAATTTCCAGTTCATGTCTATCACCTTTAGTTTATAATTTATCAGTTGTTCCTGGAACATAATGCTTTCTGCAAGACAAACATTATATAAAGTCAGTAAACATCCTGTAAATAATGGATTCTCCATAGCTCGTTTTAGGAAACAATGTCAACCTACTGCGGTATGCCAAACTCTTACATATAAAACATAAAAGATCTCAACACCAATATCAACTCTGTCTTTGTAATCTTTGCGTTTCGTCGTATTCCATTAGTCAAACCCCTATGCTCACTGTGATTCCAGTAAGAAACATCTGATATTTTAATCATTATAATATCAAAGGATATCAACTCGTACAAGAGGAGGAGCCAATATAGACCACCTCAACCACTTCACACGAGCACTTTTTTGACCACTGGGTTCAAAACGGCTATGGGGTGTTCATTTTCTCTGACCATGGGGTTCAAATGTTCTTTGGGAAGGGTTCAAAAGTAAACACCCCCTCTGCAGACCGCTGTGCATTTTCAAACCGGCTCCAAAGATAACGGCGGCTTGAAATTTGTTATTTCAAAACCGCCGTCAAAATTAGGACATGATAATGCAGCTACTACACGACGTTTTTTTCTTTTGCCGTCGTGCAGCAACATTTTAAAAATTACTATTTTACATTAAATTTGATATAGCGCCTGTTTATCATACATATCACGCAAAAATAGCACACATATAAAATGAAAAAGCAAATTATAAAACCACCAATAGCCTTAGCTATTAAATTATGCAAAGATAAGGAGGCAGAAAAGATCAAATTTAGCTTATAGTTAATAAAGGGTGTTGCCAATAAAAGTATAACAAAGGCCATTAGCGTTGGCAGAAACAGCCTTATAAGTGTCTGAGAATAAAGCAAAGATTTCAGCTCAGACCGATTTTTTCCTATTTGAAATAATAGCCGGATATTTTTCGCCGCTTTTCTCAAATCAACAATCTGCAGCAACGAGATGGTAAAAAAATAAATAATCATAAATATGATACAGATGCCAATTTGCAAAAACCCCATCCATTGCTGTTTAGCCCATTCATAGATATGTACATTCGCGTTAATTAGAAGCATTCCAAATGTAAAGGAACTTGCCGAAAAAATCAGACAGACGCAAAATATTGTATTCATATTGGCATTTGACTTTGAACCTGTTGTCATTTCAGCAATTTGGTATAGTCGATTACCTTGGTACAAAGTATTTGTTTGTGACAGCCGCAAAAAAGCAATAAAAGCGTATAGCCACTTATAAAATGAAAAGACGCATATTAGCATCGGTAACGAAATAAATGAAATGGAGACGGACATTATCTCATTAGGCATAACGGAAATAGCAAGCAACAAGATCACATAGAAGAATAAATTGGCCATACACATCCAACCCCAAAAGGTTCTCTTACTTGCTTCGAGCGGTTGATTACGTCGCTTTTCATTCATGAGCTGCACGATCTGCAATTTATATATTTTTTGTTTCATAAAAAGTATTGACAAGATTTCCACACAACAAAAATAGGCAAATGTCTGTAAAATACTTTTTAAGATTATTTGGAACATGGACTGATGCCAAGCTCCTTGCAGCATCGTATAGCAAAAAGCGCAAAATACTACAACACCTAAAGCCACACCCAAGATGAAACATATCAATCCTATGACAAGTAACTCGCTTAGAAACACCCAAGATAGTATATCTTTTCTCATTCCTAACAACATATAAGTGGCAAACTCTTTTGCCCTTTGCTTAACAATAAAAACATTGATATAGTTTACCAACATTACCATAATTATCACAATCAACAGAGGCAGCGCCATTGTCTGAAAGCCGGCCTGTACGTCTCCCCAATTTGCAATGCTGGTCGAAAGATAAATGATAGATGTAAGTATAACCATTGAAAAAATATAACGGATGTAATCAAATATAGACCGTTTTGCATTTCGTAACGCTAATTTAAGATACATAATGAACCCCTCCTGTGATTTTGGCTATGGTGTCCAAAATTCTGGTAAAGAACTCCTGCTTGTTCTCTTGTTCTCGTTCCAGCATAGCCTTAAACTCACCATCCTGCATGAATAGAATTTTGTCGCAATAGCTGGCGGATAGGGCATCATGTGTAACCATCAAAATTGTAGCGGAATATTTTTGAGCGAGCATAACAAAGGTTTCTAATAACTGTTTTGCTGAATGACTATCTAAAGCTCCCGTCGGCTCGTCTGCAAGAATAAGACTGGGGCTTGTAATAATCGCTCTCACACAAGCACATCTTTGCCGTTGACCACCCGAAATCTCATATGGAAACTTACTTAGTATTTCAGATATGCCTAACCTTTCTGCCCAATCAATAATTTTCTGTTTTACAGACTCTTTTGGCATCTGCTTAATTGTCAACGCCAATGCAATATTTTCGTAAACCGTTAAAGTATCTATTAAATTATACTCTTGAAATACAAAACCTAAATGCTCCCGACGAAAAGATGCTAAATCATTTTCGGATAGCTCGGAGATGCTTTGCCCATCAATTTCTATCTGGCCACTGGTAGCCTTGTCGATAGTTGCAATCATATTGAGCAAAGTAGTTTTTCCTGATCCGGATGCGCCCATGATACCAACAAAATTTCCTTTAGTAATTTCAAAGCTAACATCTTTGACTGCCACGGTTGAAGTGCTTTCGGTTTCATATGTCTTTCTAACTTTTTTTAATTTTAGAACAGTTGGAACCTGGACGTCTGTTTTGCTTTCCCATTGATCCTTGCCCAGCCAGTTCGTCACTACTTCAAACAACACTTGATTGGATTTTTCTTTCAAGTTTTCATCCGAGATAAATTCGCCTAAAAATAATTCATTCAAAGTAATTTGAAGTAAATCACATAGAGGATTGAATAGAGATAGGTCGGGCATAGATTTACCTGTTTCCCATTTTGAAATTGCTTTGTCTGTAATCCCTAATTTTTCAGCCAGTTGACTTTGCGTCAGGCCATTATCTTTTCTTCGAGCTGCAATAAAGCTGCCAATCTTTTTTTGATCCATATGGCAAAAACCTCCCCTTCGCGTTTTATTATATTGGGGTCAGAGAAAATGAACACCTACCAGCGGTAGAGCTGCCGGAAATCCACTTGTTTTTAGCTTTACCACAGTGTTATTATAGCTCTGCTCGGCCCAAACGGCAAGGCTATCACCACTTCCGGACATTTTCGAGCTGTTGATATGTTCAGGACTGCTAGAACCCGATATAACCACCACACCTTTTTGCAGATTCCAGCGAAGAATAACCTGTGCAGGGGATTTTCCATGTGCCTGTGCGATTTTAGAAATCACCTCGTTGCCCAAAAGTTCCGCAGTATAGCCCCTGCCGCCCAAGGGGTACCAGCCCTGCACCACAATGCCAAGGGAGCGGATTTTTCCGTCCTCCACTGTCTATTCCATGGCAAGATAGGCTTCTCCTGACTGTTTCCCACAGGCTGAAAGCATAACTGTCAAAATGTTTACATCTCCTTTTCCCATTCCCGAAGTGTGTGAACCCCCGTTTCATCTCCCAGTCATTCTAAATAGCTGACTTCTCCGGCAGCCAGTTCAATCTCCGCAGCCTTTACAGCCTCTTAATCCAGTAAATATCCATCACATCCGTATACCGACGCTCTTTTAGAATGGCGCATCCTCCGGCATCGGATCAGAAACACCTCCAGCAAGGGCATAGGTTCCATTCTTATAATCCTCAATTCTTTGTGCGTTCAGTGCTCTGCGTTTCTCATGACGTGCTTCCTCGCTGTTTTCGGAATCGAAATATCCGTTTGCGTTTACACGGGTCATGTCATACATGGTGGAGGCCGCAGTTGCCTTGATCCTTGTGTCTATCGCCGCCGCGTTGATTGCCATGCCGCCCCATCCGCAGATACCGATGATACCGATTCTTTCCGGATCGACCTTATCCTGTATGGAGAGAAAATCAACAGCCGCCTGGTAATCTTCCGTGTTGATATCCGGTGATGCCACATAACAGGGCTGCCCGCCGCTTTCCCCTGTAAAAGACGGGTCAAACGCGATCGTCAGGAAACCTCTCTCTGCCATTGTCTGGGCGTATAACCCGGCTGCCTGTTCCTTTACCGCACCAAAGGGACCGCACACCGCGATCGCCGGAAGTTTTCCATTTGCTCCCTTTGGCTCATACATATCTGCTGCCAGCGTAATTCCATAACGGTTATGGAATGTTACTTTGCTGTGGTTCACTTTCTCACTTTTAGGAAAAACCTTATCCCATTCCTGTACCAGATTCAATTTTTCTTCCATAATCCTATTTCTCCTGAATTTTCTTTTTTGATTCGGTAAAGCAGGAAATTTCTTCCATATCCTTACCTCCTGCGCCTTATTATATCTGCCTTGGGTCATTGTGTCTAATATTTATAATTCATATCAAGTTATTCTTATTTTAAATATCTCTATTTTCTTTGTTCCATATTGAAAGTCAAGTTCATTCGATTTTTAAATAGAAAGAAAAAAGATGAAAATGATTTTCCATTATTGGTTTTTCTGTTTTTTACATTGGAGAAACGTGTTATATTACAACCAAATACCAGGAGGTAAATAAATGGGAAAATATCTGTTTTATGACGTGGACGGAACGCTGGTGGGAAACAGCCAACGCATTACTATGCGGAACAAACATGCACTTTTGGAAGCAAGCGCACAGGGACATAGAGTATTCCTATGTACTGGACGGGCCTATTTAAGCGCATTTCTGGGACTGGACGACCTGGAAGTAGACGGCATGATCACCCATGCAGGCGGATCTGGCGGATACCATCGCCTTGGGCGGCAGTATGAATGACCTGCCGATGATCTCTTATGTAAATACTGGTGTGGTTCATGTGCAGTCACCGGAATCTATAACGCTATGAAAAAATTAAACTTAATATAAAGGAGGACAAGGGAAAAGCCATCCACCTGAAAGACCTGTTTGAATCCCGTAAAGAACAGTTCAGGGAAGCGAAAATGGTTCTCTATGGAAAGAAAGAGAAACTACGTTATTACAGTATCGATCTCCTGTGGGGGCAGAAACTGTATCAGGAACTTGTTACCACTTCTGGTCAAAACACATGCCCAGGCTGAATTATTGCCGGAAGAAAACAGAACCGTCGCCGCTGGAGCAGTGGAAAGCGGCCATGCATGCAGAAAAATCCTGCAGGCGGTACGGGCAGTTGAGATGCACATGGTTCTGTCCTGCGTTGTAATGAAAACCATTCAGTGCCTGTCCCTCCGAATGGAAGGAAAACTCTGTTCGGAACAGATCCGTTATCAGCGTACGCCGTCAAAAGGAAAAGTGTCAGAAGGCGCCATAATGCATAATCTTCGAAAACATATTTTTCGACTTATGGGGCAAAATCCGGAATTATGCATAACACGATTAATTCAGGAAATACGGGAACAGTCAGATGTCTGTGAGGATATACTGGCTTCTTAAACATATAAACTTTTTGTGTGATTACTCCGTCGAAAAAATACTACTTTTAGCAGGGTATTGTCCGACTCTATCACACTACAAAAACCCGGATCAGTTTCAATCCGGGCTTTCGCATATATTATAACAGTATTGATGTATTAAAGTGAATATCCTGTACGCTCATGGTGCTTGTTGTAGGGGAATTTCTCCACCTTAGCACGGATGCGTTTGCATCTGGCTCCTTTCTCGCCAAACAGAACTTCCAGCTCGTTTCCAATCTCACGCTGGTCATCATCAATAACGGCAAGCTGAATGATACGGCGATAATAGGGGCTGTGCGTATGCATGAAGGCAACCCCTACCTCTTTATCACCTTTGAAGACCTTATATTTGGGGCATTTCATAAGAGGAGCCACCAGCTTTTCCGTATATTTAGGAGGAGTATAAGACATATCGTCAATCGGAAAATAAGGTTCCTCATCGAGATTCCACTGGGAACGGTACACATCTATGATATCTTCCACATTCCACTCCAGGGTCACAATACTGCGCGTGTGCCCCGATGCCTTGTAGTCCAAAAGCGCCTGTTTACCGCGGAAGTCATGTTTCCAATTGATACAGTAGCCAAGTCCCAGCTCAATGGGATTATAGTAATAACTCTCGATGGACAAGTCGTCTGCAGTTCCGCAGAAGTCAAACGACTCAAGCTGGCCTTCAAAACCACCGCCCTCAAAAGCGGAGTTATAATCATTTTCAAAGATTTTGCGCTGCCATGCGAGAAATCCCTCATCTGTAATGGAAGCACTCATAAAATGTTCTGAAGCATTGGGATAGCCTCCTTCATTATGGTTCATACAGTAGCAGTGGAAACCAATCTCACAGATGCCGCATTTGTTACCCACCTCAATGATCTTTTTGTAAATATCCAACATGTCATCTACTTCGCCCTGAATCTCGAATCCCAGATTACCTGTCATACCAAAACGAAGGATTCGTACTGTATGGCCTGCAATATGAGACTCACGGAAATGTACATAGGCAATATCAGCAATCGTTTCACCAGCAGCCTCTTCAATGATTTTCTCCGAATTTGGTCCGCTCATCTGAATTGTGAACTTTACACCGCTCTCACAGACAGCATCATAATCCTTGAGACTGAACAGATAATCGATATAAGGCGCATGCCACCACAGTTCATATTCGTCTTCTCCGGTCTTGAGAGAAATACCATGGGTAGCCACGTTTCCATCCTCGGTAAGTGTGATGCCATGTTTCTGCTGGCCCACTTCCCATTTGTCGACGTTATTCACAAATACATCCCGCAGGAATCTGGTAGCATCTGGTCCTTTTAAAAACGTAACCGGCGACGGCGAGATGCCCCAGTAGACAGAACAGGTAAGATGCCAGGAGCAGGCTTCATTACGCCAGTCCGTATAATAAAGAGGCAACTTATGCTGGTCATGGTAGTAACCGATAAAGATACCATCATTCATGCCGGGAATGAAGTCAAAGCCCTGCATAGGCGTGGGAGCGGTCTGGTCGAAAGTGGCCAGGTCAATCGGTGGATACAGATTCTGATAATTTTTAAACATGGGAATTCCTCCTTTTATTTATTCCCAAGGCAGCAGCAATCCCTGTCTGCTGCCTCTGTAAGATCAAAAACATTTTACGATCTTGATACCATCATCTTTTTATAAGCGCTATTTGTTGCAAGTTCAATCGCCAGCGGAATTAACCCGATCAAAGCCCATACCGGAAACAACGGCGTATACAGCCCTTTTGGTGAGACAACAGACTGCATGAAACTCACCAGATACGGGAACACAAAAAATGCAACTCCGTAAAATGCTGTTGTGTATCCGATCGCGTCATCAATCCGGCTGGGCGGAACAACTTCCGCCACGTATGTATAGCTGTATGAAAAATACATCCCATAGCCGCCGCCTATTAGTGCGCTAGCGATTACGGCAACCGCACCCCCCGGTATAAAGTAATACATTGCCAAGGCAAGCATCAGCATGAGGATACACAAGGATGTAAGATTTTTCTTCAGCCTAGTATAGAGGACGCCAAAGAGTAAGGAACAGATCACTCCGCCAACCTGCGTACAGGAAACAAGTATTCCTGCAAAGGAAGTTCCTCCAAGCTTATTTTCCGCCACGTAAGCAGAGATAAAATAGTTGACCATCGCATACATCCAGGTGAATACAATATAAGCAATGATGAACATCCAGTACAGTTTTCCCAGAGCCTCTTTCTTTCCAGCGGCCTCTGCTGATTTTTGCGAAACATCGTCCAGTTCCTGCAAATTCGGAACGAATAAAAGGACTCCGATAATCATCAGCGCCGACGGCCAGTATAAGGTGAAGGCATTACGCCAGTCTACACTGCCCAGCATTCCGCTGGCATAAGACATGGCAATCGCGAACAAGGTCATGGAAGCATTGTAATAACCCATAAAAGAAGCCCGTTTTCCTTCGTCCAGAAACAACTGTGCTACATATGCCATTACAACCGCATTGACAGCACCTTCTCCAAATCCCATGAGCGACCGCATCACGCAGATATAATAAACATGGTCTACAGATACACAGAAGATACTACTGCCGCAAAAGATGACTGTAGCAATTAAAAGCAGTGTCTTTTTACTGATCCGGTTCATCACAAATGTTGCGGCCAGTGACCCAAACACAACAAACAGGGCCGCGCCTGACACAATATAGTTTACCGCCATCTGATTCTCAAATGCGCCGTACAGATTATAGATAATAGGCGAGATTCCCATCTCCCCCATAACAGCGATCGCTGTCAAAAATACGGAGATATAAAGAAGGATTTTCCGTCCTTTTGAAAGTTCTATTGCCATAACTTCTCTCCCTCTTTATTTAAAACCATACGGAACCTTTGATACATCAAAATCTCCGTTCAAAGTTTCTTTCAGGTATGGGAACTCCACGACTTTCGCGCGAATCTCCTTCTGCGGATATTCCTCGGATCCCCAAAGCACCGTTACCTCTGTGCCCAGCGCTGCATATTCCGGATCAATGGAAGCATGCGAAATCATTGTATGATAATGGACAATCTCTCCCCGTCCGGTACTGATGCCTACCTGTTTTCCGTCTGCCAGGACTTTATCCGCATGCATATGATAAAAACCGGCAAAACAGTTATGCATCAAATAATCATTGGCATTATCCATTGGCATATAAGGAGTTCCTCCTGCATACTGAGATGCAAAAACCTCTCCAATGTCCTGTGCATTCCATTCCAACGTAACCATGGTGCGACGTCTGCTGTTTTTCGCCTTCCATGCAGCTTCTTTTCCTATAAAATCATGGTCATAATTAACGAGATATCCCCAGCCGATATCGTACGGACTGACAAAAAACACGTTAGGATTCGTGTCGCTGCCCTTGTTCACAGGCCCATTCATCAGGAACTCAAAATATGGCTGTTTTTCCAGCATCCTGCGGCGCAGATCCTCGCTGCACTCTGCATATGCGTTGTCAAAATGGAGCATATACTGCTGGAACCCATTCTCTGTATGGTTCATCATATATGCATGATACCCCAGCTTTTTCATATCATATTTCTGTCCTGCTTCCCAGATGGCAGTATATACTTCTCTGCATATGTCCGTATCCACGTGAATCTCATAGGATAGCGTTCCTGCCATACCCATACGGAACACCCGCACTGTATGTCCTGCAATCGATACATTCCTGAAATGCAGATATTCAATATCATGAAGATTTTCCCCACACGCTCTTTCCAGTATCTCAAGGGATTTCGGACCGCCCACCTGATACAGACAGAGCTTTCCGTTCAGGTCGATCCCTTCTACATCTGTAAATTTCCCCTGCTCCTTAAACTGATCCAGCATACATTCGAGCACTAGATTCACGCAGGTAGTGAGATATTCATCCTCTGCAACACGAAGGATAATCCCATCTGAGATGATATGTCCTCTTTCATTTAGGATCAGGCCATGCTTTGACTTTCCAACGGGGGCGTTGTCAAAGCGGTTTACAAAAACACAGCTCAGAAATTCTGTTGCATGAGGGCCCTTTATTGTATACGGGAACCACTGGTCGCTGATCGCCGCTCCCAGATAAGCACTGTCCACCCAGGACGCCATCTCACTTTTCCAGCCTTCAAATTCATACGGAATGACTGCGCCGTCCGGACCTATAAGGGCCATAAAATCCGTTCCATCTAACGGAATTGTACTCTGCATCTGCAGTACCTGTTCCTGCAGTTCTTCCTGTCCGACTGTATACTCTCTTATTGTTGATTCTTTAGAAACATCCATTGTCCTTCCCTCCTGCATTTTTTTAACAGATGCGCTTGCCGGCACAGACATATATGCAGTCTGCACATTTCTAAATTGAATTTTGTACAAAGTGCCAATTGTCTTTCGCGTACTGTTCTTTTATAATGTGGTTAAATTATATATTTTTCACAATTACTTTGCAATTATCAAAGTGCTTATAAACACTTTTTTCAAATGTGCATACTGCACAGGAGGAACGTATGGGGATTAATCTATGGATACTGTATCATGATCTAGAAAAATGGAACGTCAGAAAATATGATCCAGGAGATGTTCTGAAATTTCCGTTGGAACATTTTCGTTTTTATAAACCGGGTATGAACATAGAAAAAAACTACTTATATGTTGTAAATGGATGCGATCTGCCGAACGATTTTTTATACGATCCGGACATTTCTTTTCTGTGCATCGGGGAACCGGACGTCTCAGATCAGAAATCCATGTGTGCGTTGCTGTGGCTTCCGGAAGATACAAACCGGGAAGAACTTTTGGCATACCTCTCCGAACTGTTTTATACCTATCAGAAATGGCTTCACAGACTAGAATGCATCTCACTGGACGGCAGCCCGTTGGAACAGTTTGGCACAGAATCACTGCCTCTGTTCCGTAACCCGCTCGGATTGTTTCATTATAATTTTCTGACTTTATTCTATTTCTATGACGAAAAATATGGGAAACTGCCAGAGAACTACTCTGCTTATGTAGAAAACACTTTTGTCACCGAGGAGACTATGCTGTCCATCGAGATTGACGACTCTCTGAAAAAAGCCATGTCGGAAACCCTTCCCTATCATTTTTACAATGCAGACAAACAACGTTCTCTTTGTCATAATATCTGGGTTAATCACAGACACATCGCCACTTTACAGGTAGACGAGATCAATCATCTGTTATGCGAACGGGATACAGCACTTTTATATCTCCTGGGAAATGCGATCGGAGCTTCTATGATGAAGAATCATCTGGTGAATCTCTCACTTTCTACTGAATTCCAAAAGCTCATACAGGCCATGCTGAAACGGGAAAATATCGATCTCCACAGGCTACAGGATGAACTTCACAAAAAAGGGTGGAAACTGACCGAAAATTATTCCTGCATCGTATGTTGCCCTATCAACGAAAGTATTCCGGAAAATGCACTGTTTGTAAACGGAGAGTCTTTTGTTGAGATTATTCCTAATTCAATCTATATCATTTTTCAGAATCAGATCCTTTTATTCTGGAATCGAACCCATATAGACACCGCTCTGTACTGGACGTCATTGAAAAAGTTGCGGGACAAGCTGGCCGATTATAACTTCATGGCAGGAGTCAGTAATGATTTCCAGGGTTTTGAAAAGATTCCCTATTTCCAAGAGGCTGCTTTCATGGCAATCCGTCATGGTTCTGCTCAGCATCCCGGACAATATCTCTATTATTATGAAACCTGTATATTGCCCGTCCTTTATGACAAATGTCTCCATGACACATCCGTGGACACATTTATACCCTCAGAGCTGTTGCACCTAATACAGCATGACAGGGAAAGACATGGGGATTCCTGTAAAGTCCTGGAATGTCTTCTCAGAAACAATATGAATACGACAGAAACTGCAAATGAACTTTTTATGCACAGAAATACGGTCATCAACCGTACCGCACAGTTCAAAGAAAAATACGGGATGAATCTGAATAACTATGAATACCGCCTAAAGCTGATGATCGCTTTTGAATTATTAAAATATAAAGGGCTGGCCCCATGACTGTGGGAACCTGCCCTTCTATTCGTTCTCTGTCACTCAATTATAATTTCAAGTTCCGTGCCCCTTTTTACTGTTGTTGCTTTCTTTCTTCAAAAAACACTTAACTTTTTATTAGCAGGCTTTCATTGACTTCCATTTTGGTAATGACTATAATTAAAATACCCTGATGAACCGAAAGGAAATGTGAAATTATATGGAAATCAGAGTCTTACGATATTTTTTGGAAATAGCGAGGGAGGAAAACATGACAAGGGCGGCACAACGTCTCCACATATCCCAACCGTCCCTGTCAAAACAGATGAAAGAACTGGAAACAGAACTTGGGAAAAAACTGTTTGTCCGCAGCAATTACAGTATCCATCTCACCGAAGAAGGAATGCTCCTGCGCAAAAGGGCGGAAGATCTGCTGTCCCTGGCAGATAAGATTACAAATGAATTTCAGACCATGGACGACATCACTGGAGGTGATGTCTTTATTGGCTGCGCGGAATCTCATCTCATCAAATATCTGGCTCAGGCTGTCGGCAGATTGAACAGGCGCTATCCCGGCATCCATTATCACATTACCAGCGGAGATACGGAGCAGGTCACAGAAAAACTGAACCGGGGACTTTTTGACATAGCTTTTATCGTTGAGCCCCCTGACCTCTCCAGATATAATTATCTGGAAGTGCCCGAAGCGGATACCTGGGGCGCGATTATGCGAAAGGACTGCCCTTTGGCAGAAAAAGACAGCGTCACTATCGATGATCTCCTGCCGTATCCCATTTTCTGCTCAGAGCAGTCCGCAAAGTCAGATCTGCCAAGATGGTGCGGAGAAAAGGCTGACCATCTGAATATTATGGCAACCTTCAACCTTTCCAACAATGGCGCCGTATTTGTTAAAGAAGGGCTTGGCATCTGTCTTACCTTTGACCGTCTGATTGAAACAACCCCAGACAGCGACATCTGCTTCCGCCCGATCACACCAATACTCCACACGAAAATGTATGTGATATGGAAAAAATATCAGGTATTTACAACTGTCTCCAAACTCCTGCTGGAAGAAATAACAAAGATTATATCACCAGCATAAAATTATATTTATTGAATCAAACAGACTGAAATATAAAAATGTTCGGCCTGCCTGATGGAACATTTTGTCCATGCTTTACCTCTATGTATCTGGCATCCTCTTACCAGAAACTATGTTCATCCTGAAATTCCGATGCATGCTTTAGTTCACGCACCACGTCTAGCTGCATCGGGCAGACTTCGCTGCATTTGCCACAGCCGTCACAGATATCCCCGCCGTGCTGCCGGCGTTTTAACGGGCGGTAGTGTTTCCCAAATATTATGCAGAAGATAATAGTCAAAATAGGTAAATCCTCTCTCCATAAACGTATCTACCATCTGACAAAACTGTGCCAGATCAATATCTTCTGCACGCATAAAATCTTTTGACTCCCCAAACACAGGAAGACGCATACATCCAAAACCTAATTTTTTCATAAAAACTCCTTTCATACATTTTTGCCATCCTGTTCTTATGGGAGGACACAGACCTACTTTAACGATGTTCCAAAATCTCTTAATTCTTTCTGTTTTGCAGCGGAACCGTTTTCTGCTCCATGTGCTTTAAACACCCCCATATCCTCCAGTCCAAGATAATCAAGGAAATCACCTTCATAGGAGAACATTGCACCACGGTACATATCCGCATCCCCGGAACTTAGAAACATTGCCACTTTTTTCAGGCGTTGGGGCTTTGCCGGATATGCAGCAGCGTAGAGCCGGTCAACCACACACTTCAGTTGTCCGGATATGCCATGGTAATAAATCGGAGAAGCCAGTACCAGCATCTCTGTATCTTTCAGCAGATCATATATTTCCTGCATATCATCTTTTTGGACACAGGCCCCTCTTCCTTTCGTATGGCAATATTCGCAGGCCATACACCCACTGATCTGTTTCCGGCATACATCCACCACATCAATCTGATGTCCTACCGATGCAGCGCCCTCACAAAATGCATCAATCATCTTCCTTGTGTTACCCTTCGGACGCGGACTCCCGTTTAATACAAGAATCTTCATACTGTAATCCTCCTAAACCTGTCTTATAAATTTAAACCGGCAATCCACTCCCCAACATCTTCAGGTGTCACATCATCGATCTTGGAATGTGTCGCCTTAAAACCATCGGTTTCTACTTCTGCCTCCGGCTGAAGTTTCTGGATCTCTGATATAGAATCAGAAAAACCACTGCCCCCACTGGTCACAAACGGGATAATCTTTTTCCCTGAAAGATCATATTCCTCCAAAAATGCGTAAACCGCCATGGGCATGTCATAATACCAGTTAGGGAAACCTAAAAATATTGTATGATAGCCATCTATGTTCTGCACATGAGTGGCAAGTTCCGGCCGGGTTCTTTCCCTGTTCTCCCGTCCACCCTGCTCATCCGTTTCATCATAATCAGCCGGATACTTTTCTTCTGTTTCAATCGGGAATAAATCACCGTCCGTATACTGTTCGATCAATGTCGCAATATACTGCGTATTTCCATAAATTTCCCCATCTTTTAATATAAGACTTGCTGACGATAGGGCATCGATTCCTTCCGGGAAATCAGTATTTCCAACACGGGAAAAATATGCGATCAAAATATGGGAATCATTGTTTTCTTCCGACTGTATTTCAGCAGAATCTTCACTTTTTTCCGGCAGTGTTTCCACAGAAACTTTCTCCTCTGTTTCACTGTCATCTTTCTGGCTGACTATTCCGTTTTCAGCCTGCTCTGTTCCCTGACTGCCAGTTTTGTCATTTGTGTTGTTTCCATTACTCCCGCATGCTGCCATTGTAAGAACCAAAACAGAAATGAGTACCACTGCCATCCATTTTTTTCTCATAAAAACGCCTCCTTTAATCCTTTTCATATATTTTTTGATCCAATGTGTTGCTTTACACCATCTCGTCCTCCTTCAGTTCAAAACCATATAACTCCCTGTTTTCCTAAATATAATCCAAATTACTGGAGCCTGCTATAACACCACGCCCTTTAACAAGTTCCAGCGAAAATCACCTATGTTCCTGATCTGCCAGGATTTCTGTAATTTTCGTAATCACTTCATCGTCCGGAAACTACGTTGTATGTTCCATACCGCCAGAATAATACATAAGAAGCGTTTTACTGCTGTGCTTTTTATGTAAATCGATTTTAAACGCTTCAGTAGAAATTATCAAATACCTGTTATCTATTTCTTGTTATTCAAATTTGTTATTTCTCAGCTCATTCGTTAACTATTTGACGGGTTTTCAGATACTTTTCTTTGTCATATCAGACTCTCTTTTTGTATAGTGTTCTCTTTTCCTCTTTTTCTGAACGCTCTACACATAATACACATTTAAAAATATGTCTGTACTTGCCTGAACTTCAATAATTTTATAATCCGTAATTCCCATTAAAGCAGTAAACGTATTTTCGGAACAGACAATACACTTGCAGTCAATACCAGAAAGAACAATACAGCCGCACAGCCGTAAAGCTGGATAACAAAAGTTACAAACCCCATAGCCCCAAGCAAAGCAGCCCGTAAACCAGACCACCTTGCTATCTTTTTGAATTGTAAAAAAGTCATAGATGTTATCCTCCTTTCGCTCTATCAAGAAGAATAACATCTATTTCTTACTCCCAAGTGAATTGAAACTTACAATTTTGTAATTTTATCTGAATTTAGAAAGGTGATATCTTTTTCGTATTGGCGGATAATTGAATCATTTAATTGCTGATTTGGTTCCTGTTGTACTCTAAGCGCTTTTTGGAGCAACAGCTCTATCTCAATTTTGGCTCTATTGCCTTTTTTATTGTTCTTCACAGATTCTCTCCTCTCTTTATTTCATTGGAAATTCCTTCTGCAATTTTCTGTGCCAATCTTTCCTGATAATCGTCATCCAACAGCTTTTGGCTTTCAGAATAATTTGAGAGAAATCCCATTTCTACCAAAACAGCGGGCATTTGCGTGTTTCGCAAAACATAATAGTCCTCTGTTTTTGCATACCTCGTTACGATATCCTCACTTAGCGAAACTGCGTTGATAATACTTTCTGCATATCCTTTGCTTTCTGTCGCATTTGAATTGTTGTAATAACATTCCAAGCCTGCTATCTGGGCATCTTTCTCATAGTAATTGCAATGAAGGCTGATAAAAAAATCTGCATTGGAGTCATTTGCAACAGAAGTACGATCTGCAAGGCTTATATTTTCATCGGAGCTTCTGGTCAGAATAACTTCTATATTGTCATTCTCCAGAATAGCTTTCAGCTTCAATGCAACCGAAAGGTTAATATCCTTTTCGACTGCCTTGCCGCTGACAGTACCTCCGTCACTTCCTCCATGCCCTGCATCCACGACAACACAAAACCCTGGAGCATTATTCTCTGTTGAAGCAACAGGAGCAATACCGTTACCTGCGTTTCTATCTGTGTATAGATCCGTGTATAGATCCGTATATTTATTTACCTTTTCATCTTCCTTTGTAAATCTCTCGTATAAGTAAAGACATCCGCAAACCATAAGTATCATCATTATAATTTGTATCAGTATGACGATTGCCCTCCGAAGATACGCAGTCGTAAGCCGCTTAATCTTTCTCTTCCTGAGTTTTTTCCTCTTTCCGTATCGTTTCCTGTTCATTGCCGCATTTGTTCCTCAATCTGGAATAAATCAATGGCTTTTTGGTAAAGCGATTTCCTCACCACTTTCTTCTGATAATACATAAATATTGCCTGTATCACAGGTAACAGACATTGCAGGTATATGACTGATCAATTCCTTGTTATTCCCGTCCTTGCCGCAGGAATACAGACATCCGCCGTCCGTCCTGGAAATATAATAGATTGACTGCTCATCCATGCAGAAATCATATGCAACTATATTTTCATAAGTGTAAGTTTCATTACTGGAAACGTCATATCTTGTTAAAACCCCCTGTTCATTTTTGTAAAAGATGCTTTTCCCATCGAATGAAATATTTCCGTTTGCAGGAATGTCGAGCTTTACGGTTTTTCTGGTATACCGGTTTACTTTTGTTATGCCATCATTACCAATGAAAAACAGGTTATCGTCATTCAGGAAAAAAGCGTGGTGAAAATCCAGGAACTTCCATTTATCCCCCGTTTCATAGTCAATGCCCAAAAGAGAACGCCCGGAATTTGTCATCTGCTCAAAGATTGTTTTTTCCTCAAAGGTATTCAGATTCAACTCGATCACCGACACTTTCGTTATATTGCTGTTATAGTTTCCTACCCGGTTGACATAGCTTTCCATTACCGATGTGGTGTAATACAGATATGGTGAACACACATAAAACGCACATATTTTTTCTTCATCAGAAAATACCCCAAACATAGGGGAACGTGCGAAAGGATATGTTTCTTTCGTGGAAGTATTTTTGAGAGAATAATCAAAATTTTCTGCATCCCGTATGATTTCATAACCCATACATTCATAGACTGCCGATGAATTATAGACAACGCTTCCCGTTTTTCTACGGCCTGAACATCCCGTCACTGCCAACGCCAGGCCAAACATGACAATGAAAGCCGCCCCACGCTTCTTTTGCCCTGATTTCATCAGCCATCTGTTAGAATTGCGCCGTAAAATCCAGACAACGGCCAAAGTACACAAAAGCACGGATACAAAGAGCAATGTCAATAGCGTAACCGTGCCAACCTCCGCAAAAATAATTTTCTCATCACCCGTCAGGGCATCGCTCATAACAATCTCCCCTGCAAAAAAGTCTGTTCCAAGCAGAAACGGCAATGGCAGAGGCAGACGATAAATGCTGGTTTTCGATAAGCCTATATAGGGAATAATCACGGACACCGCACCAGTCAGCAGGGTAACTGCATACTTTTTTGCTAAAACGGAAATGAACATCAGGAGTATCGTAAGAAACACACCGCCAAACATCCGGAGCAGCCCTATCAATACATATCCCTCCAACAGCGACATATCCTTACTGCTGTCTGCAAAGTAACGGATACTCTGAATCGGATAATCCCCATCCGGCAGTCCGTATTTGAACCTGTAAAATCCGTATTCAATAAGCGAAATGCAAAGCGACAGGAAGAGGACAACCGTGGTAATAATGAGCAGCTTATACAGAGCGCTTTTTCGCCCCTCCCTTGCAGTCAGGATCAGGGTGTCCATCTGGCAGTTGTACTCAGAACAGAAAACAGGCGTAACAATCAGCAAAATGCCAAGGAAGAGAATGAAATTAAGCGTACCCTTGCCAAGAAGCCCCATCCATCCGTTTGTCTGGAGAAAACAGCGGTTCCCTGCATTTTCGCAGATATAGAGATACTGCTGATAGATAACCTCAAATCCATTTTGATGCTCCAGAACCTTCTCAATTTCCCGGCTCTCTTTTTTATATTCACTTTCACTGATCTTCCCGTCATAGTAGTTCTCCAAAAGGCTGTTCTGCCTCTCCTTCGCTTTTGCAATCCTCTCCGCCTCCTGCTCCAGATAAAGGGATGATTCCTCGGTGCAGTATCCGTTTACCTTTTCCAGATACCATTCATATTCATTTTTATACCGCTCCATCGCACTGTCATAAGGGTTGTCGGACAAGGCAAGCCAGACCGTGCCAAAGAGCAGGACAAGGGCAATATAGAACAGCGCCCTTTGCCAGAGCATAATCTTTTTTACTTCGTATATAAATCCAGACATTTTATCCTCCAATGAAAGTCCCGTAATATCCCTTCCTGTACATCTTTTCCTAAATCAATTTCCAGCCACAAAGTACGTGTGTCTGAAAATCGATTTGTGCACAGTGCGGGATATTACTAATTCCGGCAATAAGAGTTCCTTTTAGAAAGCATCATCATTGCCGTTATGGAAACCACCCCTACGGTTATGGCAAAAATAATTGCTGCCTGGAAACTCTGTACCGGATATCCTGCAAAACCAATAAACTCGGTCTTGCCAAATAATATGCGGTTAGCAAGCAGCGAATACGGGTTTATGATTTTGAGCCAGGTATTACTGAAACAACTTTGTGACGCACCTGTAATAATAAAACACAGAGCTGCTCCGAAATCAGCGACAAACGGAATAAGGGCATTACGCCCAAACATGGAAATCAATAGAAACACCATGCTCATCGTCCATACGCCGACTGCCCTTATCACTGCGGACAGAATCGCATATTGCCATAAATTACAGTTTACCGCAGCCGTGCTGAAATTGCTGACAGCATACAGCGGAAGATCCCCTCCTTGTGTCGTTCCGAAGAAATACGCAAAACCAATATAATCCACAGCAGAAAACCATATGGCCACACTGATTACAAACAAAGAAGCCGCAGCAATTTTAGCAAATGTGGTCTTTTTACCGCCGCCCGGATTTGTCAGCAGCAGCATATCCATCTGTGTTTCCTTTTCGCAGACAAAGGTACTGACAACCCCGTACAGACAAAGAAATAAAACCAATATGCCAGAAAAATCATAGTTCAGATAATAGTTATACATTTCCTCATAGGCAAAGACTTTTATGCTCCGCCCGGAATAAAGGTGATAGATCACACTGTTTTTACGTGCTTCATAAGTCTGCCCCCGTTCTTTGTAAACAGCGGCATTTTCCTTTGCCCTCTCTGCCACTTGAAGCGCATAAGTCTGATAATGATAGAAATATTCCATAGGCTCCACATAGTATTTTTCCAGGATATTCCGGTCACTGTATATATTCCCCGTCATCATATCCGGATTGTCTTTGGCTGTGCTTGCTGTCATATCAGCCGTAGCGTCTGCTAACGGCTGATATATGGAAAGAAGATGATTGATTTTTTCAGCAGTGATCTCCCCTCTGTAATCCTCATAAAGCTGCCAATACACGCGGTTCCAACTGCGGCTGTCATTTCCGTCCGCCAGGTAGGAATACGAGTGGAATTCGCTGTTTATTTTGAACAGGTTCATTGCACTGAACAATATGAGTACAACAAGGATTGACGGCTTGCAGAATAGTTTGTAAAATTCATATTTAATTAAGCGTGTCATGTTATCTCTCCCTTAACTCATTGCCCACGGAAGTAATACAGAAATACATCTTCCAGGTTAGGGGAGACCTTTACTGCGTCTGAAGCAGGCAGCATATCGCTTACGATTCTCACTAAAAAGCGTTCCCCCTGCTGTTTCATATTGCTGACATAATATTGGCTGCCAAGTCTGGCAGCATCTTCCCCGTTTACTGTCACCTCCCACACTTTCCCATAAATATTCTGTTCTAATGTGTCGGTAGACCCCTGGGTTATTAAGGAGCCTTCCTTTAAGATCATAATCTCCTTTGCGATACACTCCACATCGGAAACGATATGGGTGGCCAGCAAAATTGTCCGACCCCGTGCGAATTTTGAGATCAGGTTGCGGAAACGGATACGTTCACTGGGATCAAGCCCTGCTGTCGGCTCGTCCAAAATAAGAATTTCAGGATCGCCCAGCATTGCCTGGACAATACCGACCCTCTGCCGCATACCGCCGGAAAGAGCGCCAATCTTTTTCTCTTTCGCATCTAAAAGATTGACAATGCCCAGAAGCTCCAAAGCACGTTTTTTTCCCTGTTCGTCAGGGATTCCTTTCAGCGCACACATATACAACAGAAAATCCATCACTGTAAAATCCCGGTAGAAGATAGGATATTGGGGCATATATCCGATTTTTGACAGGAAGTCCTTACCCAATGTTCCTGCATCCTGTCCGTCAATCAAAACCGTTCCGCCATCGCTTCCCAAAATACCCACAAATATATTGATCAGTGTCGTCTTTCCCGCACCGTTAGCGCCCAAAAGCCCATAAACACCCTCCGTAAGTTCCGTAGAAAAATCCTTCAGGGCATACTTGCCCTTATACTGCTTTGAAACATTTCGTAATGATATTTTCATCAAGAATTACTCCGCAAAGCCAAAGGTTGTGATCAATGTGTTTACCTCGTCAATCCCCCGTCCAAGCACAACGATACAGGTGCCGGATTCATCCAAAATCAAAATCTGCGGAACACGCAGAAAATAGGTACTGTTGCTGTCCTGAACGGTTTCCGTATGGATACTTTTTCCCGATGCCGTATCATAAATGTTGATCGTAACACTGCTTTCCTCCAAAATAGCAGTAGCCACATATTTTCCCTGCCCAGAGCAGTATACACCGTCTTTTCCCTCACTGCGGCTTGAGAACGACATCGCATTTTCTATATTGGATATGGTATCAAGCATCAGCAGGGTCCCATTATTTTCGTCAAAGCTCTGGGGCATAATAAGCAGATTTCCGCCCTTTTGCACTTCTTCCGTATCTATCTTGTAATCCCCTTTTTTGGTAATCGTGAAATTTGCGCTGTCAGTGGATACTGTACCATAAACACTGACCCCATCCCCGCCAACGGAGGTATCTGTAGCCATACCTACATAGACTAAAGTGTTGTTCCCCGTAAAGGTAAGGCTGTCCATGGTTGCAATCTGCATATTACCTGTCGTGCCTTCTTCGGAATAGTTCAGAATGGTACGAACTTTCCGGGAAGAAACATCATAAAGGTAAAGCCCCTGAAGTCCGCCGAAAGCAACTTGTTTTCCGTCCTGTGAAATAGCGATCCCTGTGATCTGCAAAATAAAATCGTCACTTAATAATCCGCTAAAGGAAATGGTATCCTGAATAGCAAAGTCCTTATTCAGTATGTATCCATTGATACCATCGCTTTCTGATGTAGCAAATGAACCGTTGCTGCCTCCGCCGCCAGCCTTTCCCTGGCCCACAGCAAAGTAGCCGTCTGTAAAGGTCTGTACATATAAGTTTTCCATAGAAATATCCGCACTCGCGATTGTTTCGCCTTTCCCTATATCGTAAAGATAAAGCTGATCCGCCGCAACGATAATCCGGTTTCCATCGGCATAATAGCAGCCGCTGACCTTTCCTGAAAAAGCGGAATCCTTGAAGCTACTGACCGCCATCATATTTTTATCCGTGCCGTTATCCTGCAGATCCATCACGTTCATTTCGCTGCTTTCATTTCCTGCATTTTCCGACGAATCATCTTCTTCAGATTGCGGTTCCATGTTTATGGTTCCATTTTCAGAACGGTTCCCATTCTCCTGTCTGCTTCCGCAGGCCGACAGATTAAGAGCCAAAGCAAGCATAAGTATCATACACATCCATTTTGTTTTCATTTTAGTCCTCCTTGTATAATAAAATTGAACCGGTTTTACTTGTAACTGAATTTTCGTCCGCTGCGACGGCTGTCGCATAAAAAGTATGGAAGCCATCCAGCTTAGCGGTATCTATGGTTGCTTCAATGATCCACACATTTCCTTTGCTTAATGTGACATCACAGGAAACCGCTCCCTCAAAAGATATAGGCTTATGATTTAAGAAAAATGATATGCCATATCTTGCGCCTGGCGTTCCACAAAGGGTGTAGCGCACAGTAAGCGTATCTTTCCCAGTAAGGTTGATATTGTCATACACCATCTCGCCGTCATAGATAAGCGTCCAATAGACACTGTTATCCAGGGTATCCATCGTAACGCCATTCCATCCTGCTCTCACAAGCTCATTCTCAATAAAAGAAGACGTGATTTTTTCCTCTGAAATGCTGACATCACGAAAAGCAGTTATACTTTCTCCATTAATGCTGCCATTTTCCGGAGCATCCTCATTAAAATGCAGTTTCAGCACTCTTTCAAAGCTCTGATGATACCAGCCATAGCTTGAGGTTTCTTTCATATCAGGCTGGAAATCGGGCCTGGTGACGCTCACGACCGTCATATTCAGGGTATCGTCCTTTCTCCCTGTGTCCGGTGTGAATACAAAGGAAAATTTCTCTTCGTGCTTTTCTGATGTCCGGAAACAGTGGAGATACTCGTATTCCGCCCCCGCGCCGTTCACCTTATAGGCTTGCGGCTTTCCGTCCAAAAAAAGCAGGAAGCCAATGCTGTCCAATTTCCCCTCTGATGAAAACTGATAGTCCAGGACAAATTCTCCGCCATGATACTCATACGGCAAAACACTCTGGTCATCCGCTCTGGCAGGACTGGCTTCCCCATGGCTGAGAAACCCTAAATCTCCGTCCTCCTGCACTCCGGCGAATGGGTCTTCTTCTACATTTTGCGGCGGGGCATTCTCGTCCGCAATGTTATAATTTCCGCATGCCGCCACAGCAAAGGGCAAAACAAAAATCACAGCTAATGATAAGAATCGCTTTCGCATGTTCTATCCTCCTTGTTTTTGATTCGACTTTCATTATAAAAACCAAAAGTCAAAATATGGTCAAGGAATAGAAAAAAGTTTGCGGTATTATCGCTTTTCAGACGATAAAATGAAACAGCTTCGTTCTTTGCATAAAGAGAGCCAACAAACTGTAATTTCTCACAAGTCTGTTGGCTCTTGGCGTAGTTATTCTGCCAGGCAAACTCATATCAATAACTTTACCATTCTTTACGGCATTACTTCTTAAAGTACCTTCATACTGAAAGCCCGCTTTTTCAAGATAAGCCAAAGTATCAACCCACTTTATTGACTGCAAGTTTAATTGTTACACAAGCTCCACTGGGAGCAATATTTGAAAGTTCTAAACTTCCGCCATGTTTCTGGCTAAGGACACGGCTTGTAGCCAATCCCAGGCCCATATGTTCTCCCGTTTTATCCTCAGAATAAAGAAAGGTGTTCTTTTTACGGAGCATTGCCCTTGAAAAACCTTTGCCATCGTCTGATATGGTTATCATAAGCATACCATCGGTAAGGGAGTACCCAAAATTCACCTTGCTTTTGGCATATCGAATGGCATTAGAAAAGATATTCTCAACAATACGGTAAAAGATCTGCTCGTCTAATTTCACCTGGCATTCGGATATGGTGGAATGGTATGCAATCTCCAGGCTATGCTGTTTGGCAGAAAACGAAAGACTTTCCGTAGCCCTTCTTAAAAAGTCCGGTAATTGAACTACGGAATACTTTGTTTCCGTTTCTTCAATCGCATTCAGGTCACGGATATAATCTGTATAATGTTCAAGCCGTTTTGCCGTTACCGCAAGGTTAGACAGTGTATGCCGCAATTCTTCGTCATTCAGATTTCCATCTGCCAGGCACTGCTGCATATATTCCACATATCCCTCAACAATCGCAATGGGATTTCTAAGGTCATGTGCCACGGATGCCTGCAGGATTCTGCGCTGCTCAATCATGTTCCATAGCTGACGGTTGTTATCATAGAGCGCCTGCCGCATTTCTTCAAAAGCGGTGCAGAGCCTTCCTAATTCATCATTCCTGCTATAATCAACCATAAAATCAAGGTCTTGCTCCCGGATATGTCTTGTCGCATCGGCAAGAACCTGAATGGGCGGTGACAGTTCTTTCCTGTAAAACCACCATGCGCACAGCATGATACCTATAATGGAATAGATAAAAGGAAACATCACCATAGAAATGCCTGCCATTCTGTATACAAACTTTTGCTTTGGGCGAAGTGTTGAAAAGCTGGACTCGATTTTCTCTATTATGAATTCTGTATTTTCCAGAGCTATATCCACTCCGGTAGGAACGATCATACCCACCTGGGCAGGTTCGTCAAGGATAACCCTCTGCCCTCCCTCTAATACCCTCCCGTCCGCTGTGACCGTCCGGGTATTCAGCCAGACTTCCTGAGAATCTGGAAGTATCGCTTTCTGTATACGATAGCATCCATAAATCGTCAGGACAGATGCCGCAAAAACAAGAAACATTGAAGCAGCTACCGCACAGATAAAAGCTCTTTTCATTGATCTGGGTTTTCTCATTTTTTCCATCTGTAACCCATCCCCCAAACTGTTTCGATGTATTCCCTGCCTGTAGCTTCCTTCAGTTTATTCCTGATCTTTCGGATATGCTCTTTTATGACTCCGCTATCTCCTTCGGCATTCAGCCCCCACACGGCTTCATAGATCCGTTCCCTGTCGAATATCTGATTGGCGTTACGCATCAGAAACTCCACAATGTCAAACTCACGGTTTGACAGGTTCAGCGGCTTTTCCCCATAAAAAATTGTACGTTCCGCAAGATTTACGATCAAGCCCTGGGAAGAAACGATTTTAGGCGTACACTTGCTTCGTTCATCCCTTCGCAGGTGAGCCGCCACTCTTGCAGTCAACTCTTTCAGGCTGAACGGCTTGGTTATGTAATCATCACCGCCAGCCTGCAAGCCGTTTATTTTGTCCTGTTCCGTAATCCGGGCTGTCAGAAACAAAATGGGGCAGACGACATTCTGGCGGATCATTTTACATAGCTCCAGTCCGTCTATTTCCGGCATATTGATGTCAAGCAGAATCAAATCCGGATAAACATTCAGCATGGATATTGTCTGCTCCGCATTTTCCGCTACAAAAGCCTCATATCCACACTTCTGTAAGTGACTTGACAATAACTCTGTCAGCATTTTTTCATCATCAACAATGAGTATTTTGTATGCCATAGTAACCTCCTCTCCCAAAATATGATACGATCAAAAAGTCAAAAAGTGGTCAATTTCCTGCTTTTCAGAGCGTTCTCAACCGCTTTTTTTATGACAGTGCTTGAATTTGTTGCGCCTGACTATGCTCCAAAATGTTAATATTTGTGATTTCTCCATTTAGCACGGTAACTTCCACTTTGGCATATATAAAATCCACGTCATATTCACCAACATAAACTCCGTCAGGAATATCAGGAATATTTATATCTTCAAAGGTAGTTCCCCTTACTGCCTGTCTATAGTCGGCAACACTTTTAAGGTAGAAGATTCCCAAAACGAAACCGACAAGCAAAAGGAGCATGATAACAAATAATACTGTTCTCTTTTTCGATATTCCCACTTCATCACTCTCCGCTGTCTGCAATAGAACAATACAACATATGAAAACCATGTTCTAAAAACTGGACTTTTGATAATCCCATTGCTTTTTTAATATATTCTTCTTTACTTTCTGCAAGCTGAATAAGCCCGGACAACATACCCCAGAAAACAGAAATAGTAGGCATGATTTTCAGATCGCTTCGCAGATCGCCTTTATCTATGCCGGATATTAAAAATTCCTTTATCTTTTTGTTTATTTCTTCCCCTATTTGATAAGTTTCTTTTTCTTCGGGAAGATAATCGTGGCGCTCAAAATCAATATTGATTTTATCCAATACCATTTTGAAGTAGAACGGAAATTCTTCCTGATACTGAACCAATCCATGACAAATGAAATTGTATTGTTCTTTTGTGGTTTCCTGCTGCTCCAGTGCAGAAGCGATGTAATGATAAAGTTTTTTCATGCTGTCCAGCACTAAGATACCAACCATTTCCTCTTTATTCTCAAAATACACATATAAAGTCGCTTTGCTGTATCCGGCTGCTTTGGCTATATCGTCCATAGAGGTTGCCGCTATGCCTCTCTCCATGAACAATACTGACGCAGCGGAAGCAATTTTTTCCCTGTGTACACTTTTCGGCTCTTTTTTTCTCCGTGCCATTGTCTGTCTCCTTATAATTGAACTTAAGGTTTAATTATAAGAGTTTTAAAAAATACTGTCAACTTTTTCACCTAAAATAATCTGGAAAATATTTGCCTGAATGAGATGCCTCCACTTCATGTTGCTTCAATATTTTTAGATTAAGTTTTTACCATACTCCGCTTTTCCCATTAAAAGACCTCATCCTTACATGAAAAAAGACAATCTGTTAGGACTGTCTTTCTTCCCGAAAGTCAGAACCACCGGCTTAGTCTAACATCATAAACTTAAGAAAAATCTGAAGGAATCTGTCAACAGGTTCCTTTCTTTATGTTAGAATACAGACAGGGGGTGCATATGGATAAACCTTATAAAGGAAGATTTCAAAAGTTTTCC
>CAJTDB010000005.1 GCA_910574965.1 Lachnospiraceae bacterium | reverse complement strand
TGAAAGGAAAGACTCGTATTGTGATTTTGCCGGAAAGGCTCTGCCTGGAGCTGTCCGATTATATAGAAGCGGAAAATATCAGGACCGGGAGTATTTTCATTACCAGGAACGGCCGGCCGCTGGACAGGAGCAATATCTTTCATTCGATGAAAAAGCTGTGTGATGATGCGGGAGTGAACAAAGATAAAGTATTTCCTCATAACCTCCGCCATCTGTTTGCAGTTACGTATTACAGGGCAGAGAGGGATGTCTGTCATCTGGCGGACCTTCTGGGACATTCCGATATCAATACGACGCGGATTTATACCCTGGTGAGCTGCGAAGAACAGGAGCAGCAGATCAACAGACTTGGATTGCTGGTTTAAAATAAAAATACCACATAATATCTGTTATGTGGTGCTGACGGCTTTGTAATCTCACATATTTTCAATAAAAACTTATATTTTCTATAGAAATGCCGAAATTTATAATAAATATATTAATGACGGCACCAGAACGGCCGCTTGACATGCATGTCCTGCAAAGAGACATGAAAAAAATAGAAACAACCTCTTTTTTGAGGGGTTTTTGACGTATTTTTTGACCGCACATCTGCTATACTCAGTTCAGAACGAGACATAGAATACAGCAGTTTGGGCTTTTATGTAAGAATTTTAACAGGGAAGATCGAAAGCCGGATTACCACATAACAGATATTATGTGGTGCTGACGGTTTTTCGTTATGAGGCATTTCATGACAGACAAAGATTTACGGAGGCTGCGGAGACAGGATCTTTTACAGATGCTGGTGGCCCAGAGCAAGGAAGCCGCAAGACTGCAGACGGAACTTGACGAAGAAAAGGAAGAGGCGGCTCAGCTTTTACAGGGGTATGAACATCTAAAAGAGAAGCTGAATGAAAAAGATGAGTTGATTGAGAAGCTGAAAAGCCGTCTGGATCAGAAAGACCAGCTCATGGAAGAAGAGAGGAGCAATTCCCAGGAGAGTCTGGAACGGCTGAAGGCAAAACTGGATGCAAAGGATGCCTTGATCGAGAAACTGAAAGGGCGGCTGAATCACAAAGATGATGAACTTCAGGAGCTTCAGGAAGAGCTGAAGGTGCTTCAGAAGGATAAATGGAAAGAACTGGAGGACAACGGCTCCGCAGAGGAAGTCCTTTTCCGGCTCCGTGCCCTGTTCAGATAGGTGAAAATTCATGATACAGAGGGATCTACATGAGCGATAGTGAGAAAAAACTTGAGCTTCCCGACCTCAGTCTTCTGGAGGCAGAGCTTGAGAGAGAACAATATAAGAACAGTTTTGGCCAGGTCCTGAAGAGTACGGTCTTTTCCTTGCTGGTAGTTGCTGCAGTCTCGGTTCTAATTGCCGTGCTGCTTTTGCCGGTCCTGCAGATCAGCGGAACTTCTATGACAGAGTCCCTGCAGGATGAAGATATCGTTGTAGCGCTGAACAGCAAGAAATATAAGACGGGCGATATTATCGCATTTTATTATAACAATAACATTCTGGTCAAACGGGTCATCGCAGCCGCAGGCGACTGGGTGAATATTGATAAAGACGGAAATGTATACGTAAACGATGAGCTGCTCGATGAACCATATGTCAGTGAGAAAGCTCTGGGAGACTGCAATATAACCCTTCCCTACCAGGTGCCGGACGGCAGATGTTTCGTGATGGGGGACCACCGGGCTACCAGCATTGACAGCAGAAATACGGCAGTTGGATGTGTGAGCAATGATATGGTGATTGGCAAGATACTGGTCCGGGTCTGGCCCCTGTCGGGACTTGGGATCGTGAATTGATAAATATAGAGGATGAAGGAAGGAGAAGGCATTATGGAGTATGGTTTTTTAGGGCGGGCTGGAAAGTTCCTGCAGGAACAGAAAAAACACAGGCGCTGGATGATGATGTTCCTGTGTCTGGCTGGGGGCGTCACGCTTGGTACACTGACGTTTCTGAAACTGTACGGGCAGGCAATGACACATAAAGTGAAGGTGCTGGAGTGCCAGTATGAGGTGCATGAACATACAGATGACTGCTATGCGGAGAATGAGGACGGGGCAAAGTCTCTTGTATGCGGATATGCGGACTATGTAGTCCATGTACATAATGATGACTGTTATAACACAAAAGGCGAGCTGGTATGTACCCTTGAGGAACATGCGCTTCATGAGCACACGGACGATTGCTATGGAAGAGATGAGATTCTTGTGTGCACAGAGCCTGAGTCGGAAGGAACGCCGGTTCCTGAAGAGCCGGCAGAACCGGAAGCTCCTGTACAGAGTGAACCAGAGCAGCAGGAACCGTCTGCGGAGCCGGTGAAGACCGTTGAGACGACGACCGTACAGATATGTGAGAAGGAAGAACATACCCACGGCGACGGCTGCTATTCCGAATCACAAACCTGCGGCCTGAATGAGCATACCCATGGCGATGGCTGTTATTCGGAAGAACAGGTGTGCGGCATGGATGAACATTCTCATGACGACAGTTGTTACGATGAAGAGGGAGGACTTGTCTGCAGTGAAGAAGAGCATACCCATGACGGCGGATGTATGCAGACAGAGCTGACTTGTTCCGAGGCAGAACATGCACATACAGGAGACTGTCTGAGCAGTGAGCTGACCTGCAGTATAGAAGAACACACACATGAAGATGCGTGCTACGAACAGCAGACAATAGAGACCATATCGGAACCGGATCCGGCAGAATCTGCACCGGCGGAAGAACCGGCAGCAGAAGAGCCTGTACCGGAAGTACCTCAGGAAGTTTCGGAAGGGCATACCCATACAGACGAATGCTACGAGGTTGAAGAAGGTCTGATCTGCGGAGAGCAGGAGCTGCATATTCATGACGATAGCTGCTACAGCGAGGATTGCTTTGACGGAGACGGAAATCTGATTGATGGAAGCCGGGTATCCTGCGGGCTGCTGCAGTTAGAGGAGCATGTACATTCGGAAGAATGTTTTAAGATCGTAGAACTGACGCCGGAGGAAGTGGCGGCACTGAACGGCGGAGCAGCACTTCATGTACACAGTGAAGAGTGCTACGACGAGGAAGGAAATCTCATCTGCGGGCATGAAGTGACGCATATTCACGGGCTGGAGTGCTACGACGGTGAAGGAAATCTGGTCTGCGGCTTTGAGTCAGAGCATGAACACGATGCAGGCTGCTATGACGAGGAAGGAAACCTGACCTGCGGTTATAAGGGGTCCAAAGATCATGAGCACGACGCAGACTGCTACGATGAAGAAGGAAATCTGACCTGCGGCTATGAAGGGGTCAAAGACCATGAACACAGTGCAGGCTGCTACAATGAGGAAGGGAATCTGATCTGCGGGTATGAAGGCGCAAAAGTGCACGAGCACGGTGCGGCTTGCTATGACGAGGAAGGGAACCTCATCTGCGGCTATGAAGATGCGAAAGATCATGAGCATGATACAGGCTGCTATGATGAAGAAGGAAATCTGATCTGCGGCTATGAAGGCGCAAAGGATCATGAGCATGATGCAGGCTGCTATGATATGTATGGCGAGTTGATCTGCGGCTATGAAGGTGCAAAAGATCATGTGCATACAGAAACTTGCTATGACGAAGAAGGAAACCTGATCTGCGGTTACGAGATCAAGGAGGCTTACAGCAACAGCAGAACTTTTGAAGGCGGGCATTATACAGTTATTGCAAAATACAATGACGATGCCAACATTCCGGAAGAAGCAGAACTGTTAGTGGAAGAGATTACACCGGACAGCGATCGGGAGCACTATGAGCGCAGGGAGCTGGAATACCAGGAAATGATGGAAGATAATACTGCTTCCATGAGAGCGCTGCTGAAGATCGGCTTCTATATAGAAGAAGACGGGGAGATGACAGAAATCGAACCGGAAACACCGATGCTGATCTCGGTACAGTTCCTGGATGATGATGGTCTTCCGGAGGGAAGCCCGGTGACGGTTATTCACTTTGCCGAAGATGGTACAGAGAAGTTAGACGGCGGAAGCGCAGTGGATAACAGTACCACTTTCCGGATGGAAAGCTTCTCGGAGATTGCCATCGGATATGTGGAAGAAGAACCGAAAAGAGAATTAAAAGAGGCAGAAGATGGAACCATGCGGCTCCATCTTGCCGACTCTTTTGAGTACAAAGATGATGCATTTCAGATTTCCTTTCATGTAGAAGGTGAGGCGATCCTGCCGGGAAAGACGGATGCAGATACAGACGGAACGGATCTGTCCGCAGAGGAGACAGAAAGCGGTACGGACCAGGACCTAGAGACGAAGGCCCAGACAGATACGCAGGGGGCTGAAGACGAAGCTGATGTATCAGAAACGCCCAAGGAAGCAGACAAAGCAGAGACAGAAGAAGAGGTAAAACCTGAGGACGAGGAGAGCTCCGCTGCAGAGGAAACCGTTGAAAATGAAGGGGCGGAAGCTTCCGGAGAAGAGAGCGATATAGAAGATTCCGAGGAGTCAGATAAAGAAGATATAAAAGCAGACGGTACAGCAGGGGAAAACGAAAATGCTGTGACAGAAGTTCCGAAACTTCGATTCAAAGTGGAACAGGCAGACAAAAATTCAGAAGAATATAAAGCGCTTACAGCCTATGCAGAAGAAGCAGACGGTGCGGAGCTTTTGTATCGAATCAATGTAATGACCTATTCTTTGACCTACGGCGGTGAAGAGCTGGATTTGTCCAGATGCAAGGTTACAGCAGAGATCAGACCGGCACCCCGGCTGCAGGAGGAAATGGAAAAATCCGTTTCAGATGCAGCGGCTTATCTGCTTGGAAGTGACGGAACGATCATCCAGAGCGAGTCGGAGACAGTTCCGGAAACTGCGCCTTATATGGCAGAGGATGAGACAGAACCTTCAGAGGAAGAACTGCCTTCTGATTCAGAAGAACAGAAACCGGAAGATGCATCCAATACAAAAGGGGCAGAAGATACCATGACCGATTCTGAGCCGGAAGGTGAAAACGGTTTAGAAGAAGAGCAGTCCGGGGAATCTGAGCCGTCTGCAGACGCTTCTGAACGGATGGAAACAAACGGAGTGGACGATCTTGCGTTCGTTGTCAGAACAGTAGCTGAAGACGGACCAATGGATCTGGCCAGAATGGATTTCAACGGATCGGAAGAAGAGTCCTTAGAAGTGGATCTGTCCGGCATTCAAGTCTTTGCAACACAGGCGTCTGGTTATCCCAATCCCGAATTTACAGTGCAGTATTATGCGAACCTTGAGAAAGTGGCATATGATGAGCCTGCTTTGAAAGAGGTAAGCAGTGATGGGAAGAATACAAACGAACTTCCGGTTATCGATACAGACGGCGGAAAGCTGCCTGCGAACGGAAAAGGTAAAGATGCATCTCCGAATGGGAACGCCATCCGAATGCTGTATGTGGATACACGAACCGGAAGGCTCAAAACAAAGACAGAGCTGACGGAAATATATGCAGAAAGACCGTATGAATATCACAAGGCGCCGACCATCAATTATATTAATGCAGTGATTGAAAGCCCCAGCTATGAACTGAAACAAGTATGGATTTTAAATGAGGGCAAGGATGCTGCGAGCATTAACGAAAGTGACTGGACTCGATATCCATATAATGAGCATCTGCATTTTACAAATCGAGCCCTCTCGGAAGGTGTGGAGGACGGCGAAACTTATATTTATATCAAAGATGGAGCGACGATCCGTCTGGTGTATGATACAACGTCCAAGGATAAAGATCTGGAAGTGGCATTTTACGATTACGACATCGGAGATGGAAAGATTTATTCCAAACTAGGTGATGCGCAAAGTGGTAAGGGCGGAAAACCTACATCAACACAAGGAACAGGAATATGGTATATGCGTACGGGCCAGCAGGGGATTAACAGTGCCGGCAACTATACTGGTTCCGGCGCAAAGCTTGCATTTGGAAATTCCAACAGCGGTTCCGGGCTTCAGCATGAGAAGTGGGAAGGGAATCTGCTGAATAAAAACAACAGCACTCAGGGCGGTCACCCGACTGTCAACGGCAGCTATAAAGGCTGTACATTTCGTTTGGCATCCAGTCTGAGAGACGGGAAAATTCAGTATGCAGATGGAGTTATTGCACCGAACCTTTTCAATGATGGCGCGGCAACAGGAAAGACCGCATATGACAATGGGGAGTATTCTTTAACATTTAACCGTGTTGGAGATACGCATACACTGACAGCAGTCAATGGTGCAGGAACGAGCAATCTGGATACCTTTAACAATCCAAGTCCATATGCAGGCAAGATACATTATCATATATGGACCAACAACTTCTGGCCGATGGATTCTGCAGGTTCTTATGGAAGCAACGGACATGATATGAAGTTTGGTGATTATGTCAGACGTACGAATCATAAATTTGCCGGTCAGGCGGGAAGCGATGGGAGCGGTGCGACAGCAACTGGAGATTTTCCGTGGAGCGATGACGGTCAGGATCACAACAGCTACTTTGGTATGCATTACAAAGTGGAGTTTGATCTGGTGGCAGATTATGTAGGACCGCTGGAATACTACTTCTTCGGTGATGATGACATGTGGGTGTTCCTGGGCGATGGAGACGGAAACGGAGAGCTGGTCTGTGATATCGGCGGCGTGCATTCTTCCGTAGGCGAGTATCTTAATCTGTGGGACTACATAGATAAAGAAAAAGAGAAAATACACAGACACGAAGAAAGCTGTTATGAAAATGGTGAAAATGAAGAACCTACCTGCGGCTATGTGGACAGCAAAAAGTTTACACTGAACTTTTTCTACACGGAGCGCGGAGAGTCCGGCTCCACCTGCTGGATGCAGTTTACACTGCCATCGGTATCTTCACTGACACCGGAGACGACAGAAGACGACTTCGGACATCTGGAAATCAGAAAATCTGTGGAAGTAACGGCTAACGGAAAGGATTATTATCCGGCAGAAGGATTCTTTGGAGAAAAGACAGAGCAGAACAAATTCTTTGAAGAAAAGGAATTTACGTTCACACTGGCACTGAAGGGTCTGAAAGACGATTACGCTTATGTGAAGTATGACAAAGACGGAAATGTCATTACCGATCAGGGCGGAGTCCTGGCATGGGATACCGTTGCAAGTGGTGAACAGATCACCCTGAAAGACGGAGAATATATCCGCATTCAGTATCTGCCTGTAGGGGCTCAGTATACGATCACAGAATCCAATACAGAGATTCAGGGGGTTGTATATGACCGCACAGATATAACGGCAGATGACAAAAAAGGAGAGACTACCGACATAGAAAATAGTTTGGAAATAAGCGGCGGTATACCTCAGAGAGACACAAGCGAGGTTCACTATACGAATAAATATTCCGCTTATGCACTTCCTGAGACCGGAGGTCCGGGGCTGATTTTATATACAGCAGCAGGCGCACTGATCTTTGTGTTTGGCGCAGGCTTTATGTATAGAAGGAAACTCAGGGAAAGGAGGGTGTAAGGTTCTCCTGGATCTGAAAAAAGATGCAGATTTGTGGGTTCAAAGACACAAAAAATCGTTTCAAAACAATGAAAAAATGAAAAGGAGGATGAGTTATGAAACGAATTAAAAGACTTGCCAGCCTGATGCTGGCGCTGGTCATGGCGATGGCTATGACAGTTACTGCATTTGCTGCGGATAATAATGAGCACACAATTACAGTAACACAGAATGCGGCTGACAAGACCGAGCATACCTATGATGCTTATCAGATCTTTGCGGGTGATCTGGCAGAGAAAGAAGGTAAGATGGTTCTTTCGAATATCATCTGGGGCAAAGGTGTAAATGGAGATGCTTTACTGGCTGCATTACAGGCAGATGAGACTTTTAATGTAGTAGGTGAGAACAAGACAAATGCTTTTGCTGACTGCAAAGAGGCTGCTGACGTAGCAAAGGTTCTGAGCGGAGAGGCATTTGCAAGCAGTGACGTCAGTACATCAACCCTGACAGATGCATTTGCAAGAGTTGCAGAAAATAATCTGACAGATGTGGTAGCAGGAACAGCTACTGGAACAGGGAATGTGGAGATTACGGTTACCGGTTCCGGTTATTATCTGGTCAAAGATCAGAATGGTACTGTGGATACTGCAAACGGCGCTTATACCAGATTTATGCTGGAAGTGGTCGGCGACGCAACAGCAACAGTAAAATCCGAAGTTCCAAGCGGGGATAAGAAAGTTTACATTGATGATGTGACTACAGGAGATGCAAATAACGCATCCATCGGTTCTCATGTATCTTATGAGATTACCAGCAAGGTGCCGAACCATGTAGGCTATAACTACTACTACTTTATCATGAATGATACACTGAGCGAAGGTCTGACTTTTGACGGTCCCGACAGCGTGGCAGTTAAAGTAGGAGATACCGTTTTAGTACAGGGTACGGACTACTATGTTTACACAGAGAATGTGGCTCCAAAAACATTCCGTCTTGCATTTGCTGATATCATGAATTATGACGTTGGAGCAGACATCGTTGTAACGTATTCTGCAACTATCAATGATAAAGCAGTCATCGGAACAACAGGAAACCCCAATACATGGAATCTGCAGTATTCCAACAATCCGGATGATACCTTTGACGGAGAACGTCCGGACGATCAAACTAAACCGGGTCTGCCTCTGGACGAAACGAATGAGGCTTTAGGCCAGACACCGGATGAGAAGACACTTACTTATGTGACTGAGCTGGATATTACCAAATATGCAAATAAAGTTTTAGAGGCTAATCTGTTAGCAGGGGCCGAGTTTACTCTGACCGGTACATCCAAGCAGGTTGTTTTAAACACCGTAGACTATTATGAGGCATCTGAGAATGGTACCTATTATCTGCTGCTTGACGGAACTTACACAGAGACGGCACCTACAGGAACAGAGTATGTAGAGATCGGTGTTGGAACTGCTGAGACAACGACTGGTTATATCAAGAATGCTGATGGGGAGTATGTTATTCCGACAGATACAGGAGATTATAACGGAGCAACTCTTTACAAACTTGTAAAAGGCACCGCTGATAAGTATGCAGATGTAAATACGAAATACACGAAGAAGACAGCAACAGAGACGACTTATGTTGATGCGGATGTTTCTATTGAAATGACAACAGGTGCGGATGGTAAGATCTACTTCAAAGATCTTGGCGCTGGCGAATATATTCTGACAGAGACAGTAACGCCGGCAGGATTCAATACGCTTGAGCCGATTAAGATTACGATCAGCTTTACACCTCCTGCATCAGTTACAGACGGAACAGAAGAATGTACATGGGAAGTAACGGCTGAGGGACTGACCTTCACCGATAACGGCAGCGGTGTTTTTGCTACTGACATCGTCAACAAATCCGGTTCCCTCCTTCCCTCCACCGGCGGTATCGGTACGACGATCTTCTATGTAGTCGGCGGTATCCTGGTTGTGGCAGCAGGCATCCTGTTAGTAACAAAGAAACGCATGAGTGCACGCTGATTGACTATTTTACAATACAATACCACAGATATGTAAATATCTGAACAGTTCTCCTGGAGACGGATAACTCCCGTCTCCGGGAAACCGCACAGGCTGACACCTTCGCGCGGGGTGCGGTGAGCAACGAATGCAAGATTCGGCCAACGTCAGCAGGCGGCAGAGGATACCGCCGTAAAAATCCAATGTGGGGAAACCTATGAAAAAAGAAGAACAACAAGGGGAAGAGAAGGGAAAGCAGAAAAAGAAGAAAAGAGGCCCTTCCGTTTCGACAATCATTTTAGTCATCATACTGCTGGCCGGTGTTGGGATACTGCTCTATCCTTCCGTCAGTGACTGGTGGAACTCCATGCATGCCACACGTGCCATTGCAGGTTATGTAACCGCAGTGGAGGATATGTCCGGACAGGAAAAAGAGGATATGCTGAGGGCGGCGAGGATCTATAACGATAAGCTTTCCAACGGCGTTAATTTTAAACTTACGGACGAGGAATATGCAGAATACGAGAGCCTTCTGAACATCGGCGGTACCGGGATTATGGGATACGTTCAGATTACTGCCATCGGTGTAAATCTTCCCATCTATCACAGCGTGGATGAGAGCGTCCTTCAGATCGCCGTAGGCCATATTCCAGGGTCCTCGCTTCCGGTAGGAGGAGAGCGGACACATGCCGTCTTATCCGGCCATCGGGGACTGCCCAGCGCAAAGCTGTTTTCGGATCTGGATCAGATTGTGGAGGGCGATACATTTACTGTAAATATTATGGACCAGACGACCACCTATATGGTGGACCAGATCCGGATTGTCCTTCCGGAAGAAACCGGTGAGCTGGCAATTCAGGACGGAAAGGATTACTGTACGCTCGTCACCTGTACACCTTACGGCGTCAATACCCACCGGATGCTCGTACGCGGGCGCCGGATTGAGAATATCGCCGGTGAAGTGGTGGTAGTAGCAGAGGCAGTCCGGATACCGACGTATGTAGTGATTCCTGCAGTGGGGGTACCGCTGCTCTTCCTCATACTAGTAATCATGCTGATCTATTACCGCAGGCTGGGGCCGAGGAAGACGGAAGCAGAGCTGCTGGATGAGATGAGAAAACAATAATCGGATGTAAAGGAGGATACGCCCATGAGAAAGAGATGGATCTGCCTGTTTACTGCGCTGATGCTGCTGGTTGGCATATGCGGATTCAGGCCGATGACCAGCGGTGCAGCACCGTCAGCTCCGGTGGATCTGAGCAAGAAGTGCAGCATAACGGTCATTCCTGTCGATCTTACCATACCAGAAAAGACAGAGTACTGGGAGGATATGCAGACGGCCCATATTGTGCTGGAGCTGTATAAAGTGGCAGGAGCAGAGAAGCTGGCAGGTTATGATACTTATACCTTTCAGCCGGAAGCCCCATACGGCAGTTTGAAGATTTCGGAATATTCAGACTTGCAGAAATTAAAGGCTGAAGATTGGGAGGAACTGGCACAGGAGGCAGCGCAGATTGCCCTGGAGGGCAGCGGAACGCCTCTGGAGCCTCTGAGAGAACCGGAACCGGTTCAGGGAGACGGTACAACGCTTGGGGATTTGGACGCCGGTCTGTACCTGGTCGTTGCCAGGGACGGGGATCTGGACCGGGCAGCCTGTGTAAAGCGGATTCAGCAGCAGGTGACAGAAGAAAATTTACCGGAAGGAGAGCCGGCACAGACAGCAGAGAGGCTGGTTACCATTGCCAATTCGGCGCGGTATGAGTATGCATTTACACCGCAGCTAATTGCACTGCCGGCCAAAGGGGAGTACGAAGGAGAGATCAATACCGCGAACCCGCGGCCCTGGGTATATGGAGCGGAAATCTATCTGAAATCCGGCCGGGCTCCCAGGTATGGTGCATTGGAGATTATAAAGACGCTCAGAAGTTATGAGACCGTAGAAGGAATCATTGAGCCGGTTACATTTGTTTTCCGAGTGGTTGGACGGCTGGATGGAGAGGTGGTCTACGATGAAGTAGACAGTATCACATTCACGGAAGAAGGAAGCAGCAGTACGAGGCTGGAAGGGATTCCCGCCACAGCGGAAGTCACGGTTACAGAAGAATACAGCGGCCTCAGTTATACACAGACGATACCGCCGAATAATGGAAGTGTCTCTGATGTGATCGTGGCAGATGAAGTGATAGAGGCAAGATTTGAAAACGTTTATGATAATCACCGGACACACGGACATGGGATTAAAAACCAGTTTGTGTACAACGGGGAAGATCAGGAATGGAACTGGAATGCAGACCCGGAACAGGAGAGCGGCTCCGGACAGGAACAGGGCGGCGGACAGGAGGCTGAATAATCATGAAGAAAACAGGATATTTTCTCGCAGTCTTCGCGTTGGTCTGTGTTATGACCGCAGGGATTGACAGAGCGTGGGCGTATTTCAGCACTTATGCAGAAGCTTCCGGCGGCATTTCTCTGAGACTGGGAGATGAGACGGAAATCGAAGAAAAATTTTCCAGTTGGGTAAAGCATGTGACGATTTCCAACAAGGAAGGCTCTGAACCGGTCTATATTCGGGCAAAAGCTTTCAGCGGCAGCAGCTATACGCTGGAATACAGCGGAGAGGGCTGGGAGCCGGGAGAGGACGGCTACTATTATTATAAGGACAGTGTGCCGGGAGGCGGGTCGGCCAAGGAGCTTTCCGTCCGTATCGGAAATGTTCCGGAGGAGGAGCTGAAAGACGGTCTGACTTTTAATGTGATCGTTATCTATGAGAGCACACCGGTTCTGTACCGCGAGGATGGAACGCCGTATGCCGACTGGAATGCGGTGCTGGACAGCGGATCAAGCAGTTCTGAGGATGGTATGCAGAAGGAGGGGGAGTAAATGGCAGGCAGGATCAAAAAATTTATTACTTCCCCGGCAGGTGCCCTTGGTATGTTTGCACTGGCCGCAGTGCTTCTTCTGTTCTCCTCGGTAGGAGGCGCACGGGCGGCGCTGACTTATTATTCAGAGACTTATACTTCCAGAGTACAGATGTATGATATTGGAGTGACGCTTCTGGAAAATGGAGAAGAGATTTCCTGGCGTAATTATGACAGCAGGAAAGATAACGGAAGCTGGCTGGAGGAAAAAGGCGAACTTCTTACGGCTCTGGCAGAGGAAGAAGAGCAGTTTAAGATCGGAGCCTGGTATCCGGAAGTGCTTCAGGTACGCAACAGCGGAACGATCAATCAATATGTGCGTGTAAGCGTCTATCGGTACTGGCTGGATGAAAACGGCAAGAAGATGCAGGAGCTGACGCCGGATCTGATCGATCTGGAATTTTGTACAGACAATGGATGGATGATCGATGAGGAATCCAGTACCGATGAACGTACGATTCTGTACTACAACAAGGTGCTGGAAACAGGAGCAACCAGTCCGTCTTTTGCGGAACGGCTGAAGATTGACCAGAGTGTTATGAATAAAGTGACTCAGACGACGGTGAAGACAGACAAAGGGACCAAGACAATAACGACTTTTGATTATGATGGCGCTCAGTTCTGCGTGGAAGCGGTAGTAGATGCCGTTCAGGAACACAATGCAGCGGATGCTATCTGGAGTGCATGGGGACGCAGAGTTACAGTGAGTGACGGTATGTTAAGCCTGTAGGAGAAGGAGGAGAGATCATGAGAAAGAAGATATTTCATCTGCTGCTGATCGGCAGCCTGTTCGCCTCCATGACGATGCATGTATGTGCAGAGACTTCCTATGGCGGCTCGGACTGGCAGGTTACATTTACCAGCGACAAGAAAATGGAAAGCAGCTTTAAAACTTCGGACATCAACGATACGATCTATGGGATGCAGCCGGGGGATAATGCCATCATCGAACTGACACTGGCAAATGAAAACAGCACCTCCACAGACTGGTATATGACCAACAAGGTACTGTACTCCTTAGAGGACCGCAGTGCCAATGCAGGAACCAGCGGCGGAGCTTATACTTATCGGCTGACCTATACAGATAAGGACGGCAATACAACAACGCTTTTTGACAGTGATACAGTCGGAGGAGAAGAGGGCAGCGGAAGCCGGGAAGGACTCCATGAGGCTACGGCGGCGCTGGAAGATTATTTCTATCTGGATACGCTTACAAAGGGCAGGAGCGGACGCATTACCCTGGAAGTTGCGCTGGATGGCGAGACTCAGGGAAATGATTACCAGAATACACTGGCAGATCTGCAGATGAATTTTGCAGTAGAGCTTAATCCGAATGTGGTGCGGGAGCGGGAAGAGACCGAGAACCGTACGAATGAAGTCACGAATCCAGACCGTCGTGTATCGGCACAGGGGACTTCCATCGTCCGTACCGGAGATGAATCGAACCTGACACCCTTTATCATGGCTTCTTCCATCAGCGGCGTGCTCTTTCTGGCGCTGTCTATGTATGGGTTCATTGGCAAGAAGGAAGAGAAAAAGGAGGGACAGTAATATGAGATGGCTGAAGAGAATATCCGGTCTGCTCCTTTCCCTCTGTCTGGCTGGCTCCATGGGAATGTCTGCGATGGCGGCGGAGAAGGAAAAGTATACCTATACCATTCGTTTTCTGGCCGGGGCGCAGGGGGAATTTAATCCGAATGGGAACCTGAGCAACAATGGAACGCAGTCTCCTAAGCTGGAAGGCGGCGGATGTCTGGTCTTTGAAGGACTTGTACCGGGGCAGAGGGTGAACTTCAGCAGCCGGATGATTTCCCTGAAAGACGGAAGCAAGTATTATGTAAAAGGCATCCGCGAGAGCGGAAAAGATAACAATACGGTATACTATAACGATTTTTATGTAGAAGGGGACCGGGATTATGTAGTGGCATACGGGATCTTGGGTGATGCCGTAGCCTATACGATCAACTATGAAGATACATCCGGCAGGAGTTTAGCCCCCAGTGAGACATATTATGGAAATGTGGGCGACCGGCCTGTAGTATCCTATCTGTATATCGAAGGTTATCAGCCCCAGGCGTATAATCTGATCGGCCGGCTGAGCGAGAATGCCGCGGACAATGTATTTACGTTTGTATATGACCGCGCAAGGCCGGGAACAACGACCGTCATTACAACAACGGTCCCAGGGACGACCACAACGGTCATAGTACCAGGTGAAACGACAACAGAGACAACAGGAGGAGAAACAGCCGGAGGGGCGGCAGCCGGCGGAGAAGCTGCGGGCGGAGGAGATGGTGCCGGAGCAGGAGGCGATGCCGGGCAGGCAGGAGTTGAGGTTCCGGATGAAGAGGTTCCCCAGGGGCCTGCAGACATTCAGGCTATCGATGACGAAGAAGTTCCGCTGGCCAACGGCAGTGATATAGTAGGGGACAGCGGCGTAAAGATGCCGTCGGACTTTGCAAAGCTGATAGGAATACCCGTGTCGGCTAAAGTAGGAATCGGTTCCGCACTGGTACTGGCAGGAGGATTTGCTGTAAGGTTCTTTGCTCTCCGAAAACGAAGGAGACAAGAAGATGAATAATCGATCAACTGCAAAGGGAGGGAATTTAGTTCCCGCCCTTTGCAGTCTTGCAGGGACTTTGATTCTGCTGAGTGTGATTGCGTCCTGTCTGCCGGTTACGGTACCGCGGCTGATGGGATATGAGATCTACAATGTGGTCAGCGGAAGTATGGAGCCGGAGATTCCGATCGGGAGTATTTTGTATGTGGAAAAGATCCCGCCGGAGGAAATACAGGAAGATGATGTGATTGCCTTCTGGAGCAATGATTCTGTCATTGCCCATCGGGTGGTAAAGAACAAGATCGTAGAGGGAACTTTTACGACAAAAGGGGATGCCAATGCCGAAGAAGATATGAATGATGTGGAATATGGGGCTTTGATCGGCAGGGTATCTTCCCACTATCCAATGCTCGGACAGATGATGGTAGTATATACCAGCACGGTCGGAAAGGTTTATGTGATCTGTTTTGCGGCCTGCGGATGTATGTTCCATATTCTGGCCGGGAGACTTAGGGAACGCAGAAAGAGGCAAAGGGCAAAAACGGAATCTTAGCGGAATGAGAATGGAGGAAACGAGATGAGAGACAGGGGAGAGTATACAGACCATATTCCCGCAGGCAGAGACTCGGTTATGTTAGTCTATATCCAGTCTTACAGAGATTGTGTTCCGAAAGGGACTTTTATCACACTTCCTTACGGGGAGCAATATAAATTCTGCGGTCTGGATCAGATGCTCTTAAAGATGGAGGATATCATGGATACCGTCTCCGGGCCTGAAAGTGCGTTTCGGCATCGTTATCTCTATCAGGAACCTTTTGTATTTCAGGAAACGGGTTATCCGGTGACTGTGCTGAAGCCGGGAATGCCGGCTCATATGCCCGGCAGCAAGGCGACATTTACCATACAGGTCTGCTATCGCCAGCACGGAAGTATGCAGGGGCGGCTGACGGCTCAAGTAGATGAAAAATACGAAAAGATTTCTTTCAGAAGTTCTCTGGAGCTGATGCGGATGCTGCATGAGTATCTGCACAAAGAAGCAGGCTGTTTGGCTAAAGGGGCAGGGAACTGAAGATGGGAAAGAAGATCAGACGGATCATCATGGGGATGCTGCTGATAATATTCATCGGCTCCACAGGTGTGATCCTGTATACAAAACAACAGTATCGGGTCAGCGAAGAGCTTTACAGCCAGGCATCCGAACAATATACCGTCCGAACAGAGGAAACAGGCGCGGATACCGGCAAAGGAGAGCCGGTGTCGGCGCCTGTCATGGTGGATTTTGATGCTTTGCGGGCAGAGAATGAGGACATTATAGGCTGGATCTATTGTGAAGGCACCCCCATTGATTATCTGGTTGTACAGGGTCCGGACAATGATTATTATCTGAGGCGTTCTTATGACGGCGTTCACAGTACAGCCGGCACGATTTTTATAGATGCCAATAATCGGGAAAATTTTGCGGACTGCAACACGATTGTCTATGGTCATAATATGAAAAACGGGTCCATGTTCGCAGTACTGTCCAGTTGGGAAGAACAAATGTTCTATGAAGAGCATCCAATCATCTGGTTTTTAACGCCTGAGAGGGATTATAAGATCGTTTTGCTGAGCGGACGGACGGTATCTGCCCATTCAGATGTGTATACGATTTATAAGGAACCCTGTGAGGAGTTTGATACATATGTACAGGACGCGCTGGCGCAATCTGATTTTCAGCCGGTTATGGAACCGGAAGGGGAAGGAAATTATGTACTTTTGTCCACCTGTTCTTATGTGTTTGACGATGCCAGATATGTGCTTCTTGGACAGTTGGTGCCGGCAGAAAGTGCAGGAGGAAAAAGGATCGTGGAATGATGATGGGGAAGGATGCAGACAATATTCTGTATGTACGGATGTTTGGGGAGTTTTCTGTAACATGGAATGGAAAAAGGATCGCAGGAGGAACAGCAGAAACGCAGTTTGACTGTTTGCTGCAGCTTTTGATTCATGACCGGAATCAAAGGGCGGTAGGCGGCCGTCTAGAAGAGCTGCTTTTCGCAGGAAGAGACGTCCAGGACCGGGGCCACGCCATGAGGAGTATCGTTTACAATGCCAGAAAGCGGCTGCGGGCGTTCTGCCTGCCGGGTGCGGATTATATCCGGAAGCAGGGAGGCGTCTACCGCTGGACGGAAGAAATACCCGTATGGGAAGATGCCTGGGAGATGGAGCGGATTTACCAGGAGATGAAAGCGGAGAGTGAGCCGCGGCGAAAGCTGGAACTGTGCCTGAAAGCCTGCCGCTGCTATACGGGAGAGTTTCTGGAAGCCCAGGCAAGGACGGACTGGGCGGAGAAGGAGGCCGGGCGGTATCGGGAACTGTTCTGCAAGTGCATGGAAGAGGCTGTAGGGCTTTTGCGTGAAAAGAAGGATTATGCGGTTATGGAGGAGCTGGGGCTTTATGCGGCGAAGGTTCACCCGCTGGCGGAGTGGGAGACTGTGACGATGGAAGCGCTGGCAGCATCGGGCCGGACAGAGGAGGCAAGGAAATTCTATGACGATACGGTGTCCTTTTATTTTCAGGAGCAGGGGATGCGCCCTTCTAGGCGCCTGACGGGACTGCTGCGCAGCTTAGGAGGCCAGATGGGGCACCCGTATGCGGTATTTGATGAGATCCAGGAGGAACTGTCAGAGGACCGGCAGGAAGCGCCGGGGGGATACATCTGTCCTTATCCGGTGTTTGAGGGCATCTACCGTCTGATGGTACGGATGCTGGAGCGAAACGGACAGTCGGTATACTTGATGCTGTGCACGATGGTAGACAGCAAAGGCAATCCGGTACGGGAAGGCCCTGTACTGGAGCAGTTATCTGAGCGGCTTCGCGAAGCCATCTGCTGTTCGGTACGGCGCAGTGACGCCGTCAACCAGTATGGAAAGGGCCAGTATCTGGTGCTGCTTATGAATACGACCCGTGAAAACTGTAAGATCCTCCAGAGACGGATCAACACTCGGTTCCAGATTCGGCGTCAGAGGATCGGCGTACAGTACCGTGTGAAAAGTATCATATGTACACCGGAGATGGAACAAAGGATCATGAATTAGAAATGAGGACAGGATATGGAAAGGTCACAATGGTACATCGGTACGCCGAACGGTGTGGTTATGTGCGTAGATCATATGGCAGAGAACCAGCCGGAGGGAAAGTTCTATCATGCATACAGCAGAGAAGGGGCAGAGTTTGGGAGTGTAGAGCAGCTTCTTGTCCGTCTGGAACAGTTTTATAACTGGATCAATTATCCATACCCAGGGACGAATGACCGGACATTTATTCAGAGCAGGCAGGACCGGGCGCCGCAGACCGGCCTCACAGAAAGGACGAAGATCATGAAAGATGAGGAATTACTGAGCAGACACGGAGAACTGGGAACCTTTATCATCCGTGTTCAGCAGCGCCAGAACAGCAGCTGGCAGGGAAGGATCACATGGATGGATCGAAACAAAACCGTTCGTTTTCGGTCTATCTGGGAAATGATAAAGCTGGTAGATAATGCACTTGATACAGTTCGAGGTCAGGAGGACCGTCCGGAAGAACTGAATTGGCAGGAAGAATGACCAAAAGTCACATACCTGCCACACCTTTCTTGCGGTATTCAGAGGGTGACATGCCTTTCTGCTTACGGAAAATCCGGCTGAAATACAGGGGATTGTCATAACCGACGATGGTTCCGATTTCCGTAATATTATAGTTGGTCGTCTCCAGGAGCATCTGCGCGTTGGTCATGCGCCGTTCCAGCAGATACTGCATGGGTGTGGAATGGGTGTACTGCCTGAAATTGCGGATAAACCAACTGACACTCATGCCTCTGGAGGAAGCATATTCTTCAATGCTGATGTCCGCATTATAATGGTCATTAAAATATTGCAGGGCAAGCTCCATTTCGGTATTTAAGTAGGTGTCTTTGCGGTGGTGTTCCTGGGTAAGCTGTCTGTGGAGCAGGATAAATAGCTGCTGCAGAAGAAGCGTCAGAAGTTCCGGGTAGTGGATCTGACAGCGCTGAAGTTCGTGGATCATCTGTTTGAAGATTCGGACATAGTCCAGGGAGGCACCGGAAGGGATCACCCGCATATGGTCCATGATTCCATAGGTGCGGAGGATATTTTTAACATTGCTTCCGGTAAAATGAACCCAGTAGACTTCCGTCTGCTCGTTTCCGTAGTAGACATACCGCTGGGGTTCTTTCGGACGGTAGATGACCATCTGCCCGGCAGTTACGACGGTATCTGTCTCGCTGTTGTCAAAATAAAAATGCGCCTTTCCGGAGGCAATATACAATAATTGAAAATCCAGCCGGCCCCTCGGCCGGTGAGTCGGCAGCCGCGGACGGGTGTACAGATGATAGGTTCCGCAGCTTCCTACAACGAGCGGCCTGCTCTTGTCTTTAAAATCCACCAGGGAACGATTTAAATATGCAGAGTTGATATACATGCGGTCATAGGCTCCTTTCTGAAGCGTACAGTAGAGGAGGAACTTTTGAACAGGGCAATTTGTCACCTGTTCTTTTTTTATTGTATCATTTTGTGTATACTTTGTCCAATAGAGTCCATGGACGTATTTGGACATTTTGGCTATAATATGAAGTATATAAAAGAGAAGGGCGTACAAGGAGCCTAAAAACAGCATCCTACGGAAAGATGCGGAACTATAAAAACAGCATCGGTGCGGAGGATGCACGGAAAGATTTTCAGACACGAATATGTGTGAAAATCTTTCCAGCCTGAACAGCATCCTACGGAAAGATGCAGAACTATAATAGGAGGCAACAACATGATTGTACCAAGACACTATGAAGATCTGAACATCCTGCATGAGAACACCATGCCGGCCAGGGCGTATTACATTCCGGCATCCGTGCGGATGGATACGCTGGTGGAACGGCGGGAAAATTCGGACCGGCTGCAGATGTTAAACGGAGAATGGAATTTTCGTTATTATGAAAGCATCCATGAGCTGAAAGATGCATTTTATGAGACGGACTATGACCTTTCGTCCTTTGACCGGATCAAGGTGCCGGGCGTGTGGCAGACGGCGGGATATGATACCCACCAATACACCAATATTCGTTTTCCGTTTCCTTTTGATCCGCCTTATGTACCGCAGAATAATCCGTGCGGTATCTATGTGCGGGAATTCCTGTACCGAAAGGACGAGGCGGCGCCGAAGGCGCATCTGAACTTTGAGGGCGTAGATTCCTGCTTCTATGTGTGGATGAACGGAATGTATGTGGGATACAGCCAGGTATCTCACTGCACGAGTGAATTTGATGTGAGCGATTATCTGAAGGAAGGAAACAATCGTCTGGCGGTATTGGTACTGAAATGGTGTGACGGAAGCTATCTGGAGGATCAGGACAAATTCCGTATGAGTGGTATTTTCCGCGATGTATATTTGCTGAAGCGTCCTGCGCAGACGATTCGGGATTATTTCATAAAGACTGCAGTTGGAGAAGAGGAGGCAGAGGTAACCGTTTTACCGGAGTATTTTCAGGATGCGGTCCCAACGACAGCGGCACTTTATGATGCAGAGGAACGGCTGATCGATCAAGTGCGCTGCCAGGAAGGGGAAGCTTTGCAGCTTCGTATTCCGAACCCGGTTCTTTGGAATACGGAAACTCCGTATCTCTATTCTCTGGTGATTGACACGGAAAATGAGGTGATTGTGGACCATGTGGGGCTTCGGACCATTGAAATCAAGGGGAAAGCCGTCTGTTTTAACGGAAAGAAGATCATCTTCCGGGGCGTGAACCGCCACGATTCCGATCCGGTTACAGGGCCTACAGTCAATGTAGAACATATGAAAAAAGATCTGACTCTAATGAAACGGCATAATTTCAATGCGGTACGGGCGAGTCACTATCCCAATGCACCGCAATTTCTCCAGCTATGCGACCAATACGGCTTTCTGGTGATTGACGAAGCGGATGTGGAGAGCCACGGACCGGCAGAAATTTTCTATCAGGATAATAGAGATGCCAATAAATTCGACCGCTGGAACGAATCCATTGCGGACAATCCCAGATGGGAAATGCCGATTTTAGACCGGGTGCGTCTGATGGTGGAGCGGGATAAAAACCGTCCCTGCATTGTTATCTGGTCCATGGGAAATGAAAGTGCTTATGGCTGTAATTTTGAACATGCACTCCGTTGGACAAAGGAGAGGGATGCTTCCAGACTGACGCATTATGAAAGCGCCAGATATAGAAAAAACAACAAAACATACGATTTTTCCTGTCTGGATCTGTACAGCAGGATGTATCCGGCTTTCGAAGAGATCGAGGAATATCTGAGCCGGGAGGTTCAAAAGCCGCTGATTCTCTGTGAATACAGTCATTCCATGGGGAACGGGCCTGGGGATTTGGAGGACTATTTTGCCCTTTTTCAAAAGCATGAAAGTATGTGCGGCGGATTTGTATGGGAGTGGTGCGACCATGCGGTTGCCCATGAAAAGGTTTCCGGCGGGAGGACGGTCTACTACTACGGCGGCGATCATGGGGAGGAGATTCATGACGGCAATTTCTGTATGGATGGACTGGTGTATCCGGACCGTACGCCCCATGTAGGGCTTCTGGAATATCGGAATGTGTACCGGCCGGCCAGAGTTGTTTCCTATAATATGGAAACACAGACGCTGACTTTCCGAAATTATATGGATTTTACGGATCTGAAAGATTATGCAGAGATTTGTTACGAAGTGAACTGCGACGGCATCCGCCAAAAAGGCGGAGTGATAAAAGAAGTGTCTGCAGCGCCGGGAGGTACAGGAAGCGTATATCTGCCCATAGAAGTTCCGGCTGGCGGACGGACATATCTGAGAATTTTCTATCATCTGAAGAAGAAGGATCCGTTAGTCCCGGTTTGTTCGCTTATGGGATATGAGGAACTTCTGCTGCATACGGAAGACGGCAGGAACCAGACTGCCGTCCGGTTATTGGAGGATTGTGGAGATTTACATACAGTAGATATAAATGAAACGGATATAACAATAGACATAACAGGACAGGGGTTTCACTATCAATATGACAAGAGAACGGGTCTTTTCTCCCAGATCGGTTATGGGGACCGAGCGTATCTGGACCGGCCAATGGAGCTGAATATTTGGCGTGCACCTACGGATAACGATATGTATATCCGCCGGGAATGGAAGCGGGCCGGATATGACAGGGCGTATGCGAGGGCATATGAGACACAAGTGTGCCGGGCAGGGGACTTTGTGGAGATCAGAAGCCGTCTGTCACTGTCGGCAGCCGCTGTGCAGCGCATGATGGATGTGGAAGCCGTCTATCGGATCAGCGGGTCCGGAGCGCTGCACGCAGGACTCCAGGTACAAAGAAATATGGAATTTCCGGACCTTCCAAGATTCGGTCTTCGTCTGTTTCTGAACAAAATGCTAGATCAGGTGTCCTATTACGGAATGGGTCCCTACGAAAGCTACCGGGACAAACACAGAGCATCCTGCCATGGACTTTTCCATGGGGAGGTTGCGGGACAGCATGAGGACTATATTCGCCCCCAAGAGAATGGAAGCCATGTGGACTGTGACTATGTAACTCTGTCCGGCGGCGGATTCGGCCTTTCGGCAGTTTCAGAAAAGCCTTTTTCCTTCCATGCATCCGTCTATACCCAGGAGGAATTAGAAGCATGTGCACATCATTATGAATTAAAGCCTTCGGGCAGTACCGTTCTCTGTCTGGACTATGCCTTAAACGGCATCGGCTCGAACAGTTGCGGGCCAAAGGTTCTGGACCAGTATCGGTTCCGTGAGGAGTCCTTTACATTTTCCATAAAGCTTGTACCGTTTGTAGAGAAATAAGAGATAGCAATCTGCGGCTTCGGGTATCTGAGCATGCATCAAATCCGGAAGCGGATACCAAAAGCCGGCAGAATGTATATAGTATCTGACCGGGAACTGTACGGACAGATGCAGAAACTATCATAAGGCGCACGTTTCCGGCACATTCCGGTCAGATGCGCAGCTTACAAATAGGAGAATCTTTTCATGCAGGAGAAAAAGTATTTAAAATGGTACAACAAGGTAGGATATGGTTCCGGAGATATCGCTGGAAACGTGGTATATGCATTCTTATCCTCCTTTGTCATGATCTATCTGACCAATACGGTCGGGCTCAATCCGGGCGTTGTCGGAACACTGATTGCCGCATCTAAGTTTTTTGACGGGATCACGGATATATTCTTTGGTGCTATGATCGACAAGACGAAAAGCCGTCTGGGAAAAGCCAGGCCCTGGATGCTCTATGCCTATATTGGCTGTGCCGTTACGCTGGCGGCGATCTTTGCAATACCGGTGAATCTGGGCAAAACTGCACAATATGCCTGGTTCTTTATCGCCTATACGCTTTTAAACGCCGTGTTCTATACAGCAAACAATATTGCTTATTCGGCGCTTACGGCACTGGTGACCAAGAACAGCAAGGAGCGGGTGCAGATGGGTTCCTACCGATTTATCTTTGCCTTTGGCACAAGCCTTCTGATCCAGTCGATTACCATAAAGGCAGTGGCGGGCTGCGGCGGCGGAGCGGCCGGATGGCGGACCGTAGCGATCATTTATGCGCTGATTGGCCTGGCAGTCAATACGATCTCTGCGCTGTCAGTAAAAGAACTGCCGGAAAAGGAGCTCAATGAGTCGGGAGGCACAAAAGACCAGAACACCGAAGAGAAATACGGCCTGGTGGCAGCAGCGAGACTTCTGGTCTCCAATCGCTTCTATCTGATGATCTGCGGCGTGTATATTCTTCAGCAGATCTACGGTGCCATGCTTAATATGGGCATTTATTATATGACTTATGTGCTGAAAAATGAGAATCTGTACGGCGTCTTTTCCTGGGCCATCAACATTCCGCTGATCGCTGCCTTAGTGGTCACGCCTTCTCTGGTAGCCAGGTGGAAGGGAATGTATCGCCTGAACCTGAGGGGCTATATGCTGGGCACGCTCGGACGTGCGCTGGTAGTTGTGGCAGGGTATCTGGGAAGTGTTCCGTTAATGCTTCTCTTTACCGGAATAGCAGCGCTGGGACAGGGACCCTGGCAGGGAGATATGAATGCGGTCATTGCGTCTTGTTCCGAGTACACCTGGCTTACGAAGCACAAGCGGGTAGACGGAACGATGTATTCCTGCACCTCTCTGGGCGTGAAGCTGGGAGGAGGACTGGGAACGGCAATCGCGGGCTGGATGCTGGCAGCCAGCGGTTTTGACGGAATGCTGGAGGTGCAGCCGGAATCGTGTATGCGAATGCTCCACCTTATGTATTTGTGGATTCCGATGTTTATCAACCTGGCAATCACGCTGGTGCTCTCAAGAATGAATGTGGAAGGAGCGAATGAAAAGCTCCGGCAGGAGATGGAAATGGAAGCGACGAGATTCTGACCCTGTTTTCGGCAGTAAAAAAGCACTGCTCTGTCAGATTCGATTCTGCAGAGCAGTGCTTTTTCTTGTCACCTGCCGGCTTAGTCGATGACCTTTATGGATGTGATCTTCGGCTGATCGCCGGATGCCACGGTACCATTGTCATCCTGCACAGGGGTGTCCTCGCAGATCTGGTCCACGATCTCGATGCCTTCCGTCACATGTCCGAAAGCTGCATACTGTCCGTCCAGGAAAGTGCTGTCTTTATGCACGATAAAGAACTGAGAAGAACCGCTGTCCGGGTCCATAGCCCTTGCCATGGAAATGACGCCGCGGACGTGGGAAATATCATTTTCAATTCCGTTGTCAGAAAATTCCCCTTTGATGTTCGTCTCAGAACCGCCGGTTCCGTCCCCGTTCGGGTCGCCGCCCTGAATCATAAATCCGCTGATGATCCGATGGAACGTAAGGCCGTCATAAAAGCCGTTCTTTGCCAGATCAATAAAATTCGTGACAGAAATGGGAGCGGCATCTGCGTCCAGCTCCAGGGAGATGGTCCCATAATTTTCGATCTCAATCTCTGCATGATGAAGTCCGGTTAAAAGGCTGCTGTCTGCCTGTTCCGGATCTTCTGCCGGTTTTTCGGCATCCGTATCTGCGGGAGCTTCCGTACTGATGCTGTCTGCAGAAGCTTCCGTACCGCTGCCGTCTGCCGGAGCTTCGTCTTCCTTCTTAGAACCGCAGCCCGTAAGAGCTGCAGCAAGAAGTGCTGCGCATAATAAGAATACTGTTAATTTTTTCATAATCCTACCTCCAAAAATGATCTTGTGCCTATTGTAGAAGCATCAGGCGAAAATGTCAAATGAATATTTTGTGTATCTGGGCACTGCCATGCCGAAACAAAACGGAAAATCCCAAAATTGCCGTCTCTGGCAGCCATCGGACTCGGAAGGCTTTCATGCGCCCCAGGTTGACATCCCTGCTGCGTGCGCATATAATCGTAAGCAGAAACAAAAAGGAGGCAGAAATATGTCCATGTTATTTTTGGAATATCCCAAATGCACCACCTGCAAGAAGGCGAAAAAGTGGCTGAATGACCATGGAGCAAAGTTTGAGGACCGGGACATTAAGGAAAAGAATCCGACGGCGGAGGAGCTGAAAACCTGGTATCAGAAAAGCGGCCTGCCGCTAAAACGCTTTTTTAACACTAGCGGTATGCTTTATAAATCCATGCAGCTAAAGGATCGGCTGCCGGATATGTCGGAGGAGGAGCAGCTTGCCCTTCTGGCGTCGGATGGTATGCTTGTCAAGCGTCCGCTGCTTATCAAAGGGGATACTGTGCTGGTCGGTTTTAAGGAAGCGGAATGGGAACGCGTGATATGATAGAATTTCCGTATGCGTACAGCAAGGGACATCTTGCGGTGGAAGTATGGCTTCAGTGCGCATCGGATGTGTATCTGGTCAATGAACTGAATTTTAGAAAATTCAAGTCGGGAGAGAAATTCCGGTATTACGGAGGTCATTATACGTATACGCCTGTGCATATTCGTGTGATGGGGTATGGACGCTGGTATTTGATCGTGAGGGGGAACGGACAGTATCAGTATCGGTTTTATGAGTAAGGGACGGGGAAGGGGGACGGGAGCGGGAAGCGCCGCCCAGGCGGCTGTTTGTGCTCTCGTATGGAATGTATCGGACATGGAAACGGCCCTGTTCGCCTCATTCGGACATTTTGTCCGCCTGAGACGGACAGGGCCGTTCCCATGTCCGCTCCAATCCACACAGCGCTGCACAAGCAGCCGCCTGGGCGGCGCTTCCCGCTCCCTGGGCTGTGCGCTGTTATAGACAAGGATTTTACATTTTATTTGTGAAAAATTACATGATTTTTCCGAGGAAGTAGGCGATTTGTCTGCGCCACCATACCCAGTCGTGGTTGACGTCGTAGCCCCAGTAGTCGACGAAGGCGGGGATTCCTTTGGACTTCAGAACGCCGTCTAGTTTTCTGGTGTCGCAAAGCAGTTCATCTTCCCAGGCTCCCTGTCCAACGCAGATGAAGATATGGCTTCGACGGTAAAGGTCCATATACCAGTGGTCTGCCGGCATGTTCTGCAGACAGTGATAGGGAGAGTTCAGGTATACCAGATCATCCATGTAGCCGCCCAGAATGTTGGCGGCGTCGTAGACGCCGCTCATGCAGATGGTCCCGTCGAAACGATCGGGAAAGCGGAAAAACAGATTGCCGGCGTGGAAGGCACCCATGCTGCATCCGGCAGTCATGGGACGGATCCCGCAGCCGTACTGTTCCATCAAAGGGCACACCTCCTGCATCAGATACTGGATCCACTGTTCGTGGAGTTCTACCCGTCTCCGGGCATTTTGTTCGCTGCAGGACCAGGTTTCCGAGTCGATGGTGTCCACACAGAAGAGCCGGAGCTTACCGGCATCGATCCAGGGTGCACAGGCATCCACCATGCCAAATCCTTCAAAATCATTGTGTTTGCCGTTCTGAGAAGGGATGACCAGACAGGGCTTTCCCCCGTGGCCGTATATTTTCAGCGGCATGTGGCGGTGCAGCCGTTCGCTGTACCAGTTTAATTGCTGTATCTGCATAGGTGATTCGGTCCTTTACTCTTCAATTATAGTTTCGGAAGTCGTCTCTTTGATCTTTGCCGGTTCCGGAAGGGATTCCGGTTCCGGTTCTTCTTTCCGGACTTCCAGTGTATAGCAAAAGAATGCTTCCATCTCTTCTTTGCTCTCCAGTTTTGCCAGATAGATATAGTTGCCCATGCCGTGGGCCAGGACTTCCGGAAGCTCTTCGGCAGTCTTTAACTGGTCCCGAAAGGCGTCTAAGATATCAGTGTGGGAATGCGCATAGGGGACTTCCCGCCAGCGGCCTACAAAGGCACAGAAGCAGGGAGTAGACCGGCTTTTATGCCTGAGCCGGTCATAGACCATCATATCGGCATAGTGCTGATAGCAGTCGGTGCTGTAGGCGAAATTAATCATATCCGGGGTAGGGCCTCCGGAGGGGCGCATATTGACTTCAAGGCCGACAATCTGTCCTTTTTTTCCAAGATATGCGTGATCTTCTGTCAGCCGGAAAAATTCCAGATGGACAAAACGGCTGCGCACCCGGAACGCTTTCAGACAGGCGCGTCCGCAGGCTTTTAGATCTTCGGCCACTTTGTCTACAATATAAAAATGAATGGATTCATGATTGTTCACACAGTCCATAATGGAGATGGGGGAAATATTTCCAGTCTCAAACAGGACACTTCCCTTGCTGTTTACAATGGCGTCATAAGAGCAGATCTCTCCGGGGACATACTCTTCCATGATATAAGGAACGGAAGGAAGATTGCAGAAAAAGCTCTTCAGATCCTGTTCATCCTGGATCTTCCAGGTGTCCGAGGCACCGACGCCGGAATCTGGCTTTACGATCACCGGATACCCCACCTGCCCGATAAAGGTCCGGGCATTTTCCAGGTTATCTACCAGATGCCAGCGGGCAGTGGGGATGCCGGCCTTCTGATAGCCTTCCTTCATGCAGGATTTGTATTTGATCAGAGCCATGTCTTTGGGCTGCAGGCCGGTGGTAATGTGGAAATCCTCCCGAAGACGTGCGTCCTGCATAAGCCAGTATTCGTTGTTGCTCTCCAGCCAGTAGATCTTTCCATAGCGAAAAGACAAAAAGGCGACAGCACGGAACATAGCATCATAGTCTTCCATATTTTCCACACGGTAATACTCAGTCAGCGTATATCTGAGCCTTGGCGAGAGGGAATCATAAGGAGCATCCCCGATGCCCAACACATTGACGCCGTCTGCCCGAAGGGCCATGCAGAAATTTTCATAGTTGCCCGGAAAACCGGGAGAGATAAAGATAAAATTTTTCATAAAGTCAGTCCTTTTACTGCAGGCTGTTTTTATACCGCTCCAGCAGGCGGTGAATGCGCTCATAGGGATCGAGCAGATCACTGATGGATGCATCGTGATTCAGGGTATCGATCAAAAGTGCGATATATTTGCTCATCTCGCAGGAGATGTAGTAAGGTCTGGACAGAAGCTCTGGTGTCTGGTAGACCAGATTGGTAGTGAGCAGACGATAGAAGATGCCTTCCTCATAGGCTTTGTCGAATTTTTCCATTCCATTGGTAAACAGGCCGAAGGTGGAGTACAGAAAGATTCGGCCGGCCCGCAGTTCTTTCAGCTTTCTGGCCACATCGATCATGCTCTCGCCGGAGGAGATCATATCATCAATGACAATGATATCCTTTCCTTCCACGTTGCTTCCGAGAAATTCATGGGCGACAATGGGATTCCTTCCGTTGACGACTTTTGTATAATCTCTGCGCTTATAGAACATGCCCATGTCTACCCCCAGGACATTGGCGATGTAAATGGCACGGCTCATACCGCCTTCATCGGGGCTTACAACCATCAGATGATCGCTGTCTACATGAATGTCGGATACACTGCCCAGAAGGGCTTTAACGAACTGATAGGAGGGCTGTACGGTCTCAAAACCATGAAGAGGGATGGCGTTTTGCACCCGCGGATCGTGAGCGTCAAAGGTCAGAATGTTGTCCACGCCCATACGGACCAGTTCTTTCAGGGCCAGTGCGCAGTCCAGAGATTCTCTGGTGGAACGCTTGTGCTGGCGGCTTTCATAGAGGAAGGGCATAATAACGGTGATCCGTCTTGCTTTTCCTGCACATGCAGAAATGATGCGCTTTAAGTCCTGATAGTGGTCATCAGGAGACATATGGTTTTCCTTTCCGTAGAGCGGATAGGTCAGGCTGTAATTGCATACATCCACCATGAGATACAGGTCCCGGCCCCGGACCGATTCCTGCACGATGCCTTTGGCCTCTCCGGAACCAAACCGGGGAACCTTGACACTAATCAGGTAGGAGTCCCGTTCATATCCCTGAAATGCGATAGTGTTCTTATGTTCATTGATGCTTTCCCGGCGCCATTGCACCAGGTAATCATTTATTTTCTGCCCCAGCTCCCGGCAGCTTGGCAGGGGAATGATGCCGAGTGATCCTACAGGGATTGTTTCCAGAACGCGTTCGCTGCGTTGAATATTCATAGTCCGTCCTCCATGGATATTGTATGTGTAAATAATACAAAAAAGCTGCTAAGAACTTTATAACATTTTCATTTAGATATCGTCAAGGAAATTCAGGACGAACGGGAAAGTTTTTTGCGGATGCGGATGTCGCTGCCGCAGAATTTCACCAGAGTATAGGAACTGGTGATGCGGGAGAAGATCCGTTCGCTGTAAATATCCCGAAAATCCATCAGCGGCAGATTCGTGGAAAGAATCGTGGACCGCTTCCTGAGGGCACGTTCATTCAGGACCTGAAAAAGCTTTGATACGGTAAATGTATTGGCCAGCTCCGTGCCGATATCATCCAGGATAAGAAGATCGCTCTCTAACAGTGCTTCGTGCGCAAAGGCGTCCTCTGATGAGCTTTTCCGGTCGGAGAGAGAAAACAGTTCAAAAAACTGAAAGGCCGTAAAATAGATAACGGACCGGTGCCGGTCCAAAAGGGCCTTGGCTATGCAGTTGGATAAAAAAGTTTTCCCGGTTCCTACCGGTCCATAAAAATACAGATTCTGCTGTCCGTCTCCGAACGTGTCCACGAAACTGCGGCACATATGGATGACAGAAGGCATAAGTACCTGCTGCTCCTCATCATATACATCATAAGAAAGGGTAGAAAAATTCTCTTCGGATAATACATGTTCTAGCCGGGAGCTGGAATACAGAAGGCGAATCTCTTCCTGGAGAAAGCAATGGCATTTCCGGCTGCCGATATATCCGGTATCCTGGCAGTCCGGACAGGTGTAGGGCATGTCCAGATAATCTGCCGGGTATCCGGCGTCTCCTAGAAGGGTTTCCTTTTCCTGACGAAGTGCGTCAAGCTTCCTGCGCAGTCCGGTCAGAATCTCCGGATGGGCGTTGTCCGGGTCCGTCTCCTGCAGGGAGAGAATCTGTTCGGTATGGGAAAGACTGCAGGAAGAGATCTCCTCTTCCACCTTCTGAATGCGGGGGAGCTTTTTGTAGATCTCCTCCCGGCGGGCACACTGGATACGGTAATTCCGATACTGCCGGTGGTCGTAGCCGCGCATAATGGTATCATATTGTCGATTGGTCAGTGACATGACAGCTCCTTTGGATCAGGTGTCAGATGATGGACGGCTGGATGCGGGGGCAGTCTGGCTCTTTAGAAGCTGCTCTTCCAGCCGGTCAAAATCATAGTCTCTCTGTTTAAAATTAGTAAATCCGGTCGCTTTCGCAGCAGGGGCAGTTTTGGCCGGCCGGCCGCGTTTCTGGTGTTCTGAATCCAGGGCCTTGACATCTTCTAAGTGATGTACATTCTGGGAAGCCCATTTCTGGAGGATGCCGTCCGCATATTCAAAGCGGGGCTTGTGGAGACGATCCATAGTCCGCTTGCAGGCTTCTAGAATCAGTTCCAGGGTAAAGTCATAAGATGTGAGCCATTTTTCTATGTACTTCAGTTCCGGCTCGACCGGGTTTCGGTCGTTGATGCCAAAAGCTTTCATGATGGCAAAAGTCCCTCTGGTGTAGGTGGTCGTCCGCTCCTTCGCTGCCGAGACCGTTGAGATGCCGGCTTCGGCCCACGCCAGAGCCACTGCTTCGATATAGTGGATGCTGCTGCTGCCTTTGCAGACACAGTACTCCACCAGATATTCAATCAGATCCGGAGAGAAATGGAGCTGATCGTAGAAATAGAGAAAAGTTTCGATTTCCGGGGAGGAAAGGGGCCGGTTCAGATACTGCTCGCACACAAACAAAAGCTGCCGGCATTCGGCCTGGTCGGCGAACAGGGCCAGTTCTTCGTGACTGTAGGATTTTTTCTTTTCCTTTGGCTGTATACGCTCTGCAGGCTGTACCGGGGCGGCCGGAGACTGATTTAAAGGCTCCGTCACATCATCCGGCGCAGGAATCTTCAGAAGCCAGATGCCCTGAAGTTCTTTCGGGGAGCTGTATTCCAGCCGCAGAAGCTGCTGCTTTTCCCAGTATTTCAATGCCCGCAGAATATCGCCCTCCGTATGGTCGAGTGCATCGGCAAGGGCAGTGACGGACAGGTCTTTGGAAGGAAGGGAAAGGGCCCGCAGGAGATAGAGATAGACTTTTACATATTCTCCGTTGGCTTTCGGCATATAATAGTCAAGAAAGAGGTTGGAAATGCCGGTGATACCGGCGGGCAGCTCCGTTTTCAGGCTGAACTGGCTCATAGCGGGACACTCCTGTTCTGTGAAGTACCGTCATTATAGCATACCCCCCAAAAAAAGAAAATAGCCCCCTTGGGCGCGGGGGATCTGGACAGACAGGGGAGAAAAGAATGTGGATAATGTGGATAACCTGGTGGACAGATCAGATTATGGGTAACCATTTTCGACAAAAAATGACAGAAAATCAGGAGAAATAGGCATTTTTCCGGGCAGTGGACAAAAAATATTATGTAAATGGATTATCCACGAAAAAATCCACATGTTTATGCAGCATCAGATGTTGATAAACATGTGGATAATGTGGATAACTTTATTTGGAAAGCAGATTTTCCCCGATTTTAAGCACATCTCCTGCCCCCATAGTTATCAACAGGTCCCCGTGCATACATTTTTTTGATAAATATTTTTCGATTTCGTCGAAAGAGGAAAAATAACAGCAGTCGGTGCCTAAAATTTCCAGTTCTTTTAAAAGATCCAGAGAGCTGATGCCGATGGTGTTCTGCTCACGGGCCGCATAAATATCCGTAAGGACTACGTGATCTGCCAGGGAGAGTGCCTGGGCAAATTCCTTCAGGAAGGCCTGGGTCCGGGTGTACGTATGGGGCTGGAAGACACACCAGATTTCCCGGTGAGGATAACGGGCGGCTGTAGTAAGGGTTGCCTGGATCTCCGTGGGATGGTGGGCATAGTCATCGATGATGGTTACGCCGTCGGTCTGTCCCTTATACTGGAAGCGCCGCTTGGTGCCGTGAAAGGCCGAAAGACCTGCGGCCGCCTGGTCGAAAGCGATGCCAAGCTCCAGCGCTGCAGCCAGGGCAGACAGCGCGTTGGATACGTTGTGGAGGCCGGGGACATGCAAGGTGACAGGACCAACAGAGACTCCTTTTTGGAAGAGTTCAAAAGAGGCGCATCCGTTTTCATCCCAGACAATGTCATCTGTGCGGGCCGTATAATCCTCCGTTCCGGTAAGGCCGTAAGTGACGATCCGTGCCTGGACACCGTCGGTAATCTCTTCCGGACATTCGATCCCGCTGTTTAGGACCAGCAGGCCGTCTGCAGGCAGCAGGCACGCAAAGCGGTGAAAGGAGGAACGGATATCCGCCAGATCTTTAAAGAAGTCCATATGATCTGCTTCGATATTTAAGATAATGCTGACAGTGGGACAAAAAGACAGGTAGCTGTTTGTATATTCGCAGGCTTCCGTTAGGAACAGGTCCGAGGAGCCCACCCGGATATTGCCGCCGATCTCCGGAAGGATCCCGCCGACGGTAATGGTCGGGTCTTTTTTTGCTTCCAAAAAGAGCGTGGAGAGCATGGAAGTAGTCGTTGTCTTGCCATGGGTTCCGGCTACGGCTACGGCCGTCTGGTAGTTGCGCATGATCTGACCCAAAAGCTCGGCCCTTGAAAGCATGGGGATACCTTTTTCACAGGCCGCGGCGTACTCCGGATTGTCCGGGTGGATAGCGGCCGTGTAGACGACCGCGTCAATGCCGTCCCGGATGTTTTCCGCCTGCTGCCCATAGAAAACAGAAGCGCCCAGGCGGCTCAGTCTTTCAGTAAGGTCGGAACGGGAAGCGTCGGACCCGGATACATGAAAGCCTTCTTTTAAGAGAATCTCGGCCAGACCGCTCATGCTGATCCCGCCGATGCCAATAAAATGGACGTGTATCGGTTTGTGAAAATCTATCTGATACATATGGTAAAAATCTCCTTTTTCTTTTTATTATACTTCCTTTGAGTAAAAAATCAATGTGCAGGAAAAGGGAAAACGTACAGTTCTGTGAAAAAATGCTAAAATTGCGGGAGAAAACATGCATAAAATGACGAAACAGAGCGTTTTCTATTATCTAAAAAAGAAGAAAGGATCACAAAATGTTAAAAAAACAAGAAGATTTTAAGGCAAAAATATTCACTATTTACAAAAGGTGTGCTATAATATGGACATCAAAGCATGTTTAATGTTGCAACAAGAGGTGATAGCGTGATTAAAAAGGAAATGATAGCCATGCTTTTGGCAGGCGGACAGGGAAGCAGACTGGGTGTGCTTACGGCGAAGGTGGCAAAACCGGCGGTTGCCTTTGGCGGTAAGTATCGTATTATTGACTTTCCTCTCAGCAACTGTATCAATTCAGGGATCGATACAGTAGGGGTGCTGACACAGTATCAGCCTCTGCGCCTGAACACACACATCGGAATTGGTATGCCCTGGGACCTGGACCGGAACAACGGCGGCGTAACCGTACTCTCTCCCTATGAGAAGAGTGCGGGGAGCGACTGGTATTCCGGAACGGCGAATGCCATCTACCAGAACATAGATTATATCGATACCTATAATCCGGATTATGTTCTGATTCTTTCCGGCGATCATATTTACAAGATGGATTATGAAGTGATGCTGGAATACCACAAAGAGAACAATGCCGCAGTGACGATCGCATGTATGCCTGTTCCATGGGAGGAGGCGGGCCGTTTCGGCGTTGTCATCACGGATGAGCACGGACAGATCAGCGAGTTTGAGGAGAAACCGGCGAATCCGAGAAGCAACTTGGCATCCATGGGTATCTATATCTTTACATGGAAGCTCTTAAGAGAAGCCCTGATTCGGATGAAGGATGTGCCCCACTGTGATTTTGGAAAGCATATTCTGCCGGAATGTCTGGAACAGGGAGAACGTCTGTTTGCTTACGAGTACAATGGTTACTGGAAAGATGTGGGAACACTTGGTTCCTACTGGGAAGCGAACATGGAACTGATTGACATCATTCCGGAGTTCAATCTATATGAAGAGTTCTGGAAGATCTACACGAAGAGCGATGCCGTGCCGCCTCTCTATGTATCGAGGGAGGGATTTATCGAGAGGAGTATTGTGTGCGGTAATTCCAACATCGAGGGAACGGTTATCAATTCCGTTATCGGTGCCGGAGTCTTTGTTGGAAAAGGCGCTGTCGTGCGTGATTCTATCATTATGAAAAATACCGTCATTGGTGCCGGATGTCAGGTGGACCGGTCGATCATTGCCGAGGAAGTAGAGGTCGGTGAGAACTGTATTCTGGGCGTTGGCGAGAACATTCCCAATAAGGTCAATCCGAAAGTATATTCTTTTGGCCTTGTGACGATTGGGGAAAATTCCGTGATCCCGCCGGGGGTGCAGATTGGACTGAATACCGCTATCTCCGGTGCAACGGAAATCGGTGATTATCCAAGTGGTATGCTGGGAAGCGGCGAGACATTAATTAAGGCAGGTGAGAGATCATGAGAGCCATAGGACTGATTTTGGCAGGCGGCAACAACCACAGGATGAAGGAATTATCTACCAAACGGGCCATAGCGGCTATGCCGGTGGCAGGGAGCTATCGGGGCATTGATTTTTCCCTAAGCAATATGTCCAATTCCCATGTGCAGAAGGTGGCGGTTTTAACCCAGTACAATTCCCGCTCTTTGAATGAGCATTTAAGTTCCTCCAAATGGTGGGATTTTGGCAGAAAGCAGGGCGGACTTTACATCTTTACGCCGATGGTAACGGCGGACAATAATTTCTGGTACCGCGGCACCGCGGACTGTATCTACCAGAATTTGGACTGGCTAAAGCAAAGTCATGAGCCTTATGTGGTCATCGCTTCCGGGGACGGCGTGTACAAGATGGATTACAACAAGGTGCTGGAATATCATATTGAGAAAAAGGCGGATATTACCGTTGTCTGCAAGGATATGCCGGAAGATACGGACATGAGCCGTTTCGGTGTGGTGAAAGACGACGGTGAGGGCCGGCTGATCGATATGGAAGAAAAGCCCATGGCAACGGATGCGCATCTGGTATCCTGCGGGATCTATATTATCCGCAGACGTCAGCTCATTGAGCTGATAGAGAAATGCGCGCAGGAAGACCGTTATGATTTTGTGCGGGATATCCTGATCCGTTACAAGAATGTAAAGAAGATCTATGTGTACCGGATGGACAGTTACTGGAACAGTATCTCTTCTGTGGAATCCTATTACCAGACGAATATGGATTTCCTAAGGCCGGAAGTTCGCAGACATTTTCTCCAGGAATATCCGGACATCTATTCCAAAGTACAAGATCTTCCGCCTGCCAAATATAACGCAGGTTCTAATGTACACAACAGTCTGGTAGCCAGCGGATGTATCATTAACGGCACAGTTGAGGATTCCGTTCTGTTTAAGAAGGTATTTGTGGGGAACAACTGTGTGATAAAGAATTCGATCATCCTGAATGACGTGTATCTGGGGGATAATACATACATCGAGAACTGCATCGTGGAGAGCAGGGACACGATTCGGGCGAATTCCCGTTATGTAGGCGAAAATGGTGTGAAAGTGGTCATTGAGAAAAACGAGAGGTATGTTATATAGTTTTTTGTCTTAATGATGTGACAGGTGAAAAGGAGTTTACTATGAAGATTACAGATGTACGCGTTCGTAAAGTGGCAAAAGAAGGAAAGATGAAGGCAGTCGTATCGATTACGATCGATGAAGAATTTGTAGTCCATGACATCAAAGTCATTGAAGGAGAGAAAGGGCTGTTTATTGCCATGCCAAGCAGAAAGGCATCGGACGGGGAGTACCGTGATATTGCCCATCCGATCAACTCGCTTACGAGGGATTCCATTCAGACGATGATCCTGGACCGGTACGAAGAAGCAATTATGGAGCCTTCAGAAGATTGAACTTACCAGAGAAAAAGCCTGCGGTATCAAGCCGCAGGCTTTTTGCGGGGTTGCAAAATAGAGGTTGGTCATGTAAAATACATAGAAAATACGACAAAAATGGAGAGCGGACATGTACGTGATCGTGGGCCTGGGAAATCCGGGCAGGAAATATGAGGGGACAAGGCACAATGCCGGCTTCCAGGCAGTGGACCGGCTGGCTGCATTGTACAGCATAGAGTTTACGCAAAAAAAGCACAAAGCCCTCTGCGGCAGCGGAGTAATCGAAGGGCATAAGGTGCTCTTATTAAAGCCGCAGACATATATGAATTTAAGCGGGGAAAGTGTGCGGGAGGCAGTGGAATATTATAAGGCGGACCCGGAACAGGAGCTTCTGGTCATCTATGATGATATTTCTCTGGAACCCGGAAAGCTTAGGATCAGGAAAAAGGGGAGTGCCGGGGGACACAACGGGATTAAAAATATTATCCAGCATCTGGGGACCCAGGTGTTTCCAAGAATCAAGATCGGCGTCGGCGGGAAACCGGAAGGGAATGATCTGGTAGATCATGTGCTGGGACATTTTTCCGGAGAAGATATAGAGAAGATGAAAGAAACTTATGAGAGAGCGGCAAAAGCGGCCGCGGCGGTCCTTTTGGAAGGGCCGGATCAGGCGATGAACGAGTTTAATTAGACAGCGAATAAGGAGCGTGGAATGAATACATTTTATGAGCCGCTGCTGCAGCTTGAAGTATTTATGCAGGCCAGGGAGAGACTGGCGAAAGAGGAAGGTCTTCTGCTCCTGACCGGATGTGTGGAGTCCCAGAAGACACATCTGATCTATGGGCTTGGGCAGGGGGCGGATGTCAAACTGATCCTTACGTACAGCGAGTTAAAAGCGAAGGAAATCTATGAGGAATATCAGGCACTGGGGGAAGAGGTGTTTTATTATCCTGCGAAAGATTTTCTCTTTTTTCATGCAGATATTCAGGGAAATGAACTGCTGCGGCAGCGGATGACTGCGGTAAGCCGGCTTTTGTCCGGACAGCCGACCGTAATTGTGACGACGCTGGACGGGTGCATGGACCCGCTGCTTCCCTTTGATAAATTAAAGGAGCTTACGCTGACCATCGGCCTTGGGAGCGTGGTAGAGATGGAAGCTATGAAACGCCGGTTGGTCCGTATGGGCTATGAGAGGACCGGACAGGCTGAGCTGCCGGGGCAGTTTGCCGTTCGGGGCGGTATTCTGGACATTTATCCTTTAACCGAAGAATATCCGGTTCGGATTGAACTTTGGGACGAAGAAGTGGATTCCATCCGCAGCTACGACGCGTCCAGCCAGCGGTCAATGGAAAATCTGGAGGAGGTTGTTCTGTATCCGGCGGCGGAGTTAAGTCCGGCAGAGCATCACTGCAGCGGAGTCAGTCTGCTGGAGTATCTGAAAGAATTTCATGCCCTTGTATTTCTTGATGAAGGGAATCGCCTGTTTGAGCGGGGCGAGACGGTGGAAAAAGAATACCGACAGAACTTTGAGAACCGTATGGAAAAAGGCCAGATAAAAAAGGGACAGGAGGAGGAGATCTTTCCCTGCATTCAGGTAATGCACTGGCTGAATCATATGAAAGGAGCAGCGATTGGAACGCTGGAGACGACGGATAAACGGCTGGATTTCCACAGTCGGTACCGGCTGGATACCCGGTCGATTCAGTCCTATCACAACCATTTTGAACTGCTCTTGAAAGATCTGAGGCGGTGGAAGAAAGAACGGTATCAGATTATTCTCATGTGTGCTTCCAGGACAAGAGGAAAGCGTCTGGCAAAGGAGCTGCTTTCGGAGGAGCTGAATGCATTTTACAGCGAAGATCCCAAGCGCGTAGTACAGCCGGGAGAGATTATGGTTGTTCACGGAAATGTGTTCCGGGGTTATGAGTATCCCATGATCCGCTTTGCGGTTCTCTCGGAAACGGATGTCTTTGGCAGGGAGAAGAAGAAAAAAAGAAGGCAGCAGAAAACCTACGAAGGACGAAAGATCAGCAGTTTTACAGATCTGTCCGCAGGCGATTATGTGGTGCATGAGAATCATGGGCTGGGCATCTACCGGGGCATCGAGAAGATCACAGTGGATAAGACCGTGAAGGACTACATGAAGATCGAGTACAGCAAAGGTTCCTGTCTCTACATTCTGGCAACTCAGTTGGATGCCATACAAAAATACGGAAGTGCGGACGCGGCCAAAACGCCGAGGCTGAGTACGCTGGGGGGACAGGACTGGAGAAAGACCCGTTCCAAGGTCAAAGGAGCCGTTCAGGAGGTGGCTAAAGACCTGGTAGAGCTGTATGCGGTCCGGCAGTCGGAGAAAGGGTATGTCTACGGGCCGGATACGATCTGGCAGAAGGAATTTGAAGAGCTTTTCCCCTATGAGGAGACGGAAGACCAGCAGAAGGCCATCCAGGATATGAAAAAAGATATGGAGAGCAGCAAGATTATGGACCGGCTTATCTGCGGGGATGTGGGCTACGGAAAGACAGAAGTGGCCATTCGGGCGGCTTTCAAGGCCGTACAGGAAAGCCGGCAGGTAGTGTATCTGGTTCCTACGACGATCCTTGCTCAGCAGCATTATCATACCTTTGTCCAGCGCATGAAGGAATTTCCCGTACGGATTGATCTTCTCTGCCGGTTTCGCACTCCGGGGCAGCAGAAGAAGACCATCGAAGATCTGAAAAAGGGACTGGTGGATATTGTGATCGGCACCCACCGGGTGCTGTCCAAAGATGTGGAATACAAAGAGCTGGGACTTCTGATTATCGATGAGGAACAGCGCTTTGGTGTGGCGGACAAGGAGAAGATCAAAAAGCTGAAGATCAACGTGGATGTTCTGTCTTTAAGTGCGACGCCGATTCCCCGAACGCTGCATATGAGTCTGGTGGGAATCCGGGACATGAGCGTTTTGGAGGAGCCGCCCATAGACCGAATGCCGGTACAGACGTATGTGTGTGAATATGACGAGGAGATGGTCCGGGCAGCCATTCACAGGGAGCTTGGAAGGGAAGGGCAGATCTATTATGTATACAACCGGGTGGAGAATATTGCGGATGTAGCCCACAGGATACAGGAGTTAGTCCCGGAAGCCAATGTGGCCTTTGCTCATGGACAGATGAAGGAGCATGATCTGGAACGGATCATGTATGAGTTTATAGAGGGAAATATTGATGTGCTTGTGTCTACGACCATCATTGAGACAGGCATGGATATTTCTAATGTAAATACGATTATCATTCATGACGCGGACCGTATGGGGCTGTCCCAGCTCTACCAGCTTAGAGGAAGGGTTGGCCGGTCGAACCGGACGGCCTATGCATTTCTTCTATATAAAAAAGATCGGATGTTAAAAGAAGTGGCGGAAAAACGGCTTCATGCCATCCGGGAGTATTCGGACCTTGGAAGCGGTTTTAAGATTGCCATGCGCGATATGGAGATCCGCGGAGTGGGGACGCTTCTTGGACAGCGGCAGCACGGTCATATGCAGGCAGTCGGCTATCATCTGTACTGCAAAATGCTGAATGAGGCGGTGCTGCGGCTGAAGGGAGGCTCAGAGGATCCGGAGGAAGACTTTGAGACTGTGGCGGATCTGCAAATTGACGCATATATACCGGACAGCTATATCCGAAATGAGGCGCTGAAGCTGGATATTTACCGCCGGATTGCTGTGGTGGAAAATGAGGCGGAAAGGGATGACATGTTGGAAGAACTGATCGACCGCTTCGGGGAGCCGCCTGGGTCGGTGCTGAATCTCCTGGAGATTACGAGACTTCGGGGACAGGCTCATGAACTGTATATCCGGGAAATCAAGGGACGAACGGACCAGATTACCTTTACCATGTACGAAAAGGCCGGGATTGATCCGGCGAAAATTCCGGAGCTGCTCGTTCGGATGAAAGGTGCTATGACATTTAAAAAAGCAGAACCGGTGCAGTTTATCTATCAGGTCAAAGGCGGCAGTAAGAAGGCGGAAAAGGACCTTCTGAAATTGACGGGAGAGCTTTTAAAGGAAATGGAGATCCTGAAGGAAGGATAACAGGAGTGTAATAAGATGATACGAAAGAGGATAACGGCAGTGCTGGTGACGGTCTGCATGGTTCTTGGGGGATGCGGAAACACTTCAGAGGAAGAAGAGGCAACGGCATTTACAGTCAATGGAGAGGCTGTGAGTCTGCGGGAGTGGAACTTTTACGTGCGTATGAATCAGATGCAGTGGGAGAAAGAAGGGCTTGAAACATGGGGAGATGATATGTGGAGCCAGGCAGCAGGAGAAGAGGAGGGGACCACACGGGCGGACAGACTGAAGGAAGAGGTGCAGGAGACGATCTGCCAGATCCATCTGGCCTGTCAGTATGCAAAGGAATACGGGGTATCTCTGGATGAAGCGAAGCAGCGGGAGGTCCGGGAGCGGGCCGGGTCCTTTATGGATGCTTACCACGAGGCACTTCTCGACTATGCAGGGGCGGACGAAGCATTTGTTTATGAAAAACTGTCGGAGCGGGAACTGTCTCTTCTGGTGGAGGAGGCAGCAGTGGCGGACTATGAGCCGGTGATTCTGGAAGAGGAGGTACACCGGGAAGGGATCTGCTATGTGCTGATTTCCACCACCGGGCTTCGGGACTCAGAGGGAAATCTGCTGCCTTTTACAGAGGAGGAAGTAAAGGAACGCACAAAACTTGCAGAAGAAGTATGCCGGGCAGCCAGGGAGAGCGGGAAACTGAAGGAGACTGCAGAGGCAAACGGACTTACGCCCATAGAGGCCAGCATGGGAAGGAGCAATGAGGGAGACGGGCATGAACCGCGGATGCTGGATGCAGCCAGGGAGCTTGCAGTAGGAGAGATTTCCGATCCGGTCTGGACGGAGGAGGGCTGGTTTTTAGTTCAGCATATGAATGACTACGATGAAGTGGGAACCGATTACTGGCGGGAGAAGCTGACAAAGCAGGCAAAAACGGCAGAATATGAACGGATCTATGAGGAATGGAAAGCCGCTGCTGAGATTGTGACCTATCCGGAGGTTATGGACCAGGTGGAGGTGAAAATTGTATTAAAGGAGTTGCTCTAAGTATAAAAAGAGTTTATAATCAATGCATGAAAACCTGTACAATGAGGAGGACGATCAAATATGAGAAAGAACGTGGCAGGATTTTTAATCCTTTTATTTGTGATGACAGCGGCACTGACAGGCTGCACAAAAAGCGGCGGCGTGGATGATACGGCAGAATCGATGAAGGTAGGCGAAGTGTCGGTTCCGTTAGGAGAGGTGAATTTTTATCTCCGATACCAGCAGACACAGATGCAGGGTGCATATGGAATGTATTTCGGAGAAGATTTTATGAATCAGGACCTGATGGGAATGGGGACTCCTTATGGGGCGACGATCCGGGATACGGTAGTGGAGACGCTGAAAGAATATTATGTGGTGGAAGCGCACGCAGAAGAGCTTGGGCTCTCTCTGACCGATGAGGAGAAGAACAAGGCATCCGAGGCGGCGAAGGCATTTCTTGCGGCCAATAACCAAAAGGCTCTAAAAGCGATGTCTGCAAACGAAGCTACGGTTACTCATGTGCTTCAGCTTATGGCACTGCAGGCCAAAGTATATGACAACCGGGCGGCATCCATTGACACCCAGGTGGATCCGGAGTCTGTGGCACAAAAGCGCATTTCCTATGTGATGAGTTCTCTGGCAGGTACGACAGATGAGGAAGGAAATGTAACGGAACTGACCGAAGAAGAGCGTGCCGGGAAAAAGACGCAGATGGATTCCATTCTGGCAGCCGCAAAGGAGAGCAAAGACCTGAATGCGGCAGCAGAGGCCCAGGAGATGAGTGCATCTTCTATTACCTACGGAAAAGACAGCAGCAGTTTGGAAGAGGCGGTATTCACAGCGGCTGATGCACTTTCGAACGGGGAATTTTCCGAAGTGATCGAGACAGAAAACGGTTATTATATCGTCTATATGGAAAATACCTTTGATGAGGATGCGACCGAGACGGCAAGACAGAATGAACTGTCCCGAAGAGAACGGGAGGCATATGATGCGTGGTACCAGCCGCTTCTGGAGGGAACGGAGATCACTGTAAATGATGAACTGATCCAGACGCTGACGTTTGAGAGAATTTTCCAGATGCCGGTGGAAGAACCGGAGACAGAAGGAAATGAAGATACCACGGCAGAGGGAACGGAGGAACCGGAAGGAACAGAGGAATGAATGGAAAAGTGATTCCTGTTATGGGGGCGGTCTGCCTGGTTCTGCTTTTGGCAGGCTGCCATAAAGCAGCAGGAAGCGGACAGAAGGTCCCGGTGCCATATGAAGCTGCCGGTCCAAAGGAGAGAACAGCGGTATTTGCGGAGACTTCGGAACCGAAGATTGTGTCTGCCGGCGAGTACGTTTTAGAGGAACAAAAGCTTCCCTCAGAGCGTTCATGCGCAGAAGAAAAAGTGACCGAAAGTCAGAAAGAGGCATTGGATCTGGTGCCGGAGGCAGCCGAGGAGATCGGCTGCCTGAAAATAGGATATACGGCGGATACAGCGCTGCCGACTGCCCAGGAAGAACTGGACATTTCAGATACAGAGAGTGAAATGGTCTTTGGGGCAATACAAAAGTATAGTCATCCTTCGGATCTTCCCCCGGAGGATACTGTGCGTTATATAGAATCCCGAAAAGAAGAGATTATGGAAACTCAGTATGTAAAGTCCGTCGTAGATGAAAATGATCCCAGTACCTATGAGATCATAAAGAGAGAGCCGGAAGTGCCGCGCATTTATGTGAATCAGGTCGGCGATATAAAATATGCATATGAGAATGGTGTATGGTACGAATACAGATACAGCAATGGAAATGTGGTCTTCGGGAACCAAAATGATGATCTGGCGCTGGCCCTTTTAAAGCCGCCCGGAAAATATGACCGTCTGGAAGCGATTGATACGGAGTGCAGAGTCGTGACCGATGAAAACGGAGAGATACAGTATCGATATTATGTGCGTTATCAGGGGATCCGTGTGATGGAGAAGGAGCCAGCGGACCTTGACCATCTGACGGAGGTTCATATGGAGACGGCAGCGGTCAGCTTTCAGGCGGAAGAAAAAGTTCCGATTCTTATGGAAGTCCGGGTGGGAACCGGAAGATACCGGTATTACGGATGGCAGAAGCTGGGTGGAAAGACTTATTATTTTGATGAGCATGGGGAGCGTGTGACCGGTTCGCAGGTGATACAGGGCATCCGGCATGTGTTTGATGAACAGGGAGTAAAGATCAGCAAAGCAGGCGCAGAAGTTTCGGAAGAAAACGGAACGATTGCCTGGGAGAAAGCGGCTGAGGCCGGCATAGACCGGGCACTCATTCAGTGTGCCTATCGGGATGCCAAGACGGGCATTCTGATCCCCGATACCCAGGCGGCTCAGAACATAAAAGGAGCCGAACAGGTGGGATTAGAGACAGGACTTTCTCTGTTTTCCCAGGCGGTTACCGAAGAGGAGGCGCTGGAAGAAGCAGAATTTCTTATTCGTATGGCAGAGAAATACAAGACCGCAGGACCTCTTGTTCTGGAAACATCTTATGCGAATCCGGAACATAACGGCAGAGCAGACCGGCTTGGAAAGGAAGAGCGGACAAAATATATTAAAATGTGCTGCGACCGGATTCGGGAAGCAGGATATACTCCTATGATTCATACAGACGAGGCATTCTTTATGGGGGCACTTGAGGCAGAGAGACTTTCCGAATATCAGTTCTGGCTGACGGTGTATGATGATTCAGATCTTACTTATACCGGACTTTGTGCAGTCCGGCAGTATACGGATAGAGGAACAGTGAACGGTATAAGCGGATATGCAGGCCTGAACATCAGTTTGGGAGAATAGTATCTGTCAGCGCAGATGCGGACTTTAACAGGAGGGAAATTCTCTATGAGTACAACACAAAATCTGACACTTTTGACCGATCTGTATGAATTGACCATGATGCAGGGGTATTTTAAAAATCCGGTGCAGGAGACGGTGATCTTCGATGCGTTTTACCGCACCAATCCCTGCGGGAATGGGTTTGCCATAGCGGCGGGCCTGGATCAGGTCATCGACTACATTAAAAATCTGCATTTTTCCAGGGAAGATGTGGACTATTTGAGAAGCGTAGGAGTATTTGACGAGGACTTTTTGGAATATCTGAGCGATTTTCATTTCAGCGGGGATATTTACGCGATCCCGGAGGGGACGGTCGTATTTCCAAGGGAGCCGCTGGTCAAAGTGATTGCTCCGATTATGGAGGCGCAGTTGGTAGAGACGGCCATCCTGACCATTATCAACCATCAAAGTCTGATCGCCACCAAGGCGGCCAGAGTAGTCAACGCGGCCAGAGGCGACGGAATTATGGAATTTGGTCTGCGCCGGGCCCAGGGGCCGGATGCGGGAGTTTATGGGGCGCGGGCGGCTATGATTGGGGGCTGCATCGGCACTTCTAATGTGCTGACCGGTCAGCTTTTTGATGTACCGGTATTGGGGACCCATGCCCATAGTTGGATCATGAGTTTTCCGGATGAATATACGGCTTTTAAAACTTATGCGGATCTCTATCCCAATGCATGTACACTGTTGGTAGATACGTATGATACATTAAAATCCGGTGTGCCCAACGCCATCCGGGTATTCAAGGAGATGCGCAAGGCAAAAAGACTGAACGGGCGCTACGGAATCCGCCTGGACAGCGGGGATCTGGCCTATCTGTCCAAAGAGGCGAGAAAGATGCTGGATGCGGCGGGATTTCATGATGCAGTGATCTCTGCTTCTAGTGATCTGGATGAATATCTGATTGACAGCCTGAAAACCCAGGGTGCGAAGATCACTTCCTGGGGCGTAGGGACGAATCTGATTACATCCAGAGACTGTCCGGCATTCGGCGGTGTCTATAAGCTGGCAGCCATAAAAGAGGGAGACAAAGAATTTATTCCCAAGATCAAACTTTCTGAGAATACGGAAAAGATCACAAATCCCGGAAATAAGACGGTATATCGAATCTATGAGAAAGCCAACGGCAAGCTGAAGGCGGATTTGATCAGTCTGGTAGATGACCGGTTTGATGAATCAAAAGACCTGGTCATCTTTGATCCGCTGGAAACCTGGAAAAAGACCCATCTAAAAGGCGGCACCTACAGGATGAAAGAACTCATGGTGAAAATTTTTGACAAAGGGGTCTGTGTCTATCAGTCTCCGTCAGTTATGGACATTCGGGAGTACTGCATCGAAGAACAGAACACCTTGTGGGATGAGACAAAGCGTCTCGTCAATCCTCATGAAGTGTATGTGGATCTGTCAGACCGGCTGTATGAGATGAAAACAGAGCTGTTAAATAAAATGCATCCCCTTGATTGACAAAGTTCATGCATATAAATCCAATTCTTACAAATACTAGATGCAGATGACCTGTGAAAACAGTAAGTATAAAATCGACATCGCATTTTTAAGACATTGGAGGAAACATGTATGAAAGCAACGGGAATTGTGCGTCGGATCGATGATCTTGGCAGGGTTGTAGTGCCAAAAGAGATCCGGCGTACATTGAGGATTCGGGAAGGAGACCCTCTGGAGATCTTTACGGACCGGGAGGGAGAGATCATCCTGAAAAAATATTCACCGATTGGAGAGCTGTCTGCATTTGCCAAACAGTATGCGGAGAGTCTGGCACAGACTACAGGGCATATGGTCTGTGTAACGGATCGGGATGCCATCATCGCTACTGCCGGAGGCGCGAAGAAGGATTATTATGGAAAATCCATCAGTCCTCAGTTGGAACAACTGATCGAGGAGCGCGAGAGCCTGCAGGCGTCTGCAATCGAACGTAAGTTCATACCGGTCATCCAGGAGGACATGGAGGGGATTGCCACAGAAACCATCTGTCCGGTCATCAGCGAAGGGGACGCCATCGGCGCGGTGATTCTGCTGGGACGGGACGTACGGACAAAAATGGGGGAAGTGGAACAGAAAGTGGCTGCATCCGCTGCAGGCTTTCTGGGACGGCAGATGGAGCAGTAGAGAGTATAAAAAACGGAACCGCGACGGGTTCCGTATAGTTCGAGGGAGTGGGGGACTTTTTTAGTCCCCCAAAGTGTTATGAATGAAATACTGATGTGTTTCTGTTACGAGTATTATCATAACAGGAAAATGTGACGAAAGTGTATCATGGAGATAAAGGTTTTCTAAATTTAAGAAAGAAAATCATAAGAAACAAAAAAGAAGAATATAAGAGAGAGAAAAAAGAACCGGTCGGAGCATTTTGCATAAAAGCCGGCGGGAATTTTGCCTCAGAAAAAATTTGAAGAAAATGAAAAAAAGTACTTGCTTTTTTTAATGATATGTCGTATAATAACATTTGTTGAATACGAAGGGCTATCGCCAAACGGTAAGGCAACGGACTCTGACTCCGTCATTTCAAGGTTCGAATCCTTGTAGCCCTGCTTGCTTACAAAGGACTTTCTCGTGAAGAGAGTCCTTTTTTCTGTGGAATTTTGCCGGCTGCTCTTATGAAAAAGAATATGCGGAAAGCAAATACAAAAAACGGCTTGACTTTTAAAAATTACAGTTGTAATATTTAGTAAAAAGAAGACGGAGGGGCAGATGAGACGCAAAAGAAGGAATTACCGGAGAAGGCGATGGAGCGGTTCTATACGGATGGGAGTGTTTGCTGCGGGCATCCTTGCAGCAGCAGGGATCGGTGCGCTGTTTTTCTGGCTTCGGAGGCCGAAACAGCCGACGCCGGAGGAACTGCTGGCCGTTTATATGGCCTGTATTCCAGAAAAAGAATATGAAAAGATGTATGATATGCTGGATGTGGAGGAGTCCGGCGGTATCCGGCGGGAAGATTTTGTTCAGAGAAATTCAGCTATTTATGAAGGGATTGAGGTACAAAATCTGAAGATTGAGATAGTGGAATACGATTCAAAACGAGAAATCGTACGCTATCAGACGTCCATGGATACGGCCGCAGGAGCCATTTCCTTTGAAAATGAAGCCTATTTCAGAGAAGGGGAAGACGGATATCGTCTGGTCTGGAAAGATTATCTGATCTTTCCGGAACTGGGGGCTGGTGACCGAGTCCGGGTTTCTGTACTTCAGGCGGAGCGGGGCGAGATACAGGACCGTGAGGGAAGGGTTCTTGCGGGAAAAGGAGTGGCCTCTTCCGTGGGAATCGTTCCGGGGAGGCTTGGAGACCGAGAAAGTGCTTTTCAGGAAATGGCCGAACTCCTGGAAATAAAACCAGAACTTATTGAGAAGAAATTGTCTGCCAGGTGGGTCAAAGAGGATTCTTTTGTGCCGGTGAAAACGATTCCGAAGATAGAAGATATTGAATACCTGATTCCGCTGGAGCCGGATGAAGGCGTAGAGCGGGAGAAAGAGCGGCAGGAAAGTCTTCTTAATATTCCGGGAGTTATGATCTCGGATGTAGAAGTGCGTGCATATCCCTTTGGCGCCTCTATGTCTCATCTGACCGGATATGTGCAGAATGTTACGGCAGAAGATTTGGAAAAACATGCAGATGAGGGTTATACAGCCAACAGCGTGATTGGGAGAAGCGGAATGGAGGGGCTGTTTGAAAAGGAATTAAAAGGCCGGAACGGATGCCGGATCTATATTGTTGATTCTGAGGGACAGGAAAAGAAAGAACTGGCCTATCGGCCTGTGACAGACGGGCAGGATATTCGTTTGACCATTGATAAGGATCTGCAGATGGCTTTGTATGAGCAGTTTGGAGAGGACAAAAGCTGTTCCGTGGCTATGGATCCGTATACCGGGGAGGTACTTGCTCTGGTCAGTACACCTTCTTATGACAGCAACGATTTTATTCTGGGGTTTTCTGATGAAAAGTGGGAATCTTTGAACGAAGATGAAGCAAATCCTTTATATAATCGTTTTCGTCAGATATGGTGCCCAGGATCCACATTTAAACCGATAACGGCTGCCATCGGTCTGGAATCAGGGGCGCTCGACTGGGCGGAGGATTATGGAAATGAAGGTTTAAGCTGGCAAAAAGACACCTCTTGGGGGGCATATTATGTAACGACACTTCATGCATATGAGCCGGTTACGCTGGAAAATGCATTGATCTATTCGGATAATATTTATTTTGCCAAAGCTGCTTTGAAGATTGGAGCCGAAGAGATGAAGACATCTTTGCTGGAACTTGGTTTTGGAGAGGAGCTTCCCTTTGAGATTCGGATGCAGAAGTCAAGGTATTCGAATACAGAAGAGATTTCATCCGAGATTCAACTGGCGGACAGCGGTTATGGGCAGGGGCAGATTTTGGTCAATCCTCTGCATCTGGCATGTCTTTATACGGCATTTTGCAATGGGGGAAATGTGGTGAAGCCCCGTCTGGTCTGGCAGCAGGAAGTAAGCCCGGAGTTTTGGATGCCTTCTGCATTTTCTGCAGAGACTGCCGACCGGGTGCTGGAAGGACTGAAAAAAGTAGTCAATGATCCGGCGGGTACCGGCTATGCTGCCCGCCGGGAGGATCGTATCCTGGCCGGAAAAACCGGGACTGCAGAGCTTAAAGTTTCTAAAGAAGACACATCCGGTACGGAGCTGGGGTGGTTTGCAGTATTTACACCGGATCAGGAGGAAGAACAGCCAATCCTGCTGGTCACCATGACAGAAGATGTAAAGGGACGAGGCGGGAGCGGTTATGTAGTAGAGAAAGACCGGGCGGTCTTGGATATGTGGTTTGCAATGGGAAGGTGAGTGATGCTTTCGCAAATTCTTCCGCAGGGGCTGCAAGTCTGCACCGTGTTCGGGGATGGTCTTTGTTCCGCCCATTCTGGATCCGGATATGCAGGCTGTCCGCGCTCCCGTCCCTATCTGCCAAATAGATAGAAAATACAGGCAGAGAACACAGAGAACAGTTGGAGAAGAAGGTCTTGATTTTCCGGAGAAAAATGCATATAATAAAAACAAGGCAGGGAAACCTGTCTCTGTTTGTTTTACAGGGAGAAATATGCAAAAAACATAGAATAATCGGTTATAAGATGAAATTTTGATGCAGGTTCGGGTTATACTAGGTGACGAAAGGCAGTAAAAAGAAAATACTGCCGGATGAGGAGATGCTATATATGAGAAGAAAAAGAGAAAACAGGCTTGGAAAAACTGCTCGAATGCTTCCGTTTGTCTTAGCAGTATGTCTGCTGACCGGATGCAAAGGGTCAACGGCCCAGGAAACCGAATCCATGGAGCCGGAGGATACACAGGTGGAAGCCGGCGCCCTGCCTTCGGAAGTGGCGTCAGGGGAGGGCGTTTTGGATGATAAGAAGGCCGTGCCGCCTCCTGAGCCTTCTGCTGAGGAAGAAACAGAGGCTGAGGAAAAGGAAGAGCCTGCAGAGGAGAAAAAGACACCGCCGGAAGGCTGGGAGCTTACACTGGCGTCGGAAGATTGGGGGCTTGGCTTTGGGGAACCGGGGACGCAGCCTACGGGAAATGCATCTGCGGAGGATCTTGCGTGGTACGATGCGTATTTTATCGGAGATGACAGTGAGAAGGTCATCTACCTCACTTTTGACTGCGGGTATGAAAACGGGAACACGGCACCAATTCTGGATGCGCTGAAAAAGCATGACGCGAAGGGAACATTCTTTGTAGTGGGACATTTCTTAGAGTCGGCACCGGACATGGTGAAGCGTATGGTAGAGGAAGGTCATACAGTGGGCAATCACACGTATCATCATCTGGATATGTCTGCTATTTCAGATATGGAGACTTTCCAAAAGGAGATGGATGATGTGGCAGACAAGTTCAAGGAGATCACTGGTGAGGAACTCTCCCCCTACTATCGTCCGCCTCAGGGCAAATGCAATGCGGACAACCTGAAGAAAGCGCAGGAGCTTGGATATTGCACGATTTTCTGGAGCCTTGCTCATGTGGACTGGAACCAGGACAAACAGCCCGGCCGGGAGGAGTCCATTGAAAAGCTTACGTCGCGGATTCACCCCGGAGCTGTTGTACTGCTGCATAATACGTCGAAAACAAACGGAGAGATCATGGACGAGCTTCTGACCAAATGGGAAGAGATGGGTTACACATTCCGGCCGCTGTCGGATCTGACCGGGAAATAAAAGGGCATTGGTCCCAATCATGCCGGAAGTACCTCAAGACTGGCAGGGCCGGGAAGTATTTCGGGACCCGCAGGGTCGGGAAATGGTTCCAGATAAGGGGTATGATTGGGACCGATGCGGAACTATAATAAGGAGAAGCCAATGAGCAGCCAGACAAAGGATCTGACCAGTGGGCCGATTACAAAGACCATGCTGCAGTTTGCATTTCCCATGATACTGGGAAATCTGCTGCAGCAGTTTTATAATATTGCAGATACGCTGATTGTGGGACAGTGTATAGGAGCGGACGCGCTGGCAGCAGTAGGTTCCTCGTATACACTTATGACCTTTCTGACATCCATTTTGCTGGGACTGTGCATGGGGAGCGGGGCAGTATTTTCCATTCGCTGCGGGGAGAAGAATGAGGAAGGACTCAGGGAAAGCATCCTTCATTCTTTTCTGATGATCGCAGTGCTGGCGGTGATTCTAAATGTGGCCGTGTATCTTTTGATGGACCCGATCTTGCATTTTCTGCAGGTTCCAGAAAGTATCTACGGGATGATGCGGGAATATTTATGGATTATCTTTCTGGGGATACTGGCAACATTTCTCTATAATTTCTATGCATCTCTTCTTCGGGCGGTGGGAAATTCTGTGACGCCTCTTTTATTTCTGGGAATCTGTGCAGTCTTGAATATTGTGCTGGATCTGATCTTTGTGCTCTGCTTTCACTGGAGCGTGGCAGGAGCTGCCGCTGCAACGGTATTTTCCCAGTTTGTCTCTGGAATCGGCCTGCTTGTCTATACATGGGTGGCCTTTCCGGGCTATCGGATCTTCTCTGGAAAAATGCCGCTTAAGAAAAAGGTATTTTGGGAAATCGGGCAGTTTTCTTTCCTGACTTGTTTGCAGCAGTCGGTTATGAATCTGGGCATCCTAATGGTCCAGGGACTGGTCAACAGCTTTGGAACGACAGTTATGGCGGCTTTTGCGGCAGCGGTGAAGATTGATTCTTTTGCATATATGCCGGTGCAGGATTTTGGAAATGCCTTCTCCACTTTTACCGCTCAAAATTACGGAGCGGGCAGGACAGAACGCATTCGGGCGGGGATTAGGAGTGCGGTAGGGTGCTCCATTGGCTTTTGCCTGCTGATTAGCCTTGGAGTCTGGGTTTTGGCAAAGCCCCTAATGCTGCTTTTTATAAAGCCGGAGGAAACAGAGATTCTGGCAGTGGGTGTGCAGTATCTACATATCGAAGGTGCCTTTTACTGCGGCATTGGGTGCCTGTTTCTGCTCTATGGGCTTTATCGGGCAGTGGAGCGGCCGGGAATGTCCGTGGTGCTGACAGTTATTTCTCTGGGGACCCGTGTAGCCCTTGCTTATATTTTGTCCGGGATTCCGGCGGTGGGTGTGACAGGGATCTGGTGGTCCGTGCCTATAGGGTGGTTTCTGGCAGATGTGACAGGTTTTTGGTATTACAGGCGGAAAAAGGAGAAACTGCTGGGCGTGTCTAAAAATGCGCTTTTACTATCCACACGCTCCCATCTGCAGAAGACTTAAGCCTGACTCAGAAGGCTGGGCGGAGGGCGCTTTTATTATTTGTACCGGACCTTTTTGCAGGCTGTGATGCACAGATAACGAAAAGCAGTTTTCAGACATGCCCCTGGAACATATTAGAGGGATTCCCTGCATAGACTGTAAAAACAGTTCATTCAGGGGATATTCGGTGAAGGATTATATTTCGGAAAGAGCCGTCAGGATCGCGAATTATATCATACAGAACAATGCGACGGTCCGTCAGACTGCCCAAAATTTTGGAGTCAGCAAATCTACGGTACATAAAGACGTAGCAGAACGGCTTCTCTATATCAACCCTCATCTGGCAGCGGAAGCCAGGAAAGTGCTGGATGTGAATAAATCAGAAAGGCATATCCGCGGCGGACTGGCTACGCGGGAAAAATACCTGCATCAACATCAGGTGTAAGTGCTGATGAAGGAGGCTCTTTCCAAGAGATCAACGGTTCCGTACGCATCACAGCAGGATTGTCCGGCTCCGGTCTGTACGGTCCGCTGCTCTTGGAGGCGCAGCCATATCCGGGGGCGGATTTCCTATACGGAGAAAGGTGTCGAAAATCCTTATATTTTACAGCGGATTTTCCTGCTTTGTGCTTGCCAAGCATGGAGGTATCACGTATAATGTGTTCAAACATACCGAGGAGGAAAACGGTTTGGCAAGAGAAATGGTGATGGTACTGGACTTTGGCGGACAGTACAATCAGTTGATCGCAAGAAGAGTTCGAGAATGTAATGTGTATTGTGAAGTGCATCCATATACAATCCGCCCAGAGAAGATCAAAGAACTTGCTCCTAAGGGGATCATTTTTACCGGGGGTCCTAACAGTGTCTATGATGAAACATCCCCCCATTATCCGAAGGAGATTTTTGATATTGGGATTCCGATTTTGGGCATTTGTTACGGCTCCCAACTGATTGCATACAGTCTGGGCGGAGAGGTGAAAACCGCTTTGGTCAGTGAATATGGACATACAGAGGTAGAAGTGGACAGGACTTCCGTGCTCTTTGGCGATGTGGAGGAGACGACGACAGTCTGGATGAGTCATACAGACTATATTGCAAGAGTGCCGGAAGGATTTCGGGTAACAGCCCGTACGCCGGTCTGTCCGGCAGCAGCGATGGAGTGTGCAGAACGGAAGATTTATGCAACACAGTTCCATCCGGAGGTCATGCATACAAAAGAAGGGCAGAAGATGCTTCGAAACTTTGTATACCAGGTATGCGGATGTGCGGGCGACTGGAAAATGGGCTCTTTTGTAGAGGAAAAGATCCATCAGATTCGTGAAAAAGTAGGAGACGGCAAGGTGCTTTGCGCGCTGTCTGGAGGCGTGGATTCGTCAGTAGCGGCAGTCCTTTTGTCCAAGGCAGTAGGAAGGCAGTTGACCTGTGTGTTTGTAGATCATGGACTTCTTCGAAAAAATGAAGGGGATGAGGTGGAAGCGGTATTTGGTCCTGACGGACCTTATGAGCTGAATTTTATTCGGGTAAATGCACAGCAGCGGTATTATGAACGGTTGAAAGGAGTTGCAGACCCGGAGACGAAACGGAAAATCATCGGAGAAGAATTTATCCGAGTATTTGAGGAAGAAGCGCGGAAGATTGGTGCGGTGGATTATCTCGTACAGGGGACGATCTATCCGGATGTGATCGAATCTGGGCTTGGGGAATCTGCGGTGATCAAATCTCATCACAATGTAGGCGGACTTCCGGATATCGTGGATTTTAAGGAAATTATCGAACCCCTTCGGATGCTGTTCAAGGACGAGGTCCGAAAGGCTGGACTGGAGCTTGGAATACCGGAATATCTGGTCTACCGCCAGCCTTTTCCGGGACCAGGACTGGGTATCCGGATCATCGGAGAAGTAACAGAGGAAAAAGTACGAATCGTACAGGAGGCAGACTATATCTATCGGGAAGAGATCGCAAAGGCCGGTCTGGATAAAGGAATCGGGCAGTACTTTGCAGGGCTTACAAACATGCGTTCGGTAGGAGTTATGGGAGACTTTCGGACATACGATTATGCAGTGGCACTGCGGGCAGTAAATACCAGCGACTTTATGACAGCGGAGTGCGCACAGATTCCTTATGAAGTGCTCTTTAAAGTAACGAGCAGGATCATTAATGAGGTAAAAGGGGTGAACCGGGTGCTTTATGATCTGAGTTCGAAACCGCCGGGGACGATTGAGTTTGAGTGATGAAATGGGATTTAAGAAGCTAGTGTTTATACGGTTTCCAAACAAATTTGTTTAAGCACTGGCAACGATTTGGCAACATTTTTCACATCACGCATTAAATAATTACATCAATGGCATAAGAAAAACCTTGCTGATTTTCAGATATGAAAACTGAATATCGGCAAGGTCTTTTTATGCTTATTTCTGCTTTTTCTTTTTCGCTGTTTTCTTTTCTTCTTTCTCGATTTTCTGAAATTCTTCCATAAGCATATCGCTGACCGCCTGTGAGGGGACTTTCGCCCAATGATGCGAAGTGTCCAGTTCGGGGTACTTGTACCGCCACTGGTCGTATTCCTCTTTGGTAATCTCGCCCTGTTCCAGTTTGGCGGCTTGCTCCTGCCATGCGTGGAACATATCAAACATGGACGAATAGGTGTAATAGTCGGACTTGTCAAGGCGTAGACAGATTTCCCCGTCAATCTCCCCGATTTTCAGCCCGTACATATCTTCCAACGCAAAGAGTGTGTGCATAAGCCCGATATAGGTATCAATATCCGGTACGGTGAGGGCGTGGGTGCTTATATCAAAGATACCCGCCATTTCTTTTACAAGGTCGTGCTTCGGTGTCCGTGCTTCGGTTTCATACTGTGCCATGCGGACATCAGAGGTCTTTCCGAGAAAACCGAGGATTTCGCCTAACTGTTTCTGTGTCATGCCTTTTCGGTTGCGGAAAAAGCGGATACGTTTGCCGATTGCCATAATAAAACCTCCGTTATTGTGAAGTGTGATAAAGTCATGCCAGCTCGATTACGCTCCGCTTCATCTCGCTGTGGCGGTGCGCCATATACGCCTGTCAGAAAGTAGTTCAGCGTGTGCAAGCACTCGCCGCCCTGTTTTCCGCCAGTCGTGCATGACTTTGCTTAAACAAATTTGTTGAACCTAGTATAACATGGTGCAATAGAAATAGCAAGAATAACTTAAATAAAAAAAGTTAAGATTTTCTTGAAAGCCACTTGACTTAACGGAATTTATTTAGTATCATATCAACAAGACTTAAACAAAAACAGTTAAATATCGAAAGGAGAGGGTATCTGAATGACAGAAAAATCATTTATGACGGTGGAGGAAGTGGCAGCGGAACTGCGTGTGTCAAAGTCAAAAGCCTATCAGATTGTAAGGGAACTGAACGCAGAAATGCAGAAACAGGGCTATCTGACGGTGGCAGGGCGTGTGAACGCTACATTTTTTCATAAAAAAGTATGTTACAGCGAATAGAAGGGAGTTGATTTAGATGGCTGTATACAAAGACAACGCTACGGGGACGTGGCGGGTTATCTACCGCTTTACCAACTGGAAAGGGGAGAGGAAACAGACACAAAAGAGAGGATTTGCAACCAAAAGGGAAGCGCAGGCGTGGGAGCATGAAGCCATGTTAAAGCAGGGCGCAAAGCTGGATATGACTTTCGGAAGTTTCTTTGAAGTGTACGAAGCCGACAAGAAACAGCGTGTCAAGGAAAGCACTTGGGAGTCCAAAAGCCATGTGATACGGACAAAGATTTTACCGTACTTTGAGAACCGCAAAATCGCAGAGATTGAAGCAAAGGACGTGATTGCGTGGCAGAATGAGTTAATGGCGTACCGGGACGAGAAAGGCAAGCCCTATTCCGCAGATTATTTGAGGACGATACACGCACAACTGACGGCGATATTCAACCATGCGGTAAACTTTTATAATCTTCCCTACAACCCAGCAAGGCGGGCGGGGACGATTGGGAGCGAAGCCGTTAAGGAAATGGATTTTTGGACGAAAGAGGAATATCTGAAATTCTCCGAAGCCATGATGGATAAGCCCCGTTCCTATTATGCGTTTGAAATGCTCTACTGGTGCGGTATGCGTTCCGGCGAACTGCTTGCCTTAACGCCTGCTGATATTGATTTTGAGAAGCAGACGGTCACGATCAGCAAAACTTTCCACCGTTCCAAAGGACGGGACATTATCACAAGTCCTAAGACGAAAAAGAGCAACCGTACAATCAAAATGCCGCCGTTTCTCTGTGAGGAAATGCAAGAGTACATCAAAATGCTTTATGATATTAAGCCGGACGAAAGGTTATTTACCGTCACAAAATCCTATCTTAATCACGAGATGGAGAGAGGGGCGAAGCAGGCGGGCGTTAAGAAAATCCGTGTCCACGATATTCGTCATAGTGCGGTTTCGCTGTTAATCAACATGGGATTTTCGGTACTGGCGATTGGGGAGCGCATGGGGCACGAAGCGGAGAAAATCACTTACCGTTATGCCCACTTGTTCCCTACGGTGCAGACGGAAATGGCGGAGAAACTGGAAATGGAGAGAATGACAAAGGAGGACTAAGAACATGGAAAAATCACTGGATTACAAGGGAAGATGGCGCAACCATACGGTGGCGTTCCGGGTATCGGACGAAGAAGCAAAGCTGTTGAATGATTTGGTGGCATTGTCGGGGCTGACAAAGCAGGACTACATCACAAGGCGGCTCTTATGCCGGGACGTTGTGGTGCAGGGCAATCCGAGGGTGTATAAGGCACTGAAAAATCAGATGGCGGCAATTTATGAGGAATTGAAACACATGGAAAGCATAAGCCCGGACAATGACGAACTGCTCTACACGTTACAGGTAATTGCAATCACTTTAGACGGTCTGAAAGGGGAAGATGAATGATAGCAAAAAAAGAAATCGACTGCTCCCGTATCATCTGTTGGCGCAGATGGGGAACAGCCGAAAACAAAAAATTACACTGAAATTATAGCAAATGGAAACGTAAAAAACAATCTGCAAGCCACTGTTTTTCGTGGCTTTGACACAAATTGCCCGGAGAAATCCGGGCAGGGAGGCGGGCTTCAAACCGTTTCCATGACAGAACTGTATGATACGGTTTACCCGCCAAGAACGCCTGTTGTGGACGGCTTTCTGTATGGCGGCACTTACCTTTTTGTGGGTGCGCCAAAAGTGGGTAAATCATTCTTTATGGGACAGCTTGCCTACCATGTAGCAATGGGGCTTCCGCTGTGGAATTATCCTGTCCGAAAGGGGACGGTGTTATACCTTGCACTGGAAGATGATTACGCAAGGCTTCAGCGGCGGCTGTCCGTCATGTTTGGCGTGGAGTGTGCGGACAATTTATTTTTTGCAACGCAGGCAAAGACACTGAATGAGGGATTGGACGGAGAATTAGAGGGATTTCTAAAAGAGCATAAGGACGCAAGGCTGATTATCATTGACACGCTCCAAAAAGTGCGTGAGGTCGGCGGGGACAGGTACAGCTATTCCAGTGACTATGAGATTGTGACAAAGCTGAAAACATTCAGTGATAAATACGGTGTCTGCCTGTTGGTGGTTCATCATACCCGCAAGTTGGAGTCCGAGGACAGTTTTGATATGATTTCCGGCACAAACGGGCTTCTTGGTGCGGCAGACGGGGCGTTTATCATGCATAAGAAAAAGCGCACGGACAACACGGCGGTCATGGATATTGTGGGGCGTGACCAGCCCGATCAAGAACTGACAATCGAATTTGACCGGGAACAATGTATTTGGAAATTTCAGAAAGCAGAAACGGAACTTTGGAAACAGCCGCCCAATCCGTTACTTGAAGCAATCAACGAATTTCTGACAGAGGAAATGCAGGAGTGGGAGGGGACAGCAACGGAACTTCTGAAACAGTTGCCGGATATGCAGTTGTCGGCGAATGTGCTTTCCCGGAGATTAAATGTAGTGAACAGCCAGTTGCTTAATGACTACGGCATTTTCTACGACAACAAGCGGGGGCATGAGAGAAAAATCATTCTGAAACGGCTAGAGCCGAAAGAGTAAAGTGCGACGATATGCGTCGGTTGCGACGGTATTTTAGATAGCGGTGCGGTATAGAAAATATCGACGCTATCGACGCAAACCGACGCATGGGGGAGCAGTAAAGCGGCGAAAAGCCGCCCCGTCCATTAGGACGGAAAGCCCCCGGCAGGGCGCAAAGGCACTTTTGATAAAGCGGAGCGTGTCGAAAGTGCTTTTGCGTTACTTTCGGGAAAGTAACAAAGCCGAAGCGAAGAAACTTCGCTTTGCGCCTATTCGGCGCAGTAAAGTTAGCGGCGCAAATATATAGAATGTGGAGGATATGCTTATTGGAAAGAACGATTAGCGGCATGATGGGGAAAGGTTCGGTCAATCACAATACGAGAGCCTTTAGCGCAAAGAATGTAGATAAGGAACGTAGCCGGGATAACGTGGAATTTTGCCATTCGGATATAAAAGAGGTCTATCATACTCTTTTTGATGAAGCACTGGAACGCTACAACGCAAAGCAGAAACGGAGTGACCGAAAGATTGACGATTACTATGAGAAGATACGCCGGGGAAAGCAGGAGAAATTATTTTATGAGGTAATCTTCCAAATCGGCAACAAGGACGATATGAACGTGCAGAGTAGTGAGGGGCAGTTGGCGAAAGATATTTTATGTGAGTTTATGGAACAGTTTCAGAAAAGAAATCCGAACCTGTTCGTATTCTCAAGCCACTTACACATGGACGAGCAGACACCGCACATTCACATTGATTTTGTTCCCTTTATCCGTAACAGTAAGCGTGGACTTGATACGAGAGTTTCCTTCAAAGGAGCATTAGCAGAGCAGGGTTTTAAGGGCGGCACAAGGGGAATGACGGAATGGAATGAATGGATTGAAGCGGAGAAGCAGGAACTTTCTAAAGTCATGGGGCGGCATGGCGTACAGTGGAAACAGCTAGGCACGCATAACAAGCATTTGTCGGTACTTGATTTTGAAAAGAAGGAGCGGCAGAAAGAGGTTGCGGAACTGGAACAGACAATCTCCGGCAGTAAAGAGGAATTATCTGACATTCTTCATCAGCAGATAACGGCAGGACAGGAAACGGAACAGATACGGAAAGAGGGCGAAGCGATCCGGCAGGAAGTGTCGGAACTTACTGCTGCAAATCATCTTTTGAAAGAGCAGGCAGAAACACTGGCAGAGGATAAAGAAAAGCTGTTATCCGAAAATGAAAAGTTGGAAAAACAGCAGAAAAATTTACAGCAGGACATTAACAAAATGGTACAGTCAAAGGAAGTCATGGAGAGAAATATACACGCCTATGATGAAGATGTGAAATGGCAGTTGGCAGAGCCGGGGGCATTGATGAGCGCAAAGGCATATCGGGATAAAAAGGCTTTACCGCTTGTGGAGAAATTGAAAGAAGTCGTTAAAAATCTGACTATCAAGTGCGTACAGCTTACGGAGCAGGGCAGGAAGCTGACCGCCAAAGTGGACGGGCAACAAAAGCAGATTAGCCGTTTGACGGATAAGGTCATGGAGCAGAGTGACACCATAGACCGATTGCAGGAAAAGGCAGTTGATTTGGGGCGTTTGGAGCGTCATTTCGGCAGGGAGCAGGTACAGTCGATAGTGGAACGGTCAAAGGCATTGGAACAGACAGAACGGGCAAAGAAACGCCCGAAACGTGCCTTTGAAATGAGCCGATAGGAAAGAGAGGATTGATTTGATATGACAGATATGGAGAAAAAAGTTATGATACGGCTGTGCGCTAAAATTGCAGCAGAAATAGACCTTTACGAAACGGACAAGGAAGTACAAAATCTGATAGACTGGGTATGTTTGTCGGAGCAGATAAAGGAAAACAATAATACAATCCGCAATCTGACCGGGGAATATAAAAAGATAGAGCTGGATTGCCGGGAGGGAGTGCGGGCGCAGTTGGAGCGTATGAAAGAACTTTGCAAAGAGCGCAATAGTCTGTATGAGAAACAGAATGATTTGAAAGGGCAGAAGTGGAAGATTGAGAAGTCGTTGGAACGATAAGAAATGTAGGGCGTGGCGGTTGTCATGCCCTATGTTTTTATGGTAAATGGAGCGTGAAAGTGATATAATCAAATTCGTAAATCATAAAGTTGCAAAGGTGGGGTATAGGTGAACTTGAATAAAATCAAATCTATTTTACCGGATTTTCAAATGAGCCACTTCAATATGTTTGATACGATTATATTTTTGAAATGGGAAACAACATTAGATAATAATTCTTGGGAAGAACATACAAATTTAATATTAGGTATGACCAGTCCAGATAATTATAAGATTTTCATAGAATTTGTAGATGTAAATTCTTGGCGCTTTCATGGAAGTGGTAAAATTTCTGGATTTTATATTAAAGATATGACCGTGAGAGGATATGAAAATAATTCAAAGTATGAGGTCGGTGATTATGAAGAAAATGAAATAGAATTTTATTGTTCAGATGTTATAATAAAGAGTTTTGAAAGACGATGATTTTATAAATGAAATTATGGATTGAAAGCGAGAATAGAGTATGAACAGGTCTGCAAGTGATATATTTAGATTAGAACACGAAATAATAACAAAGTGTGGCATATCGAAAGAACGTTTTCGTAAAGTGAGTGAAAACCAGTGGGAAAATATATATCAAAAGATTGCAGAAAAATATGCGGATAAAACAAAAACGTGGAAAAACGGTCTGCATTGGGTTAATACGAATGGTTATAGTCCTAAAAGCATGAAAAAACTTCTTGGGTGCTATGCGGTTGATTATTCAACATGGTTTCATTTTTTGCCTCAAATTATAAAAGAAGAAAATAAAATGGTTTATTTTCTAATCGACAAGAGCAGCGATTGGTATTGTGGAGAAGAATTTTGGATATTTGAAAGTTATGTATCTGAATTAGTGAAAGCCCTTGATTTACTAAATCATACAGCTTTTTTAGATAATGGCTGGTTAGATTATTATGTTGTTTCAAAAAAATATCAATGGATTATCGGCTTCAATCACCACGATATTGTTTCGTGTATTGGAGAGGGATTAAACCTTGACTGTTTCAAAAATCAATAGTTTTATTTTCAAAGAAGCGGAAAGATGAGATATTATTATATTTAAGGAGCGTCAATATGAATAGTCTACAAAAAGGTTCTATTTTAACGTTGCTGAAAACGGATGAAATGAGCAGCAACTATACAAATAATTATTGGTTCTCATATAAAGACTATCTGGACTCGGCAGATGATTTTACGGATTTTTGCTGTGAATGTCTTGAGGGAAAGCATGAATATATTGCCTTGATTGAAAATTTAATCAATAAAGATAAAACGGCAAAAATCTTTGTGCAGGTTTATGGGCTGGACAATAAAGACAAGGTTATAACCGCAGATACTTTGATTATTTTCAGTAAACTATCGCTTGTGGAAATAAAGCAGATTTTTAATGAACCAAAAGATATATTTCCGAGTGATATTGGAGAAGAAACAGATTTTTCACAACCAACTTTTATGATTGGGGATAATGGGGAATTGATTTCAATTACAGAACTATCCCATGAGGGGCAGCGCGTTTACTATTGCTGGTGGGACTAACGTTCTTGTTATTGAATCAATGTTTTTCCTTGTTGATGGTACAAACATGGTGCTAGCACCATGTTATGAAGGCGTTTAAGGAGAAAATGTGTGTTGGCGTTGTTACGCTTTAGGCTTTGGGAATACCTTATTTTACAAGGCATTTGGAATATGAACAGGGCGGGGAGGATATTTTATACCTCTATCCTCAAAAATAGCTTTTATTGTGTAACATTTCAAAAATCGACTACCTTGTCGGGATTGTGTTTCTGTTGAAAATCTTATATAGTTGAGGAAAGTATGGTATCCAAGAAAAACAAACGAAAAATAGTATATGAAGGAACAAATTATTATTGGTATGTGAGAATTAATGAGCATGGTCATAGAGTACATATTATATCAGATGATAAAAAAGTGCATTTGGAGTATCCTTTTTTGGATACGGAAATTCCTGTTACACCACAGGATATTAGAAACTATTTGAAACAATATTATGCCAATATCTTATAGGGAACACTTTTACGAAAAAGTACAAAAAAGGATTTTCAAAAATGGATTGCTAATTTGTGGGGATTTGCTATAATAGATGCGTGGCAACATTTTGGCAACAGAAAATCAGCAAGCCATAATAAATGATGTAATTGATGTAAAAATGGGCGTGTATTTGCATAAAACTTAAATAAAAATAGTTAATATTAACAAAGAACACGCCGAGTTCGAGTAAAGAGAAAAGAGCCGATAAACCTTGAATTTACGAGGGCACTGAAAAAGTCCTTTTATGAAGAAACTTAACACAATATGTTGTAGTAAGAATTCTAAAAACAGGAAAATATTGTGGTGTTTTTTTAATTTAACTATTTTTTCAGTGCCCTCAATTTACAGGGAAAATCGGTTCTTTATTTTGTCTTGCGGTACTAAAACGGTACTATTTTAACTGCTGAAGCTTTTCGGCCACTTCATCCCGCTTATGGGGGAACAGGTGCGAGTAAGTGTTCAGCGTGGTCTCCACCTTCTCATGGCCCAGCCGGTCAGCGATGGCCAGAGGGGAGAAGCCCAGCTCGATCAGCAGACTGGCATGACTGTGCCGGATATCGTGCAGGCGGATACGCTTCACTTCTCCGTCTCTGGTCCCCCGGACCATCTCATGCTCAAAAAAGGATTTGGTGCAGGGGAATATGCGGTCATGCTTATGGAGGCCGTAGAGCCGCCCTGTATAGGCTTTCAGCTCGTCCCGCAGAAACTCCGGTTAGACACCGTGCGGATGCTCTTCGGTGTCTTGGGAGGCGTCACAACGTCCCTGCCGCTTATGTGCTGATAGGATTTGCTGATGTTCAGCGTGCAGCCTTCAAAGTCGATATCGGCATATTCCAGGGCGAGAAGTTCGCCTATACGCAGGCCGGTATAATACAGGATCAGGAACCCGGCCCGTGCCTGTGGCTTGTCAGATATTTTTTCAAGGAACTGCTTAAACTCTTCCGTTGTCCAGAATTGCATCTCGTCAGCGTGGCTTTTGCCGATGCTTCCGGCCTTCCTGCAGGGGTTCTCTTTCAGATTATAGTACCGGACCGCATAATTCAGGATGGCGGTGAGCTGGTTGTTGATCGTCTTCAGATAAGTTTCAGAGTAGGGCTTGCTGTTCTCGTCCCGATAGGCGATCAGGCCGTTCTGCCACTTCCGGACGTGGGCGGGCGTGATCTGGGAGACCGGGAGCTTCCCGAAGAAGGGAAGCAGCTTTTTGTTGATGACGTACTGCTTCTGAACAAAGGTATGCTCCCGGAGCCGGTGCTTCATGTCCTCATTGTAAATCTGTACAAAGTTCTCAAAGGTCATGGACAGATCGGCCTGACGGGTTTCCAGAAAGTTCCGCTCCCACTCTTTGGCGTCCCTCTGCAGCTTGAAGCCCCGCTTTTTCTTCTGCTTTCTGGTCCCGGTGTAATCGGTATAATAGAACTTGCAGTACCATGATTTTGTCTTTTCGTCGTAATAAGACGGCATAAAAAATCAGTCCTTTCTTAAAAATGAGTGCATTTCCAAAGGGACTGTGGTATACTGTCTGTGAGTGGAGACTGCACAGTCCTCTGTGCGGTGTTGCGGCCGCTCCGGTGTTGGCGCGTCGGGGCGGCCTTTTAAATTTGTGGTTGAAAAATCTGCATATATATCATATAATATGCTTAACAGGACAGCCGGAAGGTGAATAGCGGTCACCCGTCCCGGCGATAAGATTTTAAGCTATTAAGAAATAGTCGTCCAACCTTTACCAGAGAGCAGGACGGCTATTTCTTATTTTTCAGATTCAGAATCGCAACGATCAGAAGACCAGCGGTCAGTATAATCATAAATTCCTCATATGTACTCATAATAATCGACCCCTTTCCGCAAGACTCGGAACGGGTGAGAGCACGTCCCCCGGCTGTCCGGGTAAGCATATTATATTGTCAGGGTGCGGGTGCGTACTTTCAGGTACAGTCCTTTTTGTGCGCACTTTTGCGCATTTTTCGCAATCTAGCATCAGTCCCCCGGCTCCGATCAGGGCGGCGGAGTGTGGTTACTGACCATGATTTTGGGGTAACTACGGTTTATCAGGAAGTTTTGCAAGTAAATCTATAAGAAATGGGATATTAGTTTTAAAGTATTCCATTAACATATCAATGTTATCAATAGTTATAGCGTAACGTTGATGATTTATATTTAAAATAAAAAATCTCACATGTTGTTCCATGTCTTCGACTTCTTCAATATCTCCATAAAAATCAGATAAAATCTTTACAAAATCCATAACATGTGCATAGTGTGTAGTTGCTTTTTTATAAGTTTCACTTGTTCTCCATTCTTCATATGTGAAATCAGGATATAATCTCCGTATTCCTATACCTAATGCACCAGCTATTTCATTTATTGTATCTATTTTGGGTGTACGTTTATCGTTTTCATATTGTCTAATTGTTATTTCAGCCAGTCCAAGATTATCTGCCAGTTGTTTTTGAGTAAGACCTTTTTCAAGCCGATATCGCTTTATATTTTCACCTAGAGTCACATTATCACCACCTTTTTTTAATATATCATGCTTTTCTTTATTTGTATAGATTCAATTTGAATAAAAAATTCATATTTACGATTCGATACGAATATAATATAGTTTTCATAGATTCAAATTGAATCGGAATAATTAAGGAGGTAAATGAATGAGACTCGACAGACAGAAATTCATGCTGGAACGAGCCAGAGCCTGCATGGGACAGGCTGATTTTGAGAAAGCCGGGATTCCCAAAGGAACACTGTGCAGGGCTATGAGCGGAAAAGGGTTGAAACCGGAGACAATCGGGAAGATTGCGAAAGCTCTCGGTGTTGATGTGACCGCAATTTTAGAAGAATAGGAGGCGAAGCTGTGACACAGGAGGAATTAACTGCAATGATACAGGCAGAGGAAGAGCGTCTCGGACTTTATGATCCGGAGTTTCTGAAAAGGCATTTCGAGATTATGGAAGAGGTCGAGCGCATCCGGCAGCGGGAAGAGGCCCGGAAGGAAGAACAGACCCGGCAAAAACAGGTCCTGAACGTCCGGGATGTGATGGCGGCTCTGGAAGTCAGCGAGTCAAAGGCTTACGGCATCATCAAGAAGCTTAATCAGGAACTGGAAGCCCAGGGCTATATCACGGTTCGGGGTAAGATCAGCCGGGTGTATTTTGAGGAAAAGCTTTATGGAATCAAAACTTCCGGATAAGGCGCAGGAGCTTCTGCAGAGCATCCGGCCAGACATGCGGCTGACGAAAGATTTTTTCAAGCGTGTGTACGGCTGGGAGATGGACTATCCCGGCTTTGCAGATAGGGCGGTCAACGCACTGGAAGCCGCAGGCTGCAGCCGTGCCCGTGAATATTATGATACATGGGTGCAGGAATATGAGGCGGAGCGGGACGCTGTGCTGAAAAGAGTGTCCGTCTGGTACGGGGAAGAACTGAAGCGACGTCGAGCAGAGAAGGAAAGGCAGGTGAGAAAGGAACGGAAAGAGCAGGAAATAGAACTGTTGGAGAAGAAAAAGCGGCTGTTGATGCAGAAATCGCGGCTATTGACCGGCAGTTAGAAGGATTAAAGGGCCACCGGGCAGAGAACGGCGGCACAATCAGAGCAGTTTGTGACGGTGGCAGGGCAAGACCTGTAAAAGAGTTTAAGCAGATCAAGGCAATCACTGCCGCAGAACTGGATAAAGAGGATATCCCGCCTATTGAATGGATTGTTGAAGGATTGCTTCCGGTGGGACTGTCCATGATCGGCGCTCCCAGTAAGAGTTATAAAAGTTATATGGCTTTGGGCATGTGTGTATCTGCCTGCAGGGGTGAAAAGTTTCTCGGTTTTGACTGTAAGAAAAACGCCTGTTTGTATTTTGATCTGGAAAGTACAAAACGCAGGCCAAAGAACAGACTGAACCAGATCATGGGCGATTCATCACAGAAGCCGGACAATCTGTACATAATCACCGGAGTGGACGAGCCGGGGCGCATTGGCGACGGCTTTGAGGCGCAGGTGGAGTACCAGCTTAAAGAGCATCCAGAGATCAAATTGATAATTGTGGATGTTTTTCAGATGATACGTCAGCCAGCAAAAAGGAACCAGACCGGGTATGATCGGGACTATGATGATTTCAGGGTTCTGAAGCAGTTGGCAGATAAACACAGTATCGGGCTTATGCTAATTCATCACACAAGGAAGATGAAAGACCCGTCTGACGTTTTCAACGAGCTTTCCGGCTCTGTGGGAGTCATGGGAGCACTGGATTGTGCCTGGGTGATAACCAAAGAGGACAGGTATTCCGAGGAAGCCACTCTCCATATAACCGGTCGTGATATGAAGCCGCGCAAGCTTAAAATCAGATTCAATGAGAACAACTTCCGCTGGGAGTATATCGGGACAGAAGAAGAGGTTCAGGAGCGAAGACTGCGGGGAGAGTATGATAACAGTCCGATTGTGGCGACCATTAAGAAGCTGGTGAAGCAGGGCGGCGGACGCTGGGAAGGCACTTCAAGCGATATTAAGCATGAAAGCCTATATTCTCAAAATCCGATACATGATGATGCTTCACAGATAGGAAAGAAGATCAGTAAATATGAGGTTTTCTTACATTTTGATTCTATAAAACTTGAGCGTGATCGTAAAGGTGGGGAGAAAAGAGCATACATTTTTACTGTCATACCTGACATACCTGTCACAAGTGTCATACCTGACATACCTGTCATGGAGCAAATGTCCTTTACACTTACTGGCAGTAACATGACAGATAAATCATAAATCAAGTATTTACCTGTCATGCTGTAAAATCTTTATTTTTCGAGGGCACTGAAAAAGTCTGATTCTAAAAAAAGAATTGGGCTTTTTTCATTATTGGTATTATAATGGAAATATGAGGAGGGAGGCTCCCGAAATGCTGAAAGATAATTCACAGTTAAAACTATCACTATCACCCTATCAGGGGATTTATGATGCGATCATACCCGCCAATCACATTCTGCGCAGGATCAAAGAGAACATAGATTTCAGTTTTGTAAATCCAATGCTGCGTAAACAGTATTGTGAAAAGTTTGGGCGTCCGGCAAAAGAACCGGAGATGATGTTCAAACTCTTATTTTTAAAAAAGCTATACGACCTCTCCGATGAAGTCCTGATCAGCAGCGCCCAGACAGATATGGCATATAAATTTTTCCTGGANTTTTAGATGTTCATACCCCTGTAAAAGCTGAGCCGCCTCTTCCTTTTCTTCGTCAAGTTCCGTCTGCAGTCTTGCGGCTTCCTTGCTCTGGGCCACCAGCATCTGTAAAAGATCCTGTCTCCGCAGCCTCCGTAAATCTTTGTCTGTCATGAAATGCCTCATAACGAAAAACCGTCAGCACCACATAATATCTGTTATGTGGTGCTGACGGCTTTGTAATCTCACATATTTTCAATAAAAACTTATATTTTCTATAGAAATGCCGAAATTTATAATAAATATATTAATGACGGCACCAGAACGGCCGCTTGACATGCATGTCCTGCAAAGAGACATGAAAAAAATAGAAACAACCTCTTTTTTGAGGGGTTTTTGACGTATTTTTTGACCGCACATCTGCTATACTCAGTTCAGAACGAGACATAGAATACAGCAGTTTGGGCTTTTATGTAAGAATTTTAACAGGGAAGATCGAAAGCCGGATTACCACATAACAGATATTATGTGGTATTTTTATTTTAAACCAGCAATCCAAGTCTGTTGATCTGCTGCTCCTGTTCTTCGCAGCTCACCAGGGTATAAATCCGCGTCGTATTGATATCGGAATGTCCCAGAAGGTCCGCCAGATGACAGACATCCCTCTCTGCCCTGTAATACGTAACTGCAAACAGATGGCGGAGGTTATGAGGAAATACTTTATCTTTGTTCACTCCCGCATCATCACACAGCTTTTTCATCGAATGAAAGATATTGCTCCTGTCCAGCGGCCGGCCGTTCCTGGTAATGAAAATACTCCCGGTCCTGATATTTTCCGCTTCTATATAATCGGACAGCTCCAGGCAGAGCCTTTCCGGCAAAATCACAATACGAGTCTTTCCTTTCAGAGACACCACCGCCCTTTTCGTTTGAAGGGCTTCTACCGTCACAAACGGCAGCTCACTAATTCGGATACCGGTAGAACAGACCGTCTGCAGGAGCATACAAAGCTGCCGCTTTCCGCTCATCCTGGCAGTCTCCACAAGCCGAATGTACTCCTCTTTTGTCAGCTCCCTCTCCTTTGTCCGGAATGCCCGCTTTTGTACTTTAAATAATTTTACGCTGTATTCCCCGCAGTTTATAGCCCGCAAAAAGCAGTTTACCGCTGCCAGTTTGGAATTGGCGCTTGTAATCGCATACCGCCCGGACAGTGACTGCTTCCAGGAGACGATCCCGCTTTTGGTCAGCAGCGTCCCCTCCCCCATCTCATCCAGAAACTGCCCGGTATCTCTCATATATTTTTCAATCGTGGCCTGACTTTTCTCCCCGGCTTTCAGCACTTTTGCAAACTGAAGAAGCATTTTTGACTTTTCTATCTTCCGCTTCATTTACATTTCCTCCTTTTTCCTGTGTCGAATCTGCTTTTCTCCGAGAAAACCTCTGGTAACCTGTACGGTCTGTTTTTCCCCGGAATATTCTATGGCTCTCTTTATAGAATAACCAACAACTAACCAGATTATCAGATATGGCCTTTCTTGTCATACCCACATCGCAAAACATATGTTCTCCTTTCTGTCAAAAAAACTGCCGGGAAATACAGCCCTGGCCATATGGTCTATCTCCTATAGCCAGAGCTGTATTTCCCGGCAGCCCTATGAGCCGCTGCATTCCTGTCAGCAGGAAGCAGTATATTTTTTGTAATCCTCTCTGAGCCGATCTACAGTCTCTCTTTTTCGGAATTTGTGTCTGCCGAATCTGCGAACAGGAAGGATGCCCATGAGGGAATTGGTAAGAAAACACTCTTCAAAGTCCTCCACCTCTTTGGCAGAGATTACCCTCTCTTCAATATCCCATCTTTCTAACAGCCACCCCCGCAGGATACCTGGAAGCAGTCCGCAGGAAAGTGCGGGGGTACAGATTTGTCCGTCCCGGACGAAAAAGATATTCGATATGGTTCCTTCACAGATTTCCTCCCTGCCGTTCAAAAAAACCCCTTCATCCAGCCCTGCTGCCTTTACGCGACGATGTTCCAATATACACTCTCCGTAATTCAAAGTTTTATGGAAGACAAACGGCGAATGCCCGCTACGCCTTGTCCTGACAGCATCTATCAGAAAGCCCCTCTCGTACACTTCCTCTGTATATGGATTCTCTCTTGGCAAAAACAGCCGGTTTTCTTTGGATATGACAATCTTCAGTGCCCCTCTGGTCATGGAGATATGTTCCAGACAGCGGTATACTTCTTCCTTCGTCACCCTTTCGGATATCTCCAGCCATTCCAGCGTCCGGTTCATCCGGTCCAGATGTCGGTCCAGAAATATGGGACTTCCCTGAACTGCTATCGTCTCAAAAGCACCCAGCCCAAAGAAAAAGCCTTCATCCAGTTTTATATTCATCCTCTTTCCACCTTTGTATCATATTAAAAAGCTCATTCCAGGGCATTCAGCACCGCCCTTGCTTTCTGAAATGTCTCTTCATATTCAAATTCACGCTCAGATTCACATGTGATGCCGCCGCCCACGCCCAGATGCCAGATCCCTTCCCGGCAGACAGCCGTCCGAATGACAATATTAAAATCACAGTCCCCATCCAGTGTGATATATCCCATGGAACCTGTGTACAGACCTCTCCTTCCGTGTTCCAGTTCATCAATCACTTCCATGGCCCGAAGTTTGGGCGCGCCTGTGATGGAACCGCCTGGAAAAGCCGCCTCTATCAGATCCATAACATCCTTTTTGTCTGCCAGATTTCCCTCCACTGTCGCTACTAGATGAAAAACTGTGGCATAAGTCTCCACCGCAAACAGTTCCGTCACCTGCACACTTCCCGGCTCACATACACGGTTCAGATCGTTTCGTTCCAGATCCACAATCATCAAAAGTTCGCTCTGTTCCTTTTTGGATTCCTGAAGTTCCTTTTTCAGAGCCTCATCCTCTTCCCATGTCTGCCCCCGTTTCCGGGTCCCCTTAATGGGCCGGGTGACGATGCGCCCCTTTTTCATTCGCAGGAACCGCTCCGGCGATGCGCAGACGACCTGAAAATCCTTATATTGAAAATATCCGCCAAAAGGCGACGGATTGTTTCTGCGAAGCGTTCGGAATACCTCATAGGGCGGCTTCTGGCTGTGGATTTCTAATTGCTGGGTCAGATTCATAATATAAATATCTCCCTCTACAATATGGCGAACCACTTCATCTACCGCTTTTAAATATTCCTCTTTTTCAAAATTTGCCTCCACACGAATCTCTTTCTTTTCCCCGGCAGGCCCGGCGTCGGGGGAAATGCCCAGAATCTGCTCTGTCAGTTCTTCCGCCTGCTCCCGGCTGTCTCTGCGCTCACCGTTTGCGATGACATACAGCCGGCGGTTCCAGTGATCTTCCACAAAAAACACATCATAAAAACAGAGAATGCACTCCGGAATCCCCGTATAGTCCTTGTGACGGCTTTTTACCCCTTCTTTTTCCCTTCCATAATCATAGGAAAAATACCCGATCGCTCCGGAGACAATGGGAAGTTCCGTTGGATTCTCATCCTTATGCGTTTTCAAATACTCTTTTACGAAAGTATGAAAATCCTCCTTACATACTTTGCCATTTACAGTGAAATGTTCCCCTTTCACCAGCGTCAGATACGGATACAGGCCAACGACAGAATACCGGCCAAGATGATTGCGCAGTGAGGAATCCAGAAATACCGCCCCTTCTTCCTCTGCATACCGGCTGAAAATACGCTCCAGCGGCGGATACCCCTTAAGCATTCGTATAGTTCTCATATGTGTTCCTCCAGTCCCTGCATATTTTTCTGAAATTATTCAAAAGCTCCAGACCATATTCGGTCAGCACAGCTTCCGGATGAAACTGCACACCATAAACCGGCAGTGACCGATGAGAAATCCCCATAATCACACCTTCTCCGGTCCACGCATCCATATTCAGCTCCTTAGGAAGTCCCTCAGGGCTTACAACCAGCGAATGGTAACGCGTCACCCGAAAGGTCCTCGGCAGTCCCGAAAACAATCCTTTTCCTTCATGGGCGATATCCGTAAGCTTCCCGTGCATGGGTCTTTTCCCCTTCTTTACACAGGCGCCGAAATAATATCCGATGACCTGATGCCCCAGACACACACCCAGAACAGGTGTTCTTTCTTTAAATGTTTCTAGAATCCGCAGCGACATTGCTGCATCTGACGGCTTTCCAGGGCCGGGAGAGAGAATAATCCCTTCCGGTCTGAGCGCCTCGATCTCAGAAAGCGTAATCTCATGCTCACGCTTTACAAGAATGTCCTGTCCAAGCTCTTTGAAAGAAGCAGACAGATTGTAGACAAATGAATCATAATTATCCAGCATAAAATACACAGGCCGTCCTCACTTTCCGAATGTTCCGGCATAGTCGTTCTTGGACACCGACGCAGACGCGTTCGGATGGCTTGTCTCCGCACTGCTAAGGCAGCGCGGTCCGTATCCTTGCCTTTCTTTTTTGACAGTATACCTTAAAACGTGGAACAGTACAAGTCCTTTTTTTGTTTTATTTTGCGCCTGTTATGCTCACGCTGCCCTTTCTTCCATAATAAAACGGTCCGCTGCAGAACATACCAAAAAGGAGATATTGGCCGCCTGCCAACATCTCCCTTTTCTCCCGAAAAGCCGCACTTTTTTTGGTCTAGGACCCGAAAGCAGTACTTTTGCATTCCCTCAGCCATTGGCTGCATTGGCGCATAGCCTTGTCCGGATCTTTAAAGAAGCCGGCTCCCCAGAGACTGATGGAGATTCCTCCGTCATACCCCTTCTCTGCCAGTGTCTGAAGCTGTTCTTCAGCCGCCCCGCTGCCAAGGCCAAGAGCCGCATAGCCTTCTGTTCCCCTATCGGCAAAATGCACATGTCCTATGGACCCAAAGCATGCATAATAATCCTCTATTGTCTCCTGGTTGCCCCCTGCCAGCACCATATCCAGACAGGCACCTACGTTATCCGAACCTACCGCTTTGATCATACGTTCCAGATGAGCCAGGTCACGGACAAATAAAGTGGACGTCGCCCCCATCTCCTCCATCAAAAGCCTTACTCCAAGGGTTCTTGCTTTTTCATCCAGAATCTGAATGGATTCTGCCGCACGCTTAAAATTATCTTCATTTTGCGCATCCACATATTCCCATCCGGGTGCAAGAATCATCTGATCGGCTCCAAGCGCAATGGTATCTTCCAGATAAGCACACATCACATCCATGCTGCACCTGCGTACATACGCAATAGGCGAGGCAATATTAATAGGGTACTGACGGCACTGTTCCGGATGAAATACCGTCAGCTTCAGTCCCCGCTCCTTTAACATCTGCCGGATACTCTGAATCCTGGCAAAACGCTCTTTTGGTGTGTAATCATCAATACAGAAATGCGGAGAAGCTCCCCATAATTCCACGCCGCCAAAACCATTCGCTGCAATAGAATCCAGAGCGTATTCCAGCGTATAATGCAGATAAGGAGACGTCAGTACACTAAACTGTTCCGGCTTTAATGTCTTCATACCAGTTCACCTCCGTCAAAATGTTTTCGCAGCGTTTCAATATTTGCACGGTAATGAGGTTCCGGGTCCATCTGATAAGCTCCATTTGCCATTTCCATAGTAATGATTCCTTTGTAATCGTATTTCCGCATGGCATTTAAATGTGCATCCAGATCATGGAAGCCGTCTCCCCATTTCATATGTCCATAAGGACGCCCGTCATTTAAATGTATATGCGCCAGCTTTTCTCCCAAAACTTCAAAATACTGCTCCATCGTCTCTCCTGCGTATACGACCGGAACTGTATCCACGCAGCACTTTAAATAAGGAGAATCGATCTCTTTTACTACCCGGAACTGATCAAACCGATTGGTAGCCAGACAGGACTCCCGCTCATTCAGATTTTCATACATCAACACTACCTGATACTTCTCGGCATGGCGCACAAGACGCTCCACAGAATCCCTGCCCCATTTGTACCCCTCAGACATCGGAAGATTCCAATAGGGCCTTCCCGGACACAGAAGCATCTGCGGACATTCCAGTTCTGCTGCTGCCTCTATAAAGCGCTGATACTGTTCTACCGTCTTGTTGCGGATATTTGCTTCCGGCGCCGCAATATTAACAGCATATGTATTCTCTTCCGGCATCAGAGAAACTACTTTAAACCCTCTTTCCTGCAGCTTCTTCTTCATAGCCGGTGTCGGATTTTCTGCGGAATCATAAAAGTGAAAATGATGACTGCATCCGTACAGTTCCAGTTGATGAACTCCCAGGCGGTCCATAGAATCCAGGAAATAGTCAAAAGAAAACCGCATGTATACCATATTCGTCGCCGCAAGCTGCGACATCAGCAATTTTGACATAAGTACCTCCTTAGTCTCCAAAATACATCCTCAGGTTTCTCATATTTCTCTTGTCATGATAGAACGGATCCGCATAATAACTTCTGTCGGTCAGTTCCTGACTGAACAGCCCCTGGTATCCATTTTTCAGCATATCTTTCACATCCTGCTGCAGATTCCGGTTGCCGTCCCCCCATACATAATGTCCGTAAGGATTGCAGTCCTGGAAATGGCTGTGGATAATATTCTCCGAACCAAACGTGTCAAACCAGTCCTGAATCGTCTCACCGGCCACTGACATGGCAGTCAGGTCAATCATAACCTTAAAATTTGGATGCGCCACTTCGTCGAACAGATGTTTGATCTGATCCATGCGGTATCCGATCAAGGATTCCTGCGGCCGCAGAGACTCACACGCAATGAGCATATCATATTCCTTCGCTACTTCAGAAAGACGCTGATGCATCTCCACTGCTCTTTCAAACCCTTCTTCCTCCGGTTCGTTCCAGTAGCCCCATCCGGAATTTGCCTCCAGAATCTTTGCCCCCAGCTCTGCTCCGAAACGAATCCCATTGGAAAAATAACGAAAACATCTCTCCCGAAGTTCCGGCTCTTTGGCTGCAAACTGATAGCCGTAGCAGCAGTTCTCCGGTGTGAACACCGGGCATTTTAAACCTCTGTCTTCTAACTTCTTCCGAATGGGAGCCGCATCCTCATATCCTTGATGATCCATCCACAGCCCTTGATGAGCACCTAGAAGTTCCACATTCTTTATTCCTAACTCCGCCTGGCAATCAAGGAAGTAATCCAGTGTATAGTTTCCATAATGAATATTTAATACAGACAGTCTGTCTATACCGGCTAATTTCATACTCCTTCTTCCTCCTCAGATAAAAAATGGTTCAAAGGCCTTAATATTCCTTCGGTCAGCTTCTCTTGGATCTGCGAAATACCTTCCGTCTGTGATCTCCTGCCCAAGATACCCTTCATAGTGATACTCATTCATCAGTTGGATATAGTCCTCCATGGGATGCAGGCCATCTCCCCATACCAGATGGCCATATGGCCTGCCGTCCGGGAAATGCATATGGCGAATGTCGCTTCCCAGCACCTCAAACCACTCCTTTACTGTCTCGCCGGCCACGCCTACGGCTGTCAGATCTAAAGCCGCCTTGACATTTGGATGATCCACTGCCTCCAAAAGCTCCTTTAGCTGATACAGCGTAATAATCATCCGGGATTCTTCCGGACGTACTGTCTCTACTGCCAGCGTCACATTATTGTCTGCTGCAACAGGAGCAAGCTTACGCAGTACCTGTACAGCACGGTCAAATGTCCGCTTCGGATCCTCGTTCCAGTCTCCTCCGCAGCAGTTTGTCAGCATGATTTTTGCTCCCGTTTCTCCTGCTGCTTTAATTCCATTGGAATAATAGCCCATGGCATGTTCCTGCGCAATTTTGTCATGTGCACAGATCAGATATTGATACATTGCACATTCCGGCGTGAATACACCTATGTGCAGTCCATGATCCTCCACTTTTTTCTTCAGCTCTTTCGTATCCTGATATCCATAGTCGTCCAGCAGAAAATGCGGCACTCCGCACCACATCTCAATCGTTCGGAATCCCAGTTCCTCCTGACATTTCAGAAAGTAGTCAAAGGAGTGATACATATAATGAATCCCCATTCCTGCCAACTGTTCTCTTCGTAAATACGGCATAAGATTTCCTCCTAATCATCTCCACATCTCTCGCTTTTTGAAATATAATGATATATCTTGCAAATTTATTCTATCACTCTTTCCATTTTCTTTCAAGTATTTTATAAAATATTTCATTTTATTTGTATTATTTTGCAAAATAATGCGAATCCTATTGCTTTTTTAAAGAATAAATGTTATATTACTCCTGTAATGAACGTGTTGTTTCATTAAATATTGATCCGCATAGATATGATTTTTCATCTTTTTGAAACATTATTGTTATATCTTGCAAAAAATATTGTTTCGTTAATGGAGGATATTATATGATGTGGACAGAAGAATTATTTGGAGTTAAGAAACCAATCATCGCACTGCTTCATCTGCGTGCCCTTCCGGGCGATCCGGACTTCTGCGGAGACATAAATCAGGTAATCCGTCAGGCCCGCGCAGATCTTCACGCTTTTCAGGACAGCAAAGTAGACGGTGTCCTGATCGCGAATGAATTCAGTTTTCCTTACCAGTTGAAAGCCGATCCGGTCACGGTTGCTTCCATGGGCTATATTGTCGGGCAGCTAAAGTATGATCTTAAGATCCCTTACGGTGTCAACATTGTATTCAATGCACTGGCCACTCTGGATCTGGCTGCTGCTACCGGCGCTTACTTTATCCGCAGTGCCTTTACCGGCACCTATATGGGAGAGAGCGGCATTATGACTGCTGATCCGGCCCTGATCGTCCGCCGCAAGAAAGCCCTCGGTCTTAACAGCCTGAAGCTTCTCTATAAAGTAAATCCGGAATCGGATGCCTATCTTGTAGAACGGGATATCCAGACGATTACAAAATCCATCATTTTCAACTGCAAGCCTGACGGATTATGCGTATCCGGAGCCAATGCCGGCTGCGAAACGGACACCCAGATCATCGAAAAAGTCAAAAAAGCTGCAGGAGATATTCCGGTATTTTGCAACACCGGTTTCAATGCCCGGACGGCTGCCGAAAAGCTGGCCATCTGCGATGCCGCCTGTGTGGGCACTACCTTCAAAGAAGACGGAAAATTTGAAAACAATGTTGACCCTGCCCGCGTATCTGAACTTATGGGCATCGTCCGCAGCATCAGAGCCGGTCTGTAATCGAAAAAGCGGAGGGTTACATGGGAAAATACTATTTAGGAATCGATATTGGTACCTTTGAGACAAAGGGCGTATTAGTGGACGATTGTTTTAGAGTAGCAGCCGTCATGGGAGCCAAACACGGAATGGAGAATCCCCATCCTAATTTTTTTGAGCACGATGCCGAAAAAGTATGGTGGAAAGATTTCTGTACCGTTTCTAAAGGATTGATCGAAAAGGCAGGCATACAGCCGGAAGAGATTGCTGCCGTCGGCAGCGACGTTCTAGGCTGCGACTGTCTTCCGGTTGATGAAACCTGCAGGCCATTGCGCAAAGCCATTCTGTACGGAATTGATGCCAGAGCTTCCAAAGAAATCGCTTTTTTAAACGAACACTATGGGGAAGCAAAAATCAAAGAACTGTTCGGACACCCCTTATGTTCGGATGATATTGCGCCGAAAATTATGTGGATCAAAAACAATGAACCGGAAGTTTATGCCAGAACCTTTAAATTTCTTACAGGCTCTTCTTACATTACAGCCAAACTGACGGGAGAGTATGTCATTGACCAGTTCCTGGCCAAATCCTCCTTCAGCCCGCTGTATGATAAAAACGGCAGCATCAGCGAAGAAGAATGCACGCTGTTCTGCCGTCCCGATCAACTGGCCAGATGTTGTTTTGTCCATGAAATTGCCGGATATGTAACACCTCAGGCTGCCGCAGAAACGGGACTCAAAGAAGGTACCCCCGTCATCTGCGGAACCGGAGATTCCACCTCTGAAGCCATTAGTGTGGGAATTACAGAACCAGGAAAGTTAATGTTCCAGTTTGGTTCTTCTCTCTTTTTCTATTACTGTTCCGACAGACTGACTTATGATCACCGGATTCATGGCCATAACTTTACCGTACCGGATACCTTCAGCGTCTCCGGCGGGACGAATACAGCCGGAACCCTGACCAGGTGGATGCGGGATACGCTGTATTTTGATCTTCTGGAAGAACAGCAGCAGACAGGAGCAGAACCTTATCAGCTTATGATGGAACGAGTTGCAGATATCCCGGCGGGCAGCAGCGGCCTGATCGTACTTCCTTACTTTGCGGGAGAACGCTGCCCGATTAATGATGCTCTGGCAAAAGGCATGATCTTCGGCTTAACTTTGGAACATACGCGGGATCATATCTATCATGCGGCATTAGAAGGTATCGCTTATGGCATCGCCCAGAATATCCGTGTTATGGAAGAGCTTGGTCTTCCGGTGGAGAATCTCATTGCGGTAGGCGGCGGAACCAAAAATCATGTCTGGATGCAGATTGTAGCAGATGTCATCGGCCGGCCGGTGTGCATCCCCAAAGTCAGTATCGGTGCCAGCTACGGCGAAGCACTTTTGGCAGCACTTGGAATCGGCGACCTGAAAAGTTTTTCGGAATTAAGCTCGGTCATCGAGCCGGACCAGGTAATTATGCCAAATCCAGAAAATACAAAAATTTATAGGAAATTTGTGGAAATATATGATAAACTGTATCTATCCACCAAAGAATTAATGCATTTACTATAATGAGATGAGGGCAGAACTATGATACGTGCGGAGCGCTTTAATCTGATCACCAATTTAGCAAACGAAATGGACATTATTACACTTGAAGAACTGGCCGGACGGCTGCAGGTTTCTGTGGCCACCGTCCGCAGAGATGTAGATGAACTTTGCTCACAGGGGATCGTAGAGAAGACAAGAGGAGGGATTATCTTTTGCAACCGGAAGACCGATTCTGAACCTTCCAGGCAGCTCCGCAGTGTTCTGCACACGGAGGAAAAGAAGCGCATTGCACAGGCTGCATTTCGCTACATAGAGCCAAACTCTTATTATATGTTCGATTCCGGCTCCACGGTTCATGAACTTTTAAAGCTTATCCCGGTGCCGTTTCCTATCTCTATCGTCACCTACGATCTTACCTTTCTTCCGGAGCTGAATGCACTGGAAAATGCAGATGTCTTTATCCTGGGCGGACAGCTTCGGCGGGGACAGCTTGCCTGCCATGGAATCTTTGCGGAAGATTATCTGGATCAGATGAATGCACAAGTTGCCTTTATCGGAGCCGACTCTGTGGATCTGAACAAAGGAATCATGGGCTTTAATACCAATGATGTTCCCCTAAAACAGAAGATGATCGCCAATTCCAGCCACACCATCCTTTTATGTGACCATTCCAAGTTCGACAAACACGGTTTTATCAGCATCCATGGGCTAAAAGGGATTGATCTAATCATCACAGATTCCGGAACGGATCCAAGTATCATCCAGCATCTGAAAGACTCCGGGCTGAAAGTAGAAGTAGTCTAAGATTTTCAGAGCCTGACAGAAAGGAGAGGCATCCCCGGCCATCTTTCGGGTATCCTCTCTTTCTCTTTACTCACTTTCCGAATGTTTTACTCCAAAAAATCGTTTCCTTACAACTCTTTTCGTCTCAATGGACACAAAGCCCATTCCCATCAGTTCCAGAAAGAACAGCGTATACGCTGCCTGCGCCGCTTCCGTCTCTCCTATATCCGGGATCTTAATCTGAATAAACATGGCAACCATCCAAGTCAAAATGACAAAGACAATCCCCGCAATCATCATCGCTTTTCCAAAATATCGCTGAGAAAAATCCCACGCATCCTGATTGTCTTTGATCCCTTTGATTCGCAGTCCGAAGCAGGACGCACAGTCCCTGGGCGGATACTTCATCCAGATCAGTCCTGCAAAGTACATCACCGCCGGAAGAAACAGCAGTCTGAATATCCAGTCATTCATAAAGTCCTCCTATATTAATTTCAGTTTTTGAAGCGCCTGCACTACACCGTCCTCCCAAAGAGTTCCTGTTGTCAGATCCGCACATTGCTTAAGGCTTTCAGGCGCATTCCCCATAGCCACCCCGATTCCTGCCGTCTTCAGGGCAGGAGCATCGTTCATACTGTCACCGAAAGCAACCGCATCTGCAGGTTCGGCCCCGTAGTACGCTGTCACTTTCTGAATGCCGGACGCTTTGTTCACACCTTTGCAGACAAACTCCGCAAAGCTTCCGGTATTGTTTCTGTACATCTCATAATCTTCAAGCAATTCCGGCATCTTTTGCAGCACTCTGTCTATATGTCCGTCGTCAAATGTATGTATGGTGAATTTCTCAATGCAAAGCTCTTTTTTAACTTCCTCAATTCCCTGAAGCCTGGGCCATCTTCCCGTAAGCGCTACTTCCCCCGGCACAAAGTATATGTTCTTTGTCCCTTCCAGCACTCCGGAAAGATGGTGGCGGTAAAATCCTTCTACCGTACGTATCAGAAGCTCTTCCGGAATGTAATGGTGAAAAATCTCTCTTTTGCCTGCTATAATCTGAGCCCCGGCCCCTGCAATAATGCCGTCAAAGCCTGCCGCAAACAGACTGTCATACACATCACACATGGTCCTTGCTGTACAGATATATGCTTTGTGACCATTTTCTCTTGCCCGGCTTATGGCCTCTGTCACCGCCAAAGACGGAGGCTTGTCATTCTCTGCTATCGTCCCGTCGATATCAAAAAACAGATACTTTTTATTTTGCACGGATATGTTCCTTTCTTCCTTCGGTTGTAACAAGACAGACTCCGATACAGTTTATCAAAAGGCTCACCAGCAGAGCCGCAGATGCCAGCGATTCCCGAAGAAGGATTGCTGAAGATATCGTTCCGAACACCGGAAGCAAAAGCGTAAAGATCACCACTTTGCTGATATCATTGTACTTATAAAGCTGATTTGAGAGGATAAGTGCCAGACAGGATGCTGCTATAAGTCCCGCAGTAGGGCCTGCGGCTGATGAAACAGCCTGCAGCTTAAGACGTCCCCCTCCGGCAAAACCTGCTGCAATGAGAAATGCACCGCCGAGAAAAGTCTGCCAGGCGCCAATCCACACGGCATTCTTTCCCTGAGAAATATATTTCAAATATACCGCTCCAAGAGTTCCCGCACCTTGCGAAGCAATGATCAAAAGCCCTCCTAAGACCGATACCGTCATTCCCGTCCGGATATCATGAAGATTCAGGATGACAACCGCTATGACTCCAAGAATGCATCCTGTTATTTTTCTCGGTGTCATCCGATCTTCTTTAAATACCAGACTGGAAAACAAGATTCCCTGAAAGGCTCCGGAGCTGGCCAGAATGGATGCCACAACCCCTTGAGACAGTGCCGTACCGATATACAGACAGACGTACTGTATCACTGACATGATGACGCTCAGCTTCACCAGCTCCCAAAACTCTGTCCAGGACGAAGGAAGCAGACGATTTCCCTTAAGCAGGCAAAACAGCAGCGCCAGAAACCCGGCAAAAAACAATCGGATTCCCGCAAATAGAAACATCTCCAAAAGGTCCTGCTCTCCGATTCCAAGCGCTTCATATCCAAGCTTCGTCAGCGGAACACCAATGGCCCACAAAAAATGCACCAGTATTACCAGCAGAAGGAACCGTCTTTGATCTGTATAGAATCTTTTTTCCCGGCTTTGCCAGTCTTCCTTTTCCAATTCCATATCCGGCATATCCCCACCTTTCCAATCAGCCTGCAAATTTCATCCCCAGAACCATACTTGGAACGGTCAGAGACAGTTCGGGAATCAGTACTGTCAAAATCAGCGTTGGAAGCCATGCAAAAAGAATCAGCATAACCGTCGGCTTCAGTGTATCTTTAAATTCTGCCCCTACCAGGTTGGTTGCCATGTAGAGGAAGGGCGCGCAGGGCGGTGTTACTGTGCCCATGCCAAGATTTACACCCAGAATAGCCGCAAAATGAATGGGAGAAATTCCAAGCTTTGTCACAACCGGCAGCAGGATAGGGGTGCATAGAAGCACACTGCTGACATCATCCATAATCATTCCGATAAACAGCATAAAAATATTAATCATCAGCATAATTACCATCGTATTATCGGAAATGCTCAAAAGAATTTTCATAATAGCACCTGGAAGATCTTCCAGAATAAAAATCTTACAGATCATGTTCAGTGTGATCGTCATGGCAAAGATCGCGCCAATGGAAATACAGGAACTTCGAATGGTCTTTATCAAACTCTTCATGTCCAGTCCTTTGTAAACAAAGATTGTCACCGGAACTGCATAGAGTGTGGCCACTGCGGCTGCTTCCATAGCCGTAAAGATACCGCCGTAGATACCGCCCAGAATAATTGCCGGCATAATCAGTGCCGGAAGTGCACCCCTTCCTTTTATCCCCAACTGATGTCCCCATTCTCTTCTGCTCACTTTTTCCGTGAGTTCGATTTCTTTATGACTGTTCAGCATGAAGATGGATACGATGCTCTGAAGGGCCGTAAGAATAATACCCGGAACCAGCGTGGCCAAAAAACATGCCAGTACAGATTGCTGTCCGGACCATGCATAAAGAATCATCATACCGCTTGGCGGAATCAGCATTCCCAGCGGCGCTGCATTTGCCACCACAGCCGCTGTGATCCCTTTGGGATATTTTTTGGCTGTCATACGGGGTGACACAATGGAGCCGATACAAGTCAATGTTGCCGCACCGCTTCCGGTAATGGCTCCGAATATGGCACTTCCCACAATCTCAACCGCTGCAAGACCGCCGCGTATACGTCCGATAAAATGTTCGATCAGGTCCACCAGGCTCTTTCCGATTCCGCCCTTCTCCATGATTCCTCCGCACAGGATAAACAGCGGCATAGCCATCAGTACCACGGAATTTACCTTGGAAAAACCATAGGGCAAAAGCATCTGAGGACTGTAGCCTAACGCCAGTGTCATATAGGCCAGACTGCCGCCAAAAGCAAATGCTACAGGTACTCCTATCACCAGCAGAATAATTGTCATAATGATTCCGATCGTCAATTCCATATTACGCCGCCTCCTTTTCTGCATTTTTCAGATCTATCGTCCTTAAAACATATAAGATCATATTATAGATGTGATAAACTGTCATAAAGAAAAATCCGATCAAAAGTGCACTTTGAGGAATCCAATACGGAACCTTTAATACCGGTGTGCGGCTGTTCCCCGCAAAATTATATGACACATATTCAAACAGCCACACGGTATAGACACCGCAGACCAGCGCGGATGCTCCCTCCTGAAAAGCTCGAAGACTCTTGATTTTCAAAGGATTTTTCATAAAACTGGTAAGGATGTCCGCACTGATCTGCTGTTCATCATAGCTTGCAAATGCACTTCCCAGAAAATACATAAAAATCATTACGATCATAAGAAGATCATCCATGCCAAAGAAGTTTTTATGAAAAATATAACGCCCTACCACATTATAACAAACCCCTAATACTCCGATAAATGCACATACCGTAGATATACTGGTCTCTGCCTTAAGAAAAAATTTCCAGACAGGATTCTTGTTTACTTTTGTCTCAAAACGATCCGCTAATCCCATAACATATCTCCTTTCCTGCTGCCCTGTTGTTCTCATTCATATTTTGATCCTGTAAAGCAAATATAAAACAGGCGGTTCTCGAATCTCCAACTCGAAAACCGCCAGCCTTCAGGATCAGATATTTATCATTCGTTTTCGATTGCATTCACGATGGAATCGATCACTTCATCTCCGTGCAGTTCTCTCATCTTCGGCCAGGTTGCCGCGCGTACTGCCTCTGCTGCCTTTGCCAGATCCTCGTCAGAAGGCACATAGACTTGTACACCGTATTCTTCAAGAAGAGCCTTATTTTTATCTTCTTCGACTTTCGCCTGTTCAAAGCTGTACATAGATGCATTGTAGAACGCTTCTGCAATGATATCCTGATACTCTTCAGGCAGAGAGTTCCACAGATCCAGATTCATATTGATGCACATCATTTCTGAAGAAGTACGGGCATCCACCCACACTTTAATAATATCGCGGTATGCAGTATAGTTAATTGTTGCAGCTCCGCCCAGCCATCCTTCACAGATTCCGCTTTGAAGAGAGGAATATAAGTCCGAATAGGGAATCGAGCTGTAATTAAAGCCAAGTGCTTCTGCCATCTGTGCAAATTCGTCCAGCGGAGGAACACGGATCAGCTCATCTTTGCGTACATCCGGATCAATCACGCTCTCCAGCTTACTGCATCCTGTCATACCGATTCCCTGCAGCCCCTCCGTACAAAATCCCAGAAATTTTATATTGTCCTCTTCCAAATATTGTTCCATAATCTCATATAAGGCTCCGCCTGGATAACAGACTTTCTCATATTGATCCCAGTCTGTAAACAGATACGGCATTACGGAAATGCCAAGCCTTGCATCATAGTCTGTAGGAGCCGAAAACATGGACATATCCAAAGTCCCCTTCATCAAATCTTCAAAACATGTAGTATAATCCCCCAGCAGATTATCTGCATACAGCGTAATGCGGACCTTGCCGCCTGTTTTCTCAAATACCTCATTGCACCCCATCTGCATAGCTACATTCGGATACATCTCTGCCGATGCCGCAGAAGCCATCGTAAGATCGTACTCGATAATGCTCTCATCCACTTCTGTTGTCGTGCCTGACTCATCCACAGTATCTGATGTATTGTCCGCAGCAGGTGTGGCTGCACCTTCTTTGGATCCACATGCTGTAAGAGAACATACCATTGCGGCCATAAGTGTACAGGAAATAACTTTTTGCAGTTTCATAGCAACCTCTCCTTTTTTCACTGTGTTCAGAACTCAACCCCTCAAGATCCCTATCACTTCATCACCGGCACTTTTCATGATAAGATTTGAATTTTTGACTTCTTTTAACATTTTTTGCAATTTCATTTTAACATACGCATGTTTTCTTGTCAATATTTTTCATATTTTTTCAATTTTTAAGCTTTTTTATTGCAAAAATGGACTTTTAACAGTTTTAATGGAATTATTTGAAAATTTTCCTGAGAATGATGCAACGCGCCGAACACGCTCTAAAGAGCAGCCGATATTATCCCTTTGGGGCACCTGCCGCAGGCAGTAAAATAACCGACAGAAAAGAACAAGTGAAAGCAAGAAAAAGATCAGACGATACTTCCGTACAGAAAAAAATAAACGATAGTCATCGGAAGATTTGCAGTCAGCAGGGTTTCCCCTGCTGACACCTGTATACAGACAAATCCAAAAATCAGAACCACATCATCTTGCAGGCATCTGAAAATCTGCCAGTGCCCGGTTCAGAAAATCGTTAAAAGGCTTCATAAGCCGAAACAGCCTTACTGCCTCTATAAGAAACCGCTCTCCATCCGCAATCAGATCATCCTGGATGAGATACTCCAGATACCAGCTCTTAAACTTCAAAAACTCCGCCTGGGGATGCTCTTTGTCATAACCGGCAGGCACATTTTTCAGAGCCGTTCCCTGTACGGTAAATTCTTTCTGAAATTCCGGGGCATGGAGGATCTTCGCCCATTCTTCGCCATTTTCCGCAATAAAAGCCCGAACCATGGATGTGGCATCTTTGAACATATCCGCAAACAGTCCGCCGCCGAGAAAGGACTGTCCTCCCGGTTTTATCATCAAATAGTATCCAACCGGAACCGGAAGCTTCCCTGATGGCCCCATATGCGCCCGGAATGCCGGATGATAAGGTGATTTGTCATGACTGAACCGGGTATCCCTCACCAGCTTAAAGGTCAGCTCTTTTGCTTCTCTGGGCCGGATGCTTCGGTCAAATTTTCCGATCTGCAAAAGCAGTTCCTGTATCAGCGCCTCAAACTGAGCATTTGCTTCTTTGTATTCTGTTTTATGGGCATGATACCATTCCCGGTTATTATTTTCACTTAAGTCTTTCAGGTAATTCAATATAATCTGTGTATTCATATACGCTCCTTTTACGTTCTGCAGACACCCGGCTTGTACCCAACATGCAAAATCATCCCGGCCGCCTGCAGCTTTGTTCCTAATTTCTTTCACACACTGTACGGATGTCTGAGGATTCTAACTGTTTCTCACAACAGAAAAAGATGTCCCGTTTAAAAACTCTTTGATAAACTGCTTCAGGTTTTCCGGTGTCTGCCAGGTTTTGCAGAAAGAAAACTCCTGTGACAGATCATCGATCTCCTCCATGGCTTCTTTTACATCCAGCATAATCTGAACAGGCACTGCTGTCTGATAGTAAAGCTGTGCCGGACTGATTCGGCGGCTCTGAATGGCATAATTCACTCTGTCTGCACAGTGACATTTTCCCGTTCCGTATTCGCCGCAGTATTCGGTCAGGAAATCCGCCATCTTCTTCCGCACTCTCGACAGACGCTTCCGGTAAGCTTCCGGCGTGATTCCCAGGATATCACCGGCAATCCGGCTGTCCACCCGAAACATAGTTCCCAGGATGAAGATACATCTGCTCTCGGTATCCAGGCACTGCAGCATCACATTTGTGCAGGACAGTTTCAGTTCTTCTGCAAGAATGGCCTGTTCCACATTCTGAGTCAGATCCGGCACGTCCTCTGTCCCGGCATTTTGAATGTCATCTCCGTAAAATTCAAAGCTTAAAGGAAACCGGGCAAACATATGCTTTTTGTAGTCTTTCAGATGGTTGACTGCAATGCGGAATACCCAGGTGGAGAAAGAGCTCTCCCCTTTAAAGGATGACAAATGCGTCATGACTTTCAAAAGAATGTCCTGAGATGCATCTTCTGCATCCGGAAACGTTCCGAGCATACGCAGGGACAGGTTGAATACCAGATCCTGCACGCTGCATATTACCGTCTCCAGGGACGGCTTGTCTCCTGCAGTGGCTTTTTGAATCAGTTCCAGTAATTCTTCATTTGTGGTTGTGTTCATAGTTCCTCTTTTCTGGAATGCAGATGGTATTTGTTACGGAAAGCCTGCCAAAAACGTATCCTTTCCCGGCAGCAAATTCTGCCGCACTCCCTGACAGAATTTTCTCCGTATATATCATTAGACAGCACTTTTTCCTCTTTGTGACAGGAAAAATCCGCTCCTGTCTTCCCTATGTTTTGCCGTTCATTTACATCTCCCTGGAATTATTATTTTACTATTATCCAGACTCTTTGTCTCTATTTTGTAGCTGGAAACAGATGGAAATGGATAAAAAAGAGATTTTTTAATAAAAAAAGAAAAGCCAGGCTTCCCAAAATCATTTAGAGGCAGTAAAATAAACAGATACCCGGATGAACAGGAGCTGGAACTATGCAGAAAAATCTCTCTGAAATGAGCCTTGAAGAATTATGGCACTTATTCCCTGTCACACTGACTGAGCACAAAGCATACTGGGCCAACTGGTATACCAAAGAAGCTGAATTGCTGAAGGATATCCTGCCTGACAGTCAGGTCGCCCGCATCTGTCATATTGGAAGCACGGCTGTAACCGGAATATGGGCAAAGCCCATCATCGATATACTTGTAGAGACTGCCGAACACAGCGATCTTTCGTTATTGAAAGCGCCCCTGGAGTCAGCGGGCTATTTGTGCATGTCAGAAAGCCCTGAGCGGATATCCTTTAACAAAGGATATACCGAAAACGGCTTTGCCGAACGCGTATTTCATCTGCACCTGCGCCGGTTTCCGGATCATGATGAACTGTATTTCCGCGATTACCTGAATACCCATCCGGATGCTGCACAGGAATACGAAAGACTGAAGCTCGCACTGTGGAAACCATATGAGCATGACCGGGACGGCTATACCAGGGCGAAAACAGAATTTGTGAAAGAATTAACAATCAAGGCAAAAGAAGCATTTCCCGGACGGTATGAAAAATGACATCAGGTTATAAGATCATCTGTTTTTACTTTGAAACTGACAAATCCGCAGTTCCATGTTATAATTAGAAAAAAGAAACTGCTTTATAACCATCTGAAAATATACCAGAAATTAAAAACAATGTGGAGAACAGAATGTCAGAAGGAGTTGCATATCAGAACAAGGATATCCTGTTTAAGGTTCTTGCCCAGACGTATAAAGAAAAAAGCTTTGCAGCATATGGAATCCATCTCCCGCCAATCCGGGAACTGCTTCCAACAAACCTTCCTAAAATTTCAGCAAACGAAAAAGATATTGACAATCTGTTTCTGTTGGAAGATGGAACTTATGCCATTGTCGATTATGAAGCTGAATTTAAAAAACTGAATAAGATAAAATACTTGAATTATATCGCACGAGTTATGGAAAAATATTACCCGGAAGAGAACGATTTTCATCTGCGTCTGGTCATTATTTATACCGGCGATGTAAAAAGTGCAGAATCGACCTTTGAAACCAACTGCATCACTCTTCGCATGGAGCAGGCGTTCCTCTCCCACATTGACGGCGAGACCACATTTGATACAATTTGCCGGAAAGTCCAGTCCGGCACACTGCTTGAGGATGATGACTTGATGAAGCTGGTTATTCTTCCTCTGACAATTCCCGGTTCCCAGGGGAAGCAGGAAATGCTGGAGAAGGTAGTTGACCTGGCAGAACAGATACTGAATGAGGAACAACGAATATTTACCCTGTCCGGCGTAATCGTTGCAAGTGACAAATTCATTGACAGAAAATATCTTGAACAGATAAGGAGGAGAATCCATATGACACAATTAGGTCAGCTCTATGAAAAAGAAAAGATTGAATATGGGAATCAAAAAACACGGGAAATGGCACTAAAAATGCTAAGACGTAATATTAGCATTGTAGATATTATGGAGGTTACCGGACTTACTGAGGCAGAACTGCTTCGCCTTCAGAGCGAAAATGCACTTCTTTAATGAAACAATTACTATAAATTAAGGGGAAGGACTGCTTCCCCTGTTTTTATATATCGTACATCTTCAGTTAAGAGGGATTTGCGCCTTTGGTGCGCTGTTGCACACCAGGAACGTCACTGCGCCCCTTCCTCCAGATACGACAAAATCCCCATAGATACCGCCCAGGCGATCTGATTCTGATAGCTGTCTTCCTGCAGTTTTTTAGCCTCCTCCCAGTTGCTTAGGAAGCCGCACTCCACAATCACAATGGGCACTTCCGTCTTCTTCAGCAGATAATAGCTTTCATTTGCTTTCGCCTGCCGGTGATTTTCCGGATCCACATGAGCAATAAGCTTCTCCTGAAGTGTTTCTGCCAGCCGCTTCCCCTCCTGAGAAGTTCCATAATAGAAAACCTGAGCACCGTTCACATATTCCTCATGGTAACTATTCTGGTGGATGCTGACGACGCAGTCCGGATGTGTCCGGTTAATCAGATCGCATCGGTTTTTCATATCCTGAACCTTTTTATTCGAAGTCTGTTCCTCATAAAGACCTGCATCGGATTCCCTTGTCATCACCACTTCCACATCCTGCTGCTCTAAAAGCTTCTGAACCTTTTTTGCAATGATCAGATTCAGATCTTTTTCCAGTGAATCGTCCACACCGATTTTTCCCGGATCGTTTCCCCCATGCCCCGCATCAATCACCACCGTCCATCTTTTCTCTTCCGCCTGTACCTGACTGCTCCAGACTTTCTCCCATCCTTGTTCCGCCAGGATACAGGCACAGAGGATCAGAATCACCGACATCAACAATTCCAGTTTTTTTCTCTCCAAAATAAAACCACCGCACATACTTTTCATAAAAGTATATGCGATGGCCTTTTCCCAGATTCCTTTGTCTCAGTTCACATACCGCAGAATCACATCCCAGATAGCAGCCCGTTCATATCCAAGCCGCCAGGAAGCTACGCCTGCTAACTCATACTGTCTGACCAGTTTCAGTTTCTCCTCAATGGAGCGCTCTTCCTCCATCCACATCTGGTAAATGCTTCCCTCGTACTCCAGTTCAATGTAATACTGTCCCGTCGTATCATCCCACACCGGCTCTATACTGTTATTCGCTGCTCTTTGAGCAGCACTGTCCATTCCCAGAGCCTCGCTGGTTACTTCCCCGTTCTCGTCAGTCTTCCAAAAGCGCGTGTAAAACGGCATGGCATTAATCACTTTTTCTTTCGGAACCTCTAAAAGCGTATTCTGGATTCCCTTTTCCACAAATCCCAGAGAAGCTACAGAGCCGGCTTTTTCCGCATTGCGGGGAGTCTCATCGTATCCCATAATAATCACATAGTCTGCAATGACGCCCTGTTCCTCACGGTCATAAAATTTATTATATTCAGCCGGCACATAATTATCTACCGACAACACAATCCCGTTCAGACGGCACATAATGGACAGCTCCCGAATGAACTGCAGATATCCTCTGGCACTGTCTGCATTGATAAACTCCATATCCAGATTCAGGCCGTCTAATCCGTACTGAATCGCCTGGGCAATCAGATTGTTTACCAGTTTTTGGCGGCTGGCTGTCTTCGTGAAGATCTCATAGTCCAGAATCGTATCTTTGTAGGTAATATCTTCCACCAGCCCCCACACTTCGACTCCGTTTTGGTGACAATAATTGACATACTCCTGACTCGCCAGCGACTCGATCCCCCCGTCGTTGTCCTTCAGGAAAAACCACGTAGGCGCAACGGTTGTCAATCCTTTGGTATTGGCAAGCACCCGGTAAATATTTTCATTGGCATCTTTATTGGTCACCTGATGCCAGGACAGATTGATCTTGTAATCTTTGGATATATTGGTATATACCGGTTCCGTAAATTCCGGCTCCTCAATGGTCTCTTTAGAGGCAGCAGAAATCTGCCGGTCGCGGACATATCCGATATAACCATCCTTCGTGAGAACTTTCGTCCACTCTTCGATCTCTTCCTCCTCTTCCAGCACATACATCGTGTTTCCCTTTTCCACGGTCGTCAGAATGGGGCTTTTGATTCCCGCCTGAAAACGGACCTGCGCCGTCTTCTGGGCCGACACCACATCCTTCTCCCCATATTCAAGGATAATATGCACATGATTGGGATCTTCCCAAAATTCGTATATCAGGTTTGTGTATTTTTTCACAAAGTCCAGCGCCACATATATATCATTTCCGTCCGCCCGAAGAATCACGTATCCTTCATTCTGCTTTGCCTTTGCCACAGTGTAATCGCTGCTTCCCACCGACGCGCTGACAAGCTCCGTAGGCAGTGCGTACAGATACGTATTTTCTGAGGCATCCCAGTAAAATCTCGGATTCAGATATTGGTAGACCGTCTCCACATTCAGATAAACCCTGCCGTCCAAAAGCCTTCCTTTATCTTCCAGCAGCACATCATCCAGCAGAACCGCCAGATCCTGCTCCGTTTCCAGATTGAAATATTCATCGGTATCTGCCAGTTCTTTGGATGGGGAGTATTTATCATACAGCATCTTACCGACGATGCCGCCTCCTGTCACCAGAATCAGGAAAACGGCAATCAGGACCGGAATCCTGCGCGGGTCACGCCTTCTGCGCCTCCTGCCCTTTTTCCTTCTCCGATTTTGTCCCCCTCTGGGATTACCGGGTCTTTTTTTCCTGCGTTCTTCCTGCTCTTCTCTTCCTTCCCGTTCTCCGCTGTCTTCTCTTATCATGAGCGTCCTCCTGACTACTTTATCCCTCGTGAGCGGCCGCGCCGCCAGACACTGCCCGGAGTGTGCCAAATGCACACTCCGGCAGAAAGCACGGACCAGGCGCTTTTCCTGCTCCCTGCGCAGCAATGGTCTGTGTAAGTATTTTCTGAAAAATACATTCTCCAACAGCACCGTCTTATTACTGATGCTCATTATATCACAAAGCTGCCGTTCTCACCACAACAATCTCAGGGCATAGAGACTTTTCTTCGCACTTCTGTCTTATACAGATTTCCCGGCAGACTCTGTTTTCATTCGCCGCATGTACATTTTTCAGAAGAAGGTATTGTGATATATGACAAAATGCACATACCGCCAGGCTTATGCATCCCTCCCTTATGCCTTATAAAACAATTGGAATTTGATCACTGAAACCGTGAAAAGAATCAGAAACATAGACTTACAGCACTATTATACACAACATCCGCCATTTTTCAAGCACTTTTCACAAAAATTTCAGAAAATTTTCCTTTAATTCACAAGCTGGCAGGCTTTACATATTCCCGATTATTGTTTATACTATATTAAACTATAATATTATTCAAATAGGTTGTGATCACATGAAAATAGAAAAAATCAATGAAAACAAAATACGCTGTATTCTGACACGCGATGATCTCGAAGTCCGCCATATCAAGCTCAGCGAGATCGCATATGGTTCGGAAAAGGCACGTTCCCTTTTCCGCGACATGATGGAACAGGCATCCCATCAGTTCGGCTTCGAAGCGGACAATATTCCCCTTATGATTGAGGCGATTCCGATGCCCAATGAATGCATCATTCTGGACATTACAAAAGTGTCTGACCCAGAGGAACTGGATACCCGGTTCTCCCGGTTTTCTCAGGGCGGCGGAGACACCCAGGAGGATGCTTCCCGCGAATTTCTGCCTGACGGCGCAGACGAGGTTCTGGATCTGTTCCAGAAGCTTTTGGAGCACCGTCTGAAAAATGCGCCCAAAGAGACACGGGATGAACAGGCCGCTACGCTTGCCAGCGAACTGGATATGCGCAAGCTCTATCTTTTCTCCCGGCTGGACTCCATCGTGGAGGCGTCCGCCGTGTTAAAGGGCATCTATCACGGAGAGAACCGGCTCTACAAGAACCCCGACACCGCCCAGTACCACCTGGTAATTACCAAGTCAGACCATACGCCGGAACAGTTCAATAAAGTGTGCAATATTTTATCTGAATATGGTTCCAGCAGCAAATACACTGCTTCTAATGAAGCATACATGATGGAGCACTTTACGCTCTTGATGGATGGCAGCGCCCTTCAGCAGCTTTCCGAGCTCTGATGCTGTACATCCTCTCACATAGATCTTTTTTGCGGAACATGATAAAAGAGCTGATGCAAAAGCAGTCTTGCCGGCCCCTTGTCCGATCCTGTACGTTCATCGGATGCGGGGCCAGAACTGCTTTGGCAACAGCCCTGGTCAGTCTTTCCTATGCACCAAGAAAATTATTCAGTCTTGCCACCAGCACATCCGGATCCATCCCATGAACCAGTGCTGCTTCTTCCAGACTTTCCGCCTGTGCAGAAGGACATCCGACGCAGTGCATTCCCTCTCTCATGAGAATCGGGATGATATTCTGGTCCATCTGCACCAGATCAGCAATAATCATATCCTTGGAAATCTTCGCCATATTCAGGTAACCTCCTATCGTATTTTCAGCCTCGCGGTTTTCATCCGTTACTTTTACACCCGGTAAAACGCCATGTGCCGGCTGTCCATTACGTGCAACGAGTAACTTTCTTTCCCGCATATGAATTATTATAAGCCTATTCACTTGCAAAATCAAGGGAGTATGGTATAATTTAAACAGTTCAGTCATGTAAATGGCAGGAACAAGCCGACAATTTCATAGGTGGAGGGATGTATATGGAATCCAAGCGCTATATGATCTCCGACGCTGCCAAGATGGTGGATGTAGAATCTCACGTTCTCAGATATTGGGAGGACGAGCTGGAACTTCCCATCGAACGCAACGAAATGGGTCATCGCTGCTATACTGAAGATAACATCCGTATGTTTCATCACATTAAGGATCTGAAGGAACAGGGCTACCAGTTAAAAGCCATTAAAGTACTGGTCCCGGAGATGGAACAGGGTAATGTACCACCGGCGATTGTCCGCGAACCGGAACCGCCCGTCAGCGACAAGATGGAACAGTTTCAACTGATCCTCGGCAAAGTTGTCTCACAGGCCATCCGGGAGAATCAGGAAGAGATGGGAAAAGAGCTCAGCCATCAGGTCTCCACACAGGTTGTCAAGGAAATGGACTACCTTTTCCGGCTTCAGGAAGAACGGGAAGAGACCCATTATAAAAAGCTGGACGAGCTGATCCGTTCCTCCCAGAAGCAGAGAAAACTTCTGGCTCTTGGAAAAAAACGCGAAAAAAAGGCAAAAGAACCCCGGATAAAAGAAGCAAAGGTCAAGGAGCCTAAGATAAAAGAAAAAGAAGAGCAACGGAAACCCTGGTTTTTCGGCCCTCAGCCAAAAAAAGACATAGTCCTTTAGGACTATGTCTTTTTCTCTCGCCAATCATACAAAGCTATGTAAGATACGAATTACTCAGCAGAGATTGCCTCGTTCGGACATTCTGCCTCACAGGTGCCGCACTCCAGGCAGGCGTCTGCATCGATCACATACTTTCCATCAGCCTCGGAAATTGCATCTGCCGGACAGACTTCTGCACAGGAACCGCATCCTACGCAATCACCGGAAATAACATATGCCATGGTACTCGATCCTCCTTTATAGTATTTCGATACCCCTTTTAAGGTTCTGCCTCTATTTTAATATAAATGTCTGCAATATGCAAGCGCAAATCCTTCCAACTTACATACTTCGGACAAATTCCGGCACTTTTCTTTTTACCGTTCCAAACGCCAGGTTTTTAAGGATTCCACCCAGATCACGCAGCGTGCCCTTAGCGCCTCTGCTTCCTCCGGATGATGTGTTGTAAACAAGAGCGTACGTCCGTTTCTTTTCTTTTTTACATAATCCACCGCCGCCTGCCGGCTCTGATCGTCCAGACCGTTAAACGGCTCGTCAAAGAGCAGCAGCTCTCCGGGACTCAAAAGCGCCCGCAAAAGACTGACCCGGCGGCGCATCCCCCCGCTGAAGGTGCTTATCGGCTTTGCAAGACTGTCCTCCCAAAGCAGCTCCAACAGCTCCCGGTGAAGGGCTTCCCTGCTGCATCCAGGATTTGCCAGACGGATATTTTCCGCCGCGTTCAGCGCCGGGCAGAGGCGGTCTTCCTGAAAGACCGCGGACACCTGGCGGCCCTTCAGCCCTTCCACCCAGCCCTCGTCCGGACGCTCCAGGCCCATCAGAATCCGAAGAAGCGTCGTCTTTCCTGCCCCGGACGGCGCCCTCAGACAATACACTCCTCCTTCCTCCAAAAGAAGCTCCACATGCCGGAAAACCGGCACGCCTCCATACGATTTGCCAAAATCATGGATCGCAAGTGCCATATTTTCTATTCTATCCTTTCCTTTCCCCTGCCGCATCCTTTGACCGGTTTTTCCGGGAATCTTCGCCCATAAGCCGTTCAAGTACATACAGCACAAGTCTTTCAAACAGACCGCTTAACAGAATCACCACTGCGGTCCAGGCAAACAGCTCATCTGTGCTGAAGAAGATCTTTGCCATATACAGCTTCTCCCCGATGGAATGGTCCGGCGTTCCGATCACTTCCGCTGCCACGCCGGACTTCCAGCACATGCCAAGGGCTGTCTTGCAGGCGCTTATAAGATAAGGCGCCAGTGCCGGCCGGTATATATGCCATACTTTCGGAAAAAACCGAATCCGAAATACTTCCGCCATCTCCAGAAGCTGTACATCTGCTGCCTGAAGCCCTGCCAGCGTATGCAGATAGATCATCGGAAATACGACCAGAAAAGAGATAACAAGCGCCAGTCCGTCTGCCCCGGTCCAGATCAATGCCAGGATGACAAAAGAAGCCACCGGAATGGTCCGGATCATCGTGACCACAGGAGCAATCCATTCTCCGAACAAAGGCCATGCATAGGCCCCTGCACCGCACAAAAGCCCCAGAGAAAAAGCCAGCACAAACCCGGTCCCAATTCTTCCAAGAGAAGAGACGACTGACTGCCAGAAAGCCGCCTGTCCAAGCAGACGAAAAAAAGCCTGCACGGTTTCCAAAGGTCCCACCAAAAAGATCGGTCTGCCGACCAGCCAGGCAACCACCTGCCATACTGCCAGCCAGAACAAAAGAATACCTGTCTGTTTTGCCAAGTGTTTCATATAATCTTCTTATGCTTCCGGATCGAACTCATAGTAAAAGTCATCCGAAGGCACCTTTCCTCCTACCGCTTCCGGATTCTGCCCGGCCAGTACATCCAGATAGCCGGACAGGGCCGTCCGCAGATCTTTCCCGGTCAGGCACGTAATATTGCAATAGGGAATGGCCTGAGCCGCTACAGTCGCCTTAGGAACGATCTCAAGGGCCGCCACCAGCTCTGCCGCCTCTTCTACATTCTCATTGGCAAACTGCGCCGACTCCATATGGTCTTGCACAAATGCCTGCACTGCAGCCTCGTTCTGCTCCAGAAATTCCCGGCGCACTGCGGTCACTCCGGTTACAAGACTGCTGTCCATAGTCACCTTGTCCCATTCTTCGGTCAGATCTAAAGCAATCCGCAGATCTTTCTGCTGCATACACGCTGTCGTCGCCGCAGGCTGAGGCAGAAGCCCAAGTGCATCCGGTTCTTCCGAAAGTGCAGAGATTACTTCCGCTGCCTCCGATTTGTACTGCAGATCCACTTCCCCGATCTCAATGCCGTTCTGTTCTAAAAGATACTGAAGGGCATAATCCGGGGTCGTTCCTTTCCCCGGCAGATAAACCGTACGCCCTGCAAGATCTGCCACGGAAGAAACGGTTTCTTTGCTCTCTAAAAGATACAAAACTCCCAGTGTATTAATATCCACTACGGCAATCTGTCCTTCCGTCTTATGGTACAGCACACTGGCCACATTCGCCGGAATGAGGACAATGTCCAGATCTCCCTTCAGAAAAGCCGCATTGATCTCGTCCGCAGCGGCAGCCATAGTAAATTCATAATTCTGTCCGGCTTCCCCGTTCTTTGTCTGGTCCATCAGACTCACAAGCCCCATAGAGGTAGGCCCTTTCAGGGAACCGATTCGGATTGTCACCGTCTCTGTTTCTTTTTGGCCGCAGCCTCCCAGAACCGCCGACATGCCAAGGACAGCCGTTAAAATCAAAGTCCACAGTTTCTTTTTCATAAACATATTCCTCCTGCGTTAAATTTCCGCATCCCTCTGTCCGAAAGGGCAGCGGAGCGATTCTCCATACATACCATAGCACAATCCGGTCGAAAAAGGAAGATTTTATGACCGGCACGCTGCCGGAATGATTTTCCCATATTTCGGAAATAATAGCAGACAAAACCAGAACGCGTCCAAACGCGCCGTAAGAAAGGAATACAGAAATATGAATCTGACAGACTATGAATTTCTAAAATATATGAGCCGGTTTGACGACTGTCCCTTTACCCTGGTCATGCACGGAGAGCCGCACCAGATCGGAAAGGGAGATCCGGCCTTTTCCGTCATTATCCGGCAGATGCCAAAGGTAAAAGAACTTATGACGAGCACTTCCCTGGCACTAGGAGAAGCCTATATGGACGGCCATATCCAGATCGAAGGCAGTCTGTATCCTGCCCTCCGGTCTTTTCTGGGACAGATGGGCAAATTCTCCACCGATACACGGGCACTGAACAAACTGTTGTTCTCCTCTGTCTCAAAGAAAAACCAGAAAAAGGAAGTATGTTCTCATTACAATATTGGAAACGATTTCTACCGTCTATGGCTGGATGAAACCCTCAGCTATTCCTGCGCCTATTTTCAGACAGAAGAAGACTCTCTTTTCACGGCTCAGTGTCAAAAAGCCGACCGGATTCTGGAAAAACTGTATCTGAAGGAAGGAATGACCCTCTGCGACATCGGATGCGGCTGGGGCTTTCTCCTTCTGCGGGCTGCCAAAAAGTATGGGATACAGGGGGTGGGAATCACCCTCAGCGAAGAACAGAAGTATCTGTTTGAACAGCGCATTCGCGAAGAGGGGCTGGAAGGAAAACTGCGGGCGGAGCTTCTGGACTACCGGGATTTAAAGACTCTTGATCTTACTTTTGACCGGATCGTCAGTGTAGGCATGGCCGAACACGTGGGAAGGGAAAATTACATTTCCTTTATGGAATCCGTCCGCCGGGCGCTGAACCCCGGCGGACTGTTCCTTCTGCACTTTATCAGTGCTCTGCGGGAATATCCGGGAGACGCCTGGATCAAGAAATATATTTTCCCCGGCGGTGTCATTCCAAGCCTTCGGGAAATACTCCAGATTGCCGGAGAACTGGATCTGTATACGCTGGACATTGAAAGTCTGCGCCGTCACTACAGCCGCACACTCCTTTGCTGGAACGAAAACTTTCAGGAACACCGGCAGGAAGTGACCGGCATGTTTGACGAGCGGTTTGCCAGAATGTGGGAGCTTTATCTGTGTTCCTGTGCAGCCACTTTTATGGATGGAATCATCGATCTGCACCAGATTCTTTTCACGAACGGAATCAACAACGATCTGCCCATGACAAGGTGGTACTGATTCTGTACAAAGAGCCGTCCGGTATCCTGTCAATCCTGACGGATCTGCTCCGGACGGCTCTTTATATACGCATGTTATCCTTTCGAAAGGTTGTTTACCAGCCAGATTACGATGCAGGACCCTACCAGCGCCACAATGATCTTCCCAATGAATCCGCTCCCGTGGATACCGATCATTCCCAGCACCGCATTTCCCACAATGCCTCCGACAATGCCGAGAATAATATTTCTCATCATTCCCCCTTCGCTGTTCATGACCTTCCCTGCAAGCCAGCCGGCAATTCCTCCGATCAGCAGTCCTATGATAAGACCAAACATAAGTTCGTACCTCCTTTGTATTCAATCATATGATTCAGTATAGCACATCCTGTCATTTTTTTACAGTCCTTTACATTTCTCCGGTTGAAGAGACGGCAAAATAATGTTATATTTAAAAAAGAAAACAGCAGGTACTTTATAAAAATTGCAGGGTGCGGCCGAAAAACGGAGTCCTTTTTTGACAAAGTGTTCATTGATTTTTCCCCACCCTTAATATATAATAACAAAGATATGCAGTTCATTCTATGCATTTTAATCAAAAATAAAAACTGGCAGATTTATACATTTTACAAATAAAAAAACAGCGAATAAGAAGTGCCTTTTCGGCGCAAGCTTTACATAGAAAATAAATCGTAGCAAAACGATGAGGTGGAATCGTGGAACAGTATATTATTAAGGGCGGAATCCCGCTGTACGGCGAAGTAGAGATCGGCGGGGCAAAGAACGCGGCACTTGCAATCCTTGCCGCTGCAAATATGACAAATGAAACCGTATATATAGACAATCTTCCGGATGTCCGGGATATTAATGCGCTTTTAGATGCCATGGAAAAAATCGGCACACGTGTGGAACGCATCAACAGCCATGCAGTGAAGATCAACGGATCCAGTGTGGAAAATTTTATCGTGGAAAGCGAAAGCATGAAAAAGATCCGGGCGTCTTATTATCTGCTCGGCGCCCTGCTGGGCAAATACAGAAAAGCACAGGTTCCCCTTCCGGGCGGATGCAACATCGGCAGCCGTCCCATCGACCAGCATCTGAAAGGCTTTAAAGCCATGGGGGCCAAGACAAAAGTAGAACACGGCTTTGTCATCGCAGAGGCAGAAACCCTTCACGGCGCACATATTTTCCTTGATATGGTCAGTGTGGGAGCGACGATCAACATTATGATGGCTGCTGTTATGGCAGACGGAAACACCACCATCGAAAATGCCGCCAAAGAACCCCATGTGGTAGACGTGGCAAATTTCCTGAACAGCATGGGAGCCAGCATCAAAGGCGCCGGCACGGACGTGATCCGCATCAAAGGCGTCCGGTCCCTGCACAAGACCGAATACTCCATCATTCCGGACCAGATTGAGGCCGGAACGTTTATGTTCGCGTCTGCCGTCACCGGCGGAGATATCATCCTTCATAATGTAATACCGAAACATTTGGAAGCAACCAGCTCCAAGCTTCTCGAACTCGGCTGCAAAGTGTATGAGTATGACGATGCTGTCCGTGTGATCGGACCGGAAAAACTTCAGAGCACCCATGTGAAGACGATGCCCTATCCGGGATTCCCTACGGATATGCAGCCCCAGATGGCCGTATCTCTTGCCCTGGCAGACGGTACCAGTATCGTAACCGAAAGCATCTTCGAAAACCGGTTCCGCTACGTGGACGAGCTGGCGCGTATGGGCGCTTCTGTAAAGGTAGAGGGCAATGTGGCCGTTATCAGCGGCGTGGAGCGCTTTACCGGCGCCCGTGTAAGTGCCCCGGATCTTCGCGCAGGCGCAGCCCTTGTTATCGCAGGGCTGGCAGCGGAAGGCATCACCATCGTAGATGATATCTACTATATTGAACGCGGATATGAAAACCTGGATCTTAAATTCCAGGGCCTCGGTGCGAAGATTGAGAAAGTCGCAAGCGAGAAGGAGATCCAGAAATTCCGCCTGAAAGTAGGCTGAACCGCAGCCTACACTTTGAACCGGTATCCGACTCCCCAGATGGTCTCGATATACTGAGGCTTTGCCGTATTGAATTCGATCTTCTCCCGGATCTTCTTAATATGGACCGTCACCGTGGCAATATCCCCGATGGATTCCATATCCCAGATCTTGCTGAACAGCTCTTCTTTCGTAAACACATGATTGGGATTCTGGGCAAGAAACGTGAGCAGATCGAACTCTTTGGAGGTAAATGCCTTCTCTTCCCCATTGATCCACACCCGACGGGCAGTCTTGTCAATCTTGATCCCCCGGATTTCCACAATCTCATTTTCCTGAATGCCGCTCCCGATCAGACGCTCATAACGGGCCATATGTGCCTTTACCCGCGCCACAAGCTCGCTTGGGCTAAACGGCTTGGTCATGTAGTCATCGGCGCCAAGACCCAGACCGCGGATCTTGTCGATATCGTCTTTTTTGGCTGATACCATAATCACCGGAATATTCTTTTCCTCCCGTATCTGCCGGCAGATCTCAAACCCGTCTACTCCGGGAAGCATAAGATCCAGTATGATTAGATTAAATTCCTCTGTCAAGGCTCTTGTAAGACCGGTGTCTCCTCTTTCTTCGATCTCCACAGTAAAACCGCTCAGCTCCAAATAATCTTTCTCAAGGTCAGCAATGGCTTCTTCATCTTCAATAATTAATATTTTACTCACTTACTGGCACCTCCTGATATTTTCTAAGAACAAAATACATGGTCGTTCCTTCCTCTTCCCGACTGGTCACCCAGACCTTCCCGCCGTGATCTTCCAGGATCTTATGAACAATGGAAAGTCCGATTCCGCTCCCTCCTTTGGATGAATTTCTGGAAGTATCGGTCCGGTAAAAACGGTCGAAGATATAGGGAACGTCTTTCGCGGCAATGCCGCGTCCGTTATCCTCGATCTCCACCTGAATAAAATCCCCTACGTCCAACACACTGATTCGGATAAAAGGATCCGGCTTATCCATATATTTTATGGAATTTCCCACAATATTATTAATGACACGTTTCATCTGTTCCGCGTCCGCAATGACCAGCACATCCCTTGCCACTTCATTGGTGTAAGTCAGCTCTATCTGCTGCTGGCTCAGCTCCAGCCCGATATCCTCCACACAGTCGTCAAAATATTCACGCACATTGATTTTACTGAATGTATAGGGAATGCGGTTGGTATCGATCTTGGAATAGAACGTCAGTTCGTTAATCAGCCGATCCATATCGTTGGCTTTATTGTAAATGGTCCTCAGATATTTCTGCTGTTTTTCCGGCGTATCGGCCACACCATCCAGAAGGCCCTCCACGTAGCCTTTAATGGCCGTAATAGGCGTCTTCAGGTCATGGGAAATGTTGCTGATCAGTTCCTTGTTCTGGCTGTCGAAAACTACCTTCTCCTCGGTAGACTCTTTCAGCCGGATGCGCATCTCCTCAAAGTCCGCGCACAGCTCTCCGATCTCGTCGTTGTCCTCGATATCCACTTCAAAGTCCAGATTGCCGTCCCGGATGTTCCTTGTGGCTTTCTTCAGCGTCTCAATGGGGCTTAAGATGCTCCGATAGATCCAGGCGATTAGAAAACTGCTGGTCATCGCCATAATCAGAATCACCGACAGGAGCATCTCACCAAGAAATTCCCTGGTCTGAGGTGTTGCCACCTCCACAGGCTGCAGACTCATAAAACCGGTAAACACGATGGTGATCAGAAACAGGGGAACAGCGATCACCACACCGAACGTAATGATGAGCTTCGTTTTCAGGTTCACGGTTCTCTCCTCCATCTTTCTGCTATTTTAAGATTATACCACAAGTCCCACACAGTATTTATAAACTTTTTGTAAAACACTGTAAAATCATCGGAACCTCTTGACTTTTTTCTCTGTCTGGAGTATCTTAATAGACAAAGAAAAGCCCATATCGTAATTTCTCTTATTCAGAGCGGTGGAGATACATAGGATCTGTGAAACCCGGCAACCCCTGTATACAGGAAGGTGCTAACCTGAGCGAGTGATCGAACAATAAGAGGATTTGGTGAATGATTTTATCAGGTCCGCTTATGCGGGCCTTTCTTTATTTCCAAAGTCATTTGAAACGAAAGGAGTACCTATGGAAAAATTATTGTTTACTTCAGAATCCGTAACCGAAGGGCATCCGGACAAAATGTGCGATCAGATCTCTGATGCCATATTGGACGCTTTAATGGAACAGGACCCCATGAGCCGTGTTGCCTGCGAGACCTGTACAACCACCGGACTGGTGCTTGTCATGGGCGAAATCACAACCAATGCTTATGTAGATATGCAGAAAATCGTCCGGGATACCATCCGGGAAATCGGCTACACCAGAGGAAAATTCGGCTTTGATGCCAATACCTGCGCAGTAATCACTGCGATTGATGAGCAGTCCACCGACATTGCCATGGGCGTCAACAAAGCCCTTGAAGCCAAGGAAAATCAGATGGATGACAGCGAGATTGAAGCCATCGGAGCCGGAGATCAGGGTATGATGTTCGGTTATGCTTCCAACGAGACGCCGGAGATGATGCCCTATCCCATCGCCCTGGCGCACAAGCTGGCCCTTCGTCTCACACAGGTCCGCAAAGACGGCACCCTGCCCTATCTTCGTCCGGACGGCAAGACTCAGGTAACGGTAGAATACGACGAAAACGGAAAACCCATTCGTCTGGATGCGGTTGTTCTGTCCACTCAGCACAGTGATGACGTGACTCAGGAGCAGATTCATGCCGACATCAAAAAACATGTGTTCGATGCCGTCCTTCCGGCTGATCTGGTGGATGCAGAGACGAAATTTTTCATCAATCCTACAGGCCGCTTTGTAATCGGCGGACCCCACGGAGACAGCGGACTGACCGGACGCAAGATCATTGTGGATACATACGGCGGATATGCACGCCATGGCGGCGGTGCATTTTCCGGCAAAGACTGTACGAAAGTAGACCGTTCTGCCGCTTATGCAGCGCGTTATGCAGCCAAAAACATCGTAGCTGCAGGACTGGCCGACAAGTGTGAGATTCAGCTCTCCTATGCCATCGGTGTCGCAAGACCCACTTCCGTTATGGTGGATACTTTTGGCACCGGAAAGCTTCCGGACCAGAAGCTGGTGGAAATTATCCGCGAGAATTTTGACCTGCGCCCGGCCGGGATCATTAAGATGCTCGACCTGCGCCGGCCTATCTACAAACAGACCGCCGCTTACGGGCACTTCGGACGCACCGATCTGGACCTTCCGTGGGAGAGAACAGACCGGGCAGAGGCTTTAAAAGCATACCTTTAAAAAGCAGTCCTTATACGACTGCCGCGGCACGCGGGTACAAGCGCGTACTGCGGCAGTTTCTCTTTTTATTATCAAATTCTCCAAAATGAAATATACTATATTAGAGTCTGCTCGGATCGGTCAGCAGCCGATCCTTAGACATACTCCAAAGACAGATCGGAAGCAAAGTTCCGGCAGTCTGCAACAGAAAAGGAGAACATCATCATGAAAAAATTATTTCAAAGTCTTCCGTTCCGGCTTTTGGCCGGTGTCGTAATCGGCATCCTTGCGGGCCTTACTGCAAACGAGACATTTATGAACATTATTGTAACTTTAAAACAGGTCATGGGCCAGATCATCACCTTCTGTGTACCGCTGATTGTCATCGGCTTTATTGCGCCTTCCATCACAAGGCTTGGAAAAAATGCCTCTAAAATGCTGGGGGTAGCACTCCTGATCGCCTATGGCTCCTCCATTGGAGCCGCATTTTTCGCCATGCTGGCAGGTTATGGACTGATTCCCCACCTTTCCATCGTTTCCTCAGCGGAAGGACTTAAGACGCTTCCCGATGTAGTCTTCCAACTGGAAATCCCGCAGATCATGAGCGTTATGAGCGCACTGGTATTTTCCGTTCTGGTGGGCCTTGGAGTTACCTGGACCGGCTCTGAACGGACTGCAGAGATCCTGGAAGAGTTCCAGCAGATCGTCCTTCAGATTGTAACGAGAGTCATCATACCGATTTTGCCCGTATTCATTGCCTGTACTTTCTGCGGTCTTTCCTACGAAGGCACTATCACGCGCCAGCTTCCGGTCTTTCTGAAAGTGATTTTGATCGTTATGATCGGACACTATCTCTGGATGGCTCTGTTGTATGTTCTTGCAGGCATCTACTCCGGGAAGAATCCCATCGAAGTCCTGCGGCACTACGGTCCGGCCTATCTTACGGCTGTCGGGACTATGTCTTCCGCCGCGACTCTTGCAGTTGCTCTGCGCTGTGCCCGGAAATCTTCCATACTCCGGGAAGATATGGTAAGCTTCGGCGTACCGCTGTTTGCCAATATTCATCTGTGCGGTTCTGTTTTGACGGAGGTTTTCTTTGTTATGACCGTATCCCAGATTCTTTATGGCAAAATGCCTGCTATGGGTACGATGATTCTTTTCTGCCTGCTTTTAGGCGTCTTCGCATTGGGTGCACCCGGCGTACCAGGCGGGACTGTCGTAGCCTCCCTTGGACTTATCACCGGTATTCTTCTGTTCGACAATACAGGAACGGCTCTGATGCTGACGATTTTTGCCCTTCAGGATAGTTTTGGGACCGCATGCAACGTCACCGGCGATGGAGCATTAACACTTATCCTCACCGGATATGCCAAAAAGCATCACATTGCCGAAAGCAAATAACTGCCGGCCCGTGAACCGGCGATCTATAAAAAAGCCCCGCAGGAATATCCATATTATCCTGCAGGGCTTTTCTTCTTACTTGTGAAATAATCTTTTGAAAAATCCTTTTTTGGGCGGGACCTTCTCAATTCCGCCTCTGGCACCTTTGATGGCTGTGATGTAAATGCCGCTTACAACGACTTTTACTTCCTTCTTCACGGGAAGCTGTTCAAAGATCTTCTCGTCTGCAATCAGGTTCATGACCTTAGGACCTACTTTCGCCTTCACAATAGGCATCTTGGACCGCCGGAGATACTTCGGCACCTGATCAATGACTATGGCCGGCAGTCCGGAGTCCTTGACCCGCAGCCTCTTTTTGTCAATAATCAGCATACTGACCGTCTGCGCCATCGCCTCTAACTGTGCCTGGTTCTCCTCCTGTTTCTTCTGCATTTTACTGCCGAAGTAATATAAAACTGCCAGAATGATGACCAGGATCACCAAAATGACAAGCAATACTTTCCACACCATGGTATTTCACATTCCTCCTATTTTTGTTCCGCATCTGGCCCCAGATGCTGTTTATTTTCACTTATTGTAGCATTGTTTTCTGCTGAAAGCAAGGCAGGCGTCCGGCAGCGTCCCAAACCTTCTAGATCTGTCCTCTGTCCATATCGCTGAATTTGGTCAGCTCCGGCAGCCACAAAAGATTTACCGTTCCGATGGGACCATTCCTTTGCTTTGCAATAATGACTTCCGCAACTCTTTGTTCTGCCTCAGACAGATCCCGATTATAGTATCCTTCCCGATAAAGAAACATGACCATATCCGCATCCTGCTCAATAGCCCCGGAATCCCTTAGATCCGACAGCATAGGCCGGTGATCCGGTCTCTGCTCCACTGCACGGCTGAGCTGGGAAAGAGCTACTACCGGCACATTCAGCTCCCTTGCCAGAGCTTTCAGACCGCGGGAAATATCTGATATTTCCTGCTGCCTGGACGCATTGCTGTATTTGCTGTCTCCATTCATAAGCTGAAGATAGTCTATAATCACAATGCTGATGTCGTGTTCCATCTTCATCCGGCGGCACTTAGAACGCAGAGCCGACAGCGTAATCCCCGGCGTATCCTCAATGATCAGCTTGGAATTGGCGATGCTGGCCGAACCTTCTACCAGGTTCATCCACTCCTCATCCTTCAGCCGTCCGGTACGAATCTTCTGCGCATCCACATGAGATTCCAGCGACAGTATACGGTTCACAAGCTGCTCTCTGGACATTTCGAGACTGAAAATTGCCACTGCACGATCCCGTTTAATCGCCATATGCTGGGCCAGGTTCAATACAAAGGCTGTCTTTCCCATGGAAGGTCTGGCCGCGATCAGTATCAGATCCGAAGGCTGCAGGCCTGAGGTCTTATAGTCCAGATCCATAAAACCGGTATCCAGACCAGTCACACTGCCTCTTGCCCTGGATGCGGCATCTATCTTTTTCATCACATCAATGACAACTTTGCGAATCGGAACAAACTCCCGTCCGCCGTCTCTCTGGGCGAGGTTGAACACCTGTTCTTCCGCCCTTGTCAGTATATCTTTGATGTTCTCGGTCCCCGCATAGCAGGAATTGGCAATCTCCTCGTTGATTCGGATCAGACGCCTGGCTACCGCCCTTTGCGACACGATCCTGGCATAGTGCTCAATATTCGCTGATGTATATGTCCGATTCATCCAGCGTAAAATCTGTTCCACACTGCAGGCTTCTTCCGGCATCCCTTTTTCCTTCAGGCTTGTATGGAGGATCACCGGTTCCACAGGTTTTCCTTCATTGTACAGAGCCACCATCGTATCAAAGGCGATCCCCATCTGCTTTTGATAGAAGTCTTCTCCTGTGATGATTTCCGAAGCAGACAGAATGACCTCGTTATTGATAAGCATGGCGCCGATCACGGAATTTTCTGCCTCTTCATCATGGGGCATCACACGCTTAATGAGCGCTTCCTCCATCCTTTGTTCATCCATAGCTTCCGGTCAGGCTTCCTGTACGATCACTTTCAGTTCTGCTGTTACCTGGGGATGAAGCTTCACCGGAACCATTGTCGTTCCTACTGCCTTAATGGGACTGGGCAGTACCAGTTTCTTCTTGTCCAGTTCCAGATCCAACTGCTCCTTTGCCGCCTGTGCAATCTCTTTCGAAGAGATGGAGCCGAACAGCTTTCCGCCTTCTCCCGCCTTAATCTTCAATGTTACCTGCACCTTTTTAAGTTCTTCGGCAAAAGCCTTTGCATCCGCCAGTTTCTGGGCCGCCAGCTTATCCTCATGTGCTTTTTTAAGCTTCAGATCGTTCCTGTTTTTGGCAGTTGCCTCAACGCCCAGCTTTTTCGCCAGGATAAAATTTCTCCCATAACCGTCGTTGACTTCCACCAGATCCCCTTTTTTCCCAAGGGATTTAACATCTTCCAATAAAATTACTTTCATTCCAGTTCTCCTTCCTCCAGCATCTGATCCAGCGTTTGGCGCACGATTTTCATAGCCTCTTCTACCGAGCACTGAAGCTGCGCCCCGGCCACATTCAGATGACCGCCGCCGCCGATCTTCTCCATAATCACCTGCACATTTACCTCATCAATGGAACGTGCGCTCACATAGATCTTGCCATTATATTCTGTAAACACGATCGAAGCACGGACCCCAATAATGTTCAAAAGTTCGTTGGCCGCCTGCGCCCCTACGATGGTCGGGCTTACCAGGCCTTTGCCCGGACAGACCGAAAGCGCAAATCCCTTGTATACTTCCGCATGGCGGACCGACTCCGCACGGGCTTTGTACTCTGCCATATCATTGCGGAACATCTTGCGCACACGGGTTACGTCCGCCCCGCATCTGCGCAGAAAAGCCGCCGCCTCAAAAGTACGGACTCCCGTCTTCGTCATAAAATTATCTGTATCAATTACGATGCCCGCATACATGCAGTCTGCCTCGCCGCCTTTTAACCGCACATTGTCTGCAAAATACTGCAGAATCTCCGCGACCATCTCGCAGGCGGAAGAGGCATTCGGCTCAATATAAGAAAGCACCGCATGACTGATGGCTTCATTTCCTCTTCGATGATGATCAAATACAACGACCGTCGGTGTCATGGAAAGAATCTCCTCGCATTCCGTGTAGCTGGGACGGTTGGTATCCACTACCACGACCGCCGTACTGCGGTCTACGATTTCCTTCGCCTGTCCGCTGTCTACAACGATCCCTGCATCTCCGCCGTTGGCCTCGTGAAAGACCGCTAACATAGGACGTACAGAAGTGGTCACGTCGTTGACCACAATATAGGCTTTCTTGTTCAGCGCCTTGGAAGCGCGGTAAATACCGACTGCAGCTCCAAAGGAATCCGCATCCGTAAGCCGGTGACCCATAACTACCACTTTGTCCTTAGCCTCTATGATCTCACGGAGGGCCTGTGCCTTGACCCTGGCTTTGACTCTGGTATTTTTCTCCACCTGCTGCGTCTTGCCGCCATAGTACGTGATCTGTTCTTTTGTCTTTACAACCGCCTGATCGCCGCCTCTTGCCAGCGCCAAATCCATAGCACTTCTGGCATACTCCATACAGTCCATATAGGAAATACCGCCGGAACCGATGCTGATACTCAAAGTAATCGGCATTTCATTTCCGATATTGACCGTCTTGATATCCTGCAGAAGATCAAATTTGTTCTCCCGGATCTGTGTCAGCGCCTTTTCCTTCATGACCACGAAAAAGCGGTCCTTTTCCAGTTTTCTAACGATGCCGTCATATGCATTAAAATATTTATTGATCTTCCGCTCGATCAGAGCCACCAGAAGAGAAATCCGAACTTCCTCCACATCTTCCAGCGCCTCATCGTAATTATCAATATAGACAAGTCCGGCTGCCATACGCTGTTCCTGGTTCTCGCGGATGTAATGATTGATCTCCGTAATGTCAAAAAGATACAAAGCGATCAGAGCACCTTCAAATTCCACTGTACTGGACAGATGACTGTTTTTTACATCCTCATCCATATGAATCAGCTTCATGTCTGCCCGATAGTCGGATTCTCCGTAGCTCAGCTCTACAGATGTATGTTCCTGCCCGTCTCCCGGCATGACTTTGCGGTTCAATTCCGGAAAGATCGAACTGATGTTCCTGCTGTACTCAGGACCTTTCTCTGCCACCTCCATAAACTTCCGGTTCATCCAGATGATCTTCCCCTCCTCTGTGAGAAGAGCATACGGAAGCACCAGTTCCTTTAAAAGATTTTTCTGAATCTGCCCATAATGCGTGGCAAAAGAGACCAGCTCTGTATAGAGGACCGGCTGATTACTGACATATAAGATGCCTGCCACTGCCGCATAGATCAGGACAAATACTGCCATGATCATGCCTGCGTCACGGGATATGACATAGATCCAGATATTCATGCCGATCAACAGCAGCGTCAGATACAGAGGCCAGCGCACATACAGACGGAGCTGACCGTTTAACTTTACATTCTTCTTCATGTCTGATTTCCTTGTCAGGTAGAAGTTACACCATTGCCTATCTAAACATTATACCATCAACTCCCCCCACGGACAAGCAGTAAATCATACTGCCTGCAGCAGAGGATTTTGCAGCATTCTCATCAGATGCCGCAGCCTTCATGATATAAAAAGAGCACCGCACAGGCGGTGCCCAAAAAGTTGTTCTTACTCTGCTGTATACGGCATAAGAGCCACGTGTCTTGCTCTCTTGATCGCCACTGTGAGCGCTCTCTGATGCTTTGCACAGTTTCCGGTGATCCTTCTCGGAAGGATCTTTCCTCTCTCGGAAACATATCTCTTTAATTTATTTACATCTTTATAATCGATTTCATTATTCTCTTTGCCACAGAATACGCAAACTTTTTTTCTTCTGCGTCCGCCTCTTCTCATTTTCGGAGCGTCGCCTTTTTCATTTTTGGTGTAAGCCATGATGATTCCTCCTTCTCACATTATCGTATCAGATCTGATTGTTATTTGAAAGGCAATTCTTCATCAATTCCATCCGGAATGTTCATGAAGCCGTCTCCTGCCGCATTCATAGGACTTGGTGCAGGCGCAGACTGATAGCCGCCGCTCATACCGGAACCGCCGCGGGATGCGTCGCTTGCAGCTTTGCTCTCCGCAAACTCGATTTCATCAAAAATCACTTCCGTCGTATAGACCTTCTGCCCGTCACGGTTCGTATAACTTCCGGTTTCAATCCTCCCGCATCCAGCTATTTTGATACCCTGGCGAAGAAAACGCTCTGCGAACTCCGCCTGTTTTCCAAAAGCCTTGCAGGTTATAAAATCAGCCGTCTGATCCTCTCTGCGGTTAAATCTGCGGTCAACAGCCAGTGTGAATCTGGCAATAGCCAGTGCATTCTCCCCGTTGGAATAGCGGATCTCCGGATCTCTGGTCAGACGTCCCATTAAAATCACTTTATTCATTAACAATCACCTCTTGAATATGCTGTCATTATGCATCTTTGCGAACGCACAGATAGCGGATGACATTGTCCAGAATACGTACACGTTTCTCTACTTCTGCCGGACAGGTTGCCGGCGCATCGAACTGAATGAAGTAATAGAATCCTTCTCTCATCTTCTGAATCTCATATGCGAGTCTCTTCTTGCCGCCGTCTTCTACTTCCGTTACCACACCGCCGAAACGTGTAATGATCTCTTTTGCTTTCTCTACGGCTGCTGCTCTCTCATCATCTTCGATTTTTGCATTCACAATCAATGCCAGTTCGTATTTGTTCATGCTTCTACCTCCTTCTGGTCTCTGGCGCATGGTCTTTTCCCATGCACAAGGAATTGCCCCGGAAACAGGGCTTTCATATATCACAGAATAAGACTATAGCATAAATTCCCTTTATTTTCAAGCTTTTTTTCGCAGTCCGCGTGTGTTTTTTTCCACGAGTTTCCGCGGAACCATAACCTGGTGCCCGCAGCCCTCGCACTTTAACCGGAAATCCGCTCCCACCCGCAGAATCTCCCATTCCTGACTGCCGCATGGGTGGGGTTTTTTCAGTTTTACAATATCTCCTATCTGATAATCCATTGCTGTCTCCTATGAAAGTCTTGCATCGATCCATTGCTGAAAATCTTTTTTCGTTGGATTCGTTTTGATGTTGTGTTCGAGTTTTGGGTCTGTCTTGATTACAGCTTCTCAAAAATCTCGCCAATACTTCCCTGAAGCAGAAGATCTGCCCTGGAATCCATAGGTGTAACCGATTTGTTAATAAGCACCAGCTTATTTCCGCTGTAATAATCGATCAGTCCCGCTGCCGGATAGACGGTGAGTGAGGTTCCGCCTATTATCAGTATGTCCGCATGGCTGATGGCTTTCACAGCCCCCTGCATGGTCGCTGTATCCAGTCCTTCTTCGTACAGGACAACATCCGGCTTGATCTGACCGCCGCATTTCTCACAAACCGGCACACCTGAGCTGTTCAGAATAAATTCCGCATCATAAAATTCACTGCATTTTTCACAGTAATTTCTGTGCACGGAACCATGAAGCTCATAGACATTCCGGCTTCCTGCCGCCTGATGAAGTCCGTCGATGTTCTGGGTCACCACTGCCTTAAGCTTCCCTTCCTGTTCCCACTGTGCCAGCTTCCTATGCGCCGCATTGGGGGCTGCATCCAGTACCAGCATCTTGGCCCGATAGAAGCGATAAAACTCCTCTGTTTTCTTCCGGTAAAACGTATGACTTAAGATTGTTTCCGGAGGATAGTCATACTGCTGATGATACAGTCCGTCTACACTGCGAAAGTCCGGGATACCGCTTTCCGTGGAGACGCCTGCACCGCCAAAAAAGACAATGTTGTCGCTTTTCTCAACCCATTTTTTTAACAGATCCAATTCTTTTGTCATATTTTCCTCCTAAAATATGGAAGTTCCGCATCTCTCCCCAAAGTGCCCCTCTGTCCGGAAAGATTTTCTGATTTGCTGCCTTTAAACTCCCGGATCATTCACAAAAATTCCACCGGAATCTTTTCGGGCAGCTCCTCATGAGCACCCTCTATGCAGACAGCCGCTGCATATTCTGCATCCGGAAACTCCAGCAGCCGGCAGGTATACGCTCCCTTTGCATCTTTCTGAACAATTCTAGGATATGCTTCTTCCATCTGCACATAAAATGTATCCAGCGAAGTGTGAAACCCCGTACCCAGTGCTTTTAAAAAACTCTCTTTTACTGTCCAGTACTGATAGAAAAGTCTCTGCTTCTGCTCTGTAAGGACGCGGTCGTAGAAAATCCGCTCTTCCGGCCGGAGCACCTTTTGCACCAGCGCTTCTTTCGGCACCTTCCCGGTATGCTGCAGATCAACCCCCACATCTGCATCCGACAAAGCGCACACCACACAGGTTCCGGAATGAGACCAGTTCATAAACAGCCCCTGCGGCGGATACAGATATGGCTTTCCATGAGCGTTTCTCTTATAAGCTGCCGGCAGAGATACATGGGCGCCGATCGCTTCAAGACCTCTGTTCAAAAGCACTTCCGCTCCCAGACAGAGTTTCTTTTCACACGCTCCGCGCAGTTTCATTTCTTTTTTTATGCGCTCCTTAGAGTAATAGTGGGACCATTCCTTTGCTGTGAAATCCTTACCTTCCACATCCATGCCAAATACTCGTATCATCATGTTATTACTATAACAAAAAAAGGACAAAAATACCAGACGTTTTGGGCGGTCCGTCGGAAAAGACAGAAAAGACGCAAACGCCCGTCCGAAACCATTTTCTGACAAAATTCTCCATTTGCAAAAAAACAGATTGACAGATACCCGTCCCTGCCCATATAATAATTACAATATATTTTCAAAGAACATAGTAAATGCAGTGACAAGGAGGAGTACACAGTATTCGGATGCCCAGAGAGGAGATGCCCGGTGAGAATCTCCGTGACGGTATTGTGGAAGTAGCCTTTGAGCAGCGGACCCAACGGCAGATTATGCTGCTTAGTAGACTCCGACGCGTTCCCGCGTTACAGGGAGACGATATAGGCCCGCCCTGTATCGGATGAGTGCAGAAAATATTTTTCTGAAATTAGGTGGTACCGCGGATCTTTTCGCCCTAAGCTTTACAGCTTGGGGCGTTTTTATATGTTTAGAAAATCAGCATCTGCGTAGTCCAAGCGGCAGACGCAAAACTCAAATCAGGAGGTTTTATTATATGAAACAGATTTCAGGAAACAGACTACTGGTCAACGCCTTAAAAGAGGAGGGTGTGGAGGTTGTCTTCGGCTATCCGGGCGCCTGCACCATTGACATCAGCGATGAGCTGTACCGCCAGGACCAGATCGCCGTCGTTCTGCCCCGCCATGAGCAGGCACTGGCCCATGAAGCGGACGCTTATGCCAGAACTACCGGCAAAGTCGGCGTCTGTCTTGTGACCAGCGGCCCTGGTGCTACCAATCTGGTTACCGGACTGGCTACGGCCAATTATGACAGCGTACCGCTGGTATGTTTTACCGGTCAAGTGGCAAAAAATCTCATCGGAAACGACGCCTTTCAGGAAGTGGACATCGTCGGCATTACAAGAAATATTACCAAATACAGCGTAACCGTCCGGAACCGTGCCGATCTTGGACGAATCATCAAAGACGCATTTTATATTGCCCGCACCGGAAGACCCGGTCCGGTCCTTGTGGATCTTCCAAAGGATGTTATGGCTGAGATGGGCTCCGCAGAATATCCGAAAACCGTCAACATCCGCGGCTACAAACCTTATACAAGCATCCATATGGGGCAGTTGAAAAAAGCCATCAAACTGCTTCACAAAGCAAAGAAGCCGCTTTTTCTGGCCGGCGGCGGCGTTAATATCGCCCGTGCCAATGCGGAGTTTACCCAGGTGATAGAGAAGACCGGCATTCCGGTAGTAACAACCATCATGGGAAGAGGCGCCGTTTCTACTCTAAATCCGCTCTATATCGGAAATATCGGTATGCACGGCTCTTACGCAGCCAATCATGCCGTCAGCAACTGCGATCTTCTGTTCTCCATCGGAACCCGTTTTAACGACCGGATTACCGGACGGGCCCATGAGTTTGCCCCCCACGCGCAGATCGTCCACATTGACATTGATACCGCTTCCATCTCGAAAAATATCCAGGTGGATATTCCGATCGTGGCGGATGCAAAAGAAGCACTTACCCGGATGAATGAATACGTCGAAAAAAATCACTGCGGTAAATGGCTGGCGCAAATCGAAGAATGGAAAAACGAGCATCCCCTTATTATGCGTCCCAACAGCCGCATGAGTCCCATGGACATTATCCAGGAAATGAACCGCCAGTTTGACGAAGCTCTGATCGTTACCGATGTAGGACAGCACCAGATGCTCATCTCCCAGTACGCAGACATTACAGAGAAAAAGCAGCTCGTCACCTCCGGCGGCCTTGGAACTATGGGCTACGGTCTTCCAGGCGCCATCGGCGCGCAGATCGGCAATCCGGGCACACCGGTTATCTCCATCTCCGGTGACGGCGGTATCCAGATGAATATTCAGGAGATGGCAACTGCAGTCCTTGAGGAGCTGCCTATTATCGTCTGCATTTTCAATAATGAATATCTGGGCATGGTACGCCAGTGGCAGAGTCTGTTCTACGGCAAACGCTATGGCATGACGAATTTAAAAGCAGGGGCCCTCTCCCGCCGGACAGAGCGCAGGGAATATCCGGAATACACCCCGGACTTTGTACGCCTGGCAGAGAGCTACGGTGCCAAAGGCATCCGCGTAAAAAATAAGGAAGCGATCGCCGCCGCATTTGAAGAAGCAAAGAAAAATACCAAAGCACCAACGCTGATCGAATTTATCATTGACCCGGACGAAATGGTTTATCCGATGATTAAGCCGGGCGGCACGCTGGAAGATATGATTATGGATTGTTAAAATAATAACAGCTTCCGGCTGAATCAGCCCCGGAAGGTTTTTCTGACACGGATGTGGCGGAAAAATCTTCCAGACAAAGGGGCTGATTCAGCCGGAAGCGGAACTTCAATAGGAGAATATAAAAAAATGGATAATGCAATGAAAAAAAGATGGATTTCCCTTTATGTAGAAAATCAGGTAGGCGTACTCTCCAAAATCTCCGGACTTTTCTCCGGAAAATCCTATAATCTGGACAGTCTGACCGTTGGAACGACGGAAGATCCTACCGTATCCCGCATGACAATCGCAACCGTCAGTGATGATGAAACCTTCGAGCAGATCAAGAAGCAGTTAAATCGTATGGTGGAAGTCATTAAGGTCATCGATTTTACGGATATTTTCGTACGCATGAAAGAAATTCTCTATGTAAAAGTGCTGCACTGCACTTCCGAAGACAAAGTGGAACTGTTCCAGATCGCAGAGACTTTCAAAGCCCGCGTTATCGATTACGGCAAAAACAGCCTTCTTCTGGAATTTGTACAGACTGCTACAAAAAATGATGCAGTTGTACAGCTTATGAAGAGCGAATTTAAAGATATCGAAGTTGTACGGGGCGGAAGCGTAGGAATCGAATCCATCAGCCGGATGGAACGTTAGAAAAACCATACAGAAAACAGAAAAAGACAGCCGGTGTCCCATCCGTTTCCCGGCTGTCCTTTTATTGACTTATCCGCACTGTCTGTCAATACTTTTTAAAAAGTCCCCATAATTTTCACATAATCCTCCGTTTTATCCCGCATAATATGAAACCCCCGCTCCAGCCCGTCCACGGAAAAACGATGCGTAATCAGCTCGGCAGGCGCAACCCGCTTTTCTGCCAGACGTTCCAGCACATAATGCCAGTCGTCGTCCGCTTCCTGCACAAATGTCGAATTCCAGGTTCCGGTAACGGTCAGTTGATTTCTTAGAATCTTCCAGTAAATATCCCGCGGCAGATGCATATCGGCAAACGGATTGCCCATCAAAAGAACTTTGCCAAGAGGCGCCGTATTCTGTACTGCCAATGCATAAGTTTCATTTCTTCCCACACATTCAAAAAACACATCCACTCCGCTGCCATTGGTATGTTCTGCAATCCATTGGGGAACATTTTCTCTTCGGCTGTCGCAATACACAGCATCCGGCAAACCCAGATTCTTCACTGCCTGTTCCTGAAAATCTTTGTTGCCTATCAGCAGCAGATTCTGCACGCCGGCCTCTGCTAGAAACATTGTCAGAAGCAGACCGATGGTCCCAAGACCGCATATGGCTACAGTGTCCGTACCAGACGGACACACGCGGCGCATGGCGTGAACAGCCACTGCCATAGGTTCCAGCATAGCCGCTTCCTCAAAAGACACGGCATCCGGCAGAGGCAGAAGATTGGAAACAGGAACTGTCACATACTCTGCGAAGGCCCCGTCTCTTCGAGAGCCGATATAGCTGTAGTTTCTGCACATTTCGTAGAGCTTTCTTTTGCAGGACATACATGTACCGCAGGGAATCAGAGGAAAGACACCCACTCTTTGGCCAAGCCAGCTTTCGTCCACGCCTTCTCCCAACTCTGCAGCAATCCCGGAAAACTCATGCCCTGGGATCAGCGGATGAGAATAGGCACCGTTCTGATAGATGCGCGGAATATCGGAACCGCAAATACCGGCAGCTTTCACCCGAACCAAAACTTCCTGTTTTCCCGGAACCGGTTTTTGTACGTCTTCCAGTTTCAGACTGCCAATATCATGTAAAACCCATGCCTTCATGAATGATCTACCTCTTTCTAGCTTTCTATCATATTCCGGAACCGCTCCAGATCTGATTTCGTAGTAATCTTAAAATTTCCTTCCTCTCCCGGAATCATGACGATATCCATCCCATCCAGAACTGCCGGCTCTGTCGAACCGTTGATTTTCCGAATCCGGTCCGGAAGAAGTTTTTGATTCGCCTCGTAATACCTGCCGATCCGGAACACTTCCGGTGCCTGTCCGGCATAAACCGTACTGCGGTCTAAAAGTGCAGTCACATGCTTTCCGTCCAGGCTCGTATATACCGTATCCTTCATGGGCAGCACCGGCATCAGTCCATCATGCCCATATGCTCCGTGTAAGCAGTCGGTAATCTGCGCTGCCGACAGAAGCGGCCTTGCTGCATCATGGACAAACACATACCCTCCATCGTCCGCATAGCTTCGGATATCCTCCAGGCCATGCAGAATGGAAAGCTGACGATTCTCTCCCGGTACCGAAAAGCCGCGGAATTTTTTCTCTGGGTCCGAGAAAGCCAGCCATTCCTGAATGGATTTTTGCCAGGACACATCTGCCACGATCTGAATCGCATCGATCTCTGTATGCTTAGACAGCGTCTCCATACAATAAGTAATAACAGGCTTTTTTCCCACCTCTAAATACTGCTTCGGAATGTCTGTCCCAAGCCTTGCTCCGGTTCCTCCGGATAAGATCAGTGCTATGTTCATGTCCTCACACCCCCTTTGATCCTTTTTCCATATGTTAAAACTGCAGATCCCGTATGGCGTGCAGCGTCTCCCCATAGGGTTTTCCGCGCCCGAAGAGAAGCGTTGTCCCCAGCACGAAACCTTTCACTCCTTTCGGAGCAAATTCCAGGATCTTTTCTGCACTGCAGGCTCCGTCCCAGTAGATCTCAAAGTCCATGTCTTCCTTGATGGAAAGCAGCCTTGTGATCTTTTTCCCCACATAAGGAAGATACATCTGTCCTGCATTGCCGGGATTCACGGACATAACCAGCACCTTTTTCACGATCCGCAGCATCTCCATCACTGTCTCCACAGACGTTCCCGGATTGATGGCAATACCCGGCACCATCCCCGCATTGATAATGCTCTGCAAAGTCGTGGACGGATGATACTCTGCCTCCGGGTGAATGTACACCGTATCACCTTTTCTCAGACATCCAAGGAACAGACCGATTCGGTTATTAGGATGCTCTATCATCAGATGCACATCCAGCGGCTTTGAGGTCGCCCCTGCAATATAGCGCATATCATTTAAAGACATCGCAAAGTTCGGGACATAGCGTCCATCCATAATATCAATATGGAAAGAGTCAATCCCGCCCTGATCCAGATCTTTTACCTCTTTCTCCAAATGTCCGTAATCCGCACACATCATAGAAGCCATTAGTTCAAACTGCATATATATAAATTCCTTTCTAATTCGATAAAGTATAATTTTCCGGTCTGAAATTTTACCCAGACTTTTTTCTATTATACACTATATTTCTTCATCTGATAATCACTAATTTTATCCGAATGCCATTTTTATGCGTTTTCACTGTATTTCGTCTTCCCTGTCATCCGCCTGACACCCTTTCAGCATCACCCAGGCGCCCGCTCCTCTTCTGTTTTCCCTTTCCGGTAAAAAGACGACAGCGGCATCCCGCACCTTTTTGCAGCTTCCCGGCTGCTCAGCTCACCGGACAGCCACAATTTATAAATCTGCCCGAAATTATCCGGCAGAGGCTTCTTAGGCCTTCCAAAGCGGACGCCTTTCTGTCTGGCTGCCTCGATGCCCTCTTTTTGCCGCTGCCGAATTGTACTGCGCTCGTTTTCCGCCACAAAAGACAGCACCTGCAGAACAATATCACTCAAAAAAGTCCCCATCAGATCCTTTCCCCTTCTTGTATCCAAAAGAGGCATATCCAGTACTACAATATCCACCTTTTTCTCTCTGGTCAGCTCCCGCCACTGCTCCAGAATCTCCTCATAATTTCTGCCCAGACGATCAATGCTTTTAATATACAAAAGGTCATCTTCTTTCAGCCTGTCCATCATACGTTTATACATAGGACGTTCAAAATCCTTTCCGGACTGTTTATCCATATAAATGTTTTTCCTTGGCACCTGCATTTCCATAAGCGCCATCAACTGCCGATCTTCCTTCTGTTCTCTTGTGCTGACACGGGCATACCCATACATCTTTCCCATTGTTTCCTCCTTTGTCTGCTGATCTGTAACAACATATTTATCATATCCTGCAACACATTTGGAAACTATCATTCTGGACGAAAATGAGTCCACTTTTTTCAAAAGCGCCATGCCAAAGGAAATTTCCGCACAAAAAGAGAAGTGCCGAATGCACCTCTGTCCATAGATCCGCTGTCTGTTCTCTTCTGTACCAGCGTCAGATCCAGGGACAGGGACGCATTTTTCAGCACTCCCCTGACCGATCTTTTTCTATAATTTGTATGCGGGTAAATGTTATCCTTTCAGCTTCTGTGCAAAATCCGCCATAGCCTCCGAGATCTTGATCTGCTGCGGACAGACCTCCTCACAGCTTCGACAGCCCACACATGCTGTCGGATGTTTTTCCTCCGGTACTGCCATAAGCGCCATAGGAGCGATAAAACCGCCTCCGGTAAAATTATGTTCATTGTAAAGTTCCAGGAGCATTGGAATATCCAGTTCCTTCGTACAATGGCTGACGCAGTAACGGCAGCCCGTACAAGGCAGATGCCCGTCCAGCATCCCGTCCGCAACCGAAAGCAGTGTTTCCATCTCCGTCTCATCCAGCGGCCGGTCAGCCCCGAAGGTACGAATATTGTCCTCCAACTGTTCCATATTGGACATGCCCGACAATACCATTGTTACACTTTTCACAGACTGCAGAAAGCGGAAAGCCCACGCCGGCACGCCTTCTTCCGGGCGCAGCTTTTGAAGCTTCTTTGCTTCTGTTTCCGGAAGTTTTGCCAGCCGGCCGCCCCGAAGGGGTTCCATAACCCAGACAGGAATCTTCCAGGCATCTAAAAGTTCCACTTTCTTTTTTGCATTCTGGAAACTCCAGTCCAGATAATTCAACTGAATCTGGCAGAACTCCATATGTTTTCCGTACGCTTCCAGAAAACGTTTCATAATATCATAGCTGCCATGAGCCGAGAAGCCGAGATGACGGATCCTGCCTTTCTCCTTTTGTTTCATCAGATAAGCAAAGATCCCGTATTTCTCATCTAAATATGCATCAATATTCATTTCGCACACATTGTGGAACAGATAAAAGTCAAAATATTCTACCTGGCATTTTTCCAGTTGTTTTTCAAAGATTTCCTCCACTTTCTCCATATTGGAAAGATCATAACCCGGAAATTTCGTTGCCAGGCAGAAAGTCTCTCTGGGATACTTTTTCAGTGCCTTTCCCATGACAATCTCTGAATTTCCACTGTGATACCCCCATGCCGTATCATAGTAATTGATCCCCTGTTCCATCGCATAGTCCACCATCTCCATGGCAGCCGCTTCGTCAATCCTGCTGTCATCTTTGTCCACAACCGGCAGACGCATAGCCCCCAGGCCAAGTGCTGATAACTTCAAATCCTGAAAGTCTCTGTAAACCATGATTCTCCTCCTCTTCATCTTGTGCTGCGGCGCACTCTTTCCCGCTGCTTTTGCAGTGTTTGGAAACGGCCTTTCGGCAGAAGTGCGTCGCAGAAAATAAATCGTCATATATTTCAGTATACAATACCTTCGTCCATTCCGCAAATACGCAGTACATATCCATTTGTATTCATAAAAAGTATACCGTTACGTTCACAAGTACCTTGTGAACGTAACCGCATATACCCATTGGAAATCGCCTGCAGCGATGGGCATATGCCTTGACTTCATAACTGTTGCTGCTCACATCATTTGAAGGCAGAAAAAGACTCCCGCTCACCCTTTTCGGTGCCGGGAGTCTTCTTTATCTTACTGTTCTGTCAGAAATCAGATTAAGCTGTCTTTCCGCTCTTTGCATAGTAATCATCAAACAGCTTGTTGACTGCCGTATGCGTATCGCCGCAAATGGACGGAAGATCGCCGCCCCATGCTTCGCCGGCCTGTTTAAAGCCTTTCTCTACTGCTGCCTGCATCTCTTTCATCTTGTCCGGGTCATCCCCTGCAAGTGCATAAGCAAAGTCAAAGATTCTCTGAGAAGTCTGATTTACTCCCCAGTAGCCGTCTTCGGAGATAGCTTCCTGCGCTTCTGCCTTCGTCTTCTCATCTACGGTATAGTTGCCGCTTGCCATCATCCTCCAGAAATCATTTCCTTCGGAAAAATTCGCTGTGATGCCCTGTTTCTGGAACATCTGCGTCATCATGTTTGTAAAACGGGACATCTGACTGTTCAGATCATCCTTCAGGCTCTTCACAAGCGCTGCTCTCTGAGAATCGCTCATCTTCGTGGCAACGGATGTGTCCTTGCTGAACTCCGCCTGATCTACGTCCTTTTTCACGGCACCTGCGGAAGCATCTGCCTTCTTCTCTGCTGCTGCCGGTGCAGTCGTTGCATTCACGCTCTGTACATTCTGTGTATACTGTCTGACCGCAGCATCCTGATTCATACCAACCTGCATACTTAACCTCCTCCTTTCTGTGGTCTAAAAAGTTTCCTTTTATCATTATATCGGCACATTTTGCCAAAAATAAAGGGGTATACGGCAAAATGTACCCCGGAAAACCGGGGCACATCTGCAGCATTTTTTTATTTATGTAGAGATTTTGTTTAAGCTACCAGTTCTTTTGCTCTCTGTGCACAGGAAGCAGCATCCTCAGTATAAGCGTCTGCTCCGATCTCATCCGCAAATGCCTGGGTAATCGGTGCGCCGCCTACCATGATCTTAATCTTGGAGCGGAAAGAAGCGCCGTTTAACAGTGTAACGGTATCTTTCAGAGACGGCATTGTTGTTGTCAGAAGAGCAGAGCAGCAGACGATCTTCACATCCGGATTTGCCTCCACTGCCTCAACAAATTTCTCTTTTGCCACATCCACGCCCAGATCAATCACTTCAAAGCCTGCGGACTCCAGCATCATGGACACCAGATTCTTACCGATATCATGTAAATCTCCTGCTACGGTTCCGATGACTACTTTGCCTGCTGCGCCTGCTACGCCGGATGCAAGATGGGGTTTTAATACTTCCACACCTTTTTTCATAGCTCTTGCTGCCACCAGCATCTCCGGTACGAAGATTTCTCCGGCTTTGAATTTTGCACCTACTTCATCCATAGCAGCGATCATGCCTTTGTTCAGAACGTCAGTGGGATCACATCCTGCATCCAGTGCTTCCTGAACTGCTGCAGCGATCTGTTTTGCTTTTCCTTTTGCAACTAACTCGTGTACTTCCTGAATTCCTGCCATTTTTTTGTCCTCCATTTTCTAAATATAATAGTTTATTTTTTCGGTCCGAAGATTCCTTCCCGATATGCACTGATATATTCCATACAATAGTCATCCAGCCCAAGGAGTGCTTCCGTTGCATAGATAACACCCATCATATCCCTGTTCGTAGGGTCTAAGATTGCGCTGTCCAGTCCGGCATTCATAGCCAGAACGGTAAATCCAAGGTTGACCATTTTCCTTACCGGAAGATTAAAGGAAATGTTGCTGACTGCCGCCGTAATATGGATATCCGGATATTTTGCCCGGATAGTGCTGATTACTTCCACATTCATAGCAATGCCGTCCTCAGACGTGCAAAGCATCTCTACCAGCGGATCAATGTGGAGACGGTTCGGTGCGATGCCGCATTCTTTTGCCTTCGCCATAATGTAGTCAAACACTTTCAGACGGTCTGCTGCACATTTGGGAATCCCGCTGTCGTCTGACAGAAGGCAGATAACTTCCCATTTGGTGTCCGCAATCAGCGGGAACAGCTTGTCGACTTTTCCGCCTTCGCCCGATACAGAGTTAATAAGGCCGGGACGCTTACAGTAAGGAAATACCTGTGCGATGACATCCGGACTCGGACTGTCCACTGCAATGGGAAGGTCGCTGACTTCCTGGATACAGTCGATCATCCATTTTAATGTCTCCACTTCTTCTGACTCCGGAACGGATGCGCAGCAGTCCAGGTACGTAGCTCCGGCCTCGGTCTGCAGCCTTGCACGTTCCTTGATAAATTCCGCATCCCTTTTTGCGATGGCTTCGGCTACTGCCGGGATGGAACCGTTGATCTTTTCACCGATGATAATCATTTTTTTAAACCTCCTATTTATGTTCCGCATCTGTCCTCCGAACAGACACTGTCTATTTTTTAACAATCCACACAGTTTTCTTTTGTGTTTTTCTTATATTTTCGTGTTTTTTCCTACTGAATAGAGTGTAGCACAATCTGTCTTTTTGTACTATCGCCAGAAATGCTGATTTTAAACACGCCATTTCCTACATTTTATAGGATAACTATTTTTCCGTAATTGCGCCTGTTCTCTTTTCAATGTATAATAAAGGCTATACAACCAAAAGGAGTTTTGTTCATGTATTTAAGTGCTTTATTTATCGCATACCATATACAAAAGCAGTATCCGGAGACGATTCTTTCCTCCTGGCTTTCCAGGGATCCGATCCTGAAGTATCCGGTACCGTACAGCGGGGCATTTCTGCCGGAAGACGGGATTATTTATCTGTACGACGACCCTGGGCTTTTGCTGCCTGTCCGGCGCCTTTCCAAAAATCTGGTCCTTTTCACCGGCCGGTGCGCTCACCTGTCAGAATCCTGCAAGCCAAACTATTGTTTTCTTCCGGAAAATGTCACGGCCCAGGAGCTGCTCTCCTTTCTGCAAGAACTGTATGATCGTTTTCAGCGCTGGAATCAAAGCCTCATAGATTCCCGGTTAGCCAATGGCTCCATTCAGCAACTTTTGGATCTGACCGATTGCGTCATCCCCAATCCCATGATGGTGGCCGGCATGGACTTTACAATTATCGCCTCCAAAAAACTCACTTACGGAAAGCTGAAAAATTCCGTTCTTGGTTCCACCGAGGCCACACAGCCCATTGTCAATGCACTCAAGCAGGACATTTATTATGAGGAATCTTTTGGACGGACCGGATATTTTTACTATCCGGGCAATCAAATCGCCACGCCAAAGCTCTGTGTCAACATTCCGCGTTCTGGCAGAACCGTTTTCCGATTGATGATCTCCGAAGGCGAAGTCCCATTGGACGATACCTTCGGTTTTCTCCTGGAATACCTGGCCCGTATGATCTCTCATGCACTTTCCACCAATGCGGTTCAAAGCCACGACAGCACCTATGCACTCCATCAGATCTTTCTGACCCTGCTCACAACGCCCAGCGCGGATTATGTGGAAATCAGCCAGCAGCTTGTATCTGCCGGATGGCTCTCTTCCCACGATTATCAGTGTGTCCTTATTAACGTAAGCATTCTTGATGCCAAGAACCTCACTCTCCGCTCCATCTGCAGTTATGTCGAGGAGATCATCCCCGCTTCCTGTGCCGTGGAGCACCAGGGAAATGCGGTCATTTTTATCAATCTGTCCCTTTGTCCTTTAGACCAGAATAAGATCCACCAGAAGCTGGCAGGTTTTATCAGGGACAGTCTTCTGACGGCAGGCTACAGCCGAAAGATGCTTGGACATTTTAACTTCTACCGGCAGTATGTGCAGGCTTCGACTGCACTCCAGGTGGGAACGCGTCAGAACCCTTCCAAATGGATACATCAATTTAACGAAATTGCCATGTATTATATATACGAGCAGTCCACAAAGAGACTTCCCGCCTATATGATCTGCCACGAACGGCTGCTGGAACTAAAATATGAAGATGAGACGAACCATACAGAGTTGTATCAGACGGCCCGCTGTTATCTGGAACTCCATCAAAGCATCGCCCGGACATCCGAAGCACTGTTCATCCACCGCAGCACCCTTTTGTACCGCCTGGAAAAGATCCGGAACATCTTAAAGACCGACTTTTCCGATCCCCAGGAACTTTTGTATCTGCTCCTGTCCTTTTATCTGATCGAAATGGAGGACAAGCACTAGAACATCAGTTCTTCTATAAAAATATCCGGAAAGTCCGCATCTCTGGCCAGATCCAGGCATTCGGTCTCTCTGGCCAGCCGGCTGCATTTCTCATATTCCCGTATATCCAGCGCCGCGATCTTGGCTCCCTCTCCGGCTGCATTGCCCACCGGACGGATACGCTCCTCAAGCTCTGCCGGAAAGAGACCAATGGCACAGGCACTGGAAGGATCCATGTCGTTTCCAAAAGCTCCGGCTAACTGCACTTCCCGGATATCGTCAAATCCGATTCCGTAATGACTGCACAGAAGACGGATTCCTGCCGCAATAGCAGCTTTGGCCAACTGCAGTTCCTGGATATCGCTCTGGGTAATGACCACTTTGGAAGTAAAATGCCAGGTTTTCCTGAGCCGCCCTGTCTCATCCATATGTCCGGTTTTCAAAAGACACGCCGCTGCATCCAGCAGACCGGAACCGCAGATTCCCACCGGATCCGTCTCCCCGATCACATGATAACGTATCTGTCCTTCCTCCACATACACGCGGTCGATAGCCCCATCGCTCCCCCGCATACCGCAGAGAACGCTGGAGCCTTCAAACGCCTGTCCTGCGGCCGTGGAGCAGGCGATTCTTCGGCGGCAGTTTCCAAGCACCATCTCCGCATTGGTCCCGATATCCACCAGAAGAACCAGTTCCTCTTTTGTATCCAGTCCGGCAGCCAGTATGCACCCGGTCATATCCGCACCTACAAATCCGCCGATATTCGGCAGCCACCAAAGTTCTGCCTCCGGATGAACCATCAGGCCAAAGTCCAGAGCTTTTCTTTTCACCCCATCCAGCACCCTGGGCCTGTGAGGCGCCACTACGAGCGTATCTGTCGGTATATTTAAAAAGAGATGGTGCATACATGTGTTTCCTGCCATGACGATACGGACGATATCTTCACTGCTCCTCTGGCACTCCCTGGCCGCCTCCCGAAGCAGAATATTTACCGCATCGCCTGCACATCTGCTTAGAACCTTTGCGCTATGCTCCAGCGCATAACTGCTCCGCATGACTACATCTGCTCCGTATTTTTTCTGAGGGTTCTGCATACTCCTTAAGGATAATTGCCGCCCCGAACAGGCATCCAAAAGATATACAACAATCGAAGTAGAACCAAGATCCACTGCCGCCAGCAGCGGCTCTTCCACATCCTCCAGTATGTCCTGATCCACAAAAGGAATCGGATTCTTCCTCATGTTCTCCCCCCATTTTTACAAATCTCCTTCTCTACGGAAAGAGCAGAAGGGCAAAAATCCCCGTAATTACAACCGACAGCACCATCCGTTCCAGCCATATGATAACCATATCTTTAAATTTTACCGGAATATCCGTTGCCATCAGGCAGGGAACAAAGCTGGCTAAAAAGATGATCGATGTCACCGGCACCACCGCCATCATATAGCGTGTGCGAAGACTCCATTCGCCTACTGTCACCAGCAGGGCCGGAAGCGTCACCTCGATAAAGGAGACTGCAGCACCCGTACAGGCAGTCAGCGCCTCGGAAGCCGGGATGGAGAGCCGCATAAACGGATAGAAAATACAGCCAATCCATCGTATAAACGGCGTATACGTATACAAAAGCACACCTGCTGTCGCGAAAAACGCAGTTCCGGACGCTACTGTTCCAAGAACGCCGATCGTCTCGCCCATAATGTAAATGATTCGTTTTCCAAGAGATTCCTGGTTTTCTGCGGCGTGCAGAGCCTCTTCTCCTGCAACCTGCAGCAGACGTTCCCGGATAGGCAGCTCCGGCCTTGGCTCTGCTCCCGGATAGAAATCATCCGCAATATTTCTAAGCGGATAGATCCGTACGCCGATCAGACTGACCAGAAGGGTAATCAAAAAGGCCGTCCAGAAATACAGATTCCAGTATCCCCGTTCATTCAGACCGGTATTATTAGCCAGTACTAAGAGAAATCCCACCGACACGGTAGAAAAGCTGGTTCCAATCACCACCGCTTCCCGCTCGGTCATACGGCCGGTCTTATACTGGTCATTTACCGCAATATGCCCTACAGAGAAATTTCCGAGAAACGCCGATACCATAATCACCGCCGCACGTCCCGGCAGTTTAAAGACCGGGCGCATGATCGGCCGGACCAATACTCCCACAAAGTCCACCAGGCCATAGTCCACCAGAAGGGGCAGAAACAAAGACGCTGCCGGGATGGAAATGCAGATCGTAATCAGAATATTGTTCATGATAAACTGGCAGATACTCTTGTCCCCCAGGGATGCCACCGGATGGAAAAACCAGTCCACAAAAAAAGGATTCCATCCGAGATACAGATAGAGAACGGAAAAACAGAGCAGAAGAAAACCGATCACCTTAAAGACCGCAAAAACTGCCGCCACTTTTGTGGTGTGCCAGAATTTATCAGGTCTTAAAAGAAACAGATCCACAATACTGTAAACCCCGATCAGCCATACGATAAAAGGCATGGCATGAAAATTTCCGGTAAACAGCGCGGCTTTGACCAGATTGGTAAAATGAGAGACAAGCACATTCGACTGTCCCGCCACCAGCCCCCATTCCCACGGACCTACATGAATCTGATACTCCGGCACATAAAAATTAATAAAAAACACGTAGATGCCGGCCAATGAGAACACAATGAACTTGATCCAGGAAGAAGTTTTATATTTTCCTGTCATTCCTGCTGCTCCTTTCCTCTGCTGCCCAACCGCACATCCCGGATTCCAAAATCATCCTTCAGACATGCCGTCAGTTCCTCCTCGTTCAGAAGCTGTTTTCTTGTCACAAGGTCCCCATCCCTTACGGTCAGCTCCATATCTGTCAGTGCCTTGCTTCCGGAAGGCGTACATATGTTCACAATCCGTTTCTGTGTAAAAATAACCGCCGGATTAACCGCACAATAAAAATTCAGCACTTGAAAATCCCGCAGACAGAACGGCCGATCGTGAAACTGCAGCACGGCTTTCCATACCCCTTGATGAACCCCTTCTACCAGCAGCTCCTCTTCCATCCTGCTTACGCGAAACTCTTCACCTGCGATCCTCTGAACCGACTCTTCCAGGCAGAGCAGCCCTTTGGGTCCTGGTCCGCCGTAACCTACGTCACACAAATATTTTCGGTTTGCGATTTCAGCTACCAGTGCCATATGAGAAATGGGCGGAACCACACTTTTATTCCAGCGCACCCGGACAGCCGCCGGATATACGGAAAAACCAAGTGTCTCAAGGAGCGCCAGCAGCAATGTATTTAGTTCAAAACAATAGCCGCCTCTGTTTCTTCCCACAATCTTGTCATAAAGTTCCTCTTCCTCCAGAGAAGGAACCTTCCCCAGATGGATCACGTCTAAATTTTCAAAAGGCACCTGTTCCAGATGGGCACGGAGCAGCCGGTCCAATGTCTTTTCATCTTTTTCCACCGGTTCCTCAAAACCAATCCGTTTCAGATAAGCCCTCGCCTTTTCCTGATTCATATATCCCCCTCTTTTTCGCAGCGGTACGGAGTATTTTCCTTTGCTGTAAGTATTTCCAGACGGTACGGACCTGAAAAAACGGCCCCGAAGAGACAACCGCCTCTTCGGGGCGCCGAATATCAGTTAGATCCCATATACTTCTTTATTGTATTTCGCAATCTCATCATCAATGATGGGGTCTACATGGGGGAACAAACATCCTGGAGCACCATAGGTGATACACGGAATAAAATGTCCGCCTGGTCCGTAAGTCGCACAAGCTCTGCGCACTTCCTTACGAATCTCTTCCTCTGTAGAATCCGCACGGTCCACGATGGAAGCATCGATACCGCCCATCAGCGTCATTCTTCCATTTAGCTGCTTCTGCAGTTTCGGAATATCATTTTCCGGAATCACACCCTGCCAAATATCGATTCCCAGATCCACCATATCTTCTACAATCTGCTCCATAAAGGAATCCGCATGATGTATAATTACAATACCTTTTTCCTTCATATAGCCGTAAGTCTTGACATAATTAGGTTTGATAAACTCGCGCCATGTGTCCGGGCTTACAAACAGAGCGTTCTTAGAACCCCAGTCATCATGGGAGAGCATAACGTCCGGTTTAATATGATCTACGATGAGTTTCATATACTGATAACGGTACTCTCCGATGGCATTGCAGAGATCCATCATGTCTTCCGGCTCCAGCAGGAAGTTCATAAGCATGTCTTCAAATCCCATCAGGAAATGCAGCCGCTCAAATACGCCTGTCGGCATAAATGCCATAACCAACTGTCCTTTGGCGCGAATCTCTTCTGCCTGTTTCTCAAAAGGCTCCCAAAGAGCAGGATCGGAACAATTTGCTTCCAAATCCGGCATCACAAGCTGACTCTTCCATTCGGTAATATCGCTGATGACTTTGTTGTCTTCCGTTACATGGGGCATCGCTGCCACCTGGCCCGCCGGCCAGAGGATCGTCGTTCCGAACCGGTCTTTCAGCGGGTCCATTCCTGCATGACGGACACCTCTGATGTAGGTTGATGCCGGGTTTGGCGGGAAGAACGCCGTTCCCTCATACTGTTTTAAAAGTCTGTCCGGCTTTCCGTCCGGTTTGATGGTTTCCAGAAAATTCTGTACTGATGTGAGCATATTTCATGACCTCCTTCTATTCATTATCAGCCCTTTGCATCAATTTCTTTTTGATACTGGGTCACTTTTTCTTTTGTGATTTTAAATCCCACAAGGAGCAGGATCATGCCAGCCAGGCAGAGGATTGCCGGAACCAGTGCGAATGCAATCGTCATTCCCTGACGCGCTGCTCCTTCTAGAGCCACACCGGACTGCCAGCCTACCGCTACTAGACAACTGCTTAAGATTACGCCTCTCATAAAGACGCCGACTTTCAGAGGAAGATTCTGCAGACCCATAATCCATCCGGAAGCATCTCTTCCTGTTTTCCAGGTTGCATAGACTACGGTATCTGCATAAAGCGCCGGAGATGCCGCAAAGGCCATCCCATAAAATACATGTGCAATGGTCATCAGTCCGATAACGACGGTTGCATTTGCATACATCAGATAGATCATGAACATGGACACTGCCATTCCGCCGTAGGATACGATCATCGTCGTACGGGAGGAAAGTTTCTGCGCAATATAGCGCATAGCGAATGCACCAACAATAGCACCCAGAGAAACACTCAGCGTATAGATGCTCATCAGGCCGGGATTGCCCATAGCATCACGGAAATAGTAGATAGCAGAAGCAGCCGTTACAAACTTTACGCACCATTTTGCCAGGTCTGCCAGCATCAGAATCATCAGAGGCGGATTCTGGAACAGGGATGCGAACATCTCCGGTATGGATACCTTTGTTTTGTCATTTCCTCTGGACTGCTGTGCATCGGTTTCCATTTCCTCATAGCCTTCTGTCATCTTAAAGTGAGCAAAATAAGTGACCACCATCAGAACGCCCAGGCAGAACGCAGCCGCCGCGAATTTATTCTTCTCTCCTACAAATCCTGCAAGAAGTGTAGCAAAAGGCAGACCCAGATAGGAGAACAGAAGTCCGCCGATGTTGTTCCAGGTAGCACGGGAAGATGCAAGTGTCGCCTTATCTTCCGGTGTCTTTCCTACCACGCTGACCAGCGTAGCATTTGCCACATAACCAAAGTTCCAAACCACATGGGACAGAATCGCCGCCGCGATAATCACGATGGCGGATACCATCTCATTGTCGCTGATCCGCAGGAACATAAACGCATACAGAAACGGAACCATCCAGGGTACGATAATCAGCCAGGAACGGTAACGCCCCCATCTCTTTGCCTTGGTTCCGTTGATGATACCACCATATAACCAGGAAAGACAGGCATCCACAGTGGTGAATACAGAGTTAATCATACCTGATATGACCGCACTGAAACCCGCCAGGTCGGTCAGGAACGTCATAAAGTAGAATGTCTCGATGTTGCTCATCAGGACGAATCCGGCATCGCCTACACCAAAGAAATATTTCAGTGTACTGCTCAGGCCTTTTTTCTGTTTGCTGTTGTTTTCATTACTCATTTGCACATTAACCCCCTTCTTTTTTAGAGTGTACTTCAAGATATATTCAGTATATAATTTACAATCCCATCCGTAAATCCGACAGTCGGATTCATAATTTTTTACTACATTCCTACTTTTTGTCTCAATGGATTCAGCAATATTCACAAACATATGCATTTGTGATATAATGACAAAAAAACATCGGAGGAAACATGTAAATGGAATCCTTTTTACTAAATATGAAGCTTTTAAACGATACATTCTGCAGTGCCTATAAGCATGTCACCTTATTTGCCGGAGAAGACCCGGCCCGGCTGGAAGCGGTCCGCTTTTATCAAAAGGGTCTGACACTGCGCCCTTCCTATATTTATCTGCTCTATGCAGAGGAATTAGACAGTCTGCCCGCCGGTCTGCAGGGCCTTTCCTTTCTCGTTGCCGGCAAACTTTCCGCGGACAGCATTCCCTGCGGCTGCTCTTTGTTAGTCATTGAGGACGAAGCTTCCATCCCGGAACTTTTCAATCTGGCTCAGGATACGTTCGAACGGTATGCCAAGTGGAATCAGGAATTATATGCCGCCATGAAAAGCCCCCATCCCCTAGATGCCATGCTTGAAGCCAGCCTGAAAGTTTTTCAGAATCCCATTTTCATCCATGATACGAATTTCTATATCCTCTCCTGCCCCCACCGGGCGCCGAATATGCTCGTTTGGGACAAGGACGCCAGAACCGGATGGAACATCGTCCCCTTAAGCCTGATCCATGATTTTAAGGTAGACCCAGAGTATTTGAGTACCTTAACTACTACGGAAGCCCGTGTCTATTCTGCTGAACAGCGGGGCTATCCGATTCTTTACATGAATCTCTGGAACAACGGCCGCTACGAAGGGCGAATCTGCGTGGATGAACTAGAGACGCCCATTCTGCCGGGACAGTTCCTTTTGATTACCCACCTGGCGAAGCTAATCCTTCAGGCCATACAGAACAACAGTTTGTTTTATTCGAATATGGGAAATGACATTGAACAATTTTTCCGTGAATATCTGGACGGAAATATCCAGGATCAATCTATTGTCATGAAAATGCTGCAGTTTCTGGACTGGAAGCAGGATGACCACTATCTCTGCCTGCGTCTGGAAACCGGACGTCAGAACATCCGTATGCTGTCTTCCGCCGCCACCCTTGGACATATCGAAACTCAGATCCCTGAAGGACATGCATTTATGCACAGCAACGGAATTACGGTACTGGTCAATCTGACCTATTCCCATACCCGAATCTCCGACGTGCTCAGCAGCCTTGCAATTTTACTGAGAGAAGGTCTTCTGAAAATGGGCGCAAGCTCAGAGATCTATGATTTCCTTCAGCTCTCCCAGGGTTATTATCAGGCCCGCATGGCCCTGGAACTGGGCAAGAAAAGCGGCAGCATGAACTGGTGCTGCCGTTTCGATGACTATATATTGGAATATCTGCTGGGGCAGGGAGGCGAACATCTGTCCCCGGAACTCCTCTGCTCCAACAAACTTCTGATCCTCCGACAATATGACGAAAAAAACAAAACCGAACTTTATCATACCTTAAAAGTCTATCTGGATCTGGAACGAAATGTTCTGCAGACATCCAAAACTTTGTTCATCCATCGGAGCACCCTGTTTTACCGGCTGGAACGAATACAGAAGCTGGCAGACATTGACTATGAAGATCCCCGTGAACGGCTTATCCTGCAGCTTTCCTTTCAGATACTGGAACAGCGGATTGTCTGATGGTGATTTGCATCTGTACAATTTGTCCAAATTATCCTTTGCAGATTCCTAGAATTTGACACTTCTTAAAAGCACCGGCAGATGATACAATAAAATTATCATTTTCATCCGGTTAGACAGCACTTTGACCGGAAAGCCAAACAGATCAGTGAGGAGGCGGTATTATTATGTTGACACCAAAACAGAACATGCTTGAGGTGATTCGGGGAGGCAATCCGGACCGGTTCGTAAATCAGTACGAAGCGGTGTATCTGATGTTTCACCCATTCATGTTCGCAAGCCCTCTCCTGCAGCCGGGACAGGAGAATATTAAAAATGCCTGGGGTGTGACGAATACATTCCCCAAAGGAGTTCCGGGCGCATTTCCAGTACATACACCGGATAAAATCGTCGTTCAGGACATTGAGAACTGGAGAGATTATGTTCACGCTCCTTCTCTGAAATTTACCCAGGATCAGTGGGATATGGTAAAAGCGCAGTATGACGCTGTTGACGGAGATCAGGCGTTCAAAGCCGCATTCGTAGCACCAGGACTGTTCGAGCAGACCCATCACCTCTGTGAGATCACCAATGCGCTCATGTATTACATCACTGATGAAGATGAAATGCACGACCTAATCAAATACCTGACCGAGTGGGAACTGGAGCTGGCAGAAGGCATCTGCTCCAATCTGCACCCGGATGCACTGTTCCACCACGACGACTGGGGCGGACTGGACAGTACTTTCATGAGTCCGGCTATGTTTGATGAGTTCCTGCTAGAGCCTTACAAAGAAATCTACGGATATTATCACGGTCACGGCGTCGAGCTGGTGATCCATCACTCCGACAGCTATGCAGCCACACTGGTGCCGTCCATGATTGAGATGGGCATCGATGTATGGCAGGGCTGCATGGCAACCAACAACATCCCGGAACTGATTCGCAAATACGGCGGAAAGATCAGTTTCATGGGCGGTATTGAGAATCGGGCAGTAGACTTTGAGGGCTGGACCGACGAGAACTGTGAATCGGTCGTCCGCCGGATCTGCAAAGAATGCGGCAATAAATATTTTATTCCCTGTATCGCACAGGGCGGTCCCGGCTCCGTATATCCAGGCGTTTATATGTCCCTGGCCAATGCCATTGACAAACTAAACGAAGAGCAGTACGGCATAAAAGCAGAAGAATCCACCCGCCTTCCATGGCAAGTTCTCTTCTAAAAAGACCGCTTTCGTAAAAAATATAGCAGACAATCAGCATCTGGCCGGATAAGCCCGGAAGGATTTCCTGACGCGAATACGGCGGGAAATTCTTCCAGACACCAGGGATTGTCCGGACAGATGCGGAACTTAACATCAGCATCTGGCCGGATAAGCCCGGAAGGATTTCCTGACGCGAATGCGGCGGGAAATTCTTCCAGACACCAGGGATTGTCCGGACAGATGCGGAACTTAAATAGGAGGCCCCATCATCATGTCAAAAATTACAGAAGTAGCTGAATTGGTAGAAAAAGGCAAAGCAAAACTAGTGGGCGCTGCCGTACAGGCAGCATTGGACGACGGATGCGATCCCATGCAGATCTTAAATGAAGGCATGATCGACACCATGTCCGTTGTAGGTGAGAAATTTAAAAACGGAGAGATCTTCGTTCCTGAGATGCTGGTAGCAGCAAGAGCAATGAAAAAGGGTGTAGAAGTATTAAAGCCTCACCTGGCAACGGGTTCCACGGGTGCGCAAGGCAAAGTTATCATTGCCACTGTCGCAGGCGATCTGCATGACATCGGCAAGAATCTGGTAGCGATGATGATCGAAAGTGCAGGCTTTGAAGTCTTAGATTTAGGTGTCGATGTGGCCGCAGAAAAAGTCATCGAAGCCTACAGAACCAATCCGGACACGAAGATTATCTGTCTGTCCGCGCTTCTGACAACAACCATGCCGGCGCTGAAGGATACTGTGGCAGCACTGAACGCAGCAGACTTCCGAAGCAGCGTCAAAGTTATGGTCGGAGGCGCGCCGATTACCCAGAGCTTTGCAGACGAGATCGGAGCAGACGGCTATTCAGAAGATGCAGCCAGCGCAGCCATGCTGGCCAAGAAACTGGCTGCCGTATAAAAAAAAAGCTGCACTGAGATCTTTCTGTGACATTTTACACAAGACAGGAGCCATTCCAGGGCAGAACATTCCTCCTCTGCTCCCGAATGGCTCTTTTCTCTCTGTGCATTTCCCGTCCGATCTTCTCTGACTGCTTGAAATGCTTCTTTCTTTCCAGTATAATAAGAGCATTACAAAGCAGAACAGAATTTCAGACCGGACAGCAGGCACACAAGAGCACCGTATGGGGAGGGATATATATTGTATCGGGTATTATTTACAAGGGAAAAAAAACAGGTTGAAGTAGCAGAAGGAACTACAATCTTAGAAGCGGAACGGCTGGCCGGCCTTTTGCCGGATGCACCCTGCGGGGGCGCGGGAACCTGCGGAAAATGCCGGGTAATCGTAAACGGACAGACCGTGAAGGCGTGCAGGACCAAGATCTGTGAGGATCTAAAAGTGGATACAACAGCCGCCTCTGCTCTGGAAGATGCCGTTATACTGACAGAAGGCTTTTCCCGTCCGGTGGCATTTCGTCCGGGAATCGCCGTACATGCTGTCCGGTTGGAAAAGACTGTGCCCGGAGACAAGCGGTCGGACTGGGAGCGGATGCTAAAATCCCTCTTCGATGCAGGCGTGCCGGAGGCAGAACACTTTCTGCCGGACCCCAAACTGGCATCCTCTTTATATGAACGCTGCCAGAAAGGCGGAAGCTGGTACGTCCTGCATACCGACCAGGAGATCCTGGATCTTCGGTCCGAAAAAGGAAACCTCTGTTTTGCCGCCTTCGATATCGGAACAACCACGCTGGCCGGTTATCTTCTGGATGCCGAGAACGGACAGGTGCTGGCCGTGGAAAGCCGTATGAACCCTCAGGCACAGTACGGCGCAGATGTCATCATGCGATCAGACTATGCCCTTGCTCATGGTACAAAAGAACTAAGCGAGTGCATTCAAAGAGAAATAAATGACATGATCGGATGTCTTGCCGAACAGGCAGACAGAGATCGAAGGGACATCCTTCAGGTATGCGTCGTCGGAAATACCTGTATGCATCACCTGTTTCTTGGAATCTCTCCCGCTTCCCTGGTCCATGCCCCCTATACGCCCGCTATCAGTCAGTCCATGACTTTCCGTGCGGCGCAGTACGGCCTTTCCGTCCATCCAAAAGGACAGCTTTTCATGCTCCCGAACATTGCGGGATATGTGGGCGCGGATACGAGCGGCTGTCTGCTGGCCATCCGTCCGGATCTGAAGGAAGAAATCACACTTCTTCTGGATATCGGAACCAATGGAGAAATGATCCTCGGCAACCGGGAACGTCTTGTCACCTGCTCCACCGCAGCCGGCCCCGCTTTTGAGGGCGCAAAAATCGAATGCGGTATGCGAGGAACGGAAGGTGCAGTGGACCATGTTTCCTATGAAAACGGGACCTGGCACTATACAACCATCGGCAATCGGCCAGCCGTAGGACTCTGCGGCTCCGGCCTTTTAGACCTGACGGCTCAGCTTCTTCTTCATGGCTTTATGGACGAAAACGGAAGCCTTGAAAGCGGACAGGATGATCCGAAACGTTTTATGCTGGTGCCTCCGGAAGCATCCGGAAATGAGCGAGGTGTCTATTTGACTCAGAAGGACATCCGGGAAGTACAGCTTGCCAAGGCTGCCATCGCTGCCGGTATCCGAATCCTTATGCAAACGCTCTCCGTAACGGAAGGGGATATTGCCTGCCTGTACATCGCCGGAGCTTTCGGGAATTATATGGACCCGATCAGCGCAGGCACTATCGGCCTAATTCCCCGCTCTCTCACCGGTCGAATCAAACCGGTCGGAAATGCAGCAGGCGAAGGTGCCAAAATTGCCCTTTTAAATGCAGAGGAGCGGAAACGGACCGATGCACTGACCAAACATGTTGAATTTGTGGAACTGGCCGCTCTTGCGGAATTTCAGGACTGCTTTGTGGATGAACTGGAATTTCCACTTTCCTAAAAGGAAGAGGTATCCTTATGACAGATATAACAACTATCATCGAACTGGCAATCAAGCAGGGATTTTCCCAGGCTGCTCCGCTAAACTGCAGCACCATTGAGCTGCGCCCGGAAGTGAGGCAAATGTGCGAAGCCAATACCTGCCATATGTACGACAGATGCTGGAGCTGCCCGCCGGGCTGCGGTTCTCTGGAAGAATGCCGGCAAAAAATTGCCGCCTATCGGTACGGTATCCTTGTACAGACCACTGGACAGTTAGAAGATGATCTGGACGGAGAAACGATGATGGAAACCGAATCGCTGCATAAAAAAAATTTTTACGCATTTGAGCAGATCCTCCGGAAACAATATCCGGATATGCTCGCCATCGGCGCCGGGTGCTGCACCAAATGTCAGAAATGCACCTACCCGGACGAGCCCTGCCGTTTTCCAAAGGAGGCTTTTTCTTCCATGGAAGCCTATGGCATGGTTGTCACACAGATCTGTCAGGCCAATGGCGTAACGTATTACTATGGCCCCTGCACGATCACCTATACTAGTTGCTATCTGCTGGGATAAATAGGCAGATGCAGCACGCTTACAGGAGTACAACATGGAGTTACTTGAAAAACTGCGTCAAGCCATTGAAAGAGGGCATCCAAATGAAGCAGAACGGTTGGCCTGCACTGCTCTGGACAGCCGGATTGACCCTCTTTTCATTGTGGATGATGCCATGATGCCTGCCATGCGCAGTGTAGGTGAACGTTACAAAAATGATGAGGCCGATATCCTGCGCATCCTAGCCGCTGCCCGAAGCGTGCGCATCTGCTTTGAGCTGATTGAAAAGAGAAGGCTTCCTTTTGCCCAAAAACACATCGGAACCATTATCTTAGGGACCATAGAAGGCGATCTTCACGACGTGGGAAAAAACCTGGTTGCCATCATGTTCCGCAGCGCAGGTTTCCGTGTCGTGGATCTGGGCGTAGACATTTCGGAGAAGAAATTTCTGAAAGCCGTCGCCGAAACGCCGGATGTCTCCATTGTATGTATCTCCTCCCTGTTAAGTACCACACTGCCGGAAATGGAGCAGACGGTCAAAGCCCTTCGGCGCAATGATCCTAAGAAAAGATACCGGATCATGGTCGGCGGCGGCGCCGTGACCAGGCAGGCTGCAGAACAGATGGGCGCCGATGCCTACACGGAAAACTGTGTGGAAGCAGCCGAAGTAGCTAAAACATTTATCGTCTAAATGGGAGAACCGCTTTGAAACTATCATCTGCCTATCTGTATGAGCAGCTCAGCAAAAATTATAAAGTCCTAAACTATGGCGGCCTGTCAGAACTAGACGGATATCTCCGCCCATTTTTGTTCTGTCAGGATTCTGCTCTGTCTGTTCCTTTCCTTCCGTCTCCTGCATTTTCAAAAGGGCAAAAGCAAAAACGCCTCTGTATCATCCCACCCGGACAGACCGATCTTTCCCTTCTGCCAGAAGACACCTTCCGGATTTTCTGCATCTCTTCATCCGCTGCTTCTGCTCCGGCAGACCCTCCGCCCTGCACTTTCTTTGGTCCCTATGTATCTATTTCCCAGGATTGTGCAGACACCTGTGTCAGGCTCCTGAATTATCTTCAGCAAGTCTTTGATCTCTGCGAACAGTGGGACCGTCAGATAAACGAACTTATCCTGCAAAGCGCCGGTATCGGCATGGTCCTGGAGGTCACTTCTGCATTTCTTGACAATCCATTGATGGTCATGGGCATTGATTTCACCCTTATAGCAGAATCCGGCATGGCAAAGCTTCCAGAAAGGGCGAGGCTTTTCCTGGAGGATGGCGTCAATATGGAATACATGAATGCTCTTTTGCAGGATGAAGGCTGGCGGGCGCTGTCCCAGTCTGCCAAAACTACTCTCTTTCCTGCCTACATCAGCGGCTTCCCCTCTCTGAACCGAAATCTGTATATAGACGGACAGCTAACACACCGCCTGGTGCTTACCGAATGCCAGACCCCCATCACTGCCGGAATGGTATGTTTTTTAGAAGCGCTGGCAGGACGCCTGGAATACCTATTAGCGCACGAGGACTTCTACTCTGCTGCCGGAGACCTGGAACAGATTTTTCTGAAGATTCTGTCTGATCGGACTGCAGACTATCTGCTGGTCAGCCGTCAGCTATCATCCCTGGGCTGGGATGCGGACCACAGCTATCTCTGTCTGGTCCTCCAGGTTACCTACCTGAACCAGAAACAACTGTCCACCAGTGCCATCTGCCGATACATCCGGAAAAATTTCCGTGACTCCATCAGTTTTCTGTATCAGGAAGAACTGGTAACCTTTTTTAATCTAAGCCGGCTTGGAAACAGCGCAGAAGACGTCACTGACAAGCTGGTTTATTTCCTTCGGGACAGTTATCTAAAAGCCGGCTACAGCCGTTCGTCCCGCGGACATATGAACCTGCGCCGTCAGTATGTTCAGGCAAAGACTGCTTTAGATGTGGGCAGCCGCCGAAAACCTTACCTCTGGATCCATCATTTCAACCAGATCGTGTTGCCTTATATGATCGAACAGGTTACCCGCCGCCTGCCTGGTGACATGCTTTGCCATGAGGGGCTTCTAAAACTACGGGAAGCGGATGAAAAAAATCACACGGAGTATGTAGCCACTTTAAAGGTTTATCTGGAGCATCATCTAAGCGCAACGCAGGCATCCAAACAAATGTTCGTTCACCGCAGTACGTTCCTCTATCGGATTGAGCGAATCCGGGAGCTTCTGCAGTCGGATCTGACCGATCCGGAGGAATTGTTTTATTTAGAACTGTCCCTCCGGCTTCTGGAGCAGGAAGACGAAAAAAGATAGCCGAAAATATTTTTCCCGCCTATTTGACATTTTCCCTTTCTTGTAATAAAGTGTTATGTAGGATATTGGATTTTAAAAAAGCAGGAGGGGATTCTATGAGTCAGAATATCAGCTATTTAAAAAAGTTAAACAACGAATCCGTGGTCCAGCGAGTCATCAACTGCCTGACGGACGCTATGATAAATAAAGAACTTCGCCCCGGAGACAAGATTCCAACAGAACTAGAACTGTCAGAAACCTTGGGCGTCGGACGCAATTCCATCCGTGAAGCCATCAAGATCCTGGTCTATTTAGGCGTCCTGGAAATCCGGCGGGCGGAAGGGACTTTTGTATGTGAAGGATTTACGGAAAGCATGATTGATCCCATGATCTACGGCATTATCCTCGACAAAGCAGAGTCCTATGACAACCTTATGGAACTGCGTGAAATGATGGAGGCAGGCGTAGTCCGCCTGGCTATGGCCAAATACAATGAAGAAGACATGCAGAATCTGGAAAAAAAGCTCTTTGCCATGAAAGCAGAAATTGATAAAGGCACCGGCAACACCCAGGCCACCTTTGAAGCAGACAACGCTTTCCATGATGCCGTGTCCCGCATGGGGCACAATCCGCTGATCGATAAGATCAACCGTGTCGTACAGATGCTCACCTGGTCCATCCGTCTGGAAACGGTAACTCACATGGTAGAAACCGGCCGGGGGGAAGAGCTTTACAAAGCCCATGAGAAAATCTGCCAAATGTTAAAGGACCGGGATATGAGCAATCTCAGCCAGAATATTCGGGATACATATTTTGAAAATGAAATCAGAAATGCCTAATCTTTTCTATCCTTTGATATAGAAAAAGGTCTCCCCGCGAAGTATCTGCTTCGTCCGGAGACCTTTTTGTCTGTTCTTTTCTTTTTTCTTATTATTCCCCTGTCTTTCCTTATGCTTTCATAATACCTCTATATCTAATATATAGATTGACACAATATATTATATGTTATATAATATATAAAATCCCAGTATAAGAAAGGAGTGCAAGAATGATATTTCCCATGAATGCCCCTATGTTTGATCTGCTGATCCTTTCGATTATGACACTGGAAGATTCCTATGGATATCAGATCAGCCAGAAGATCAAGAAAGTCTCCAATACCAAGGACTCTACTCTCTATCCGATCCTCAAAAGGCTGCAGGAACAAGGATTTCTAAGTGCATATGACCAGCCTTTCCAGGGGCGAAACCGAAGATATTATAAGATCACCGAGAGCGGACTGCGGTATTATCAGATGCTTCTGGCTGAATGGAGCGCCTATAAAGAAGCTGTAGACCTGATCCTGAAAGGAGGAGACGAATCATGAACAAAGAAGAATATATGAGCCGTCTGCGCAGACGGCTGAGAAGACTTCCAAATGAAGATTACGAGCGGGCAGTGGACTACTTTACCGAATACTTTGCAGATGCCGGCCCGGACAAAGAGGCACAGGCCATCGAAGACCTGGGTTCCCCCGAAATGGCAGCCGACCAGATTATCCGGAATCTGGCTGTAGAAAATGCCGCTGAACCGGTCAGAAACGTTCGAAGGGGCTTCTCCGCCCTGCAGACCGGAATACTGGCAGTCTTTGCTGCCCCCATTGCCCTGCCGCTGGCACTGGCTTTTGGAGCCGTGGTCCTTGCCTTTGTACTGGTTGTGATCGCTTTGATCCTGTCCCTGTTCCTGATTGCCGTTTCCTCAGCGGTATCTGCACTTCCCTGCATCCTGGTCAGCATCTGGCTTTTGTTTACCTCATTTCAGGACGGACTTGCCACACTGGGACTGGGACTTATTCTCTTTGGATTCGGCGCCTTAATGACCATGTTCAGTGTTTTATTCGGAAAATGGTGCCTGTTTGGTATGACCTGGTTGTTTGGAACCCTTGTGAAAGGAGGAAAATATTATGAAAAATAAACGTATCTGGATTATCCTGCCCATTGTATGTATTCTGTCCGGCATCTGTTTCACTGTGATCGGTATCATGTTAGGAGGCATTCCCGGCTTCTATCTTGATGGGACCGGCGTCCATTCCTCCAGAGAAAATGTACCATATGAACCAGAAACTTTCCGGCAGACGACAGAACTGGAGCCTTTTAACTGCATAGATTTAAAAATCAACTATGCAGATGTAACCTTTGTACCCTCTGACCGATACGCTGTCAGTTACTGCCTGACAGGTTCTATGGGCGCCCCTGTCTGCCAGGTGGAAAATGAAACGCTGACCTTTTGCGAAAACCCACTGGAGAACGATTTTAGAGTCTATTTCTTTTACACCGATCCTGTTTCCCGCCAAAGAAACAAGGAAATACCGGAATCCTTTTTAAAAGTCGAATATCCTGCCGGCAAAGATTTCTCTCAGATAACAGTCGGACTGGATTCCGGACTGTTAAATCTTCCTCTTCTTAATGCAGATACGCTGCAGATCAAAAACGAGTACGGCGATGTATCCCTGGAAGGATACAACGGAACCGATCTGCTCCTTCAAATGTCCGGCGGCTGCCTGACTGCAGGCAGCGTCCAGGCAGACCAGGCAAAACTGTACAACGACTATGGTGATATCTCTTTGGATACCTTTACCGGAAAAGCTTTGGATCTCCATATGTCCAGCGGTTCTCTGACCCTTGGCGCCATCGAAGCTGACCAGGCAGAGCTGAAAAATGAATATGGCAGCATTTTTGTCCGCCAAGGAGCCGGCAGCCGGCTGGACGTATACCTGGATTCCGGTTCTTTTCTCGCTGACAGTCTGGACTTTTCAAGCCTCAATGTAAAAAATGAGTATGCGCCCGTCTATTTGAAACTTTTCGGATCACTTGACGATTATACGTACAATCTGTACACCGACTACGGTTCTATTCAGATCGACGGCCGACATATAGAGCCGGAGGAGGAAGGAAGCAGCGAAATAAGTTACCGCTCTGAAGGCAGCAGTGAAAAGACCGTAGAAATACGGTGTGAAAGCGGAGACATTATTATCGAGCCGGCCCAATAAATCCATTGCACTTTTCCGGTATTCATTGTAAAATGTCCACAGAGAAATACAACTCGCAGAAAGCAGGTGGAGACAATGGAAAAAACTTGGTGGAAAGAAAGTGTTGTTTATCAGATCTATCCGAGAAGTTACCGGGACAGCAACGGAGACGGCATTGGCGATCTGAACGGAATCACAGAGAAAATGGACTATTTAAAAGAGCTTGGCATCGACGTCATCTGGCTCTCTCCGGTCTATGAATCTCCCAATGATGACAACGGATATGATATCAGCAACTATAAAGGAATCATGCAGGAATTTGGAACTATGGAAGATTTCGACCGGATGCTGGCCGCTGCCCATGAACGAGGCATCCGAATCGTTATGGATCTGGTGGTCAATCATACTTCCGACGAGCATCCCTGGTTTGTGGAGAGCAGAAAGTCCGCAGATAATCCATACCGGGACTATTACATCTGGAAGGATGGAAAGAACGGCAAGACCCCCAATAACTGGAGTTCCTGCTTCAGCGGCTCTGCCTGGGAATATGATGATACCACTGGTATGTATTACCTTCACATTTTCTCCCGGAAGCAGCCGGATCTGAACTGGGAAAATGAACAGGTCCGCCGGGAAGTCTTTGACATGATGGACTGGTGGTGCCAAAAAGGCATTGACGGATTCCGGATGGATGTTATCAGCATGATTTCCAAAGACCAGGCGTATCCGGACGGAGCGGTTAAGGAAAATGGCTATGGAGACTATTCCCCTTACGTATGCAACGGCCCGCGGGTACATGAATATCTGCGGGAAATGAACCGGAATGTGCTTTCCAAATATGACCTTCTAACAGTCGGTGAATGCGCAGGCGTTACTGTGGAAGAGGCGAAAAAATATGCCGGTCTTGACGGAGCTGAGCTGAATATGGTCTTCCAGTTCGAGCATATGAATCTGGACGGAGGAGAGACTTTCAAATGGAATGACCAGAAGATCGATCTGCGGGAATTAAAGCAGACACTTTCCAAGTGGCAGAATGAACTGTACGGAAAAGCCTGGAACAGCCTGTACTGGTGCAATCATGACCAGCCGAGAATCGTATCAAGGCTTGGAAACGACAGCGATGCTTATCGGGAGACTTCTGCCAAGATGCTGGCTACTTGTCTGCATATGATGCAGGGCACTCCTTATATTTACCAGGGCGAAGAACTTGGAATGACCAACGCTCCCTTCCCGTCTCTTCAGGATTTCCGGGATATTGAGAGCATCAACGCCTACCACGAATATACGGAGAACGGACTGGTAGCGCCGGACGATATGATGCGTTATCTGCGTTATAAAAGCCGCGACAATGCAAGGACTCCCATGCAGTGGGACGACAGCGCCAATGCCGGCTTCAGTACCGGAACTCCCTGGATTATGGTCAATCCCAATTATACCAGGATCAACGTCCAGGAGCAGCAGAGCCGGGAGGATTCCGTTTTCCATTACTATCAGAAGCTGATTCGGCTGCGGAAAGCATACAGAATCATCGTCTATGGCTCCTATGAGCTCCTGCTGCCGGAAGATCCGGATCTCTATGTCTACACGCGGAATCTGGACGAAGAAAAACTTTTAGTCATCTGCAATTTTACTGCAGAGGCCAAGGATTTCTGCCTTCCAAACGGCTGGGAAGCAGATCGTATGAAGCTTCTTATCAGCAACTGCGGCCGGTCCGAAGCCGAGAGTGCTATGAAGCTTATGCCCTATGAGGCGGCTGTATATCAGATGATCTGATCATAAAACAAAGGGGGATATTGATTCATGTACGAACTATGGAAAGCTTTAAAGGAAGCAAAAAAATATCGCTGGGTGGAGCTTTCGCACCCGCTGAACAATGACAGCCCTTACTGGGCAGGGATTCCAGACGGCGCTGTAGAGCTTGGGACGACCTGTTTTGACTGGGGAAATGAGATGCTGGATTGTCTGATCCAGACCTTCAAATTTCCGGGACAGTTCGGCACCCACATTGATTTTCCAGGACATTTCATCAAAAACAGGGAATTGTCCGAGAAATATGGTGTGAAGGATCTGATCTTCCCGCTCTGTATTATCGATGTCACAGAGAAAGTAAAGGCCGATCCCACCTATGTGGTCACCTCCGCAGACATTCGGGTGTATGAAGCAAAATACGGCTCCATCCCAGACGGCGCCTTTGTAGCCCTGCGCACAGACTGGTCAAAAAGATGGCCGGATATGGATGCGCTCTCCGGCACGGACTCCGAAGGCGGCGAGAATTTCCCCGGATGGTCCATGGATGCTCTGAAGTACATTTACGAAGAGCGAAACGCCGCTGCCAACGGCCATGAGACTTTAGACACAGACGCTTCTTCGGAAGCCGCTGCTGCCGGTGATCTTGCCTGTGAGCGATATGTGCTGGACAAAGGCAAACTGCAGGTGGAACTGCTCACTAATCTGGATCAGGTAGCTCCCGCCGGTGCTGTCATCATCGTATCTTATCCAAGAATCGAGGGCGCTACTGGACTCCCTGCCAGAGTTTGGGCCATTACCGAATAAAAGGAAGTCCTTTCATGGATGAGGAAAGCGGCTGCCTTTGCAGACCCAAAATAAAAATTGCAGGAAAAGGAACCTGTCATGCTGGAAAATAAAAAGATCATGCCGCCGCCCTGGATAGCCTATCCGGAAATCGAACGATATTCCATCGGCTGGAGAATGGGGTACGGCGAAGACTATATTGTAAAATGGAGCGCCTGGTTTGACGCCCTCTCAGAAGCAGAGCAAAAGGCTTATGAGGAACTTTTCCCGGAACCTTCCGTCTGGAAAGGCTGGTGGGCAGAGGAGGATACCTGCTGCTGTTACCAGAAGAACCATTATGTGATGGAATTTTGGAGAGAAAACGGGACGCCTGCCTACTCGATAGAGCAGATTCATCGTGCACACACGGAAGGTGTACCGCAAACTTTTATGTTGTTCTGGAAAGCAAAGCCTTCCTCTGACGGACAGCCGTCCAAAAGCTGTTTCAGTCAATGGTGGTTCTCAGACTTTCGATCTGCCGAACATGTCTACTGCTGTATGGAACAGTTTATGATGGCGAATAAAGCAGAATTATTTGAAGATGAGACTATTCGTCAGCAGATCCTTAAGAGCAGCGATCCAAAGCAGATCAAAGCTCTGGGAAGAAAGGTGAAGAATTTTGACGAAAAGATATGGAATGAAGTCAAATATTCCATTGTCTTAAACGGAAATTTTCTGAAATTCACCCAGAACCCCAAGCTTCGTGATTTCCTGCTGTCCACCAATGACCATATACTGGCAGAAGCAAGTCCCTATGACCGCATATGGGGAATCGGAATGGATGAAAAACACGAGCACGCTCAGATTCCTGTCAAATGGAAAGGGCAGAACCTGCTTGGTTTTGCACTGATGGAAGTGCGCGACGAGATTCGCCGGGTCTGGAAAAACGCACATCTATGTCAGAGATAACGGCGGTCCGGTCCCATGAAAAAATTTCATGGGACCGGACCGTTTTTCTATTATCAAATTTTAGGAAGAGCTTAATCCATATGAGAGCCGCCGTTTACGTCAATCTCCTCGCCGGTTATATAGGAAGCTTCTTTAGATGCCAGAAACAAAATGGCATTGGCCACTTCCTGAGTCTCGCCCGGCCGCCCCATAGGAATCCCATCGATCACTTTATCCGCATCCTCTTTCGGAAGGGATTTCCAGATCTCGGTATTGATAAGACCCGGACAGACACTGTTGATGGTAATGCCTTCTGCGGAAATCTCTCTGGACAGATTTTTGGAAAATGCCAGCACTGCCGCCTTAGAAGCGGAGTAATGTGCGCCGCCGAAGACTCCGCCGCCTCTTTTGCCGGATACAGAAGACAAATTCACAATTCGGCCGTATTTTGCCGCCCGCATGGGTTTCATACATGCCTGCGTGCAGAGGAACAGTCCGAACATATTGACTCCAAAAATTCTTCTCATATCTTCCAGCTTCATATCTGCCACAGTCACTTTCTGAGAAATGCCTGCGTTATTTACCAGTACATCAATGCGGCCGTATTTTTCCATAATGGTGTCTGCCATCTGCTGTACGGACTCCGGAGATGTTACATTTACCGTGATTCCCATGGCTTTGCCGCCTTCTTCCTCAATAGCTGCTACGGTATCCTTAATGCCTTCCTCATTCATATCCGCGATAATAACTACCGCCCCCTGCTTCGCAAAGGTACGTGCGATGGTCCTTCCAATCCCTTTCGGAGAGCCGCTTCCTGTTACGATTACTACTTGATCCTGAAATTCAAACATATTTTTATCCTCCATATTTTCCTTTTTTCACTTCAATTCATCCTACATATAAGATAGGATGATTGAACGCCTGATTTTCTGGTTTGAAACAGCCTACGCCTGACGCATTAGTTCTTCCGCCAGCTCCACAATATGTTCTGCTGTGATTCCATTCATTTCCAGAAGACGCTCATAGGGCGCTGACTGTCCGAACTGATCCTGAATACCGACTCTTCTCACTACTGCCCTGCCTGTCTCTGCCACCACATCGCTGACTGCGCTTCCAAGTCCGTTTAAAATGTTGTGATCTTCCACGGTAATAATCCTGCCTGTCTGATTCACGCAGTCCATGACCGCATCTTTGTCCAGAGGCTTAATGGTGTGCATATCCAGTACTTTGGCCTGAATGCCTTTCTCCTCCAGAAGCTTCGCAGCTTTTAAAGCTATACACACTGTGTCGCCGTTAGCGATCACTGCCACATCTTTGCCTTCCCGAAGGACATTCGCTTTTCCGATCTCAAATTCGGTATTTTCATCATAAATGACCGGAATTGCATCTCTTGTAAACCGAAGATAGCAGGGACCGTACATCTCGGCTGCCTTTGCAACTAATTTTTTTGCTGCATAATAGTCCGCCGGCATAATTACCGTCATATTGGGAATTGTCCGAAGCACGCCCAGGTCTTCGATGCACTGATGGCTTGCACCGTCGTTGGCCGGCGTCACACCGCCATGGGAACAGGCAATTTTCACATTCAGGTTCGGATAGCAGATCTCCTGGCGGATCATTTCACACATTCGAAGAGAGCCAAACACTGCATAAGTTACGACAAAGGGAGTCTTTCCGCAAGTAGCCATACCTGTGTAAAAATTTTCTCACCCCTTTTCTTCATCCATGAGTAATGGCATCACAGACTCAACCCATTGAAATCAATCCAGAAGTCCTTATAAATGCTGACCTTTACTTTCTCCTGGAATGTGTATTGTTTTACTGCGAAATCCTCTATATGCTCATTTTTCAGATAATACACAAGTATTTTCCGGTCATGTGGATCTACGATCCAATATTCCCGAACGCCTGCATCCAGATACAGATTCAGTTTCCGCACATAGTCATGTTCCGGGTTGCCGGGGGAGACAATCTCAATGATCCAGTCCGGCGCGCCGGTGCAGCCTCTGTCTGTAAGCTTCTCAGGGGCGCATATGACGCTTATATCCGGCTCAACCGTACATCCCTGTCATGAAACAGTTTGACGGCAAATGGGCCGGGGTATACCTCGCCGGGGTAGCCGTTGGAGTCAATATAATTTGCGATGGTGCATAATAAGAACGAAAGTACTTCCTGATGCATCCGGTTAGGTGTGGATCTGTAATACATCTGTCCGCCTGTCAGTTCTGCGTGGACACTTTCGGGCAGGTTTTCATAATCATCTATTGTATATATTTTGGTCTGCATTGATGTTGGAATGGCGGGTGCTCCTTTCTGTGATGGTCTTATATGCCAAATAAATCAGCATGGGTGCCGGTACGGTCTAATTTTAATTCCGTATCTGTCTGTTTATATATAAGCAGCCAGTCAGGGGAAATGTGACATTCTTTGTATCCTGAATAATTTCCGCTTAATTTATGATCCTTATTAGCAGCTGGGAGTTGTGCCGGAATACGGAGAGTATCAATAACCTGTTGTAATAAAGCAATTCTGTATTTACGTTTTACACATACTTTAAAATCTTTTTTAAACTGCGTTGAGTAACGTACATCGAGCATGAACTAATCCTCCATAAGCTGCTTAAATAAGTCCTCGGTGCTTCCAGCAAATACCGTACCACCTCCGTTTTCTAGTTCTTCTATTGCAGCTATGGTTTCGGCATTTGGTGTTTCATCCGGAATTGCAGCGCCTTGCAGGTAAGCAACAATATAATACAGCTTGCTTTCCGGTATCTGGTCTATCAGGCTCTTGGCCAGTTCGCGATTACTCATATTATTAACTTCCTTTCTTTGATAGTCTGGGGGAATGGTCAGGAATTATACAGCTGTTATGCCGAATCATTTCGGGTGTCGGAGGTTTCTACAGCCGAAATGTTTAAAGTTATATGAAAGTTGTCAAGTTATATTTTAATACCACATATCTCCAGTGTCACGTCCGTATCCGCATACGGTTCCTAATGGGTAGCTGCAACGAATATCTAAATCAAGGCTTTTTAGAAAGAACAGTAAACCATGTTTTCCTCCCGAGTTCATAACATTTGTTTGGCCCCATAATTCAGAGTGGATGACAATGCGTTGATCTAAGTCAGAGATTTCAGGAGATAACTTTCGATATAATGCAATTAAAAGATTTTCTTTTAAAACAGAATAGTTTGTGTTATCTAAAATGTTTTCATAAGCATGTATCATTTCATGAAGAATTACTTCTCTATCTTTGATATATCTTCTGGTAATAGATATTGTTCGATCAAGAGAATTGTGCTGTCCTTTAAATTCTGGATTGTCTTCCATTATTAGAAAACGGTACATCCATTTTGAAGATGACAAGTCGAGATATAATTCTTCCATATTTTCAGAAACAAAGGAATAAATATTCCAATATAAAGAATTTTCTCGGAAAGCCATATCTTCAAAAAAAGCATCATCATAATCTATGATAGTTTCATGCAATTTGTACTCATCTTGGGTTCTGTTGCTCCACCATAATTGATATTTTTCATGAAGCTGATCATCATTCATAATATGCCTCCTCCTGCTTTAGTTATATAATCGTTCCGTCCGGAAATTCAAATTCAGCTTTCCATACGGCCCCCAGAGTTTCGGCGATCTTCTCCAGTTCTTCTTTAGTGAGAGTGTTTCTTTTTACTTTTTGATTAAGATTTGATGGTGTTGTACCTATTCTGCGAGCGAGTTCAGCTTGACTTATACCTTTATAGGATAAGGCCATGCTTAATTTTTGCGCTATCGTCATCATATCACCTCCTATTAAAAATATACATTGTTCACTGTACATAGTCAAGTATATAATATAAAACATTTAGCAATAGATAATCAAAAACGCTTGACAACGTTTAGCATTTGCTGTATGATGATATCATAACACGAAAGGAGACAACACAATATGAACAAAATCAAAACACTTTTTGACATCCCCACAGCGGTGGAAGCCATCGACCCACAGGAACCCCGGATCACCTTAAACGAGATCACCCTGTTAAGCAAAATGCAGGCAGTAACTCGGTATAACTTAGGCGCCTCTTCCATCCGGAAGGTGGCCGAAGACTGCGGCGCACTGGTCCGGATCGGCAAACGGGTGGCATACCACCGGCAGACGCTCGATGACTTTTTTGAAAGCATTATAGGATAGGAGGAACAGGCACATGGAGAAAATGATCTGCATTCCGGTCTGGCGTTACGAACTGATGTTAAAGACGTTCGATGAAGCCCTGAAGGAACTGGAAGAGCTGAAAAAAGCCCTTGCGGAAGCTGGCACTTCTGCAAAGGCAGAGTAACCCGGAAACACTCGAATAAGCCGGATACTGGCTGTATCATATCATACCCGGCGGCAAAAAGAAAGGATTTTTTATATTGACTGGTTATATAAAGATAAGCCGAAAGATCATGCTGTGGGGCTGGTACAAAGATGCAAACACATGCAGACTGTTCCTTCACATGATACTGAAAGCCAACTATAAAGACGGAGAGTATCAGGGCGTGACGATCCCGCGCGGTGCGTTCGTATCGTCTTACCCGGAGTTGGCACAGGAAATCGGACTTTCTGTAAAGAATATAAGAACAGCGTTGGAACATTTAAAAAAGACCGGTGAAGTGGCAGTCAACCGGCACCCAAAATTCAGTGTATTTACAGTCCAAAATTATTCCATGTATCAGACGTGCGGCAGTCAGGTGGCAGAGAACCGGCAGTCAGAGGGCATTCAACCGGCAACAATAAAAGAAGGTAAGAATAAAAAAATAAAAGAAATATATATACGCACGTGCGCACGCGAAGGACACGGCATTGCGGCAGGGAACAAAATCCCTTCCCGCAGAACCGGTTTCACCAACTTCGATCAGCGAGACTATGATTTTGACGTACTGGAACAGCAGCTTTTGCATAGTCAGGAGGTATAAAGCATGAATACAAAACTTGAAAACGAAACTGCCATGGAGCAGGAAAACACCATCAGGGGCGAAAACCATGCAACGGAGATTATCAGCATGTTGGGGAGTCAGTGCACACGACTTGCAAAGATCGTCCGGGATATACTGATTTTTGCTGGTTTTGTGGTCCTGTGCCTCGCGGCTGCAAATATCCGCTATTCGCAGGCAAACGAACGGAACAACCAGAGATGGATTGAATATCTCTCACAGTATGACTTCGTATCGCAGGACGGCGACGGATACAATTATTTTAACTCGGATGTCGGTGGAGATGTGGTCAACGGGAAGGAGTGATGGACATGGACTATAAAAAAGAGCTGATTGACCTGATTGGGAGAATTGATAATCCGAAAATCATTCAAAGTGTTTATTCTTTTCTCCTTGGGATTCTCAGCATACAGTAAAACATGATACAGGGGCGCTCATGCGCCTGATAGAAACAATTCAAGGAAGGATGGATACTTTATGGAATCGAATAAAAAGCCCGGTACAGAGGCGGAGGGACGCTTACAGACAGTCATTTCAGAACTGGACGTCACAATTGGCGATTTGCTGGACAAGGCTGATTTTGCTCTTATGGAGCTGATGGAGGTTGTCGCGGTTCATGTAGATAATACGCCGGATGACAAAGCCAAAAAAATAAACCGGGTGAACGGACTTGCAGATATAGCTTATGATTATGTCGCACGGGCACAGAGCGCGCTCACAAGCATTATACTGCGGGAACGGAGAGAACAGAGGCAGGAACCGAGAACCCCTGCAGGAGATGCACAGGAGATTATAAGACGGATACAGCAGATTAAAGACCCGGCATTACTTACAAAGATTTCAGACTTTGTAGAAAGCTGGTCAGAAGATGAAGGAGGACAGGCAGATGAATAACAGTGCAAATACATTCGGGACCAGTAAGGAAACACTGGCTATGAGGTTATGGGAGAAGCTGGCTGATGAAGATGCCATTGATTTTCAAGAGTACGGTGCAGAGCAATTTCTGGAGCGGTTTGAGGAAGTCCTGCAGGACTATGGGCTTTTCCTGAAAAGCAGCGTGATCGAATAGCCAGAGACAGAAGCCGGGGGCATGGTTGCCATGTAAACAGCGGTTCGATTCCGCTTTCCGGTGTTCGCACAAAAGTGCGCGAAAGCTGAAAACAGGTCAGATAAATAAACAGGAGGGCTCCTATGGCAAGGAAGAAAAGAACAGATCATAAAGGCTATGTTCTCCGTGTAGGGGAATACCAGGACAAGTCCGGGCGCTACAGTTTTAAATATACGCAAAACGGAAAGCGCTATACGGTTTACGGCCTGACCTTAAAAGAACTGCGGGAAAAGGAAAAGCAGATTGAAAAAGATCTGGAAGACGGGATTGACAACAGCAGGAGAAATATCACTTTAAATCAATTATTCCGGGAATATCTGGAGCTTAAGACAGATTTAAAAGAGACCACCAGATGTAATTATCTGGCATCTTGGAATAATGCTATCCGGGACTCTGATATTGGAAAAATGAAAGTCTCCGAGATCGATCAGATACGCATACGGAAATTTTATGCCGGTCTGGTGAAACAGGGGCTTGCAGCTAACACAATCAAATTTTACCACAGTTTGATCTGCCCAGTCCTGGAACTGGCTGTCGACTCCAATATGATCCGCAAGAATCCCGCAAAGGACGCCAGAAAGGGCATTGGAGGGACAAAGAGAGAAAAAACCTCTATTACCATATCGCAGCAGGAAAAGCTGCTGGATTTTCTGAAAAGCAGCAGCCAGTATTGTGTATATCATCCCCTGATGATATTTGCCCTGTCTACTGCCCTTCGAGTCGGCGAATTGACCGGCCTTCGATGGTCCGATGCGGACCTGAAAGAAAATATCATACATATCCGCCAGCAGCTCATATACCGCAATCTGGGCGACGGCTGCCGGTTCCATGTACAGAACTTAAAGACCGAAGCCGGACGGCGGAACATTCCATTGACGGCCAGCGCAAGGAAAAGTCTGATAAAGCAGAAAGAACTTTCTCTTGTGCTGGGTACCAAACAAAGGAAGGAGATCGACGGGGTTACGGATTTTGTCTTTCTCAATTCACTGGGAAATCCATATGCCGCAAATGCAGTCAACTTTATGCTGAAAAATGTCATAGACGCATATAACAGAGCCGAGCGGGAAGTAGCTGCCCGGGAAGATCGGGAACCGGAACCGCTCCCTCACATCTCCGCTCACATCTTACGGCATACTGCCTGTACCAGACTGGCGGAATCCGGAATCGATCCAAAGACACTGCAGTATATCATGGGACATTCCAGCATTGCCGTTACCATGAATATTTACAATCATGTAGACACGATCAGAGTGAAAAATGAGATGGAAAAGGCGGAGGATGTCATAAAATACGGATGAAACATTACGGATCACTGTTTTCCATGGTGATCCATATTTTCTTTTGGGATTTGTCATAAAATTGTCATAAAATCAGGCTCCGGCGGAAACCCTGATACAGAAAAACCCCCATTCCAAATGGATTTCACACTTTTTTCACAAAAAATTAGCACTCACCTCTTGACAGTGCTAACATTTTGTTATATAACATATATAACAAATAAAACAGCACCGGATTTCCAAAGGAGATCCGCACCATACACAAGGAGGTAAGATTTATGTTATTAACTGATATTTTTGGAAGGAACTTTATGGATGACTTTTTTGAGGACTTTGCAGCTTCTTCTTTTTACCGCCCCAACCGTCTCGGCAGTGTTCCTGCTATGAAAGCAGATGTGCAGGAGCTTGACCATGCTTATCAAATCGATCTGGACCTGCCGGGCTTCTGCAAAGAGGACCTGCATGCAGAACTGAAAGACGGTTACCTGACCATCAAGGCCACTCATGAGAACAACAGCGATGAGAAAGATTCTCAGGGCAGATATATCCGCCGGGAGCGGTACACCGGCCATTATCAGAGAAGCTTCTATGTGGGCGACGATGTCACCCAGGAAGATGTGCATGCTGCTTTTGAAAACGGCGTTCTGAAACTGACGGTCCCGAAAAAGGAGGCACAGCCAAAGATCAACGAAAGCAAGACGATCCTGATCGAAGGATAAAACCCCATATAATATCTTCTAAACGAAAGGAAGAGTGTGCTGTCAAATGCGGCACACTCTTCTTTTTTTGTATCCCATCCTTATTTTATTCAGAAATGATCTTCCATCTTTTTTTGACCGATTTTAAACGAGTTTAAATGTTTGTGAATGTTTAACAAATTTACCCTTCTATTTTTGTGCATTAGTTTGATTGACTTTGACTGAATTTGAAGGTATAATACATACAGAATCAAGAACGGAACCTGAAAGGAGACAGGAGGAATGATCTATACCGTTACGTTTAACCCATCACTGGATTACATTGTATCTGTAAAGGATTTTCAGCTTGGGAAGACCAACCGCACCTGTGCAGAACAGATGCTCCCTGGCGGCAAAGGCATTAATGTGTCAACCGTCCTGCAAAATCTCGGTATCTCCAATGCGGCCCTTGGATTTACAGCAGGATTTACCGGAGAAGAATTACTCCGGAAAATGACAGCCATTGGATTTCAATGCGATTTTATTCATCTGGAAGAAGGCTGTTCACGCATCAACATTAAAATGAAGGATTTTGACGGAACTGAGATAAACGGTCAAGGTCCTTCTGTCAGCCCCGAAGCTATCCGCCGGCTGATGACAAAGCTTGACCGGCTGAAAGCAGGCGATATTCTGGTTCTGGCAGGAAGTATCCCTGAGAGTATGCCGGATTCTATCTACCGAGATATCCTGGCATCACTGAACGGACGGGACATCCTATACGTGGTAGACGCCACAAAGAGCCTTCTCCTGAATGTGCTCGAATACCATCCGTTCCTCATTAAGCCCAACAACCATGAACTTGGAGAAATTTTCAACGTCACCCTGACGGACAGGGAGGAAATCGTTCCTTATGGAAGAAAGCTGCAGGAAATGGGTGCCAGAAATGTTCTCGTTTCCATGGCCGGCAAAGGTGCGGTCCTTGTGGCAGAAAACGGAGAAGTACATATGCAGCCCGCACCAAAAGGAACGCTTGTTAATGCCGTCGGAGCGGGAGATTCAATGGTAGCCGGGTTTGTGGCCGGCTGGGTGCAGCAGCAGGATTACCGGCACGCCTTTCATATGGGTGTCTCTGCCGGAAGTGCCAGTGCTTTTTCCGATCTGTTAGCTTCCAAGGAAGAGATTTATAAAATCTACCACTCCATCCGTCAAAACTAAGCTCCGCACAGCATTGCTGTACCCAAATCCGTTTCCGGATATTGGATAAATGGACAAAAAACATAAAATCCGCTTTCAGTCTTACACGGCCCGGATGGGATTTTCCGCACGCATATGACAGAATTTTTTCCATTGCAGAAACCTTGTAAGACCGGACGCAGAACTTAAAATAGGAGGACTCTACATAATGCGTATTACAGATTTACTCGACAAGAGAAGCATTTCCCTGACCGGGGCACCTGCTTCTAAGCAGGAAGCACTGGATCAAATGGTGGATCTGATGATCCAAAGCGGCAAGATCAACGACCGGGAAGCCTACCGTCAGGAAGTTTACAGACGGGAAGAGGAAAGCACCACCGGAATCGGCGAGGGTATTGCTATCCCTCACGGAAAAGGAGCCTTCGTCGATCGTCCCGGACTGGCAGCTATGGTTGTCAAAGACGGCGTAGACTTCGATTCCCTGGACGGCGCACCGGTCCATTTAATTTTTCTGATCGCCGCGCCCAATACCAAAGATAATGTTCATCTGGACGTATTGAGTAAACTTTCCATGCTCCTGATGGATGAGGATTTTGCAGCCAATCTGAAAAATGCTTCCACAGTGGAAGAATTTCTCCGGATTGTCGATCAGGCAGACGACGAAAAGCCCGATCTGAACGACCAATTAGCTGCCCAGAATACGGCTGCGGCAGAAGGCGCCTTTAAAATCCTGGCCGTTACCTCCTGCCCCACCGGCATCGCACACACGTATATGGCAGCGGAAGGTCTGGAAAAAGCTGCCCGGACAGCAGGCTGTTTTATCAAAGTGGAGACGAGAGGTTCCGGCGGCGCCAAGAACGTACTTACCGACCAGGAGATCCGGGAAGCAGACTGCATCATTGTGGCCGCTGACGCCAAAGTTCCCATGGACCGTTTTCATGGAAAAAAACTCATCGAATGCCAGGTATCCGACGGCATCAGCAAGGCCGATCAGTTAATCGCACAGGCTATGAGCGGAAATGTTCCTGTCTACCAGGCAGGCAATCCTTCTGCCGCTGCATCCTCCGGAAAAGCTTCCGGAAGCATCGGACACAAGCTCTATATGCAGCTTATGAACGGTGTTTCCCACATGCTCCCCTTTGTAGTAGGCGGCGGTATTCTGATCGCACTGGCTTTCCTGATTGACGGTCTCTGCGTGGATGTGAACGCCCTTTCCGATGAAGCAAGAGCCGCTTTCGGAACGATCACTCCGGCAGCCGCTGTATTAAAAGGCATTGGCGGTGTAGCCTTTGGGTTTATGCTCCCGATTCTGGCCGGATTTATCGCCATGGGCATTGCAGACCGTCCCGGACTGGCTGTCGGCTTTGTAGGCGGCATGATGGCTTCCTCCGGCAAATCCGGCTTTCTGGGGGCACTGGCGGCAGGATTTATCGCAGGATACCTGGTCCTGTTTCTGATTAAAATATTTTCCAAACTGCCTCAGGCTATTGAAAAGATTGCACCGGTACTTTTGTATCCTCTGTGCGGTATCCTCCTTATAGGTCTGATTATGCAGTTTCTCGTAGAGCCGCCCATCGGCGCTCTGAACACTGCTTTAAATACTGCCCTGACGAATATGGGCGGTTCAAGCCGGATTCTTCTGGGCATTGTCGTGGCAGGCATGATGGCCATTGATATGGGCGGTCCTTTCAACAAAGCAGCCTATGTATTCGGAACTGCTTCCATCGCCGCAGGAAATTATCACATTATGGCCGCAGTCATGATCGGCGGCATGGTACCGCCCTGCGCCATTGCACTTGCAACACTGCTGTTCAAAAACAAATTTACAAAAGAGGAACGTGAGTCCGGTCCGGTAAACTTTATTATGGGTCTGGCCTTCATTACCGAAGGAGCTATCCCCTTTGCAGCGTCTGATCCCCTTCATGTGCTCCCCTCCTGCATGATTGGTTCTGCAGCAGCAGGCGCCCTGTCCATGGCCTTTGGCTGTACGCTCATGGCTCCCCACGGCGGCATCTTCGTCGTCCCGGTAGTCGGAAACGCACTGTTATACCTGGCGGCTCTGGTCATCGGCACAGTCGTCGGCGCAGTACTCCTTGGAACCTTTAAGAAAAAAGTCTCCGCATAATCTCATATTTTTGATAAGGACAGCCGGGAAATAAGCCCGGCTGTTCCTGTATATTGGTAAGCCGCCCGGTTCTCTGGTTTTCCTGTCCGCATTCTGCCATACCGTCACTTTTTCTTCCATCCCGTTTCTTTCCGCGGATATTGGATTCTGGCCAGTCAGACACGAAAGTAAAGCTACACGATCCGGAAACGTCCTTCGTATTGCCTGAATCTCTTTTTTCATGTAAAATAAAAATAACAAACGATAGAAGGAAAGGGCGGGGAATCCCCGGTGAAACAGATGCTGACAGAAAAAAGACAGGAAGAAATCCTAAAACTGACAGAAGAAAAAGGCAGTGTTACCGTCCAGGAACTGACGGAGTATTTTAAAGCTTCCGAATCCACCATACGGCGGGATTTAAACATTCTTGATAAAAAAGGCGCACTTATAAAAGTCTTCGGCGGGGCTGTTCAAAACGACCGAAAACTGAACACCAAAGAAGAAAAAGTTTCTCTGCGTATGGAACTGCATCAGGCAGAAAAGCAGAGAATCGGATGTTATGCCGCTTCCCTTGTCAGGCCGGAAGATTTTATCTATCTGGATGCAGGAACGACTACCGGAGCTATGATCCCCTATCTGACGGAACATTCCGCTTCCTTTGTGACCAATGCTGTCTCCCATGCACTCCAGCTTGCAGAGAATGGCTTCCGGGTGATTCTTATCGGCGGCGAAGTCAAAAGCTCCACAGAGGCTATTGTCGGAAATGAAGCTTATGTGGCTCTTCAGAAATACCACTTTACCAAAGGATTTTTCGGAACTAACGGCATTAGCCGCCGGTCGGGTTTTACGACCCCGGATATCAATGAGGCTATGATAAAAGAATGCGCTATGAAGCATTCTCATATGCCCTATGTATTATGCGACCACAGCAAATTCCATCAGACCACACCGGTTTGTTTCGGAGAATTTACCAGCGCCCAGGTACTTACAGACCGTCTGCCGGATGAAAGCTATCAGGGCACTTCCAATCTAATCATCGTCTGATTTTACACATCATGGTCTTTACCATCACTGTAATAAGTGAAAGTCCCCTCTGCCAGCAGAAGCTTTGCATCTGCCAGCACCCGGACCCGCAGAACAAGAATGTGCTTCCCCGCTTTGATGACCTCTGTCCGGGCGGTAAGCTGCCCGGAAGGCACATTTGCGATACAGTGAAAATCACTGTTCAGCGTCACGGAAGATCTGGTCAGCGCCCGCGCCGTATATCCCGCTGCTGTATCTGCCATCGTATAGAGCAGGCCCCCGTGAACAATCCCATATGGATTATGATGCTTTGGCTCTATGTTCACTCTGGTGCAGTAAGTTCCCTGCTCCTCTATGATCTCCATTCCGCAGTGAGCCACAAATCCGGTCATGGAATGTTTCGGATCTGTCAAATCTTATCCCTCCTTCACCCACCGGGTCCCCGAACAGAGCTGCCCGGTCTTCAGAAAATGCTTCAGAATTTTCGCTACCAGTTCCATATCCTCTGTTGCCATCATCTTCGGAACCGGCGACTGTCCGCCTACTTCCACCGGTGCCAGAATTTCTACCGTATCATAATCTGCATTATGAATAGAATAGCAGTATCCTTCATCGTCTGCATCATAAAACAGCGCCGCCCAGCCAAGAGCAAACTCCGCGCACAAAGAATGCCCCTCTCCCCAGGGTTCCTGAGAAAGCCAAAAACCGTTCACTTTGCCTTTTCTGACGGCATCTGCCAGTTGATCTGCCAGCTCCTCCTTCTGCTCCTCTCCCATCAGAAGCCAGCAGTCCTCTTCATCGTAGCAAAAATCACTCCATGCAGAAGGTTCCTTTCCGCTGAAATCCACCTGAACAAACCGGACTTTCTCATCTCCCTCATAGGAAAGATGTACATCCTTTCCGTCCACAATCTCTATATCCTGAAAATCCTCATCCCGGTAAAAGGGTTTTGGTATCTCAATATCCAATGTCTCCGCCTTTCCCAAAAGCGCATCCAGCACTTCTGTATGGATCAGCCGGCTGCGGGGCGGCAAGTACGCTTTTTTTAGTTCCGGCAGTCCTTCCAGCAGACTGCAGTCGGAAAAATTCGTATGTTGCAGATCCAGCATCTGCAGTTTTTTGCATCTGGTCAGAAAGGAAAAATCATCGATCTCTATTTCCTGCAGGCGAAGGTACTGTAGCTCTTTCATCTCTCCGATCATGGAGAAATCGCCTTTCTTCTCCACCAGCCAGGCAGGCGTATCATAGCCCTTGGTGCTTTTGGAACGGTTCACCTTCCAGCGGTCCAGGCTGATAATATCGGCAAATTCCCCAAGAGTCTGAGGGCATCCCTCCACATTGTTCTTCACCCAGACCAGAAGTCTTGGATCGATGCCGTATGTCTGTTCCTGCTCTTTGCTGTCCGGAAAACGAACCCCTGCAGACCGGCTTTCGTTCATAAATTGTACATCCATATTCTCTCTATGCCTCCTTGTTGGCATTGTATTCTCTGTCTCGCACCAGATCTTCAAAATTCTCCGCACCGATCGGCAGAGCCTTTTTCACCAAATGACCTCCTGCAGATATATTTTCTAAAATTATACCCTATCTCTTTCTATTTCACAATCACCCATTTTCTTTCTCTAAGCGAAGCTCTTCCAGAAGTTCTCCCGTTTGCCGGTCATAAGCCCGGACCGTTCCGTTTTCAAAAAGAAGATAAAATATCTCACCGATAAATGTTCCCCGCACTTTTACATATACTCCGTCTTTTGATTGGGTATCAATCTTTAGTTCCTGTACAAAGGTCCCGTCTTTATAAGAAAAGAGAACATACTCCTGTCCGCTGCGCCCTCCGGCCGGAAAGCCTATGATATTTTCCGCCGGATCAATGAGCACAGCCCTGTGATCCCACAGAGCTTCGCTGTAATTGTACTCTTTTAGAGAAAATCTGGATATTTCCTTCATGCCGGCAGGATCCGAGATATCAAACATGGAAAGCTTCATCCCCTGTTCCTCTCCTGTCTGCTCGTCCGCCTCCATACCGATTCCAAGCAGAAGATCTTCTTCATAAAAATGCAGATACTCCGAAAAGCCGCTCACTTTCAGCTCCCCAAGAATTCGGGGTTCTTCCGGGTTCGAAAGGTCCACAGCAAAGAGCGGGTCCGTCTGACGAAATGTGACAAAATATCCGATATCTCCCAGAAATCTGGCAGAACGTATGTTCTCATTCTCTGCCAGTCCTTCGATCTTTCCCTTTATTTTAAGAGAGGCATCCAGAACATACAGTGCATTCGTCTGTGCCTTCTGCGTATAGTCAAACCCAAGACGCTCCATGGTCCGGTCATCTTTGATCTCCTTCGCCTCATATTCCTGAACCGTCACTGCCAGACGCAGATTTCCTCCATATTCATCCATGGAAAAACGGTCCTCCACTCTTCCTGGAATCTCCCCTTGTGCCTGGGCATAAAACCGGCCTTTCCGGTAAGAAAATTTAAGAAGTGCAGTCCTGTCCTGTACCCGTCCTGCTGCCTTTGGTTCCGCCTCATAGACAGAATGATACCGAACCATATAAATATTATGTGCGCTTACATAGTACGTATCAAATCCCCCTACAACTGCCCGGCTGTCCAGGATGGAAGAAGGATCGGACAGATCAACAGACACCAGTACCAGATAATCCGTACTGTCCGTGTCAGGCGGACAGTAAATCCGTTCTGCTTCCAGCCGTTTTCCATCTATGGACGGAATATAGGCACCATAGTCCTGTACTCCTTCCCCCGGCCCTGCCGAAAAACGGCTGATTCCATAGAAATACCCTTCCGATATCCGGGAACTCTTGTATGTTCCCTGCAAAGTGAACGTCTTTTGCTTTCTGGGCCGGCTCTTATCCGTCATCTGGTAAATGCTGATCTCATGATATCCCTGCTCCCGCTCCACCGCACCGCAGATAAATATATCTTTTCTTTCTGCCGCACTTTTCTGTTCCGGTAAAAGGGAAACATGATTATAGTGTTTATTTTCAACTATAATGAGCAGATCCTCCCATATATAAAATTCTTCTATACTCGTAAAGCCGTCTACAAATGCGGTTTCTTTCAGTCCGCCCTCCGTATCCAGAATCTGAATCCCCACACGGTCCTCCTGCCCCTCCTGCGGCCTTCGGGCAATCTGGTACAAATATCTGCCGTCATTTTTGATCTGATCTCCTTCGTCTACCTGATTCACCTGCAGATTGGTCTGTCCAAAAACAACCGTATCCTGAAGTTTCTGTTCCGAAACCGCAAGATCCTCTACGTTATTCCTGTCATAGCCAGAGGTCCCGCTATTCATTCGCTCCTCCTGCTCCTGCCAGTTTGCCGACAGGCAGGCATAGATCTCTTCATAAGTGCTGCCGGACAGTTCCGGCAAATCCTGTTCCGTTTCCGGAACCTCTGCCAAAATACTGCCTTTTGCAGTCCCTGCTTCTAAAAGCTCCGCCCGCACAGTCCCTTTCCCAAAAGAGTCTTTCTCTGTCTGGTAAAGCTGCAGCAAGAGCCCCGCTGCTAAGAAAAAGCAGGCTGCCGACGCCAGCCGAAGATGCAGCCTCCTCCTTTTGAGAACCTGCTGTTTCTTGCTGCAGATTTTTGATTCCTCAATGGTCTTTTGCATCTGCTCCGGCATAAGACGTTCCGGAATCTCCAGGGTACTGCCCGCTTCACGCAGAATTTTTATGATATGTCTGTTCTCTTTCATCCCTGCACTTCCTTTCCGCGGCTTTTCCCTTTGCCGGTTTCTGCTTTCTGTCCCCGCATAATCTCCTGCTCCAGCTTTTTTAAAGCCCTCCAATATTTGGAACGGATCGTATTCTGGTTTCGATGGAGAAGCCGGGCGATCTCCCTGCCCTTGTAGCCTCCAAATACAGTCAGCGATACGATCAGACGCTCTTCTTCGTTTAGGATCCCCAGAAGCTCCAGTACTTCCGTCTGACTCTCCGGCCCGGTATGTTCGGATTCCTGCACCGTCCGCACATCTTCCACGGGAATTTCTCTCTGCCTGCGCCGCTTCAAAGTCCTCCTGCATCGATTGACCAGGATACGAAAGATCCACGGACGAAAGGAAGACTCCTCTTTCAGACTGCCGAAATGCTCATAGGCGGACAGCACCGTATCCTGCACCGCATCTTCGGCATCCTGTACATTTCCCATATAATAATATGCCAGACGGTACAGATCACCATAAACCGTCTGGTACAACTCCATAAAACGTTCCATTCCTCCACCTCACCCCCAGGATTTCAGGCTCTGTCCAAATGCATTCTGATATCATACAGAGTCCCACAGACACAAGAATGTTGCAAGGAAAAAAATTTCAACATATTTTTTGGTACATCTGGTTCATTTCCAGCCGTTTTCTTTCGTACTGTTCATGCAGGTTGCTTCTTGGTTCATAGCAAACCATCCGCTCTCTGCCTCAATTGTTCAGCCGAGCGGTAAGGGGAGCACTGGCCGGCAGAGAACATGCACCGGCAACTGGATATGACATTTTAAGGAAAATGCGAATATAACATTGGATAAGACAGCAGCACAGAATCAGAATATCATCCGAAAGTAGTGTCTGAGCATACTGGATCCGATAGAAATACAAGAGAATTTTGGAAAACATACATGACTTCTCCCATGTTTCAGGAGCTTTGTGAGAAAGGTGCTGTGGGCGCTATGTTCGCCCGATTCTTCGATCAAAACGGAAGAGAGATCGACTGCGACTGGAACCGCCGCTGTGTCAGTATCTCTCTTCCTCAGGTAAAAAATGTCCCGGATGCCGTGCTTATCGCCTCCGGCACTCAGAAGGCATCTGCCGTCTCCTGTGCAATTAAAAGCGGAATCATCGACACACTGATTACGGATGGAACAACTGCATCCGTGATCCTTGGCTTAAAGCGAACATATGTTCTCTATCAGCCGACTGCAAACGTCATTTCTGCTGAAGCCGCTATCTTTCCGTCCACCATCGCTGCTGCTTTCCCCACACCGATAGGACCCTTCTGCTTGATAATCTCAAGTTCCAGTGTCAGCACATCCCCCGGAACGACTTTTTTCTTGAATTTTGCCTTGTCAATTCCTCCAAAATAAACGGTCTTTCCTTTATTTTCCGGCTGGCTTAAAATCGCCACTGCGCCCACCTGTGCCAGTGCCTCTAAAATCAGTACTCCCGGCATCACCGGCTCCTTTGGGAAATGACCGTTAAAAAAGGGTTCATTATACGTGACGCATTTTTTCCCCACGGCTCTTTTTCCCGGCTCTAATTCCTCAATCCGGTCGATCAAAAGGAAGGGCTGTCTGTGAGGAATGATCTCCATAATTTCTTTGATATCCATTATCATATATTTTGTCTCCCTTCCTTGAGATCAATCCGTATATTTTTTAATCAGAATGCTTGCATTATGCCCGCCAAAACCAAGGGAATTAGACAGCGCATAGGTAAGTTCCATGGAAATCCCCTGTCCCTGTACATAGTCCAGATCAAGCTCCTCATCCGGATGCTCCAATCCTCTGGTCACATGGACAAAACTCTCCTCCATCTCCTTTACACAGGTAATAAATTCTACAGCACCTGCTGCTCCTAGAAGATGCCCGATCATAGATTTTGTAGAATTGATCTTCATCTCTTTCGCATGATCTCCAAAGGCCAGCTTAATGGCGCGGGTCTCGAATAAATCATTGTGATGAGTGCTTGTTCCATGCGCGTTAATGTACAGAATGTCTTCCAGGGCCGCGCCGGATTCTTCCACTGCCCATTTCATGGCCGTTGCTGCTCCCATGCCATCCTCAGCCGGAGAGGTAATATGATATGCATCGCTGGTAGCACCATATCCGACTACTTCCGCCAGAATCTTAGCTCCGCGCTTTTTCGCATGTTCCAGTTCTTCCAGCACGACCACCCCTGCGCCTTCTCCCATGACAAAACCGTCCCGGTCTTTATCAAAGGGAATCGAACAGCGGTCCGGATCTTCACTGGAAGAAAGCGCCGTCAGAGCGGCAAATCCAGCCACACCCGTAGGACAGATACAGCTCTCCGTGCCCCCTGCCAGCATTACTTCCGCATCATTCGCCTGAATGCTCCGATATGCTTCTCCAATGGAATGGGTCCCTGTAGCACATGCCGTCACAACGTTCAGACTCTTGCCTTTCAGTCCGTAAGCGATGGATACATTTCCTGCCGCCATATTGGAGATCATCATCGGCACCATCAGGGGATTGACCCGGTTCGGCCCTTTCTGATTCAGTTTTGTGTACTCCCGCTCGATCACTTCCAGGCTGCCGATGCCAGAACCGATCGAACAGCCTACACGGTAAGGATCTTCTTTCTCCATATCCAGTCCTGCCTGCTCCATAGCTTCCTTAGCCGCTGCCACTGCATACTGGGAAAAAGGCTCCATTCTCTTGGCTGCTTTAAAATCCATAAACTCTTTGGCCGAAAATCCTTTGACCTCTGCCGCCACATGGGCCTTGTATTCCGAAGCATCAAATCTGGAAATGATCCCAAATCCATGATCGCCTGCTTTGATATGTTCAAAATATTCCTTCACATTCAGTCCAAGGGGAGTGATGGCTCCCATTCCAGTCACAACTACTCTTCTCATCAAATTGCCATACCTCCATCTACACTAATGATCTGTCCTGTCATATAAGCTGCTTTTTCCGACGCCAGATAGGTTACCATATGAGCGATATCCTCCGGCTTGCCAAAATGTCCCAGCGGAATCTGAGACACAGCCGCTTCTTTTACGCTGTCCGAAAGCACCTGCGTCATATCCGTATCCACAAATCCTGGTGCTACGGCATTGACCGTAATGCCACGGCTGGCAAGCTCTCTGGCCATTGTTTTCGTCAGGCCGATGATTCCTGCCTTGGACGCCGCGTAATTCGCCTGTCCTGCGTTTCCAAGAATACCAGAAACGGATGTGATGTTGATAATGCGGCCGCTTCTCTGCTTCAGCATCTGACGGCTCACCGCCTTGATGGTGTTAAAGCATCCTTTCAGGTTTGCATTTATGACCGCATCAAAGTCTTCCCCTGACATCTTCATAATCAGATTGTCTCTGGTAATCCCTGCATTATTTACCAAAATATCCAGTTTCCCGTATTCGGCAATGATGTCCTTTATCATAGCCTGCGCAGCTTCCGTATCCGCCACATTGCACTGCCAGGCGCGCCCGTCTGCTCCGAGGGCTTTTATCTCCTCCACGGTTTGTTCTGCCTTCTCTTTCGAGCCGTTGTAATTAACGACCACAGTCGCCCCCTCGGCTGCCAGCATCAGAGCGATGGCGCGGCCGATGCCCTTTGCTGCTCCGGTTACAAGAGCAATCTTTCCTTCCAGCAACATAATATTTTTCTCCTATTATAGTTCCGCATCCTCCCAAATAAGGCCCCTTTGTCTGGAAGCATTTGCAAACATTTCCATGTTCGCAAATCCTTCCGGGCCTTCTTTGGGCGGATGCTGTTATAGTTCCACATCCTCCCAAATAAGGCCCCTTTGTCTGGAAGCATTTGCAAACATTTCCATGTTCGCAAATCCTTCCGGGCCTTCTTTGGGCGGATGCTGTTTTATAGTTTCGCATCTAAATTGCGCTGTTTTATTTTAATAAGCCCATAGCTTTTTCATAATCTGCCATATTTTCAATGTTTACCATCTTCACATCCCGGCTGATCTTCCGCATAAAACCTGACAGGGTTTTGCCCGGTCCCATTTCCACAAATGTATCCACGCCGTCTGCGATCATACGTTCCACGGACTGCTGCCAGCGCACGCTGGACGACACCTGTCGGCAGAGCAGCTCCTTGATCCCTTCCACGGAAGTCACATAATCCGCCGTCACATTGGTAATATAAGGTGTATCAAACGGCAAAAGCTCCACATCGGCTAAAACCTCCGAGAGCTTCTCTCCCGCTTCTTTCAGCATCGGCGAATGGAAAGGCCCGCTGACATTCAGCCGTAGGGTGCGTTTTGCCCCGGCTGCTTTCAGTGCCTCACATGCCCGTTCTACCGCTGCTTCTTCTCCGGTAATCACAATCTGACCAGGGCAGTTATAGTTTGCAATGGATACCACACCTTCTGTCTTCTCACAAATTTCTTCAATTTTCGCCACATCCAAAGCCAGGATTGCCGCCATAGCCCCTCCGGAAGGCACCGCATTCTGCATAAGGATTCCCCTCTGCCGCACAACTTTGCACGCATCCTTTAAGCTGATGACGCGGGACGCCACAAGAGCGCCATATTCGCCCAGGCTCAGCCCTCCATTGACGCAGGAGGTGATCCCGCCTTCCTCCACTGCCCGAAGAACTGCGGCCTCCGCAGCAAGCATACAGATCTGTGTATATTCAGTCTGGTTAATCTTATCATTTTCTTCAAAGCAAAGCTTTGCAATATCCAGTCCCGATGCCTCGGAGGCTGTCGCAAATACTTCCCTGCATACCGGAAATGCCTCATAAAAATCTTTCCCCATGCCGATGTACTGTGCACCCTGGCCCGGAAATACAAATGCAGTCTTACTCATATTTTCCTTCTCCTGTATCCTATAAATTTTGACCTTCAAACTATCTATTAGAAACAGCGGGGGCGCCGCAAAACATGACTTTTGCACATTTCACAGCAGCCCCCGTCCACACCGACCTTCCTGCCGGGATCTGTCGTCTTATCGGAGCTTTAACAGAACTTCTGCCTGCTCCATAATCTCGTCTATGATCTCCTGGCAGCTCTGACGCCGGTTCACCATGCCCGCAATCTGTCCTGCCAGCACGGAACCGTTATCTGTATCCCCTTCCACAACGGCCTTTCTAAGCCCGCCAAGGGTCAGCTTCTCCAGCTCCTCAAAAGAAGCTCCCGCATTTTCCAGCTTCAGATATTCTCTGGTCATTCGGTTGCGCAGCCCGCGCACCGGATGCCCGTGGGTTCTTCCGGTTACCTCAGAATCAATATCTTTTGCTTTCAGAATGCGTTCCTTATAGTTCTCATGAATCACACATTCATTGGACACGCAGAAGCGGGTCCCCATCTGTACAGCCTCTGCCCCCAGCATCATAGCTGCGGCAAAGCCTCTCCCGTCAGCGATGCCGCCGGCAGCGATCACCGGAATCGACACTGCGTCCACTACCTGAGGCACCAGTGTCATCGTCGTTGCCTGGCCAATATGACCGCCGGATTCCGTCCCCTCTGCAACGACCGCATCTGCTCCGCAGCGTTCCATGCGCTTTGCGAGAGCTACAGACGCGACTACCGGAATGACTTTGATGCCGGCTTCCTTCCACTGGGCCATATATTTTTCTGGATTCCCGGCGCCTGTCGTCACTGCCGCCACGCCTTCTTCCACGACTACCTTCGCAATGTCATCCGCAAAAGGACTAAGCAGCATAATATTGACTCCAAAAGGCTTCCTGGTCAGCGCTTTCGCTTCACGGATATATCCGCGCACTACCTCAGCCGGTGCATTGGCCGCTCCGATCAGTCCGAAACCGCCTGCCTCAGACACCGCCGCCGCCAGATGCGACTCTGCCACCCATGCCATGCCGCCCTGAATGATGGGCTTCTCTGCTCCTAACAGTTCTGTAACTCTCGTCTTCATAACAGACACCTGCCTTCTTCTTACTCTTCGATTCCCTTAGACTTCAGATAGTCTGCAACAGAACCTACGGTTGTGAGATTTTCAAGCTCCTCTGACGGAATCTCAATCTCATACTCATCCTCCAGGTTTGTCACCAGTTCAAACAGGTCCAGGGAATCTGCTCCCAGATCATCTTTAAAAGAAGTCTCTGCGGTAATATCTGCAGCTTCCACATTCAGTTGTTCTGCTACCATCTCTTTAATCTTTTCTAACATTATATTTTTCTCCTTTTTATAAATCTATTTTTCTTCCCATTTACTTTGACATTCAAAGTATATAGGTGTCATACGGATTTGTCAATAAGAATTTTAGAAAAATATCCGTTACCACTCCAGCACACACGCCCCCCAGGTAAGCCCTGCGCCGAATCCGGAAAGCACCAGTCTGTCTCCCGGATGAAGCCGTCCCTGCTCGTTCATCTGCGCCAGAAGGATCGGAAGGCTTGCTGCCGATGTATTGGCACATTGATCGATGTTCATAGGAAACCGCTCTTCCGGCTGCTTCAGCCGTTTCGCCACGGACTGAATGATCCGCCGATTGGCCTGGTGCAGAAGAAAATACGTTACTTCGTCGGGTGAAAGACCCGCTTTTTTCAGAGCGTCTTCAATACAGATCGGAACGGTCTTCACTGCAAACTTAAATACTTCCTGTCCATCCATCCGCAGATAGCCGGGTGTTCCTTCCCCCTGACACAATGGATTTTGATTCGGACGTCCCGCACAGGAGAGAACTTCCCACTTGCTTCCATTACTCCCTATAGACTGGGACAGGATGCCCTGGCTCTCGGACGCCGTCAGGACAGCCGCCCCTGCTCCGTCTCCGAATAGAACGCACGTTCCCCTATCCGTCCAGTCCACCAGCTTCGACAAAGTTTCCGCCCCGATCAGCAGTGCATTTTCGTACATCCCGCTTTTTATAAAGGCTTCCGCAATATGTACTGCGTACAGGAAACCCGAACAGGCTGCATTAATGTCAAATGCTACCGCATGGGCTGCTCCAAGCAATGCCTGTACCTGGCAGGCTGTACTGGGAGTCTCCGTATCCGACGAGATTGTTGCCACGATCAAAAGCTGTATTTCTTCCGCCTTCATTCCGGCATTTAAAAGTGCTTTCTTTGCCGCTCCCGCCGCCAAAGACGTAGTTGTTTCATCCTTTACCAGATGCCGCTTCCGGATTCCTGTCCGCTCTGTAATCCACTCGTCGCTGGTTTCCACGATGGTGGACAGATAGTTATTGTCCGCTTCATATTCCGGCAGCTCCCAGCCGGTTCCTGTGATCCTTACCTTCATTCCCGTTCCTCTATTCCATCCTATTATTTTGATAATCAAACTATTTCGGGGTAAAGTATATCCGGGATAGATGTATTTGTCAAGTACATTTCTTCCTATTCTGCTTTCCTGTTTGAAACACGGTTCCCTTTTCGCTCTATCCGTCACCCGCTCACTTCGCCCCAATGCATCCCGCATGCGGAAACCGTCCGGAACCTGCGCTCCTGCCTTGCCGCAGGCACACAGGTTCCGGACAGTTCTAATTCTAAAGGGTCTTTAGTTTAAATACTGCAGTGGATTCACCCGCTGCCCTCCGATGATAATCTCAAAATGCACATGAGGTCCTGTACTGCGCCCGGTGCTCCCGCTGCGGGCAATGGTCTGGTTCTGGTCCACCTTCTGCCCCACCGACACCAGGATCTTGCTCAGATGCGCATATCGGGTCTGACGTCCGTCCGGATGACTTAAAGTTACACAGTAACCATAGCTGCCCATCCAGCCTGCACTGACGACGGTACCGCCGCAGGAAGCCCGGACAGAAGTGCCCGTCGGAACTGCCCAATCGATTCCCCGGTGCATACTGCCCCAGCGCATCTTAAAGCCGGACGTCAGCACGCCGCCTGTCACCGGCTTAATATAGGTAGGCGGTGTCTGGGTCCCCTTTTCGATGATCTCCGGCACCGGCTCTACCATGATGTTTTCTGCAATCATCTCCCGTCCGGTCTCCGTCTGGTTTTTCGAAGTTGTCAGCACCGTCACTTCATGATGCCCAGGCGCAGCTTCCTGGCGCACCTCTCTTCTGGTTGTATACCAACTGTCATTTTCTATGTACTGAGTTTCTGCAAAATAATCCTCTTCATAGGTATACTGAACCGTAGAAGAGATGGACAGCTCCGGTTCCGGTACGCTGATGATGATCTCATCTCCAATATTCAGCGTGGCATCCCTGGTCAGTCCCGGATTCAGCGCCAGCACCTCGTCCACATAATATCCCCTGCTGTTGGCAATCACTGAGAGCGTATCTCCCGCCACTACCTCATATGTCTGATTTTTCTCCTTTTCTTTTGTTACCGCATCGATAGCCTCCGGCAGCGGAGTAAGCTGCTCCGAATCGATATAAGCTTCCGCAATCTCTACTTTTTCAAAGAAATCAAGTGCCTTTAATCCGTCTCCTTCCGGAATCTCTCCTTTGGGAACAACCTGAATTGTGAAAGCATTCAGCTCTCTGCTGGTGTCTGAGACAATGTCCACCTGGAACATCCCATCCGGGTCATAGGGCGCAAGCGCCGCTAGTAAAAGCTCCTTTACTTCATCAATAGTGGCCAAATTTACCGTAAATTCATTGACCTTTACCAGATAATATTTCTTCTTCGCCGTCTTGACTTTCTCCTTCAGAAGATCATAGATCAGCGACTCCAGCCCTTCGGATTCCAGCGTACTGCCCATTAGCTTTTCCACCTGTTCAAAATCACAGGCTACATTTGCCAGCACCAGACCGCCCATCTCTCTGGTAATTTTCGCCCTGGCATCCAAAAATGCCTGATTTACTACCGACGGATCTGATACGGCTCCGATCACCTCGCCGTCCAGAAGCACTTCGCAGTAAGTCGTTTCCAGCCCGTAAGTATCCCCCAGGATGGGCACGGCGCACAGAAGCACCATACAGCACCCCACAGCCGTCATAGCATATCTCAACTTAAAATTCTTTCCAAACAGTCTCTTCCTTTGCATGAGATCGATTTCAGTCCCTACTTTCTCTTATTTTTCTTTTTATGGTTTTTCTCAGGCTTTCGGACCGAATAGCCGAAACTGCCCGCTTTTTTTCCCAGTTCAAAATATTCCCCATGGGAATAGGTAATCAGTCCCGACCGGTTCAGCTCAAATTTTCCGTCATCGTTCATATACCGGTCTTCTATAGTCACGCTCAGCACTTCTGCCAAAAACAGATCATGACTCCCCAGGGGCTTCACTTCCGTCACCCGGCATTCAATATTGACCGGACTTTCCATAATTCCCGGCGCCGCAATCTCTTTGGAAGCAAGGACCGTCAGTCCTGCTTCCTTATATTTATCTACATCTCTGCCAGACCGTACCCCGCAGTAATCCAGTGCACGCACCAGATCCTTTGTAGCCAGATTGATAACAAATTCTCCGGTTTCTTTGATAATTTCATAAGAATACCGTTCTTTCCTCACAGATATAGATACCATAGCCGGAGAGGAACAGACGGTTCCCGTCCAGGCCACTGTGATAATATTCGGCTTTTCCCCCTGCCTCTTACAGCTCACCATCACCGCCGGCAGCGGATACAGCATATTGCCCGGCCTCCAGTACTGTTTGCCCATATACGTCCTCCCGGATAAAAATGGAAAAGGCAGTCCCCGCCCCCGGCGTAAGACTATGCCTTTTCCATTTTACGCATAAATATTTCATTTGACAAGGTAAAATTCAGGAAATCCACAAGAATTTCACCTTTTTTTCATCTGCATGCACTGCCCTTCTGTCACAGACTCCCGTTTATGCCGAATATTCTTTCAAAATATTCTCCAGCGCCGCCCCACTGCTGGTATGACAGCGGACTACATGAATCTTTTTCCGCTTTGCTTCATCCACTGCTGTTTTCACCATCTTATGAGATACCGTATTGGTGAACAAGATAAAAAGATCCGGAGTTCCCACCTGCTTGTCCAGATTTGCCGACATCTGAGTGAATACTTTTGCTTTGCATTTGTAATTCCTGCAGATTTCCCGATACTGACAGACCATCCGATCATGTCCTCCTATAATAACTACACTCATATTTTCTTCCTCCTGTCCCCTTTTTAGTTAGTTTACACTAACTTATTGTACCAGCTTTCACGGCAAAAAACAACGGTGCTGTTGAGAAATATTCTCAGCAGCACCGTTTTAGTCACCGCTCCTCCAGTCCGTAAGCAACCAGTATATCTCTTTCCCTTGCAGAAAGTCCTTCCATATAATAAAATACGACACCGTCTCCCTCTGCACAGAACTCTTGCAGTACATTTCCAAACATATCCTCCAAATGTCCAAGAACCTGGCCCTTTACTACCCGACTTTGTTCCTTGATTTTTGGATACCACAGCCCCGCCTTTGTACTTTCCAGATAAATGGTCTGTTCATAGATTTTTGGTTCCTGTATGGGTTCTGGTTCCCCAGACTCGTACATGCCGAGATGCCGCAGAAGCAGGTAAATATTCCGTTTGTGCCCTGCAACCCACTCTTCTCTGCAGCCGCCGCCATATCCCCGCTCCAGAAGGAGTCCCGGAATGCTGTGATAATTGGCTGCATAACTGTATTCTCCGCAGTCTGCATATGACGCGATGGCATATGGCACATCCAGTGCCTTCGCTGCTGCCAGAGACTGCTCTGTCACCTGCTCTGCTTTCGGATAAAACAGGCAGGGAGCCAAACGCTCCTGTACGCTTCCTCCGTGCAGGTCCAGCAGAAAATCCGTCTTGGGAAAAATCTCTTTAACAAACCAATCCGCCAGCCGCTCTCCCGCAGTTCCTTTGGGATGTCCTGGATAACCCGCATTCAGATTAAAATTATCCTCCGGCAGTGTCCTCCAGTGCCGCTGCCAGAATCCGCTGGTATTCACACAATGCATCAGCACCAGATTCCCGGCCAGCCTTCCAGGATCAATCTCTTTGGCAGCCTGGATAACCGCAGGCGTCCCGCTATACTCTCCTGCATGGATCTGTGCCGTCACAACCACGGTTCTCCCCGGCTCTGCTCCGCAGATGAGCGTTGCCGGAATCTCATACGATTGCATATTCGGCCGCAGGATAAGCTGGCACTTTTCCCCAGGCTGCAGCGCCGTTCCACATATATTCCACATAATTTCTCCTTTGTTCCCATAAGCTGTTTTCAAGATAAAACAGACATTCTGCCATCATATCCTCAATATTGCCCATGCAATGGCTTCCGGAATCGCTCCGATTTCAGATACCATAAATACTACGCCAGCCCAAATACCCTGCCGCTTTTGCGGACTGGCACTATTCATAAATATGACAGGCCACCTTATGTTCCGGCGCCAGCTCTTTTAAGGCCGGTCTTACCCGTCTGCAGATCTCCATACAGTGTTCGCAGCGGTTCTGAAAAGGACAGCCCTCAGGTACATCCAGAGGACTTGGGGGTTCGCTCTCAATGCGCTCAATCTTCCTGGAAAAATTCATGTGAATATCAAAAACAGCACTTATCAGGGCCTTTGTATACGGGTGTACCGCACCCTCCAGCCGTTCTGCAGGAAGCACCTCTACAAGATTCCCCAGATACATCACCGCAATCTGATGTGCAAAGGACTGAATCAATCCAAGATCATGGGTGATAAAGCCAATGGCGATATCTTTCTCCTTCTGCAGCCGGACAATAAGTTCAATGATCGTCTTTTGGACGGATACGTCTAACGCGCAGGTTGCCTCATCCATGACCACGATTTCCGGTTCCAGCACAATGGCCCTGGCAATGGCAATCCGCTGTCTCTGGCCTCCGCTCATATGATGAGGATACCGGTCTGCAAACTCTCCGGGAAGATCCACCAGTTCCAGGTATTTCCGTGCTGCCTGGTCTTTTTCACTTTTCTTAATCCGCCCGAAATTCATCAGCGGTTCACAGATAATATCGCGGATCTTCATTTTGGGATTAAAAGAACCGGACGGATCCTGAAAGACCATCTGGATTTTCTGACGGTTTAAGCGCAGCTCTTCTCCTTTCATTTTTGTAATATCTTTTCCATGAAAGAGAATTTCTCCCTCCGAAGGCGTATCCAGTGACACCAGGAAACGCATGAACGTACTTTTTCCGCACCCGGATTCCCCTACCAGCCCCAGTGTCTTTCCTTTGTATAATTTCAGATTGATGTCATTGCACGCAGTAAGCAGCCGGTGATTGGGTGCCGGAAATCTGCGTGTCACATGTTTTGCCTCCAGTATCAGTTCTTTCTCATCAAACATAACGCACGCCTCCGAGAGATGGTACTGCATTCAGCAGATTTCTGGTATACTCGCTTTCCGAACGATAAAGGATGTCATCACGGCTGCCCGCATCTACGATCTTCCCGTTTTTCATCACGACAATCTGATCCGACATATACGCTGCCACACCCAGGTTGTGCGTTACTACAAGCATACTGGTCTTATACTCATTCCGAAGCTCCATCATCTGACGGACAATCTGTGCCTGCGTCGTTACATCCAGCGCACTGGTCGGCTCATCAGCCAAGAGCAGCTTGGGCCGAAAAGTCATGGACATGGCAATCCCCACCCGCTGCCTCATACCGCCGGACAACTGAAATGGATAGCTTTTCATAATATTGTCCCCGTTCGGCAGACACATCCGCTCCAGCATATAGACTCCCTTATCCCAGGCATCTTTCCGGGATATCCGTTCGTGGGTGCGGATGTACTCTACAAACTGTTTTCCTATTGTCCGTGTCTGATTCGTCATGGCTCCCGAATCCTGAAAAATCATGGAAATATCGGTGCCGCGAAGCTTTCTCCATTCTTCCTTTGTATTAGACAGCAGCGGCTTTCCTTCAAACCGGATCTCCCCTTCTGTCACCTGTCCTCCTCCTGAAAGAAGACCCAGAATTGCACGGACCACCGTGGTCTTGCCGCTTCCGCTCTCGCCTACAATACTGCAGATTTCTCCCTGTCCCAGCGTGAGATGAAAATTACAAACCGCCGGCTGGTTTGTATAGGATATGGTCACATTATTTAATTCCAGCATATACATATTCTCCTCTACTCATCCCGTGGGTCCAGAATATCCCGCAGACTGTCGCCGAACAGATTAAAGATCACGACAACAAGAAAGATCGCAAGCCCCGGAAAGATCATCAGCCAGGGCGCCGATGACATATATGCTCTGCCTTCATTTAACATCAGCCCCCATTCCGGCATCGGCGCCTTGGCACCGAATCCCAAAAATGACAGTCCTGCCAATTCCAGCATCATGCTTCCAATGTCCGTAGCCCCGGTGACCACCAGTGTAGGAAGCACATTAGGAAGCATATATTTTGTCAAAATATACGGCGTTTTCGAGCCGGTAACAATCGCCGCCGCCACATAATCCTGATGCCGGATCTTCAGCACCAGGCTTCGGGCCAGACGTGCATATTTGGTCCAGCTAACTGCGGAAATTGCAAATACAGCGTTCTGGATGCTGGCGCCTAACATTCCGGCAATAGCGATTGCAAGGACCATGCCGGGAAACGATACCATCATATCGGAAAACCGCATAATAACCATATCCACGGCCCCGCCGAAATACCCGGCCAGAGTCCCCAGAATTGTGCCTGCTAAAAAGATAATCACAACCACACTGAATGCCGCCGTCAAAGAGGTCCTCGTCCCATAGATCACACGGGCAAACAGGTCTCTTCCTAGTTTGTCAGTACCGAACAAATGTTCTCCGCTTGGTTTTTGCAGCGCATTCGCCAAAATCCCTTCTGCCGGATCGTGTCCGCCGGATAAGAATGGAGCAAAGACTGCAACTAATACAATCAGCAGAATACAGAAGCAAAAAAGCAGAAAGGCCGGATTCTTTTTTGCAAAACTTTTCATCCCCCTATCACCTCTTCTCTCTTATTCGCGGATCTATAAAATTGTAGGAAATATCCACTGCCAGATTGATCACCATATAAATCAGCGCCGTCCACAGCACATAGCCTTGAACCAAAGGATAATCATAAGAAGTGATGGCAGATACAGCCAGACTGCCGAGGCCGGGATACGAAAAAATAACCTCCGCCACCGCAGTTCCTCCAAGCAGCGATCCGATGGACAGACCAAGCAGCGTAATCAGCGGAAGCAGCGAATTGGGAAATACATTTTGCCAGAGAATTTTCCATTCCTGGATCCCGCGGGCACGGGCGCCAATGACGTAATCCTGATTCAGCTCTTCCAGAACTGCAGTTCGGACCTGTCTGGTATATTTTGCAGACATGGCAAAAGCCAGCGTCACTGCCGGCAGAATCATATTCCGAAATGTGGTATCCGCTGAAACGACCGGAAGCCATTTAAGCTTTACACAGAAAAAAGAAACCAGAAGAAGCCCCACCCAGAAGTTTGGCATGGATACTCCCAGAAACGTAATGCCCCGTACCAGGCCGTCGATCCATTTGTTTTTATTCACTGCAGCCAGCATACCAAAAGGTATGGAAACTGTCAGCATCAGAAACACAGACAGCAATGACAGCTTTATGGTTGGCCACAGTCTGGAACCAAGAAGCTCAAGCACCGGTTTTTTTAATGAATAGGAAGTGCCGAAATCTCCACGCAGACAGCGGGACAGCCAGTCTGCGTATTGGACGAAAAACGGACGGTCAAGCCCCATCTCTTCCCTTGTCTGCTGCATCACTTCCTCACTGGGTACAACGCCTGTGGCCGCATACATGGTACGCACCGGATCACCAGGTGCCAGATAGGTCAATAGAAAAGTCAGAAAACTGATGCCGATCAGTACCGCAAAAATCTGCACCAGCCTTCTGCCCAGTTGTTTGAAAGACAAACTCAATCTCCTTTTATGTAAATTCTGCATCTGCCCAAAAGCTGCTCTTCCCTCAGGGAATCTGCTGCTTTTGGCAAATGTTGTTTCTCCGGTTGCTGCTGTTTTCTTATTTCGGTGCAATCTCTGTAGAAAGCCAATAATAATCAACCGTATGAATATCCGCACCGCTCACTTTCGCCGCATTGGAAAGGAAGGTGCTGTTATAATATCCGTGCACCAGAACCGCACAGTCGTTGATCAGAATCTGTTCCATTTGAATAACCAGATCTGCACGCTCTTCCATATCTGTGGACGCCATATATCGATCATAGAGTGCATCAAACTCATCATTTTCATACCAGCAGTAGTTCGTTCCCCTGCTATTTACATAAAACTCGCTTCCCTGGTCACCGCCGTACCAGTTCTTCAAGAATACACTCGGTTCTCCGGTACCCACGGTCGTCCAGTTAGAATCACACAGATCATACTCTCCTGCCTGCATCATATTCCACTCGGTATCGGAGTCTGTATTCAGCAGATTTACCTCGATACCGATCTCTGACAGGGAGATCTGAATCGCTTCTGCAAAATCACTCAGGCACCGGTTGGTATAGGTGATGTACTGCAATGTAATTTTTTGTCCATCCAGCTCACGGAAACCGTCTCCGTCGCTGTCCACGATCCCGGCATCATCCAGAAGTTTTTTTGCTCCTTCTGCATCATAGGCAAAAGGATTTTCCAGAGATGCATGGTCATAGGAAAGGGTTGACGGGAGCACCGCATATCCATATGTATACATTCCGCCGACCGTCACATCGCAGAGGGTCTGTCCGTCGACTGCCATAAAAACGGCCTGTCTGAGTGCATCACTCTTCCCCAGTATCCTGTTGAAATTCACAAACGCAAAACCGCTGCGCATACCGGGTGTCTTGGACACATAATATGCCGGATTTTCGGAAAGCTCCGCCAAATCGCTGGCTGTTGTGATATTTTCGGTCAGATCGATGTCCCCGGTCTTCAGGGCACTTGCCTTGATGCTGTCATCCTCAATAAAAATGACCGATATACTGTCATACGGAACTTCTCCGTTCCAATAATATTCATTTTTCACAAGCTCCGAACATTTTGTTGTCTCATCCATAGACGCTACCGCATACGGTCCGGTGCCAATCACAGTCGTAGCATCCGCTGTATAATCATGCTCTGTATCGCTAATATCTCCTTCTACATCTATAATCGTGTAAAACGGAAAGCAGAGAATCGAAGTAACATCTGCATAGGCTTCTTTCGTAACAATGGTAACGGTATTCGCACCTGTATCTGCAGTGATGGATTCCATCCGCAGATATGTTTCCGGCGTTGAACTCTTTTTATCCGTCGCGCATACTGTATACAAGCGGTTCAGAGAATCCGCCACTTCCTGTGCGCCGCAGTCTTTTCCATTGGAAAATTTTACACCATCCCGGATGTGAAAGGTCCATATTTTATGATCCTCGGACACCTCATATCGATCACAGAGGTTATAATCAACCGTTAGATCGTCTTTAAATTTAAACAGGCCCTCCGTCACTCCATGACGGATACCGTCCCATGCCGCGTTCTGATATTCCGCCGGATCATAGGATGTGGAATATACATAACATCCAAAATTCAGATGACTGCCGTCTGTATTCCCTTCAGCGGCACGGCTGCCTGCATCCGCACTGTCATTTCCGCCCGAACCGCCGCAGCCTGACAGAAGCCCCGCTGCCAGAATTCCGGTCATACCAAATATCAGCATTTTTTTTGACCAGTTATATTTCATCTTCTTTTCCTCCTCGTATCAAATGGTTCTTTACAAACTCCACAAACCGCCTTCCTTCTGAAGATATGCCGTCTCGTTTCCGCTGGATATAACCAAACGTTATACTGTCTTTCGCTCCCCGGACAGGTATCCCATGGAGAAGCTCACTTCCGGCACTTCCCGGACATATCCCATAGCTGATGCTGCACAAAGGAGTCTCCAGAATGGTCTGCACCAGCAGATATCTGCTGCTGGTGATCAGTACCTGGCCTCTCCGCCGGTGGTACTGATAGTCCTCGGATCTCTGAAGGATCTGGATGCTCAAAGTGTCCTGCTCATCCTGCATCTGCACATAATCCAGCTCTCTAAGCTCTTTCATCGTTACATATGGCGCATGGTACAGCGGACTTTTGGGGCCGGTCAGAAGAAGCGGCTCTGTCTTTTCCAGTTCCTGGAATGACAGATGCCGGTATTCCAGCATCTGACGAAATACTGTCATCTGCTTTTCATCTATATACACAAACCCCTGCTCCGCCTGATGCCGATGGACAAGCCGAAAAATCTCCTCTGTACCGCACTCCAGATAACGGGTCTGGATTCCCGTCTTCATTTCCCCCACATAAAACTTCCGGAACAGCTCTGTCAGACGGTCGCTGGGATTGGCTGCAATGCTCAGGACTCTGGCGTCTGCGTCCTCCCGGACATTTTGGATCTTGCCCGCCTCCACCAGAATCCGGCATGCATACTCATACACTTTCCTCCCTGCTGCTGTAACATTTACCCCTCTGGCCGTCCTTTGCAGAAGCTCCATATGCAGCTCCGTCTCCAAGGACTTAATCGTCTTGCTGATATGGGGCTGCGAAGTATACAATATTTCCGAAGCCCGTTTGAAACTCCCACTGTCTACACTAGCTACAAAATACTGCATCTGCTTTAGATCCATGTAACCCCTCCCTCTGAACATAAAAAACAGTCTGTAATCTTACAGACTGTTCTGCTCTTTATGCACACCAACAAATACCGGGAGCTGCTCCCGCCTTTCTCTTTCTGCACAGTTATGTAAGAGTTCTCATCTGCCGCAAGACACACTTATCCATTGCAAGCAGTTCTCCTGACTCCAGTTCATCGCCCATTCAGACCTTCCCAACAGGGTTCCTGTCAGTGGCAACTTCTCTGCGGACTCCCTGTCACAGTGGCGGGACCGTACCGGATTTACACCGGTTTCTCTATCAATCCTTTCGGAACTTGCAATTTTCGGAATACATTCCAACTTTTCATTTTTAAAAATTATACGACAGTTCCAGTCTTTTGTCCATATATCCGGCTCTGAAAAGATATTCCTTTTTTGCATACCTTAAAACTTCCATATACTTGGGCATTGTCAGAACGAAAGAAGACCGACGGGATATATAACCCCGCCGGTCCTCTCTTGTTCTTTCTTATAATATCACTTGTTCGATTTCCAAAACCTCTGTTTGCTCCGCATAACCTTTTCTGCGGAGCGCCTCCGTCAGCAGACTGTTCCATTCTTCCAGATCAAGCTCTACGGTAGTCTGATCTTTTAAGACGATCCGGCAGCCGTTTCCGACCCCCTCCTGCACCGGCTTCGCAGGCCGGTACAGTGTATGGGTCTGAAATACCCCCATCTCCGTCAGCACATTGACCATTCGGTATACCGTAGCAATCCCCATATGCCGGTCTTCCTTCAGCGCCTGGTAGTAAATCTCTTTACAGCAGGTGCATTCATGGGCAAACACAATATCCAGAATCAGTCTCCTCTGTTTCGTGATGCGCATACCCTTCTGACGGAACCGCTCCAGAATCCGGTCTTTCTCGCGGGCAATTCGAATCAGTTTTTCGTCCTGCACCCGGAGCACCCTCCACATCCGCAGCCGCAGCCGGAACAGCTCTTCCCGGATTTTTTATCTTTCCAGATACAGCGCACTGCATTTCCTGCTATCAGTAATACAACGATTCCTGCTGCCAAAGTTCCCATTATACCTTCGCCATTCCTTTCATGCTTACCTTTGTCCTGCCGGTATTTTTCGTGTTCGGCCGGACCAGAAGCCATAGAAAGCCTGCCAGAATCACCAGTGCCGCAATCAGGCCGAGGCCGAAAGTACCCGTTGTCAAAAAGCTGCCGATCTGATAGACGCAAAGAGCAACGCAGTAAGCCAGAGCGCACTGATAGCCAATGGCGAACCAGGTCCACCGGGCATTGTTCATCTCTCTGCGGATAGCGCCGATGGCCGCAAAGCAGGGAGCGCAAAGAAGGTTAAATACAAGAAAGCTATAGGCTGCCGCACTGGTATAAGTCCCCGCCAGCGTTCCCCAGATCTCTTCTCCTTCCTCGGATACTTCCGCAAATCCATACAGGATGCCAAAGGTGCCGACCACATTTTCCTTTGCCACCAGACCGGTGATCGCTGCCACTGCCGCTTTCCAGTCGCCCCATCCAAGAGGAATGAACACCCATGCAAAGAGATTGCCGATGCCTGCCAGGATGCTGTGATCCATCTCCATATCTTCCAGCATACGGAACTGACCGTCCACCCAGCCGAAATAGGTGCTAAACCATACAAGAATCGTAGAAAGCAGGATAATCGTACCGGCTTTCTTGATGAAGGACCAGCCTCTCTCCCACATGCTGCGGAGCACATTGCCGATGGTGGGCATGTGGTAAGCCGGAAGCTCCATGACAAACGGCGCCGGATCGCCTGCAAACATCTTTGTTTTCTTTAAAATAATACCGGAACACACAATCGCGGCAATTCCCACAAAGTAAGCGCTCGGCGCCACCCAGGAAGCTCCGTCAAACAGTGCGCCTGCGATCAGAGCAATGATCGGAAGCTTTGCGCCGCAGGGAATAAAGGTGGTTGTGATGATCGTCATCCTGCGGTCCCGCTCATTCTCTATGGTCCGTGATGCCATAACGCCCGGAACTCCGCAGCCTGTGCCGATGAGCATGGGAATAAAAGATTTTCCGGACAGTCCGAACTTCCGGAAGATCCGGTCCATGATAAATGCCACTCTGGCCATATATCCGCAGGCTTCCAGAAATGCCAGGAAAATAAACAGCACCAGCATCTGCGGCACAAAACCAAGTACAGCGCCCACGCCGCCGACAATACCGTCCAGAATCAGACCCTGCAGCCAGTCCGCGCAGTTCATGCTGACCAGTACCTGTTCAATCGCCGGCGGAATGATCTCTCCAAACAGAACGTCATTCGTCCAGTCCGTTACAAAGGTTCCCACAGTGGTCACTGACACATAATACACCAGCCACATGACTGCCGCAAAGATCGGAAGCGCCAAAAACCGGTTCGTTACCACCTGGTCGATTTTGTCAGAGACAGACATCCCTGCTCTGGATGTTTTTTTGCTGCATTTCCCAATGATCGACGCAATGAAACTATAACGCTCATTGGTGATGATGCTCTCAGAATCATCATCAAACGCCTCTTCCAAGCCGTGGATGATCGCTTCCACCTGAGGAACACTGCTCATCTGCTCCTGAATCTTGTCATCTCTCTCAAAAAGCTTGATGGCAAAGAAGCGTTTCTGTTCTTCCGGTACCTGAGTCAACTGATCTTCGATGGCAGTCAGTGCCTCTTCGACCTTTTTATCGAACGTATGTACGGATCTTTGCATCTGACCAGAGGAAGCTGCCTGCATGGCCAGCTCTGCCGCTTCTTTGATCCCGGTACCTTTCAGAGCAGAAATCGATACTGCCTTACAGCCCATCTCCTTGCTCAGTTTCTCCAGAAAGATCTGGTCGCCGTTCTTCTCCACAATATCCATCATATTAACCGCTATAACCATCGGAATTCCAAGCTCCGCCAGTTGGGTTGACAGATACAGGTTCCGTTCCAGATTCGTGCCATCCACAATATTCAGAATCGCATCCGGACGCTCACCAATAAGATAATTTCTTGCAACCACTTCCTCCAGAGTATAAGGAGACAGTGAATAGATTCCTGGCAGGTCCATAATCATCACGTCCTGATACCCTTTTAACTTTCCTTCTTTCTTCTCCACCGTAACGCCGGGCCAGTTTCCGACAAACTGATTGGACCCGGTCAGCCCATTAAACAGCGTCGTCTTTCCGCTGTTCGGATTTCCGGCAAGTGCTATTTTCATTGACATAATTTCCTCCTCGTAGTTAGTTTCATCTAACCAATATTCTGAAATATAAGCTGCCGAAGCAGCCTTTTATAAACAATCTCCTACCGCACCTCAATCATAGAGGCATCTTCCTTCCTAAGAGACAATTCGTATCCGCGCACAGTCACTTCCACCGGATCCCCCAGCGGCGCTACTTTACGCACATAGACCAACGTTCCTTTTGTAAGCCCCATATCCATAATCCTTCGTTTTACCGCACCCTCTCCATGAAGCTTCACCACCGAAACGGTACTCCCGACTGTTGTTTCTCTTAATGTCTGCATTTCTTTCTCCTTTTTATATTTGTTCCGTTCAGATTCATCTAAGCCACCATGATCTTACTGGCAAGCCCGCGGTCCAAGGCAATGCGGACTCCTTTTACCAGAAGAATCATGCCTGCGGTATTCTCGCCGAGCACCTGAACTTCTGACCCTGGCGCAAACCCAAGATCCTGCAAATGCCGGACCACTTCATCCTTTCCACGAAGCTTTATGACCTTTCTCCTCTCGCCAATACTCATCATCGCCAATGCCATACCGCTTTCTCCCTTCCAAACATTCGTAATTGAAAATAAATCTTATTTACAGCTCTTATTATATACACCTTTTTAGTTAATGTCAACTAACATTTTAAGTTTTTTCATAGGCTTTTGATGATTTCTGTCGCTCATATCAAGTATGTTCAAAAATTTGTTCAAACTAACATTCTTTTTCTGCACATACTCTGTTCAGAAGCCGAGCAAACCATTGAGAGCGATGGAGTTGTCATTTCCTGGTGCAGCGTATATAATCAGAACATCTGAAAAGGAAAAAGTTCCAAAAGAAATGATTTTATTTGTATAGTCTGACAGGCGATGTCAGCATTTGTAGCACAAATGTCAACGCTTATTGCTGGAAATACAGAAGGAAATTCCATATAATGATCTCGAAAGGAGGACGCACTATATCTTATGCAAATCGGAAATAAAATCAGTCAATTACGAAAACTTTCAGGAATGACACAGGAACAGCTTGCTGAAAAGCTTCATGTATCCAGGCAGACCATCTCTAAATGGGAAGCCGGCACGACGATGCCTGATCTGGAAAGTGTGGCAACCATAAGCCGGATGTTCCAAGTGCCTCTGGACGATCTCATGTTGGAGGAAGAAGCCCCTATGGAAAAAACGGAAGAAAAAATCACGCTGGAAGATCTGGTGAAGATCAATCTGCATAACCGAAACATGATGCTTTTGCTGACCGCCGGACTGCTCTTTTTGATGATAAGCATTCTGTCTGCCGTCTTTATCGCGGCTTTGTCTTATACAACCAGCAGTACACAGTATATGTTGTATCGATACATTGCCGTGGGAGAATATGCATCAGCCCCTGTAGATTATCATCAGCTTCTTCTGCCCTCCATCGGAAGCGGCGTCCTGGGACTTCTGCTGTGTTTCTGTTATCTTTTCAAAAACAGGAAACGTCTTTATTAAATCCGGCATCTTGTTTGCTTTTCCCAAGGCATACAGACAAAACAGGACTCGGCGGCTTCGCCGCCGGGCCCTGTTCTCTATGCTACTGCTGCAGCACCGTCACGATGCTCGGTATCAGTTGTTTCTTTCGGGACACCAGCCCCTTCAGCCGGATATCTGCCACGTCCTCCGGAAGCTGGAACGCACTGCGCGCCGTCTCCTTGGCGTGCTCTCCGAAGCAAAGAAGCTCTGTCTTCTCCTTTACAATGTTGGTCAGCATTACAAAACACATCTCCACTTCCAGCGTCTCGAATTCCTTCTCCAGATAAGGCACCAGCTTCTCCTTGATCTCATCCAGTTCAATGCTGTTCATGCTGTTGATCTGTGCAACGATAAACTCATGCTCATTCACCTGAAACTTTTTCTTATCCTGGTTAAAAATCTCTTTCGGTGTCTTAGAACCCATATCGCTGCCGGCACTGAACATATCAATGGAAAATTCTTCAATCTCCACTCCGCAAATTTGCGAGAGCCGCTCTGCTGCCGCCTGATCGACGGCTGTGCAGGTAGGAGAGCGGAACATCAGCGTATCTGACAAAATCGCCGCCATCAAAAGCCCGGCAATATTTTTGGGAATATCTATTCCGTTTTCCTGATACATCTGGTAGACAATGGTAGCAGTACAGCCTACCGGCTGATTCCGGAAGAAAACCGGCTCCAGCGTCTCTAACGTACCGATTCTGTGATGGTCGATGATCTCCAAAATCTCCGCATGGTCGATGCCGTCCACCGTCTGACTGGCCTCATTGTGATCTACCAGAATCACCCGTTTTCTTCGAAGGTTCAGAAGATTCCTTCTGGAAATCATACCGATATAGTTTCCGTCCGCATCAAGGATCGGGAAATCCCGGTAACGCTTCTGGCCCATGATTCCTTTAATGTCTTCCGTTTTCTCCGTCACTTTAAAGGTAATCAAGTTACTTTCTTTCATAAAATGAGAGATCGGCATACTTTGGTTTATCATCCTGGCCACGGTAAATGTATCATGAGGCGTGACAATGATATTACAGTTATTCTCCTGCGCCAGCTTGCGGATCGTCTTGGACACTTTGGCATCCATACAGACGATGATGCACGCCGCATTCATCTCTATGGCACAGAGCTGAGACTCGTACCGGTTGCCCAGGATCACCATATCCCCCTCATGGATATAATCCTCCATGACATCCGGATTGGCTGCTGCAATTACCACCTCGCCTTTTTCGTAGACTGCGCTCTCGTCACCGTTAAGCATAACCCCGTCAAGTGTCTCTAATATATTTTTATAGGGAGTATGGGCCGCGGACAAACTGCAGTTGTCGTATACATCCATGTATGCATTCGCGATATCACCGATGGTAATCAGCCCCTGAAGCCTCTGTTCTTCCGTAATCGGAAGGGTCACTACCCCAAGGGCACGCATCATGTTCCATGCTTTTTTCAGAGAGATCTGCCCGGAAACTCCCTTGGTCTTGCGGATCTCAATATCCCGCACATCTGTCATCACATCTTCCACATATTTAGGCGCTGATGCCTGAAAGAAATTCAGTACATACTGCGTCTCCTGATTGATCTGCCCTGCCCTGGCGGCACAATACCCGCCTCCATGAAGCCGGTTTTTTAATTCCGCATATGCAATGGCCGAACAGATCGAGTCGGTATCCGGATTCTTATGCCCGATCACATAGACCGGTGCTGTCTCTGTTATCATACCCTGCTCCTTTTCCCTGTATTCTGCATTTATTTTAGCACTTCTCGTCGCTTTTGACAACCAGTTCTCTTTCCACAGTTTTATCTTTTAGAAACTATGTACATATATCTTCTTTTTTTCTCGCATTTTTTGTATATTTTTACAATAAGTTCATACTTTATTCATATTTTATTCACATTCTTCTGCTACAATATCTATAAATCAAAGTAAAACAAAGACATATAGATAAATTTTTTCATAATAAGCCCCGGCATCCGTATTGCCGGGGCACTCCTCATTTTATAACTCTTTTTGGTTCTGTGAGGGCCTGCCCCCTTTTGCTCATTCCCCGTCAATCCGTTTCATAGCCTCATTCAGCGACATCATCTTAGCATCCAGCCTGGATATGATGGAAGCGCACTCCTGCAGCTCCCTGGCAAAATACCCAGGAGCATTTCCTTCATATTTATAGTAAATCTTGTGTTCCAGGCTGGCCCAGAAATCCATGGCCATGGTTCGAAGCTGCACTTCCACTTTTGTCGGTATCACCGCATCAGCCAGCGCCACCTGAATCGACAGAAGCATATGGTAACTCTTATATCCGCTCTCCTTCGGATGTCCGATATAGTCCTTAATATGAATGACCGACAGATTGTCCTGTCTTGCCAGCATATCCGCCAGAAAATATACCTCCGAAAAAAACGAACAGGTAATGCGGATGCCTGCAATATCGTTTACATACTCCACCATATCATCAATGGTGATATTATGCCCGTTTTTCCGGAGCTTTTTCATAATGCTCTCCGGCGTTTTCAGGCGGGTTTTCACATATTCGATCGGATTGTACTGGTACACGTGACTTAATTCATTGTTCAATACCTCGATTCTGCTGCTCATCTGAATCAAAGCAGATTCATAGATAAACATCGCAGTTTCAAAACTGTCCTTCTCCGAACGATCGCGGATGTACTCCTGAATCGTCATCTCTGTTGCCATGATCTTCTTACACTCCCCTACATGCCTCGCTGCGCATTTCTCTCTTCTGTTTTCATGCGTCCGGCCTTCTGCAGTGTTCCAAAAGCCGGCAGGCGCTGATAAATGTCTTTTCCATTATATCATGACAGACACGCATATTCTGTTAAAATAAACCAGTGATTTATGAAATATTTTGTCAGTTCCTGTCTATTTATAAGCTATACTTATTTATTATCATAATTGTCCAGAAAATGATGCACATTTCCCCCTTGTTGATAGCTGATAATTGTATTCAGGTTCACATTTTCCACACTCCGAAAAATGTTTTTCTCGATGACCGGACTGATCTTGCGGAAACGGGCGATCAGCTCTTTCATTTCCTGCCGCTTGGAATTGTTGGCCCCGTGTTCGTCCACTTCGTACTGCTCCGTAAACCGGCAGGCGCACTGCAGGAAATGCAGATTGTGAAACCGAACCCAGTCCAGGATCGCCTCTTCATGGACCAGATACATGGGACGAATCAGCTCCATTCCTTCAAAATTCGTGCTGTGCAGCTTGGGCATCATCGTCTGCATCTGCCCGCCATACAGCATACCCATAAGAATCGTCTCAATCACATCATCAAAATGATGTCCAAGGGCGATCTTATTACATCCAAGTTCTTTTGCATGGGCATAGAGAAAGCCTCTGCGCATACGTGCACAAAGGTAACAGGGATTTTCCTGTATATCTACTACCACATCAAAAATATCCGACTGAAAGACCGTAATCGGAATGCCAAGAAGCGCTGCATTTTCCTCGATCCGCTGCCGATTGGCCGGATTGTAGCCGGGATCCATGACGAGAAATTCCAGTTCAAAGGGAAATTTTCCATGGCGTTTCAGTTCCTGCAGAAGCTTTGCCATCAGCATGGAGTCTTTGCCGCCGGAGATACAGACAGCAATCCTGTCTCCTTCTTTCACCAGGTCATAATCCTGAAGCCCCCGGATAAACGGCCGCCAGATGTTCTTCCGGTATTTCTTTATAATGCTTCGTTCAATCTCTTTACAACGCTCCAAATGTTCCGTCCTCATTCCTGAAATTCATCCTTTACATTCCTCCCTTCAGCCGATATACTGTATAATCATCAACTGTTTGAGAGGTGCATCATGTTCCGTGTATGGGGAAAAATATATAAAGACAACCGAATGCTCAAAGACATCACTGTCTGCAACGATACCGAGGAGACTCGTACACATAAAGTGTTCCAGGCTCTGGATGAGATCTGCTGCGCTTTTGACTTAAGCAGGCCCATCTGGCTCGATTCGGGTATCCGGGAATTTAAGCGGCACGCCAGAATCCGCTTTTACCAGGACAGCTTTATAGATGATATTGATTTCGATTATCTGGATTTTCATGTGATCGAAGAAGATTAGCCTTTGTTAATCTCTGGACATAAAGCCCTGAATGAGCTCCCATATGGACGACACAAAACGGGTAACAAAATTTCCCACTTTTTTGGTGTCCAGCTCGATTCCAAGATCATCCAGCTTGTCATATAATTCTTTCGCCTGGCTGACCAGCTTGCCGGCATCAATATCCAGTTTGCTAAGCTTCAGCAGAAGATCTACAAGCTGGCTTATCTGCGCATCAGTCAGGCTCATGTCCATCTCTTTGGCCGCCTGTTTTACCAGCTCCTCCAGTTTGTCCGGATCGTCCAGCCCGTTTTCCGCCACTTTCTGCTTCAAATATGCGATCAGGTCCGAGATCTGTTCCGAATCCAGCTCTTCCATCAGTTCCCCTGTCAGTACCAGTTCATTGGTGGCCGTCTCAAAGGCATCCTGTGCCACTTCTTCCCCGCTGTAAGTCTCATAAGCTTTGACCGCACCAATCAGAGCCGCCGTTCCGCTCACCTGGCTTGGCGCCGCCACAATCACCTTTGCATCCTGAACTCCTGCTGTCAGCAGAGCATTTTTGTACATAGCTATCGTACAATAATTGATATTATGTGTCTCCACGCTAAGCCCCGCCCCGCTCTCCTGAGGAATCAGAAGGACTGAGGACAATGCATGGCGGCCCACTACCGAAGCGCCGATGGAGCTGTCCAGATACTGATGCTCCATATCATTGGTAATGTAAATTGTCTGATAAGAAGCTGCTTCTTCTTCGCTGATCCCCATCTCCGACAATACAACTGCCCGCTGATCTGCACTCAGATCCGCCCCCAGCGCCAGCACGGCCTTCTCCGCCGCATCCGCCTGTATCATCGGAGCCGTGAGCATCACCAGCACCATTAAGCATGAAAGCCATTTTCTCATCTCTTTATCCTCCCATTGAAGTTCCGTATCCATCCAAAAACAAGCCTGCGGCTGGAAGAATGAACCGTTCCCGGTTCATCCTTCCGGCTTGTTTCCAGATGGATGCTGTTTTGAAGTTCCGTATCCTATCTCTTCTCTATTTGCCTGCACCAGTTCAGGATGTCCTGCATAACCTGTTCTTTATCCAGATCATGAATCAGCTCATGACGATTCTCGGAATAGAGCGTATATGTCACATTTTTCATCCGGAGCTTCTTCAGCATCGCCCCAAAGCGGCGCACGCCCTTTCCGTTTTCCCCCACTGGATCTTTGTCGCCGGACAGAACTAAAAGCGGCAGTTCCTTCGGCATCTTTGCCGCACGTCTGACATCCACCACTTCCTCGACGGTCCGAAACAGCGACTCAAAAGCATTCAGTGTAAATTCATAATTCATTTTGGGATCTGCCAGCGCCATAATCAGCACTTGAGGATCGCGGCTCATCCAGCTTCCGGTGTGCGCATTATCCGGATACCTCTTTGCAAAGCCCGCACAAGTCATATTGTTCAGAAAACGGCTGCGGCCTCTGCTTCCTCTTCGGAGCATGGACAGGTAAGTAATCCCCAGCCCTGCCTTTACCAGTGCTGCCGGCTGCTGGCCTGTGCCCATGATGACCGCACCGTCCACCCGTTCTCCATGATAGATCAGATAACGGCGCACCAGAAATGATCCCATACTGTGCCCCAGCATAATAAAAGGAGCCGCCGGCGCATAGGATACTGCCATCTTTCGAACGAGTTCTATGTCCTTCAGCCAGAGCACCGCCCCGTGGACGCCCACATATCCAAGCTCGGAAGGACTGTTCACAGAGTCTCCATGCCCCAGGTGGTCATGTCCGACCACAAAATACCCTTTGGAAGCCATATATCTGGCCAGTTCATCATAGCGTTCGATATACTCCAGCATTCCGTGCACCATCTGCAGAACGCCCTGTATCTTCTGTTCCGGATCATACCATCGGTATCCATGTATCATATGAACTTTATCTGAAGAGTTTACATAAAATTCTTCCCGTGTAACCATCCTTATCACCTTCATTTCCTGAGATCATGAAAAGCCCTGTACGCATCCTGCCGCGCACCTGCCTGGTTCCTTCGGCATCATGTCATGCGACAGTATACCATAGTTTGCCCATGAACTGTAGAAATTCACAGATTTTTAAGGATTCTTTAGAGTCTGTTCGGAAAACAGAAAAGCCCCTGCACCCCTTTTCAAAGTGCAGGAGCTGCGGACCGCCTTTTATCCGGTCCTTATCCTTATCCGTATCCGGACCCAGTGCTAGATCTGCGTCGTAATAAAGATATCGTAGATGGCACGGATGGCCTTCTCAAAATCCTCATTGCGAACGCCTACGATAATATTCCACTCGCTGGAGCCCTGATCGATCATCTTCACATTTACATTGGCATGAGCCAGAGCGGAGAAGATTCTGCCCGCCGTACCGCGGTTGGCCCGCATAGCGCGTCCCACCACTGCAATCAGCGCCAGATCTCCTTCCACCTCCAGATAATCCGGATTTACCGCCCTCTGGATGCCGGCAAGTACCTTCTGCTCGTGTTCCTCAAACTCTTCCTGATGGACCACAACGCTCATGGTATCAATGCCGGAAGGAATATGTTCAAAAGAAATCCCCTGCTTTTCAAACTCTTCCAGCACTTTCCGCCCGAAACCGATTTCCGAATTCATCATATCTTTCTCAATATTGACGGTGACAAATCCCTTTTTGCCCGCAATGCCGGTAATCGTAAAATGCGGTTTGTGGCAGGTGCTGGACACGATCATGGTCCCATTATCCTTTGGACGGTTTGTGTTGCGGATATTAATGGGAATCCCCGCTTTTCTTACCGGAAAGATCGCATCCTCATGAAGTACCGTAGCTCCCATGTAGGACAGCTCCCGAAGTTCCCGATAAGTGATGATATCGATCACTTCCGGTTCCGGAATCAGTCTCGGATCCGTCACCAGAAAGCCGGACACATCGGTCCAGTTCTCATATAAGTCCGCGCCTGCAGCCTTGGCCACGATGGAGCCTGTAATATCCGATCCCCCACGGGAAAAGGTTTTGATCCTTCCGTCCTCATACGCTCCGTAAAAACCCGGAATGACTGCCTTGTGAAGCTCTTTCAGCCGCTCTCCCAGAATCCTGTCTGTCCGGTCCGCGTCAAAGTTTCCGTCCTCCGAAAAGCGGATCACCTCCGCCGCATCCACAAAGGGATAGTCCAAATATGCCGCCATAATGAGGCCGTTTAAATATTCTCCTCTGGACGCTGCATAATCGCTTCCTGCTTTATTCTCAAAGTTTTCAGCAATGACTTCAAATTCTTCATCCAGAGAAAGCTTCAGATTCAGACCGCCGATAATTTCATTATACCGGGCCTTTATCTGCTTCAGCAATCCGCCGAAGTCCTCCCCATTAGCAGCGGCATAATAGCATTGATAGAGCATATCCGTCACTTTGGTGTCTCCGTCAAACCGTTTGCCGGGCGCTGACGGAACTACATACCGGCGGCTTTCATCTGCCAGTATGATTTTTCCGACTTTCACAAACTGCTCTGCGCTGGCCAGGGAACTTCCTCCAAATTTGACAACTTTTTTCATTACTTTATCTCCTCGTCTTTAAAAAAGCTAGTATGATTATAATTGTATTGAAGCGAGAAAACAACTGTTTTTTTGAAAAAAACAGCAGATACCGGCAATCCGCTGTTATTTTTCTTGCATATACCCAATTAAATGTCCGCAGAAGACAGGCGGCTGACTGCATATAAAATGCAGCGTTCTATTCAATATTGGCGTGATACTTTCTCATTTCCTCTGATGTGAGTCCCAGCCGGTCCATCATCGTTACCGCCATCAAATCGCACGCCAGGCCGGACACCTGCTCGAACAGCGAGCCCATAGGCTGCACTGAAGCACGCTTTTGTCCCTCCTGGTCTTTGTCCGGCGCCTGCACCAGAATCAGAGCGTCCGCAAGCTCTGCAAGCGGCGAACAAGGATTTCCCGTAAGCAGAAGGATTCTTCCCCCGTAGCCTTTGGCCCTCTGGGCGTGATACAGAAGAACCGGCGAAGTCCCGGAAGCCGTACAAAGCACCAGAAGATCCCCCTTCTCAAAAGCAGGCGCCGTCGCCTCCCCTACCAGTACGCTCTTTCTCCCCATCTGTCCAAGGCGCATAGCAAAGCCCCGCATGGAAAGTCCGCTTCTTCCAAGTCCGTCGCAGAACACACGTTCTGCTTTTTCGAGTTCTTCCAAAGCCTTTTGTAGCTGATCTAAATGCAGAGTCTCAAAGGCAGTCTGAACTTCTTTCAGCATACACGTCCGATATATTTCCATATTCTTACTCATAATGGCAGTCTCCAAAACAGCTCTTTGTTGCATCCATACAGATTCCGGTATACCTGATAATATTCCTCATATCTCCTGCTGTTTTCCGCAATGGGCTCGACCACCTCATCCCGGAACCGCACAGCTTTCCCGCAGGCTTCTTCAAAAGAAGAAAAATGCCCCGTGCCAACTGCCGCGGTCATAGCCGCCCCCAGGCACGACTGTTCTGCACTTTCCGTCGTATAGATGGGCTTTTGAAAAATATCTGCCTGCATCTGCAAAAACAGCCTTCCTCTTGCGCCGCCGCCGGATGCGATCATCGTCTCCGGCTTCTTTCCTGTCAGCGTTTCCAGAAGGTCTAAGTCGCTTCTTAAGCTATACACAACGCCTTCCATCGTACTGCGTACCAGGTGCTCCCGCCCATGATCCAGGCTCAGGCCGAAATAGATCCCTTTGGAAAGCGGATCGTTTTCCGGACACCTGGTGCCGCTCAAATACGGCAGAAAGACCACGCCGTCACTGCCCGGACGAACCTGCTCTGCCATCCGGTTCAGTTCTTCAAAGGCAGACACTCCAAGGATCCCCTGCATCCATTTCATGGCAGAACCGCCGCACATGCCGACTGCCATAAGCATCCACAAATCTTCTTTGACACAGCAGAAGGTATTCGTGCGAAACTGTTCATCATACACCGGACGCTTCATCACGCAGGTAACCTGGCAGGCCGTGCCGATATTGGACACCCATGGTCTTCCTTCATCGATCATACCGGTGCCGATTTCATGCATCAGCGTATCTCCGCCGCCGTACAGAACCGGCACTCCTGCCGGAAGACCGCACTCCTTCGCACATGCCTTTGTGACAGTCCCCGCTGTCTCTGTGGATTCATGGCATTCCGGAAACAGTTCCTTTCGAAGTCCCAGCCGCTCCACCACTTCCCAGGGCCAGCATTTCTTCGCAGTATCAAAGATGACCGTTGCCGATGCATCTGACATATCGGTCCCAAGAGTACCGCACATCCGGTAGCGGATATAGTCTTTCGGCAGCAGAAAAAGAGCAGACCGGTCATAGATTTCCTTTGCGTGCTCCTTGACCCACATAAGAGACATAACCAGATATCCAGGACTTAGCTGATTCAGCGTAACACGGTTAAATTCCTCAAAGGGAACCAGCGAATAGATCTTCTCCCGCTGGTCCACTGAGCGATGGTCCTGCCAGATAATCATATTGCATACCGGTTTCCCAAATGCATCTACCAGAACAAGCCCGTGCATCTGCCCGGAATAGCTGATTCCCTTCAGCTTTTCAGTCTCTTTCGGATAACGTTTTGACAGTTCCAGAAGCGTGCCTTTGACTGCCTCCCAGATTTCCTCCGGATCCTGTTCCGCATAATTCATCTGTGGTTTTAATACATCATATTTTCTGGATGCGGAACCGATCTCCGTTCCTTCTCCATCCATAATCAACGCCTTTACACTCGATGTCCCCACATCGATTCCCATAAAATATGCCATAACCTTTTTCCTTTACCCTTTATATCGGTGTATTTTCTCTCTTATGGCCCTGGCCGCGGCTTTCGGATCCTGCTGCCCCAGAATTCCGCCTCCTACGATGACCACATCCGGTCTCAGGGCCAGATATTCTTCTATCGTGCCAAGCTGTATCCCGCCCGCAACCGAGATCCTGGCTTTTTTGGCACAGCCTTTGATCTCCTTAAGGTCATCCAGCGGCGTCCTCCCTCTGGCCTGCTGGTCTACTCCTGTATGGACAGAAATATAATCCACGCCCATGTCTTCCAACTGGCCAACCCGCTTTGACAGATTCGGAATGCAGATAGTATCCACCGACACTTCTTTCCCATATTTTCCGGCTTCCTTTACGCATTCCCGAATCGTCGCATCGTCCGTCACACCAAGAACACTGACACAGTCCGCTCCGGCCTCAAACTGTTCTTTGCTTTCATATGCTCCGGCATCCATAATCTTGCCGTCGCAGAGAATATACAGCTTTGGAAATGCCGCTCTGATTCTGCGGACCGCTTCTAGTCCGGAACGATACAAAAGAGGAGTGCCCACCTCCACAATATCAATATCAGACGACGCCTCTTCCAGAAATTCCAGCGCCTCTTCCAGCGAAAGCGTATCTACTGCAAGCTGTAATTTAGTCATCTTCTACTATTCCTCCTCATATCCCATACTCCACGCCACATAATCCGGCTTTGATCTTCCAAGCACTTTTTCCTCATGTTCCCGGAACATCTGAAGGTTTTCCACTGAAGAAGTCCTCGCAAAACTAAACGGATGATCCAGAAATGCATCGATCACCATTTTCGCATATTCGAAAGGCAGCACCCGGCTGCCGATGCACAGAATCTGCGCATTGAGACTTTGGCGGGCCCTCTGTGCCGTATAGCAGTCCGAAGCATGGGCTGCACGGATTCCCCAATATTTGTTCGCCATAGTCGAAAAACCAAGGCCCGTACCGCATATATACAGCCCCAGACGGCACACATCCTTCTGAATCCCAACGCACATCTCTTCTGCCACCCGAATCCCTGCCAGATAACCGTCCTCTGCTTTTTCTATTGGATCTATAACCACCTCATAATTTTTCTCTTCTGTCAGATATGCCTTGATCTGCTCTTTCAGTTCAAAACCCACATTATCACAGCCAAGTGCGATTTTGATCTTCTGCATGATGCTGCTCCTCTCTCCTGTCTTCCATAAAAAAATGGCCAGCAGACCGCTCCGCTGGCCACCCATGATTATAACCCGGATTTAATCATCAATTTTAATGACTGCCTTCACCACTTCATTTTTCTTGTTCACCGAATCCTCAAATGCCTGCTGAATATCCTTCAGCGCATATTCGTGAGTCGCAACTTTTTCAAGAGGTGCAAGTCCGCTCCCTGCAGTCGCCACGCTCTTCGGGAACATGTTTACATAGCGGAACAGCGATTTGATCCGAAGCTCTTTCGCCATAACCTGGCCAAAGTTATAAGTGATCTCTTCTTCTGCAGACATTCCTACCAGAACAATCAGTCCGCCTCTGCGTGCGATATGAGACGTCTGTGCGATGGTAAATTTACTTCCTGCAGTCTCAAATACCACGTCTGGTCCGCGTCCGTCAGTCAGCTCCTGAATCTTAGCCAGCGGGTCTTCCTTGCCGCTGTTAATCACAAAATCCGCTCCCAGTTCTTTTGCTTTGGCAAGACGGATATCCTCCAGATCGCATACGATGATCTTGCTGGCACCGCGGGCCTTGCACGCCATCATGGTCATCAGACCGATGCAGCCGCTTCCAAGAATGACTACCGTATTGCCTACCGTGATCTCGCCTTTTTCTGCCGCATACATTCCGGTTGCAAAGGGCTCCACCATGGCACCCGCCTTTGTACTCATCCCTTCCGGAAGCTTAAAGCACAGATCTGCCTGGAACGGAACATATTTCATATAGCATCCCTGTACCGGCGGCGTTGCCCAGAAAATGACATCTTTGCACAGATTGTAATGTCCGGATTTGCAGAATTCACATTTGCCGCAGGTAATGCCCGGCTCACAGCACACCCTGTCACCCGGCTTCAGGTCTTTTACATTCGCACCGACTTCTACTACCGTACCCGCACACTCATGTCCCAGCATAAATGGAATATCTCTGTCTTTTTCTACCTTGAAGGTACCACAGCGTCCATCGTGGAAATAATGCACATCCGAACCGCATACTCCCACATACTCCAGCCGGATCAGAACTTTGTCCGGATCAACCGGAAGTTTTACCTCCAACTGCGCCTTGATCTTTTCTTTGATCACCGGATCTTCCACGATGTCAAGATGCTCTTCATCTACGACGATCATCTTATCCACTTCCGTCATAAAGGCACCTTTGTTCAAATACTTCTTCTCTGCCATTACTTTTTTAAAGCCCCTTTCTAAATCTGCTTTCGAAAGACGCCTGACAAGCACGAGACTTATCAGGCGCCAATATTATGAAACCATATCCAAGCTAATAATTCAATCGTTTTTTTTCATAAACTGTCTGTTAAGATTATTCTGCAAGAGAACCATCTGCACTGATCTCGCCAGCCTCGGTATACATATCGATGTACTGCTGTACGGTATCCGCATTGATTTCCGGAGCCTCTACATAGAACTCTACGTCCGTGACTGCTTTCTCACCATGAAGTACGGACTCTGCATTTGCCATACACTGCTCAGCCAGAAGGGATGCATCCTGAAGAGCGGTTCTGGTCAGAACGCCTTCTTTTACAAGCAGGCAGCCCTGTGCATTGCCGTCCACGCCGTAAGCAAGGAAGGTCGGTTTGCCGTCTGCATCGAAGTAATCGGAGTTGTTGCGGATAGCCTCAATCGCACCTGCAGCCATGTTATCATTCATAGAAATGATTGCATCAATCTTCGTACCGCCCTGGATCCAGGTAGACATCAGGTTCAGTGCCTCGTCACTGTTCCAGTTTGCAAAATCTTCATAAAGGATCTTAACGTCCGGTCTCTTGGAGAAGAATTCCTGCTCCCAGCCTTCCCGGCGTCCGTCAGAATGGAAGTTGTTGGACGGTCCCATAAGTACGACTACATTTGCGTTCTGCGGAATCTCTTCCACTGCAATCTTTGCGCTGACTGCTGCCTGCTCGATGGGATCTGCATCAACCGTACCGGTTCCTGCAAGGATGGAATCATCATCTGCGCCGTCTAAGTCGCCCTGATGTACTGCCGGATTCGTGGTGATAACCGGGATGCCTGCATCCACTACCTGTTTGATATACGGAGCAGAAGCTGCGTTATTGTTTACCTGAACGATGACCAGATCATACTCTTTGGTCACACAGTCTTCCAGGATACCATTCAGTTTGTTGTCGTCTGCATCACCACTGAAGTAATCCAGTGTGATATCGCTGTATTTCTCAGCTTCGCTGAGCATCTCGCGGGTCAGCCATGCTGCAAAGGTATCTGCGCTGGCACGTGCGATAAATGCCACACGATAGTTTCCGGAAGCGTCTGCTGCGGGAGCTTCCGTATCTGCATTTGCATCCGTATCTGCAGGAGCTTCTGCGTCTGCTGCAGGAGCTGTATCTGCAGGAGCTGCCGGCTCCTCTGTCTTACCGCCGCATGCTGCAACGGACAGAGCCATGATAAATGTCAGGGCAAGTGCTGTCACTTTTTTCAATTTCATAATAATCCTTCCTTTCATTTTTCTGCTTGGTTTACAGTTTCTATCAGAACGCAGCCAAACTGCACGCTGCGATATGACCTTTTATTATTTCTCTTCTTTTTTCTCTGTATCTGTCGGCGCAATAATCACCTTTGTGCTCTTGCGTCCTTTGCTGAAAATATCTGCACCGACGGCTACGACTACGATAAAGCCTTCAATAATCTGCTGGATATAAGAGTCCACACCGACGAGGTTCATGATGTTTTCCAGGAAAGCGATGATAAATGCACCGGCTACGGTACCCATAACCGTTCCGACACCGCCTGTCATGGAAGTTCCGCCGACGATCGCTGCCGTAAGACCGGTCATCTCATAACCAACGGCACCATTGGGAAGTCCTGCGTTGTTGCGGGCCATGAAAATGATACCTGCGAGACCGGCAAGCATACCGTTCACGATATATCCCACATAAATGCTGTATTTTACATTGATGCCGCTGGCTTCTGCCGCATTGCGGTTGCCGCCGATGGCGTACAGGCTGCGGCCCCATCTGGTCTGGTTAATCAGATACCATATGACAACCGTAATGGCCACTACCACAATGACCGGCAGCGGAATCGGCCCTATCATTCCCTGTCCCATAACGGTAAAGTTGCCCAACTGAAGAATATTAGAACCGCCGCAGTAGTAAAGTGCAATACCGCGGGCAATCTGCTGCATACCAAGTGTCGCAATAAATGCAGGCACCCCTACATTTGCTACGAAGAACGCATTGAACAGGTTGCAGACAATACCAACTGCCAGTGCCACTAAGATAGCAACTGCAAGGGACTGTGTGCTTTTATAAGCGGAAACCGACAGGACGCCGCTTAAAGCCAGCACTGACGCGATGGACAGGTCCAAAAATCCGGATACAATCAGGATCATCTCACCATAAGCAATCAGAAGTCCCACACAGATCTGACGCATGATATTAATCATATTATTTGCTTTTAAGAAATACGGACTCAGGGCACTGCACGCCAGAAACATGACGATCAGTACGATAAAAATTGAATATTTCTGAATAAACTGCTGTGTCTTTGCATTTTTTCCCATTAGGAAGCTCCCTCCTTCTCTTTCCTATTCATCAGGCCAGTCGCAAACATCATGATCCGCTCCTGGGAGAACTCTTCTCTTGACAGACATCCGGTCACACGCCCCTGGCACATGACATAGATTCGGTCGCACATGCCGATCAGTTCTGCCATCTCTGACGACACCATAATAATTGCCTTGTCCTCCTTGACGATCTCTGTCATCAGTTTGTAGATCTCAAACTTTGCTCCTACGTCAATACCCCTCGTAGGCTCGTCAAGAATCATGACGTCCGGTTCACAGAGCATCCATCTCGACAGCAGCACTTTCTGGGCGTTGCCTCCGGACAGAGACGAGATCGGCGTTTCCAGAGAAGGCGTCTTCACGTTCATTTTCTTAAAATATTTGCTTACTTCTTCTTTTTCTTTTGCAGGATGTGCCCGTCCGCCGTAGAAATATGCTTTCAGATTGGCGATACTGGCATTCTCCATTACACTGCGCACCGGAACCAGTCCATATTCCCGGCGGTCCTCCGACAGCATAATTACACCGTTGTCAATGCTTCCTCTTGGATCCTTAACCTGGACTTCCTTTCCGTTGACTTTTACTTTTCCGGAATCGTGCGGATCCAGTCCGTAGACCGCACGCATAGTTTCCGTACGCCCTGCGCCCACCAGCCCGGCGAATCCAACGATTTCGCCCTTACGGACATTGAAACTGATGTCGTCGAAAATGTTCTTGCAGCAGAAATGTTCCACTTCCAGCGCCACATCTCCGATCTTCACCTCTTCCTTCGGATAGACGTTTTCCAGCTTCCGGCCGACCATCTCGCTGATAATCACATTGGTTGCTGCCTCGATCTCCTCCTTGGAAGGATCCTGCGGAAGAAGCTCCGTTACCCGGTGGGTATTCACCACAGAACCGTCTCGGATTACGGTAATGTCATCCGCAATAGCAAAAAGCTCTTCCATTTTATGAGATATGTAAATAATACTTACGCCGCTTGCGCGAAGCTCTTCGATCTTTCCGAACAGCAGTTCGACTTCTTTCTGGGAAATGGAAGAAGTCGGCTCGTCCATAATAATAATCTGCGCATTATTTGTAATGGCCTTAATGATTTCCAGCATCTGGATATCGGATACCGTCAGTGTCCGCAGTGTCTGAGACGGTGAATATGGAAGCTCCTGTTCCTGTAGGAACTTATTCGCCTCCCTGCGGACGGTCTTCCAATCTACCTTTCCGATCTTGTTCACCGGGAGCCTGCCAAGGAAGATATTCTCTTCCACTGTCAGATCGGGCACATAGTTCAGTTCCTGAGCGATCATGGAAATTCCATGTTCTCTTGCCTGTATGGGATTTCTGATTTCGACCGGCTGGCCATCAATGTAGATCTGCCCGGTATCGGCTTTATAGATCCCGTTGATGATCTTCATAAGGGTAGACTTTCCTGCACCATTTTCCCCGCACAATGCATGGACCGTTCCCCTGCGCACAGCGAAATCAATGTCCGACAAAGCCTTCACGCCAGGAAAGGACTTCGAGATATGCTCGACTCGCATCTTGATTTCATCCATACTCATCTCTCGCTTTCTGTTTTATTTTAGTCCAATCAACTATTACATATTAGTTGAATGATACAACTTTATAAGTATTTTGTCAATGAAATATTTGTGGTTTTGTTCATTCTTTCGTGTCTTTTCTACAATATACCGGCATTTTGCATAATTTTCTATCTATTCAGTCAACTTTTGCCAATTCCAGATAGCTGTCCAGAAGAGATTCGTACATACGTTTGTAGATTCTGTGGTATCTTTTGTAAATTTCTGCTTCTTCAGAATTTAAAAGCGTTCGGTCTTTTTCCTTTATAAACCGGCTGCAGGCATCCTGAACAGAAGAGAAGACATTCGTCCCTGCTCCTGCAAGAACCGCTCCGCCATAAGCCGGGCCCTCTTCCTGACAAAGTGTGCGCACATCGCATTCATAGAGATCTGCCATCATTCTTCTCCAGAGAGGGCTTCTGCTCCCGCCTCCGCACACACGCATCGTCCGGACACGCACCCCCTGATCTCTCAGAAGCTCATTGCAGTCCGCCAGGCAGTATACGATGCCTTCCATAATAGCCCGAAGCATATGAGCCTTTGTATGCACAGTATTGAGTCCGAGAAATGCCCCGCGATAATCCGCCTGCAAATGCGGCGTACGTTCTCCCATCAAGAACGGAAGGTAGATCAGCTTGTCGCTTCCGACCGGTATTTTCTCCGCCAGTTCATTCATCAGATCATAGAAGCTGCGCCCTTCTGCCTTTGCCTGCGCCGTCAAGTCCTGGCAGAATCCGTTTTTAAACCACTCCACAGACAGTCCCGCCGACTGAGGCCCCCCCATCGTGTGCCAGCAGCCGGGCACCGCACAGCAGCACATATGAAGTCCGCCGCCCGGAATCTGCGTATAATGGTCCAGATGTGTATAGACCACCGCCGAAGTGCCTATGGTGGTAAATGCCTGCCCTTCCTGCACAACGCCGGTCCCAAGAGCAGCACAGGCATTATCGCTGCCGCCGGCCGCTACTGCCGTTCGGGTCGTAAGTCCAAGCTCCGCTGCGATCTTTGGACGAAGGTATCCGGTAATATCCGCACTTTCGTATACCTTTGCCAGCATTTCTTCATCTACATCCAGCTTTTTCAGCACCTCTTTGGACCAGCACCGGTTCTTCACGTCGAGCATCTGCATCCCCGATGCATCGGATACATCTGTAGCAAATACGCCGGTCAGTTCATAGCGGACATAATCTTTCGGAAGCAGAATGTGCCGGCACTTCGCATACAGATCAGGCCGGTTTTCTCTGACCCATAAAAGCTTGGCAGCCGTCCAGCCTGCCAGCGGAGGATTGCCTGTATGCTCCATCCAGGCTTCTGCCGGCAGTATCCGAAACATTTCATCTTCCTGTTTCTTTGCCCTGGCATCACACCAGATAATCGAGCGGGAGAGCACCTGCGCGTCTTCGTCCAGCATCACCAGGCCATGCATCTGTCCGGACAGTCCGATACCGGCCACATCCTCTGCGGGAACTCCCGCTTTGCACACAACCTCCCGAATGGTGGCCATGACCGCATCTCTCCAGTCGTGAGGATCCTGTTCTGCCCAGCCGTTCGCCGGCTCATAGAGCGGATAGGATCTGCTGGCAGAGGCTGCAATCCGTCCCTCCTGATCCATGATGATCGTCTTTGTTGCACTGGTCCCCAAGTCTACGCCAATGAGATATTTCATAATTACGATCCTCCTTCCGAAAGCGCTTCTTCGATCAGCCGTTTCATTTTTTGTATGTTGTTTTCCAAATCCCCCTGAAAAAGCGCTTTCCCGGATACGATCACAGAAGCGCCTGCTCGTACTGCTTCCTGCACATTTTCCATATCAATCTTCCCATCCACTTCGATCTCGCATACAAGGCCCAGCTCTTCCATCCGTTTTCTCAGCGCCTGTATCTTCTGAAGGGACCCAGGAAGAAAGCGCTGGCCCTCTAATCCCGGCTGCGCGGTCATAAGCTGTACCACGTCTACTTGTTTTAAGATTTCGTCTTGAAGCACTCCTAAGCCCGTGTCCGGATTCAGGGCCACGCCTGCCCGCACTCCCAGTTCCCGGATGGCCCGGATGGTCTTTGCCAAATCCGTACATGCCTCATAGTGAACGGTAATCACATCCGCTCCTGCTTCCTTCATCCTCTTTACGAACCGAACCGGTTCCTGTACCATCATATGTACATCAAAGACCATCGAGGAGGACGAGCGGATGCTTTTGATTTCCCGCATACCAAAGGCAAGATTCGGCACAAAGGCACCATCCATCACATCAATGTGTACATAGTCTGCACCTGCCCGCTCCATCCGTTTCAGTTCTTCGTCCAGAAAGCGCATATCCGCTTCTAACATAGACGGCGCCAGTTTCCCCATCGTCTTCTCCCCCGTTTCCTCCAGAAAGCGTTTCTGCACGTGGCCGCTTCTAGATTTTATTTCCGTCAATGGCAATCTGTGTTTTCTTTAACTGCTCTTTGTAATTTCTTCCGGAGCGCATCACATACCCCATATACAGAGCATCTATGATAAACTGATCCGCCACCCGCCTGGTCACCTTCTCCCGGTCAAAGGACAAATCGTTGACTGCAATAAACAGCTTAATATCCGTATACCGGAGCAGCGGAGTTTTGTTCTTTTTTGTGATACTGATCGTTGTAGCTCCCATCTGCTTGGCAATCCGAAGGGCTTCCACCACATTCTTGGACCTTCCGTCATAGGAGATGGCAATGGCCACATCCCCCTGGGACATATTGCTGGCTGTAATCATCTGAAGCATAATGTCCCCTTCTGCAGAGCACGGAATCCCCAGTCTTTTGAATTTCATATATGCAAGCTGGCAGACCGCGTAAGCATCTCCGGCCCCAAAGAAATGGATGGACTTAGCAGCAAGAAGCGCCTCCAGCGCCCGTTCGCACTGTTCGCTGACCAGGACCATCGTATCCGTCAGTGTCTGTACATTGCTCTGGTAGACTTTCTGTATAATCTCATACATGCTGTCTTCATGAGAGACCTGAAGTTCCTCTGCATGTGTTTCGTCCGCTCCCTCCATAGCCTCTGCAATGGCCTGCTGCAGTGCCGAATACCCGCCGAATCCCATTCTCTTGCAGAACCGGATAACAGAAGCCTCGCTGCTTCCGGACTCTTTTGATATTTCTGATAATGTCATATAAGTAATTGCTTCCGGATGCTCTGCTAATGCCTCTGCGATAGCTTTCTCCGCTCTTGGAAGCGACGGGATCAAAAAACGTATTTTAACCAAAATATCCTTCATATTTTTCATTTTCTACGCTTCACTTTCTGACATCCCTTTGTTGATTTTATTGTAGCATCATGTATTTTTGGAGTAAATATTCCATTTTATTTTGTGTATTTTTTACATATTTATATTCTATTCTTCGAAAAATACACCTTGTTTTTGTCTATTTTGTCTTTTTGCACTTCATTTTGAATTATTTCCAGTTTCATTTCACTTCGCAGCCCGGCTTTATTTTCTCCGCAAAAACATATTGACAAAATGAGAAATATAAGACAAGATGCATTATAGAACGCGCCGGCAAATGCGAACGGCTAAAGATCCGGCATCATTTTAGACACTTACAAAAGGGAACAGGAAATGAAACTTGGAATCAACAGCAACGAAATGCAAAAGGTCAACCGATGTCTTGTTCTAAAAATCCTCATGGAAAACAGCCACATGACAAGACACGAGCTGGCAGCCAAAACGGGACTTCACAAAACAACCATCACAAATATCATCAATGAATTTCTGGACATTGGAATCATCACATCCAACAACGACGGCAAGACCGTCAAACGCGGAGAACTTCTGCACTTTCGCTCGGAAAACATGTATACAGTCTCTGTAAGCATCAATCGAAAGGACTGCCGGATCTGCTTGTATACCTTAAGCGGCATACCCGTCTCCTGCAGCCGCAGAAAAATCTCGGTCCGGGAAGACGTACACCGCATTTATCAGCAGCTCCTTCAAGATATCCAAAAGCTGATCGACGGGATTCCTCCAAAAAATATCTTTGGAATCTGTGTCGGTATGCCGGGGCCGTATCTTCGCCGGAATCACGATATCGCCCTCGTAACCGGCTTTGAACAACTGAGTCTTATCAACATTCCCCATATGCTGGAGGAGGCACTTCGGATCCCCGTCTTGTCCGAGCACGACGCACGGCTTGCCGCCTATGCCGAATGGAAAGCTCTTGAAAAAGCCCACGACAGTCCCATCTCCAGCCTGGCTACACTCCGCTCCATCGGGCTGGGCGTCGGCGCAGGCATCGTCATTGAAGGCCGAATGGTCCGGGGACAGATCGGAATTGCCGGTGAAATCGGACATATGGGAGTCAACTTCAATGCCTGCCGAACCATCGGCGCAAGCAACGGCATCTACGAATATTACTCCGGTACCGACAGTGCCATTCGCTACATGCAGGAACGCCTCTTTGAGTTCCCAAACACCAGCCTCCAGGAATCCAGTACCTACGCGGAGATCGTACAGGCATATAAGGGCAAAGACCCTCTGGCTGTCTATGCCATGGAAAAACTGGCCTGGATGCTCGGATACGGACTTTCCAGCCTGATTTATCTCATCAATCCGGACTGCATCATCTTAGGAGAAGATTATCCGAACCACGGTCCCTTTCTGGACAAGGTCAAACAGTCGCTGAAAAATTTCGTTCATCCGTTTATTCTGGAAAGTCTGACTATCCGTTTTTCCACTCTGGAGGATGATACTATTTTACTGGGCGGCTATTATATGGTGCTTGAACAGAGATTCCAGGAAAATACGCTTATGGATTATATCCGGGAAGCCATTGAAGGAGAAGAACGCCCGTCAAAAGAGATGCCAGAATACCTATGATTCCTGCTCTTTCATCCAGCGTGCACCAGCCAAAAAGCCCTGGGCATCCATCTAGACCGAACATTTGTTCGTTCTCCTGTAACGGACGCCCAGGGTTTCTATCTGCTTTCACGCAGACCACAGACATGGCCTTTACGCGTCAGTGTATGTCTGAAATAGAATGTATTGGTTATTTTCTTGCCATAGCTCTTTTTGCCGCCGCTGCCACATCTTCAGGCGCAAGCCCAAAGTGGCGAAGCAGTTCCTCCGGATGGCCGGAGTGGCCAAAGCAGTCTTTCACCCCTACGATCTCCAGGGGAGTCGGACGGGCCGTACTGAGCACCTCGGCAACCGCGCCCCCAAGACCGCCGATTACATTATGTTCTTCTGCCGTGACAATCGCACCGGTCTCCTCTGCTGCCGCCAGGATCAGCTCCCGGTCAATGGGTTTAATCGTATGCATATCGATCACGCGTGCATGGATCCCCTCTGCCTCTAAAAGTTTTGCCGCCTTCAAAGACTCCTGCACCATAAGCCCGCAGGCGATAATCGTCACATCCTTTCCGTTTGTCAGACGGATTCCTTTTCCCAGTTCAAATTGATAATCTGCAAACCGGTCCGTCACGTTATCCAGCGCACAGCGGCCAGTCCGCACATAGCAGGGCCCTTTGTACTCTAAGACCGCCTTCACTGCCAATCGGGTTTCATGTCCGTCGCACGGAACAACAACGGTCATTCCAGGCATCGTGCGCATCAGGCCGATATCTTCAATGCACTGATGCGTCGCTCCGTCTTCTCCCACCGTCAGTCCCGCATGGCTTCCGACTACTTTCACATTCAGTCCGGGATAAGCCACACTGTTGCGGACCTGGTCATAGACCCTTCCTGCCGCAAACATTGCGAACGTATGTACGAGCGCCGTCGCTCCGCAGGAAGCCATTCCTGCTGCCACATCTACCATATTCGCCTCTGCTATCCCCATATTGAAAAAGCGCGACGGATATTTCTCTGCAAAATACGCGGTCATCGTGCAGCTTTTCAGGTCGGAATCAAACACATAGATTTTCTCGTCTGCCCCAAACTCCTCCAGCGCTCTTCCATATGCTTCTCTTGTCGATATTTTCTCTCCCATCTTATCTCTGCCCCTCCAGTCCTGCAAGCTGCTCATTCAGCTCTCTGTAAGCCGTTTCAAACTCTTCTTTTGTCGGATGCCCTCCATGGAAACGAACCTGGTTTTCGAACACGGAAACACCTTTTCCTTTGACGGTATCTGCCACGATCATAACCGGCTGTCCTTTTGATTTTTTTGCCAGATCAAAGGCAGCCGAGAGCTGTTCGACATCGTGTCCGTCCGCTTCTAAGACTTTCCATCCGAACGCTTTGAATTTATCGCCGATGGGGTAGGGCGACATGACTTCATCCAGCGCTCCGTCCAACTGGAGTTTATTGTTGTCAACAACCGCAATCAGATTATCCGCTTTGTAAAATCCTGCTGCCATTGCCGCTTCCCATACCTGTCCTTCCTGGATCTCTCCGTCTCCAAGGACACAATACACATGGTTCTGGTACCCTTTGCATTTCCCGTACAATGCCATACCGAGCGCTACCGACAGTCCTTGCCCAAGGGAGCCTGTGGACATATCCACTCCAGGTACATGCATCTCTACATGCCCGGACAGATCGCTGGTGATCTCACGGAATGTTTTCAGATGCTCCGCCGGAAAGAATCCTCTCAGCGCCAGCGTCGTATATACTGCCGGCGAACAGTGTCCTTTAGAAATAACAAAGCGGTCTCTGTTCTCCCGCTTCGGATCCGCCGGATCAACCTGCATCTTGTCAAAATAGAGCACCGAAAGAATCTCCGCAATGGAAAATGATCCTCCAATGTGCCCGGACCCTGCCGTCTGGATCGTTTCAAGCGCCGTTTTGCGGATCTGGGCGCTCATTCGCTCCAGATACCGTTTTTTCATTTCCTCCATAAGTAACAGTCCTCCTATTATAGTCCCGCATCCGCCTTCGAAAGCCCTCTCATACGGAAGGATTTTCCGCCTCCTTCGAGTCCGAAAATCCTTCCGGGCTTTCTAATGCTGATGCTGTTATAGTCCCGCATCCGCCTTCGAAAGCCCTCTTAAGCTCCCCCAAAGACTTATGCCGGTTTTCTGGTTCTGGGTTTTGCCGAATCAGGTCTATTAGTTTATACAATAAACTTTTTACCCTTGTTTCACATTAAGAATATCGCATTTTCTCGAAATTGTCAATCTGTTTCTTTGTATTTAGTTTTTTTATTCTACTATATATTTTCTCTTTTTTATGTGTAAAAAAAGGACCGCTGCAGATTTATTTGCAGTAGTCCTTTTGCTGTTTTCTATCTCTTCTGAATGTATTCTTTATAATTACTGTCCGTAGTATGCATTGGCACCGTGTTTCCGGTAATAATGCTTGTCCTGCAGCTCCTGAGGTGCCGGCTGAATACGCGCGTTGATCGTCTCCGCCCGATATGCCATCTTTGCCACTTCTTCCAGAACCACCGCATTATGAACGGCTTCATGTGCGTCTTTGCCCCATGCAAAGGGACCATGATTTTTACAAAGGACCGCCGGAACTGCCATTACATCCTTTCCCATTTCCCGGAAGGAATTTACGATCAAATGCCCGGTATTTTCCTCATAGGCACCTTCGATCTCTTCTTTTGTCAGACAGCGAACACAGGGAATCTCTCCATATATATAGTCTGCATGGGTCGTTCCATAGCAGGGAATGCTTCTTCCCGCCTGCGCCCAGCTTGTAGCATAAGAAGAATGGGTGTGCACAATACCGCCCATCTCCGGAAACGCCTTATAGAGTTCCAGATGCGTAGGCGTATCAGAGGACGGCTTATAACGCCCTTCCACCTTATTGCCCTTCAGATCCATGACGACCATATCTTCCGCCGTCATCTTCTCATAATCCACACCGCTGGGCTTAATGATGAACAATCCGCTCTCCCGGTCAATGGCGCTGACATTTCCCCACGTAAAGGTCACAAGCCCGTACTTAGGAAGCAGCATATTGGCTTCAAATACTTTCTGTTTCAGTTCTTCTAACATATTTCATTGCTCCTTTATGAATTTTGGTATACGGTTATACTTTATTTTAACTCATTTTTGGAGTTTCGTACAGTGGTATTCTCTTCGTCAGCCGTAAATTCCATACCTAGTTCTGGTATTCGCTCTGCTGTCTGCCTTTGGCGCTTTGATGCATTCCATATTAAGGTTTTTAAAAAATCAGTTATAGAATCTTTCTTTCGAAAGAGCTGTAATGAATCATGCTTGTATTGGGGTATTTTATTTTGCCAAGGGGCAAAAAGCACTTGACAGGCTCACACGCTCGTGTTATAGTATAGCCCATAAGCTTATTAGATGTTGTTTTTGCTTGTATATGGGCAAAAGTTTATTTCATCAAAAGGGAGGAAAAAAACAATGTCAGATTACATATCAACAGCCGCAACTATGGCAACTTTAGGAATCACCAACACCGGACTCCGCAAACTTCGCGCCCTGTATCGCGCTGAAGGCCAGATCAAGGATCGGGAGCTTTTCACGGTCGAACAGATCGAAGAATTAAAGCAAATTGTCACCTACCAACGCAACCACCCGCATATTTCTTTCGAAGATGCTTATCATGCAATAACAGCGCAGGCGCGCATCGAAGCCGCGGAGGAGGCCCGCGCAAAAGCCCTCATTTCACAAATTTTCGACATTGCCCCGGACGATCTCACGCCGATGGCTCAGGCAATCATGGGCGAACAACAGCTCGAACATTTGTTTGAGCTATTTAATGAATTAACCGATCTCCTCCGGCAATATGATGACGATGCCGCGCAAACTTTGATTAGCGTTCAATCTCTCATCCTCGCCAAAATCTGCATCTGCTCCTCGTCAAAAACATCTGATTAGACAACAACGGCAGGGCGCAATGCACCACTTAGGAAAGTGATGCATTGCGCCCTGCCGGGGGCGTCCTGCTGACAGCAGATGATTTTCGCAAATTTTCAATCTGCGAAAATCATCACTGGGGAAGCTCAATAGGACAGCATATAATGGAGCCAGCACAAATCGGGATTGGAGGACTATTTACTATGGACATTTATATTTCAGATAAAAACAAAAAAGAAGAGGTGCGGAAATTAAGAAAATATTGGGAAGAAAAATGGTTCCCGTCAATCAAAGCCAGTTTATACAACTTCTGCGCAGATACAAATGGGCAGATTGTCAACGCAGAATTAGGAGAAAGCCTCATTGAATTTTATGTGGGCAACTTGCAATATCCGCCAATCGATGATATTTTGTATAGACAGAGTCTCGTTGTAATAAATAAAGCGGGTATATTCTGGCGCAATCGTGTTTTGGATGGCATTATGATTTCTAATTTTTCTGAACTGATTCTCTTTTTTGACAAAAGCGAAAATCAAGAGAAATATATATTGGAGGATGGAAGGGGAAATGTGTATTCTCTAAATGAATTGTCCAGTAAATTAAATGTTTGTTGAACTAACAGCATCAAAAAATAAATAATTATGTGCCTGACAGAAGATTCCTTTCTTTATGTTAAAATATGGACATAGGTGCATATGAATAAATCTTATAAAAAAAGATTACTCATGTTGTAATTCAAAATTGCTTATGCTATCATTCCACCAGGCAGCAAAAGGATGATAAAGTGTGTCATATTGCGCACAAAAAGAACGCGCCCCCCGGCCCAAGCCGGGAGACGCATTTTTTCACCCCCTACGCCCTTCTGTATATTCCCCCAGTTCCAGATATTCCGCATACTCTTCCTGATATTTCTCATGCATATCCTTCCTCGGATAAAAGGTCGGTTCATATGTCTCGCATAATGCGCGCTGAGCCGCCTGCACATCGGGAAAAAGCCCGGCCCCCACCGCCGCAAAGACGCACGCGCCTCTGGCGCAGCTTTGTTTTTCCTTGGATACCATGATCGGAACATCCAGCACATCCGACAGCATCTGCATGATATATCTGGATTTTTGCGCCACGCCTCCTACGCAGATCACCCGGTCAATCTGAGCCCCCGCTTCCACCAGGGAATCATAGATATGTCTGCTCCCAAATATAGTGCCCTTCACCAGTGCACGGTAAATATCCGGTGCAGCCGTCCCCAGCGACAGCCCGCTTATGGAACTTTTTACCGTCTCGTTCAGGCACGGATATCTGCGCCCGTTAAACCAGTCCAGCGCGGTCAGCTTTTCATCGCCGCCTTCTTCCTGAGCCGCCTTTTCAAGCTCACAGATCATGCGGGCAGCCATATATTCCTGCAGTCCGGTCCTCATCTGCGCCGGCAGGATCTCCTCCGGTATGTACATATGTTCCAGAGGCCACATCAATATCCTTTTATACCATACATACGTATCCCCAAATGCGCTCTGTCCTGCTTCACAGCCGTAAAATCCGGGAACGATAGAATTTTCCGCCATTCCGCAGCAGACACTGATATTTTTGCCTTTGATGTCCTCCGGCTTCATAATCATCATGTCTACCGTGGAAGTACCTGCCACCTTGACCAGCGTGCGCTCGGAGATCCCCACTCCAACCGCCCCCGCATGGGCGTCAAAAGAACCGACAGCCACCGACACCTGTTCTGAAAGCCCAAGTTTCGACGCCCACTTTGGAGAAAGCATCCCGATTCGTTCCCCCGCATTTTTCGGCTGCTGGGAATACCGGTCGTGTATAAGTCCCAGATAAGGATCCGCTCCGCTCAAACAGTCCCTCGCAGGCAGTCCCCCAAAGCGGCTGTTCCACAAAGCTTTATGCCCTGCCGCGCAGGCACAGTGCACGATCTCTTCCGGCCGGGTCCTTCCTGCAAGCACTCCTGCAATCCAGTCCGTATGCTCCACCCATGTATATGCAGCCGCTTTTACGGCCGGATTTTTGCGAACCGTATGCAGAATCTTGGCCCAGAACCATTCCGCCGAGTATTCCCCCTGAAACTGCGTATAATCAGTCCCGCCCTTCGAAAAATGCTCGTTAAGCTCTCTCGCCTCTTTCACAGCCGTATGATCCTTCCACATATGAAACATAGCATCCGGCTCCTCCAAAAAGGCATCCAGCATAGCCAGCGGCGTGCCTTCTTCGTCCACCGGGCACACGGTAGAACCAGTCGTATCCACGGCGATGCCTGCGATCTTCTCCCTCCCGGAAGATCCCGCCTGGTCCAGCACCTCTTTCAGCACCCCTTCCAGCACTTCCAGATAATCCTTGGGGTGCTGCCGGTACTGAGAGCACTCACTGTCACAGTATTTTCTCTTCTCCCAGCGCGGATACAGCATCGAAGCCTCCGCCAGAACCTCAGCCGAACAGGCATCCACAACGATGGCTCTTGCACTGTCGGAGCCAAAATCAACCCCGATCACATACTGTCTGTCCATATCTCTCCTTTTCCTTCAATCCGGTTCATATGCAGAAAACAGATCGTTTACATTCAGCTCCCAGAACTGCACCTGGATATCCCCGCCGGAGACAGCCACTTCGCATTCTCCGGTCATCGGAGGAACCATGGCCGTAAAGCAGTCTTTTTCATCGATAAAGATTTCCATCATACTGCGGTCCAGGAAAATATGCAGCGTATGTTCCGGCCTGTCTTCCAGGCGAATATTGGTGTCCTCTGCCACAAGCAGATCGGCACAGATTTCAATCTCTGCATCCCCCAGCCGAAGTACGCCGTGTTCTCCCGCCCGGAAGTTCACGATCAGTTCAAGGGCTGCAGATGCCGCCTTCGCAGACCGATGATCCGAATCAAGAACATTTGTTCTCCCTCTCAGTTCATGCAGCTCCTCCGGAATCCGCTGCACCAGACGTCCGTTTTCGTCCAGAGAAATCTCCCTTGGAAGCGAGTTGATTCCATTCCATCCGGACGTATTTTGAAAACCTTCCACCGCTCCCCATAAAAGTTTCCGTCCCCTGTCATCTGTGATGACGTTTGTGGCATAAAAATGTGCGCTGCAGTCCACAAAGCCATGCTTTTCCCAGGTGAAGCTGCAGTTTTCGGCATCCAGATCCCCCACAAAATATTCCACCGGTCCGTGAGGCGACACAAAGATCACCCATTTTTCCCCCAGTTGGACAATATTCGGACACTCGCAGCTTCTAAGTTTCTGATTGGGATAACGGAACAGCACTCCTTTATAGTTCCATTTTGCAAATGCTTTGTCCTCTGCCTCGTACAAAAGGACTGCCGCCTTTCCGCCCTGCTCCTGATCTTCTTTGCCGCCCAGCAGAAGGTATGCCTTTCCGTTCTGCCGGAACAAAAACGGATCCCTCCACTCCCAGATCTTTTTCCCCTGATGAAGCGCCTCTGTCATAATCGGATTCACCTCGGTCCCCGGCCTCCACCTTACCAGATCATCGTCTTCCCCAAAGGCGATAAACTGTACAGCCGAATCTGTCGGATTCCGGTCTTCATAACCGATACTTGTATAAATGGCTACCGGAACCCCTTCGTCATTGATGGCCGTGCATCCAAACCATATATAATACTCTCCATGGTCCGTATCCGGATACAGCGCTACAGGCATATGCTCCCAGTGAATCAGATCCCTGCTGCGCGCATGTCCCCACACCGTAATACCGCCGGTCCAGTCCGGTTCCGAAGTCTTCCAGAGAGAAGAACCCGTCTTATATACCATACCCGCCCGATGCCTGTCCGTATCCGGGTTCAGGCTGTACATCATGTGATAGTATCCTTTATAATAGATCACCCCGTTAGGATCATCCATCCACTGCCCAGGGGAATGGAAATGATACGCAGGCCGTGTCTGGTCCTGATCCGCGATCTTGGCCGCCTGAAAGATCTTCTTTGTACTTTCTGTTATTTTCTCCTGTAAATTCATGCAAAACGCTCCTTTCTTACTGCGCCCCCGTCAGCCCTTCAGTCCGGTGACTGCGATTCCTTCCACAAAGAAATCCTGCAGGCACAGGTAGAGAATCAGTATCGGAAGCAGACTCATAATCACCGCCGCCATCAAAAGCCCCCAGTCCGTCGCATAACTTCCGACCAGATTGTACAGACCCAGAGTAAGCGTCATATTTTTATTGCTGGTCAAAAAAATCAAGGGCCGAATAAAATCATTCCAGGTACTCATAAACGTAAAAATCACCAGTGTTGTCATCGCCGGTTTCGAAAGCGGAAGGTAGATCCTGGTAAAAATTTTCCACGGCGAACACCCGTCGATGGCTGCCGCTTCTCCCAGAGATCTTGGGATGCTCAGATAACTCTGACGCATCATAAAGATTCCAAAAGGAGATACCACACAGGGCAGAATCAGCGACCATAATGTATTGGTCAGCTTCAGATCCCGCATCAGTGAAAAAGTCGGAATCAGCATCACATAGAAGGGCACCATCACTGCAAAAAGAAAGATTTTGAAAATAGTGTCTCTTCCTCTGAAATTCAGATACGTAAACGCAAAACCCGCCATCGTTGAAGTGACCAGCTGTCCGGCTGCCACAGCTACTGTAACAATCAGCGTATTTTTAAACATCCCGATAAAATCGATCGTCTCAAATACATTCACATAATTCTGCCAGTAAAATATTTCTCCGAAAAATTTCGGCGGATACTGAAATACATCTGACAACGTTTTAAAGGACGTAGAAAACATCCAGATAAACGGCACCAGCACGACCAGCGCACCGGCCGTCAGCACAAGGACCGATATTAACTTTACCAAAAATTCTTTTCGTTTTTTCCCCATTTTCAAGTTCTCCATGAAGGCTCATTCCACACTGTAATCATCGCTGCCCATAAACCGGAACTGAACTGCCGCCAGCACAAAGATAAAGATTGCCAAGATCCAGCCAAGCGCGCTGGCGTATCCCATGTTATAATAATCAAATGCATTTTCATAAATATACTGGACCAGCACCGAGGAGGACCTTGCCGGGCCGCCTCCTGTAATAATCATGACCTGGTCAAATACCTGCATGGAATTAATTACACATGTAATGCTCACATAAAGTGTCGTCGGCTTCAAAAGCGGGAATGTGATTCGGGCCAGGCGCGCCAGCCCCGTGCACCCATCCAGCTCTGCCGCTTCATAATAAGTCGCCGGTATCCCCTGCAGCCCCGCCAGGAAGATCACCATGTTGTATCCAAGTCCTTTCCAGCAGCTTACGATAATGATGGTCCAAAGAGAAAGATTCGGATTGGTGAGCCAGTTCAGCTTTGCACCGCCCAGCAATTCGATCACATAGTTGACCATGCCGAAGTCCGTATTAAACAGCCACTGCCACACAATGGAAACGGACACCATGGATGCGATGGCCGGCATAAAATATGCGCCGCGGAAAAAACGCACTCCTCTGATCTTCTGGTTCAGCGCCACCGCTAAAAAGAACGCCATGACCAGTTGAATCGGCACCGCTATCAGGGTAAAAACGACGGTATTGATAAATACTTTTCTTCCCGTAGCATCCTGAAAGAAATCTACATAATTCTGAAATCCGATAAACTTCATATCGCCAAACAGATCCCATTGGTGAAAGCTGATAAAAAGAGAATCCAGCAGCGGATACAATGTAAATGTACATAAGCCGATCACCGCGGGAGCAAGAAACAGAACTGCCCACAGTGCATCTTTATTTCTTTTTTTCGTCTTCATACATACCCCTTTATGAAAATGAGGCAGCCCGGACTTTGTATTCCGGCTGCCTCTCTTTCTGCTTATGCCGCCGTCTTTGCCGTGCTATTTCAGCACCGCATTGATCCGGTCTTCTATATTCTGCAGCGTCGTTTCGACATCCTGACCGGTATAATAGAATGCCTGCAGTTCTTCATCCACCGCCGCATTGACGGCCATGGTATTGCTAAGCTTATCTGTAGGCTTGTTTTTCGCGTTCTGGAATACGTCCAGCAAGTTCTCCCAGCCTTCCGGATATATCTCCCGATCAAACCAGAGTTCCAGGTTGTCCGCTTCATACATGGTCGTTCTGGAGGGCATCCACAGACCCGTCTTATAAATCGGGATTCCAAAATCTACCGAACTCATGTACGTAGCCAGAAGGAGCGCCTCTTCCGGATGTTCCGTCTCTTTGTTAATGGCTTTCATATCTGCAGAAACGATCATGGCATCTGCATCATCCTTCCCAAAGGTCGGGAACAGGCCCACGCCGAGATTAATGTCTGAAGCTGCCAGCTCCTGCAGTGCATAGGAACCGATGGCAATCGTTGCAACCTTTCCGGTCAGGAACATAGAAGTCGGTGAATTGCCCGTATCGCTGCCGGCTGCGTTGGGATCCGGTGCGATCCCCTGCTCCCGCAGTGCCTTGATGGACTCTAGAACCTCTCTCGCTTCCGGGCTGTTCACGTTCTGAGCTGCCGTCATATCTTCGTTATACCAGTTTGCCCCGTTTAGTTCCAGCATATACTGAAGCACATACAAGGAATACTGCTCCTGCCAGTTGGTCGTACCATACTGAACCGTATTGCCGGAATCGTCTGTCACTGTCAGCTTTTTCATATTTTCCACAAACTCGTCCCACGTCCAGCGGTCTTCCATCCTCGTCGGCATCGGCTCGACGCCTGCTGCTTCAAACAGATCCTTGTTGTAGAAGATCACAGGACCTACGTTGCAGATATCGATGCCGTACATATGTTCTTCCCCGTTTTCATCCGGAATACTGACCTTTTCCCTGGATGCTCTGGTCATATCCCCCAGCACCTCTGCAGCAGGCTCGGTCAGATCCATCAAAAGCCCCGCCTTCACAAAATCTTTGCAGTACATGGCATCCAGGTAAAAGACATCCGGCCCGTCCCCCGAAGCAAGCGCCGTTTTCAGTTTGGTGTGGAAATCCGCACTGGGAACTGTCATAAAGTCCACATGAATCTCCGGATGCAGATCCTCGAAAGCATCAATGCCTCTTTGGATGGCCTCGCCTTCCATCTTGCTCGCTTCCCATCCCCAAAAGGTAAGCGTCACTTCTTCCTTAGAGGCATCCCCGCCTGCCTCTGTACCCCCTTCTGTCACAGGCGCATCCTCTTTCGGAGCTTCCGAAGAACCGCATCCTGTCAGCGCGGAAGCCAGCATCGTTACACACAGCATGGTACATAAAAGTTTTTTTCTCATTGTGATACCTCCCATTTTTATATTAATTTTAATGCTGCACCAGTTTAGTCTTCCTTTACCCCCAGGATCTCCTTGATCCTTTTATAAAGGACTTTCTCATGAATCAGATGTTCCAGAGTAAAATAATATCCGCCCATTAATGTCGTGTCTTCTTTTGCGGAAGAGTAACGAATCTTGATTTTATCCCCGATCTCCTTGTTGAGCATCCCGTCCAATGCCGACTTAATCTTCCCAATAAAGCGGTCCGAAACCGGATAATCCGGGCCGATAATGATCTCGTCCGGATTAATGACAAAAATCGTACCAAGCAGCCCATAGGCAAGTCTCCACGCCAGAATGTCAAATGCCCACACCGCCAGTGAATCCCCCGCATAATAGGCACTCACAATTTCTTCATAAGCGCTCTCTTCATTCACGCTGCTCTCCGGAAAGTCGCACATTCTTTCACCGATATAACGTTTCACACTGGCAGAGGACGCATAATATTCCAGAGTTCCTCTCTCCCCGTATCGATTCTTCGGCCCGTTAAAGTAGATTCCAAGCTGACCGATCTCTCCGGCAATTCCAAAAGCCCCTTCCAAGATTTTGCCGTTCAAGATAATACCGGCTCCGATTCCAATCCCTACGGACTGCAGGGCCAGCATACACCGGCAGTCGTTCTGCTGTTCCATGTCCAGGCTTTCCCACTCACAGAAAGCCGAGAGATGCGCATCGTGTTCCGTTATAACCGGAAAATCATACTGCGACTCAAAAAACTTCTGGATGTCAATGGTCTGAAGCTTGTCATAACCATTAACAATCGCTTTATTCAGACCGGGAGCCCTTAGATACGGCCCCGGAACGCCCACACACATTTCAAGAATCTCTTTCTTGTCATGTCTGGACAGCAGTCTGTCAATCGTCCCCAGTATCCTCTGGGTCGTACACCAGATCTCTTCTTCCGCAAATACCTCGCACTCCTCCAGATCGATCATCTCTCCGGACAGTGTAAAGACAGCCGCTTTAAAGCGGGTTCGGATCCATCTGGCAGAAAGGATCCGGATAGACCCTCCTTTCAAAACCAGCCCCTTAATCTTTCTCTGCCCCGTTGTTCTAGGCTTCTCCCGCTCTTCTACAATGTCAAATTCCAGCAGCTCATTTACTACGTTGGTAATCGTCGGCTTCCCAAGCCCTGTCAAATCCGCCAGCTCTTTTCTGGAAATAATCCCTTTCCGAATAATAATATCCAGCACCAGCGAACGGTTCGTTACCTGAATTTTTTTATTGTTTAAACCATGTAATTCTTTTTTCATTGCCCACCAAGTTTATGTAATAAATTATTTTTCTCTGTATTATAGGTCATATTATACATTCAAACGGTCTTTTTGTCAATATTTTTATTCTATTTATTCAAAATAAGTTTTTTGTTCAAATTTTATGTAAAAATATTTATTTATGCAATGAACTTTTATTGCATAAAAAAACAAAAATGACGTCCCTGATTACCCGCTCATATTCTATCTGCTGCCAGAATCGGGCACAGAATCTATTGCCAGATTCCCGCCCGATAAGATATAATTCTAAAAGCATTACAAGAACGGAGGTGAACTCCCATGTCAAAAATCCTGGTTTTGGAAGATGACCTTGCACTAAGCGCGGGACTGTGTTTTGCATTGGATGAGGCCGGTTATCTCTCTGTCGCCGCCTACACCTGCCAAAAGGCCCGGCAGTTTTTAGAAAACGATTCATTTGACCTGGCAGTCCTGGACGTAAACCTTCCCGACGGAAGCGGCTTTGATCTCTGCCGGGAGCTCCAAACGTCCCTGCCGGAGCTGCCGGTTATCTTTCTGACCGCCAACGACCTGGAACGAGATGAGTTAGCCGGCTTCGACCTGGGGGCAGACGACTACATCACAAAACCTTTCAGCATCCAGATTTTAATGCGCCGCGTGGAAGCGGTTCTGCGCCGCAGGAAGCACAAGATCCATGGCGATCGTTTTGACGATGGTTTTCTGTACTTGGATTTTCAGACCATGACCGCTGTCCGGGGCGGCGAAAAAGTGACCCTGACTCCCAACGAGTACAAACTGCTGCGGCTTCTGACCGCCAACGCCGGGAACGTAGTTACGCGGCGGCTTTTGCTGGAAAAGTTGTGGGACGCTGACGGCAATTTTATTGACGACCATACCCTCACAGTAACTATGAACCGCCTGCGCGCCAAGATCGAAGGCACCGGACACACCTACATCCAGACGATTCGAGGCATGGGCTACGTCTGGACGGGAGCACAGACATGAAGCAGGACCACACCGCATGTCTGCCGCACCTTCTGGCGCTGGCTGCACTGCTGCTGATTCTGCTGGGCCTTCTGGAACTGCCGGCTGCTCTTTTACATGCCGCGGCTGTTGGTCTGGGACTGGCAGTTCTGCTTCTGACCCTTTTGTGGAAACGTCATCAGAAGCAGCGGGAATTTGATTTTGCCAACAGTGTCTGCGAAACTCTGGACGCCCTGATAAACGACCAGGAACCAGAGAATTACCGTCCTTATGAAGATTCCCAGCTCTCCAAGGTACAAGGAAAACTTCTGCAATACCATGACCGGACCCAGTCAGGACAGCGGCAGAGCGAGGAAACCAAGCAGACCATCCAGGAACTGGTCAGCGATATTTCTCACCAGGTTAAAACCCCCATAGCCAATATCCGAATTTTTACAGACATCCTGCGTCAGCATGAGCTTCCGGAGGAAAAGCGGACAGAATTTCTCTCCACCCTGTCTGCGCAAGTCAGCAAACTGGACTTTCTGATGCAGTCTCTTATGAAAATGTCCCGCTTAGAAACCGGAACCTTCGTCCTACACATGGAAAACGCCAGTCTCTACGACACGATCGCCCAGGCGGTCAGCAGCATTGCGGCTATGGCAGACCGAAAACAGATCCAGATCGATATCAACTGCAGCAGCCAGGAAACGATTCGTCATGACCCCAAGTGGACAGCGGAGGCTCTTGGCAATCTTCTGGACAACGCCGTAAAGTACACGCCGGAGGGCGGAACCGTCTATGTCAGCGTCCGTCCCTGGCAGTTTTACATCAGAATTGATATCACCGACACCGGAATTGGAATCCCGACCGAACATTACAACGACGTATTCAAACGTTTTTACAGGACACCGTCTTCGGCTGCAGCAGAAGGCGTGGGGCTGGGCCTGTATTTGGCCCAGGGACTTATTACCAGGCAAAAGGGCTATATCACCCTGACATCAGAAACGGGCAGAGGTTCCACATTTTCCGTATTCCTGCTGCGTTAAACAAGGAGTTTTATGGATATCGTAACCGTTCAAAATTTGAAAAAATATTTCGGCAGCGGACCCCGGCAGGTCAGAGCTGTAGACGGGATCAGTCTCTCCATTGAAAAAGGAAAGCTCACCGCTGTCATCGGAGCCTCCGGCAGCGGAAAAACTACGCTCTTGAATCTAATCGGTGGTCTTTATAAGCCCACGGAAGGAACTGTGATCATCGACGGCGTGAATCTAGGCAGGCTGCAGGAGGAGGAACTAACCATCTTTCGCCGCCGGAAGATCGGCTTTGTCTTTCAGGACTGCAACCTTGTGCCGGAGCTGACCGTTCGGGAAAATATTCTGTTTCCTCTGGCTCTGGACAATTCCAGGCCGGACATGATTTTCTTTGAAAAGCTCACCGGCCTTCTGGGGCTGCAGGAGAAGCTGGACGATTTCCCTTATATGCTCTCCGGCGGGGGACAGCAATGCACTGCCATAGCCCGTGCACTCATTGCCAGACCCGCCATCATCTTAGCCGATGAACCCACAGGGAGCTTTGACGCCAAGACCAGCCAAAATGTGGCAGGGCTTTTAAAAATGACAACAGACACCTTTCACCAAACCTTAATTATGATTACTCACAACTTGGAGCTTGCCCAGCTGGCCGATTATGTGGTGCGTCTGCAGGACGGGCGTATTGTACAGTAAACCCCATTGCCAGCGCTCCGGTATTTGCCGGGGCGCTGCTTTTTAATGAAGATAAAAGGTACAGGAATGTAACACTTTTGTACCATAATTGTGACATTCGGCTGGTATACTGCGGTCAGAAAAAGATGCGGGAGGAAATTCCATGGACGATATATTGAAAACCCTGACGCGGCGAAGCTTTGCCGCCAGCCGGGCACGAAATTGGATCGCGGTCCTGGCCATTGCGTTGACCGCAGTGCTTTTTACTGCCATCACCACCATTGTAATCGGAACAGCCGAATCTTTTACACTGACCATACAGATGCAGAAAATGAGTCAATCTGACGGCGATCTCCGATATATGACGGAGGAACAGTTCGAGGCTCTGCATCAGGCAGACTTCATTGACACGGCAGGTCTTCGGATGCCTGTGGCATTCCTCACCAATGCTTCCCGTCACAACATCGAATTTAACATAGAGGATGAAATACAGGCGGAACTGACTTTCTGCGTTCCTACCCACGGCAGAACTCCCAGCGCAGCCAATGAAGTGGTTGCATCTGACCTTGCCCTGCGGGACTTAGGTATAGAGCCGGAAGTCGGGGCGGAAATTATGATTGCGTTTACTGCTCATGGACAACATTATACACTCCCCATGATCGTCTCCGGCTGGTACGAGGCTCTCAACAGCCAGATGAGCGTGTTATGGGCCGGAACCGCCTTTCGGGAAGAGCATCCGGAAATTTTCCGGTATACCTTTTCTGCGGACCGTGAATTGGCCGGTACTTACTGGTCTGATTTTACGGTCCGCAGTACCTTGAATCTGGAGAAAAAGCTTCGGGAATTGGTCTTCGGCCTGGGAGGCGAGCCGGACGACATGAATGCCCCCAATTACATGCCGGCCGTTGTAAATCAAGTCACAAATACCCGGCCGAGTTTTTTCCAGATCACAGCAACCGTGGTATTTGCCGCGCTGTTCATGCTGTGCGGCTATCTTTTAATTTACAATGTATTTGACATTGCCGTTATGCAGGACATTCGCCGCTTTGGCCTTTACCGGACCATTGGCATGAGCCGAAAGCAGGTTCGCAGACTGATAAACCAGCAGGCGTTCTGGCTTAGCTGCATCGGAATTCCCCTGGGCCTGCTGGTTGGTTTTTTCACCGGAAAGGCAGCTCTGCCTCTGATTATGAATATGGTAGTCACCGAGTACAGACATTTAGCTGCCGATGTCTCTCCCTCTTCGGCACTTTTCCTGACAGCAGCAGCTCTGACGGCACTGACCGTCTTTTGCAGTACCCGCAAGCCAATTCGAATTGCCGCCAATACACCTCCCATTGATGCATTTCGCTATGTGGAAAACAGCGGAGGACGAAGAGCCTCTCGAAAGAGCGCACTAGGAACCAGTATTCCCCGGCTGGCCTGGTCCAATCTGGGACGAAACCGGCAAAGGACTGCATTTATTATGCTGTCTCTGACGCTTTGTGTCGTGCTGTTAAACTGCGCGGGCACGGCGGCGGACAGCGTGGACGTGGAAAAAGAAACCGCTTTTATGATGCGCACGGATTTCGCCGTCGTAAATGAGGCCAGCACCAGCAACTTCAAGGGATTTGTCCGGCGCTCTGATGCACTGAAAGCAAAGACCATCGCAGACATCGCTGCCCGGCCGGGCATCACCGACGGATCCGTAGTTTACAAAAACACCGCAGAAGATACCAATGTTACCTATGACTTTGGTCATTCGCTGACAGGAGAGACTTACAGAAATGATTCCAGCGGTCTTACCTTTGGCTATGATCATGTTTACAATCATTATGGTCTTGGCGATGATGGACGCATGATCTGCAACGTCTATGGTATGGCAGAAAACGCTCTGGCCCGCATGGACCTAAGAGAAGGGGAGACAAACCCTCATGTTCTTTATGAGAAGATGGCCGCCGGAGACGGTATATTAGTTGGTGTGGGCGTAAACCGCAGAGATATGTCCTTTGTGCCGATGTTGGATTTGGCAGATGTGGGGCAAATCATTACCGTCTATAAAAACGGCACGCCGATAATGGAACTGCCCATACTTGCAAAAGCCGCCCTCAACGGTGACGATCAGGAAATCGGCTTTACTGTGAATGGTCCTAACGAAATCGGCGGAGACGGCCTGTTTTTGTATCTTCCCGCTAATATTTACGAGAAGTTATATGAGCAACCGACGGTTTACAAATATTCTTTTAACATAGAGGACGAATACGAGGCAGAAATGACCGCTTTCCTGGAAGACTACATGAAAACGACAGACCCCAGTATGAACTACCTCTCGGCACAGTCCGCCCGGAAAAGTTCCGAAGGAACACAACAGATGATCCGCTTTGTAGGCGGATTCGTGGGACTGATTTTCGGTCTTGCCGGGGTGCTGAATCTGATAAATACCATCATCACTACGATTCTGACCCGCCGGCAGGAGTTTGCCGCCATGGAGAGTGTAGGCATGACCCGTCGGCAGTTGACAGGCATGATGGTATGGGAAGGCGTTTATTACGCCGCAGGGGCCTGCCTTTTCGGACTGGTTCTGGCAGCAGCACTGAACCTGACACTGGTAAAAAGCCTGGTGGATTCCATGTGGCAATTCACGTTTCATTTTACACTGCTTCCCGCTTTGGGAGCCTGCGTGGTTTTACTGCTGGTATCCGCTGTTGTACCGATACTGGCCCTGCGTTGTTTCCGCAAGGGCAGTATTGTAGAGCAGCTCCGTATAACGGAATGACAACAGAAAGGAGACACATGTATGAAAAGTATTTTAAAAGCTGTCGGCCTCAAAAAATATTATGGTGTCGGCGATGCCCAGGTCCGAGCCCTGGACGGCGTAGATTTGGAAATTGAACAGGGAAAGTTCACCGCCATTATTGGTACCTCCGGAAGCGGGAAATCTACCCTGCTGAATATGCTGGGCGGGCTTGATGCCCCCACGGAAGGAAGCGTTCAGATCGGCGGCACGGAGCTTGCAGCGCTGGACCGGGAACAGGCGACTATTTTTCGCCGGAAACAGATTGGATTTGTCTTTCAAAACTATAATCTGATCCCTGTTCTGACCGTATGGGAGAATATTGTGTTCCCGCTTTCTCTGGACCGGCAAAAACCAGACCATACATTTATTATGAAGGTCATAGAACTGCTGGGACTGAAGGAAAAACTAGACAGCCTGCCCAACCATCTCTCCGGCGGACAGCAGCAGCGGGTGGCCATCGCCCGCGCTCTGGCATCCAAGCCTGCAATTATTCTGGCCGATGAACCCACCGGGAATCTGGATTCCAAGACAAGCGATGATGTGATGGGCTTACTGCAAATGAGCAGCAAAGAATTTTGTCAGACGATTGTAATGATTACCCACAATCCCGAAATTGCCCAGAGGGCAGATCGGATTGTGCGAATTGAGGACGGACGGATTGTGACCTGAACCAGTGCCCGATGACAGGCATAATACTTTCCTTCTTTCTTGTGATTTTATTTTGCAAATGACTCGCGGCATTTTCGTGTGCAGATGTCAATGTATAATTGTTGGATTGTTTTTAATTGAGAAGTATGTGTATTCATGTTATAATGGGAATGTATAACTGAGCAGAAAGCAGGATGCGATTTTCTGATAGATGCCCTCTAGTCTTACGAAAGAGGGTGATGCCCGTGAGCATGATGGAAGTTTTAACATTATTGCTTGTTATTTTTGCGGCTCTGTCTTACATAGACAATCATAAAAAGAAATAAGCATCCCTGACCCTCGCAAAGTTAGGATGCTTATTCTTTAATATACATTTTAACTGAGGGCAATCGGAACTTCGTGTCCGATAAACCTTTCTGATTCGATTATACACCAGAGCCGCTTGTTTTTCAAGTGGCTCTTTTTATACTTTTTTGTTTTAGAATTCTATTTCTCCACCATATATCATATTTCCATCACCAGCTTCATCATGCTCCATATCATTTTTTCTGATGTACAGAATGACTTTTTTACTATTATGAAATACTCATTATAGATAAACTTAATCAGATAATGTGGGGGCAACCTACTGTATACTGATAAGCCAATAGTTCTTATCAACTTGTATAACTTCATTTTTTTATAATGTAATATTGATTTTGATATGTACATTGTTGCAAATATTCCTAAAGGAAAAATTTCTACAAGTATGATAAACTCCTTCCTGGATATTAATTTTACATACTGTATTGATTTATGTATCACATATCCATTTTTGACAGGTCCGGTTTATTTGTATCTTATTTCTGTTTTAAAAGCTGAAATGCTTGAAACAAATCACCCTAAAACGAATATGCTCATTTTCTCTTTTTTGATTGAGAAATATCTATATCTATGCTATAATGGGAATGTATAACTGAACAGAAAGCAGGATGCGATTTCCTGATAGATGCCCTCCAGTCTTACGAAAGAGGGTGGTGCCCATGAGCGTGATGGAAGTTTTGACATTATTGCTTGTTATTTTTGCGGCTCTGTCTTACATAGACAATCATAAAAAGAAATAAGCATCCCGACCCGGAGAAAGTTGGACGCTTATTTCTTTAATTAGCTAAAATTTTACTGAGGGCAGATCGGAACTTCGTGTCCGATAAACCTTTCTGATTAGATTATACACCAGAGCCGCTTGTTTTTCAAGTGGCTCTTTTTATACTTTGTTTGGTCTTTGGGCGGGTGTTTGACACATCAGTAATCAAAAAAGTACCTTTAAGCCTTGTAATAGGCTTATTTTTTTGTCAACTTTTTTGTTTTACTATCTAGTAATATTTAGTGATTTG
>CAJTDB010000004.1 GCA_910574965.1 Lachnospiraceae bacterium | reverse complement strand
AAAACTTTTGAAATCTTCCTTTATAAGGTTTATCCATATGCACCCCCTGTCTGTATTCTAACATAAAGAAAGGAACCTGTTGACAGATTCCTTCAGATTTTTCTTAAGTTTATGATGTTAGGCTGGGCCGTCGGTTGACCACTGTCAGATTCCATGCTATAATGCACTCTAACGTACATACTATCGCATTTCCATGTACAATCATTACTACCTGCAAAAGTCCTATCACATTCCGGAAAGGCGGCTTCCCATGCCAAATGATACTAAATACACAAAGATTTTGGACGCACTTCAGACATTGCTGGAACAAAAAGACATACAGAGTATTTCTGTCAGTGAGATTGCGCGGGCAGCGGATATGGGAAAGGGAAGCCTCTACTATTATTTTCCATCCAAAGAAGCGATTTTGGAAGCACTGGTGGAACGAGACTATGAAAAACCTCTTCAGACGGCCAAAAGCCTTGCCGCAAAGACGGATATTTCTTCTTTTACCCGTATGGCAATGATCTTTCAGGCCTGCCGTAATTCGTCGATCCAGTTTCGGGTGCGCAGAAATGCGCCCGCTTCCGGCAGTGCCCCGGAGCAGGCATTTATCCACCAGAAATATCTCACCTATTTAACGGCTGAGCTGAAGCCGGTGCTTACAGATATTATTCGGCAGGGGATTGAGGATGGCGTCATACACTTTGACCGTCCTGCTGCCCTGGCAGAGATCGTTCTCATTGTCTTGGCAGTCAAATTAGATAATACATTGGTACCCTCCACGCCGGAAGAGACGGAAGACACGATTCTCGGACTGATCGCCCTTTTGGAAAAAGGAACGGGAAATCCGGCAGGAACTCTGAATTTTCTGCAGGCAATTTAGAATCTAGTATTCTTTTTTTCAAAATTTTGCCGATATATAAAATATAAGGGATATGTGGGTAATTTTGGTGACAGCATTGACGGAGATTTTAAGGAAAGATTTTCGGACACATGCGGCACTTGAACAGGAGGTGCTTATGAACGTTGCAGAGAGAAGCTGGCAGACAGGAAACAGCAGTTCTTCCTATCGGTCTGTTCAATACCAAAAGGAAAAGGCAGGAACGGCCGCTAAACCAGTTAAAGATTCCAAGTCAGACGTGGATCTGGAAAAAGAACTGGAAGATTCGGTTCGCGTTTCGGAGGAACTGGCTAAAAAAGCTTCGGACAGTCAAAATCAGAAGATCCGATCTTCCGCACCGAAGGATTCGGTCGGCCAGTTGGCGTCAGAGCTGGCTCGTTCAGAGACCAAGCTGGATGTGCTGCAGGTCCTGTCCAAAGCTACCAGGGCACTGGCCAGCCTGAAGATGAGCGCTTATGGCTGCGAAGGAAAAGAGGCAAAGAAAGCGGCTCAAATGATTCGGCGTATGGAAAAGCTGATTAAACGTATCCAGAAAAAAGTCAAACAGCTAAGCAAAGAAGAACAGATAAAGCTCCAGCAGAAAAAGGCCGAAAAGGAACAGGAAGCCCAACGGGCAAAGCAGCTTCGGGAAGAGCTGCAAAGCAGACGCAGAAGACGCCGCCGGGACGAGCGGGATTATGCCATGAAAGAGCTGGCAGAAGATGGAAGAGAGTCAGTCAATGAGACGCTGAACTCTGTCATCGGAGCATCCGCTGCGTTGTCCGGTTCTCCAAATGCTGTTTATAATGCATCCGGAGGCATCGATCTGTCTTCTGTATCTATGGATGGAATGTCCGTTGACATCTCTGTCTGAACGATAAGTCTGACGGCAGAAGCCGCAGGGTAGAAAAGCCCTGCGGCTTCTTTTTTGTATTTTCCACAGATATTCCGGTATTTCTATGGAAACTTTGGACAAAATGCAGTTGACCAACGGTCGAAAAGATGGTAAAGTACAGGAAAGCTAAGTCGACCGGTGGTCGAAAAAAGTCAAAAAGAGATTTGTGGAGGAGAAACATATGACATATGCAGAGTTTTTTGCAGAGATAAAGAGCCAGTTTATGGGAGCCGATGTCAGCGGTATCCAGGAGCATCTGGCTTATCAGTTCAATATTACAGGAGAGGCATCCGGCATCTTCTATGTGGAAGTAAAGGATGGGAAACTGTATGTGGAGCCTTATGAATATTTTGACCGGGATGCTATGTTCATCTGCAGTGCACAGACCCTGAGGGAGCTGGCAGATGGAAGGCTGGATCCAGTGCTTGCATTTACGCTTCAGAAGCTGAAAGTAGAGGGAAGCATTGACAAAGCATTGCGCTTTAAAGAACTGGTAGACCAGAACAAAGCAGGAGCCTGAGGGGAGAAACCAATATGAAGAAAAAGGTAACAGCCGCCGCAATATTTCTGGGTCTTCTGACCGTGGCAGAAGCCGGCGGTTCCGCATATTTTTACCGCCGTACTATGAAAAGGGGAAATGCGAAAAAAGAACGAACCATAAAGATGGCCGGGACGGACTGGAACCAGTATATGCCTCTGATGCAGGAACGGAAAGAATATATGATGGCACAGCCCCATGAGGATGTGTATCAGTTTTCTGAAGACGGACTTAAACTGCATGCCACCTGGTTCCCGGCAGAAGATTCTAAACGCGTGGTCATTTGTTTCCATGGCTATACCAGTCAGGGCATGAGCGATTACATAGGATTGTCCGATTATTATATGAAGCGTAATTTTAGTATGCTTCTGGTGGATGAACGGGCGCATGGGGACAGTGAGGGCGAATATATTGGTTTTGGCTGTCTGGACCGGATGGATGCACAAGGATGGATAGAATGGGTAATAGAGAAATGCGGGGAGGATGTAAGCATCCTTCTGCATGGGACATCCATGGGCGGTGCGACAGTGCTTATGACCAGCGGTCTGAAACTGCCTGTCCAGGTAAAGGGGATTGTGTCAGACTGCGGGTTTACTTCTGCAAAAGAAGTATTTACGCATGTACTCCATTCCATGTATCATTTGCCGGCATTTCCAATGATTCAGATCTCCAGTTTGGTCAACAGGAAAAAGGCGGGCTATGGACTTGATGACTGCAATGCGGCCAGAGAGGTGCAGAAGGCGGAGGTTCCGATTCTTCTGATTCACGGAGATGCAGACACTTTTGTGCCCTGCAGTATGTGTGAAAAAATCTATGAAAACTGTGCATCAAAAAAACAGAAGTTAATTGTGAAGGGTGCGGCTCATGCAGAGAGTTATTATAAAGATACAGAAGCATATGAGCAGGCATTGAATGAGTTTATCGGAGGAATCGAATTATGATGAGGAAAAGAAAAGGGTATCCTGTATATCCGCTGACTGCGGCACAGAAATTTCATTTCTTCTACCAAAAGTTCTGCCCAAAAAAGGAAGTTTTAAACGTAGGTACCAGTCTGACCATTGAGGCGGAGCTGGATTTTGAGGTGCTGAAAGCATCCATACATAAAGCATATGAGCGCTGTGAATGTCTGCGGGTTCGTTTTGCAGCGGATAAAGAAGGTACCTGGTATCAGTATGTAGTCAGTGTCGAGGAAGGAAAACCGGAAGTGGGGTATATGGATTTTACTTCTGTGACCATGGAAGATGCTGAGAAAACCATGACCGAATGGACGTCTGTTCCGTTCAAGGCCCAGGATTCGTCCATGAGCCGCATTGTAATGATTCGGATGCCGGACGGGTTCCAGGGCGTCTATCTGCTGGTGGATCACCGGATTATGGATGCTCAGTCGCTGATCTGTTTTCTCAGAGATGTAATCGAACTGTACTGCAATACTATGTACGAAGGGGTTGATTATCCGAAAGACATGGCTTCCTATATCGAACAGCTTCAGAAAGACCTGGCTTACGAGGCCGGAAGTCGGGCAAAAGAACGGGATGCAGAATATTTCCAGAAGCTCATGGATGAGATGCCGGAGCCGATCTACAACGGAATCGACGGTCCAAAAGCACTTGAGGCAGAGCGGGAGAGAAGCGGCAATCCTGACGCAAGAGCAGCGGTCAATGTATCGGATTCGGTAGACTCTGCACTGGACATCTTCCATCTGGAAGAAGAACCTACAAAGCGGCTGATGGATTTCTGTGAGAAATACCATGTGTCGCTGGCATGTCTGCTTCTTATGGGGCTTCGGACCTATTACCAGAAGATGAACGGAAACGATGATGTATCCATCAATACGGCCATTGCCAGGCGTGCTACTTTAAAAGAGAAAAAATCCGGCGGTACTAGGATCCATTCCTTTCCGTTCCGCACGATTATTCCGGAAGACCGGACATTCCTGGAAGGGATTTATGAGATCCGTGATCTGCAGAATGAATATTTCCGCCACGCAAATTATGATCCGGTGTCTTATTTTGCATACAGAGGGCAAAAATACCCCCATCCGGGCGGACAGACTTATGAGCCTATGTCTTTGACCTACCAGCCTATGACGCTCAAAGAAAAAGGATTGGAGAAATTAGGCGACATTCATTATAAGACAAAATGGTATCCGAATGGTGCAACAACCCAGGGAATGTATCTGACAGTTATGCACCGGCCGGACGACAACGGCCTGGACTTTAACTTTGAACATCAGATCAAAGCAGTATCCAGAGAACAGTTAGAGTATCTGTACTATTATCTGTGCAAGATTATGTTTAAAGGAACGGAAAATCCGAATCTGAAAATCGGAGATATTATAAAGTTGGTATAAATCTTGTCTATACAACATTAAAAAGGAGCGGGAACATGTTTGAGAAATTATCAGAGATCATTTGCAATTATGTAGAGGTAGAGCCGGGAGACATTCATCCGGATTCAAGGTTTATGGAAGATTTGGGATTTACTTCCTTTGACTTTATGAGTATGCTCGGAGAACTGGAGGATGCGTTCGATGTAGAGATCGACCAGCAGGAAGCGGCTGAGATCCGCACGGTTCAGGAAGCAGTTGCCTATCTGGAGAAGCTGTCCGCAGAATAAGGAGGAGAAGCATGACGATAAGTACGATTCGGGAAATACTGGTACAGGCAGAGAAAAAATACGGCGCTGAAGATGCCGTCCGCTATAAAACAGGCAAAGATTCCATAGAGGCAAAGTCCTACACGGAACTGAAAAAGGACAGTGAAAGCTTTTCCAGAGTATTAAAAGCTCTTGGAGTTCAGGGGGGACATGTGGCAGTTACCGGCATGACCTCTTATCCTTGGCTGGTTACTTATTTTGGAACGGTTGGAAGCGGGACGGTATGTGTCCCTCTGGATGTGTCCCTTCCGATGGAAGAAATGTGCGAGCTGGTTCACCGATCGGATGCATCGGTGCTGGTGGTAGATGAGATCCGAAAGGACGTCATGCTGGCGGCAAAGGCCAAATGCCCGAAACTAAAATATGTGATTTCCATGCAGAAGGAAACACAAGACGAGGAAGCACTTTCCTTTTGGCAGCTTTTAAAAGAACATGAAGGGGTCTTTTCAACGGAACCGAAGCCGGAAGACCTGGCAACGATCATGTTCACATCCGGTACTACGGGCAAGAGCAAAGGCGTGATGCTGACCCATCGGAACCTGGCGGAAAATGCCACCTGCCTGGATATGAAATTCCCGGAGCGGACGGTAATTCTCTCTGTGCTTCCAATTCATCATGCCTACTGCCTGAGCATGGACATTCTGAAAGGACTGTCTCTTGGAAGTGTCATCTGCATAAACGATTCGCTTATTCGCATGGCCAAAAATATCAAGCTGTTCCGGCCGAATGTTATCTTGATGGTACCGCTGATGATCGAGACTATGGCGAAAAAGCTTCAGGAAGCAGCAGGACTTCCGCCTGAAATCGTAAAGCGGGAAGTGTTTGGAGAGCAGTTCCATACGATTTGCAGCGGAGGCGCTTATCTGCCGCCGGCTATGCTGGATCTGTTCAAAGCTTATGGCATTACGATTCTGCAAGGCTATGGCATGACGGAATGTGCACCGGTTATCAGTACGACGGTTAGCTGGAATATCCGCAAAGGTTCTGTAGGGCAGTTGATTCCAAACTGTGAGGCAAAGGTCGTAGAGGAAGAACTCTGGGTCCGGGGCAGCAGCGTGATGCAGGGCTACTATCAGATGCCAAAAGAAACCGAGGAGACTCTGGTGGACGGATGGCTTCGGACCGGAGATCTTGGCTATGTGGATGACGAAGGCTTTGTTTATCTGACCGGAAGAAAGAAAAATCTGATTATTACGAAAAACGGAGAAAATGTATCACCGGAAGAACTGGAAAACCGTCTGTCGGAATCCCCGCTCGTACAGGAGGTGCTGGTCCGGGAGAGTGAAGGTGTGATTGAAGCTGAGTTTTTCCCGGATGCAGAATATGCGGCGAAAAAAGAAATTACGGACGTGAAGGCTGCACTGCAGGAGCTGATTGACAACTGGAACAAGAGTGCACCGGCCTATAAGAAAATCTACCGGCTGAAAGTGCGTGATACAGAATTTCCGAAGACGCCTTCAAAAAAGATTAAAAGATACTGATATTTTATATAACGATCCCTGCTCCAAGAAGCAGTACATACCTCATGTGCCGCTTTTTGGAACAGGGATTATTTTGTCTGTCATAAAAATTTTTACAAAAAAATATATATTTTGACTGGTAAATATGTTGAATATGTATTATACTTAAAGCGGCAATAAAAACAAAGCTGACTTATTTGTCTATTGTTATTTTTTCTGCAAAGTGCAGAGGCAGAAAAAGCAACAAAATCAAATACAAACATGCTTTGTGAATCAATCAGATAAGGAAGGTGAGCAATTGGAGAACTATACTAAGTTTAGGTTGAAAGGGAATGACGAACTGGTGTCATTATTGGCCGGTAAGGATCATCTGTTCATCATTGCCTGCAACAAGTGCTTCAAGGAATTTGAAACCATTGACGAACCAGAGTGTGCTGAGCTTGAGAAGATCGTTACCGAGCAGGGCAAAACAGTAACTGGCAGTGCAAGGGTTGACTTTCTGTGCAATAAGACCCAGACAGAGAAAAAACTGCAGGATATGATTCCGGAAGGGACCGAGCATATTCTTGTGGCATCCTGCGGCCTTGGCATCCAGACCGTGGCTGATTTGGCAGGAAAACCTGTATATGCAGCCAGCAATTCCCTGAATTATACAGGACATCACGGCATGGCACTGACAAAGAAGAGCTGTGACGCATGTGCACAGTGCTACTTGAATGTGACAGGCGGCATCTGTCCTATCGTTGACTGTTCTAAGAGCCTGGTCAACGGTCAGTGCGGCGGTGCTAAGAACGGCAAATGCGAAGTGGATCCGAACAAAGACTGTGCCTGGGAGAAGATATACAAAAGACTGGAAAAACAGGGCCGTCTTTCCGAATTTTTAGATCAGCCCATACAGCTTCGGGATTATTCGAAGGTTGATTTCAAATTTGTAAATGACTACGTGAAAGAAATCCGTGAAAACAGACTCGAAGGCTATTATGGCGGTATCCATCCGACAGAGCGGAAGGAATTTACCGAGCATATCCCGCTGGAGCGCTTCCCGGATCCGCAGACAGTTGTCATTCCGCTGTCCATGCATGCGGGTGCTCCGTCCAATCCTGTCGTACAGGTGGGAGATACCGTGAAGGTCGGCCAGGTGATCGGCGAATCGGCAGGCTTTATCAGTGCTCCGGTCCATTCCAGCGTCAGCGGAACTGTGACCGCTATTGAAAACCATGGGCATGCCACAAGAGGCGAATGTATGTCCGTTGTCATCCAGTCGGATGGAAAAAATACTCTGCACGAATCTGTAAAACCCCATAAGGACCTCGACAGCCTTACACCGGATGAGATTATCGATATCGTCCGCGAGAGCGGAATCGTCGGTATGGGCGGTGCCGGTTTCCCGACTTCCGTAAAATTAAAACCGAATAAACCGATCGATGCAGTTCTTTTAAACGGCTGTGAGTGTGAGCCGCTTCTTACTGCGGACCATCGAGTGCTGCTGGAGTTTGCAGATGATGTTGTATTTGGACTGAAAGCCATTGTCAAGACGGTAGACGCCCAGAAAGGTATCATTGTCATTGAGGACAACAAACCGGATGCCATTGAACTTCTGCAGGCAAAAACTGCGGATATTGACAACATTGAAGTTGTAGTTGCAAAGACCAAATATCCTCAGGGCGCTGAGAAAATGCTCATCAAACGTGTTATGGGAAGACAGGTTCCGCGGGGCGGACTGCCTGCAGACGTAGGATGCGTTGTCAGCAACATCAGCACTACAAAAGCCATCTCCGATGCCATCCAGAAAGGGATGCCGTTGGTTGAGCGTGTGGTAACGGTAACTGGCGAAAAGCTGAAGAAGCCGGGCAACTATATCGTGAAGATCGGTACCAATACCAAAGATCTGATTGACTACTGCGGCGGCATCACAGGAGACGGCGTTACGATCAAAGCCGGCGGACCGATGATGGGATTTGTTCTTTCTGATACAAATGTACCGATCATGAAAGGTTCCAACGGCATTATTGTTGTTGATTCCGATCACACTGCTGAGCAGCCATGCATCAAATGCGGCCGCTGTATGGATGTCTGTCCTATGGAGCTCACACCTCTGTATTTCGCAAAATTTGCGGATGAAGAGAACTGGCAGGGCATGAAAGACAGTAATGTCATGGATTGTATCGAGTGCAGATGCTGCGAGTACATCTGTTCCTCCAAGATCCCGTTAGTCACCAAGATCAAAGCCGGAAAAAATGCAGTAAGGGGGATGAAGTGATATGCTAATTACCCAGTTAAAATCAAAGGAAACTATCACATCACTGGTGGATGGAAAGAAGATCTTTATCATCAACTGTCAGGGATGTAAGGAAGTTCATTTCCCGGAAAAAGAAGCTGCAGAACTCCAGAAAGAACTTGGGGCTTCAGGGAATGTAACCGGAAGTATTACAACAGACTACATATGCAACCCGGAGAATATGAAGCTGCGTCTTGAGAAACATATGGATGCGATCAACGCTGCGGATCTGGTTCTTGTATTTTCCTGCGGTGTCGGTGTGCAGACCATCGCCGAGTATCTGGAAGATAAGATGGTATGTGCAGCATGCGATTCCTGCAGGCTGCCGGGTTTCCAGGGTGTGACGCCTATCGAGTACGACTGCGGTCAGTGCGGTGAATGCTACCTGAATCTAACCGGAGGGATCTGCCCGATCACTGCCTGTTCCAAGAGCCTGTTAAACGGCCAGTGCGGCGGTGCTAAAAATGGCAAATGCGAAGTAGATCCCGCTATGGAGTGCGGCTGGGAGCGCATTTACAGACGGCTTGAGAAAATTGGACGTCTGGATGTTTTAAAGAGCCCCGTTCAGGTACGCAATTATGCGACGGATGAGGAAGTATAAAGAACCTGTTAAAAATAATAATGATTAGGAGCGATGTATAATGAAAATTACAGAGTTATTTGAACGCGGTGAATTTGTAGTTTCTGCGGAAGTAGGACCGCCTAAGGGAATCCACATTGAGCATTTACTGGAAGAGGCAAAGACTTACTTAAGCGGCGTTACAGCGGTGAACGTGACCGACAATCAGTCTTCCGTTATGCGCCTTGGTTCTCTGGCAACCTGTAAGGCTCTGAAAGATGAAGGGCTTCTGCCGATCTATCAGCTTACCTGCCGCGACAGAAACCGGATCGCACTGCAGTCCGATCTTCTGAGTGCAGCAATGCTCGGAATCGAAAATCTGCTGGTCCTGACAGGCGATCATATCAAACTTGGAGATCATAAGCAGGCAAAGCCGGTCTTTGATCTGGATTCTGTTTCCCTGCTTCATACGGTATGCAAGCTGGAAGAGGGCGAAGACCTGGGCGGAAACAAACTGGTCGGCGAGCCGCCGAAATTTGCCAAAGGAGCAGTGGTATCTCCCTGCAGCGATTCCGTTGATTCGCAGTTGGCAAAGATGGAGAGAAAGGTCCGCGCAGGAGCTGAATATTTCCAGACGCAGGCGGTCTATGAGCCGGAGAAGTTCATCAAATTTATGGAAAAAGCAAAAGAGTTCGGAAAACCGGTTCAGCTTGGCATCGTTATTCCGAAGTCCGCAGGTATGGCTAAATACATGAACGACAATGTTGCCGGTATCCATGTTCCTCAGGAAATGATTGATGAGCTGAAGGCAGACAAAGAAAAGACCAAGGCAGGCATCACCGGCGTGGAGATCGCTGCGCGTATTATTAAAGAATGTAAACCGTACTGCCAGGGCGTACATATCATGGCACTTGGATGGGAGTCCAAGGTACCGGATCTTCTGAAACAGGCAGGGATCTAAGCAGCGGTACTAGGAGTTCTTTCCTATACTTTATATGGATTTTGAAGTTTTAAGGGGCCGAAAGCACGAAAACAGCTTTCGGCTCCTTTTTTGCTTTTGCCTGATCGCCTCGGATTCCCGCAAATGTGTCTGCAGGGCGGACAAAAAACGGTGTGGAACGGAATTTGTCCGAGGTCTGAAAGGCTTTGAAAAGCTTTTTCAAAGAGAAAAAAGAAATTCCATATTTTTGTAGAAAATATACAGAAATCCACTTGCTAAATATCCCCCCATGGGGTATAATAATCATAAAAAATGTCAAAAAAATAACAGTCTGCTAAAAAAGCTGTGTTTTTTGCTTAGAACAAGGAGGGGAATAGATGCATTTAACCAATGAAGAGCATACGCACTGTGGATGCGGATGCGGCGGGCAGGAACACACGCACGAGCATACACATGGTAATACAACTCATACACATGCGCACAATCATGAAGCAGGTCATGAGCATGAACATAATCATGAACATTGCGGCGGATGTGATGGTCATACCCATGACCACTGCGGACACGATCATGGAGATCATCCGAAGGATGAGGATACTGCGGTGCTGGCATATATGCTGGACCACAACAAACACCATGCACAGGAGCTTGCCGTCATTGCAAAGCATTTGAGAGAGCAGGGGAAAGAGGAAGCAGCCGCTCAGATTGAGAAGGGCGTGGAGGATTTTGAAAAAGGCAATATGAGATTGTCGATTGCGCTTTCACTGGTGTAGCAGACCAGCATCAGCCCGAAAATCACGCAGAACAGGTGCGGAATTTGAGTCAGGAGGTAAGGACCAATGTGTCTTGCAACAGTATATGGGAAAAAGCAGGAGAGCGAGAGCATCCTGATCAAAAACGCAAGCCGCCTTGATGTGGAAGGAACGGTCATCCGGATCCGCGACATCATGGGCGGCGAGATTACGGTAGAGGGAACTATATCCATGGTGGATCTTGCAAATTCAGTTGTGAAGATCAACTGCATAGAGGACTAGGTTTCAAAAGCAAATTTCATATAGAATGGAGGTAGATAATGATGAGACTGTCGGGAACAGCAGGACAGAAAATGCCTGTTTCTTTCAAAGTCTTCCCCCCGTAGACGGATGAGACATGGAGAGCTTTTTCGGGGGTGCTGAGACATCCTCCGGTATTACAGGCCATCGTGTACAGGCCTCTGTACATATGGAATGTAAAAGCGCATCTGAAATCATAAAATGATCCAAAATGCGCACTCTTGTATAGTTTAAAAGATTTTAGAATGTAGGAGATGATGATATGCCGCAAACAATAGCAGTGGCAGGTAAGGGCGGTGTGGGCAAGACCACATTGACCGGCATGCTGATCCAGTATCTGGCAGAGCAGAAAAAAGGACCGATCCTGGCGGTCGATGCAGATGCGAATTCAAATCTGAATGAGGTACTTGGCGTACAGGTGGATATGACCCTCGGCGATATCCGCGAAGAGATTGCCAAGGCGGAGCTGGCAGAGGTGAGCCCGATTCCTCCGGGAATGTCCAAGCAGGACTATGCAGAGTTCAAGTTTGATTCTTCCCTTGTGGAAGAGGATGATTATGATCTGCTGGTTATGGGACACACACAGGGGAAAGGCTGCTACTGTTTTGTCAATGGTTTATTGTCAACTCAGGTTGCCAGACGTGCACAGCATTACCAGTACATTGTGGTTGACAATGAGGCCGGTATGGAGCATATCAGCCGCGGGATTCTTCCCAATGTAGATGTTGTGATCCTGGTAAGCGACTGTTCCCGCAGAGGAGTCCAGGCCGTGGGCAGGATCGCCCGCCTGATTCCGGAATGCGGACTGAAGCCGAAAAAAGTCGGCTTGATTGTGAACCGCGCACCGGGGGGTGTCCTGAACGAAGGCATTCAGGAGGAGGTTCAAAAACAGGAACTGACGCTTCTTGGGGTGATCCCCCAGGACGATGGTGTATATGAGTTTGACAGTGCCGGTACTCCAACGACCGAGCTTCCGTCAGACAATCCTGTCAGACAGGCATTATACAAGATTATTGACAGCCTGGAATTATGATCCAGGACTGCAAAAAAGGAGATTTATATGGGAGACTTTAAATTAACAACAGTTGAAGAGTTCGAAGCCGCTACTAACAGACTGCTGGAAACCGGCGCTAAAGTCGGCGCTGATGCATGGCAGATTCGCGTTAAGAACCAGACACCTCATTGTAAATTCGGCGAGCAGGGTATCTGCTGCCGTATCTGTGCTATGGGACCGTGCCGTATCACTCCGAAGGCTCCGAGAGGAATCTGCGGATGCGACGCACATGGTATCGTAGGACGTAACTATCTGAAATTTACTGCAGGCGGCGCTGCTGCTCACTCCGATCACGGCCGTGAGATCTGCCATACCCTGTATGCAACTGCTCCCGACGGAGCTTATAAAGTAAAAGATCCTGAGAAGCTCACCCGCATTGCAAAAGAGTGGGGCGTTGAGACCGAAGGAAAAGATATCTATGCGCTGGCTCATGAAGTAGCTGAGATGGCTCTGTTAGAGTATGGTAAACCTTTTGGAAATCAGCGTTTTATCAGCCGTCTTCCGAAGCATACTCTGGATCTTTGGGAGAAAGCAGGAATTACACCGCGTGCTATTGACCGTGAGGTATCCTGTGCTCTGCATATGACCCATATGGGATGTTCTTCCCTCCCGGAAGCTCTGGTTCGTCAGTCCCTGCGTACCGGTCTTTGTGATGGCTGGGGCGGTTCTATGTGCGGTACTGAGTTCTCTGATGTTCTGTTCGGCACTCCGAAGCCCATCGAGACAGAAGCGAACCTTGGCGTTATGAACGCTGACAATGTAAATATCGTTGTTCATGGACATGATCCGTCACTGTCCGAGATGGTATGTGAATATGCAGACGATCCGGAGATGATCGCATATGCAAAATCCGTTGGTGCAAAAGGCATCACCGTATCAGGTGTTTGCTGTACTTCTAATGAGGTTGCTATGCGCCGCGGTATCCCGATGGCAGGCAACTTCCTGCAGCAGGAAAATGTAGTTCTGACCGGTGCATGTGAAGCTATCGTTGTAGACGTACAATGTATCTTCCCGGCACTTGGACCTCTGAGCAAATGTTTCCATACCAAGTTCATCACAACTTCCGCAATCGCTCGTATGCCGGAATCTGAGTATATCCACTTTACCGTGGGAACTGCTGCAGAGAAAGCAAAAGAGATCGTGAAGATGGCATGTGACAACTTCAAGAACAGAAAACCGGAACTGGTACATATCCCGGATATGAAGCAGAAAGCAACGGTTGGTTATTCTCTGGAAGCAATCGTAAAAGTGCTTGACGGCGTTACCAACTCTCAGGTTGACGTTCTTGGAACGACCAAACCTCTGTTAGAGTGTGTGACTTCTGGTGTTCTCCGCGGTGCAGTAGCTATGGTTGGATGTAATAACCCGAAGATCCGCCCGGATACCGCTCATATTGAGCTGATGAAGAAGCTGATCGCAAACGATATTATTATCGTTGCATCCGGCTGTGCAGCTCAGGCAGCAGCAAAAGCCGGTCTGATGGATAAGAGAGCGAAAGATCTCTGCGGTGCAGGTCTGAAACGTGTTTGCGAACTGGCAGACATTCCGCCGGTATTACATATGGGTTCCTGCGTAGATATCAGCCGTATGATGGTTCTGGTAGCAGAGCTTGCAAAAGATTCCGGACTGAAGATTTCCCAGCTTCCGGTAGTTGGATGTGCACCTGAGTGGATGTCTGAAAAAGCAGTTTCCATCGGTAACTATGTAATTGCTACCGGTATTGATACCTTCCTTGGCGTTGATCCGTATGTAAGCGGTTCTTCCGAGATGGCAAGCTGGCTGACCAATGACGTACGCGATATGGTTGAGGCTGCATTTACTGTTGAGACTGATATCGAGAAGCTTGTAGATGCAATGATTGACAGAATTGAAGAGAAGAGAGCTGCAATCGGTATCTAAGACCTGTATTGTATAAAATAAAGAAGTAAATTTTTAACCGGAGGGTGACAACATTGAAGATAGCAATTACCGGAAAAGGCGGAGTCGGAAAGACCACCTTTGCAGCGACGCTAGCACGATTATACGCAGAGGAGGGACGGACGGTTCTTGCCGCAGATGTGGACCCGGATGCCAATCTGGGGCTGGCGCTTGGATTTCCGGAGGATGTGCTGGATTCCATCATTCCCATCAGCAAGATGAGGAAGCTGGTGGAAGAACGTACCGGGGCCGGTGAGGATAACCAGTTTTATAAACTGAATCCGAAAGTGGATGATATTCCGGATACGTACAGCAAAACCTGCAATGGAGTAAAACTTCTCCTCTTGGGTACAGTGGAGACGGGCGGAGGCGGATGTGTCTGTCCGGAGCATGTGATGCTGCGGCGGATCATCAACCATTTGATACTCAGAAGCAGCGATGTGGTGATTATGGATATGGAAGCCGGTCTGGAGCATCTGGGTCGGGGTACCTGTGAATCTATGGAACAGTTCATCGTTGTGATCGAACCGGGAGCGAGAAGCGTACAGACGTACAGGAACGTCAAGCGTCTTGCCGATGACCTTGGAATCCGTCAGGTGCGGGTAGTTGCCAACAAGGTTCGGAGCACAGAAGATGAAGACTTCATACGTTCGAAAATTCCGGCGGAAGATTTACTTGGATTTATCCATTATAACACGGAAGTGATCGATGCGGACCGCCAGGGGAAATCCCCTTACGATTTCAGCGAATCCGCAACGGAGGAGATCCGGAAGATCAAGGAGATCCTCGATCAAGCAAACTGATTTTTAAATTTGGAGGTATAATACCGTGACATTATTTGATAGAGTATTCGGCGGAAACGACGCAGTCTATGGTCTGACTGAGGCTGCAATCGACAAAGCCATCGCAGAGCATGGTGCTGACAAGGCAATCGCTTTCCCGCATACGGCGTACAGCCTGCCCTGTTACTATGCGGTAACCGGAACAAAAGTTGCAAACCTGGGTGAGTTAAAGACCGCTCTTGGCGTTGTTAAGACACTCATGACCAGAGAAAAGAGACTGAATGATGCATTCATGAGCGGTGTCGCTACTGCTCTTTGCGCAGAGTTCATCGAAGTTTTAAAATACATCGACGGAGCTACTCCGTACGAAGAGCCTCTCTACGGACATCTGGCAGATGCTACTATCCGTGAGCTGGGCGTGCCGCTGGTTACCGGCGATATCCCTGGCGTTGCAGTTATCCTTGGAAGCGCTCCGACGAAAGAAGACGCAGTTGCTCTTGTAAAGAGCTATCAGGCACAGGGTATCCTTGTGACTCTGGTAGGCGGTGTAATTGATCAGTGTGTAGAAGCTGGTCTGAACATGGGCTATGCAGTACGTATCGTTCCTCTGGGCAAAGACGTAACTTCTGTTATCCATGTCGTATCCGTTGCTCTTCGTGCAGCTCTGATCTTTGGTAATGTAACACCGGGTGATGCTGCAAACCTGATGAAGTACACCTTCGAGCGTGTACCGGCATTTGTCAATGCATTCAAACCGCTGGACGATGTGATCGTAGCATGCGGCGCAGGCGCTATCGCACTTGGCTTCCCGGTTGTTACCAACGAGACCGAGAACATCTTCCGCGTACCGAAGAGCCTGATCGTTCAGGAGGACGTGGACAAATTCAACGCTACTTCTCTCGAAGCGCGTGATATCAAGATCAAGATCACAAAGATCGACATCCCGGTATCCTTCGCATCCGCATTTGAGGGCGAGATCATCCGTAAAGGTGATATGCAGGTAGAGTTCGACGGTTCCAGAAAGGACTGCTTCGAGCTGGTGCAGACGAAAGAACTGACCCAGATCGAGGATCATAAGTTCACTCTGATCGGTAAAGACTTTGATGAATTTGAAGTTGGAAGCAAGAATGCAATTTCTTATATTGTGGATGTGGCTGGAAAGAATATGCAGTCTGACTTTGAGCCGGTATTTGAGCGTAAGTTCCACAGCTATCTGAACTGTATTGAAGGTGTAATGCATACCGGACAGCGTGATATGATCCGTGTTCGTATCAGCAAGGCAACTTTTGAGGCAGGATTCCGTGCAAAAGATCTTGCAGAAGTTCTGTACGCAAACATCAAAAATGAGTTTGATGCCGTTGTAGATAAATGTGCAGTTACCATCATTACTGATGATGCAGAGTGTACCAAACTTCGCCATGATCTGGCAATCCCGGCTTATGATCGCCGTGATGAGCGTCTGACAACTCTGACCGACGAGGCAGTTCCGGTATACTACAGTTGTATCATGTGCCAGGCATTCTCCCCAAGCCACGTATGTGTGGTTACTCCGGAGAGACTTGGACTCTGCGGAGCCGTGTCATGGCTGGATGCAAAAGCAACCAACGAGCTGGATCCTCAGGGACCGTGCCAGGTAATTACAAAAGAGAGAGTGATCGACGAGAACCTTGGACGTTACGAAGACGTAGATGAGGCAGTTGCGAAATTCTCCCAGGGCGCTCTGGAGCATGTTACTCTGTACTCCATTATGGAAGACCCGATGACTTCCTGCGGATGTTTCGAGTGTATCTGCGGTATTGAACCCTGCTCTAATGGTGTGGCAATCACCAACCGTGAATATGCAGGCATGACTCCTCTTGGAATGACCTTTGGTGAGCTGGCTTCCATGACCGGCGGCGGTGTGCAGACACCTGGATTCATGGGCCACGGCAAACACTTCATCGCTTCTAAGAAGTTCATGAAGGCTGAGGGCGGATTCGAGCGTATTGTATGGATGCCGAAGGATCTGAAAGATACTGTTGCAGACAGACTGAATAAAGCTGCAAAAGAAGTATATGATATCGACAACTTCACGGATATGATTGGTGATGAGACCATCGCAACCGATCCTGAGACACTGCTCACGTTCCTGACCGAGAAGGGTCATCCGGCACTGAAGCTGGAGCCGCTTATGTAAGTAAGCTCCCGAAAGATGCAAAGCGTTTTTTCAGGGTATACGGTCTGTATACCCTGAAGAAGCGGATGCAGCGTTCGGTTTACACATCAGGGCACCCTGTATTCTGACAGGGTTGCCCTTTTGGAATGCATAAAAGCTTTTCTTATGGAAGATTTTATGGTATAATATTACTGTTCGCAGAGTACCGGCAGTATATGTTGGTGCTATCGGATAGATTTTACATATTTAAGGAGGATAATACCAATGCCATTCAATGGAAAATCAGGAAAATTCAATGCTTCCATCAACGCAGTTGAAGTTGGCTGTGGCGAGAAAGCGATCAAGCTCGGCGGCGAAAACGTATTACCGTTCTATACGTTTGATGCTCCGATCGAGAATTCACCGAAAGTTGGCGTTATGATCTCTGACCTTGGTCTGGAGAACGAGCCGGCAGGCGTGAAAGCATACTACGAAGGATGCACAACTATGGCCGATATCGCGAAGAAAGCAGCAGCTATGCCGGGTGCAGATTTTGTATGTCTGAAACTGGAGAGCGCGGATCCTAACGGTCAGGACAAGTCCGTAGAGGACTGTATGGCAGTTGTCAAAGAAGTCGTTGACGCCATCGACGTACCTCTTGTCATTGCCGGATGTAAGAATGTTGCTAAAGATGCAGACCTTCTTACAAAAGCTTCCGAAGTTGCACAGGGTAAGAACGCCATCATCCTTTCTGCAAAAGAAGAAGATTACAAAGGTATCGGTGCAGCAGCAGGTCTTGCTTACAACCAGAAAGTTGGAGCAGAGTCCGCAGTTGATATCAACCTTGCAAAACAGCTCAATGTATTGATCTCCCAGTTGGGAGTAGCTCCGTCCAACATCGTTATGAATGTTGGTACTGCTGCAGTTGGTTATGGTTTTGAGTATGTGGTTTCTACCATGGACCGTATCAAAGCAGCAGCATTATCCCAGGACGATAAGCAGTTACAGATGCCGATCATCACTCCAGTCGCTGACGAGGCTTGGAATGTGAAAGAGGCTATGGCTTCTGAAGAAGATATGCCGGAATGGGGCGACCAGGAAGCCCGCGGCGTAGGCATGGAAGTATCCACAGCAGCTTCCGTATTGGCATCCGGTTCCAACGCAGTCATTCTGAAGCATCCGACTTCCGTTGCAACCATCTCTAAAATGATAAAAGAACTGATGTAATCGCGGGAAGGAGGAAAATACAATGGCATTAAAAGGTTTAGATATTTTTAAATTAACACCAAAAACAAACTGTAAAGAGTGCGGAAGCCCCACCTGTATGGCGTTCTCCATGAAAGTGGCTCAGGGTGCAGTCGACATTTCCAAGTGTCCGCATATGTCGGAAGAGGCTATGGCAACCTTATCTGAGGCTACTGCTCCGCCTATGAAGACCATCAAAGTGGGTACTGGCGATGCAGAGTATACTCTTGGCGGCGAAACCGTTCTGGCAAGACATGAGAAGACCTTCGTAAGCAAACCGAGATTTGCGGTACGCGTAACTCCGGATATGGATGTCGATGCAGCACTTGCTGAAGCAAACAAGGTTGACTATGATCGTATCGGCGAGAGAATGCATGCAGAGATGGTGTACGTGGAGTGCAACGGCGATGCAGCAGCATTTGTAGAAGCAGTAAAGAAAGTAACCGGCAAAGGCAAGACGATCGTTCTGGCATGTAAAGATGCAGATGCGGCAAAAGCAGCTCTGGATGTATGTAAGGCTGAGAAGCCGATCCTCAATGGTGCAGATGCTTCTAACTATGAGAAGATGGTAGAGCTTGCAAAAGAAGCAGGCGTTGTGCTTGGGGTATCCGGTGCAGATATCAATGAACTGTATGATACTGCTGCAGCGATCGAGAAGCTTGGCTACAAAGATCTGGTACTGGATACTACAGGTGCTACGATCAAAGAGACTTTTGCTACAACTGTACAGGTAAGACGTGCATGTCTGGCAAAAGAGCCTGACAGAACTTTTGGATATCCGTCCATCGTTAATCTGTCCAAGATTGCTCCGAATGATGAAGCTATGCAGATTTCTTTGGCTTCTGTATTCGTTCTGAAATATGGTTCCATTATCGTTATGGATACTATGAACTACGCAAGAGGTCTTGCACTCTTCGGACTGAGACAGAACGTTTACACCGATCCTCAGAAGCCGATGAAAGTAGAGCCGGGCATCTATCCGCTGAACGGCGGAGACGAGAACTCTGTCGTTCTGACTACTGTTGACTTTGCTCTTACCTACTTCGTTGTATCTGGTGAGCTGGAGCGCTCCGGCGTACCGTGTAATCTGGTTATCAGCGACGCAGGCGGGCTTTCCGTTCTGACTGCATGGGCTGCCGGCAAGCTGTCCTCTACTTCCGTATCCAAGTTCATCAAGGAAGAAGTAGAGCCGAAAGTTAAGAGCAGAAAGCTGATTATTCCGGGTAAAGTTGCTGTTCTGAAGGGCGACATCGAAGCAAAACTTGAGGGATGGCAGGTAATTGTTGCTCCCAACGAGGCAGTTCAGCTTGTGAAATTCCTGAAAGATCTGCAGGCAAGCGGCGAGATCTAAAAAAATCAATCACCGGACCACCGTTTTATGTGGTCCGGTGATACATAAAGTATAAAGGAGAATAGTAGTATGGGAAAATTCGTAGTTATTGGGGAGAGATTATCTGCAACAGCTCCGTCCGTGAATAAGGCTTTTACGGAGAGAGATCCGCAGCCGATCATCCAGCGTGCAAAACAGCAGTTGGATGCAGGTGCATATTATCTTGATGTAAATATCGGACCTGCTGAGAATGATGGACCGGAACTGATGAAATGGGCAGTTCAACTGCTTCAGAGCGAGTTTGATAATGTACCGCTGGCTCTTGATACAGCAAACAAAGCAGCTATCGAGGCAGGTATTTCTGTTTACAACCGTTCCAAGGGAAAACCGATCGTAAACTCCGCTGACGCGGCAGGCAGAATCGAGTACATAGACCTTGCGGCTGCAAATGATGCCATCGTTATCGCACTTTGCAACGGCGAAGGAATTGCAAAAGACAATGATGAGCGTATGATGTACTGCCAGACTATGCTTGAGAGAGGTCTGGAGCACGGCATGGACGCTTCTGATCTGTGGTTTGATCCTCTGTTCCTGGTTATCAAAGGTATGCAGGATAAGCAGATGCAGATCTTAGAGTGCATCAAGATGCTTTCTGATATGGAACTGAATTCTACCGGCGGACTTTCCAACAATTCCAACGGTATGCCGAAACATATCCGTCCGATTATGGATTCCGCTATGGTCGCTATGTGTATGATGTGCGGTCTGACCTCCGCTATTGTAAACCCGAACGACCTGCGTCTCATGGAGACGATCAAGTCCTGCGATATCATCAAAGACAATACACTGTATGCAGACTCCTATCTGGAGATCTAAATACTGCGAATACAGTAAGGGGTGTGTCTGAAAGCTGCTTTTTGGTACACCCAGGGAAAGAAAATGCGATACTGCCGGCTTTTGGCTGGCAGTATCGTATCTCTATATGTTTTTATAAGGAGTGTGGGTTGAAATGAAAAAAAGCTGGTCTTTTACGGATACGTATGGAAAGGAACACAGCATTGAGTACAAGAATGGCTTTGGACTAAAATTGATAGTGGACGGAACAGCCTATAAACTGAAATCACAAAACTGGTTTGTGAATGTGATCGATTATTCCGTCGAGATTGCTGGAACAGATCTCCGGCTGGTAGCTATTGGAAATAAAGTAGATGTGGCCATCAACGGAGTCTACATTGGAAGCGGTGAACCATATGTACCGATTCAGGCAAATACACCTTCCTGGGTATGGGTGCTTGTGGGTATCAGCGCTGTAGTAGGAGGTCTGCTTAATTCTGCTCTTGGAGTGGTGATCGGCATTGCCTTCGGCACTTTTTACATTAATTACGCTATTACCCGCAAAAACGGAATGGTGATCGCATGTTTTGCCGTCTGGGTAGTCGTACAGACAATTCTGGGATATCTGGCATATACATTGTCAGCGGCCATAAACTATATGTAACAGACAAGGAGAGATACTCTATGGATTATAATAATAATGGTCCTGAGTGGCGGAATGATTATCAACAGCAGCCGGGAGGACAGCCTCCTTATCCGTATCCGCCTGCCAATTCTCAGGTCGTGCTGCGGGAAGTGGGGCAGCAAAAAGAAAATAGACTGGCGATTACATCACTGGTTCTTGGTATCGTTACGCTCATTTTTTTCTGGGTGCCGTTTATTAGTGTATTTACCGGCCTTGTTGGAATGGTGCTGGCGATCATCAGCCTCGTAAAAGAAAGCAGCAAAGTCATGCCGATTATCGGTATGGTTTTGAGCATTATCGGTCTGGCCTTATCATCATTGATGATTCTGGGCTTTATCGTCCAGTTTATGGGTTATGCATACTGATCGTGTGGCCTGATAGAGCTCTGCATGATAGCTCAGTGTTCATGAACAGAAAATGCAAGAAACACTTTTATATGAGATCGGACAGCAGAAGTTTGTCTGGTAAAGTGCAGCCAGGTTTGTCGATGCTGTTCCAAGGACATCGACAGTTAACCGTATGTGTGAGAAAACTTATGGAGATTAACTTATGCCAAATGTAACATTCAGATTTGAAGACGGGACGGCAACTGTAGTTGCTGTTACAGCCGGAGAGAACCTATTAGAAGTAGCACGCAAAGCGAATGTAGCCATTGATGCACCTTGTTCGGGCAACGGTTCCTGCGGAAAATGCAGAGTGAAATTTATTAATGGAGAGTTAGACAGCGAAAAGACGCGGCATATCTCAGATCAGGACTATGAGGAAGGATGGAGGCTTTCCTGTGTCAGTACCATTACCGGAGATGTGGCGGTTATGGTGCCGGATATAGCGTCTGCTTACAAAAGCCGAATGAAGGTAGCAGACTTAAGTTCCAAAGAAGAGATTGCCATTTTTGATAGAGCAAAAAAAGATGTGGAAGAGTCAGGGATCACTTTTGAAAATGATTTCTCAGCTATAGAGCTTCAGATGGAAGCGCCGACTCTGGATGATACCATGCCGGATAACGAGAGGCTGATCTGGGCTGTTCGGTCGGCTGCTGGTGCGGAAAAAGTAAGACTGACCTATCAGGTCCTGAAAAAACTTCCGGATGTTCTCCGGGATAACAAATTCCATGTTTATGCAATTTGTAAAAAGAAAGGTCATGGCGTTCTGGTCTATGACGTACTGCCTCCCAATGACAGAAGAATCTGCGGAGCTGCCATCGATATTGGAACTACAACGGTATCAGCCGTGATCCTGGATCTGGAGACTGGAGAACTGCTGGCAAAGGCATCCGCCGGAAACGGACAGATCCGTTATGGAGCAGACGTTATCAACAGAATTATCGAATCTACCAAAGAGGGCGGAAGAGAAAAGCTTCAGAAAGCCATTATCCAGGAAACTATCAATCCGATGATCGACAATATGTGCCGTTCTGCGAAGATCCAGGGCAGCCGTATTTATCACATGTGTGTAGCGTCCAATACGACAATGAATCATTTGTTTGCAGGTGTCAATGCGGATCCGCTTCGTATGGAGCCCTATATTCCTGCATTTTTTGAAACGGATAACCTTCATGCAGGCGATCTGGGTATTCATGTTCATCAGGATGCAAAGATCGTAATTGCGCCGAACATTGGAAGTTACGTAGGCGGAGACATCACAGCCGGCACGCTGGTGAGTATGATCTGGAATAAACCGGAATTTAATCTGTTTATTGATCTTGGAACCAATGGTGAAATTGTATTCGGTAATTCGGACTTTATGATGAGCTGTGCCTGCTCTGCCGGCCCTGCTTTTGAGGGCGGAGATATCAGTTGCGGTATGCGTGCTACGGATGGTGCCATAGAAGCCTGTACCATTGATGCAAAGACGATGGAGCCAACCTTCCGGATTGTAGGAGAGGAAGGACAGAAGCCAGTGGGCTTATGCGGTTCCGGTATTATTGATGTGATTGCTGAGCTGTTCCGCTGCCAGATTATCAGTCCTAAAGGTAAATTTGTCAGAGAAGGTGAACGGGTACGCCACGACGAATATGGAATCGGAAGCTATGTACTGGCCTTTAAAGAAGAGGCGGCAGGACATAAAGATGTGGTTATCAATGAAGTAGATATCGATAATTTCATCCGGGCAAAGGGTGCTATTTTCTCAGCCATCTGTACGATGATCCGCTCTCTGGACTTTGATGTGTCGATGATTGAAAATGTTTATGTGGCAGGCGGGATCGGAAGCGGAATCAATATGAAAAATGCCGTAACCATCGGTATGTTCCCGGATATTGAGATTGAGAAATTCCATTATATCGGCAATTCCTCCCTGACCGGCGCATATAATATGGTGCTTTCAAGACAGGCAGAAGAAAAAGTATACGAGCTTTCTCACAATATGACTTATATGGAATTGAGTACGGATCCTGGCTATATGGATGAATTTGTGGCAGCCTGCTTCCTTCCCCACACAGATACGTCGCTGTTTCCGAGTGTGGTACAGGAGGAAATCTAATGGAGATCGAGAATCACAAGGAAGAAGTGCCCTTTGAGCATTATCTGGAGAAATACGGATCGCTGGATCCGGAAGAAGCGGCACAAAGATTGAACATATTGTATGATGCAAAGACACAGAAGTTTCAATTCCGCTTCATGGGACATAAATATGAAGTTAGCTATCCGGCCTTTGACGTCCAAATTGTGGATATGGAGGATGACGGAGGGAATCTTCTAATTCATCATCTGCCTGCCCGTACCTTTCTCCTGCGTTATCTGCTGGAGGGACAGTACATAAAAAGCAGCGGAAAATTCATAACCTTCCGGGAAGTACCTACCTATGGGGAATTGTATATCCAGCCATTTACCGGCCGATGCCTGAAGCGTCTGACGTATGGTTTCGGCTACAAACTGAAGGTTTTTTCAGAGGCCATGGAGCGCATACCAGGGGTGAAAAAGCTCTCCATAGGAGATGTTTCCTATGAATTTGAACTGATTAACGGATATCAGATGCAGTTTATTTTCTGGGAGGGAGACGAAGAATTTCCGCCTTCTGCCCAGATTCTGTACAGCGATAATTTTCAGTTTGGATTTCATGCGGAAGACATGGTAGTTGCAGGAGATCTGTCGATTACAACTGTAAAAAATCTATGTGTTTAGTATATTGGTGATATTTGCCAATGCATTGGGGATTTCTTTTGACAAATTAAACAATATTGCACATAGTACAAAGTGTAGGATGCTGTCGTTTTAGTAATACTATATAATGTTGTTATGTTCAAAGGACCGACAATCCTTTGTTAAAAATTAAACAATCACGCAGTATGCGTGCCCTGAAGGGATAAAGCAAGCCCAAGGGGAAGAAAGGAGTAATTCTTATGGGATTCAAAACTGACATCGAGATTGCACAGGAATGCGAGATGAGACCGATCACTGAGATCGCAGCCAAAGCAGGCATCGACGACAAGTATCTGGAGCAGTACGGAAAGTACAAAGCTAAGATCGACTATAATCTGTTAAAAGAGTCGGATGCTCCCAACGGCAAACTGATCCTCGTTACTGCAATCAACCCGACTCCGGCAGGAGAGGGCAAGACGACCACAACGGTAGGTCTGGCAGATGGTATGCAGAAGCTTGGCAAAAAGGTTATGGTCGCTCTTCGTGAGCCGTCCCTTGGACCGGTCTTTGGTGTAAAAGGCGGTGCTGCAGGCGGCGGATATGCACAGGTTGTTCCTATGGAAGATATCAACCTTCACTTCACCGGTGACTTCCATGCCATCGGCGCTGCAAACAACCTGTTGGCTGCTATGCTTGACAATCATATTTTCCAGGGCAACGATCTGAACATTGACCCAAGAAAAATCACTTGGAGAAGATGTGTGGATATGAACGACCGCCAGCTTCGTAATGTAGTAGACGGCCTTGGCGGAAAGACCAATGGTATGCCGAGAGAAGACGGCTATGACATCACGGTAGCATCCGAGATCATGGCAGTTCTGTGTCTGGCAAGCGATATTCTGGATCTGAAGAAGAGACTTTCCAGAATCATCGTTGGTTATACATACGGCAAAGCATCCGAGCAGAAACCGGTAACGGCAGGCGATCTGCATGCAGAGGGCGCTATGGCTGCACTTCTGAAAGACGCTCTGAAACCGAACCTGGTACAGACCCTTGAAGGCGTTCCGGCAATCGTTCACGGCGGACCGTTCGCAAATATCGCTCATGGATGTAACTCTGTAACAGCTACTAAGATGGCTCTGAAGTTATCCGATTACACCATTACAGAGGCGGGCTTCGGCGCAGACCTTGGTGCTGAGAAATTCCTCGATATCAAATGCCGTATGGCAGGTCTGAAACCGAACGCAGTTGTTGTTGTTGCTACTGTACGTGCTCTGAAGTACAACGGCGGTGTTCCGAAGGCAGATCTCAACAATGAGAATCTGGAAGCACTGGAGAAAGGTCTTCCGAACCTTCTGAAACATGTAAGCAACATCACAAACGTATACAAACTTCCGTGTGTGGTTGCTATCAATGCATTCCCAACCGATACCAAAGCAGAGCTTGACCTGGTGGAAGCAAAATGTAAAGAGCTGGGCGTAAACGTTGCTCTGTCTGAAGTATGGGCAAAAGGCGGCGAAGGCGGCGTGAAACTGGCAGAAGAAGTTCTTCGCCTGGTAGAGCAGCCCAATGACTTCACCTTCTCCTATGAGCTGGAAGGCACCTCTATTGAGGATAAGCTGAATGCTATCGTTCAGAAGATCTACGGTGGAAGCAAAGTTGTCCTGACTGCAAATGCGCAGAAACAGGCAAAAGAGTTAGAAGCGCTTGGATTCGGCAGCTGCCCGATCTGTGTGGCAAAGACACAGTACAGCTTAACGGATGACCAGACCAAACTGGGTGCTCCGACTGGATTCGAAGTAACGGTACGTAACCTGAAGATCTCCGCAGGTGCAGGCTTTATCGTAGCTCTGACCGGCGAGATTATGACCATGCCAGGTCTTCCGAAGGTTCCGGCTGCTGAGCGGATCGATGTGGATGAGACCGGTAAGATCACCGGACTGTTCTAACAGATCAGTATAAGTAAGTACGACAGGAAGCAGGGAACGAATGTGCCCTGCTCCCTGTCGTGTATCTGTATGAATAAAAATGTGTCCGGGCATTTGGGGCCTGGATACGAAACTCTAATTGGAGGACTGAAAATATGGGATTCACAAAAGGAACCTGTGAAGAATTTGTAGAGGTGCTTGCGTCCAAAGCTCCGGTTCCGGGCGGCGGCGGTGCATCTGCTCTGGTAGGTGCCATTGGTATGGCGCTTGGCAATATGGTTGGAAGCCTGACGGTAGGCAAGAAAAAATACGCAGACGTAGAAGCGGACATGATTGCCATGAAGGAAAAGGCAACCGCGCTCCAGGCTGATTTCCTCCGCCTAGTGGAAGCAGACGCAGAAGCTTTCGAGCCTCTCTCCAAAGCATATGGTATGCCAAAAGAGACAGAAGAGGAGAAAGCAGAGAAGGCACGTGTTATGGCCATTGTATTAAAGGATGCGTGTGCTGTTCCGATGGAGATTATGGAGAAATGCTGTGAGGCGATTGATGTGATCGAGGAGTTTGCGGCAAAAGGCTCTGCGCTTGCCATCTCGGATGCAGGGGTAGGCGTTGTCTTCTGCAAAGCTGCGCTTCTGGGAGCATCTTTAAATGTATTCATCAATACCAAGTCCATGGCAGACAAAGAATACGCTGCATCTCTGAATGAGAAAGCAGATAAGATGATCGCAGATTACAGCAAAAAGGCAGACGAGATCTTCGCAGCAGTCAATGCAAGGCTGAGGTAGTATAAGGAGAATAAATATGGCAAAACAGTTATTAGGCAAAGAAGTAACCGCTGCATTAAACGAGCGGATTAAAGCGGATGTGGCTGCATTGAATGCAAAAGGAATCAAACCGACTCTTGGCATCATTCGTGTAGGTGAAAGACCGGACGATCTTTCTTATGAGAGAGGAGCAACTAAGCGCTGCGAAACCCTTGGCGTAGAATACAAGAAGTATCTCCTTCCGGCAGATGTGAGCCAGGAAGAGCTTCTGAAGGTGGTAGATGAAGTCAATAAAGACGATAACATTCATGGAGTTCTGATGTTCCGTCCGCTTCCGAAGCATATTGATCAGACGTTAGTGGAAAATGCACTGGCTGCAGAAAAAGACGTAGACTGCCAGACGGATGCTTCCCTCGGCGGTGTGTTCACAGGCAAGAAAGTCGGTTTCCCGCCCTGTACGCCGCAGGCATGTATGGAGATCCTGGATCACTACGGCATTGACTGTACCGGAAAGAAAGCCGTTGTCATTGGACGTTCCCTCGTAGTCGGAAAACCGGCAGCACAGATGCTGATTAAGAAAAATGCAACGGTTACCACCTGCCATACAAGAACGATCGATATGCCGTCCGTAGCAAGAGAAGCGGAGATTCTAATCGTAGCTGCAGGCCGTGCAGGTGTTGTAGGTGCTGAGTATGCGGCTCCGGGCCAGATCGTTATTGATGTAGGCATCAACGTAAACGAAGAAGGAAAACTCTGCGGAGACGTAGACTATGCAGCAGTAGAGCCTATCGTAGACGCTATTACTCCGGTTCCGGGCGGAGTCGGCAGTGTGACTACTTCCGTTCTGGTAGGACATGTGGTAGAAGCAGCTATGAGAAAATATGCTTAAGGGTTCATTATGATCCGGAAGCTGCCGTATGATATGGTATGGATTACCATATGTTGCGGCAGCTTTTTTTGCCATAAAATTTGACAGAAATATTTAATCAGGATATACTTAATTCGGGAGGGTCTTACATACAAAAAAGACTTTCCGACCGATACAAAATGGAACAGAGGATGAAACTATGAGGATCAGTATGCAGATTCTGGCAGACCGATTGAGACAGAATTATCCGGATTGCCGGCTGGGAAGAATGTCGGAGGAGATGAATTTAAAACGTCCGCTTTTCTATCAGAACGGGACAGATTTTAAGAAGAACAAAGTATATATTGTAAGAGAAGAGGATATGACGCGGGATGTGCTGGAACGACATGGGGACAATCTGCTTCTGATTGTAGGGAACAGGCTGTTCGAGGGAGAGGGAACGATATACGGAGCCTGCTTTTTTTCTTTTGATATCAATGCGGAGGAGCTGTTTAATACGGTACAGCGAATCTTCGATACGTATGATGCCTGGGATGAGCGTATGCAGAATCTGGCTCTGTCTGAGCGGACTTTAAAAACGCTGCTGGACGGTTCTCACAGAATCTTTCACAATCCGATCATGGTCAGTACGACCGGCGGTTTTGTAATCGATTACAGCAGCCTTATGGACGCTATGCCGGAATATCAGGAAATCCTGCAGCATAATCAGGTGACTGTATTTTCGGATGAGAAAGAGCCGCGGGAGACGCCTTTTGAGGTGCGGCATTATGAGGACCCGGTTACGCAGAAGAACAATCTTTTTGTGGACATCTACGATAAGAACAGGTATGGATATCGGGTTATTCTGGTAGAGGCAGCGAGAAAATTAAAGATTTATGACGAATATCTGCTGCTTCATCTGGCAAAATACATACAGCAGATGCTGGAAAAATATACCGTTCTTCAATCAGACATCAGCTATACTCTGGACCGGCTGCTGTCTAATGTACTGACAGATGAGCACATGGATCTGGCTTCTATGGAAGCTAGATTCGAGAATTTCAACTGGAAGGAAAACCATACCTACTTCTGCATGAACATTCATGTGTCCACAGTAGACCGGCAGAATCTGACAGTAGTTCGCTTTATCTGCCATCAGATTGAGAATCTGATAAAAGGAAGCTGTGCATTTCTGCTGGAAGAAAATATCGTCGTCTACGTCAACTTAAACCGGAACGGAAAGACACTGGAAGAAGCGGTCCGAACCATGACCGGTTTTCTGAAGGACAGTTATCTAAAAGCAGGCATTAGCTATGAATTTACCGGACTGCAGTCTTTAAAACAATATTATCTGCAGTCTATGATCGCACTCAGGGAAGGGATGAAACGGTATCCCCTGCGCTGGGTGAACCGTTTTGAAGATATCGCATTAGATTACCTCATGGGAAAATGCACAGAAAAGCTGGAGCCGAAGGTGATATGCAGCCGGGCCGTTCTGACCCTGCGGGAATATGACCGGGAACATAAGACCGACTACTTTGAGACACTGCGCACTTATATTTCCTGTCAGATGAATGCGGTCAAAGCGGCAAAAGCATTATTTATTCACAGAAGTACGTTTCTGTATCGGATGGCACATATCCGAGAGATGGTAAATATTGATCTGGAAGATCCGGATCAGCTTCTGTATCTGCTTCTAACCTGTAAGCTTCTGGAAAAAGAAGCATATGATAAGGGAATTCTTTGTCCGGAGGGTATCGCAGAATAGGAATAATAAAGCATGAAGCTATATAAAAAGATACAATTATCAATTCTCCTTTTCCTTCCGCTGTTTGGTTCGGTCTCTTTAGAAGTATTGGCCCATGAGACAGAAGATGTCCGGGAACAATATCTTCAATATGAAACACAGTTTGACGCTATAGAGCGGATAGAAGATGTGGAGGCCGGCGGATACCGCATTTTAAAAGAACAAATGTTCTCTGTCGTCTTGGAAACTTTCGGAGATGAAGAACTTACGCTGATGCCGGCTATGGATAACAGATGGAAAAGACTGGCGCTTTTTATTATAGATGCAAAAGGAAATATCCGTTATAAATGCAACCAGCTGGTAACCAATGAATGTGCGCCGGGACAGATGCTTCAGCTCACAAGCGACATTGCATCCATTGCTTTTGCTGATGTAAACCATGACCAGAAGACAGATATTATACTGATTACCCGCTGTGTGAATCCGGAAGGGGATTACGCGAACATTCCTTATAAAGTGGGCGATGTGCTTTTTCAGGGGGAAGGGACTTTTTATCGGGACTGGCGTGTGTCTGACAAGATCAATCGTTTCAGCATGAATAAAAGCGCCAACTATATCATTCATTTTGTGCGGGACGGAAAGTCAGCGGAATTTCTGTATACGGCCACGACGCTGCGGGAGCTTTTAGATCGTGGATTTACTATTATTGAAGAGCAGTGCTATACGAGAGAATTTGAGAAGCTGGGACGGCTCCGGGTAGTACCAGGAACTGTCCGCATCTCGGCTTATGATATTTTCATGATCTATCTGGTCAATGAGAGCGGAGAGATCATATGGAGTTTTCAGCCTATGGGGGATTATGACAGTCTGTATTCCCTGCGAAGCATCATGGGCAGGGATGTGGACGGAGACGGCATGAAAGATCTGGTGGTGCTGGCAAGGTACAGCATCGAAACTGCAGACGGAGAGGCACAAGTAGAAGATCGGTGCGCAATCTATTACCAGCGGACCGGCGGTTTTGACATTGATACAGAGTTTGAAAAGCTGTATCCCTGTCAGGAAGAGGAAACGATGGAAGAACTGATTCGAAAAATACGTGAATACTGGGGGTGGCAGGCAGAAACATGATACGGATACTGATCGTGGATGACGAAAAGCCGATCTGTGATTTGATCGATATGAATCTGTCCGATGCAGGATATGACTGTAAGAGCGTACAGGATGGTCTTACAGCCATCGACCTGATTGAGAAGGAAAATTTTGACCTGATTTTGCTGGATATCATGCTGCCGGGTGCAGACGGATTTGATATTATGGAATATATTAAGCCTTTGAAGGTGCCGGTTATCTTCATTACAGCTAAGAACGATGTACGCGACAAAGTGCGGGGGCTGAAGCTGGGGGCTGAGGATTACCTTGTGAAACCTTTTGATATTCTGGAGCTGGTAGCCAGGGTGGAGGTAGTGCTCCGGAGATTTCACAAGACAGATCATGTGCTGACGGCAGGCGATGTAATGGTGGATCTGGAAGCACTGAAAGTGACGAAAGCAGGACGTCCAGTCGTGCTTACCAACAAGGAGTATGGGCTTTTAGTACTCTTTATGCAAAATAAAAATGTAGCGTTATTTAAAGAGACACTTTATGAGAAGGTCTGGAAAGACGAGTACATAGCAGACAGCCGGACTTTGGAACTGCATGTACAGAGACTGCGGCGGAAGATGGGCTGGGAAAAGAATCTGGTAGCCGTGTATAAAGTAGGTTACCGGCTGGAAATTTAATGGAGCAGTTATGAAATTTTCCTATAAAATAGTACTGTGCAGCCTGATTACCATGGCGGCGGCTTTCGGAATCGGCGGGTATTTCTTTGTAAATGATGTGTTCAAGGCATCTTTGGAACGGGAAATTGAACAGGCAACCGACGATGGCAGTATCCTGAAATTTGCCTTTGAGACGGCAGCACTCAACATTCCGTCTAAATATGATATTCTTCAAAATTCTGTCATTGAGGAGATCGGTGCCAATCTGGAGAACAGCGGTCAGGGAAGCCGGAGGCTCTTGCGCCTTTCCGACGAGAATCGGGAAGTGCTCTATGCCAGTGACGGCTTTGTGGCGGATACGGTGCTTCTGGCAGACTTAGAAGAGCAGATGCGGGCCTATCAGATCATCCATCCGGACCGGCACTATTATGTCCAGACAGGAATCATGGTCAATGCATTAGGACGCGTTCTGTACTTGGAAACCATGCGGGATGTGACAGAAGTCTATGCAGAGCGCACAAGAGGCTTTGCGGTATATCGGGGACTGACGATTCTGATTCTGGTGTGCAGTTCCATTGTGATGTATATTTTCTCCTGTTGGCTTACCAAACCCGTCCGGCTGCTCACCAGGGCGACGAAAAAGATGACAGCGGGAGACTACAGTTACCGGGCAGAACAAATCAGCAGCGACGAGATGGGACAACTGACCATGGATTTTAACCATATGGCCAAAGTGGTGGAGGAAAATATCCAGAAACTAAAAGAGGAAATCCGGGCCAGAGAAGATTTTATTGCTGCATTTTCTCATGAACTGAAAACACCGTTGACTGCGGTAATCGGCTATGCGGATATGCTGCGCTCCAGAAAGCTGGATGAAGAAAAGCATTTTTTATCCGCCAACTATATTTATACAGAAGGGAAGCGCCTGGAAACCATGTCTCTTCGGCTGCTGGATATTATCGTAACCAGGCGATATGAGCATGAGCCTCAGGAGACGGATGTGGCGGAGCTGTTCGGCTATCTGCAGGATCTTTACAGAGAACGAGACGACCGGATAGTCACATTTCAATATGAGCCCGGACGGGTGTTAGCAGAGGCAAACCTTTTAAAATCAGTGCTTCTGAATCTGGCGGATAATGCCTGCAAGGCATCCGAGCCTGGAGGAATCGTGGAAGTACTGGGAGAAAACAGGGAAGAGGGCTACTGTTTCGGCGTAAAAGATCATGGAGTAGGTATCCCGCCGGAAGAATGCCGGAAGATCACAGAAGCTTTTTATATGGTGGATAAATCCAGATCCCGGAGTCACAACGGCGCCGGACTGGGCCTGGCGCTTTGTGTGGAGATTCTGAAGCTTCATCATAGTACACTGATGATTGACAGCACGCCGGGAAAGGGAAGCTTCTTCTGGTTTGTAATTCCCTGGGAGGAGGTTCCGGCAGATGAGACATAAGAAAAAACGGGATCTTGTGATTTTGTCTTTGACGGTACTGATTCTGTTCGCTTCGATTTTCGGACCGGAACAGATGGCCCGCTATAAAGACCGGGGCATGATGAACGAGATTTCGGTGGAAGCAGTAGACAGCTCCGGAAGCGGTTACCGTTATACATTAAACAGCAATGAAAAGCTCTGGCTTCTGTCCGAGTGCCTCAATCATCAGGTACTTCCGGAAAGCGAGCTAAGCGCACTGACTCGTGTGTCCGCCCAGGGAGTGGACTATGAGGAACTGATGGGGACGTACGCTTTTGTCGTCAACCGTCAAGGACCGTCCGGGCTGGAAATTACAGACGACCGAATCTATGAGATCTGCAATCAGGAAATAGGTGCACTGAAGGAGCGAAAGATTCTTCCCGAAAGTGTTCGGGAAGTAGATGCATCTTCTTATGATGCCGTACTCTATTCCGCCATCGACGTGCTGGAACCGCAGAACAATATGTCGGTCTGGAAAGTCAGTCTCTCCACAAGTCACCAGAATGCAGATAAGACAAACCGGCTGATTGATGCCTATGTGGATGCAGCTACTGGAAAAATGTACGGATTTTATGTGCGGACAGAGACGGTCTGGGCAGAGATGGAACCAGAGAAGATGATGGAGTCCTGGAGCAGTTATCTGGGACTAACCGGACAGGAACGCTATGAGTCGGAAAATCCGTTGTTAGAAACGGCTACGGAATATTTAAAATACCGTTTTCCTGGGATGAAAGACCGAAGTACTGTGGTAACCATCGGATTTTATGAAGGAATCAATGAATTGTTTATTAAAATTATTTAGAAAAAGACAAGAGTTTATTAAAATTATTTAGAAAAAGACAAGATGATGCAGTTTTGATGCAATTTGGATGGAATTTGGATGGCAGGCAAGGGTACAATATCGTATAAATAGGAAGAAGAAAAGGGGCAGGTACAAATGACAAACCGGAAAATGTGCATGGCGGAAGTATGTGCAGGGTACATGGAGAAATGCGGCAACAAAAGAAAGGACAGACTTCGTCTCTTTCAGTGGATCGTCAGTGAACTGATTCTGCTGCTCCTTCTTGCAGCCGCAGGCACAGTATGGTTTGAATACCAGATGCAGCATAAGGAAAATTATGCGGTGCCGTCTATACCGGCGAACATGCTGGAACAGACCGTTCCGGTATCGGTTCCAAGTCCTTCGAACATGTGGTCTGTTAATAAAAATATGAGATTCATTTTCTACCAAAACGCAGAAACAGAAGAGGGGTATTATGCAGGTCCGATAAGCGGAATTGTTAAAAAGCCGGGGGAGATTACCGTTGTCCTTGATCCCGGACACGGCGGGCTGGACAACGGATGTGCCAGAGGCGGCGTGCAGGAAAAAGATATCAATCTGTCTATTTCCCTGAAAGTGCAGCAGCAGCTTCAACAGATGGGCTATCAGGTCGTTATGACCAGAAACACGGATGAGGCGCTGAGTCTGGGGGAACGGATACAGACGGCAGAGGAGGCAAGGGGCGATATTTATGTGAGCATTCATCAAAATTCCAGCGATCTGTATCGGGTTAATGGCCTTGAAATTTACTATAGTGCTCAAAACGCCCAGGCAGACAGCAAGCGTCTGGCAGAATTGATCCATAAAGACGTGCTTTTGGATACCGGAGTAAAAGCTCGATCGATTTTTGAATGGGAAAATATCCGGGTCATCCGGGAAGTGTCCATGCCATCCTGTCTGATTGAAACCGGTTTTCTGACCAATGGAGCAGAGCGCAGAAAACTCGCCGATCCATCGTATCAGCAGTCTCTTGCCAATGGGATTGCAAAAGGTATTGACCAGTACTTCAACCCGGAAGTTCTGTATCTGACTTTCCGGGCAGATGTAACAGAAAAAAATACAAAGTCCATGCTTCAGCAGTTAAAAGATCAGAATATCAAAGCTGTTTTCTTCATAACCGGAGACACCGTGACGCAAAATCCAGAAGTCGTAAAACAGATTGCAGAAGCCGGACATACTTTTGGCATATATGAAAACAGCCAGAAGTATCAGGATATTTACCCAGATATCGACCATTACCTCACAGACCTAAAAGATGCCTATGAGACGATGACACGGATATCCGGCACTGCTCCTGTTCTCTTATCTGAGGCACCCGCTGCAAAGACCGGCAGCATCCCCGCCGACACAGTCCAAAAGTTAAAAGAATCTGGATTCCCCATCTACCAATGGACTCCGGGCTTCTAGCTTAGAATGGATGGGAGAGGCGCGCAGACAGAACAGGTCTGCCTTGGACGGACAAAATATGTCCCAATAAGGCAGACCTGCTCTTATTCGCACAGCCTTTCCCACTCGCCGTAAAGCCCGTCCAGTTCTATTTGAAGCCCTTCTTTTTCCCTGGAAAGCTCCGTAACTTTCGCTGCATCCGTAAATACATCTTCCTGGATGAGAAGCTCATTGATTTCTTTATCTCTCGTTTCTAATTCCTCAATCCGGGCTTCCACACGCTTCAGATCATTTTGTCTTTTACGAAGCCGGGCCTGCTGCTCTTTCTGCTGCTTCCAGTCTGTTTTTGCTTCTGATTCAGCCGCTGAAGTTTCAGAAACGATCTCTGCGGCAGAGCCGGAAGTAAAATGAGTCATCGTTTCCTTTTTCTCTGCATAATAATCATAATTTCCTACATAGTTGGTCAAAGTCTGTCCGGACAAGTCTAGGATCCGCGTGGCAGTTGTATTGATGAAATACCGGTCATGAGAGACGAAAAGTACTGTGCCGGTATAATGAGTCAGCGCATGTTCTAAAATCTCTTTGGAGACGATATCCAGATGGTTGGTAGGCTCGTCCAGAATCAGGAAATTAGCCTCTGAGAGCATAAGCTTCGCCAGAGATACCCGGCCCCGTTCTCCGCCGCTTAAATCTTTGATTCGTTTAAATACATCGTCCCCGGTAAAGAGAAATGCAGCAAGTACATTGCGAATTTTCGTATTGGTCAGCGTCGGATAGGCATCGCTGATCTCTTCAAATACGGTTTTTTCCATATGAAGTACATGGTGCTCCTGATCGTAATAACCGATCTTTACCCGAATACCCAGGCGAAAAGATCCCCGGTCTGCAGGCAGTACGCCGTTTAAGATTTTCAGAATCGTCGTTTTGCCGGTTCCGTTGTTGCCGATCAGAGCCACCCGTTCGCCTCGCTGAATCTCAAAATCCAGATCTGAAAACAGCGTCTTCGGCGGAAAAGATTTGGTGAGCCCTTCCACAGCCAGCACATCATTGCCGCTTGGAAAACGGGGTTCCAGCTCAATCCGCATGTCTGCACGGGCTTCTGTGGGCTTTTCCAGCACTTCCAGCTTGTCAAGCATCTTCTCCCGGCTCTCGGCCCGGCGAATGGATTTTTCCCGGTTAAAAGACTTTAAACGGGCAATTACTTCCTCCTGATGGCGAATCTCCTGCTGCTGGTTTAAATACGCCTGCATCTGTGCATCCCGAAGCCGGGCTTTTTTCTGAGCATAATCTGTATAGTTTCCGCTGAATACCGTCATCCGCCCCTGGTCGATCTCGACGATCTTTGTAACAACCCGGTTCAGGAAATACCGGTCATGAGAGACGATGATGACGGCTCCCGGATAATTCATCAGAAAAGTCTCCAGCCAGGTAATCGAGTTCATGTCCAGGTGGTTCGTAGGCTCATCCAGCATGATAATATCCGGGCGGGAAAGAAGAAGCTTTCCAAGAGACACTCTGGTCTTCTGCCCGCCGGACAGGGTGTCCACCTGTTTATCAAATTCCGTTTCTTCAAATCCAAGACCTTTGAGAACACCTGTAATCTCGCTTTTCCAGGCATAACCGTTTTGCTGTTCAAAATCATGGCTCAGTCTTGCGTACTGGTCCATCAATTCTGTGAGCCTGCCGCCGTCTGCGTGCTTCATGGACTGTTCGAGTTCTCTTAAATTGGCTTCCAGATCAAGAACATCCTGTTTGACGGTCAGAAGTTCATCAAAAATTGTATGACCGCTTATCATTTCCTGATGCTGTGCCAGATAGCCGATGGTCTTTCCTCTCGTAATGACCGTCTGTCCCTCATCGGGAGCAAGTTCTTTCATGATGATTTTTAAGAGGGTGGATTTGCCTGCGCCGTTTATTCCGACAATGGCAGCCTTCTCCCGCTCTTCTATATGAAAAGAAGCATTTTTCAGGACAACGTGTTCTCCAAATGCCTTTGTAATATTCTGACATGCCAAGATCATGGGTATCTCTCCTTCGTATGCATACTGCTTCTTATTATAGCGTAAGCGGAGAAAAAGGCAAGCGCTATTGGTGTATATTGGTTGATTTTTTCATGGGGATTTGTTACTATAAAAACAGAACAATGTCGCAAGAAGATCGGAGCCGAAGGGCAGATCCCCTTTGGCTGAAAGGAGGAGAACAACCCATGCGCAATCTGAAAAAACGGGTTCTGAGCATCGTTACAGCTTTTTCTCTTTGCCTGACGATGTTTCCTTTTGGAGAAAGTGGCAGGGTATTAGCTGCCGAACCGGAGATGATAACCGGTTCCTGCAGCCATCACCCTTCACACACTGCTGACTGCGGATATCATGACGAAGTGCCGGAGATTCCATGTACCCACGAACACGATGAAACGTGTTATAAGGTTCAGCCGATTATGGAACAATCAGAGCCGGAAACCGGGGAGGAAGAAACGCAGACGGATGAAAATGCCGAAGGAACGGCAGAAGATTCCGGCTTGGATACGCAGGAGACAGAGCCAGCAGACACGTCTGATGATGACACATCCGAAGAGACAGAACAGATTCTGGACTGCAGGCATGCGCATGATGCAGCGTGCGGATATACGGCAGCGGTAGAAGGCATGCCCTGCACCTATGTATGCGAAATCTGTCCGGTACAGAATTTGACTGTGACAGATGAACTGCCGCCAGCGGAAGAGTTCACCGCAGAAAATACTGCGGAAACAGAAACACAGCTTCCTGCTGATGAAACGGAAGCAGTACCGACAGACGAAGAGCCGGCGGTGCCGGAAGATACAGAAGCTTTGAATCCGGAAGTGAGTCATGAAGGAACGCTTACTCTGGATCTGTCTGAAATTCTAAATGAGATCGCCAATACGCCCATGCTTTTAGAAGCTGCAGGGGAATATTATGGAGATCAGCTAGAAGGAACAACAAAAGATTTTTATAAACAGTATCGGGATTTTTTTACCAAGATCCGGGACGAGGGCGGAGGAGATGCCTTTCTTTGTATCTTTGCACTTCCGAATACGGTGCAGGATATCAGCATGTCTGCCATCTATGCACTGATTCGGGATCATCCGGATTTGCTGCACTGGATCAAAGGAGGGGTTCATTTCCGCTGGATTGATCTGGGCGGAGACGGGTATAAGTATGTCTATGTCTACTTTGATGCCATGCCAGAATTTGTTACTGGCTATGGCTCTTATAAGAGCCCGAATTTTGACTATCCGATTCTCGACCTTAACGGACCTGCAACGGGCGGGGAAGCATACCGGCAGAGTGCGCTTCAGACAGCGGCTGCCATTGCTGCCTATGCGAATGAAACCTTTGATACAGATTATGAAAAAATTCAGTATTTTCATGAGGAAATCTGCAGACTGACGGATTATGATTTTGACACTTATCACAGCAGTACTTCGCATACACAGTCTCATTCCATGTATCGGGCATTTAACGGAGGAAAGGTAGTCTGCGCAGGCTATGCCAAGGCATTCAAATACTTATGTGATCTGAGTGAGATCCGGTGCATTCTGGTGGACGGACACGGAAGGAACAATGCCGGACAATATGGTGAACATATGTGGAATTATGTGGAACTGTTCGGAAACTGGTACCTGGTGGACGCCACATGGAATGACGGTGAAAATACACGGAATTATTTTATGATCGGCTCGTCCAGCGGATATTATAAAGGCAGATACAATCCGGATCTAACGACGGGGCATCCGGCTTTATGCACGGAGGATTATCACTTTGTGCCCCCGAATAAAGCGCATGTAACGGTAGCGGACAGCAATGCGGACCGTCTGATCCTTAATCTTGCCTGGGAGGACCCTTCGAAAGGGGTCCCTTCGGCGTTGGATGCATCGGATATTCTGATTACTCCGGAAGTAAAGATCAAATCGGTTGATATGGCAGCGGACGGAACTTCTGTGACGATTGCTTTTGACGGACATCCGGAAACGGGCAATTATCAGGTCAGAATCAAGAATGCGGAGAAATTTGTCTACGCTGTGGATACGCCTGACTTTTATGTTCCGCCTACCAGTACCATTGTTCATGTATCCATAAAAGAAGCCAAATTAGGATCCAATAACGTTGTTCTGCTCCTGGAGCCGGAAAGCGATATGTTTGGAATGCCGGAACTGACGTCAAAAATTATCAGAACGAACAGGGTGCGTATTAATCGCATCACTCCGTCTTCTGATGGAAGAGAGGTCACGCTTACCCTGTCAGAAATGATTCGGACAGATCTTGATTATATTTTTTATTTTACTGATTCAGAAACATTTCTGTTTGAACCCGATTCTTTGAAGGTTCGGTATAAGGGACTTCCACAGGCTGTAAAACCGGACATAACGCTTGAACCGATCTATGAAACTTATGGCAATAATCGCAGGAAGGTTGCTGTAAATGTGATTATTACAAGAAGCATTTATGACAGAGTCGGCGAGGAATATGTTTCGATTGTATATTCAATCAACAATGGACCGGAACAGGTCTATCATGGGCCTTTTATATGGGAAGCACAAGGTAACCCCGGAGACAGCAAAACAGTACAAGTGACAGCGTACGTCAGAAGCAACTATCCGGATCAGTACCGAAGCTCAATTACTACGAAAAAAACGGACTTTATTTTTGTCAGACGGGAACCGACCAGCACTGCTGTGGATGTATCCGTCCAGCGTCCGACGTCCGATCAGATGCTCCTGACACTTGTTCCGCAGACGGCTTCTCTTGGAATGCCGGTTATCACTTCATCGGATCTCATTACCGACCCGGAGCTTTCGGTCTTAAAGGTCACCCAGTCCGAAGGGGTGGTAACGGTTTTCTTTTCAGATATCCCTGCTCCCGGAGACTATACGATTCGGATTCGAGACACGGAGAAATACAAATATCAGCCTGTAGTTTTTCATGTAGAACTTTCAGAACCTGTTGATCCGGAACCGGAAAAGCCGGGAACCGATCCTTCTGCCGGCGACAACACCGGTGACAGTCAGACAGAGGGAACCGATCCTTCCGAGAATAAGAATCCTTCCGGCGGAGACAGCAGCACGCCTGATGATGGAAATACTTCCGGAGATAATGGTTCTTCCGGAAACGGCAGCACATCAGGAGGCAATGGTTCCTCCGGAAGCGGCAGTTCGTCAGGAAACAGCGGCTCTTCCGGAAACGGCAGTCCGTCAGGAAACGGCTCTTCCAGCAAAGGAAGTTCCTCCGGCGGGAACCATGATTCCGGTGGGAGTAATACGCCTGCTCCCGGCAATCCGCAGCCGACTCCTGAGAACACAGCGGGCACGGCTTCTGGGGAAACCCGAAGGGAATCGAACATCAGTTCTTCTTCCCTTCGCTCGATAGATACGATCAGCCGTCTTCCTGATGCCGGCAGTCTGGCTCCTTTAAAGCCAGATCAAAACGGCAATGTAACCGTAGACGAGGCATTTATATCTTCCATACTTGCTCCGTCGGCACAGTCATCCGGCAGCAACAGCAGCTCATCCAGCGGTTTGGAAGTCATTGTTCCGGTCAAACCGGCCAACCATACGGCTCCCAGCGTAACAATTGACGCATCCGTCTTAGAGCTTCTGGCCCGTCAGAATGTCCAGAAGCTGGAACTTCAGATAGACGGTGTTCTGTCGGCAGCCTTTGATCAGAATATACTAAAAGCGCTGCAGACGGCGGCAAAGGGGGCAGATATACGTCTGCATGTGGAAGAGATAAATCCGGTTACCCTTTCGCAGCCCGTAAAAACTGCTTTAGGAACCTATGCTATTTATCATCTGACACTTGTTTCTGTTGCAGGCGGGACCGAATCCCCTCTTGCATTTCCAGAAGGTTGTAAAGCTACGGTTTCTATTCCCTGTAAGCCAATGAGAGATCTGGATACAGAAGAACTGAATGCTTTCTCTGTAGATCAGGCCGGAATGATGAAATGGATCAAGGCATCCGGGTATGATACCAAACGGAAGGCGGTGGTCTTTGAAATTACGCAGTCGGGCGTCTATGGAATCGGATACCAGTCAACAATTCCTGCATCGGAAGATGTTCCAAGCGAACCGCTGCCCGATGCTCTGTCCGAACCGACAGAGATTCGAAAGGGAGTCCGAAAACAGTATCATCCTAGCCGCATGAAAGGTTCCTTGTCTCATCAGGGTCAGAACCGCAAATCCCGCCGCCAGGGAAATTCCGAATCCCTGCTTTCGGGAAATCGGCATTTGGTCAAATAATATTTTTCTAAAAAAGATTTTCCAAGCAGAAACGGTGCAGTGCTTTTCTAAAGTCCAGGAAAGCACTGCACCGTATTGTATTTCTTTTGCTGATATAATAATACCATAAAATCAGAAAAAAACAAGAGTTGCAATCTGACAAGACAGGCTCTATAATGGAGTTCCACACGTTATATACTATGCAAAGGTGAGAGTTTCATAAGAAGGGGAACTATTTTATGGAAGAGAAAAATTGGCTTGCACTTGCTCTGGAACAGGCACAAGTATCACAGCTTTTAGAGACCAATCCGTATACGCAGAAATATGGCCTTGCCCTCAGCCCGGAGGATGCCCATGAGTTGATGGAAAAGCGGAAGCAGACGCTTGCGGATACGAAACGGGTGGAATTTGGGCAGGGCATCCTTCCCAAGATCATCTACGAGTTTTGTGATTCGGCGTATATCCATCAGAGTGATTATGCCGAGACGCTTGCCGGACTGCAAGATATATTTTTTCATTTTAAAAATGAATTGTTAGATGAAGTGTCTGATGAGGAACTGCTGCATTTTATGAAGGAGCAGTTTGAAACAATCTGCGAAGGAGATCTGGATTATCTGTCAGGCACCTGTCTGCCGATCTTTGCACAGGCAGTGCGGGCCGGATATCAGGGATATAAAGAGACCGATGGCAAAGGCGTTTACGAACAGTTTGACGAAGTTCCAAGATGGGACCGAAAACTGTATCAGGAAGCACTGAAAGATTTATTCTGGAGGTAGAAAATGCATATGCAAAAGGAAAAATATATACAGGAACTGCTGCCAATCGTAGCAAAACTTTCCGAAAAATATACAGGCGGCACAAGCACCTCTGTTACATTTGAAAGGGCCCAAGAGCTCATGGAAGCGGTTCTGTACTGTATCCATGAATACGAGCAGGAACAGGATTTTCAAAATGCACTGATGGCGTCAGAAGCTCCATGCACAGAAGAATATTATCAAAAGGGATTTGAGTTTGTGGTCCGAAAAGTTAAAAAGATGCGGGCTTTTTACAACCGTCTGTCCGAACGGTTCGATTCTTACGGGTGTAAAAATTTAGAGGCCGTAATGGAAAAGGGACTGCCGGAATTTTTCCGCCGCTATGATGCCAGATTTGCTCCTCATCATACACTTCTTGCCCTGGACTACCCGACACTCCTGCCCATGGATGGCTCTGCCGGTATTGACGCTATCGAACAGTATTTAAGTTACCTGTCTCTGGAGCAGAAATTTCTTGGAGCCTTTGAAAGAACATATGTTCTCGAAGTGTTTGGCAGGTATGACTGGAATTATAAGAAACAGTTCTTTAATTTGTGCCAGATTTTTCTGGAACATGTGCTTGGATGTATTCTTATGGGAAAACCTCTGCAGGCAGCGGCTGCTCCGGAGCACCAGGATCGTCTGGAAAGGTGGCTTGAAACACATTCGAAAGAGGATATGCAAAAGGATCTGGCGCAAGTTCTTAAAAGGCTTGTAGACGAGCGATTCCGAGGAAATGAACTGCTGTATGAGTATCTGTCAGGAGCACTTCCGGATCTGACTGTACGGCTTCTGGAATCCAGAACGGCGGTATTTTCCTGGATGCTCTGATTTTTCGTTGAGAGGGCAGGGATATCATGATATAATAGAAAAAGAATAACCACGACAGGAAAAAGACAGGAGGATTTCCCATGATTAAAATAGCAGTCTGCGACGATGAACCGGTCATATGCGAACAACTGAAGCAGATGGTTGCATCAAAGCTAAAGCAATGGGATGAGCCTTTTCAAATCGCCTGTTATACTAATGCTGTGCAGTTTTTCTATATGCCCCTGGATTATGATCTGATTTTTCTGGATATCCGGATGCCGAACCTTAATGGAATGGAGCTGGCAAAAAAACTTCGGGAAAAGGATTTTGAAGGCGTGCTGATCTTTGTAACGGTACTGGAAGAATATATGCCGGATGCTTTTGAGGTGGAGGCTATGGACTATTTACTGAAACCTGTGGAGGAAGCACGTCTGGAGCGAACGCTGAAGCGCAGTCTGAAACACCTGTCGGTCAAGGAGGAAAAGGGGCTGTTCGTCCGGACTATGAACTGGTGCCAAAATATAAAACTGAAGGATATCTATTATTGCGAAGTGATTAACCGGAAAATTTATCTGCATACAAAGAAAGGGATCCTGGACTACTATGGGAAAATGAAAGAAGTCGAACAGCAGACTGCTCCCGATTTTATCCGGTGCCATCGCAGCTTTCTGGTCAATCCGGCATATCTGTCCGAATACCGCAACGGACAGGCAGTACTGGAGAACGGAGAACAGATTCCTGTTTCCAAAAATTATCACTCGGATTTTATGAAAAAGATGATGGATTATATAGGGAAGGAGGAATAAGTCTTGGGCGGATATGCAGCAAGCATGTTCCCATGGAATTTCCTTCTCCCCATGGCGGCTGCTTATGTTCTGTTGCCTTTTACGGTGTATTTCTTTTTCTGCAGGTACTGCAGCATTCCTTTTGAATGTACAAAATATATATGCTATATGCTTCTTTCTATGTTTGTTTCTGCGGGAAAAATCTGGTATTCTATGGAAGGAAGTACGGGACTGCTGATGGAAATTCTGCTGCTTATGTGCTGCGGGCATTTTCTGCTGAAGCGAAAATGGATGGAGGCTCTCTCTGTCTCTGTGCTGATCTTGTCTGTCTTAAATGTCAGTGAAGGGATCATGAGCTGGACGGACTATCGGATTATGATGCCTTTGATTTTGAAGCATAAAGACTGGATATTCTGGTCGGATGCAGTCAGGGAGTTTCTGAAAGTACCGCTTGTATGGGGACTGTCCTCGTTTATTCTTTACCGGTTTCGGCATGTATTGATCCAGACGAACCGGAGGACTTTGCTCTGGCTGACATTTCCGGTCTTTTTTATTTCCATGGTCCTGCGCACCATACAGACTTCTTTTTATGGAAAGGACATAGAGATGGATGGAACGACCGGAGAGTTCTTTCCTCTGATTAAGATCGATCATACTGAACTTTTGTTTCTTCAGCTCTTTGCATGTGTCTGTCTGCTGGTGACCTTGTCAGCCTATGAAGAGATTCTGAAAATTTTCCGCACAGAACAGAATGTCCGCCTGCTGAAACAGCAGACGGCAGAACAGGAAGTTTATATGCAGGAAGCGCTTCTGCGGGAGCAGAAGACACGGGCACTGCGTCACGACATGAAAAATCATCTGACAGTTTTAGCAGAACTTTTAAAAGCCGGAGAAATTGATCAGGCGTCCGAATATCTGACCTGTCTGGAAGCAGTAGCCGCAGAGCTTGTCAGTCCGGTTCAAACCGGTATTCCAGCGGCAGACGCACTTCTTGGGAGCAAGTTTTCTCTGGCAGAACAGGAAGGAATCCAGATTAGCTGCAGTCTCCGTCTTCCGGTAGACAGCATCGTCCGTCCAGTGGACTGGTGTATTCTTCTGGCCAACGGAATTGACAACGCCATTGGAGCCTGCAAAAAAGTGCCGGCAGAAAAGCGGCAGATCTTTATAACGAGCAGGAAAAAAGGCGCATTCTTTCTGCTGGTTATTGAAAATAGCTGCCATCCAGATATTCAAAAAGCGCCGGAAGACGGGACTGGTCTTGCCAATATCCGGGCGGTCATGAAGCGTTATCAGGGAACTGCTGAAAATACAGCCGGCGGTGGAAACTATTGTCTGAAGCTTCTGTTTGGCAGTTTACAACAAAAGCCAGACCTTTTACATCCATCCGATAATTCCGGGGAGTATTCTGCCGATATAACAGAGGAAGCCAGAAAACATCCAAATAAACAGACAGGAGGAATCATCTATGGGAATAAATGCCGTCGGCTTTGGCTCACCGGTCACAGGTGCAGAGGGTTCTTATGGCGGAGGGAGCAGTCAAAAGCTCCGGGCCCTGGAACAGAAACTTCAGCATCTGGAACAACAGAAAAAGGAAGCGGTCCAGAATAAGGACGGGGAAAAGGTAAAGGAGCTGGAAAAGCAGATCGAAAATGTAAAACGTCAGATAGAACAGTTGAAGAAGAAACAGAAGGAAGAAGAGAAGACGAAAGAAGCAGGGAAAACGGGCGATCCTTCAAAGCTTTCTCCTGCGGCTGTATCCGAGCAATTGTTAGATCTGAAAGTGTGATCTCGAAAATATACCGTTTCTGACAGTGACGCTGAACGCGCTTCTGTTCATAGGTCCGATGCCTGTATGGGGAATACCAGACAGAGCTGCCGGGACAATATGAGCAGGGCGCGTTCGGCTGTTTTCCTAACTTAATAAAATACGGTTTTACAGAAGCTCGTCCTTCTTTTCAAGAATCGCGGCCACGGCAGAGCAGGCCGGACAGTCACAGTATGCAGCACCGGCAGCTTTTAGTTCCCGGCCGTGAGCAGCTATGTTTTTCGCCATCTCTTTTCCAAACACACGTTCTCCCGCTTCGGAACCGGCGAAAGCAATGAGTCCGTCCGCTGTAACGATGTCCATCTCCAGCTCTGCAAGAAATGTACGGGTCTGCTCAGCTTCCCGGTCGGTTCCAAGGGCATCCAGCCAGTTCTGAACAGCAGCTTTCGCTTCCGGACAGCAGGTCGAAGCATTCATCAGCTCTTTTGCCTTTTGGACGGCAAATTCTTTTATGTTCTCGTTCATAAGGATCCTCCTTTTGGTTTTTTCTGTAATTTATTATAGGACGCTGAAGTACTTTTGTAAAGATAGGGAGTGCCATGGAGGCATTTTTGCGGACAGGCATCCACACATTTTCCGCAGCGGATGCATTCCGGCGAGCGGGAGATCTCGCGAACCGACAGACCTACGGGACAGGCTTTCTGGCATACATTGCAGGAAATACACTGTTCTTCTTCCCAATGGATCTGCACAAGGCTGAACCGATTGAACCAGCCGTAGACAGCACCAAGAGGGCAGAGGTACTGGCAGAAAGGGCGGTAGACCTTTACAGAAAGCAGGAGAAGGGCGATAAGGATACCAAACTTCCAGAAAAACAAGCCGCCGGCCTGACTGCGGAGCTGTCCGTTCACCGCAAGAAGCGGCAATGCGCCCAAAAGCGTACCGGACGGACAGAGGAATTTGCAGAACGCCGGTACTCTGGCAAAACCGCCAAACAAAAGCAAAGAGCCAAGCCCTGCAAGAAGCAAAAGAACGGCATACTTTCCAAAGGTCAGAACGCGGTGGAAGGGCAGTCTTTTTTTCTTACGGAAAATCGGAATCCGAAAAAGAAGATCCTGCACCATTCCAAAAGGACATAACCAGCCGCACACCGACCGTCCCAGAAGACTTCCAAACAGAAAGAAAAATCCAAGCACTCCGAAAGGAATGTGGAATCCCTGCTTGTTTAAAAGAGCCTGGAGCGCGCCCATAGGGCAGGATGCGAGGGCACCGGGACAGGAGTAGCAATTCAGTCCCGGAACACAGGCATATTTGAGATTTCCCTGATAGATTTTTCCATGAAGAAATCCATAGGCATAGCCGTTCGTAAGAATGGTATAGACAAGCTGAACAATAAGCCGAATCCGATTCATAGCGTCACCCGATACCAATACATTCCAGGCAAATCATGACTGCTTTCTGCCAGATGATATGGAATTGCCCCTGGGCCAGTCCGACAAGAAAACAGCCGACTCCGGCCAGCACCCCCCAGAGCCATGTAAGAGAAAAGCGATTATTCTTCCAGAAGTCCATCAATTTTCTCCTTCCATGCGGATTTTTCCATAGCGCCTATCACCGTGTCCAACACCTTTCCTTCCTGATCGATAAAAAAGGTTGTCGGCACAGCAGACACACCCGTCAGAAGTGCATTGTATAGGGATTCGTTTAACAGCAGATGGGGATAGTCTGCTTTGGTCTCTTCGATCAGGTCAGCCGCTGTCTGCAGGGTACTTTCTCCGGAATCTTCCGGAACATCACTGATGATGCCGATAAGCTGGAAGTCTTCGGTATCATATTCTCCCGCAAGCTCCCCAAGTTCCGGCATCTCTCTTAGGCAGGGATTGCAGTAAGTAGCCCATACATTGACCATAGTGATACGGGAATCGGAAAAGACGGAAGAAGAGAGGCTGGTCCCGTCAATGGTTGTGGCTTCAAAAGCAGCGACTGTATCAGCGTCTGTCGGTTCAGAAGCAGAAGATTCCGTCTCCGGTTCTTTTTCGGTGCTGTTTTTTGCGCAGCCTCCAAGAAATGCAGTGCAGAGTATGCAGCAGAGCAAGGCTGCGGTGTGTCGAATATGCATAATATGTTCCTCCTGATTTTTATGACATACAGTATAGCACAAGGAAGGAATTTTTTACAGGGTTTCTTTTTCGCCTTTTTATTCTTAGGAATATGGATTGACTTTTAGAGTACATGGTGTTATCATAAAGCTAGATTACAAGTTGTACTCATAAAACAGTATTTGAAAAGAAACCAGATTTTTTAAAAGAGGAGGGAGATACGTGCAGCAAGTATCCGATTATGAATTAGAACTTTTAAAAGTCATCTGGAATTGCGGAGGAACGGTACTGTACGCCGAAATTGTGGAAGCGCTGTCTGCAAAAGGAAAAAACTGGACCAAAAATACAATTATCACCCTTTTGTCCCGTCTGGCGGATAAGGGCTATTTGAGAACCAGCAAGATCGGTCGGCGAAATCAGTATACGGCACTGGTATCGGAAAGTGACTATCAGTTTACCCAGACGGAACACTTTATAGACAAGATCTATGAAGGGAATGTGAAGGGACTGGTAGCCGCCCTGATTCAGACGGACCTTTTGTCGGAAGATGATTATGAAGAAGTGAAAGCTTATTGGAAAAAGGCAGGTGAACAGCATGAGTGAGATGTGGAAAAAAATATTTTCTCTGTCGATTTCAGGAACCATCGTGATCCTTGGCATCAGCCTGTTCTGTCTGTTTTTTCGGAAGAAAATAAGCAGGCGCTGGCAGTATTATATTTGGCTGGCAGCGGTGATAAGGCTGCTGCTCCCTATTTCCGTCGGGGTTAATCTAGTGGGCAGCGCATTTGCCGGACTGGAATCCAGGCCATCTCTAAACACCTATGCGGTTTCAGATATGGAGAATCCGACAGAAGCAGCAGAAGGCATAGATATACGTTCCATATCAGACGGGCAAAGCAGAGGGACCGTCTTTGACCAGGAAGGAGCACTACCATTCAGACTTGCCACACAATTCGGCGTGATCTGGCTTCTGACAGCTCTTTTTCTTCTGGTCCGGAAAGTGATCGTTTACCGTTCTTTTGTCCGGTCGGTGATAGCTTGCAGCAGTCCGGCGGATATGGAACTTTTGGAATCTTTTGGCAAAGCGGCAGAAGAGAAGCATATCCGCAGACATGTAGAACTGTATATCAATGAACATGTATCTTCTCCTTTGCTGATCGGCTTTTGGAGAGCAAAAGTAATCCTTCCCTCAAAAGAACTGTCCGGGTCTGATCTTTACTATACTGCTTTTCATGAACTGACGCATCTTTGCAGACGGGATCTGCTCTACAAATGGCTGGTACAGATTACTGTCTGCATTCACTGGTTCAATCCCTTTGTCTGGTTTATGGAACGGCAGGTAAACCGTGCCTGTGAACTGGCCTGTGACGAATCTGTACTAAAGGGGCGGACAGAAGAGGAACGGCGTGCTTATGGGAATGTACTTCTGCGGGCAGCCGCCGCTGGTGTTTCCCGAAAAAGCAAAGTCGGAGCTCTGACGATGCATGAAAGCGGAAAGCTGCTAAAAGAGAGGTTAGAAGCAGTCATCGAAGGTCGGAAGCATTCTCTATGGTACCGCGTCCTTTCATTTCTGCTGACGGTTATTTTGACAGCCGGCGGATTTTCTTTGGGAGCTTACGCTGGACCGAAGGAAAAGGAAGCAGTCTTTGAAAGCGGCGGGAGTGATTTTCTTTTGTCTGACGGGACCCAGGTGATCCAAAGAGATCAGGTTTTTTATATTCTGTGCGATCAGATGACGGAGGAGGACCTTGGCAGCAAAGTAAGCGGCGGTTCGGTGGGCGGGACCCAGATCGTGACCGTGTACAAAGATCATTTTGCATCAATCACTTTATCAGAAGAACCAGAAGCACTAAACGAGGAGGCCCAAAAAATATGTGCTCAGATGCTTGAAAAGGGGATGCTGTCAAGAGATGATGCTGATCGCATGATCGAGACGGCGGCATATATCCAGGACCAGATGACCGTTCAGTCAGAGGCAGATCGGCCTTATAACGACCACTTTATTCAGAGCATCTATTATCAAGAGGGCATTTTGTTCTATCTGGGCTATGATTTAAAAGGAGAGAAGATCAGCAATTATGCCGGCAAAGAAATCACATTGGAAAATGGAGAACATCTGTACGTTTCTTTTGCTTCTTCCGACAAGGAATGGATAGAAGACGAAGCGTTTTTGAACACATTGCGGTCTTTGTTCTCCGAGTTTCGGCAGAGAACTGGTAAGCGAGTATCCCGAATTAAATACCCCCTCATAAGCAATATAGAATATGTAGGAACGGACGTGGAAGCGCTGGCTGCAAAATATCTTGCGGAAGACGATCGGAATCGATTCCAAGTCATATTTCAGGAGCTTGACAGAAACCAGCAAGAAGTTTATCTGAAAAAAGCATTTGAGGATAAAAATGCTGCATTTTTCTTCATAACTCTTAGCGGTTTGTACCGAAGCGGCAATCTGGCTCCCGAATTGCTTGATTCTTATGTGGCTGAAACTCTTGGAACTGGAGAGACGGATTTCTTTTTCATCCTTACTGGATATATGGACCAGGAAATGCAGGAAAGGTGGTATACACAGCTTCTGGAGGAAAGAGGAAGTCATTCTCCTTTTACAATGATTCTTGGGGAACAGCTTGGATATTTGAACGAAGAAGATTATGAAAAATTCTGGGAATACGATTCTGATAGCTGGGATTTCTGATATTTCCGGAAAATGTTCTACGGTGTTGATAGATAAAGAGGAAAAAACAAAGCGGCAGCCTGACAGGTTATGAAAGTGATAAAAGGAGAGGATGAATATGTCGGAATTATTAGACCGTGTTCGTGCACGCATTGAAGCTTTGGAAATGAATTTTCAGTTTGTAGGAACGATCAAAACGAGTATGAACGGAATCGAACGAGAAACATGGCTTATGGAATATGAAAATTCCCAGTTTGTTTTTGTAGCTGGCCAAAAAAATGTTGTCCTTGGCTGGGATGTGAACGCATGTTCTGTTGGCAGCAAAGTGATGGAAGGACTGAGGGAAGAATTTACTCTAGGTCATGAATACTATCAGGATGAGATTGCGAATATAAAGGACTATTATCAGAAAAAAATAGAAGATGCAGGGGATGACTTTGCAAAAACAGAGAAACTGTGTTCAGAATTAGCAATGGAACTGGAAAATTTTGAAGAAGAAATGAACGAAAGCGGCTATGCAAATTGGGAAGATTTTATGGCAAAGTGGAACGAGAATCTGTCCCAATGCCTGTCGCCGCTTCGTACTGCAGATATCGGCGATATGATTGTAGAGGTGGACAGCCGTTATCTGGAAGAAGATGCGCCTTCTTTGGAACAGGCTGTCTGCTCCCTGAAAAAAGGACCTTTTACACTGGCGACAGAAGATGAGTGGGAATATCTCTGCAACGGCGGTGCACACACATTATTCCGTTGGGGTGATACTCTGGATGAAGTTATGTCGGAAATCTATAATGTAGGAGCTGTAAGCAACGTCAAAGAGAAAAACATATTGGAGCAGAATAATATGCTGGGATTGTTTATTGCATATAATTCTTATAAAAATGAAATTATTGATAATACAATGTATACCAAAGGCGGAGACGGCGGCTGTTCCCTTTGCGGCGGTGATGGAGCGATATATGTTCTGCCTTGTTATACAGCTTTTTACCGTCATCCAGTTCATACCCATTCTGCGTATGAACATCAATTATCAAAACATTATTTTTGTTATCGAAGGATTATTCGGTTGCGGTGATACATCTAAGGGATGTTATCCGCAGCAGGCGGACAACAGCGGCGGAAGTTCCGCGGTTTACCTGCAATTTATAGAACACGTCGTAAAACTGTCATTTTGCGACTAGTTCTATCTATGTATTTCAGCTACTCTTCCCGCTGTTTTTCTTATAAAGTTCTCTTTTGTATACATAAAATAATTATGTAATCTAATATTCACTCACCTCTTTCCGTTTACATAGATTGCTGTATCGGTTTCTACACAGTATGCTGCCAGCTTACCGCCGTACACGCATCCACAGTCAATGGCAATGTGTCCGTTTTCTGTATAAATCTCAGCAAGCGAATCCTTCCGTATACATGGCGTCGGCGTATGTCCTGTCACCAAAAATATATTTGGGTCCTGAAAATATCGTTTGTCGTAATCTGCTCTTGTATAGATAAAATCCATAAAATCATATTGTTCTAAAGGAATATTTTCTTCAAATCCGGCAATTCCTGCGTGAACCAGAATATATGTTCTTTCCTTGTCCTGTATCGTTTCATATACGTTGGCTTTTTGAAAAAATTTGCAGATTTCTGCCTTTTCCCCGGCTGGTAACTGAAAATATTGTTTCGCTGTCGTGATGCCGCCGTCTTCCAGCCAGGAACGAAAATCTGCAAGATCATCCGGATCGCATTCTGCCAAATTCTTCTCCCCCAGGTTCAGCCCTTTCTTGCTAAAAAAATACCAGAATAAAAAATCATGATTTCCTAATATATAAGTAACATTCTCTCGGCGGATCAGATCCTGAACCACTTTGATCGGTGCCGGTCCCCTGTCTACAGTATCACCAAGAATATATAGATGATCTTCCCTTGTTAAATGAAGCTTCTCCAACAATGCTTTATACTCTTTATAACAACCGTGAATATCAGATATGATATATTTCATTGCTTCCCTCCTGTAAATACATAATATTATTATGTAAACGTAAAAGAAATAACAGACTTTTTCTGCGAACTTTTCAAAAAGGTGTTTCAAGTGCTCATCCGGGGAGTTTTGATGAATAATTATACATTCCTTATTTTTTTATTCGGATTCTTCTCTATATTCAAAGACAAACCATTTTTCATTCATATAAATCTCTATGGTATCATCTGTTCCATACTGGTATCCAAATCCGCTTCCAAAATTGGATTGGTTATCTTCCATCGGAATTTCGGTTCCGTCAACGGTTGATGTGATCTCCCCATCCATATTGCCGCAGCGCCCGCTGACGGTACTTTCTCTTCCGGTATCATAGTACAATTTGCTGTTTACCCTTACCATGGGGATCCTGTCCCACATAGTGTCTGCTTCTGCCTGTTCCAGCAGCGTAATTTTGTATACCTCTCCCAGTTGCGCGGGGTAGGATTCTAATATGTCTCCATTATAAACGATTTTTACAATGTCGCCAATCTGCAGTGCAAGTTTCTCTTTATTAGGAATGCTGAATTTATCTGACGAGTTAAATTCCAAAGAATCTTCCGCAGGTTCTACTAAAATCGAATTGTCTGTAACCTCAATGACCGTTGCCTGAAATGCTATTTCCTGTATATTATCTGTCGAGTCGGACATTCCTGTTTGTTCAAGCAGCATATTTGCATAATGATTCAGTGCTTCACATGGTTCATATTTTGTTTTATAGCCAACACCATCGATCACAAGGAACGGATTATATGCCATGATGCTTGTTTGTGTTCCATCCGTCATGACCAATGTAAAGATAACACCCTGCCCGCAAGACTCTGTGTAAGAATTATCCTCATTATAAATGACAACTTCTTTCAGCAAATCCACCAATTCCTTAATTTCTGTAATTTGAATGGTTTTATCCGGCGGTGATAATCGAACCGTAGCAGATACAATTTGAACTGCCTCCAAATCTTTATATGGTTTCCTGCCTCTGACGGCAGCAAATATCATTATAACGATAACTGCTGACAGTACGCATACCAAGGATATTATAATTGTTCTTTTTCTCATCATCAACCTCCATAAAAATATATGTTATTTGAAAAGGGGCCTTCCTATTCATATACCAGTATAACACATTTCTCTCTGAAAAGCGACCAGACAGGCCGTCTTTACAAAGCATGGAAAAATATCGTATAATAACAGCAAAAAACTAAAGGAGTATAGAAATATGAAATCAGCCAACGAATTGCGTACTCTTCTGCGCTCTATTGACCATAAAAGTTATCCGGCTTATAAATCTCTGGCAGGAAGCTATCAGTTTCCCGGATTTCTCCTGTCAATCGATCATGTACAGGGAGATCCTTTTGCGTCCCCTTCCAGCCTGCATGTGGAAATCTTACATAAGACGGCCGGCTTTCCGGCTGCTTATTATGAAAGGAACTGCTCCCGCATAGCTCTTCAGGATTTTCTGACCAGGCAGTTTGCATCTCAGTTCGAGGATTATAATTTTAAAGCAAAGGGTTCTGGAAAAAGCGGACTTTTATCGATTACCCGCTGCGGACAGGAAGTGTTGGAACGAAGTGCATGTGAAATTACTGGTACAAAGATCCTCTCCCGCTTTCATGTGGGATTTCCTGCTTTTGGACGAACCATCAATGCAGGTGAGCTGGAAAAGATCTTGTTTGATTTTCTGCCCCGCTGTGTAGGAAACAGTTTCTGCTATGCAAGACTGGATGCCAAGAAAGTGGAGGCTGCGGTATTTTTAGCCGAAGACCAGGAAGCCCTTCGGGATATTCTCCGGAAAGAAAAGCTGGCAGCGTTTGTGGCCAATGGTTCCGTCCTTCCAAGAAAAAGCGGTGTTTCCGATCTTCCAATGAAGGACAGTGTAGCTTTCATCTCCCCGAAAACGATGGAACGTACGTTTTGTCTTCCGCATAAGGGAACGATCACTGGCATGGCTGTTCCTCAGGGAATTACACTGATTGTAGGAGGTGGTTATCATGGAAAGTCCACACTTCTAGAAGCCTTGCAGACAGGCGTGTATAACCACATTGCCGGAGATGGAAGGGAATATGTAATCACGGATCATACAGCAGTGAAGCTTCGTGCAGAGGATGGGCGTTCCATTCGAAATGTAAATATTTCTCTCTTTATTAATGATCTGCCAAATAAAAAGGATACGGCTGTCTTTTCCACGCCGGACGCCAGCGGAAGCACCTCTCAGGCTGCTGAAGTCATAGAACATATGGAGGCAGGCTCCCGTCTCTTTCTCATGGACGAGGATACTTCCGCAACGAACTTTATGCTGAGGGATGACTTTATGCAGAAAGTCATCAGCCGCGAAAAAGAACCAATTACCCCATTTCTGGAACGTGCCAGAGATCTTTATGAACAGGAAGGAATTTCCACAATCCTGGTAGCTGGAAGTTCCGGTGCATTTTTCTATATTGCGGATAAAATCCTGCAGATGGACTGCTATTGTCCGGTTGATATTACAGACCAGGTAAAGGTACTTTGCAAGGAGTATACCGCTCCACGGATTCAGGCGCCGGGCTTTAAAGTGCCGGATTACAGGCGAGTATTTCCGCTGTATGACCGTAAAATCAGCCGGGGAGGACGGGAACACCGCGGCGGACGTCAGGGAAATGAAAACCGCCGTGAGCATATGAAGATCAAGACATTTGGAAGGGATTCTTTCTCTCTGGATAAAGAGACTGTGGATCTGCGCTATGTGGAGCAGCTTGCGGATTCGGAACAGACCAGTGCATTAGCACATCTGCTTCGCTATGGTCTGGAACAGGTGATAGACGGGAAACGTACAGTTCGCCAGGTTGTAAAGATTCTCTCTGACACGTTGGAGCAAAAAGGATGGGAACCTTTTTGCGGCTCCTGTATCCCTTGCGGACTTGCAAAACCAAGGATACAGGAAATCTATGCCTGCCTGAACCGCTTTCGCGGATAATAACGTTTTTTATCCTGCCCGGATGTATGGACCTTTCTATAATAGAAGTACATCCGGGCAGGGGAGACTTTGCCTTGTTTATTTGATTTCTGATGAATAATAGGGAATAATAATCTTCTTTCCGGCAGTCAGGCGGTCCGTCGTCATATGATTGATCTTCATCACTTCATTCATGTACGCCATCAGGTCTTTGTAATGGTCTGTATTGATGTATTCTTTTGCAATCTCCCATAAAGTATCTCCCTTTTGAATCTCGATACTGGTATAATACTTATATTCTGTTTCTGTCTCCGGCTCTTCCGCTTTGGCAAGAAGTGTTCCGAAACCAACCCCAATACCGAACATGACCACCAGCGTCACAAAAAAGACCAGAATACGCCTCCGTTTTGTCCGCTGCTCTTTCTGCACCTGTTCTCTTCTCGTTCTTCGAAACTCTTCCCTTGACATCGTTCCTTCTGCATACATATCACTCACTCCTTCTGATGACGAACACTTGTTCTTTTGTTATGCATTCATTATATATCCAGAACATGTGTTTGTCAATACAGAAATCGAAAATTTGTTCGATTTTCGAGCCGAAAAAATTCTTCGGATGTGCTGTGTTAAAATCTTTCAAAAAATATGAGGCTTTGAAAATAATTCCAAAGCCTCATAAGGATATTGTCTTCTATTCATTTCTCTGTATTCAGGCCGCCTGACTTTGGTTTTCCCTCATACATGTTTTCCATTACCAGAGAGCATCCGGAGCATCATATATGCTTCCTTTGTTCCCTGAAGCCAGCTAAAATGATTCGCATTTTCAAAAGCTTTGCGGGCTTCTTCGTACTGCTGATCCAAAAAGGCAAGCATTCCTCTCATCTCCCACTCTTCTGTACAGCCGCCTTCATGACACCACCAGCATAGATTCTGGGTATAGGACAACTCCGCATAATACCGTGCTTTCTCATATTGTCCGGTAAAATAGGCATAATAGAATAGATCATGAAGTCTTTGCCGGATGTCAGGTCCCGGACGAGTCATAAGCTCTTCCATAGACAGGCCAAGATCGGAACATTCCTTATATGTTTCTTCTTTCTTCTCCCTGTATTTCTCTCCATATTTTCGTGCACTTTCCAGATCTTTTCTCCAGTAGCTGCATTTCATCAGGTCTTCTAAAAGTTCATCCATGGAGTCATAGTTTTCACAGTGACATGCCATATGATATGCTTTTTGAAAGAAAGTCCAGGCGGTTTCCCAGTCCTGCATATAGTAATAAAGCTCTCCCACATTCTGACACATAGTCACCCTGTCATCAAGGAGCGCGCTGTCATCCCTGGCTGCCTGTTCTGCAAGACCTGCCGCCTGTCTGCACTCTTCCCTGTATGCATCATCCAGGGAAGGACGATGCAAAAGCTGCACACTTAAGACATCGCTGACCCGCTTCGCCGTTCGTTCCCAGGTATCTTCCCCTTTACATGCAAAATCCAGACGGCCATACCACTGTTCAATCCATTGAAACGCCTGCTTGTGATCTCCAAGAATAAAAGCCAGATCTGCCATATGCTCCAGGCAAAAATTCTTTACCTTATCCGTGTCTGCATCTGCAAACACCTGTTCGAAATATGCAATGCCCTCCCGCAACCTTCTAAGTGCCAGAAAGCACTGGAAGATCCGTCCATAGCAGAAAATATCATTATTTCCATAACGGTCCTCACAGTGTATGCTTTCCTCAAAGCTTTTGATGGATTCTTCGTACCGGTCTAATTTACGCAACGCCCGCCCTTTTAGGATCCAGAGTCCGCTGTCCTCCTCCCGTTCCAGACCTTTCTGGGTTTCTGCCAGAGCTTTCTCATAATTCCCAAGAGAAAGCCAGATATAAGAACGCCACCGATGAAGATCTGTAAAAATTCCGAATCTTTCCTCCTGCTGATTCAGATAATACAATGCTTTGTCTGCATATTCCGTTTGCAGTGTCCGATTGAACTTGTTCCTCCAGATCAGTCCCATCCGCCAGAGACAATCTCGGAAATCAGGATTCAGCTCCATGACTTTTTCATAATAAGACAACGCCTTTTCCGGTTCTTTGAATTTTTCCTTACATCTGGCAATATAGAAATATGTCCATGGAAAATCCATATGCTGTTCTTCACAAATTTTCAGATGTCCGTAAGCTTTTTCATAATCTTGATCGTATTCTATATAGTAACGTCCAAGAAAGTACCGGATATTTATCGTATCCTTGATTTCCAGGGATTTCCTGGCATAGGACAGCATCTGATTCTTCTGCTTATTATGCAGTTCTTTGCACTTTTCCATCAGGTATGCCCGTTCCAGATATATCTTTGCCAAAAGCTCCGGATCTGCCTGCTCAGAGGTTAGCTGTTTGATGGCCTGTTCTGCACAGTCATCCGCTTCTGCCCATTTCTTCTGGTCTTTTCCATCCGCAAGACGGCAAAGTGCCCGGACCTTCAGGGTCAGGAGCTCCGGGCTGACCACATCCGCATCTTCAGCCTGCTGAACCACATTCAGTAAGTCTTCGTATTGCCGGTAATCCGCGAATACACGTGCCGCCCGCACATGAATTTCCGAATTTCCTGCAAAAATCCGCTTTGCCCGGTAAAATGTATCTACCACTTCCTGCCCCATCTGGAGATGTTCATAGGCTTCCTGCATATAAGCATAGGGCCAGAAGAAACTGGGATCAATGCGCAGAATCTCCTCACATAAGTCGATGACTTTCCGATCTTCTTTCATATCTTTTAAAAGAGTCAGCTTATGCATGAGAAAATCCGTGCGTTCCGGCCGCAGTTTCAGCGCCTGGTCATGCCACTCTAAGGCACGCTCGGCCAACTGCTGCATCCTGTCCGGATCCGGATGCCCGCATCTGGCTTCTGCAGTATAACATTTATGATAGGTCCTGGCTTCAATATGTGCAGACAACGCCAGATTCCAGGTAAGGTGTTCGTCCGGCTCCGTCTCATCGAGACGTTTTTTTGCTTCCTCCATCAAACACTGTCTCCATGCAGCAGTCTCCTTAAGTGCTTCTTCTGTCTGGTCCGCACTCATATTCAAAATTGCCATTTGCTTATGCCAGTCTGCCGTATCCTGATAATACTCCGGATGTGCATTGAAAAATTCGATGCCCTCCTGATATTCCCCGGACTGAATATAGCACCAGCATAAACGATTTATTTCTTCTTCTGTCAAGGTTTTTTCCGGCTCCGTGTACAAAGAAATTAATTGCTGCCGGATGTTCTTCTGAAGCGCCCTCAATTCATTTGTGTCACGAAGATTTTCAGCCTTGTCGGACAACTGATAAGCTTTCTCCCACTGCCCGTTGGATGCCTCATGTACAGCCAGAGCAAACAGCGCCTGATACTTGCCGTATCTAGTCTGTTCCTCCCAGTCCAGATAAGAGGTCCACAGATCCAACGCATAAGCTTTTTCACCGCATGCGTCCATGATTTTTGCACCTGTCAGCCATATATATTCATCTGTTGAATTTTCCTCAATTAGCTTTTTCGTAAGCTCTGCCGCGCGTTCTGTATTCCCGCACTGCATCTGGTATTCTGCTTTGTTCAGCTCATACCAGGGATGAGAAAGCCCATACGCCGAAAGCTCCTCCAGACAGCGGCCTTTTTGGGCCAGTCCTTCTTGATTATCTTCAAAATTTTCACGAATAAAATTACTGTATGCCTCAAAGAAGCCATCGTGATCTGCATGGGACGGTCCGGTCAGCTTTTCATAGGGGAAAGCTGAGCGCTTTGTCTCGCGTTCCAGCTTCTGAATCACATAATTTACAAAGGCTTCGGACAGATGTTCTTTCATTTCTTTTTGATTTTCCTGAATGAAAAATTCTGCGTCCAGCAGTTCCCACACCTCATAAGGAACACGATAATATTCTGCCAGATAAGAGAACATCCCCCATTTGGCATTCTCTCCGTCATCTAGCGAAGAAAGGACCGGGTCAGCCAGAAGCCCTTTCCACTCTTCCAGGTCGATTCTCCTCTGGTATGTATTATATATATCTGCTAATTGCTTTAAAAATTTCCCAACTTCCTGGTCCTGGAGCCATTCTACTTCGGATGCATCCGTCTCCTGTTCCGGTGTCCGGGCGTACACAAGCGCTTCTTCATAAGCTTTTCGAAGACGCTTAAAACCTTCCGGGTCGTCTTCCGGATTGACACCGGTTAAAAGCCGATGGTAGGCCGCGCGGATATTTTGCTCCTGACGAGTTTCAGGAATCTGAAGGATCTTAAAAATCTCTGTAATACTCATTTTTTCTTCTTTCTGATTAAAGTTCCATATCTGGAAAAAGAACCCCCTTACCTAGAAGTATTTTCACCCACTTACGTGTCTGTAAATACTTCTGGGGTTCCTTTTCCAGATATTGATGAAAAAGTTCCATATCTGGAAAAAGACCCCCCTTACCTAGAAGTATTTTCACCCACTTATGTGTCTGAAAATACTTCTAGGGTTCCTTTTCCAGATATTGATGAAAGTTCCGTAAGAACCCCTATTTTTTCTTTCCCAGTGCGCAGTAAAATACAAACAGCAGAAATACGACCGCCGCTGTCATCCAGCCGGCCAACATGAGTGTTCCTTTCTGGCAGAACATGTCATAATAGCCTTTCAGATAAATAACTACAATAATCAGCGGGATTCCATAGGCCACGTAGCTGTGAAGCCCTTTCGGGAAGGAATGTCCGGTTCCTGTGTTGGCCTCCTCGATAAAAGCATCCCATCCCCATCCGTTTTTTCTGGTACAGAACAGGACATAGCCAAGACTTCCAAGAGGAAGCAGGTTGTTGGATACGATAAAATCCTCCAGATCCATAATCGTACTGCCCTCTCCGAGAGGTGCGATCATGGACAGGACATTAAATCCAAGCACTGCAGGCATACTGAGCAGGACAATCAGAACTGCGCTGACCAGTACACTCTTTTTTCTGGACCAGCCGAACAGATCCATATCAATGGCGATAATATTTTCAAATACAGCAATAATCGTAGACAGAGCCGCAAAGGTCAAAAACAGAAAGAACAGGGCGCTCCATAAAAATCCTCCCGGCATCTGTGCGAAAATATTAGGCAGTGTGATAAATACAAGGCTCGGTCCGGCTCCAGGCTCAATACCGTAGGCAAAGCAGGCCGGAATTACGATAAATCCTGCCGTCAGTGCCACAAAGGTATCGAGCGCCGTGATACTGACAGCTTCACCGGTCAGACTACGAGAACGGTCCAGATAGCTGCCGAAGATCAGCATTGCGCCAATACCCAGAGATAATGTAAAAAACGCCTGACTAAGTGCTGCAAAGACAACATTTCCAATACCGCTTTCTATCATCTTCTGGAAATCCGGCACAAGATAAAAGCGGATACCCGCTCCGGCTCCTTCCAGAAATACCGAATGAACCGCCAGTATCAGCATGATAATAAGCAGCGCAGCCATCATCCACTTTGTGATTCGCTCTACACCGGATTTTAGCCCCAGCATACAAACGGCAAAGCCAATGATGCAGATTAGAATCGTCCAGAATGCCATAGTGGGAAAATCCATCAGCATTCCGGAAAAGGCATCTGATACCTGCTCCGGAGAGACGCCAATAAATTCACCTCTGAGACTCCGGTAACAATAATACATCATCCATCCGCCGACCATGGTATAGAACATCATCAGCAGATAACAGCCGAAAATACCAATATATTTCATCAGATGCCAGCGGGTTCCGGGCGGTGCCAGTTTCTCAAAACTTTCCGCCACACTCTTTTTGCTTCCCCGGCCTACCGCAAATTCACAGACCAGGACCGGAATACCAAGGATCAGAAGAAAGATCAGATAGATCAGTATAAATGCAGCTCCGCCGTAGGCTCCGCAGATATATGGAAATTTCCATACATTGCCGATTCCGATGGCACACCCTGCCGATACCAGAATGAAACCAAGGCGGGAGCCAAATTTTTCTCGTTTCATAGTTGTCGTATCCTCCGTAATTCATAGCATTTCTTTATTATAATGGATTCCGGTGAGGATTACAACCAGGTTTTCAGAATCTCAGGACATTTGCCGAATTCGTCGGGCAGGTTCTAGAAGAGACATTCCAGTGGCAAGCAGCAGAAGAAAAGTCACCACAGCGGCTTCCGGAACCGGTATTCGCCAGGGATCGCCCCACCGGGAGGCAACCAGCATCCCAAATAAAAGGCGGTGACTGTAAAATCCCGCTGGAAGCCCGGCCAAAAGTCCGGCTCCCAGGTAGGAAAACGCCTCCGCCGCAGTCATGCTAAGAAGTTGTCTGCGGCTCATGCCGACGGCGTACAGACTCTGGTATTCGGAAAATCGTGCAGACACGCTCATGGACATGCTGTTCATAATATGAAAGGCTGAGATCATCAGAATCACTGTCAGAAATCCATAGAGAAACAGCAGAAAAGCATAATAAGCGCCCATCGTCTCCATATTTCGGAGACGCTTGTCTGAGAAATTTATGCCTTCTCCCGCCAGTGCACGCAGTTCCCCGGCCTCTGCGTCCGTTGTCCCCCGACGGACCTGAAGATCAATGACCGTATAACCTTCCTGTCCGGTTAATTCCCTAAAAAGTTCCTCTGAACAGATGACCGTTCCCGCGTCCGGCTCCTTGCCAAAAGAAGCGGTATCCAGTACTCCGGACACCGGAAGCTCCCATGTTCCTTTCTCTGTCCGGATCGTAATCTGATCTCCGGCTTCTATCGGAAGCTCTTTTTTCCGAGAAACCAGAACATGCGTTCCCTCTTTTGCAGGATCCACGGTACCTTCAGCAAGATCCTCTTTTGCCCACTGAAACTGATGTTCTTCGTAAGAAGCCAGACAAATCGTATATTCCTGCCCCCCTGCCTCTGCCGTTATCTGCGGCACAAGACTTCGTCCGTATACTTTTCGAACCGACGGATGTTCTGACAGTCTCTCAGCCAGTTCAGGAGCAATCGAGCAGGTATTGTCCGGACTGGTAATGGAAATATCTGCCGCTTCCGGACGCAAAGGAGTAAATGCCCGGCCTACAAAATCATTCAAAGATGTAAAGGACAGAAACAGAAGAACACTGAATGCAAAGGAACCGGACATGAGCAGGAAATTTTTCTTACTTCCCTTTGCATGATGAAAGCCCAGGATGGTTTCCACATGAAGCAGGCCGACAGATACGGACGATTTGACGCCGTGGGTCGTACCGGCATTACCGGAAACTGCTGTCAGGGGCTGGACTTTAGAAGCCAGTCTGGCAGGTGCTCTCGCAGACAGCAATACGGTCAGGGTTCCAAGGACGGCCCCGGACAGGAGACCGATCCAGCTAATCCCAAACACCGGCATTTTACCAAAAATGCCCGGACTTAAAATGCGAAGCCATCCGCACAGACACCAGATCACAACCGTTCCAGCCAGCAGCGCAGCCAAAACAGCCGTCCGGCACCATCCAAGGGCTTCCCTTCGAACAAACCGCGCCACCTGTCCAGGCGTAGCTCCCAGACACCGCATCAGCCCAAAAAATTCGGTCCGACGCGCCACGCTGCTGTTCAGGCTTCCGGTAATCATCAAAACGCCCGCAACGACAACAAGCAGAGCAAGTACGCCGACTACCAGATAAATCCGCACCAGATAAGAATCCGTACTCTGGAATTTCAGTCCCAGCAAATAGGCGTTCTGTCCCACCGTCTCCTGGCTGATTCCGATCTGTTCACAGATCTTTGCAAGGACTTTTTGAACTCTGCAAAATGGAACAAACCGCACATAAACAGCTTCCTGCTGCCCGTCTGCGCTCCCTTCCTTAAAAAAAGCCCGAAATGTATCCATATTTGTATACAAGGCAAAAGCATCCTTTTCCGTCAGCATGGATGTGGAACGGAAAAAACCGCTGACCGTCAAAGAATAGTTCTCTCCTGACGGAGAAGTAATCAAAATCGTACTGCCTGTTTTAAGCCCCAGCCGGTCCCGCATACTGTCAGAGCAGGCAGCCATTCCTTTCGCATAAAAAGGATTCTCCCCTTCCGTTATCTGTACTGCTGGAAGCAGATCCATCATCGTCTCATCCATCCCGCAAAGAACTGTCTCGATCCCTTCTGTCTGCCATCCTTCATTGACTCCATAATTCATTACATGATACCGGCCGCTCGCTTCCACTTCCGGTCTGGCTTCCAAAAAAGCAATTTGTTCTTCCGTAAGATTCTGGAAAACCACATGCCAGTTGCCGTCTTTCTGGATAGCCTGAAGCTCCTGGCTTTTGATCTGCATGTCCGCCATACCAAAAAGCCCCATAATCAGAAATACAGATAAAAAGATACAGATTTTAGTCATACGATTCTGCTTTTTTTGGACCTTTGCCTGTATCAAAACCAGATCAAGATAATGTCTCATGACGCAGTCCCTCCCAGATCCTGAAGTTTTCCGTCCCGGACTTTTAACACTCGATCTACAGAAGCGCTAAGCTGCATATTATGAGTAATCATCAGCACCGTCTGCTGGTAATGACGGGAAGCCCGAAGCAGAAGTTCCATCACTTCCCGGCTGTTCTGGGAGTCTAAATTGCCGGTCGGTTCATCTGCAAGGACCAGCATGGGCCTGGTCATCAGTGCCCGGCCGATGGCAGTTCGCTGCTTCTGTCCGCCGGAGAGCTGGCAAGGCAGATGATGCCTTCGGTCTGTCAGTCCCAAAATATCCAAAAGCTCTCCGACTCTTTCGGAATCCGGTTTTCGGTGATCCAGAAGCAGCGGAAAAATCATGTTCTGTTCCACATTCAATTCCTCAATCAAATGAAAAGATTGAAAAATAAAACCAATGTTTCTTCTGCGGAACAGCGTGCGCTGTTCTTCCTTCATGCTGAACAAATCCGTCCCTTCCAGCAGGACGTTTCCAGAGGTGGGCATATCCAGCCCTCCGATACAGTTTAACAGCGTACTTTTTCCGGAGCCGGATTCTCCTACTACCGCTGCAAACTCTCCTTTCTCCATGGAAAAGGATACATTCTGCAATGCTTTTACTGCACTTTCTCCGTTTCCGTATACTTTGCAGAGCTTTTTTACCTGTAATACTTCCATATAATATAGAGACACCTTCCTTTCTATGCCGGCGGCAAACTTTCCGCCGCTTTAGGAAAGCATACCAGACCAGGCTTACATTCCGGTGAAATCCGTCTTACGATTCTGTAAGACTTCTGATTTTGTATAAAACAAAGAGACGTAAAATACCGTGCCCTCTCCTTCTTCGCTGGCAACAGACAGTGTCCCGCCCTGTCCCTCAATGATGGCTTTTGCAAGCGGCAGCCCAAGACCGACGCCCTGCCGGTCCGCAGAACGGCTGCTTCTATAAAAACGTTTGAAAATATGATAAATATCCTCCTGAGCGATTCCGCAGCCATTATCCGCCACAAAAAGCCGCAGCATCACTGGCGAACGCTCCCAGCCAATGCGGATCACACCGCCCTCTTTTGTATGGTCCAGGGCATTTTTTATCAGGTTGCCTATGGCTTCCGAAGTCCAGATCGGATCAGCAAACATACGTTCTTCTTTGCCGTCTGCAATTTGGATCTGTTTGTTCTCCCTTTCTGCACGTGCACCGAACAAAGCTGCCGCCCGAAGAACCAGATCCCGGACCAAAACTTCCGTCCGGTCAAAAGAAATACTGCCTGCATCCAGACGCACGATCTTTAGAAGAGACTGAATCAGTTCTTCCATTCGAAGAAGAGATTCCATGGACTTTTGGGAGAAGGTCCGAACGGTGTCCGGGTGCTCCGGTTCTCCTGCAATAATATCCGTATATAAGTTCAATGCTGCAAGGGGAGTTTTTAACTGATGAGAAATATCGGAGATCATATCCTTTAGAAATTGTTTCGAATGGTTTTCGGTTTCGTACCCGGCTCTCATAGCTCTGGCAAGCTGGTCCACAGAAGCAAACAGCCGGCAAATGGTTCCTTTCTGGTTCTCCATAGGAAGATGACCGGAGAAATCTCCCCTTGTAAACCGCTCGATCTGTTCAGCCGCTTCTTCGTACAGCCGGTCTCTTTTCTTCATATGCCAGGCGGCACCCATAAGAAAAACGGCACAAAACAGCAGTCCCGCAGCACCCGCTCTTAAAGCCAGCAGAAAGGCATGTTTTTGCAGGACAGGGAAAAAGAAAAAGGGCGTCTGATTTTGGTGCCCGATCTTTGCAAGCAGATCGCTTCCAGCTTCTGTTATCACAGAGGAAGAACAGGCAGAAGCGATCCGTTCCGCAGGCACACCCTCTATCAGCAGTGCGGAAACCAGTTGTCCTTCTCTGGCAAACAGGAGGTTTTCCGTGCGCAGTACCTCCGTATATCCAAAAAACAGCAAAAGAAATAACATACACACACAGGAAACAAAGAGAAACATAAAATACTGCCGATTCTGCTTTTCCAACAGAAAATTCATGTTAGTTTTTCCTCCATTCATATCCAAATCCCCGTACCGTTCGAAGGCGTACCGGATGGGACGCATCTTCCTCTACTTTTTCCCGTAGCCTTCGAATATGCACAGACAGCGTATTATCATCTACATAGTCTCCGCAGCCGTCCCACAGCTCATTCTGGATGATTTCTCTTGTCAGAATATGGCCCTTATTCCGCAGAAAAATGCAGAGCAGACGGTATTCCGTAGCCGTCAGGGAAAGAAGTGCTCCGTCCTTCCAGACACGATTTTGCGCTGTATGAACCGTAAGGCTTCCATCACTTAAAATCTCCGAACTGCTTTCGGCCTTTTGAATGCTCCACCGCCTGAGCAGGGCGCGGATGCGGGAGCAAAGTTCCCCCAAACGAAAGGGCTTGGTCAGGTAGTCATCTCCTCCGCTGTCCAATCCCCGTATAATCTGAAGCTCTTCGTCTGCCGCCGTAAGAAAAAGAATCGGAATCCGGCTGCCGGATGCACGAACCTGCTCACAAATCTCATAGCCGTTCCCGTCCGGAAGAGACACATCCAGAAGCAGCAGGTCATAATCTCCGGCGCGGCAAAGCAGGACTTCTTTGGCCTCCCGAACCGTTTTTACAGCTTCTACCAGGTATCCTTCTCTTTCCAATATATAGCAAAGACCGTCTGCCAGGCTGACATCATCTTCCAGCAGCAGTAGTTTTTTCATGACCGTTCCTCCCAATCAGGTTTGATTTTTTTGATCCAGTTTTCGGAACATCCGCAGCAGGACTGCTGCAGCGGCAAAAGCCAGTACCACTTCCGCCGTAAACTGCGCAAAGGCAAGACCATAGAGCGGAAAGAACATATTTAACAGATACAGCGCAGGGATCTCCAAGACGATCTTTCGGAGGATAGCAAACACCAGCGATTTGCGTCCCATACCGCAGGCCTGAAAGACACCGACAGCCAGAAAATCCAGGCACAAAAACGGCAGTGCCAGACACAGGCCGTGCAGAAAACGGCTTCCATAAGCAATGATACTGTCATTTCTCATAAACAGGCGGATGAAAAAATCCGACCCAAGGTAATAACCGACTGTAATGATTGTTAAAAAAGTAACAGAAATACCCGTGGCAAACTGCACTGCTTTTTTCATGCGGGGAATATTTCCGCTGGCGTAATTGTAGCTGATTAAAGGCATCAGTCCCTGAGAAAGTCCCAATGCCACATACATAGGAACCATATTGATCTTCTGGGCAATCCCCATGGCTGCCACTGCATCCGAACCATAAAAAGAAGTGAAATTGTTGAGCACGGTCATTCCCGTTACATTTAAAAGATTCTGAATGGATGCAGGAATGCCAACGCCGCAAATACTGGAAACAGTGGACGCTTTTGGACGAAACATAGACGGTTTCACGCATACATATGTCTGCCCTCTTTTAACATACAGCAGAATAAAAAAATACAAACATGCTGCACAGTTGGACAAAAAGGTAGCAAGGCCAGCTCCTGCTGCCCCCATATGCAGCCCCCAGGGAAGAATAAAGATCGGGTCAAGAAGAATGTTTAAAAGGCATCCGCTCATAGTTCCGATGCTGGCATGTAAAGAAGAACCTTCCGCTCTCACCAGATACGCCAGGACCACATTCAGAATGGCCGGTACTGCCCCGCAGGTGACGGTCCATTTTAAATATTCGCCTGTGGCGGCGGCAGTCCCGGCATCGGCACCAAGCACCAGCAAAAGGGGATGCCGGAAGGCGGTAAACAAAATAGAAAATACCGCTCCGCTCAGCAGTGCACAATAAAAGCCGAAGGCAGAGCTTCGGTAAACCGTGTCATAATCCCGGCTTCCAAGCGCCCGGCTCATCATACTTGAGCTTCCAACACCGAACAGATTATTGACTGCATTGAAAGCCAGAAGGACCGGCGCCGCCAGAGCCACTGCCGCGTTCTGCACCGGATCATTGACCATACCGACAAAATACGTGTCAGCCAGATTATAAATGACCATAACCAGCGAACTGATGATTGTTGGAACGGACATGGCAAGGACCGCTTTGGGAATGGGAGTTTCTTCAAATAATATGGTTTTCTGCTTATCTTCCATATGGGACCTCCTGAAAATAAACCTGTTCTTTGCATTTATTGTAGCACGTTCCTGTCTGCTTGTCATTCTTAACATAATTGAAACATGATTTCTTCAAATGATAACGAAAAGTAATTTAAAAACTACTTGATATATGATACAATGCTAAAAGACCAGATGTCACACGCAGAAATAACGCAGGAGGACAATAACAATGAAAAGAGTATTAGCGACAGGGATCACTTTCCTTATGACTATGGCGGTATTAACCGGATGTTCCGGGGACAGGAAACTCGGCAGCCCTGCTGCATCTACCATATCATCCGAAGACAGCGAAATGAAAAAAGTCCGGTCGGAGCTTACACCAGAGCAGGTTCCGGTCGTCATAAGCGGACATGAGATTATTGTAGACACCACCACCATCCAGGAGCTTTTAGACGACGGATTTTCACTCATGGTATCAGAATGGAACGGCGACAGCATCTTGCAGCAAGAGCTGGATCCAAAGGAAACGCTTCATTCCGGTACCCAAAACAGCGAGATCTCTTTTTGGATTACAGACGCGGTATTTGCAAGAGTCACGATCGCGGCAGGGACAGAAGACATCCAGACAGGCGATGCAGCGATCACGCGATTCGAACTCCATCTGTCCCACGAAGTAGACACACTGCCCGAAGATATTTATGTAAATGGTGTCTCTGTTTCCGAATTTTCCAGAGCGAAGGCCGGAGAACTGTTCCCGGACTTTGAACAGGGGGATCTGTCCGTTACCTGTCGGGGAACCATCTACCAGTGCAGTCTTCTGTTCAGTCCGAAAACGTTGAATCTTTATCAGTTTTCCTTTGAACATGCAGACGAAAAGGAACCGGAGCCGGAAATTAAGGTACCATCTTTATGGTAGAACGTTCGGCGGTACCGGGCAGGATACCCGGCGCCGCCGAACATATATTTGCAAACTGCGGCAGATTTTTTTTAAATTTATCTTGTTTTTTCTGCAGGAAGTGCTATAATAGAGGACATGGAAGCATAGCTCAGCCGGGATGAGCGTTCGCCTCACACGCGAGAGGTCATGGGTTCGAGCCCCATTGCTTCCATTTTTTCATAAAAGGGGCATTAGCGCAGTTGGGAGCGCGCAACATTCGCATTGTTGAGGCCGTGGGTTCGAATCCCATATGCTCCATAGGGCAAAAAACCTGATAAGAAGCGAACAAAAAGGAAGTCTGATTCTCTGCAAAAGGAATCAGACTTTTTCAAGCGGTCTTGTGTCTTAGAATTCCTTTTTCTTCATAATCCAAAGAGAGAGCCCGTAGGAAATACTAAGAACTGCAATACAAATACCCAGCAAAAACAGTGCAGCCGCAAAGGGAGTTTTCTCAAGCAGCGCAAAGAACCAGGCAAAGACCGAGACTGACAGCTTAAGACGGCTGATTAGAAATGCGCCTATACACACTACGAGCAAAATCATAAATGCGATATTTCGTCCTTTCTCCGCCCCGTATTTTATCAGGACCGGAAACACAAAGCTAATATAGATCAGACAAAGACTCAGGTAGACCGGTTCCTCCGGCAGTATTTCCAGATACTCGGCCGCAGAAAAGCGAAGGAGAAAAAATACCATGCGTATCAGGGAGCCGAGAAGCCATCCACTGAAGATCAGAAGGATGCTGAAAATATATTTTGCGCTTACGTACCCCCTTCTTCCTGATGGCATGGAAATCAGAAATGCCATACCATTCTCGTATTCATCATAATTGAAACTGCTGATTGCAAACATGGTAATCATGAATGTCAGATAACTGGTTATAAAGGACGAAAAATTTTTGGAGCCAACAAATGCGATGGCACAGATCAGCAAGAGTGCCATTCCATAATGATGTCCCTGCCGTCTCAGAATTTTCCAATCTTTGAGTATCAGTCCTTTCATACTGCTTCCCCCTTTATCATCATCATAATCGTTTCGTCAATGGTTCCCTTTTCCATGGACAGTTCCGGTGCATTTTCCTGATAGAACTGTTTCTGGTCCGTCAACAGGCTGTATCCGAAACTCTCCCGTTTCTTCCGCAGTATCCGTGACCGGTCCAGTGCCTGGTACTGCTCATTTGTCACTTTCAGAACTCCGTAATTTCCAAGAAGTACATCTGTCTCTTCATGCAGGATGATCTTTCCCTGATCAATCAAATAAAAATCATCACAAAGTCCTTCTAGATCACTGGAAATATGAGAGCTAATCAGGACAGATCGGTCTCCTGGTATCATATATTCCCGCAGCATATCCAGAATCTCCTCTCTGGCCAGCACATCCAAACCTGCCGTCGGCTCATCCAGGATCAGAACCTTTGCATCGTGAGACAGGGCAATCAAAAGCTTCAGCTTTGCCCTCATGCCGGTAGACAGTTCTTTTATTTTCTTTCCCATGGGCAGTTCAAAACGCCTGCACCGACTCAGAAATTCTTCTTTTTGAAAACGGGCATAGAAATGGTTAAGAACCGGCACCAGATCTTCCACATGCAGATACCCGCTGAAGAAACCTTCTGACAGCACGATTCCCAGTTTTTCTTTGTCTTTTTCCGTCACCTGTTCGATCGGTTTTCCAAACAGCTCTATCGTTCCTGCTTCCGGAAAAATCAGCCCCAGAAGCGCTTTAAACGTAGTGCTCTTTCCTGCGCCGTTTGGTCCAATCAGTGCGGTGACATTTCCTTCCGGAACTTCCATGGTACAATTCAGATGGAATCCGGAATAATGCTTTTCTACATTTTCCAGTTTTATCAGCATCATGATTCCTCCAATATAATATGAAATAACTCGGTTAGTTCTTCGTTGTTCATCCCTAAGCTTCGGCCCTTTCGTATGGCATTTTCTAACTCTGCCTCTACTTCTCTGCGCTTTTCCTCCAGCATCTGCGCCTGGTTTGCGCTGGAAACAAAGCTGCCCTTCCCGTGGATCGTCTGGATAAATCCTTCTAATTCCAGAGTGTCATAGGATTTCTTGACAGTCAGAGCGCTGACCCGCAGCTCCCTGGCAAGGGTGCGTACAGAAGGAAGGACGGTTCCTTCTGTAAGTTCTCCATGGATAATCAAATCTTTGATCTGACCGGAGATCTGCTCATAGATGGGCTGCATGGATGAATGGTTGATGATAAGTTTCATCTCGGTCCTCCTTCGTTACAAACAGTATATAACAGTTAAACAGTGTTGTCAAGTGTTATATACTGTTTTTTCATTAAGTCCATTAAAAAGGGAAGGCATCGTACCGCTGGGCCGAAATATCATTCGGTCCAACGATACCTGCCTTCCATTGGACATTGCTGATATCAGAATGCAGTCTATGAGGGTTTAGATCCCTTTCCGGGTTTTGATACGGCCGGTTCCGATATCTTTGTCTGGTTTCCCTTTGATTCCCACAGATCTTTCAGCGGATGAGTTTCGTTTTCTATGCCGGTCATGCCCGCATCTTCGGAATCAAAAAACAGCCACTTTTTGGCCTCTTCTGTAAATCCGAGCATTTCCAGCCTTTTAAAACCCATGTAAAATTCAAATTCTTCTTCTGTTAGGATGCGCATTTCCAAAAGACCTTTTTGACCGAGTTTTGCAACGAAAGCCTGGTTCATAACACCATTTTCACCGCGCAGAAAGCCTATGACATACGGCACCTTGTCAGTGCCGAATTCAATGTACTTTGGTTCTGTCTTTTCATCATCGGCGTACATAGTAAGCAGACGCGTATAGTTTTTTGTTTCATATATGGAAATACTGCTGTTTGTGGAACGCTTTTGGCGCTCGATATTGATAAAATATTTTCCGTCGGGAGAAAAACAAAATCCATCGTCCTGACCGCCGTTTACATTGGAAAATTTTATTTTATGCAGAAGTGCCCTTGCCTCTACAGAATAAACTGCAAAATATGCTTTTGTAGATTTTACAACAAATATAGGATCTGCCGGCGAGAAGACGGCTTTATGGCCATATGGAAGATCTTTGAAACTGGCAATTTCTGTACCTTCGCTGTCATAGAGATAAACCATACGGCTGGTACAGCCTACAGAATAGGAGCTATTTGTTATATAGCACCAGAATTTTTTCATTTAAGTTATCCTCCTTTTACCCTTCCTCAGCCGCACTGCCGGGCAAAGAGGTCAGCTTAACCCGGAGGATGCGCCGGACAGACTCGTCGATTCGCTCCTCGCTCAGATCTCCTGCGTCCAGCGCTGCAAGCACTCCTTCATAAGCTGACACAAAATCCGACGGCATCAGAATCAGATCCACCCCGGCCTGAAGAGCCAGAACGGCAGCTTTTGCGGAACCGTACTGCTGACGGATAGCCCCCATGTTCATAGCGTCTGTCACCACAATTCCGTCATAGCCGTATCTTCCCCGAAGCACATCTGTAATCATGTAGGGTGACAACGTGCACGGAACCGGATCTCCGGTGATGGACGGCACAGAAATATGCGCTGCCATAATAAAATGGACGCCTTCCTGGACTCCCCTTTCAAATGGCACAAGCTCCGCTTCCATCAGTTCTTCCAGCCCTTTATCCGTGTAGGCATATCCGTCATGGCTGTCCGACTTCGTGGCTCCATGGCCCGGATAATGCTTCAGTACCGCAAAAACACCGCTTTCTTCCAGTCCTTTTACTTCTGCCAGGGCCAGTTCTGCCACCAGCTTTGGATCCGTTCCAAAGGAACGCCTGCCGATGACCTGATTCTCCGGTTCTGTCAGTACATCCGCACAGGGGGCAAAATCCACATTAAACCCAAGCTCTGACAAGTAGGAGCCGATGACGCGTCCAATCCGTTCGGCTTCCCGTGCATCTGTTTGATCGCCGACGGTACGCATATCCGGAATCCGTTCCACATCAAAAGCAGGCTGTCCGCCAATGCGGGCCACTTTTCCGCCCTCTTCGTCGACTCCGAGAAATGGGACCGGAGATCCAGCCTCCTCATAGTATCGAAGGGTGTTCCCAAGCATCGTGCGCACCTGTTCCGGTTCCTTTAGATTTTTGGCAAAATAGACCAGACCTCCCACCGGATACGATAAAATTGCCTCCTGGGTCTTCTCTTTTGCCTCCGTTACGGTTCCATGCCCCGTAAGCGCTTCCGGTGTAATCATAAAAAGCTGTAAAACTTTCTCTTCTCTTGTCATATCCGCCAGGACGGCTTCCACCTGTTCTGTTAGAAGTTCTTCCGGCGTAGGTTCCGGCTCTTTTGGCGGTATATCCGGTGCTGCTTCGGACGGTCCTGATGCCGGTATTTCTTCCGCATCTTCCGGACTTTCTTTCTCCGCCGGATTGTCTGCGATGCTTTCCTCCTGGGGCGTATTTTCCGCTGCTGTTTCTTCCAGAGCTTTTCTTTCCGCTTCTGCGGTATCGGCCGGCTGTTTTGTATGGGCTGTCAGCCAGTACCATACAATACCGGCCGTTATGCAAAGTACAAGCCCTGCAAAGATTCCGATGGTCCGATTCTTTCTTCTTTTCATAAGAGTATCTCCTTTAGTTTAAACACTCTTATTATCTCTCATTTTCCGGAAAAATGACAGCACTTTTTTAGAAAATACAAAGTATCATACTCCTGCAATCTCTCTAGACCGCCTATAAGCCCCTTTGTATACCCCATACATGACCCCTGCAGTCAGTACCATCAGTCCTCCTTCCATCAAAAGCATCCGCAGTTCAAAAGCTTCCAGTACCATATCATTAAAATACGTCAAGAACAGAGAAAACGCTCCCGTTACAATACATCCAGCCGCCACAGGATATGCAAAAAGCTTCCGAAGCTGTACCCGGATCACCCGTTTGATATAGGTATGATCTGCCCCAAGCTTTCTCAAGTCTTCAAAAAGCTGGCGATTGTCCAACGCGATCGTCAGGCTCCTTACATAGCTCATCACTCCGGCAGATGACAAAGAGATCACAGCAATATAGATGCTAAGAAGTACAAATACCGCTGTCAGTTCCATAGCCCCGGCTTCCATGAGTACTTTGGAAAAAGGCGCATATTTCCAGTCTCCCATCAACTGTGGATTGTCCGGTGACAGATCGATTTCTCCCGAATAACCGTACAGCTCTCCGGCTGATAAAGCCAACGCCTCCTCATGGGCGTCATACAGATGACAATGACTAGAAAGCGCAGTGGCCCTGGCAATATACGCCCGCTTCCATGCATCAGCAAACCCATATAGATCGGTACCTTCTTCCACATTAAAGAACACATGTTCTTCTTTAAATTCATCCGTTAATCTTGCAGAAAATCTCTGGTAATCCACATCTGAAAGTACAAACGCAAAAGGATTGCTGCCCATAACTAGATTGTCAAACGCTATCGTTCCTTGGAAAACCGGCTGGAATGTCCTGCCTGTCACCGGATGTTCAATGACGTTTAAGCAATCCGCGCTGACCCAGATATTTTCCCGATATCCCGACTCTGTAACCGTCAGATATTCCCCTTCTTTCAGAGAAATCTGAACTCCCATAATCCTTTCTAATTCTGAAACGGATACAAAGGATGCCAGCTTCTCATATTCCACATCAAAATACTGTCGCTGATCGTTCATGTCCCGTCCGGTATAATGAATCACAAGCTGCAGTGATTCTGATTCCTTATAAGAACGGATGTTTCCCCCATATTCTGCCGCCAGCGCAGAGAGTTCGGACATTCCCATCTGCTCTTCTCGTGCAGGAAAATGGGCGGAAAAATCATAGAGAGCGGTACTTCCCCCTTCTGTGGCGCCAAAATAATACATCGTTCCCCAGAAAGCGGACAAAATCATCACAAAAACAAGCAGTGCGATCACGCACATATTTCTTGTTGTCTGTCTGGCTGCAAAACGCATCAAGCTTGTAGAAATAATATTTTGATAATATTTTTTCGGATGCTTTCCTTTCCTGGAATTAAATACTGCACTTAACATAAGCAGATACAGCCCAAAGACACAAAGCAGATACGTCATATTCCAGATGCCTGGCATTCCCTGACGAAAAAGCCGAACCGTAAGCTGCGGAACCGCCATCGCCAGAAACAGTCCGAAGATGACCAGTGCGATTCCAAGCTTGCCGGTCCAGGGCCTGATCTCCCGGACCATCTCGGTCTTTCGAACGGCATGTAAAATATCCATAAGATTGGTCCTTTTGATAAAACGGATCCCAAGAAACAGAATATGAAAAACCAGCACGGCTGCAAATAAGATGCCCGCCAGAATTCCAGCTATCTCAAGTCCATAGGCCGTCCGAGCTGTATGTGGAACCATGCCCTGAAAGAGCTTCCAGAGAAGCCAGGAAGCCGGTGCTGCCAAGAGAAGACCGGCACCTGAACAAGTTCCGGCAACGGTAAGAAGTTCCCAGAAGAGCTGTCCTGCAAGTTCCTTTCTGTCTGCCCCCAAAGCCAGCATCACACCGAACGTCTTACTTTTGTTTCGGAAAAACAGACTGCTTCCATAAAGCGTAAAGAGCAGGCATCCGATTCCCACCACCCCCAGCATCAGCCACATGAGCTTCCTCGTATCTCCCCCTGGCGGCAGCCCCTCCTGAACGGAGGACGAGAAAAACATGAGAGTAAAAGAAGATACCAGAAATACGGATAAAAAGATGCAAAGTCCCAGCAGCCGATACTGTCCGTTCTCCTTTCTGCGAAGCTTTGCCATGATCTTATTCATAGTCATCACGGTCACCTCCTAAGGTACGGATCGTATCCAGAAGCTGATCCATAAATGCCCGTCTGCTGCCGGTCCTCATAAGCTCTCCATATACCTGTCCGTCTTTTAGAACAATCACGCGGTCACAGAAAGAAGCGGCAAAGCTGTCATGGGTCACCATAAAAATCGTCGCCCCCATCTCCTCTTTTGCCTGCAGGAACGCATCAATGACTGCCCGGCAGGATTTGCTGTCCAGATTGCCCGTCGGTTCGTCCGCTAAGATTACATAGGGCTGGTTCATCAGCGCCCGCGCCACCGCCGTCCGCTGCCGTTCCCCTCCGGAGATCTCCGCCGGATATTTGTCCATAATTTTCTCAATGCCGAAAAGACGGCAGATATTCCGTGCCTTTTCTTCCATCTGTACCACCGGACGGCGGGCAATGATCTGGGGAAGACAAATATTTTCAAAAACCGTCAAACCATCCAGCAGCATAAAATCCTGAAAGACAAAGCCCATCTGCCGGTTGCGGACTTTAGAAAGCTCCCGTTCTTCTAAATGAGAAATATTTCTGTCTTTTAGAAGGATTTTCCCTTCCTCATAAGGAATAAAACAGGAAATGCAGTTCAAAAGCGTCGTCTTGCCGGAACCAGAAGGCCCCATAACTGCCACAAACTCCCCCTTTTCTACTTTTAAAGACACATCCTTTAATACTGAATATACCTGCGTTCCCGATGTATAGCTCTTTGACAAATGCGTTACTTCCAACATCGTATTCGACCTCCCGTCTGTTTTATCTAACCACTATGATAGAAGAAAATGCGGCAGTCTGCATCTGTTCGAATGTCATATTTGACATGAATCTTGTAAAGTTCTGTTATTCAGTCCAATCCTTTTCCGCCATATTTACAAAATCCGAATCTTCCTGTAAAATAATTTCTGCTGGACTTTGCCGGATGAGGAGGGACATCCTATGATTAATGTTGGAATATGTGATGATGAAGCATCCATGCGAAAAGCCCTGCGTGTTCCGCTGGAGCGAAAACTCCAACTGCTTGGGCAGACCTATCGGATCTTTGAATATGATTCCGGAGAGGCACTTATCACCAGACCAGAAGCAAAAGGACTGGATCTGTTATTTTTGGATATAGAGATGAAGCAGTTAAGCGGTATGGATACTGCAAAAGCTCTAAGAAAAAAAGACATTCGCACTCTTTTGATCTTTGTAACCGCTTATCCGGATTATGTCTTTCAAGGATACGAAGTCCATGCTTTTCACTACATTCTAAAACCCTATGAAGATCACAAGATCCAGAACGTATTAGAGCAGGCCCTTACAGAACTTGGAAAGACCAGAGAACAATTCTTTGTGCTAGAACAGCGGTCCGGCCCTCTTCGGATACCTGTGAACAACATTTTAGCTTTTAGCAGTGATCGAAGAAAAGTTGTGCTGATACAAAAAGACGGAACCCGGCAGGAATTTTACGGAAAATTAGATGATGTGGAAAAAGGACTGCCGGATTCGTTTATTCGCTGTCACAACCGGCATTTAATTAACCTGAATCATGTTGCGGCATTAGAAAAGGGCAACTGCCTTTGCCAAGAATTACGGGTTCCTGTAAGCCGGGGATACCAGCAGGCACTCGAAGCTGCTTTTGCAAGGTTTTTGCTGCAGCAGTAAAAAGAGGGAGGTACCATTGCTTGGATGTTGTTTCTAAAGTGATCTATTATATATGCAGTCTGTTGTATATTGTTCAGGGAATTTTATTTTACCGGATTCTCTGCTGTATGGCCGAACGGCGCAAAGGAATATTCTGGGGAGTGGTCATTTATTTCTCTGCAGTGATTCTCTCCGGCATGATTATTTTCCCCAATGACCTTTTTAATGTTACCCTAGATCTAATCTGGTTCTCTGTGCTTATGCTTGGAGCCTTTCACGGAAGCATCTGGCAGAAACTGGCAGCGGCCTCTGTTCTTTATCCAATCATCGTCAGCCAGAATTTCCTGATTTTGGATATGCTTGGAAGACTGGATGTTCTGCTTGGCAGATCTCTCTTTGCAGAAAACTTCTGTTCTCTGTCTGACCAGTTGCTGCATCTGCTTTTCTGGTATATGATCCTGCGTTTTTTCAATCAGCATCTTTCACAGATGAAGCGTCTGTTTGATAACCGAACCTGGATCTTTTTGAATGTTATCTGTCTGGCATCGCTTGTAAATATTACGACCTGTATTTATTTTTCACCGAGGGAAAGTTATAAGATGTGGCCTGCTGCCCTGGCCTGCCTTACGACCAATCTGGGCAGTCTGTTTCTGGCGGAATATTTTACCATCAGCATACAGAAAAACATGGAGCATAAGAATTTAAAACTTCAGAAAAGCTATTATGAAGAGCTGGAGAAAAGTCAGGCGACCATCCGAAAGCTCCGCCATGACATGAACAATCATCTTAGTGTTATCCAGTCGCTGTACCGTTTAGGCAACATCGAAGAGGCAGAACATTACCTGAAAAAAATGGAAGTACAAATGGCCGTACAGAGCCGCATGTTCTGTAAAAACAGCATCATCAACGCCGTTCTAAATGCCAAATACAATCTGGCCGTTGAGCACAAAATCGACTGCTTTTTCCATATTGATCTGCAAAAGCTGATCGGCATTGATGCAGTCAGCCTCTGCTGTCTCTTTTCCAATACCCTGGACAATGCCATTGAAGCATCCGTCAAAATTCCGGAACCAAAGGACCGGTATATTTCCGCAAAGGCCAGAGTAACGGAAAATGGATATTTTACATATGAGATCCGAAACACCAAGCAAAACCCCGTTCTAGAGCAAAAAGGACATCTGCAATCCGATAAGGAGAACAAAGTTCTGCATGGACTCGGACTGTCCAACGTACGGGAAATGGTGGAGCGGTACCGCGGCACTCTGGACATTTCCTATACAGAGGATACTTTTACGGTAACCGTTCTTATTCAAGACGCATAAATCAGATATGCATCCTCCTGCGGACCTCTTCTCTCAGTCTGGAATGCCGCAGGATGGTAATTAATGCAGCATCAATGATAACGCAGCAGGTCAAAACGATAGCCGACCAAGTAAGACCCGGAGGCGTTTGCCGGAAACGGTCAATCAGAAGTTCCACTGCTATGGTATAAACTGCTGTCTCTGCCAGAAGCAGTGCGGCACAGGATAAGATCGATGCATGGATCTGCCGGACGCACACGGCAAAAAGCAGAATCAGACCCGTAGCAAGAACCGTTAAAGGCACCGCAAGATCCGGATACCATCCCCGCCCCGGATGCAGCCAGGCAATGATCCCAAAGTACATGGCAATCCCTCCGCCGTCTAACAGAATACTCACATAAGGGCTGATTTTGGGAAGAAACATCGGCAGGCAGAACACCCATAAAAGTACACAGCCTCCGATCACATACAAGGACCAGTATGTCCCGTAAAAAATCAGCAGATTTAAAAGACCGCAGACCCCGGCTGTCACTGCCAGTACCACACTGATCAGAATCAGCACGTCTGCCTTTTGCACCGGAGCCACGGCTCCTTGGCGGACCGGAAAAGGCTTGGGAGCATTCTCATCCGCCGGATGCCTGGGGTTATGAACTTCTGTATGGCAAAGCGGACAGACAGAGCAGGTTTCGTGAAGCTCCACGCCGCAGTTTACACAATAGGACATTTATCTTACCTCCGTTTTTCGGTTGCTCTCAATCTTCACATGAATCCCATCCTGCACCAGCTTCCGGAAGAACATACGTTCTACATCCGCTTCTACGATGCTGCTGGCAAAGCTGATGCTTAATATTTCCCCGAAACTCACGACTGCACAATTCGTCCGGGCAGAAAACGGCTGTCCCATAAGTACGTCAAACCGTTCAATATGCGCTTTCATCTCTTCCGGCGTTTCTATGATCCCCAGATTGGTCAGTCCGGCACTGGACTGTTTGTCCTGGACCCGTTTATAAAACTGCCGGATCACAATATCCTTAAAAAAGAGCGGCACTACCCGGATGAAAGGATTTCTCGTCACCGCCGCATTGGTCGTAATATCCGCATTTAAAAATTTATTGTTAATATAATAACGCATAAAGTGATGGACCTGCAGCACAATTTCTTCAAAAGTATAATCCCCCATCCTGGGATCGATGGCCGGGTAAACCATCGTAATAAAATTCCGAAGGGTTTTAGACGGAAAAAATCGCCTGAGATTTACCGGCATGGCAATGGACACCGGAAGTTCCCGGAACACCCTATCATCCTTCTGCTTTTGCAAAAGCGCATAAAGAAGCACGGCATTTAGATATTCCGTAACAGACACCTGATATGTTCTCGCCGCTGACAGCACTTGCTGCACCGGAAGGACACCGGTTATAATATTCAGCGTATAAAAAGGCTCTCTCGTCCCTCTGATCCGGTAAGTCTTCTCCCGGCTTCTGGGCGGACGAACTTTGGAGCTGGCATAGCGAAAATAAGCATCTTCTAACTCCTCGGCGTCCGGCTCTTCCATCAGATCTAAGACTCCCTGCCCTACCGGAATGGGATGCCCCTTCAGACGCAGATAAACAGCAGTCATTGTCCGAAGCAGATACATCGCTCCTCCCCCGTCCGAAAGGGAGTGAAACACTTCCAAAGAGATCCGCTTTTCATAATAATAAATCCGGATCAGATAGCGGCTGCTGTTCTGAAAGGACATGGGCATACAAGGATTGGCAATATCCGGCTCTACAAAAGGTCCCGGCCGGTCGTTCGGTTCTAAATATCTCCAGAATACCCCTTTGCGCATAGCCACCTTAAAAGTCGGAAAACGCGGCAGCGTCTCATCCACTGCCCTTTGCAGAAGATCCGGCTCTACCTTCTCCTTTAAGACTACCGACAGCCGATACACCGATGAAAAATTTTTCCTCTGGAGAGTCGGATAGACGATGGCGGACAGATCCAGACGGTACCATGGTTTCTTTTCGTTTAATCGTTTTTTCATATGTACAATTATAACATTATTTTCTTGGGTTTCCTATGAAAATATGCTAAAATGGCGTTAATAATTTGAAAATGATATGCCGCATTTGCCTGTATCGAAGTTTACTCGAATACAAAAAAGTAAAGCATACTATCAAAAAATCAGAAAGGCAGAAGAAGGATGATTGACAAACAACGGTCCAACCAGAACCTCATGAAAGCAATCCGGAGAATGCATACTTTGGTGGAAAGTGAAGATATTGAGAAGCAGCGGGCTTCTAAGGACAGTCTTGGAAATCTGCTGGTGCGCAGTGCTGACATGCAGTATGAGGATGCGGAAATAAACGGAATCCAGGCGGAATGGGTCAGTGTAAAGCGAAGCCACATGAAAAAATATGTACTGCTTTACTGCCATGGAGGCGGATATAATACCGGAAGCTTAAAATACGCCAGAAGCATCACCAACAAGCTGGCAGCTTCTACTTCTATGGATATTTTAAGCTTTGACTACCGGTTAGCACCGGAACACCCTTATCCGGCAGCCCTTTTAGACGCGCTGCAAATGTGGGATTATCTGATGTATCTGGGTTATGGTGCAAGGGATGTCATTCTGGCAGGGGACTCCGCCGGCGGCAATCTTGCTCTGGTGCTGACGCTGAAGCTGAAAGAACAGGAACGTATCCTTCCCAGAGGGCTTGTCCTGTTCTCTCCATGGACGGATCTGACCAGAAGCGGCGCTTCCCATAAAGCCAAAGCCGCCATCGATCCCATCCTGACGGAAGAATATCTGACCCGTGCCATCAAAGATTACACCGGCGAACGGGACTTGCAGGACCCATTCCTCTCTCCCCTCTACGGGGATTTTCATGACTTTCCGCCCACACTGATCCAGGCAGGTTCTAACGAAATTCTTCTGTCCGATGCACAGGATCTTCACAAGCAAATGATCCGGCATCAGGTAGGCGCTAAAATCTCCATCTATCAGGGCATGTGGCACGTGTTCCAGATGTCTCCTTTTAAGACAGCCTATGAAGCTATGGATCAGGCGGCGGAGTTTATCTTCGATATTTGCAGGTAAGTCTTTCCGGCGGGTTTTAATCTAAATACTGAATACCGGCGCCCAGCAGTCCATCACCCAGGTAGATGGACAGAGCGGCTCCGATTTTCGCACGGCAGAGAAAACGGGCATCCGGCAGAAGTTCTGTGAGTTTTCTTTCAAGCTGCTCCCGTTCTGCGGGGGCACCGCCGTCTGCCACTACCAGATTGTAAGGTCTTTTTGTTTCTTTTATCTCATCTATAAGCTGCAAAAGTCGTTTTTCCACCTGTTTGCGGCTGCGTACTTTTGCGGCCGTATAGATCTCGCCTTCTTCGTCAAAGGACAAAATAGGCTTAATATCCAGAAGCATTCCTGCCAGGGCGGCAGCTTTTCCGATTCTTCCGCCCTTTTGCAGATACTCCAGCGTATCGATGGAGAAGAAAACCTTTGTACCGGCGATAAGCTTTTGAATCTTCTGCTTCAGTTCTTCAAAACCCATTCCTTCCTCTATGTATGCGGCAGCCTGTAAGGCAATGATGCCGATACCGATGCTGGCCTGCTTCGAATCAAAGACTTCTACTTCCAGCCCTTCCGCATCTTCCGCTTCCAGTCGCACATGATTTACCGTTCCGGACAGTCCGCCGGATAAGAGAATCGCAACGGCTTTTGTATAGCCCTGACGCCGAATCTCGGCAAAGGTGTCCTCCACATCTCCGCCGCTTGGGGTGCTGGACCTTGGCAGCTCCTTCTTTAACCTCTCGTAAATCTCTTCCGCATGAATATCAATCCCGTCCCGGTATTCTCCGTCCGAACAGATGATTCTCATGGGCAGCACAAAAAGCCCGTGTTTCTTGGCTAACTCCGGCGGTACATCCGCGCAGGAATCTGTAATTACCGCAATTTTTTCTGTTGCTGACATATGACTTCCCATTCCTTTGTATTTCAAAATAATTAAAAGATATCTTAATACATTCTTAAGAAAGTTGCAAGCTCCGTCCATTTTTTTATGAAAATTTAACAATTTTCTCACATTTTCTTGACATTTTTCGACATCCGTATTACTCTATAACCATCTGTAATACATCATATTAAGAAGAAAAAGATAGAGGTGCGGTTCTTACCGTCGGCCCCTGTATCCATGGGACAGGCATCCTAAGGGGCATGGATGAGAGGGACCGCCGAAGCAGTATTCCTGCCTGAAGGGATGCGGCTGGGGTCCAGCAGAATATGCTGTACACTGTCACAGATATGTGGAGTGCTATCGTTTGTGAAAGAGAGTTCTGCGGTCATGGACGTTACACGCGCCATGGCTTTTTCTTTTGTCTGTATACAGAAATAAATTAACAGGTGGGAAAATGTTATGTATGCAACTTTCTGGTCCCTGGTGCCGCCTCTGGTGGCGATCATCCTTGCGCTGATTACCAAAGAAGTCTACAGTTCCTTGTTTATCGGAATTGTAACGGCTGCACTGTTCATCACAAATTTTAACGTCGTATCTGCTTACACCACGATGTTCAGCGATGGATTTGTTGCTTCTTTGTCCGACGGCGGACATGTGGGCATCCTGATCTTCCTGGTCATCCTCGGCACCATCGTTGTGCTTATGAACAAAGCCGGCGGTTCTGCTGCCTATGGAAAATGGGCCCAGGAGAAAATTAAGTCCCGCAAGGGTACACTGCTGGCCACATTCGCTCTCGGTGCACTGATCTTCGTGGATGACTATTTCAACTGTCTGACGGTAGGAAGTGTTATGCGTCCGGTAACAGACAAGCACAATGTATCCCGTGCAAAGCTGGCCTATCTTATTGATGCTACGGCTGCTCCGGTATGTATGATTGCTCCGATCTCTTCCTGGGCTGCTGCAGTAGCCGGCGTGGTAGAGGGTACAGACGGTCTGACCCTGTTCATCAACGCCATTCCCTACAATCTGTATTCTCTGCTGACCATTGCGACGATCATTATCATCAGCCTTTGGGACATTGATTTTGGTCCCATGAGAACCCATGAGAAAAATGCCAGGAACGGCGATTTATTTACCTGCGGCGAAAAAGTTGCAGAGGATACTTCTCTGAATGCTGTGTCGGGAAAAGGAACGGTTATTGATCTGGCGTTTCCGGTTATCGTACTGATTATTAGCTGTGTGATCGGCATGATCTATACAGGCGGATTTTTTGAGGGTGAAAGTTTTGTAAATTCATTCGCAAACTGCGACGCACCGCTGGGGCTTTCCATGGGATCCGTAGCAGCGCTTCTGATTACGATCGTCTTCTATATCGCTCGGAAAGTCCTTTCGTTTAAAGACTGCATGAATGCATTCCCGGAAGGCTTTAAGGCTATGATAAGTCCGATTCTGATTCTGACCTTTGCCTGGACCCTGTCCGGACTGACCGGAAATCTAGGGGCGGCAGAATATGTCAGCGGCATCTTCGAAGGCAGTGCGTCAGGACTGACCGGTATGCTTCCGGCCATCGTCTTCCTGGTAGCTATCTTCCTTGCCTTTTCCACCGGTACTTCCTGGGGAACCTTTGGCATCCTGCTTCCCATTGTGGTAGGCATCAATCTGCCTGGAAATCTTCTGATTATCACCATTGCCGCCTGCCTGGCCGGTGCGGTGTGCGGAGACCACTGCTCTCCTATCTCCGATACGACGATCATGGCTTCTGCAGGCGCGCAGTGTGACCATATCAATCATGTATCGACTCAGCTTCCGTACGCCATGCTGGTGGCAGCGGTGTCTTTCGTCGGGTATTGCATCGCCGGCTTTGTGCAGAATGCAGTGGCAATTCTGGCGATTTCACTGGTGCTGCTTTGTGTAGTACTCTTTGGAATGAAGAAATTCTTTCTTGTTCCGGAAGAGTAGAATAGGCAAAAAGACGGGCCTGCCGTGGGGGCTGTCCCGGCTAAAGTCCTTATGCGTATGGACTTCAGCCGGGACAGCTCTCATGACAGGCCCTTGATTTTTGGTATGTAATCAGCCGCTTTCCCTCTTCAGAAGCTGGGAATAGGCCCCGATCAAATTGGCATCGTTGCGGAAACGGCAGACCGTGATCTCCGGCTGAAAGAATGGATAGGGATAATCTTGGTAGATTCGGTCAGACTGTTCTTTCAGCTTTTGTATAAGAATGGGCTGGGCGGAGATACCTCCGCCGATGGCAATCTTCTCTGCATCTAAGATACACTGGAGGTTTAAAAGCTGTACCGCCACTGTTTCTGCAAACTGATCGATGGCCTGGAGAACAGCCATATCCCCCTGTTCGGCTCTTGCAAAGATTTCTTCTCCGGAGAGTACATCCTTGCTTCCGGTATGGCTTTGGACCATAGCTAAAAGCCCTTCGCTGCCGGTGACTCCGGCCCACCACTCGCTCTGATCGTAAGGAGCATATCGATTGGTATGCAGAAAGCTGAACTCTCCTGCGGCAAAATGGATGCCTGTATAGACTTTTCCGTCTAAGATCAGGCATCCTCCGATACCGGTGCCTAGAATGACGACGATACCGGTTCGGACTCCTTGTAAGGCCCCGTAGACTGCTTCTGCGCTTCCTGCACATTTGGCATCATTTCCAATCCATACAGGCACCTGATAACGGTCTGTAAGCTCTCCGGCAACTTCCCGGCCGCGAATATACTGCAGCGCTCCGCCTGTATACGCATAGCCGCGGGAAGAATCGATGACGCCGGGCATACTGACTGCCAGACCTTCCGCGTCTGTTCCCACCTCTTCCCAGATTCTGTCCAGGGCTGAATAGAATGCATTCATATCCGTTAACGGAGCCGGGATCTTTCCCCTCTGTTCTACGATAAGCCGTTCGTCCAGCCGTCCGTACTTGATGGAACTGCCCCCGATATCCAGAACTGCCGCTTTCATCTCTCACCCCCCCCCCTCTGCCTCTCGTGTTGCTGCAGACCGGCAATTTTTTGCCTTCATTTACAAATCCTCATACTCGCTTCTGTACAGAACAATCTCTCCTGCCTCTCTTGTCCGCACCAGATCAATCACGCGCTGATTGCTGCTTCCCCGATAAGGGAGGGTCAGATCCTTTTCCGCCAGTACAAAAGGTCCGTCCACCAGCAGATCCGCCAGAGAGAGAAGTCTTTGTACCCCCGGCTGCTCCATGTGTACAAGCTGTTCATACTGGTATCCGGTATAAACCATCAGGTTTTTCCCACGGACCTTAACAGCTTCTGCCAGCGGAACCAGTGCTGCCGCCTGCATAAAAGGCTCGCCGCCGGAAAAGGTTACACCCGACAGGAGCAGATCTTCGTCTAAGCGGGCAAGAATGGACGGGATATCCGCCTCGCTTCCGCCCTTTGGGTCATGGGTCTTCGGATTATGACAGCCGGGACAGTGATGAGGGCATCCCTGGGTGAAAATCACGAAGCGAATACCCGGTCCGTCCACAATGGACCCTGGTACGATCCCGGCAATGCGCAAAGGTTCAGGAGAGGCTGTGTTTGACACGATCTTTTTCCTCTGCCCGTTTTGCATTGTTAAAGCGGTCTGTCGTTCCGACCAGATAGCCGGTAATCCGGCGGATACGGTCAAATTTTACATGTTCGCCTACCTGTCCATTGTTGGGTACTACTTTTCCTGCCATACTTTTTTTCTCCAATCTTCATTTTATATTATTTTCGAACATATGTTTTGCAGTCATTATCAGTGATTGGCGTCTAAATACACCGGCACATCCGGGTATTTTTTCCGAAGTTCGTTCAGCCGCTCGATACTGACCGGCTCCCCTTCCCGCCTCTTGCAGCGCGGACACACTTCATCGATGACGCCGGTATAACCGCACACCGGGTCCCGGTCCACCGGATGATTCACCGAACCATAGCCAATGCCGTTTTCTTTCATGCAGCGGATTACCGCCTCAAAAGCTTCCGGATTCTTTGCCGTATCTCCGTCCAGCTCTACATAGCTGATATGTCCGGCGTTTGTCAGTGCATGATAAGGTGCCTCAATGCGGATCTTTTCAAAAGCATTAATAGGATAATAAACCGGCACATGGAAAGAATTTGTATAATATTCCCGGTCCGTGACTCCTGGTATCCTGCCGAACCGCTTCCGGTCGATCCGCACAAATCTTCCGGACAGCCCTTCCGCCGGCGTGGCCAGCAAGGTAAAATTCAGCCCGGTTTCCTGGGATTTTTGGTCCATATAATCCCGCATATGAGCAATAATTTCATGCCCTAGCTTCCGGCTCTCCTCACTCTCGCCATGATGTGCCCCTGTAAGAGCCGTCAAAGTCTCCGCAAGACCGATAAATCCGACACTTAAAGTTCCGTTTTTCAGAATCTCGCCCACCTGGTCATGAACGCCCAGTGCATCCGAACCCATCCAGATTCCCTGTCCCATAAGAAACGGATAATTTTTCACAGTTTTTTTCTTCTGGATCTCAAAACGGTGAAGCAACTGTCTGCAGCAAAGAGCAAGCTGCTTGTCTAACTCCCGATAGAAAACTTTGATATTTTTATGGGCCTTGATGCCGAGCCTTGGAAGGTTCACGGATGTGAAACTTAAATTTCCCCGTCCGCAGGTTACTTCCTGCTTTGGATCGTAGTGGTTGCCCATAACTCTGGTCCGGCATCCCATATAGGCAATCTCCGTATTGTAATCGCCTTCTTTATAATACTGCAGATTAAACGGCGCATCGATGAAACTGAAGTTTGGGAACAGACGTTTGGCAGACACTTTGATGGCTAATCGAAACAGATCATAATTCGGCTCTCCCGGATTGTAATTGATCCCCTCTTTTACCTTGAAAATCTGTACCGGGAAGATGGCAGTCTCTCCGTTCCCCAGTCCGATATCCGTCACCTTCAGAAGGTTCCGAACAGCCATACGCGCCTCCGGGGATGTGCATGTCCCATAATTGATAGAACTAAAAGGCACCTGTGCCCCGGCCCTGGAATTCATCGTATTCAGATTGTGTATCAGGGACTCCATCGCCTGATAAGTAGCCATATCCGTTTCTTTTAAGGCAATGCGGACGGAAGTCTGATGACATCTGCGGATATCCTGCTCCTTCGGCTTCTCTTTCAGCCACATCTCCCAGCATTCCATAAACCATTTGACAAAATGTGCTTCATAATCGTCAATGTTGGCCATCGTAATCCGCTCCGGCACAGCATCTTTGAGCGCCTGGCGAAAATCCTCCTCCAGCGCCTGCTCGCAGTCATGTTCCAGCCAGAAATACCGCTGTACTGCGTCATAATATTCCTTCCGAAACGTACAGGCCACGCCTTCCGCCATAGCATAATCGAAGTTAGGGACCGACTGCCCTCCGTGCATCTCGTTTTGGTTGGCCTGGATGGCAATACAGGCCAGCGCCGCATAACTGGCAATGGATCTTGGCTGCCGGATATAGCCGTGCCCTGTGGAAAATCCATCCCGAAACAGTTTTATCAGATCAATCTGGCAGCAGGTTTCTGTCAGCATGTAGAAATCCTTGTCGTGGATATGGATATCTCCATTAATATGTGCTGCTGCGATATCTTTTGGCAGAATATAATTATCTACAAAATAATTGGCACCTTCGGAACCGTATTTTAACATGGTACCCATGGACGTATCCGCATCGATATTGGCATTTTCCCGTTTGATGTCTGCATCCGCCGCGCTGGTAAAGGTCAGTTCCCGATAGATGTCCACCAGATCTGCTTCGGTCTTGCGGACTTTGGTATGCTCCGCACGGTACAGAATGTATGCCTTTGCCGTTTTCGCAAAACCATTCTCAATCAGCTTCTCTTCCACTAAGTCCTGTACCTGTTCCACATTCGGCGTCTTCCCTTCCGGAATGGCTTCCACCACCGCGTCGACGAGTGTCTCAAACTGGTAAGGCGCAATGGCCTCTACCCTTGCCGCATCATTTGCTTTGCGGATGGCATCCCGGATCTTCTTCACATCAAACGGCACGGGCATTCCATTCCGCTTCTTAATCATATCCGGGCATACAACGACGTTCCCCTTCATCCAATCTCCTCCAGTAACTACATCTAGTATTCTGCAAAATTATTTTGCACTAAATATAGTACCACTAACTGGACAAAGATGCAAGAACATTTTATATGATCTTTTTGTGTTTTTCTTACAGTCTGTCTGCAAAGAAATCTTTATAACCTTCTCCGTAAATCTCACTGGCACTGGTGATAATCATAAAAGCAGCCGGATCCTCCTGCTTGGTAATCTCCTCCACCTGGGGAGAAAGCTGTTTGCGCACAATGCAGAAGATCACCTGCTTTTCCTCTCCGGTCCATCCGCCCTTGCCCTGAAAATACGTCACGCCCACTTCCACATCCTGAAGAAGCTTCTGGCCGATGGCTTCGGGCCTGCCGGTAATAATGTAGATCATCCGGGCTTCATCATTTCCATAGAGCACATAGTCCAACGTTCTGCCGCAGATGAGCACTGCCAGAAGAGCATACAGCGCAATGTTCAAATCCCGGAAGATCAGTCCGGAGATTCCGACAATGATAATATCTGTACACTGGAACAAAAATCCGGTTTTCAGATGCCGGTATTTCTGGCGGATAATCTTAATAATAATATCCATACCGCCGGTGGTCGCACCTGTCTTAAAGATCATGCCTACACCGCAGGCCATCAGTACGCCTCCTGCCAGCGAGGCCAGAAGCGGATCATCCGTCAGCGCATCATAGCCGGACAAAAGGTTTGTAAAAGCCGAAGTCATAAAAATCGCATAGGCAGTTTTCATAATAAAGCGCCAGCCGAATTTCCAGATCCCCAACAGAACAATCGGAACATTCAACAGGAAATACAGTGTTCCTGTCTCGATTCCAGACAGCCGGTTCAGAATCACCGCCACACCTGTGACGCCTCCCGGCGCCAGATTGTTCGGATCCAAAAAGAGACTGACACCTGCTGCATAAATAACAGAAGCAGCCGCTATGAGAATCAGATGTTTGATGGTACGAAGCCCACGTTTTTTCATGCAATAACTCCTTGTTAATTTTTTGTCATTCTAATCCGGACAGAGACGCTCCTGTTGCTCGTCCCATAAAATAAAATCCGCGGCACTCATCCAGAGAGACCTGCATGATCTTTCCCACCAGCGAAGCGTCTCCTGGGAAATGTACCACATGATTGCTGCTAAGCCGCCCGGTCACATAGTCCGTCATCCGGCTGTTCGTCTCCTCCACCAATACCATTTGTTTCGTTCCGGTTAAAAGCTGCGCTCTTTCATTGGCGATCTTTTGTACCTCGTGCAGCAGGCGGTCAAAACGATCTTTCACCACATCTTCCGGAACCTGTTCTTCCATCGCTGCTGCCGGCGTCCCGGTGCGTTTGCTGTAAATAAATGTAAAAGCACTCTCAAAGCGAACCGTCCAAACGACCTTCAGGGTCTCAAGGAAATCCTCTTCTGTCTCCCCTGGAAACCCGACGATAATATCCGTCGTCAGTGCTATATCCGGAATGGCCTTTCGAATCTTCTCTGCAAGTGCCAAATATTGTTCTTTTGTATATTTTCGGTTCATCGCCTTTAGTATGCGGCTGCTCCCGGACTGCAAAGGCAGATGAAGATGCCGGCAGATCTTTTTTGACTCTGCCATAACCTGGATCAATTCATCGGACAGATCCTTTGGATGTGAAGTCATAAACCGAATCCGTTCTATTCCTTCGATCTTCTCCGCTCTTTGCAAAAGTTCTGCAAAACGGATGGGCGTTTTCAGAGTCTTTCCATAGGAATTAACATTCTGGCCCAGCAGCATAATTTCTGTTACACCATCTGCTGCCAGTCCCTTAATCTCCCGAAGAATATCCTCCGGCTCCCGGCTGCGTTCCCGCCCTCTCACATAGGGAACGATGCAGTAGCTGCAGAAGTTGTTGCAGCCAAACATAATATTGACGCCTGATTTGAATGAATATTTCCGCTCCAGTGGAAGATCCTCCACAACCTGTTCCGTACCATCCCAGACATCCGTCACCGTCCGTTCTGATATAAGAGCTGCCCAGAGAAGCTCCGCAAATTTGAAAATATTGTGAGTTCCGAAGATCAAATCCACAAACCCATAACTCTTTTTGATCTTTTCCACTACAGAAGGCTCCTGCATCATACAGCCGCAAAGAGCGATCTTCATGTTTGGATTCTTCTTCTTATATCCATGCAAAACACCCAGCCGTCCATATACTTTCAGATTGGCATTTTCCCGGACGGTGCATGTATTGTAAATTACAAAATCGGCCTCCTCACTGTCGGCCTCCGCATAGCCGGCTTTTTTTAGAATGCCTGTAAGCTTCTCGGAATCGCGGGCGTTCATTTGGCACCCGAACGTTTGAGTAAAAAAGCATGGGCGGTGTCCGTTTTTCCGTTCAAACTCCCGAACCCATTCCCGGCATTTTGCCATGTAATAGTATTGCCTGGCTGGTTCCTCCATGGGCGGCTCTGCATGAATATCTATTTTATCCAAATCAATTTCGTTATACATTTCTCCTGACTTTTCTCCCTTTCTGTCATATAACCAAAACAAGAAATGAGTTTTTAACCGTACAGTCTTATGGCTCAAACGGGGTGCTCGTTTCTTTTTTTATATTTACAATATCATATAGATACAATTTCTCATCCACTGCATGTCTTATAACAAGCTCCACATGAAAAACATTATAACGCAAAACTTCTCCATCGTCATCAAAAATCAGAAGGGCAAATTGTGAATCATATCGATACTATCCAAATCTGGCATTTTTATCATGTTTTTTCGCCAGACTTTTCCGGAATCTCTTATTTTTCGCAATCATTACCACAATCTGCTTCCCATTCACATCTTTTATGACGCTTATGTTTCTTTCCATATTCCCTCTCTATCCGCTCTCCTCTTGTATCTTTTCAGAATCCTGTTTACTCACACATTCTGACTCCCGAATGTGTGAGTAAACGCGAAGGGGCGACATCCGTCTTTCCTGATATGTCCGTCTATTATAGCATAACAGAAAACGAAAAGCGACTGTTTTTTAACAATCGCTTTTCGCTGTCCAGGAACAGAAAAATCGCATCGGAAAACGACGGATCAGATAGTCCGAAGCCCCGCTTCTTCGCGGCTTTCCAAAATCGCCGCCAAAGATGCGCTCGTTTCAAATTCCTCTACAATATCAAAGGCTTTATAGGCGCTTTTGGCACCCACTGCAATGCCGTGATTTTTGAGAACATACGTTCTTGTGTCCGCTGAGAATACTTTTTCAAAAGTGTCAAACAACTGTTTGCTGCCGGGCGGACCATAGGCAGCCACACCAATCTTTCCTTCTGTCAGCATTTTCAGATAAGGTGTATAACTGTACAGTTTTTGAATCGAAACATCCGGTTTTCGCATACAGCTAAGAGCTGTAGTGAATAAAGAATGCGTATGGATTACCGCGTTTGTTTCTGAATCTTGACGATAAAAGGTAAGATGCAGGGGATATTCTTTGCTCGGCAGTCCCTCTACAATCTGCCCATTTACTGACAGTACTGCAAAATCCTCTTTGGAAAGCCGTCCGAAACAACTGCCACTTCGGGAAATATATATTTTATTTTCATGACGAAAACTGATATTTCCAGTGGAGCCTCTGACAAGCCTGCGCGCAAATAACTGATGTGCACACCATAACGCCTCCTGTAATTTTTCCTCCATAGTTTTTATTCCTCCAGCAATGCTTTTTCAAAAAAATCTTCCCCGCCGAAATTTCCGGATTTTAAGATCAGCCGAAGTTCCGGGCGCTCCAGAGGATTTAGAATCGGTACTCCCGGAGCGATGCTGTTTCCAATCTGATAGGCATGATAGCCGAGGCGCAGGGCAACCGCACCGGAAGTCTCTCCGCCGGCTACGACAATTCTGGTAAAACCATGTTCTGCTGCCATTTCTCCCAGATCAGCCATCAGCTTTTCCATAAGTTTTGACGCCTGAAAAAATGCTTGGGTATCCGCCTTCCGCTTCTGCATTTCTTCGGCCGCACTGGTATAGACAAGCACATTGTCATGGGCAAGCACAAACGCGAAAACCTCCTCCGCCTGCAGGCTTTTGTCAATCAGTCTTTCGGAATCAATTCCATAGACAGCGCGTCCCTTTTGACGATAATATGCAATCTGTTTTCCGGACATCCGGGAACAGCTTCCACAGAGCAGCAGGGCCTTTTGTTCTCCTGTCTGCTTCTTTAAAGGCTGGATGTAGGTTGTTTTTGCAAAGTCTGTCAGATGTTCTGCCAGACCGCTTCCACCGCTTAGCAGATAACAGTCTTGAAAAATATGTGCGATTTTTTTCCCGTCTTCTTCATTTTCATAGTCAGGAACCAAATAAAATTTTCTATATATTTTTCGATAGTTTTCTATCCGCTTCTGTACTTTTTCGAAAGTCATATCTTCCCTTTTCAATACAAAACACGGATGGCGGCTCTGTAAGCGCATCAATTCCGGAATACCAGAATCCCACATGGGATTCAGCGGATGATCTTTCATAGGACTTTCTGCCAGCGGAACGCCGTTGACGAACAGAATGCCGTCTTTTACCGTCCTTCCATTCACCGGAAGGGACGGACAAAGAATCGTAAAAGACAGCTTTAGTTCTTCTAACAGAGCATCCAACACCACTCCGATATTGCCTTTTGGAGTAGAATCAAAGGTAGAACAGTATTTAAAATAAATTCGCTCTGCACCGGCCTTTTTCAGAAAAGCAGCAGCTTCTTTTGCCTGCCGGACTGCCTCCTCCGGTTCCGCACTTCTGGATTTTAAAGCAAGTATTGCACAATCCGCAGAGGATGAAAAAGCAGACGGTATTTCTGTAAAGAGAAGGGTTTTAGAGCCGTTTTTTTGCAGAAAGGAACCTATGTCCCCGGCTCCAGTAAAATCATCTGCGATCACACCGATTTTCATACCGCTACTCCTGCCCTTTTATCGGCAGAAACTGGGTCAAAGCCGTCTCCTCGTCATTGGTACGCAGCATCTGAACCCCTTCTATTTCCAAAATGACCAAATCTACTGTTGTCAATACCGGCGTCGTTCCTCTTACAATATGTCCTCCGAACACTTCCCCGTTATCCCGGCACATAACTGCATGGAAATGCGTGTCATAAGTCCCTCCGTTCTGGCAGACGACACCGGTTCCATTTAGAAATTCAATAGGTCCTTCACACTGAAATACATCTCCATATCCTGCCTTTACTTTTGCTTCCGGTTTGGGAACAAGATACATATAACCTGTCCGTTTAAAACTTCCAAAACAAGATACATATGCATGTTGTATGTTATTTTTTTCACAAACAGCTTCGATCCCTTCAATCAGATCAGTATCCGGAAGGAGCCTTGCCGCAACTGTCTTTCCCGTCTTTCCACATGCTTCATGAAATCGAATCATTAAATTTCTTCCTCCTTTTCATCAAAAAATGATGTTTCCTCTTCCTTGGGACTTTCTTTTTTCAGCTCATCATTTACCAGTACCAGTTCTTTTCTTCCCTTTTCCACCATTTCACGCAGTACATCCAGGCAGATTTCGGTTCCGGTATAGGCAACCGCAGATACAAGTTCACAGAGTAGCGGAAAATTTACGCCGCTCAGCAGCCAGACTTTTTCATCATTCGCATAAGGCAGGAGCATCTGGTTGACACTTCCATATAAAATATCGGTCAGTACAACCACCTGATCTTCTCTAGAAAGTCCGGAAAAAAAGTGCTCAATCATAGTCCGGGCATCCTCGGATTCCGGTAAGTCCTCCGAAAACAGACAAAGAGCCGTCACATGGGAAACTGCTTCTTTTCCAAGAATAATCTGCAGGGTATCTTTGAAGCCTTTCGCTAAGTGCCCGTGTGTTGCTATTAAAAAATGAATCATTCTGCCCACCTCATTTTATACGGTCCAGGCCCGGCCTTCCTGGCCGAAAAGTTTTATATAATGTGTCAAACGGTCCTCATATCCTTTGATAAAGGCAGGTATCAGCTTCCATTTATCAAAGTTCGGATCTTGCATAAAGCTTTCCAGTTCTTCTTTTCCTGCAACCACCAGTTCTGTGGCCAGATTGACTTTCTGAATGCCGTTTCTGACTGCTCTTGCCAGATTCTCATCTCCCGTTCCGCTTCCTCCGTGGAGAACGAGCGGTGTATCTTTACATGCTTCTACGATTTTTGCAAGACGTGCAAAGTCGATATGCGGTTTCCCTTTATAGCGTCCGTGCGCCGTCCCGATGGCCACTGCCAGACAGTCCACTCCCGTCTCCTTTATAAATCTTGCAGCTTCCTCCGGTTCCGTCAGATTGCGGATGCCGTCCACTTCATAATTGGTCCCCTGCCCCACGTGTCCCAGCTCTGCTTCTACACTGATTCCAAGAGTATGGCACATGCGGACTACCTCTTTTGTCTCCCGTACATTGTCTTCATATGGCATACCGGAACGGTCTACCATAATGGAAGTAAAACCGGAACGTATGCCTAACATCACATCTTCATAGCTTCTGCCATGGTCTAAATTGACCGCAATGGGTACAGATGAGCTGCCGGCAAGTTCCCGGATCATATGTACAAACCAGGGCAAATCCGGATGAATAAAAGCATTGACGTCAATAATCATCGGTGCCTTTCTCTCTTCCGCCACACGAATCACGGCACGTACCGTATCTTCGCTTTGTACATTGGGGGCTGTGACGCCATACCCGCCTTCTCTAGCTCTTTTCAATATTTCTGCCATCGTTACCAACATTTTGTATTTCCTCCTCAAAAGATTTGCTTTAAAACAGCCCTGCAAATGCTCCAACGATACCAAGCACGATAATGCCGAGCATAATAAGATTACTGTTGACTTTTTTTCGTACACATTGTGTAACACCCAGCGTCAGGAGCAATGGCACAAGTTTCGGCATAATGGCATCAAAAAAGCTCTGCAAGGTAACTTCTCCACCGCCCATCTCCCAGCTAAGCCCAAAAGAAACACTGACCGTATTCGCCACCATGCCGCCCACCATAAAAAGTCCAATGATCGCGGCTGCACTGCTGAGCATCTGAATAATTCCGCTTTCTGCCGCCTCCGACACCAGCTTTTCTCCGCTTTCATAAGAAAGTCTCAGCAGGTACCAGCGAATAAAATAACTGCACCCGTTAAAAATCAGGAAGAACAGCAGACCTCCTAGCGGATTGCCCTGAAGGGCCAGTCCAAGGCCGATACTTGCCGCCACAATACGAATCGTCACCTGGAACATAGCATCACCGATTCCGCTGGCCGGTCCCATAACGGCTGCCTTGATGGCATTGACCGTTGATGCATCGAAAGTATTGTCTTCCGCGATTTTTTCCTCCATTGCCGCAAAGAGTCCCAAACCGAGTGTATTCACCTGAGGAGTGATATTGTAAAAAACCAGATGCCGCTTCACAGCTTCTAACTTCCGTTCCCGGTCCTTCGGATCCGGATATAATTTATTCAGCAAAGGATACAGCACAAACAGACATCCATGTCCCTGTCCGCGCACATTGTTGTATGCAGCGCCTACTGCCCAGCTTCTTCGAAGTATTTGCCGTAAGGATGTTCTTTTTTCTCTTTCATTCATCAAAAAATTCCTCCTCTTCCTCTCTGCCGGCGGCATTTTGGCTGACCGCAAATGCCTTTTGCATTTTTTTCATATCCTGGCTGCGGTACAGATCCATCAGCATCAGAAATACCCCAATCACTGCCAGACCAATCATTGGAATTCCCATATACACAACAATTACAAAGCCAAGCAGAAAATAGATCATTTTTTTCTTATCCCAGATCATGCTCAGCAGTACGCCAAGTCCCAGCGCCGGCAGCATCCCGCCTGCTGCTTTCATGCCGTCCATAATAAAGGGCGGAAGTGCATTGATAAATGTCTGTGTGGCTTCTGCGCCTGCCAAAAGTGCGATCAGTATGGTCACTGCGCCCAGTCCATATCCGACGACAATATGTAAAATATAAGCCCAGGAATAGGCTCTTGCATTGCCGCTTTCGGCAATCTTATCCAGAATCGGGCACATAAATGCGAAAAAGATTCTCGTCACCTGCAGCATAAAAAGCCCTATGAAACCAAGAGGAATGGCTAAGGTGATAGCCGCTTCCTGCGGAATTCCCCCTATGATTGACAATGCAACTGCCAGAGTTGTAGCATAAAGCGTATCTGTTGCCTGTGCGCCGCCTACATTCACGATTCCTAAATAAATCACTTCCAACTGTGCTCCAATCAAGGTCCCGGTTACTACATCTCCCAGGATCAGTCCAATGACCGGTCCTACGACAATGGGCCGGTCAGCCATGCCATTGGCTCCCAATCGGTAAAGCAAAATAAGTGCCCAATAAGCCAGCGCAACTATAAGTGCCTGTGTCATTTTCCCTCTCCCCTTTCACATCGTATTCTGTTTACCATTTTCCTGGAATCCTGAGGCGTCTTTTGTGTAAATATGACTTTTCCCATGTGAAGCAGTTCATTCACTGCGTCGGCATCTTCCTGGTCCAGATAGACCATTTTGGAAATACATACTTTGTCCTTCACTTCCGGTTTGGTAATGCTTCCATAATTTGCCAGATTGATCTCGGAGATTTCAGGCAGCTTATGCACCAGACGGAGTGCATCCTGCGGACTTCCTGCAATCAGAAGAATGTTCATCTTCTCACATCGCGGGTCTTTCAGCACAGTCACTGCGTCATTCACTTTCCTGATTAGACATTTTACATTGGACGGCAGTGCCAGTTTCAGCGCCTTCTGCCTCCTTTCATCTTCTGCTGCCTCGTCACTGGCGACAATCAGGTGTGTCGTGCCCAGTGTTTTCAGCCAGGTTGCAATGACCTGCCCATGAATTAATCTTTCATCAATCCGAAATGCATGAATCATATTTGTCCCCCTTTTCCGTTTATTTGTCTATATGATAAAGTATTTTTTCATGAATGTCAATACTTTGTGAAATATTTTTTTATTATAAGCGTAATTTCCAAATTTACCCAGATTATTCCGTTTCATATATGAAATAATATTTTATATAAGAAATATTATTTCATATAAGTCCACAAAAAAATGTACCGCAAAATACGGTACATTTTTTCTTTTCGTTCTATAATTTATATTTGCTCAGCAAAAGATCCACTTCATTAACTGGTTCGCTGTTTTCTTTTCCATTTAGATTGTTCACAATCATGTGATAATTTTTTACTGCATACAGCAGTGCGTCATTGACTGCCATCTCAAGCAGATGAGAGTCCGGACGCAAAACAGACATTTGATTCTCCTTTTTCTCAACCACATGAATCACGCAGTCCGCATCCTCTACGAATGGTTTATTCAGTTCTCCCGTCACGATGATTGTCTTCATCTTTTTTTTATGGGCCAGTTCTACGGCTTTGATAACCTGTGTGGAAGAACCGGATCGCGAAATTGCATAGACCACGTCGTTGCTGCTTCCAAGAGAAATATGATTGAAAAAGTGTTCCGGCAATACGGAATAGGTACATTTCAGCCCATTTCTCTCCAGCCGAAATCCCAGATCCCAGACAATCGGAATGTTATTGCCGACACTGACAATATGAATCATCTCTGCATTTCGTAAAAGTTCTGCTGCACACAGCAGTGTCTCAGTGGAGACGAACTTTGCAAGACTTATGACCCGCTCGCCGTCTCCTGCAAAAATCTGGTGAGAGGATACCAGCATTCCGTCAGTCGTTGATGGCTGTTTGTATTGTCCGGCATCCCTTGACATCAGCAGCCTCATCTGAAAATAGCCGTCATAACCCAGATGTTTGCACATCCTTACAACAGTCGCCTCGCTTGTTCCGCTTTTATGCGCCAGTTCGGAGACATTCAGCATGACCACTTCCTGCCTGTTTTTTAAAATGTAATCCGCTGCTTTTTTTTCCGCAGTGAATAACTCTTCATACATCTGCCGGATATTGTCAACGACAGAAATCTCTGCATGTTCCATGTTCTCCTCAACTTTCACTGTTCTGTTTCTTCAAATATTTCGCCGGCACGCACTTTGTCAGCCATACACCATTGACGGACCGGTAGAACAAAAAACCGTCCGCTGCCATCCTCTGGCTGTCCACCATATAGATAACCGGTGTCCCATGTCTTTGGCCCACCTTTCGGGCTGTCTCAGGATCTCCCGACAGATGCACGTAAAGTCTGCTTTTGGAAATCAGACCGTCTTTGTCGATGGATGCCTCATATTTCTGTCCTGTACCATGCCAGAGAATCTGGGGCGGTTCTGCAACCGGAAGTTCCACATCCACCGAAAGAGAGTGTCCCTGGTTCGCCCGAATCCTGGTCTTATGTTCGTTAAAAGAATAACGCTGTTTGTCATCTGTGCGCACGATCTCTTCCAGCATCTTCCGGTCAAATCTTCGGGACTTTTGGATACCGGCAATCAGTGCATCCACATCGGCCCATCCATGCTCATCCAGCGTAATCCCTGCCGCCTCCGGTTTATGCCGCAGAATCAGACTTAAATATTTACTTTCCTTTACCAGATTCATATCTTCCTCCCCAACCGGATATCCGTCAAAATTGAACAGGCTGAAATTCATCCATCTTTACCTTCAGCCTGCCTGCAAAGAAATCCAGAAAAATCTGGAAACACTCCTCTTCCTCACATATTTTGTAATACAGATGTGTTCCGTCGGATTCTTCCACTCCAAGTTCCACTTTAATTTCCGAATTATCCTTTGCACGTGCCTGTACATAACGGATCTGCTGTCCCTGGGCTTTCGGCGCCGTCAATACGACAAACTCATCCGGCGTTACAAGCATGTTTTCTAAAAGATCCTCTAGTTCCTCCGTTCCGAATTCCATCAGATTCTTTTCCTGGCTGGAGAGGGAAAACGTTTTCTGCTCTTTCATTGTTTTGAATACCATTCCTGTGTGCCTCCTGTATGTTTTATAAATTGTTTCATCCCTTTGTAAATCCTTCAAAACGAATACGCTTTTGACCATCCATTCTTTCTTCCATCTTATCATGGGTGTATCAATTTAGCAAGGCAGGGGCAGAAAGATTTGCCTTGTTGTTCTCTTTGTCCGGTCAAAAACACTTCCATATAAGATCATTCCGCCATTTCAGCCGTACAAACGAAAATATTTTACAAAAAGTCTTGACCTTATACCTGGTATACCCCTTATAGTAGAGACAGAAAAGCAATCCCGTATCTGTCCAAAACATTTTTTAAAGGCAGATAAACGCTTCTTATCATCTATCTAAAGGAGGCTTTTGAATGAACATTCAGGAATTAGAGAAAAAGACAGGTATTACCAAACAGAATATACGATTCTACGAACGAAAGGAGCTGCTGCACCCAAACCGGAACACAGCCAATAATTACCGGGAATATACCGAAGAAGATGTAACGACACTGCAGAAGATCCGTATCCTTCGGAAACTGGATGTCTCTATTGAAGACATCCGGGAAGTTTTAGACGGCAGGATCCCCCTGGATCAGTTGATGGAAAAGCACTTAAAAACGTTAAAAGAACGGCAGCAGGAATTACAGGCAGGAATCAGCATCTGCAAAAAACTGCTCCACAAAGAACTGCATACCCTGAATGTAGACGCAGTTCTTCAGGAAATGGAAGGAATAGAAAAAAAAGGAGGAAAATTTATGTCTATCATCCACGATTACCGATTGTTTGTCAAAACAGAACAAAAGAGAAGCTTCTCCTTTGTTCCGGACAATATGGCACTGACACCTGCTGAATTTTCAGAAGCGCTCTTTCAGTTTGCAGACGAGAACGGGCTGGATCTGGTCATCACCAAAGAAAGCATGTATCCAGTCTTTACGATCAATGGCGTAGAGTATACGGCAAAACGCAGATTCTATCGTTTTGAAGCGAGGATACACTGTACCATGACCCATCCGGAGGAACTAGAGGACGGGCAGCAGGAAGTCATCTCCGAAAAGCGCAGAAAATGGTTTCGGATCGGTACTTCCTGCCTGCTTCCGGCATTTCTGCTCTTCTATTTTATCTTTGTCAGTGAAAGTCTTATGCTTGGACTATTCATGAGTGCCTGTCTGATTCCCATGACAATATGGTCTTTCCGATAACTGCTTTACATTCTGCTTCCGGAATGATACCATAAAAGCAGCAGCCGGAAACGGATAAGAGGAAGACCTCTTAAATCAACACAGGAGCAGAATCAATGAATGAAAAAACCAGCTATGAAATCATGAAAAACAGAGAACTTCTGAAAGCCTACCACAAAGCAGACGCAGGCGCGGAACAGACAGACCAGGAGCAGAAACTGCCCTCCATTCCCTGCCTGCAGGCTCCAAAAGGAACAAAGACTATAAAACTTCCCACCGACTATCATTCCCTCACCATGACCGGAACACTCTTAGACCTGATACAAAAGCGGGAGAGCCGGCGCAAATATGCGGAAGAACCTCTGACCCTTTTAGAACTTTCCTTCCTTCTCTGGAGTACTCAAGGCGTACGGCGGTTCGCAGGACACAACAACCCGGTTACCTTCCGGAATGTCCCTTCCGCCGGCTCCCGACACACTTTTGAAACCTATCTCTTCATCAACCATGTAGAAGGACTCCCTAAAGCCATCTATCACTATCTGCCGGAAGAACACGAACTGGAGTTCTGGGAGGACCGCTCTGACTTTAGCCAGGAGCTTACGGACGCCCTTTGCGGCCAGCGCTTTGCCGCTTTTGCTCCTGTACTTTTCGTATGGGCTTCCATCCCCTACCGTATGGAATGGCGTTATGGACTAAAAGCCGCCAAATACCTCCTGATCGATGCCGGCCATGTCTGCGAGAACCTCTATCTGGCCTGCGAATCCATCGGCTGCGGCACCTGCGCCATCGGCGCTTACGACCAGGACCGTCTGGACGAGCTTCTCGGCTTCCTTCCCGGCCCCTCTGCAGAAAAAAATTACTCCTGCGCTGTTTACGCCGCCCCTGTAGGAAAACGCATCAGCGAATAAGCGATATAAAAACTACATAAAAACAGTTCTGGAACAAGACCATACATCACGGTCCTGTTCCAGAACGTTTTCTTTTCTACAACGGAATATTTCCGTGCTTTTTCGGAATCGGAGCCACCTGCTTCTTCTTCAGCATCTTCAATGCCGCCATCAGCCGTTTCCTCGTCTCCTCCGGCTTAATGACCTCTGTGACAAACCCTCTGGAAGCCGCCACATAAGGATTCATAAATTTTTCCTTATACTCCTTCACCAGATGCTCTCTTGTCTCTTCCTTATTTTCCGCTTCGTTAATTGCCCGCTTAAAGGCGATATTGACCGCGCCCTCTGCTCCCATGACTGCGATCTCTGCTCCCGGCCAGGCATAGACCAAATCCGCCCCCATATTTTTGCTGTTCATAGCAATATAGGCACCGCCGTAAGCCTTCCGCATAATGACGGAGATCTTCGGTACCGTCGCCTCAGAGAACGCGTACAGCATCTTGGCGCCGTGACGGATAATCCCTTTGTGTTCCTGTGCCGTTCCGGGCATAAATGCAGGCACATCCACCAGAACGACCAGCGGTACATTAAAACAGTCGCAGGTCCGGATAAAACGGGCAGCCTTATCAGAACTGTCATAATCCAGGCTTCCTGCCAGTGACATAGGCTGGTTCGCAACAATACCAACACTGCGTCCGCCGATCCGTCCATAGCCGACGACTACATTTTTGGCAAATTCCTTCTGTACTTCGAAAAATGTATCCTTGTCGCAAATGCGGTTGATCACTTCCAGTACATCATACGCTTTTCTGGAATTGTCCGGTACGATCTCTGTAAGCTCTGCACAGCGGTCCTGCATCTCCTGTTTATTTCTCCGGTTTACCAGCGTATTTAAAGAATACAGCAGAGATTTTTTCCCTGTAGATTCCTCCTTCGTCCGGATTACCGGCGGTTTTTCCAGATAACTTCCGGGAAGATAGGATAGAAGCCTGCGTACACCATCAAAGCAGGTGCGTTCATCCTTATACGTAAAATGCGTTACCCCGCTCTTAGATGCATGGATCGATGCACCGCCCAGTTCTTCCACGGTACACTCTTCATTGACCACGGTCTTCACTACCTGAGGACCCGTAATAAACATCTTGCCGATTCCGTCCACCATGAAAATATAGTCGCAGATGGCCGGAGAATAACAGGCACCGCCGGAACAGGGTCCCACGATCACTGCAATCTGCGGAATCACACCGGATGCCCTTGTATTTCGAAGGAAAATATTTGCATAGCCGCTCAGGGAGTCGATGCCTTCCTCGATCCTGGCTCCGCCGCTGTCATTAATCATGATAATCGGTGCCTTCATATCGTAGGCCATATCCTGGATTCTTGCGATTTTCATGGAATGGTATTCTCCAAGAGAGCCGCCGATAACTGTAAAATCTTCCGAGGATACAAATACCGTTCGTCCGTTGATTTCTCCATATCCCGTGACAACGCCGTCTCCGGGCACTCTCTTCTTGTCCAGTCCAAAATCATCAATTCTGGACTCTATAAAATTATCCACTTCCACAAAAGTACCCGGATCAAAGAGTATGTCGATCCGCTCGCGGGCTGTCAGCTTACCGCTCTTATGCTGTTTCTCGATCTTATCCCGTCCGCCTGCCTGAAGGATTCGGTTCCTTCTCTTGTCCAGCGCGCTGATACTGTCTTTCCACATAAATGATACACCTCTTACCTCTGGTCATAATTGTTCCATTACTTTGATTATCAAAGTATATACCAGAACATAAGAAATGTCAATTCTTTTACAGGTATTTCTCTCTTAACTTCTCATACTCCGCTTTTGCGTCATAGGCAAACTCCCCGAAACGATCCAGAATGGCCGACGGGTTCAGAATCTCTGACAGCAGAAGGTCCAGATGATCCCGGATCCGCCAAAGATCTTCATGAACCAGATAACCCGGAACGGTTTTCCCGCCAAAAGTCTCCTTCCGGCACTTTTTCCCTTCTGCATCCATATATTCCTGTACATCAGAGACTAAATAACTGACATAGGAACGTTCATCGTCCATATAGATCATCTGGAAATGTTCCTCTTCTTTCAAAAGGACCAGATGCCGCTCCCGCATGGTCTTTTCTCCATAGTATCCCTTTGTATTTTTCAGCTCATACTGCCAAGTAAGAGAAAGTTCTGCAAGCTGCCCCCACATAAAGCTTGTAAGCCGATACTGAACTCCGGCCTTATCCTTTCCGACTTCCACCCGATTGGAAACGGTCTCCTGCACTTCTTTGTAACGCATCTTAACCGGAAGCAGCGGCAGATAAAACCTGGCCTGGAGCTGATTGTGCGCCTGACTGGCCGGATATCCCCCATAAAGGCGCTTTGCCAGCGTATATCTCTGCCGGGTTTCAAAACGGTAAATTTGAGGAGACCACGTCATCATCTGCGGATAGGGATCGGAACAGGCAATCTGCTCAAAAATATCCGGCAGCTTAGGCCGGATCAGCTCTTCCGGATTCTGATGGATAAGATAATTGGGCAGCCTTCCCAGCCCAAAAGGAACATAGATCACATCTTTTTCGTCTACCGTTGCATAAACCCCCGGCATACTCACAAGACCGTACCAGTCCTGTTTTCGATGATCGAACCAGAAACATCCGTATCCCTGTTTGGTCCGAAGAAACAGAAGCGAATGCCCGCCGTAATCCAGTTCCATCCGATCAATCTTCCCGTCGAAATATTCCAGCAGAAGCAAACGTATGTTCTCTTCTGTAATCTGATCACCGGACAGCGCTTTTTCCGGATGATACGGAATCTTCAAAAGGATCTGTGACGGCAGGATTTCCATAAATACATCCAGTACCGGCTCCCGCACCAGCTCACCCAGAAGCCTCGTTCCCATCCGAACCGCCATATCCAGATCCTGAACCGAATAGATGCCGTTCGGAAGCGTCACCTTCTGGAACATTTCCTCCTCATAAAGCACCAGCGTGTCGTCTTTACAAATATCACAGCCGTAGAGCTGCTCCCCCTTTTCCGCGTAAATGCTGCAGACCGGGAAATCTTTTCTGTCCAGACGGCAGATCCATCCTGTAATACAGTCTGCGATGACAAATTGATACTCTGCCGGCACCGGAAGTCTGGCAAGCCGTTTCTGAATCACCTGGAAAATATTCAGATGTGCCGAGTAAGGGGCGGCGGATATCGGTGCCAGAAGCCAAAATCTTGTTTCATCTTCTATATCTGCAAGCTGTTCTCCCGGAAAATATGGTACACACGCACTGTTGTTCCACCGGTATTCCAGAAATCTCTGATGAAAGGATACCGTGAGCACATCATTTCCGAACAAAAGTTCGACAGGATGTGCAAAGGACAGGCCGCTTTTTTTCGGTTCTGCAAGCTCCTGGCTCCATTTCTGAGAATAGGGCATATAATCTGCCAGATATTTTCTTAAGAGAATGTCCGGTTTCTGTGCGCCTCTGGCCAGATGAAATGCAGTATTCAGATAATAACGCACATAGGCCCTTCTCTGAAAGTCAAATCTTCCCTGCACAAATCCCGACTGTTCGTCCTCTAACAGTTCATCAATGATGCTGTTGTAATCCAGCATCTGACTGATCTGCAAAAGAACCCGTCCCGCATAAGGCGCATCCGGATAAGTTTCATAAAAATCCCGAAGCTTTAAAAGGACATACTTGTCTCTTTTTTTTACAATCCAGTAGTGAAGAACCTGCTCCTCCACAAAAACCTCATCCATCATAGCAGCCTGCACGTCCGGTCGGTCAAGATAGCCGTCCACCTGGCTTCTCTCCTCCTGCGTACTGCTCTTCCGGTTTCTATAAAGGACATAGGAATCCTTTAGAAGCTCTTTATAACTGTTTCTTGGCCCTTCCGCAAATTCTGGCAGCCGTGCAGCAACGGCCCTGCGAAGTTCCCCATACAAAAGCTTCTCCCGCCCGTTGGTAGCGGTATCCAGATGCAGATGATTCCACAGAAGCCGGTAGATCTTGTCCGGAAGCTCCTGATGCTCAAAAAAATAGGTAAGCAGCCGGATGGATCTTGGGTGCCTCTGAAAAATCTCATACTGCAGTGCATTGGCAACGGGGGTATCCGAAATATTAGACAGTGTATAGTAGTCAAGGATCTTTCCGGCTCTCAGCGTCTGGTCGTCGTCCCATTCGCCGCCGGCAGACAGCATCAGAAGTTCCCGATAGTCCCGAAAACCGGCCTGCAGGGCAGGATCATTCTTCTTCAGTTGCCGGACCGGCGGACCGAGCCTGGCAATCTCCGCAATATACTCAATCCCAGGAAAGAGCGCATTCTGGTCCGCCTGAAACTCGTCCCCTTTTCGGGTCAGTCCATAGGCAATGTGCAGCTCTGTCAGAAATTCTTTCCCCGGCAGAAACTCCTGCGCATGGTCTCTCACAGTCTCCCACATAAGCTTTGCAAATGCTTCCTCCCGCCAGTTTTTGAGAAAAAGTCCGGACAGGAAATAATCCGACCAGGCGGTCCGGTCCGTTCTGCGCTTTCCTGTATACAGTTCCAGAAACTTTCGGATTCCGTCTCCGCCCCGAAAAGGATTTCCCTCCGGCCGGTTCTCCCACTGACCGCACTTTGATGCAGACATTTTGCAGCCCACGGCGCCTTTCGAGTCCGCTTCCCCCATATCATGTTTCCATGTATCTTCCGGCCTTATCATGTCGTTGTCCTCCTCATCGTTTTCACAAAGTATCTGACATGATTATACAGGATACCGGGCAGAAAAGCCATACCCGGATCAGGCACAGACTTTCTGAAAATCCAGACGGATCAGGCCGTTGCCCTCCTCGTCCTTGGGATTTCGCATATAGACCAGATCCATATTTCTTGCCTGAAATTCCACCACCGCACGTTCCAAAGTAATCGCACGATAGGACCTTGGCCAGTGCCCGTCACTTGGAATCGTATGGGGATTTTCCGGATCCCACAAAATCAGAGACACAATTTGGGCATGACAGGCCAATGCCAGATCCACCGTCTTTTGAAGCCCCAGATATTCTGCGGCCAGATTGATGAGCAGTACCTCAGAATCCCGGATCTTGGGATCGCGGTAATCCAGTTCATAGATTTTCTGTTCTTCGTATTGTTCCATCTGCTGCCTGCGAAGGGCATCCAATAAAGCGTGAATCATCGTACCTCATTCCTTTTCTCTTTTTTCTTTCTACTATATTAGACGCTTTTTGTATCAAAAAAGTTTCACACTTTGAAAAAAATTATACTTTTTCCTCCGGATCGGCATCCTGCTCCATATAAATTTCCGTTTTTTTTCTCAAAATCAGCCGAACGCCGCATACGATCAGAACTCCGGCAATTACAAACTGCGGAAGACTGTACAGATAATTTCCAACAACTCTTGAAAAATCATCCGAAATATAGACCCGAAGGGCAGCCAGCAGATTCCGAATCGAGGGCTTCCAGATAATGGAAACACCGAGGAACAAAAGAAACCATCCAAAGATTTTGCTCTGTTTTCCATAGACAAGATTCAGATTTCCTTTCGGCAGAAGCCGGTCGATATGGAACACATAGTCATCTTCTAATGCATAAAATTCTTCATCCGGAAGACTCACTTTGTTATGTGTGTTGAACAGACTGTAAAACCACAGAATAACTTCTGCACTTATAAGCCAATTCATGTCCGCCCATATGGAAAACACAAAGATTCCGTAGGCCAGACACATAATGCTCAGTCCTTCTTTCATAAAACCAAGATACATCTCCCCGGCTCCCGGAACCAAAGAACAGAGAAATGTCATAAAACCATTCTTTTTCTTAATCATTTTGCTCCTCCTCATCCACAAATACTGACCATCCGGCAAATTCCTCTAAAAACTCGGACACTTGATCGCTTCCGGCCTGCAGCTTCTCCGTAATGGTCCTCTTTGTCGTATCCAGCAGATGAGGTTCCTGCCGGTTTTTTATATTCCCGTCCTGGGGAATGACAAAAAGGACAAACAGGGAAACGGCCAGCGCAAGCCCTACCTTTAAACTATAGAAAAAAAGACGCATCTGCCGGGAAGTCTGCCGAATCGTTCTGGCTGTCCGAATCTCAATGCTTCGGCTTTTCTCCAGGATCTCATCTTTGAGATAAGCCGGCGGTTCTACCGGATCTTGTTCCAGAAATTCTCCTAAAAGCTCCGCGCAGTAGTCACATACGCCGGCATGTGCCAGAAAGCTCTGCTCTTCTGCGGGGGAAAGTTCTCCGGCTGCCCATTGTTCCAGCAGTTTTTCGTTCACATGTCCCTTCATCCCATACGTCCTCCTTTCAGTTTCTTTTTCAAAAGCCCTTTGGCCCGGTAGACCTGTGTCTGCACAGTTCTTATGTTCCTTCCTTTTTCTTCCGCAATCTCTTTTATGGACCGCTCTTCATAAAAATGTGCTTCTGCAATCTCATTATAGGGCGGCGGAAGCTGCCTGCATAAATCCAGGATCTCCTGCCTGGATTCCTCCAGCAGATAAGACGCTTCCGGACCGGCCCTCTGATCCGGAAGTTCAGAGAACACCAGTTCTTCTTCCGGCTGTATTCTCCGCGCAGCATTCTTCTGATGATCCAGGCATTTGTTGACAGCAATTTTGCAGATCCATGCCCGTTCATGTTCTCCGTCAAAGCCGGACAGTTTCTGATAGGCAGACAAAAACGTATCCTGCGTCAGATCCTGTGCATCGAAGGGATTGCCTGACATACGGTAACACAATGTGTAGACCAGTTTTTCGTATTTGGTGAGCAGTGCTGCAAACTGTTCTTCTGTATGGATAATTCCGCCTCCCTTCTGAATGTCTCATATATTATAACGATTCAGAGAGGGAAACTACTTCAGAAATTTCTAGTTTTCTGCAGATTTTTTTGGAGGCTGCGATTTTATTTTCTGTTCCTGTTCTTTTTTCCACACGACATTACCCAAATGTTCGCCGAGTGCTTCTAAATGTTCCTCGCAGACGGCGCCTGCATGAATATCCGCGTAAAATCCATTGCTTCGAATCCAGGCGATCAGCTTCTCATCTGAATACATGACTGCAATTCCATATACCTGAAATTCTGACAGCAGATGATAGCTTTCATTGCAGAAACGTTCCAGTTCTTTTTCAATATTGAGCGTTCTTACAAATGGTCCTTTGCATCTTCCCTTCCTGAAAAAAGGCTTATTTTCCAGTGCAGTCGTAAGTATTCTGCCCAGACAGAACTGATAACAGCAGATGCCCCCGCGTTCCACATGCCATCCCTTTTTATAATACTCTGCAAGACATCCGCTTTTCCTATCATAGCCGGCAATCGGTGCCCGCTTTTTCTTATAAAAAACAAGGATGTCCCGGTCCAGATAAAGTTCATCCGGCAGCAGAAAACGTTCTGCGCCTGTAAAATATTCCTCAAGCCCCAAAATCACCGTGTAAATCTGCTTTAATTCTTTCGGAAGGGAAATACCAAGCTGTTTCTCAACGACAGAAAAGTCCGCCTCCTGCTCCGGACGCAGGTTCAGGAACGAACTCATTTTCCGAATCATTGTCTGCATATCTGCATACTCTGGTTCCAACAGACTGTGATTGTCCCACAGCCGGACTGCCCAGTCATTTTCATCTATAGGATGGTCGGTTCGGATTTGTTTTGCGTATGAAGCCTTTCCCTGTCCGGAAACCTGGCGTTCATCATATTCCCCATAATAAATATCGTATCTGTAAAAATAAAATCCCTTTTTCACCCGTGTTTCTCCTTCGCACTTCAACACTCCTGATGCCACCGGACCAGATCTAACCAGGTCCTGTCATTCCAAGTCCAGATCCGGAGGAACATCCAGTTCCTCCGGCACATATTTTCCGTTCTTTTTCCGCTGCCTGACGCATTCCGTCAACAGATATTCGATCTGACCGTTGACAGAACGAAAGTCATCCTCTGCCCACGCCGCAAGAGCATCGTACAACTTCGCTGACAGCCGCAGCGGAACCTGTTTCTTCCGGTTATCTGCCATATTAATACAGCGACCCTGTATTTACGATGGGCTGCGCATCATGGTTTCCGCAGAGGACTACCAGAAGATTGGATACCATGGCGGCTTTGCGCTCTTCGTCCAGCGTAATCATCTCATTTTCATTCAGACGTTCCAGTGCCATCTCCACCATGCCTACGGCTCCGTCCACGATCATTTTCCTTGCGTCAATGATCGCAGACGCCTGCTGACGCTGAAGCATGACCGCTGCAATCTCTGTGGCATAGGCCAGATAAGTAATCCTTGCCTCGACGATCTCGATTCCCGCTTCATTGACCTGCTCCTGGATCTCGTTTCGAATCCGCTCCGCTACGATTTCGCTAGAACCCCGAAGACTGCCTTCATCGGCAATGCCGTCGCCCGTCGTATCCACACCCGGTGCGATATCATAAGGATAAAGTCTTACAATATTTCGAAGCGCACTGTCGCACTGAAGGGAGAGAAATTCTTTGTAATTGTCCACATTGAACACTGCCTTGGCAGTATCTACAATTCTCCAGGTGACAGCAATGCTGATCTCCACAGGATTGCCCAGACAGTCGTTGATCTTCTGCCGGTTATTGCTCAGAGTCATGAGTTTTAAAGAAATCCTTTTATTGGCGGATTCCAGACTGAACGTTGTGTTCAGATTGAGCGCTGCGTTTCTTCCGCTGTCTGAATGGGAAGCCGATGCGTGGTTGACATCTCCGCTTTGATTCAGCCTGGTTTTTGCAGCCGGATTGATGCTGCTGCAGAAAGGATTGACAAAGTAAAAGCCATGATCTTTCAGTGTACCGACGTATTTTCCGAACAGCGTAAGGACCAGCGCTTCCTGGGGCTTTAAGATCACCAGCCCGCAAAGGGGAATCCATCCAACACACAGAACAACGATGCAGCCGATTATCAGGGCAGGGATTCCATTCATACCGCCGACTACGATTCCGGCCACTGCAAGAACATAAGCGGCTATGACCAGCAGCAGCACTGTCATACCATTTTTCCTGTTATTTAATACTTTTTCCTTCATTTGTATTTCCTCCATTATTTTTGATATCAAAATCATATCACTTTAATTTCAATATGTCAATAGAATTTTGCAGGTTTTAGATGCGCATCGTGCAAAAGTGTCAAAAAAAAAGCTCCTTCCATATACTAACAGAAAGAGCATAAAAGTCGGAAACTATGAACAGATCATGTAATTTCAGCAATGTTACGAACGATTATCTGGCAGCTTATGACAGCATTCTTTGTGATATGACAGACCAAATGACACATGCAGAACTGTCGGACAGTATTTCTCACAACTTCATCACGCAGATGATTCCTCACCACCAGGCAGCCATCGAGATGTCACGGAATCTTCTAAGGTACACCACAAACATCCCTCTTCAGAATCTGGCCCTGCAAATTGTCACGGAACAGACTCACAGTATCGCTGATATGCAGAAGATCCTCTGTAAATGCGATGCCATACACAACTGCCGTCAGGATCTGTGCTGCTATCAGACCCGGATCAAACGGATTATGAACCATATGTTCTGTGAAATGAAGCACGCCTGTGCCTGCAACTGTGTTGACATCAACTTTATCCGGGAGATGCTTCCTCACCACTGCGGTGCCATCGCTATGTCGGAAAATACACTGAGATACTGCATCTGTCCGGAGCTGGTTCCGATTCTGGATTCTATCCTCACTTCTCAAAGACAAGAGATATGGAAAATGCAGTGTATGCTCCGGTGTATGACAGGGTGCTGACCGCTTAGAATGCGCCCGCCTGCCGGCATAGAAAGATCCATCCGCAGATGGTCACGCAGGAAAACAAGGAGGAAAAAAGCAGACATCCGGCTGCCAGTTCTGCATTGCTGTCCATTTGCTGGGCCATGGTGTAGCTGGAAACTGCGCAGGGGGCTCCGAAGATAACGATCAGAAGGGCCAGCGAAATCCCTCGGAAGCCGAGAACATATCCGGCCGCCAGTGCCAGTCCCGGACTGACAATCAGCTTTCCAGCCACTCCAAGTACGATATTTCTCATATTTTCATGTACGCTTTGAAAATAAAAGGAAGCGCCCATAATCAGAAGAGCAGCCGGAGTTGCTGCTGATGCTATCTGTCCCATAGGTTTTAGGAAAACTCCCGGAACGTTCACGCGAAAAAGGACCGCTCCGATTCCGGCAGCCGCCCCAAGAATCAGCGGATTTGTCAGTATTTTTTTCAACATATGAAAGGGCTGCATCTTCCCGCCCCGGAATACTTCCAATGTTACAACTGCCAGTATATTATAAAGCGGCACGATGACAGCCAACATGATCGTTGTCAGTCCGAGGGCTTCCTCTCCCATGAGATTTTCCATGACCGGAATCCCCATCAGGACCAGATTGCCGCGATAAATTGCCTGAATCAGCGCGCCCCGGTTCCGGTTCTCTTTTTCCACCACAAGAGCCGTGATTGTTCCGAGCGCGTAGACAAGGAACAGCATCCCCACGCAAAAGACAAAATACTTCAGATCCAATGCGCCGGAAAAATCCGCAGTATAAATGTTGTAAAACATCATAAATGGAAACATGACCTGGAACACAGCATTGTTCACATGCTTCAATTCCAGGTCATTCAGGATCTGCAGCCGGCGTGCTCCCATTCCCAGCAGAATCAGAAGGAAAACGGGAAGCACCGCTTCGGCTGCAATGATAAAATTTTCCAGCATCTTAAGGAGTACCTCTGTCTTCTTTGAGAAAATAGAACGGATCTTCGTCTGTATGGTGCAGAAAATGCATCATCAGATACCCGCAGTTCATAGATACATTCTCTTCCTTAAGAATTCTTTTGACCTCTGCCCGATCTGCCAGAACGACTTCTAACTGTTCGTTTTCCTCCAGTCCGTCTCTGGAAACGGTCCCCGATGCATAGCCATACACAGTCGCACAAGATTCATCGGTCATACCAATGGTAGTGAAAAATGCTTTGTGATACATTTCATCTACCTGCAGCGGTTCAAAATCCAGTCCCGTCTCCTCTTTTAATTCTCTGGCACCCGCCTGAGCAAAGGTCTCACCCTCGTCTATCAGTCCGGCCGGAAGCTCATAAATATAGTCATCAATGGTAATCCGATATTGACGCACCAGCACCATCCGATCCCGTTTTTCTCCGTAAATGCTGTAGATGATAACGCCGTCCGGGGTATTTTTTCGGGTGCTGAGCTTTAGATTTTCTATGTTTTTTCCACGGGACGCCATATGGTACAGCCCTTTGCGCCCCACTTTATTTTCATGGTGCAGATTATACATATTGAGAAAACGATTGTCCGTCGTCTTCTCCACGGAAAGAATTCGACTGCCCATAGGTTATGCCTCTAAATCTACTTTCTCTACCAGATTCCCATCCCGCCAGATACGCTCCAGATCATAGAACAGACGGTTTTCTTCATCGAAAATATGGATGATGATGTCCTGGTAGTCCATCAGTATCCAGTTCGCTGTCTGATAACCTTCCACCTGTCTGGGAGTAAATCCGGCCTGTCCTAGCTTCTCCTCCAGATCATCCGCCATCGCCTGCACCTGGTTGCGGTTGCTTCCTGATGCGATGATAAAATAATCCGCAAGAACTGAGACATCGGAAATATCCAGAATTTTCATGTCTCTTGCCTTCTTCTCTTCCAGAGAAGCTGCGATGATTCTTGCCATCTCTTTTGATTTGCCTGCTACCATATGAATACCTCCTATTGAAGTTCCGCATCTGTCCATGTAAGACTCCTTTATCTGGAAGCATTTCCAGGCACACTGGTGCCTGCAAATACTTCCGAGCCTTACATAGACAGATGCTGTTCTGAAGTTCCGCATCTGTCCATGTAAGACTCCTTTATCTGGAAGCATTTCCAGGCACACTGGTGCCTGCAAATACTTCCGAGCCTTACATAGACAGATGCTGTTCTGAAGTTCCGCATCTGTCTATGTAAGACTCCTTTATCTGGAAACATTTCCAGGCACACTGGTGCCTGCAAATACTTCCGAGCCTTATATGAACAGATGCTGTTCTGAAGTTCCGCATCTGTCCGTGTATCTGGACAGATGCTGTTTTATAGTCGTCGTTTTATTGTTTTGCATCTATTTTATCCATATAATAATCATACGTCTTTTTTGTCATAGAGTCAACATGTTCCGGTGAATCTCCCAAATAACCAATCGTATCCTTCAGGATCATTATCAGTGTTTGATCCAGATCCACGAAAGCCGTCTGCCGGATCTTGGACAGATGCGGTGCCTTGTCCCGTTTTGGCTCAATGTAATCGGCTATGTATACAATTTTATCCAGAAGCGTCATCTTTGGCCGGCCGGTCGTATGCCAGCGGATGGCGTCCAAGATCTCCGGATCTTCAATATCATATTTTTTTCTGGCCAGAAATGCTCCCAGTTTTGCATGAAGCATAAACGGATTTTTGCGCTCCAGCTCCGTGATCTCCAGATGATGCTTCTCTGCCATCTTCAGCTTTTTCGCATTTGGCATACATTTGGCACAGTCATGCATAAGTCCCGCCAGCATGGCCTTCTCCAGATCATAGCCATAGCGCATAGCAAGCGCACCGCAGGTATACATCACACCCATCGTATGCTCAAAACGGCTGTCATCCATCTCTTTTTTCAGGTCTTTTTTCAAATCCTTGATACAGATCGCATCCATTTCATTTTACCTCTGTTTTATTTTGATTAACTGTCGCTTTCAAACAGAACGATACAGATGATGCCGGACAATGTAATCCGCCACGGCAGAGGGAACCATATGAGAAATCTCTCCATGCCCCGCCAGTTCCCTCCGAATATCTTCCGAAGCAATATCCATGTTTGGCGTATCCAGCATATAGATCCTGGCCCCGTACCGCTTCTTCAGCTCCTCGATCCGTGTCCGGATCTCCTCTTTCCTGCGGTGATCTCTCACTGCAGCCAGAAGAATGCATTCCCTGCTGATGATACCCGGCTCTTTCCAGTTGTCAAATTCAAACAGTGAATCTGCCCCCATAATAAAATAAAAACCAGTATCCGGATACTGCTTACGGAGCTGCCCAAGCGTTTCGTACGTATAATGATAGTCCTGTCCGGACTGTTCCATATCGCAAAGCTTCAGATACGGGATATCTTGGATAGCCAGCCGAAGCATCTCCATCCGGCATTCCATATCCGCCTGTCTCGTGTTTTTTTTATGGGGGGGATTTCCGTTGGGAAGCATCCAGATTTCATCCAGTGAAAACTGTTCATATGCCTGCCTTGCCAGCGCCAAATGTGCATTATGAACCGGATCAAAAGTCCCGCCCATAAGTCCTACCGTTCTTTTTATATTATCCATGTGTTTTGCCTTTATTTCGGAAGGACGATCTTTTTCTTCTCATCCTTTCCCTCTTTATACAACACGATCTTTTTGCCGATCACCTGTACCACCTGTGAACGGGTTCGCTCCGATATCAGCCCTGCCAACTCTTTCGGATCATCCAGACAGTTTTGAAGCACACTGATCTTAATCAGCTCCCTTGCATCCAGTGCTTCCTGAACTGCCGCCGTAAGCTCCGGTGTCAGGCTGTTCTTTCCAATCTGGAATATGGGGTCTAAGTTCATCGCCAGCCCCTTTAAAAATGCTCTTTGCTTGCTTGTCATAATTTTTCCTCTATAAAAAATATAAAATATCAGCCAATATCAATCCACAATGCATTGTGAGATCTGCTCAAGGCTTAATGAAAATATTCGAAAGTCAGGCCGTACATACGGATGGTATCGCCCTCCTGAACTCCTGCCTTCTCCAGCTCATTTAGGATGCCGGTATCTTTTAAGAACCGCTGGAAAAATGCAAAGCCTTTCTCAGAATCCAGATTCGTATATCCCAGCATTTTCTCAATCCGCGGACCTTCCACAATAAAAGTGTTCTCCTCTTCTGTGGATTTCTCCACCGTATAGGGCAGATTTTCCTGTATGAACATATCTTCCGGAAAGAACTCCTGTTCGAATATTACCGGCTTGTCTTCCATTGTGTCCAGGAGACCTTTTACATGGTACATAAGCTCCTTTAAGCCCTGACCGCTGACCGCCGATATGGGAAATACCGGGATCCCTTTTGGCTCGAACTCTTTTCGGATCTCTTCCACGGGATCGCGGTCCGGGTCCCAGAGCGCATCAATCTTGTTGGCGGCGATGACCTGGGGCCTTGCCGCTATTTTAGGATCATAGGCATACAGTTCTTTGTTTATGGCATGAATATCCGCGATGGGATCCCGGCCTTCCACCGACGCCGCATCTACCATATGGATCATCACCTTTGTCCGCTCGATATGACGCAAAAAGTCAAGCCCAAGTCCCACGCCTTCCGATGCACCTTCAATCAGTCCCGGAATATCCGCGATAACGAATCCGTCTCCGTCCAGATCCACCACTCCCAGATTAGGAGAAAGCGTCGTAAAATGGTAATTGGCAATTTTCGGCTGAGCGTTGGTCACACGGGATAAAAGCGTAGACTTGCCTACATTGGGAAATCCCACCAGCCCCACATCTGCGATCACTTTCAGTTCAAGCAGCACTTCCAGCTCCTGTGCAGGCTGTCCCGGCTTCGCGTACTTCGGCACCTGCATGGTGGAAGTGGCAAAATGCTGGTTTCCGATGCCGCCTTTCCCCCCTTTTAGAATCACCTGCCTGCGGTTGCCCGCGGACATATCCGCAATCACTTTCTGGCTTAATGCATCTTTGATAACCGTCCCTTCCGGAACTTTCAATATGATATCCGCTCCGCTCTTTCCATGGCAGTTCCGTTTGCCGCCCTCCTGACCGTCCTGCGCCGCATATTTGCGTCTGTGACGATAATCCGTCAGCGTATTCATTCCTTCGTCCACTTCAAAGATGACGTCTCCTCCGTTTCCGCCGTCTCCTCCGTCAGGACCGCCGTTTGGAACGTACAGCTCTCTGCGGAAGCTTACATGGCCGTCACCGCCTTTGCCGGAACGGATATAGATCTTCGCTCTGTCTGCAAACATGTGTCACTCTCCTTCCCGTCTGGTACAGACTCTGTATGAAACAAGGGGCCATCGGGAAATGCGCCCCCGACAGCCCCTTTTTATACAGGATGCTCTTATTTTGCCTCTACCGGAACAACAGAAACCTGCTTTCTGTCTCTTCCTTTTCTCTCGAAACGTACAACACCATCCGCCAGTGCGAACAGCGTATCGTCTCCGCCGCGTCCCACATTCACACCCGGATGAATTCTGGTTCCGCGCTGTCTGTAAAGGATGTTTCCAGCTTTTACAAACTGTCCGTCCGCTCTCTTAGCTCCTAATCTCTTGGACTCGGAATCTCTGCCGTTCTTGGTAGAACCGACACCTTTCTTATGTGCGAACATCTGAAGGTTCATATTAAACATAGGTCTACACCTCCCTGATTACGTGTATGAGTCATGAATTGTCGTCAAACTTATTTGTTGATCTTTTCGATCTTCACAGCGGTGTACTGCTGTCTGTGACCATTTTTCTTGTGATAACCGGTTTTTCTCTTGTACTTGTAAACGATGACTTTCTTTGCTTTTCCGTCACCGATCACAGATGCTTCTACGGTAGCTCCTGCCACTACCGGAGTACCCACGGTAAGAGCATCATCGCACACTGCGAGTACCTGATCGAATACATAATGAGAACCGGCTTCTGCACCTAACTTCTCGACTTTGATCACATCGCCCTCGGATACTTTATACTGTTTACCACCTGTTGCAATAATCGCGTACATATGGCACCTCCTAAAACATTACTCGCTGGCTTCGGTGCTGCAAAATGCAGACTTATAACCCCGCCACGCGGCATCTGTTATATATTAGCATGTCTTCGGCGGGAGTGTCAAGCAGAATTTTTTTAGTTGAAACTATGAGTTGAAACTATGTTTCATTTTTCATGAATAAACCCTGTTTAAAGTCTGCACCAAATAAAAAAAGCAGTACCTCCAAGGTGTGAAAGCCCGCCTTATTCCGGCGAACACCAGCACCTTTTGGATACTGCTTCTTTACTGAGTGCAAAGTCTGTATGTTACAATGTAATAATTCCCAGCACATTGGCAACCGAGCTGATTAAAATGACAGCAATGCAGACAGCCGACAGATATTTCATGAAGAAATGGTACAGTCCTTTTCTGCAAAATGCCGAGGAGCACTCTACTTCCGCATCCAGCTTCTGAAAACCAACAACCCGAACGATCAGGATGCAGGTGGAGAAAGCCGCCAGCGGCATCATGACCGAATTCGTAAGAAAATCAAAGAAATCAAGAAATGCCATCCCAAAGATTTTCACAAAATCCCATGCTCCATATCCAAGAGAGGAAGCTGTTCCGATCACGAATGTAACAACTGCCATCAAAAGGCAGCATTTGGGGCGGCTCCAGTGCAGTTCGTCTTCAAAAGAAGAGACGCTCGTCTCCATCAAAGAGATGGCACTTGTGATGGCCGCAAAGAAAAACATCAGGAAAAAGGCGATGCCTACCACCGTTCCGATGCCCATGCTGGCAAAAATCTTAGGCAGTGTGATGAAAGTAAGAGACGGACCTGCCTGCAGTGCATTCATATCTCCGCCGGAAAACGCAAACACCGCAGGAATAATCATCAGTCCGGCCAACAGGGCAATGGCCGTATCAAAAAACTCAACCTGTTTGGTAGACTTTTCGATATCCACATCCTTTCCAATATAGGATCCATACGTATACAGAATACCCATAGCAATCGAAAGTGAATAGAACATCTGCCCCATAGCAGCTACAATCGTCATCCAGGAAAATGTTTCAAAGTTCGGTATCAGAAAATATTTCACGCCTTCTAACGCACCTGGCCGGGTGACAGAATAGATTGTTACAAACACGGCAAGGATTACCAGCATGGGCATCATGACTTTAGATACCCGCTCCACCCCCCGTTTGACTCCCGCCAGAATCACGAAGAATACAAGCGCCGAAAACAGAACAAACCAGAATTCCACACTTCCTGAGGAAGCAATAAATTCTGTAAAGTAGTTCTCATCTGCCAGTATGGAGGCACTTCCCCTTATATATTCGAACAGATACTTCAGCACCCATCCGCCAATCACACTGTAGTAAGGAACAATCATCATAGGAACGACCGCATTGATCCAGCCGCCGAACTGATAGGGCAGACCTTTGCCGAAAGTGCAGAAGGCTCCCGCCGGACTTTTCCTCGTCATACGTCCCAGTGCCGTCTCCGATACGATGAGCACATAACCAAATGTGACCATCAAAATCAGATATACAAGCAGAAACATACCGCCGCCGTATTTTGCAGCCAGGTACGGAAACCGCCAGATATTGCCAAGCCCCACTGCAGAACCGGCTACCGACAGCACATAGCCCAAACGGCCGGAAAATCTGCTGCGGGATGCGGCCTGTTTGTTTTCTGATTGTTCATTCATAATGCTTCCCCCTTGTGCGTGTATTTTATTGCCCCCTGTTTCGAACAGCATATGCTTGTACTTTTCTTCTTAACAACATGATTCTTCAATTTGTATCTGACATACTTTCATAGCTTCCAGCGCATTGCGGTGACTTTCGGGCGTAACGCCTGCGCAGCAGGAAGCATCTACAATTATCTTTGCCTCCGGTAAAAATGCCTTGGCTAAAAGCGCATTCGAAATCACGCAAATATCCGTGCAAAGGCCGATGAAGGTAATACTGTCCACGGGCTCTTTTTGATCTTCTGCCTGAAGCAGGGCTGCCAGCTCTGATGATCCAAAAGTCACTTTATCAATAAGTGTTCCCTGACAGAGCGGCTGAAGATCCGGATGGATCTGCCATCCGTCTGTTCCTTTGATACAATGAGGAACCGGAAGTTTCTGCCCTTCCTGCGTGCTCATATAATCCGTTCCATGGGTATCTCTGGTAAAAAATACTTTTCCCTGAAAATCTCTGATTTTCTGCTGTACTCCCGGTACGATGGCAGCCGCCTCTTTTGTTCCAAGAGCTCCGTCAATAAAATCATTCTGCATGTCGACAACAACTAAAATGTTTTGCATATGGTCCTTATCCTCCTTGTTTTTTATTCCTTGATCTGGATATATGTTTTTCCGTAGGACTTTTCCACGTTTTGAAGTCCCAGTCGCAGAGAATCCATCAGAAGCGCTGTCGCTTCCGAAACATCCGAAGGAAACTCCCAGCTTTTAATCATACCATCCTGGCAGTCACAGGTAAATGTATCCTCTGTAAACTGCTCAATGGAATTGATGGTGTTGATAACCAGCGCCGAGACTGCGGCACATATAATGTCTTCCCCTTCTTCTGCATATTCCGCATGTCCTTCTATCTGAAAACTCTTGTACTGTCCCTGTTCCTTTTTGAACTGTACTTGTATCATATTCCACACTCCTTCGCCTGCTCCAGAAGCGGCTTTCTCTGCTTTTTCCGGGTCAGTTCCATAAGTCCTAAAGGGGTCAGATCCACAGCGGCTGCTTTCATGGGATCTTTTTTCAAAAGTTCCCTCATAAAGGCAAGAAGCTCCTCCTGGGCTTCTTTTTCCTTCATATCCACAAAATCCACCAGAATAATGCCCGACAGATTGCGAAGCCTTAGCTGCCTTGCAATCTCTTTTGCTGCTTCCTGATTGATCTTCTGTATGACTTTCTGCTTCTTGCTGCCGCCGGTATATTTTCCGGTATTTACATCAATCACCGTCAGCGCCTCTGTAGGCTCTATGACCAGATAAGCGCCGGATTTCAGCCAGACTTTTTCACAAAGACCGTCGGCCAGCCCCTTTTCCAGACGGTACAATGCTTTTAACGGAAGCATCCTGTCTTCATAGAGACGAACTTTCCCCGCGTCTTTCGGCATTTCCTCCATGAGAAATTCCCGTATCTGTTCATATAGTTCCCGGTCATCTGTCAGGATCTCTTTCAGGCTTTCACTTCTGCTTCCAAGAATCGATGTCAGATATGCCGGACGGCTTCGAAGTACGCAGGAACATACGTTCCGGTGTATAGCCTGTTCGGTCAGAAAATGATACTGCTCACACAGCCGGTGATATTCTTCTAAAAGTTCTTTCTCTTCTGCCCCGCCCGCATTGGTCCTCACGATCAGACCTGAAGGCAGAGGCCCCCATTTTTCAATCCATGCTTTTAACCGGGCCTTCTGTTCAGACTTTAATCGGGAAGAATATCCAAGAACCCGGTTTTCCGTCGTAAGCACCAGATATTTTCCAGTCAGACTCAGGTTCGTAGTCACTGACGGGGCCTTTGTTTTCACCGCCTCTCTGCTTACCTGCACGAAAAGCTCGTCTCCAGGCAAGAGCTGTTCCTGCTTCTTCGGCCGCGTGTAGATGGGGGCGCGAACTTCCTCCAGCGGCAGATAACAAAGCTGCCCGCCCTCAATCTCCACAAAAGCTGCCTGAATATTTTTCACAATATTTCTTACTTTTCCGATATAGATATTTCCAAGAATCGACGTTCCGGCTTCCGGAAGAAGGGACAGTTCCGTCAGACAGCCATCCTCCAGGAGTGCATCCGCCAACACTCCCTCCCGCAGCCGGGTAAGAATCCGAATGCTATCCAATGTCTTCCCCCAGTTCTTCCAGCGGAACAAGCTTTCGTTCCGTCTCCGTGCCCAGATCGGCATAAAGTTCCGTTCGGTGAATCAAAAGTGCTGATGCCGGCACTGCAAAACCGGCCCATTCCCCAAATGACTGCATCAGAAGCTCCGGCTTTAAATTGTGTACGCTTCCGGCGGACAACTGCATATCGATTACTCCCTCCCGGACACTGCAGGCATAGATCCACGGGCGAATATCCACCTCCTGCTTTCCTTTTTTTGTCTCTTTCTGAATGCAGATCGCAGGCTGTTCCAGATATTTTGCCAGCTTTTCCGCCCATTCCTTTGGCAGCTTTTGTTCTTCCCGGAACCGGACCTCGTAATCCGCAGCCGCCACGATGGACATGGCATTTTTGCTCTGTTCGGGCAGACGGCGAAAACGAAGAACTTCCATGCCTTCCACCGTCACCGCATTCATCCGCTCCAATGCCTCTGCGGAAGAAGGCGCTTTATGAACGCGAATATCCACATACTCGCCTCTGCTGGTCAGGCCAAGACTCAGAGGCGACGCAAAAGACATAATCATATGCGGGCTGAAACCTTCCGAGTAACAGATATCGATTTCGGCTCTTCGCAGAACTTTCTGAAAATACCGCATAAGGTCCAGATGGCTGATAAATCGAAGGGAGCCGGTCTTGCAAAATTTAATTCTGATGTTCATGACAGACACCTCCTTTGTAAACAGCCGCACCGCAGCCGGAGCATCCCTGTCTGCAGTTTTTCGTCACATTTCCATGAAGGGCATGGTCCCATTCCCGTTCCAGAAAAGCGCGGCTTACACCGATATCGATAAAATCCCATGGGAATACTTCGTCTTTTGCCCGTACTCTTGCAGTGTAAAAATCCACATCGATCCCGCACTGTGCAAATGCCTCCTGCCAGAGTTCATTTCGAAAATATTCGCTCCAGGAATCGAAAAGACAGCCCTTCTCATAGGCTTTTCGAACGGCAGAACCGATTCTGCGGTCTCCTCTGGCCAGGATGCCTTCTAATACCGTCACATCTGCTTCATGCCAGTTGTATTTGATGCTCTTTTTATTTTTCTGCTCTTTGATCTCATGGTTGACCACATAGGCCCGGTGCAGAAATTCTTCCTTGGTACACATGGGTGCCCACTGAAAAGGAGTGAAGGGCTTTGGTACGAAGAAGGAAGTACTGACCACGATCTGGCACTTTCCGTTTCTCTGATCTTTCGGCACTTCATAATACCGTTCGGCAATCTTCTCTGCCAGAGCAGCGATCCCTTTCATATCCTCTTCTTCTTCTGTCGGAAGCCCCAGCATAAAATACAGTTTTACCCGGCTCCAGCCGCCTTCAAAAGCCTGTCCGGCTCCGTTTAAGATCACTTCTTCTGTAAGCCCTTTGTTAATCACATCCCGCAGTCTCTGGGTTCCGGCTTCCGGCGCGAAGGTCAGACTGCTTTTTTTCACATCCTGTACTTTTCCCATAACATCCAGGGAAAATGCATCAATCCTGAGAGACGGAAGGGAGATATTGATCTTCTTTGGGGAACATTCTTCTATTAGAAAATTTACCAGTTCTTCCAGCTTTGTATAGTCGCTGGAACTTAAAGAACTTAGAGAAATCTCCTCATACCCTGTATTTTTCAGCATCTCGGAAGCATATTCTTTCAGCATCTCAAGATCCCGTTCTCTGGCAGGTCGATACAGCATCCCGGCCTGACAGAACCGGCAGCCGCGGATACAGCCCCTCTGGATCTCCAGGACCACCCGGTCCTGGGTCGCCTTTATAAACGGGACTACCGGCTTCTTTGGATAAAAAGTATCTGTTACATCCACAACCACCTGTTTGTGCACCTTTTCCGGCGCCTCCGGACAGACAGGCATCATGGAAGCGATGGTGCCATCTTCCTTATAATGCACTTCATAGAGCGACGGCACATAGATCCCCGGCACCTGAGCCGCCTGTTTCAGAAAATCTTCCCTTGTTCCGCCGCTTCTTTTCCATTCTTTATACAGATCCATCAAATGGAAATACTGTGTCTCCCCTTCTCCTATATAGAACAGATCAAAAAAATCCGCCAATGGTTCCGGATTATAGGCACACGGTCCCCCGCCGATGACAAACGGATGTTCTTTCGTACGTTTTGCTGCCTCCAGAGGGATCTGTGCCAGGTCTAATACTTGCAGTATATTCGTATAACACATTTCATACTGGATCGTTATGCCCAAAAAGTCAAAATCCTTGATCGGCTCCTGGGATTCCAATGCAAAAAGAGGAATCCTTTGTTCCCTTAACACTTTATCCATATCGATCCAGGGAGAATACACCCGTTCGCACCAGATATCCTCTCTCCGATTGAACATATCATACAAGATCTGGATGCCCAGATGGGACATCCCGATCTCATATACATCCGGGAAGCACATGGCAAACCGGATATCGATCTGTTTCTTATCCTTCATGACCGCATTGACTTCCCCGCCGATATAGCGGGCCGGCTTTTCCACGGACATAAGAATTTCGTCTGACAATGCTAATTTCCGCATGTTTTCTCCTCTGCTCATTCCTGCACCCCTGTTACGGCCTGCAGCTCCTCTCCGGAAATATATTCCAATGTAATTGCATCTCCTTCTTTACAGCGAACGATCTGCGGAAAATCACTGACAACTACATCATAGATCTCTTTTTTCCCGGCCAGCACCACATAATAATGAGAATTTCCCTCCAGCACTACCGGCGCAATGGTTTCTATGATTCCGGAAACACGCTCTCCTGCAGATACCGGCCCCGCTGAGATTCCATTGGTTTTCAGAAGACTGATATATGCCTTCTCACATTCGGCGACAGTATCTCCAATGGCCACATTCTGATATTTCTTAATGTTGACCATGGCATATTTCTTCACCAGTCCCGCGTCATCTTTCAGCGCCATAAAATACGTAGGTTCCCCTGCCACATTCAAAAGCAGCGGGAAGGTGGAATGATAGCCCAGATTCTGAACCTGGCCTTCTGCAGAGTTCATAGCCGAGTATTCCTCCGCGCCCGGACAGGAATAATATTTGGCCTCCATCGTCCGCTGGTTCATAAGCACAAACCCTACGTTGGATTCATCTCCGCTGACAGAAGTGATACCTGTATAGACCCACACATCATCCTCCATGGCCAGATAATTATAGCCATCCGTTGTCTGCAGACAGCCCTTCTGGCTCAGAATGCTGTTGAAAAATCCGTTCATATACAGTCCATAGTAATCATAGAGCTGAATCAGAAGATTAGCAGAATAGACCGAGTCCACCCACTGAGGACAGTCCTCTACCTCATAACAGACGGTTTCTCCGGTAATCGCATTACAGAGTACTACCTTCCCGATGGTCTGTCCGCCGAACAGCCCGATATTAAATTTTTTCACCGGACAGATCCAGTAAGGAGTCCCTTCTTCGTCCACCTCGAAGCTAAGCTGATCAAAAATATAGGTTGGATAGCGGAACCGCAGATGACGGTAAATATTCCGGTTGAAGTATTCCGCCTGGGAATATTTGATATAGCTGCCTTCCGGAAGCCGCACACACTCTGTATCCTGCGTAGTCATGTCAATGGTGATGTATGCAGGAATGCCTTCACTCATATTGGTCAGCCATTTGATTGGACTGGCATAGACCAGCGGCGTTACACGCATAGGTTTGTTCTGATAATTGATCTGCGTATACAAACCGCTGACTTCGAACTGGGACACCATGTCGATCAGTGAACCCATCTTCCGGTTTCCAAGAAGCGTCGCAGAGCTTTTATCCAAAAGCGGAATCTCTGCATAATTTACCTCCGCAATATCCTCGGTGAAAGTACCCTCCTGCACGGCCAGTAGCTGGTGATATTTCGCCGCATTGACAATGGGGGAGGACAGAAGGCTCCCGGCTCCGTAGATGACAAATAAAAGAACGACTACAACTGCACCGATCTTCAGCGGCCGGATGTCCGACGCCGGAAGTCCGTCCCGGATACCTCTGGCACTGCACAGCAGCGTCAGCACAACGACTAACGAGATGATAAACAGCCAGAATCCGCCGGAATGGATGTTGACCGCCGGAATCGTTACATAATAATATACTCCTGCTGCCAGCAGTGCAAGAAATGTAAACAACAGTTTAAATTTTAATTTCATAGAAACATTGATCTCCTTTTTGTCATAGTCCTGCTTTGTCCGCACAGATATCTGCTCCTTTCTGATCTGGCGAAAGCTGTATATTTGTACATTCTATCATAAAGGAGACCTTCTCACAAGGACCTTTAAACATCAAGATCTTCTATCGTGTCCCTGATAATCACAGTCAGCGCCAGCTCGTCTTCTTCCATCACGCCCATATAGAACCGGCCCGTTTCTTCTTCCAGGCACAAAAACAGTTCCTGGCCGCCTGCGCTGTTCACCCTGCGGACCTGATTCAGATCCATGCCGGACTGTTGGAAGATCTGCTCCTGCCACTCCTCCTCCGAAAGAATCTCTTCGTCCTCCTCCTCTGTATTCATCTCATATTCATCATAGTCAAACCATGTCCAGCCGTTCTCTTCCAGCGCCTCCTGCGCAGTAGAATAATCGATGCACGCAAGAGCAGTCAGCACGACTTCCAGCAAAAAATCGGACAGCTTTTCATATGGTCTGCTCCACTGGGTAATGGAATCCGCCTCGTGATTCATATAGACCGGCGGATCGTCTTGATCCAGATCTTCCCTTCGAATGCCAAAGGTAACGATGCCGGCACCGTAATCGCTTCCGATCTCCAGATAGTCACTGGATTTTAAGGGCCACTGCTCTTCTGGAAGCTGATCAAACATACGGTATTCGCTGTTTTCATATTTCTCCGGATGGGCCTCCCATTCTGCCTTCTGATCCTCAATATGCTCCTTGATCTCCTCATAGAAAAAATGAGGATTCATGACAAACGGAACCATTTCTCCCACCCAGAGATCCGAAGTTTCCAGCATAGGACAGTCTGCGGCAACCTCCATAAACTCCTGATATACTTTCGGCAGACAGATGCTTTTTTCCTCCATCAGTTGATCCAGGCGCTTTCTTCCTGTATTTTTTTTATATCCTAATTGTTTCAATATTTCTGTGGCTGACAGATCATATCGTATTTTCATCTTTACCTCCTGATGACCGGATAAACTTGTTCCGGCAGACTTTACAGCTCCCGTCTCATATAGATGCCTGTGTCCATGGGACTGTCGTTATACTTTGGAATTTCATAAAATCCGTACTTTTTATACAAATCGATGGCATTTTGAAGAAAGGGCAGCGTGTCCAGATACATATACCGATATCCCATATCTTTCCCGTCTGCCAGCACTTTCTCTACCAGCCGGCCGCCGATATGGCTGCCCCGATATGCAGGCCGTACATACAGGCGCTTCATCTCGCAGCGCTCGCCGTCCATTTTTCGAAGACCGATACAGCCCGCCGGCGCTTCCTCCTGCCAGGCCAGATACAGCCGCCCAAAAGGCGGACCATATTTTATTTCCAGATGTTTTACTTCCTCTTCATAACCCTGAAGATCCAGGTATTTCTGGAAGCCTGGATCACCTCTTCTCAGCAGGTCTGTATATTCCGAAAAAAGCAGTGCAATCTCTTTCGGGTACCCGAAAGCAGAATGTATTCGAATGTTCATAGATGTTCTGTCTCCTTCCCTTCCAAACGCTTCAGTATCTCAATCACTTCCAGAAGGTTTTCTGCACATCCTTCCAGAAAACCGGCCGTCTCCGGAAGAGGACCTGCCAGATCCTTTACCATCACCACCCGGCACCCCGCCCGGTGAGCAGACCATGCTCCGTTGTCTGAGTCTTCCAGTGCCAGGCAATGTTTAGGCTGCTCGTTTATTTTTTCACATGCATACAAATACACATCCGGCATAGGTTTTCCGTGAGGAAGCGACGGTGCGCAGGCTACCTGGTCGAACCGATCATAGACGCCAATCTGCGTCAGATATTTTTTCGCCCGCTCTGCGTCCGTAGCTGTGGAAACCGCCTTTTTATATCCATTTTCTGTCAGCCAGTCCAAAAGCTCGTCCACACCCGGCTTTTTCTCAACTCCATATTTCTCAATATGGCTGCGCATCAGCTCCATTCTGCGCCTGCGCACTGCCAGAAAGTCAAAATCCTGTCCTAACAGTTCCTTAAAATAAGGCTCTGCATACTCTTTAGAGAAGCTTCGAAAACGCAGAAGCTGTTCATGGGTCAGTTCATATCCGGCCTCCTGCGCCGCCTGCTTCCAGTATCGGTACAGATATTTCTCTGTATCGATCAGGATTCCATCCATATCAAAGATCACTGCATGAATCATCGGTTTTTATGTGCTCCTTTCTTCGCTTATCCGATTCGTACTTTTTTCCCGGAAAAAGCAAATCCATACTGCCGGATCTTCTCCTTTGGTATTCCTTCCGCTTCCAAAAGTGCGGTGTATTGCCTTTCCTCGATCTGTGTCAGTGCTGCCTGTACTGTGTCCTCCAGCGTCTTTTCGTCTGCCGGGTCGTGAACTTTAAATTCCAGAATGATCCCGTCATCTGCCCTGCTCTTTGGCATCAGCATTACATCATAACGTCCGAAACCGCTCTCCCGATTGGATGTAATAGTGTATCGGTCCGCCAGCTCCACCATCAGTCCTAGTACAAATCCATGATAAAAGCGTTCCGGTCCGCTCCCTTCTGAGGGATTCTTTCCGGTGTCAAAATAGCTGAAGGTTGAAAGCGCCACCCGGTTCATATAAGTGTTCATGGCTTTCACATCCCCCAGCATCAGCGCTTTTACAAAATCGTTATAGGCCGACGCTGACGGAGCAAACCACCTGCCGATCATGCGCATAAAGAGAATGCGGACTTCCTTGTTGGTCAGGGAGAGTTCATACTGTTCCATCCCGGATTCTTCGTCCAGCCAGTGCTTTTCCGGCTTTAGATAACCGCTTGCCAGAAGCAGGCTCCAGATGGCATTTTTGTCCTTTGTCAACTGATTGAAGACAATCTGCTCATCAATCTGCGTACGAATATGTTTTCCTTTCAGCAGATCTTCCATGATCTCTTTAATGTCCTTATCTCCCTCCCGGATCAGCTTTTCGACCAGATGATTACTGCTCGTATTGGCCCAGTAGGCAGACAGCTTTCCTGTTTTCAAATAGTTCAGAATAGACCATGGATTATATATTTCCCGGTGATTTCCAAATGTAAAGCCATCATACCACGTTTTCACTTTCGGCATATAGGATTCGAGGTTATACTCCTGAAGCACGGTATATACTTCTGTCTCTGTAAAGCCAAAACGCTCTGCATACATAGCCGATGTAGAAGTCACTATGGTCAGATTATTCAAATCCGAGAAGATTGATTCTCTGCTCACTCTGGTAATTCCAGTCATAACCGCCCGTTCCAGGCAGGGATTGGTTTTAAAAGTCGCATTGAACAGATCCCTTATAAATCCTACCAGCTCCTCCCAATATCCTCCTACATATGCCTCCTGCAGCGGCGTATCATATTCATCCAGCAGGATAATCACTTTTTTTCCATAATAACGATACAAATATTCCGACAGCCGGCAAAGCGACATGCCGGCAACCACTTCCGGCATATCCATGGAAACTCTGCGATATTCCTCTTTTTCCTCCTTCGAAAGCAGATCACCTTCCAGCAGAAAAGAATTTCTGCGATATAAATCTGTCACAAGCTGACAGATTCGCTGAATAGTTGACCGATAGTCATTTCTTTTCACCCCAGCAAAAGAAAAACTGATAACCGGAAAGCTGCCCTGAAGTTTCTGGTACTTTTCTTCTCTCCAAATATCCAGCCCTTCGAACAGTTCTCCTCTGTCTGCATATTCCGCGGAGAAAAAGCATTCCAGCATACTCATATTCAGTGTTTTTCCAAAACGTCTAGGCCGGGTAATCAAAGTGACCGCATCTTCGTTCTCCCACCACTCTTTAATAAAACCAGTTTTATCTACATAAAAACACTGATGCTGTATGATTTTTTCAAAATCCTGGATTCCGATGCCCACCGTTCTTGCCATTTGCCGTCCTCCCTTTTCGGTCATGATCGCTTTCCATATTATAGCATACCCGCCTTCCGATTGCCATGTCCCTTTTCGCCGCTGCAGCGGTATTTCGCCTGCGGCATGGGATTCCCCCTTGTCTCTCCTCCGCCGATATGTTATGATAGTTCCAGAACACGTCGCAAAATATACAGTCAAGGAGGACCTTTCCATGCCGTTGTCTTATCATGAGCAGATGGACATGCGCAACATAAAAAAAATTCGTGAGCTTCAAAAAGATCTCCCGTCCTTTGCCGGATATTTCTTCCGGGCCATGGAGATTAAGAAGGCAACGAACACCCGGCGCAATTACGCCTATGACCTGAACACGTTTTTCTATTTTCTGAAAACAGAGCATCCTCTTTTTAAGGACAAAGATATCCGCACTCTTCCGGTCTCGATTCTGGATGACCTGCAGCCTGTGGACATTGAAGAATATCTGTCCTTTCTGACATACTACGAAAAAGACGGGCAGATCTTTCAAAATCACGAGGAAGGAAAAGCGCGGAAGCTGGCAACGCTGAACACCTTTTTCGGCTATTTTCACAAGAAAGAAATGATACGGAAAAACGCCCCCTCCGTGGTGGATATCCCGCGGGTCAAAGAAAAGAACATTATCCGCATGGATGCCAACGAGGTGGCGCGTCTTATCGACAACATTGAATCCGGAGAAAAGCTCACCAAACAGCAGAAAGTCTGGCATGAACGGAACAAGTTCCGGGATCTGGCCATTGTTGTGACGCTTCTGGGAACCGGCCTTCGCGTAACGGAACTGGTAGGACTGGATATTTCCGATCTGGATTTTGACAATGGCGCCCTGAAAGTGATCCGAAAGGGCGGCAGTGAAGACATCGTATATTTTGGAGAAGAAACGGAAGAAATGCTGCGGAATTATCTGGAAGAGCGGCTCCGTATGGAACCGGAACCGGGACACGAAAATGCCCTGTTTATCTCCCAGAAAAATACCCGGATTACCGTCCGCTCCGTGGAACGGCTGGTGAAAAAATACGCCTCTACAGCCTCGGTTAAGAAAATCACGCCTCACAAGCTCCGCAGTACCTACGGCACCGCTTTGTATCAGGAAACGGGAGACATTTATCTGGTGGCCGACGTACTCGGACACAAAAACGTCAATACCACCAGAAAGCACTATGCGGCTATGAAGGAAGAAAACAAACGAAAAGCGGCCAAAGTCGTTCAGTTACGGGAAAAATAAGCACTACTCTTCTGCCTTTTGGATTCCCTGATAGAGAAATGTATATCCCTGATCCGTAGATTCAAATAACGCCATGCCGGCAGCGTCCCCGCCGGCATAGTCGCCGTCTGCTCCCTGCCCGCACAGAACATACAGCCGTCCGTCTTCCTCATAGGGCATCTGAGGATAGTCATAGGGCTGATAATAATACCCGGTTTCAAGCGTTGCACTGACTCCCTGAAATACCGACAGATGGTAGCTTTGTCCGCCGTCTTTTGTCACATACAGTTCTGCTTCATCCCCGCCATTATGCATCAAAGACGCAAATCCATAATCCTCTGTCAAAAAGGTAAAGTCCACCCCCATACCCAGCCGCCCGTCAAAAGGATCCATCTCCTGCACCTGCCAGGAATCCCCGCTGTCGGTACTTTTTAGAAGGGCGTAAGCACGGCTTCCAAGAGCTGCATCTACACATACCATTCGATATCGAACGGTCCCGTCTCCGACGGCACATTCCTTTTCACAAGATTTCCCGTCGTACTGCTCCAGAAACGCTTCTGCCCAGGCTTCCTCCGGCATCTGCCCGGATTCCTCCGAGTCCGGAACATCGTTCGCAGACATCCATTCGTAGCGAACCTTCAGTTCTTCCTCCAGAGCTTCTTTCATCTCTGTCCAGGAATAACTCTCCATCCACTGGAAAATCTCATCCAGCGTGAGAAAAAACGTCTTGTCTCCAAAGATATGGACCTTGTCCAGCACCTCCCTGGACTGCCCGGAAATCTCCTGTGCAAAGTACCGTTCCTCCTCTTTGACATAGAAATACCAGTCTGCCAGATCTGCAGCACAGGCAGGAATATCCGCTTCTGAAGTACAGCATACGTTCAGCCATCTTTCCTCTGCCGCATACCGAATCCCTCCGGCTTCCTCTGACAGTTCCAGCAATGGATCTTTCCATTCATCGGACATGAACGTTACATACCTGTTTCTAGTCTTCCAGAAAACAAGGGCATCGCTTTTCATAAGCTGGAATTTAAAGTTCCCCGTCAGCCGGTAGTCATTTTGTATCCGGAAATAAAAGGGCTGAACACCAGTTCTGGATGATTTGGCTGTACACAAATACTGTCCCTCCGAAAGCTCCCGAACCAGATCTGTTCCGGCTCCGTATTGCTCCCGCAGTTTTTGAACGAGCATATCCTCTTCCCACCCCTGAAAAGGTCTTCTCAGACATCCATAAACCGGCTCATAGACTTCCTGGACAGAACCGTTATAGTCTGTACAGATCAAATATCCCTCCTGCGTTTTCTCCTCTCTCTTACACTCACCCGTATAGAGATAGATCCCCATTCTCGCATAAGAAATCCCCAGAATCAGAAAGACCAGAATGCCAAACAGCACTCGACACATCTTCGCGCTGCTTTGGTCTGCAAACAGACGGCAGAAACCGGCAGCGATGAAAATCGGCGCTGCCGCCCAGACACAGATCCCTTTCCCGATTTGTATCATCGTACGAAATTCCAGCCCTCTTCCCCGCAAAAAATACTCCATCCCCTGGGCCGCAATAAGAAAGATACAGGGGATCAGTATCCACCACCGATTCCCCCTGCCCTTTTTGAATGACATTTTTTCACACTCCTGTCATACTGCTGTCTGTCTTTCCCGGCTTTTAATGAAACGTCCACATACTTTTTATCTGCCCCTTCAGCTCATCATAAGTCCAGCGCTTCTCACTTCTGGCTTTACAGTTGGGATCATTTACCTGAAAACCATTTTTATTATAACCTGTGATCACAATAAAATGTCCTGCCGCCGTGAAATCCCCTGCCCGCATAGCACAAATAAGCGGATGATTGTTGTCCAGTTCCTTTTTCATAAGCGATTCATCCAGCGACAGTTCCTCTCCGGTGACGCCAAAGGACGCTGCACCGGTGGTCATCAGCTCCCAGGAAGTACCGGTTCCTTCGATATAATATCCCTGCTCCTCCGAATAACGGGCAACCTTATCCGGCGTTGCAAGAGCATTGTCTGTCAAACCATAGATGACCATGGACAGACAAGTCGGTCCGCAGCCAGAGATACCAATGCTGCTTCCGCCGTAGGAACCATAGCCCCACCGTTTATCCCACTGCAGAAAAAGCGGATAATCCTCCTTCTTCTCTGCCTTTGTCAGTTCTCCATTCACCGAGCCGTCGCTGTCCGGATAGCCCTTGACATACTCCAGCATCTCCGGATTGTTGGCCAGTGCCGCCAGATAAACTTCCGGATAGGCATCATAATTTTCCAGAATATCTTTAAATCCTTTCTGCTTTTTGGCCAGGGCTTCGATCCGCTCACGGACCTCCGACTCGGACCGCTGTATAGGTTTTTCCATCTCAAAGGTATCGGTTCCGGGGAGAACGTTTATTCTCTTTAAGATACCAAGCAGCGCAAAGAGCATCACACCCAGCATGACAAGCACAAACGCCCGTCTGCAGAACCTTTGGATCTTTCGGCGCAGCCTGCGTCTTTTCTTCCGCTGCATCTGCTCCCGCCTTCTCTGCCGTTCCCTCTCCGTCAGTCTTCTCCTCTGTTCCATCCGCCTTTCATCCCTTCGTCATTCCTTTTCCGGCCTTATGCTGCGGGCTTCGCCAGACAGACGGCGAAGCCTCCGGCAACCGGTCCGATTGCTGCATACAGCATATCATACTTTCGGGATTTTATGTCTGAAGCAAATCATAAGATTTCTTAAGAAAAACTGAACTGAAAAAAGAACGCAGCGCAAAATAGAAAAAAGCAGTTAAGCAGATCCTCTCCTTAACTGCTCCCTGCAGGAACGCCAGTTCGGGTAATGCTGATCCAGTATGCCATAAAAACGCGCATTATGACCTGTCTCCAGCAGATGGACCAGCTCATGAACTACCACATACTCAACACAATCCTTTGAAAAAGCACCAAGCCATACACTGATGGAAATATTTTTCGTCCGGATGCTGCAGCTACCCCACTGAGAACGGGTATCCCGGATGGTCACTTTCCCACACCGTACGCCCAGAATCTCTTCCCATTTCCGGAAAAGCTCCGGCAGCATCTCCTGCAGCCGCTCCCGATATTGTGCCGCCTGTCCGGCACGCTCCTCGTTTGATAGGTTCGGTCTTTTCGGCGCATCGCGAAGTTTCTTCCGGTAACGTTCTGCCCAGCGGACGACTTTCGGCTCCTCTAAGAGCTGTCTCGCCTCCTCGTAGGTCATGGAAAAGGGAATGGAGACATGAATCGTCTGCGGCTCCTCCGGCCGGATCCGAAGATTGGTATTGCGCACCTTTTTCTTCGTAATCCGAACCGTACAGCCGTGCCATGCAAATTCCTTCATATCAGCCCTTTTCCTCTTTACGCCCTGCGGACACGAAGCTTCTTCTCCTCTTCCTTCTGTGCCTCAAACTCCGGCATACAGGCAGCCGCCCGATAAGCAGCATATCCGGTAGAACTTCCAAGGGAAGGCGGAAGAACAACGGTTTCCTCCAGATTCTCCTGGGAATCTGATACTTGCAGTCTCGTAGCCTGCAGATCCATCATCCCGGCTGCGATCATGAATTTGGCAATCTGGTCCTCCACGATCTCCCTTCCGATTCTCCACTCGCTCTCCAGATCTTCCGCTTCCTGCTGCTCCATCAACATCTGCTCTTCTATATCCGCCTTCACGTTTTCCTCCTCAATCCTGTCCGCCATCAGCTCTTCTTTCCAAATCTTTTCCTGTCTCAGTTCTTCTTCGATCTTCTCTTTTCGAATTGCCTCTTCTCTGCGCTTCTTTCTGGCTCTTTCCTGACGGGCCTTTTCCTCTTTTTTCTTGCGAATGCGCCTGCGTTCTTCTAGTTTCTTCTGATTCAGCTCCCGCTGCCAGGGTTTTCTTGAAACTGCTATCGCCGTTTTCTTCTCAACGTCCTGCATACGGGTCAGCCGGAGCATGGAAAACTCCGGATCTTCCTGCTTCAGATCCGCGGCGATCTGCCCTAACTTTTCGGTCTTGGCCCGCTCTGCCTCGTCTCTTGTGCTGCATTTTTTCAGACGCTCTTCATAAGCGGCTTCTTCTTTTTCCAGTGCTGTTATTTTCCGATAGAGCTGCGGATCGTGCGTCTGCAGAAAATTTTTCTCTTCCCCTGTCAGTCTGGCACCTGAACGCAGCTTTGCCCGAATCTTGGCAAGCTTTTCCTTCACTGCTTTGTCTTCGCTGCCAAGCATCCCCGCAGAGAGCACTTTGCCCAAAGGCCCATTGGCATCCAGCTTATCCGTCCACTGATAAACACCGGACTTTTTCAGGCCCAGAAGTCCTTCCATCCGATTCTGTTTCAAATACTGGTATACGTTACTGTAAATCTCCATACGTCAGGTCACCTCCTGACTTCCATGCTGCTGTTTCAAACAGTTCCTATACCTATATTTCGACCGGATGGGCAGGGAACTTAAGGCCGCAGGAAAATTCTACCGGATCTGACTAAGAATCGTCGGATCTTTAAGCTTCTGATCTTCCGCTAACAGTATGATCTTGGACATGATCTCCGACGTCTTCGGATCCTCATCCACAAAGGGAAGGAAGATCCGCCCCCGTTTCTGGCTGTGAACCGGCAGAATATGCAGCATGGCACCGCCTTCCTGATGGACCACGCCGCTCCCCAGATGGACATTGTACACAGCCCGTTTCCCCTGGATCAGCGCATGACTGTCCTTCAGCGTTACATTTTTCAGGCCGAACAAAGACAGATTAAGTTCTGCGATCCGCCGACGCATATCGATGGTTGAATGGCTGGTTTCCGGATCTACGCCGCCTGCATGGGCCACACTGACTGCCAGATCCACATCCCGCATCACTTCGCTGTAGATCAGCTTCGGCACCTGCTGAATGGTCAGAGGCTCAAAAGACTTCCGGTCAAAAAATTCCACCCATTCCAGTGTAGGGGCTTCGATGTCGCTGGGCGAAAACCAGTCCGCCAGGGCATAAATACGGGCCACGATATTTTCTTTATAGTAAATCTTCTGCAGTCCTTCCTCATAATCAGCCACCCAGCGGCGTTCCCGCAGACAGCCGACCGTTTTCTGAGGCTGAATCTGATTGCCGGCAAACATTCGGGACGCTTTCTGGTCCAGCTCTTCCGGAAGCTTCACATACAATTCCCGGAACACCTGTTTAAAAGGCTGACGGATTTTTTGTTCGAACATATGTTTCTGATATTTATGCCAGACACCCGATTCATACAGATGCAGCGGATGGGCAATCTGAATCATATCTTCATCTGCCAGCCGGATGCGTTCTCCCTCCGGCTGCTCCAGCCATAGCGTCTTTCCTTCCAGAGTCAGAAAGCCCGTCTTCTCCTTAGACAGAAATACAAGCGGGCGTAAGATCGCACCTACGACCGGATTGCAGAACAGACCGTAAAGCTCCTGCCCCCGGAATAAGTCGCCGTTCTCCATGGCTTCTTCCATCATCCGACGGGTTCTTTGATACTGTTCTTTCAGGCTCTTATGGGCTTCTTTCAACTGCAGGACATGAGGATGTTTTCCGATCCGGGACGGGACGGATTTCAGCTCCTTTCCATCCTTTCGGCATAAGATCCGACTTTTTCCATCCTCATCCACATGCAGGCAGAGTTCCATATCCTCCACCTGCGTCCATTCCATCAGAATCGCTGCGGTAGCCACCAGGCGGGTTTCCATCGTCAGCTTCAAACGGGTCACATCCTGATAACCTGCCCGGACACTCAAATTGACCAGCGCAATATCCGCTGCTTTCCCCTCGCCGGCTCTTCTTTGGGCGCCGAACTGGCGGCTTTCTTTCCGGTACTGTTCAATAAACTGATAACGCTCCAGCATATCCTGCTCCCGGTCCTCTCGGAAGGGAACCAGTCCATAGCTCATAAGCAGATCTTTATTTCGCTTTGCCTCGATCTCCTCTTTTAAAGCCGGGAGGGATACTTTTCCTCTTGCCGCATCTGCATATTTCCTGGCCCTGGAATGTTTCTGGCCGTAAGAAATATATTTGGCTGCTTCATACAGCCTGTCAAAACGCTCCTCTCCAAGAAGTCCAAAGGCTTCCTCAAACCAGACCGCATCAAAAGCCCCTTCCTGCAGCTCCTCCGGCGTCAGCGGCGTATATCTGGCTATCACTGCTTTCTTCTGGTCGTCAAACCGTTCGTTCATATGGGCCATAAAATAATAGCAGCCACTCTTTAACCCGGCCCAGCCCAGATACTCCTGAATCACATGAATCCACTGAGGCGCGTACATGACCGCCTCTACAAAGCGGTCCTCCCGGATGCGGGCATCTTTCGCCGCTTCTTTCAGATCCGCACCCGTCTCACAAGCCGCCGGATAGGAAGCCTTTAAAAGCTGGCAGAGCACCTCTCTCTTTGTCACTTTTGGGCTGCCGTAATACCAGGAATAATACGCGTCTCTTTCCAGTTTGTCCTTTCCAAGAGCCATCAGAATGCGGACCAGATACTTTGTACCGCAGATATAGGTAATTCCCCGCATGTCCCAGGAAAATTCCGTCTCCGCCTCGCCTCTTCGAAGCTCCGCATCCGCCATCGCAGGAACAATCTGGTCGTACAGTTTCCGAATCAGTGCACCTTCCCAGGCATCCTCTGCCAGACATGCTCCTTTCGTCTCGTAGATTTTCCTGGCCCTTTCCTTTCCGAAAAAGATATTCATGATCCGGCCATTCAGAGGTTTCACAGCCTCTCCTTTTTTCACCTCACACAAAACCTTTAGAACGTCCTCTCTGGCAAAATACTCCATAACGGCTTTGTACAGGCTGTCCTCTGTAATCAGCCCCATATGAAAGGCTTTTAAAAACCAGTAAGGGCAGATCCCGGTCACCGGCAGTTCCGAGCCGATCCTGGAACCAAGATGATAGAAATCTCTTCTTGCCCTTCCCTCCCGGCAGCGCTTTTCAAATTCCCAGGCTATATCAAAAGCCTGAACAAACTGTTCATCCGTCTCCCAGTACGGAAGCCCTTCAAAATACCGGTAGAACAGCCGTATTTCACTGGCCAGCCTGATCTCATCATTGACATGGCCGCCCCATCCCACCGACTGATAATGAAACTGACAGTTGTCACGATTGACAAAAGTACTCATAGAAGCCACAACCTGAAGCCCTGTCTCAAAAAGCGCTTTTTGGTCCAGAAACTGCCAGTAATAGACCGCCCAAAGAGTTCGGATCTGGTATAAATAATCCAGATTCAGCGGCTCTTCTGTAAAAGGCATCTTTCCAAACATACGTTCGTAATAAGGTTTCTCTGCATCCATCACAGCGCCAAAGCCTCGCAGCAGAACCGCCTGCAGTGCGGTAAACGTACGATAATCCCTGATCTCTTTCTCATAAAAATCCCGGAACAGCTCCGGCAGAGGATACGCATCAAGCCGATCATGAGACGTCCTTAATCCTTTGATCTGAAGCCCTTCCTTCGTATACCTATAGTCATTTCCCAGAAGATACTTCTCTCCGTCTGAAGCTGTATATTCATAGTCCTTATGTTCTTCAAACAGCCGGTCCGCTTTATGAAAGATGGAAAATGCCTCCTGTTCCGACACCGGCATACAGATTTTAAAAAGTTCCTCCGGCTCCGGCAGCGTCCTCTTAGGCAGCGGGTACAACAGTTCCTCCAATGCCTCCGGATTGTAGATTCCATAACCCTTTTTTCGCTCTGTCTGTTCTGCTGTATCCTCTTCCAGTTCCCGAATCAGGATCTTCTCCTTGTCCGTCGGCTTCTTCACCAGGGACAAAAGTCCCCGGACCCGCTCGTAACCTGCCGCCCGCTCAGGATCGCGGGAAAGCCGCATAAGCATATCCAGCCCGGCACACCGCTTCTCTTCTTTTTTGTCGGACAACAGACGTTTTAGACTCTCCTCTATCTGATCGTCCGTCTGTTTCATCAAAAGTGTGATGAGTGTTCCCCGAATCTGCGCTCTCTTAAACCGAAGCATATCCTCCAGCAGCAAATACTCGTCCTTCTGGATCGTTAAATGATTCACAATTTGAACGGCCAGACAAGAGGTCTGCGTGTGGGTATTTCCCATATAGCCTATGACCAGTTTTCTCTGTTCCTGGCAGGAAGGCTTACAGAGCAGCAGGTTCATAAGCCGGACACGCAAATTCCCGTCTGTAATCTCTCCTAGACAGGCCGCCATAGCTGTGATCTTTTCCTCATCCTCCAAAAGCCATGCAAGAAATGCCATCTGTGCCAGCACTTCAGACGGATGTAATTCCATATAAAACCACGGAAAGACAAAGGGCTCATGCCGGATGCCATTCGCCGGCAGACGGTCTGCGATCTTCTGAAAACAAGCATACAGCTTCTCTGCTTCCTGACGGTCTTTGTAATATCGGGTGAGCACCGGTTTCTTCGGTGTATGGAGCTTAGTCGTATAAGCGGTATAATAAATGTGATCTTCCTCAAAAGATTCCCGGAGCCATCCTCTTATGTCCGAAGAAAAGGCATCCAGATATGCTGACGCAAGCTCCAGATCCTCCCCGTGTTCTGCCAGGACCTTTTTTGCTGCCTTTCGCCTGAGATCGCTGCTGTACAGACATCGGTTGTAAAAGGAAGCCGCAAGTTTCTGATGTCTCGTTCCATGATCGATCAGTGCTTCTATGGCTTTTACCGCATCCTCTGCCTCATAAAAGCCAAGCGCCCAGAGGGCAGTATTGATCGCCACAGCATCCTCCGTCGAAAGCTGACTTTCGCAGAAAGCCCGGTCCCGCAGGCATTCCCCCATAAGATGAAGCAGCTTTTTGCTGATCCGCTCCACACTGGATCCGTCAAAGATCCCGATCCAGACAAAGACCGCCCGTTTGACTGCCGAAAAACGAAGCAGATCATGGTCTTCCACAACCTTCAGAAGCCTTAAAAATGCTTCCGGCGTCCCGGAGTCCATATTTTCACAGACAGCCTGACGCAGTCCTTCCTGAAGACTTGCTGCCACTAAAAGCTTTCCCAGAAGCTCTTGCAGCTCCTCACTGTCTGACTGCAAAATCCCAAGAATCATATTCCATTCCAGACAGGCTGTGTTGTTCTCACTTAACATCAGATCCTTTAGCGCTTTGAAAACCGCATCATTTCCCTGATCGATTTCAGCCGCGTAGAGATAGCTAAACCCCTGGTTCTGACCACAGTAATGGATATATTCCAGCATGGAATTGTCCAGACGCCTATACAGATAATCTTCCAGTTTTCCCCCGCAGAAAGCCAGAAGTTCGTACGTTTTCAGCAGGGAAAATACCAGTGGAATCTGGACTGCGTACCCGGCTGTGCGCACACACCTTCGGCCGCTCCCTCTCGTAAATGGAAAGCGATTCAGCTTGTCGATGATGTAGAGATAGGAATGCTGATGGTCTTTTGGCACAAACACATCCAGAAGTGCCTGGTGCGGTCCTTCAGAACATATGTTTCCGTCCGGACAGAACCAGAGGGAAGGCTTCTGATCCGCTTTTCTTAGGTCCTCTCCATACAGATCCCGGAAAGTGATCTGCTTTCCTTCTGCGATATGCTCTGCCAGCACTTTGTCCGGTCCGGACAATCTTTGGATCCTTTCCTTTCGCTCCTTTTCCCTTTGCTCTTCAAACGCCAGTACTGCACGATAATCATACGATGCCATTTTCTTCGCACTCCTTCTCCTGTCCGGTTCTTCGGTGTTTTCCGCACCCGCACCCGGCTCTGTTCTTTATGAAAAAATATAGCACAAAACCAGGGAAGCGTCAAATGCGCCTCCCTACCTGCTTCCCATCAAATATACGGCATCTTTCAGGTCTTTTAGATAATACCGCTCTCCATCCGTATCGATCACGGCATAGTTCTGTTCCTGAATCCATACTTCTTCCACCGCCGTCTGTATCAGCGTCTTTTCCTCCCCGTCTGCAAAATACAGGTCCTGCCCTTCCAGAAAGAGTACACCGTCTTCTAAAAGACCCTGAAGCCGGTTCAGCTCACCGGTCAAACGGACACACTCTCCCTTTTTCACAAAATAAAGCTCCCGATTCGGCGTAGCAAACCAGACATTCCGAAACTTAGGATCTGCCGCAAACTGACAGACCTTTTGTTCTCCGCTCAGACAGACCCGTCTGGAAGGATCTTCGGCATCATCGATTCGGTACAGTTTTTGTTCCGACAGACAGAGAAGTGACCGTCCGTTTCCCGCAATCCAAAACTGGTCTGCCCGGTTCATGATCGTCTCCGCATGTGCTCCTCTCCAGTCCAGATAGTAAAGTCTGCTGCTGCCATCCGGATCGTATGTGGCAAAGGCCATCTGCTTCAGTGTCCTTCTTCCAAGAATCAGTCCCTGTTCCTGCTGGTATGCCGTATCTCCTGGATAACAGTCCGTCTGCACGCTTCCTTTCACACCGCTTAAACGGGTCGGCTCCTCCATTCCCGCACAATAATACCAGGCTCTTTTTCCTTCTGTATAAAGAAACTCGGTCTGGTTTTCATTTGTAAGCAAACATATGTTCCCATCCCCGGATGACAGTTCCTTTTCTTCCCTGCCGTCATAAAAACATATTTGCCTTCCAAAGCTCTGGTAGAGAACTTTATTACCTCCGTCCGGCACAGCCAGAAGTGCTGTCACATTTTGGGCAACCTCTGACTTTGTGCCCCTGCACGGCCATAGAGACAACGTACCGCCTCCTTCTGCCTCCAGAAAAGCAGCCGTCTGTCCGTCAGACGAGACGGCAAAAGCAGTACACCCCTCCGTCTCCAGGCGTTCTATGGATTTCGTCTGCCGGTTATAAATACAAAGCTCCTCTCCCCGGTCTTCTGCCGTTCTCACATATACGACAGAGTCCCCGTAAAAAGACAGCTTTGCATCCGTCACATGGTCATCTACAAAAACCGGATCCAGATGGTCTAACGCATACAGTTCTCCGTCCCGGTCCACATAGGCCATCTGCCTTCGGTCCCCGCTGTACAGAAGCTTCTTAGGAACGTCCACTTTGCACATGGTCCCCTGCCTGTCGCAGATAACCATCTCCTTCTCATTTTGTATCGTAAAGCGGGAAGCATCTGCTGCAAATGCCGTACCGGCAATGTTGTCCGGAACTTTCTCATTTCCCGCAAACAAAATCAAAAGCGCCGCTCCGCTCACAAGGAGATTGCCAAGACGTCTTCCTCTCCTGCGGGCTTTTTGTATGCCCTGCTCCCTGTTCTGGTCTTTGTCGGAACATATGTTCTCTTCCAATGTAACACCCATTGTCTGCCTGGTTCCGCAGTTTGGACAGTACCTGGCATTTCCTGGAATCCTGCTTCCGCATTTGCTGCAATACATGGCTTTATACGCTCCTGTCTTTGGAATCTGCCGTCCGCTGCCCGCAGTTTACACAATAATCAGCCCCTTCGTCCAGCGCCGCACCGCACCATCGGCAGACGTCTTTCCTCTGAAGCTTCGTTCCGCACGCCGGACAGAATGCGCAGGGAGCCGAAAGCTTCACCCCGCATTTTGGGCAGACCAAAGTTTTGCTAAGCTTCTGCATTTCCCTTTGCAGAATACAAAGCTCCTGATCCACCGTCTGAAGTTCCTGGTACAAGACAGAACAGTCCGGCGTAACTCCGTGTTTCAGAGCATCATAATACTGCTCTCCTAAAGCGGTCAGACATTCTTTCTTGTGCATTTCCCGCACGTTAATCTCTCCCAAAAGCCTGTTTCGTTCCCCAAAATCCTTAGCCTTTGCAATTCCCTTTTCAAGCGTATCCAGAAACGGCATAACAATTCCCCCATTCCCATCATACATATGAAAAAAAGCGCAGAAAAAGAACCTCCGCAGAAGAAGGAAATCTTCCGCAAAGGCTCTTTTTCATTTAGTTTCTTCCATATAAAGTCATTAAGTGACAAATATCCTGGGCCATCCGGCTGGTCAAAGAAGCCTTCTGAAGTCTCCATTTCCAGTTCTTGCCGAGAGTAGATGGCTGATTGATCCTCGCACGGTTATCAAGCCCCAGATAATCCTGCATGGGAATTACGCACAGATCCGCCACACTGGCAACTGCCACCCGAATCAGCTGGATAGCCAGCTCCCGGTTCGAATCATCCGGCCGGTCCAAATATTCCCGCACCCGCTGCTTTTCTTCTTTTTCAATACTTCCAAGCCAGCCAAGAACGGTCTCATTGTCGTGTGTTCCTGTATACACAACACAATTTCGAATGTAGTTGTGGGGCAGATAGTCGCTGGCATCACTGGAATCCCTGGAATCAAAGGCAAATTCCAGCACTTTCATACCCGGATAGCCGCTGTCATGAACCAAACGCTTAACCGTCGGCGTCACATAGCCCAGATCCTCTGCAATGATCGGCTGGTCGCCCAGTCTCTGCCGCAGCACATGAAACAGATCAATCCCAGGTCCCTGCTCCCAATGCCCGAATTCCGCTGTCTCCTGTCCGAAAGGAATGGAATAATACTCGTCAAATCCCCGAAAATGATCAATCCGCACCATATCATATAATTCAAAACATTTGGAAATCCGCTGAACCCACCAGCCGTACCCGGTTTCCCGATGATGCTCCCAGCGGTAGAGAGGATTCCCCCAGAGCTGTCCGGTAGCAGAAAAGCCGTCCGGCGGACAGCCGGCCACTGCTACAGGCTGTCTCTGTTCGTCAAACTGAAACAGCTCCGGATGGGCCCAGGCATCCGCACTGTCATAAGCCACATAGATAGGAATATCTCCAATGATCTGGATGCCCTTTCCGTTGGCATATTCCTTTAGGCTTTTCCATTGTTTAAAAAATAGAAACTGCATGTATTCATAAAACTCGATATCAAAATACAGTTCCCTCTGATAATAATCCAGAGAGTACGCAAAGCGCAGACGGATATCTTCTGCCCACTCGTTCCAGGAATGCCCCTCAAAACGGTCCTTGACCGCCATAAAGATGGCGTAATCTTTAAGCCAGTACCGTTCATGTTCCAAAAATGCATGAAATTCTTCGTTCTGTTCCACATGGCTTCGCTCATAGGCACTGCGCAGAAGCCGAAAACGGCTCTTATACAGCTTTCCGTAGTCTACTTTCTCCGGATCGCTGCCAAAATCGCACGCCCTGCACTCTTTTTCTGTCAGCACGCCTTCCTCAATCAGTTGTTCCAGATCAATAAAATACGGATTTCCTGCAAACGTGGAAAAAGACTGGTACGGAGAGTCTCCATAGCTTGTAGGTCCCAGGGGAAGGATCTGCCAGTATCGCTGTCCTGCCTCCACGAGAAAATCCACAAACTCGTACGCCTCTTTTGAAAAACATCCGACCCCATATCTTGATGGAAGACTTGTGATCGGCAATAATATTCCTCCTGCTCTCATATCCTGTCTCAGCACCTTTCCCGGCATTTGTACTGCCTGTTTTTCTTGTTCTATTTTACCATGATTGCATAGCGGTGACAATCCTTTCCTGCATGTTTCCGCCGTCTGCGAACGGGCAGCAGGCAGTTGCACGATCCTCTATTGTGCGATATGATAGATGCAGTCAGAACAGAAAAGGAGTATGGACCATGCAACATCCCCCGCTGCCGGCTCTGAAGGAAGCCGGCCCCCACGGCACAAAAGGATTTCCCTGTGCAGTCTATCAGACCCATGCAGTAAAAAAGGGCACACTCGTAAAACACCACTGGCACAACGAAGTGGAAATTCTGTATTTTTTCGGCGGAAATTTTCATCTTGAAATCAATATGGAACATTTTGGCATCTCATCCGAATGCCTGTATTTTATCAATCCGGGAGAGCTACACAGCATTTCAGCAGAAAAGGTCTGTGATTCCGGAGAGGATGCCGTTGTCTTTGACACAGGAATACTGGGCCTTGACGCCTATGATGCTGTCTGGATGCAGTTAATGAAACCCCTCCGGGACCAGAAGCTTTTACTTCCCCGCTGTCTTACGCCGGATCATCCGTCCTTTCTTCCGGTTCTTCAGGCTTTCGAGGAACTGCTGCACGCCTTTGGCCGCCGGCTTATTGATGAAGGAACACCGGAACGGGGCATCGTTACGGATGATCTGACCAGCCAGTTATATATCAAATCCGCGCTTCTGCGCATTTTTGCCCTGCTGTCTTCCCATGGGCTCTTTACTTCCGTAGAGAAAAACTACGACAAACGGGTGGAGCGGATTAAGGCAACTTTGACCTATATCCGGGAAAATTATAAGGAAAAGATCTACATCCGGGATCTTGCCGCTGTTGTCAATATGAATGAGCAGTATTTCTGCCGTTTCTTCCGAAAAGCCCTGGGACGCTCTCCTATGGAATATGTCAGCGAATACCGGATCAAGCAGTCTCTGCATTTGCTGGAAGAGACGGATCTGCCGGTTATGGAAATCTGTCTGGAATGCGGCTACAACAATCTGGGAAATTTCCTGCGGGAGTTCAAAAAACAGACCCATACGACACCTCTTAAACACCGCCGTCAGTTTCTTTTGAAAGAACATACGTTTGATCCGTCGTGACCTTTCAAAATGTCATGAAATCGCAGTATTTTATCATAGAAGCAGAGGACAGGAACCATTTACAGTCATAAAATAGAACTATATTTCTGGCTGATGCCAAAGGAGGTATCCAGATGACGCCCCATTCTGTAACTAGACCAGATTCTTTTTACCGGCAGGCCTTTCACTTAGTCCTGCCCATTGTCCTTCAAAATCTGATGAGCGCCGCCGTCAGCTCCGCAGACGTGGTTATGCTGAACTATGTAGGACAATCCTCCATATCCGCTGTCTCTCTGGCTTCCCAGTACGCCAACCTTCTTTTTATGATTTACTACGGCCTGGGCACCGGAATCACCATGCTCTGCGCCCAGTATTATGGAAAAAGAGACATGCAGGCCATACATATAGTAGAAGGAATTGCCCTTCGTTTCTCGCTCTTTTTTTCCATTCTCTTTGCCGGAGCCGCACTTCTGGTACCGGAAGGGATGATGCGCATCTTTACCGATGATCAGGAACTGATCCTTACAGGCGCTTCCTATCTGCGTTTTATGAGTGTCAGTTATTTATGCTGGGGAATTACCGAAGTATACCTTGCCGCCCTTCGAAGCGTGGGACGGGTGGCCGTCAGCATGGCTATGAACATGCTGGCCTTTTCCCTGAACATATGTTTGAATGCCGTATTTATTTTTGGTCTGTTCGGTGCACCGAAGCTGGGCGCTCCCGGAGTGGCCATCGCCACTTCCCTCTCCCGTGCCGTCGAGCTGTCTGCCTGTTTTCTGATCTCCCTTCGAAGCCGGGATGTCAAGCTGAGATTTCGCTTTCTGTTCGTACGAAACCAGCTTTTATTCTCTGATTTTGTACGGCTTTCTCTTCCTGCCCTTGGAAACGATATTAGCTGGGGCGCCGCCTATTCTCTCTATTCCGTAATCCTCGGACATCTGGGAACGGATGTGGTGGCAGCCAACTCCTTTGTCATCGTAGTCCGAAACTTCGGTACAATTCTCTGCTTCGGCCTGGCCAGCGCAGGAGGTATCCTTTTAGGAAATATGATCGGAGAAGGGCATCTGGAAGAAGCCCGGTCCGGTGCCAGAAAACTTATGGGATTAACCGTACTTACCGGAGCCATCGGCGGACTGATTATCTTAGCTGCCACGCCTTTTGTACTGCACTACGCGGATCTTACTTCGCAGGCAATGTATTATCTTCGCTTTATGCTCTATATCAACTCCTATTATGTCATGGGCATTGCGGTAAATTCCATGCTGATTACAGGTGTTTTCCGGGCCGGCGGGGACAGCCGCTTTGGATTTTTATGCGATACGATTGACATGTGGGGATATGCGGTTCCTCTTGGATTTCTGGCAGCATTTGTCCTGCGGCTGCCGGTCATGTGGGTATATTTTTTGCTCTGTACAGACGAGTTTGTCAAATGGCCCTGGGTGATACGGCATTATCGAAGCGGAAAATGGTTAAATGATATTACAAGGGAAGGACTTTTTTGAAATCATTCCTTTTCCAAAATGTCATAATACCGCAGTTTTTTATCATGGAAACGGAAGACAGTCCTATCATTTAGTCATAAAATATGCATAGAATAATTCGTTCGGAGGTATGAGCAAATGACAAGAAAATGGTGGCATGACAAAGTAGCTTATCAGATTTATCCGAAAAGCTTTTATGATTCTAACGGAGACGGGATCGGAGATATTCCGGGCATCATCAGTAAGCTGGACTATCTGCAGGATCTGGGAGTGGACATCATCTGGCTTTCGCCCTGTTACCCTTCGCCGCTGGCGGATCAGGGATATGATATTTCGGATTATTATAATATTGATCCCCGATTTGGAACCCTTGCAGATATGGATCGTCTGATCGCTGAGGCAAAAAAACGGAACATGTACATATTGATGGACCTTGTTGTGAATCATTGTTCCGATGAACATGAATGGTTCCAAAAGGCATGTGAAGATCCAGACGGAAAATACGGAAACTTTTTCTATCTGAGAGATAAAAAAGAAGGAGAGCTTCCCACGAACTGGCGTTCGTATTTCGGCGGCCCCGTATGGGAGGACCTTCCGGGAACCAATAAACAGTATCTGCATGTCTTCCACAAAAAACAGCCGGATCTCAACTGGGAAAATCCGGAAGTACGTGAGGAAGTCTACAAGAACATCAACTGGTGGCTGGACCGGGGACTGGGCGGATTTCGAATTGATGCCATCATCAATATCAAAAAGGCCTTCCCGTTCCAAAATTACGAGCCGGACCGGGAAGACGGACTCTGTTCCATCAAGGCTATGTTAAAAGAAGCAAAAGGTATCGGCGAATTTCTAGGAGAGATGCGGGACCGCACTTTCAAGAAATACGACGCATTTTCCGTAGGGGAAGTATTTGACGAAAAGCCCGAAGAACTCCCGGATTTTATCGGAGACAACGGCTACTTCTCCAGCATGTTTGACTTTAACGAAACGATCTTCGGCCAAAGCTCCAAAGGCTGGTACGATGCCAAGACCATCACGCCGGACGACTACAAAAGATGCTGCTTTGAGTCTCAGAAGAAAGTAGGGGACGTCGGATTCCTGTCAAACATCATTGAAAATCACGACGAGCCAAGAGGCGTCAGCCGGTATATTCCGGAAGGAGACTGCTGTCCAAAGAGCAAGAAGCTTTTAGCTGCCCTGAACTTTATGCTTCGGGGACTGCCGTTCATCTATCAGGGCCAGGAACTGGGTATGGAAAATGTGCCCTTTGCCTCCATTGACGAGATCGACGACATTTCTACCAAAGATGAATATCAGGTTGCACTGGATGCAGGACTTACTCCGGAGGAAGCACTGCATGTGGCTGCCAAATACAGCCGTGACAATGCCAGAACGCCCATGCAGTGGTCCGACAAGGCTCATGCAGGATTTACCACCGGAACCCCATGGCTGAAGGTGAATCCAAACTACACTTCCATCAATGTTTCTGCTCAGATGGAGGATCCGGATTCTGTCAGAAGCTTTTATAAAAAGCTGATTGCCCTCAGGAAAGACCCTGCATATAAGGAGACGGTCGTATACGGCGCGCTTAAGCCGCTCTGGGAAGAACAGCACAATTTGATGGCCTACAGCCGTAAAGCTGACAAGACCCTTTATGTCATAGGAAACTATCAGAAAGAGGAGCAGACCGTTACGCTTCTCTCAAAGCCTTTGAAGGTGCTGCTGAATAATTATCCGGAGCTTTTCATTGATGAACAGGGTATCATCCGCCTGCAGGGATATCAGGTGCTTGTGCTGGAGATGTAAAAAACAATTCTATGATTTCTTAAATAAAAAAGTCGGGAATCCATATCAGATTCCCGGCTTCTTATTTATTATCTGTTATCTTTTCTCCCGGACAAATACTGCCGTTGCCGCGGGAACTGTCAGCGCTCCATTTTCGAACTTCAGTTCGCCACCGTTTTGGTAGATGGTCTCTCCAAGAACTCCGTCATAGGGGAAGGACGCCTCTTTTCCTGAGGGATTCAGGACAATCAGCACCGAATCCTGTCCATTGGTACGGCGGTAAGCCAGCGGATATGCATGGTCTTCGCAGTACAGGAACTCTATCCGCGCTTCACTTTGAAGCACCGGAATGGATTTACGGATCTCTATCAGCTTCTTTACTTCATGATAGATAGAATTGGGATCTGCCAGTGCTTTCTCCACCGTCGGACGATCGTCAGACGGATCGATGGGGATGTACAGATCCTCTGCTTTCCCGTCGGAGAATCCGGCATTCAGTCCGCTGTTCCACTGCATGGGGGAGCGGGAACCCGTACGGATGTATCCGCCTTCCACCGATACCACATCGGCCAGATATTTCATACCGATCTCGTCGCCATAATAGATAAACGGCGCACCCGGAAGAGACAGAAGGAAAGCGAACACGATCTTGACTTCTTCCTCATCCAGCCATTTGGTAAGGCGTTCCATGTCGTGATTGCCGGAAGGAACGCAGATCATGCCCTTTCCATTGGTAGGCTCGTAGCATTTTTTATAGTAGTCAATAAAATCTTTGGCATTTCCGGTTCCTTTGCGGGTAAACCAGGGATCGTCTCCATGATACAGATCAGTATAATGACTGGGACCAAAATGAAGCATAAAGTCCATATGGTATCCGGAACGGAGACTTCTGTCCGGCTGTCCCCACTCAGAGATCATAGCCGCATCCGGAAATTCTTTATCAAGGAAATCCCGGAAATCCTGCCAGAGAGCGATGGTGCCTTCCTGATCCGGATCATTTTTCACCAGGGAACCTGCCATATCCACCCGGAAGCCGTCACAGCCCATCTGGAGCCAGAAGCGCATAATGTCCTTAATCGCCTCGCGGGTTGCCAGAGCATCCTCTGAATCCATCGGCTGCTGCCATGCCGGATCGCTGATCTCATAAAAACCATAGTTCAGACAGGGCTGGTGCGCATAGAAGTTGACGCCTACGCTGCCGTTTCGATCGCTCATGCCCCGCAGAAATCCTTTGACGCTTCCGACGCCGTCAAAATCTTTCCATGCATCATCCGTCCACACATAGCGTCCGGACAAAGAGTTCTTCTCCGGTTTCATGGACTCCCAGAACCAGGGATGCTCCCAGGATGTGTGTCCGGGCACCAGATCCAGCATGACATGCATATCACGACTGTGCGCCTCATCAAACAGGCGTCTTAAATCCGCATTGGTGCCGTATCTGGGCGCTACTTTCATGTAGTCAGACACATCATATCCCGCATCCAGAAACGGGGATTCAAAACAGGGATTCAGCCAGAGGGCATTGCAGCCCAGCTCCTTAATATAATCCAGATGATCGATGATCCCCTGAATGTCCCCGATTCCGTCCGCATTGGTATCTGCAAAGGACTGGGGATAAATCTCATAAAATATCGCATTTTTCAGCCAGTCGACCAATTTTAAAGTCCTCCTATTATAGTTCCGCATTTCGCCCTGAAATGCCCCTTGTCTGGAAAGATTTTCTGTCACTTCGTGCCATAAAATCTTTCCGGCATTTCAGAGCGAATTGCTGTTTTATAGTTCCGCATTTCGCCCTGAAATGCTGTTTTTCATCTCTGTTTTTAATGAGTAATCGCCTTTTCGCTGTCCGGGTCAAAGAAATGCGCTTTTTCCATATTGGCAGCAATCTCATAAGGTCCTTTCTCCGGACGTTTGCCTGTAGCCGGGATTTTTACCGTCATGCGGGTTTCTCCCAAGTACATATACAGATTGTAATCTGCACCCAGCAGCTCGCTAAAGCTCATCTCAACAGACATACTGTTGTCCTTTGTCCGCTTGTCTTCTGTGAGGAAATCCTCCGGACGGAAGCCCATCACTACGGTTTTGGACACATACGGAGCCAGTGCCTCCCATTTAAATTTCGGAATTGCCAGCTTGTTCTTTCCTGCTACAGCATACAGTTTATCATTTTCCTTCTGAATGACTGTGTCGATAAAATTCATCTGCGGACTTCCGATAAATCCGGCCACAAACAGATTGACCGGTGTGTCATACAGCACCTGAGGGGTATCGAACTGCTGTACGATTCCGTCCTTCATAACCACGATGCGGTCACCCATGGTCATAGCCTCTGTCTGGTCGTGAGTGACATAGACAAAGGTCGTATCCAGTCTTTGATGCAGACGGGCAATCTCCGTTCTCATGGTTGCCCGAAGCTTTGCGTCCAAGTTGGACAAAGGCTCATCCAAAAGGAATACCGCAGGATTGCGGACCATGGCACGTCCCAGTGCCACACGCTGTCTCTGGCCGCCGGAAAGCTCTTTTGGTTTGCGCTCCAGCAGATGTTCCAGGTCAAGAATCTTAGCCGCCTCATGTACCCGGCGGTCGATTTCATTTTTGTCTTCCTTGCGAAGATTCAGACCAAAAGCAATATTTTTGTATACATTCATATGCGGATACAGCGCATAATTCTGGAAGACCATTGCGATCTCACGATCCTTCGGCGGAACCTTGTTCACAACCCGGTCACCAATATATAATTCTCCCTCGGATACCGTCTCAAGACCTGCGATCATACGCAGCGTTGTAGATTTTCCGCAGCCGGACGGCCCTACCAGGATAATAAACTCTTTATCTTTAATATCCAGATTCAGATTCGGAACGACCGGTGAACTTGCGCCTGGATAAGTTTTTGTTACATTTTTAAAACGAATCGAAGCCATAATATTTCCTCCAAACTCAAATTATCTTCTTTTCCCTCCTCCCGGATAACTCTGACGATTCCAATCCGGGTTGGAATAGCTGCTCTCCTGATACAGAACCTCTGTGGTCCTGTGTTCTTCATCAATAAACAATGCCTCTTTTGGAACGGTATGTGTCTTCACTTCCATTTTCTCAGGGTCAATCAAACGAAAAGCCCTGAAAAAAAGATAACTGTTCAGGTAGGCGACCAGGCCGAATCCGATCGTTCCCCATAAGAATACGGCAAGATTTACTCCCTTCGGATCCATAAAGAAGGAGATATAGACCGCGAACATCGTAAGCAGAATACTGAGAAGCGTCCAGGGCAGGGCAGCAATGCTGAGAAGCCATGCATTTTTCAAAGTATCCATAACCTTATTCTTATACCTGGCCTGCAGGGGGAACAGGTACTGAAACCCAAACAGAAACAGGATGCACATAAGAAAAAAACTGATCCTGTATACCTTTCCAAGCACTCCGCCCATACTGAAAACAATCAGATGATAGATGCCCAGAAATACGAATGCCAGAAGACAGAAAAGCCAGATCACCGTCGCTTGTGCAAAATTCTGCCGGAAAGCATTCCAGAACTGTTTTACGATTACATCATCCTCATCGTCTGTCAGAACTGCCTGTATACAGGCATACAAAGCTGCAAGGGAAGCCCCAGCCGTAATAACCGGCAGGGAAAAAAGGCAGAACATAATATTGCACAAAAAGATGTTCGCCAGCTTCCGAAGTGCGTTCATCAGAGGGCCGTTCATATCAAACAGGTTCATAGCAACCGCCTTTCAGAAAGAAGAAATACTTATTTGATAGCGCCTTCCACCATTCCATTCATAATCTGTTTCTGAGCAACGATGAAGATGATAACCATGGGGATAATCGCCAGCAGCGCTGCCGTCAGGATCAGATCCCACTGTTTTACATAAGAGCCTACGAATGCCTGCACTGCCACCGGAAGCGTTTTTACCTTTCCGTTCTGTCCCAGCATCAGGGACGGCAGCAGATAGTCATTCCAGATCCACATTCCGTTTAAGATGGTAACCGTCGTAATAACCGGTGCCAGCAGCGGGAAAATAATCCGGAAAAATGTTCCCTCCGGAGAACAGCCGTCAATAGCAGCCGCTTCTTCCAGCTCATAAGGAATACCTTTGATAAATCCGGTCAGGATAAATACGGTCATCGCACCGCCGAATCCACAATAAGCGAACACGATGCCGGGGATGGACTGCAGAAGAGAAAGTCCCACAAACTGTCCCACATCACGGAAGGTAGAAATCAGCGGCAGCATAACAACCTGGAACGGAATAATCATAGATGCAATAAAAGTCATATAAATCACGGTGGACCATTTGGTCTTGTTCCGGCAGATGACCCATGCCGCCATACCTCCGAACAGAGCCAGAAGGACTAAGGAAAGAATGGTAATAACTGCCGATGTGCCGAACGCATACCAGAAATTAAAGTTGGAGTTATTGACCACGGCCGAAAGGTTTGCCATAAGCTGAGAGACGCTGACACCGCCGAAACCTACCGGGTCTGCTACAATGTTGTTCGCATTCTTAAAGGTGTTCATTACAACCAGATAGAACGGAAACAACGTATAGATTGCTACAATAATACCGACAACTGTAAGGATGATTTTTCTGGATTTCTTCATTTCCATTACATCTCCACCTCCTTGCTGTTAGAAATACGAACCTGGATAATGGATACACATGCCAGCACGATAAAGAAGAAGACAGCCTTTGCCTGCCCAAGAGCATAGCTGTTCTTGGAAATAGCTGTATTGTAAATGTTCAGTGCAAGCATCTGGGTACCGTTGGTCAGATAGCTTCCCATAAAGTCTGCCACAGAACCGGTACCATTGGTCAATGCCATATTGACATCAAACTGTTTAAACGCAGAAGTCAGCGTCAGGAAAGTACAAATGGTGATCGTAGATGCGATCATGGGAATCTTGATCTTCATCAATGTCGTAAAGGCATTGGCGCCGTCGATCTGGGACGCTTCTAACACGTCTTTTGGCACTGTCGTCAGTCCCGTTACGTAAATCAGCATAATATACCCGGCATACTGCCAGACATAAACGACAATAATAGCCGCAAAGGCCGTATTCGTGGCTGACAGGATGGAACTTTGCATTCCCATAGTTTTAGCCGTAATCTGAACCAGCACATTGTTAAATGCAAACTGCCAGATATAGCCAAGCACGATACCGCCGATAAGGTTTGGAAGGAAATAGGAGGCACGGAAGAAATTCACGCCCTTCAGCTTGCTGGTACAAAGAAGCGCCAGCGAAAACCCTACTAGATTAACCAGTATGATATTGAATACTACAAACAGGAAAGTAAGCAGGATGGACCAGATAAACGCCGGATCTTTAAACATAGACGTATAATTGCTGAAGCCGACAAACTGGTTGAACTTAATCCCGTTCCAGTCTGTAAATGAATAGAAAACACCGAGAAGCAGCGGAATGATTACCGTAACTGCAAAGGTAAAGAGCAGCGGAAACAGGAAAATGAAATTAATGATGCTGCGATGATGCTCCACTGTTGGAAACAGGTACAGTCCGAATAAAAAGACGACTGCACCAAGGATCAGCAGAGGACCTCTGACGGGACTTCCGCTGCCGCTGAAATCCATAAATAAAGCTGCCGCCAGACCTGCCGCACCGGCGATCAGAAGAGCAAGAGACAGCATTTTTCTGCTCGTTGAGTTTTCAGACATATTACAACCCCTCTCTCTTGGACAGAATTTATTTTTTAAAAAAGACTGGGCGGCGGCAATGACCCGCCGTCCAGTCTGTCCATTGATGTATTCTTATATTTTGTTTTCAGAAATCATCAGTTTGCATAGCACGCCTGAACTACCTGCTGCATGGTCTTTACAAAGCCAGCCGCATCCAGTCTGCCTGCTGCGAAATCGTTGAACACCTGACCAGTATAGTTCTGAGCCAGACCTTCTTTCATACCAAGCCAATGCCAAGCGGAAGTCTTGCCTGCGGTCTGATAATCAATGATTGTCTGAGCGAAAGGATCAGATGCTACATAAGTACAGGATTTGTATGGGCTGATAAAGCCTGCTTCTTCTACAAGTACCTGCTGTGCTTTATCCTCGGAACACCACTGCAGGAATGCTTTCGCTGCATCTTTGTTGCCCTCAGAGAACACTGCCCACCAGGACGGAGAATTGGTCAGGATCGTATCCATACCATCCTGGAACGCGTAGGGAATCATACCAACTTTGAAGTTGCCTGCTGCAGAATAAGCTTCTGCGTCTGTTGTTGTCATGGTTGCACCAATCCAGGAACCCTGGGTGACAAATGCATATTTGCCCGATGCAAAGTTCAGGATCTGCTGATCGTATGTACCGGATACCAGAAGTGCCGGATCAGAATACTGATTCAGAAGTGCCACAAAGTTCGCAAAGTCTGTAAGACGTGCTTCATCCAGTTTTCCGCCGTCATTCAGCATATCGATGTAAGTCGTATCTTCACGTTTCAGACCGCCGTCGATATAGTTTGCAAATACATGGTTTCCAGTGGACCAGTACAGGTTTGTTGCCTCTGCACAATAGCCAACCACTGCGTCGATGCCAAGATCTGCTTTCTTTGCCTCCAGTGTCTCAAATGCTGCTTTGATTGCATCCGGTCCAGTCAGCGTTGCCGGATCGATCTCTGCTTTTGCAAGGATGTCCGCATTGTAAGCCAGACCAACTGCTTCTACTGTATAAGGGAAACCGATCGTCCCGTACTGTTCATCTACATAGGCTGCGTCCGTATCAGAAGCCCATTTCTCGCCGCTCATATCCTCCAGCATACCTTCCCAGTTGCCGAAGTCTGTAGCACCGCCGTTTACAAAGATATCCGGCATATTGCCTGCCTGATAGTAACCCTTCAGGGTACCCTGGATATCAATTCCGCCGCCCATAGATTCGATCTCTACAGTAACACCGGTCTCCTCCTTGTACATCTCTGCCAGCTTCTTTAACTGTGCATCGATCTCAATTTTACCATTGACCAAACGAATCGTATCACCAGATGCGGAAGTGCTCCCCTCAGAAGTTCCGCTCTCTGTGGTGTCGCCTGCTGCGTCGCCTGACGTACCTGCGTCAGAATTTCCTCCGTTTGAACCACCACACGCTGCCAGTCCGAATGCCATCATTGATGCTAACAGTACCGCAATTACTTTTCTTTTCATTGTTTCCTCCTTATAATGTGTTGTATGACACCTTCTTTTAAATTACCTTTTGCGCATAAGGTCTATGTATTGTATTTTACCATCAATTTTACCAAATGGCAATACCTTTTGCCCATAAGGACTGTATTTTTTGTATTTTTTTTCATTCCTTTGTGCTATCTGCGAACATATGTCCTATGGTTTCGTCAGATTGACCGTATATTTTTTTACAAAAAAAGGAGCACCACATTTTGCGGTACCCCTGTACAGATTCCTTTATCCAATTTTCCGAACGCTGCCGCGGATCACCAGCTCCACCGGCAGACGGACATTCCACTCCGGCGGCTCTGTTTCCTGAATCATACCCAGCAGATATTCTACAGAAAGCTTTCCTTTCTGCGTCACATCCTGCCGGACCGTCGTAAGAGCCGGCCGAACGATTCTGGACATAAGATTATCATCAAAGCCGGTCATGGACAAGTCTTCCGGTATTCGTACACCATGATCGCTTAGATAATTCATCAGCATCACCGCGTAATAATCCGAACAGCACATAAATGCCGTATAGTCCTTAGACATCTCCCAGATCTCCCGCAGGCTGGATTCCTGTTCCATCATTCCCGGACGAATGATAATCAGATCCTTTTCCTGAGTCCTCTGTCCATGGTCCTCCATGGCTTTCTGATGCCCTTTATAGCGAACATAATCTACTCCTTCCATATTATCCGCCAGGAAAGCAATAGCCGTGTGCCCCTGCTCCAGAAGATAGCTCGTCATTTCATATGCCCCGCGCTCATCATCCAAACCGATATTCACATACTTCATTACTTCTCTTGGCGCATAACTGTCGATCAGGACCATGGGCTTTTTATAGCGGCTCTTCACCTGTACAAAATCATCGTGAAGCATTCCGATCAGAATGAGTCCGTCCACATTCCAGGTCAGCACATTTCTGAGGATCTCCCGGATATCGTCTGCCGTATAGATCATAATATAATATCCTCTGGCACGGACTTCCGCCTCAATGGCCCCTAACAGTTCCCCGAAAAAAGGATCTGCAATCATATTTTCATATTTATCTTTCCGACATTTCATAGCTACACCGATAATTCTGGAACAATTCTGGGTCAGACTGCGGGCACTGATGTTCGGAACGTAATCATATTCCTCCAGAAGCTTTTCCACCCGTGCTACCGTCTTCTGGGAAACTTCGCTTGTCTTGCCATGAATGACATTGGATACCGTTGTGGTGCTGAGTCCCAGCATATCGGCCATATTTTTGATTGTTACCATGCTTCTTCCCCCATCATATACCTTTTGTAGAAATTTTAACATATTCGGTCATATCTGACAAGTATCAGAAGCATTTGTCGAAAAAACCGGGGCTGTATCCTGTGCACCCCCGGTCTCATGTTCTTATTGTATATAACGTTCCGTCTCTTTCAGCCGCACCAGCGCCCGCGCCATAGCCGCCTGAGTCATATGGAACTCCTGTATGCTCTGCTTCTGACGCATACGCTCCTGGGCTCTTTCCAGCGCTTCCCTCGCCCGATTTGCGTCCACCTCTTCCGGACGTTCGATCAAGTCTGCCAGAAGCGTAGCCCGGTTGTTGGCAATCTGACAGAAACCCTGCCCGATAGCTGCATACTGCCAGTCCCCGTTCTCTTCAAACCGCAGACGCATTTCTCCAGGCTTAATAGCAATGATCATTTCCTCATGATGAGCCATGACCGCCTTTTCTCCGTCCAATGCCGGTATAATCAGTGTGTGACAGTTTCCGTTATAAAAGATCCTCCGGCTGGTTATGATCTTCAGATGAAATGTCGCCATATTCTCATCCCTTCTGTACAGAAGCCGTTATGGCTTTTGCTTTTTCCACTACCTCTTCAATGGCACCTACATTGAAAAATGCCGCTTCCGGATAGCTGTCCATCTCTCCGGAAATGATGGCCTGAAATCCTTTGATCGTCTCCTTCAGCGGCACATATTTACCCGCAACTCCGGTAAAATTCTCTGCCACATGGAAAGGCTGGGACAAAAATCTCTGGATCTTTCTTGCACGGCTCACGGTCAGCTTATCTTCCTCCGACAGCTCTTCCATGCCGAGGATGGCAATGATATCCTGAAGTTCTTTGTATTTCTGGAGCATCTCCTGAACTTTTCTGGCTGTCTCATAATGCTCCTCTCCTACGACCTCCACTTCCAGAATACGGGAGGTGGACTCTAATGGATCCACTGCCGGATAGATACCCTGCTCAACAATTTTCCTGGAAAGCACCGTCGTGGCATCCAGATGAGCAAATGTAGTGGCAGGCGCCGGGTCCGTCAGGTCATCCGCCGGCACATACACTGCCTGCACAGAAGTGACCGAGCCGTTTTTCGTGGAAGCGATCCTCTCCTGCAGCTCTCCCATTTCCGTTGCCAGTGTAGGCTGATAACCTACCGCCGAGGGCATTCGCCCAAGCAGTGCGGACACTTCCGAACCGGCCTGCACAAAACGAAAAATATTGTCGATAAACAACAGTACGTTTTGATTTTTCTCATCACGGAAATACTCTGCCATGGTCAGTCCAGTTTCCGCCACACGCATACGGGCTCCTGGCGGCTCATTCATCTGTCCGAACACCAGTGCGGTCTTCTCCAGCACACCCGATTCTTTCATCTCGCTCCAAAGATCATTTCCTTCCCTGGAACGCTCTCCTACTCCGGTGAAAATAGAATAACCGCCGTGCTCCGTGGCGATGTTCCGTATCAGTTCCTGAATCAGAACGGTCTTGCCAACACCCGCTCCGCCGAAGAGTCCGATCTTGCCGCCCTTGGCATAGGGCGCCAGAAGATCAATGACCTTAATTCCCGTCTCCAAAATCTCCACCACAGGACTTTGCTCCTCAAAAGTGGGCGGTTCCCGATGGATGCACCACCGCTCGCCGTCCAAAATTGCTTCCCCGCCGTCTACCGGCTGTCCAAGTACGTTAAAAAGCCTTCCAAGAACGTTCTCTCCCACCGGAACCGAGATGCCCTCTCCTGTCGGCGTCACTTCCATATCACGGCAGAGTCCTTCGCTGGCTGACAGCATGATACACCGTACCACATTGTCCCCCATGTGCTTTGCCGTTTCCATCACACATATTTCTCCGTGATTCTCAACAGTAAGCGCATCTTTAATATGAGGGAGGCCGCCCTTTTCAAACCATACGTCCACCACCGGGCCTGAAACCTGTATGATCTTACCTTTTTCCATTCTGTGCTCCTTATTAAAGTTCCGCAGCATTCTTCCCAACACCTTATCTCCAAGAAAGTTTTCCGTCTCTCCAAGACCGAAAACTTCCTTGCGTGCTGTACAGAATGCTGCTGATATTAAAGTTCCGCAGCATTCTTCCCAACACCTTATCTCCAAGAAAGTTTTCCGTCTCTCCAAGACCGAAAACTTCCTTGCGTGCTGTACAGAATGCTGCTGATATTGAAGTTCCGCAGCATTCTTCCCTGCACGCTGTACAGAATGCTGCTGATATTATAATTCCATTCTATAAACTATTTCTGTGCGTCCTTTTTGGCCCGCTGCGCCTTGGCTCCACTGCACACTTCTGTGATCTCCTGTGTGATGGCTGCCTGTCTGGCACGGTTGTACATGACCTTCAGATCACGGAGCAGCTCATCTGCATTGTTTGTTGCCGCTTCCATGGCAATCATTCTTGCATTATGCACCGTATAGAATGCCTGAACCAGTGCTCCGTAGATAAATCCTGTTATATAATTAGGAATAATCGTATCCACTGCCTCTTCCGGAGACGGGATCATGAAAAATTCTTCCTGATAGACATCTGCCGGAATGTGTGCCAGACAAGGCCTTCTGATCGGAAGCAGCCTCTCATCTTCCGGTACGCTCTGCATACTGTTCTCCATACGGGTATAGATCACATGAATTTCATCTAACTCTCCGTTCTGGTACTGTTCCAAGATCTTCTCACTGATCCATCTGGCCCGGTTAAAGTTTGGACTTTGAACCGTATAGCGGAAGTTTTCCTCAATGGGAATATGTCTGGAAGTAAAATACTGCCGTCCCAGTTCTCCTACTATGAACAGTTTTACGTGATTTTCTGTATTGTCCAGAAATTTCTGAGCCAGGTTCAGGATGTTGTGATTGTAGGCGCCTGCAAGTCCCTTGTCTCCGGTAATGACTAGAAGACCAATCCGTGTACGTTTGACCTCCGGCTTTTCAAAATACATATGCTCCATTTCCGGAAGATGCCGCAGGATTCTGGCAATGGTTGACTGAAGCGTATAGAAATACGGCTCAGTGGCTTCCAGCGCCTGCTTTGCCTTCTTCATCTTTGTAGAAGAGATCATATACATGGCATTGGTAATCTTCCTTGTATCCTGGATGCTTTTGATCCGGCTTTGGATCTCTCGAAGACCTGCCATCCTATCTCACCACCTGCTCTTTGTATTCTTTCACCGCACGAATGATCTCGTCAGTCAGATGCTCATCAAGAACCTGTATCCGGTTGATCTCGTCACCGATCCGCGGATAATGCTCATCGATCCAGGTGAGCATAGCTCTCTGAAAACGTTTCAGCTCTTTCACCGGAACATCTAACAGGAGTTTATGACTGGCCGCACAAAGTGTGATAACCTGCTCATGAAGAGACATGGGTTCGCACAGAGGCTGCTTCAGCAGCTCCATCAGCCCTTTTCCATACTGAAGCTGTTCTTTCGTCACTGCATCCAGGTCCGAACTGAACTGGGTAAATACTTCCATTTCACGATACTGTGCAAGGTCAATACGAATACTGCCGGCAGCTTTCTTCATCGCTTTCGTCTGAGCGGCGCCGCCTACGCGGGATACCGAAAGACCTACATTGACTGCCGGGCGCATACCGGCAAAGAACAGATCGCTCTCCAGGAAAATCTGTCCGTCCGTGATGGAAATCACATTCGTCGGAATATAGGCCGACACATCGCCCGCCTGCGTCTCGATGATCGGAAGAGCGGTGATGGAACCGCCGCCGAGTGCGTCGCTTAACCGGCTCGAACGCTCCAAAAGACGGGAATGCAGATAAAATACATCGCCCGGATAAGCCTCCCGTCCTGGAGAACGCTCCAGAAGCAGAGACAAAGAACGGTATGCCACTGCATGTTTGGACAGATCGTCGTAGACAATCAGCACATCCTGGCCTCTGTGCATGAAATATTCCGCCAGCGCCGTTCCGGAATAAGGCGCGATATACTGAAGAGGTGCCGGATCGCTGGCCGAAGCGGACAGTACAATCGTATAATCCATAGCGCCGTATTTTTCGAACGTGTGTACCATTTTGGCAACCGTGGAATTTTTCTGTCCAATCGCCACATAAATACAGATGACATTTTTCCCTTTTTGATTCAGAATTGTATCTGTAGCAATGGAGGTTTTGCCCGTCTGCCGGTCGCCGATAATCAGCTCTCTTTGTCCACGTCCAATGGGAAACATGGAATCGATGGCAAGAATACCCGTTTGCAGCGGCGTATCCACCGGGCTTCGGTCCGTGATGCCGGGAGCCGGCTCCTCCACCGGCCGGTAGTCAAAAGCTTCAATGGGGCCTTTTCCGTCTATCGGCGCTCCAAGAGCGTCCACAACCCTGCCCATAAAGCCTTCTCCTACCGGAATACCTGCCATACGTCCGGTCCGAACTGCCTTGGTTCCTTCACAAATCTCGGTCTCTTTTCCAAAGAGAATACAGCCGATCTCATCTTTGCGGATATCCTGCACCATACCTTTTAGGCCGTTTTCAAAGATCAGGATCTCTCCGTACATCGCATGATCCACACCGTCAATATAAGCGATGCCGTCTCCTACCCGCCTGACGATACCGATCTCCTGGCTCTCAATATCGATCTCTTCGAGACTCCCTTTTAGGATACTGATAATGCCTTTTTGAGCCAGCAAAGACTCTGTTCCGGTAACGTTCAGTGCATTTAACTTCTCCTCTAAAAGCCGTCTGCGCCCTTCCTGGCTCCAGTCATATTCCTCAGTACCTGCCCGCAGAACAAAGCCGCTGCCAAGGGACGGATTCTCTTTCTTTTGAACAGAGAGCACTCTTCCCGGATACTTCTGTTTCAGGAAAGACTGAATTCCTGCAAACTGATGTTCGTCCGGTTCCGTCACGTATTCCAGCACACATTCCAGAGGTCCGCGTTCTGCCTCCGGTTTGCTTGTATATTCTTTGATAAGCTCTTCGAAAGCCCCCAGTGCTCCTTCCTCGGCAAGCGTCAGAAGAAAGGCTCTGGATGCCTGCGGAAAGATCTTCTGGATGATCGTCTCCTTTTTCTCTCTGGATAGGGCGGGATTTTCCAGCTCGGTCTGAAGCTGCGGGACCGTCTTCAAAATGTCCAGAGCAGACAGAAGCGCCTCAGGCTTTACCTCCATCCGGGCCAGTTGTTCCATATATTTGTCATTCTGCATGGGTCTCACCTGCTTTTGTCAAAAATTGGTCATAGAGTGCATGGTCTCCTCCGGCAGACTGCATGGAGCCTGCAGCCGCTTCCATGATTACAGAACGAATCTCCTGTTCTGCCTTTCCCACGATACGCGCTCTCTCAAGCTCTGCTTCTTTTCTGGATGCCTCCACGATCTGCTCTGCCTTATCCCTGGCATCTGTCACAATCCGGTCATACTCTGTCCGCGCCTTTTCCTGCGCTTCTGTGACGGCTGCCGCTTTCTCCTGCTCAATCTGTGCCTGAAACTGAACACATTTATCCTTTTCTGCCTTTGCCTCGTCCTGAAGCTTCTGCGCCTTCTCATACTGAAGGGCGATGGCCTCCTCCCGTTTACTAAGCACCGTATTGACCGGCTTAAACAGGAATTTCCGGATCAGAACAAACCAGATCAGAAGATTGGCTGCCGTAAAGAGCAGATTAATATCTAATCTTAACATACTGTTGTCCGCCTTTCTTTCATTCTTAGGCAAGAAGAATGATGATCAGAAGGGCAATTACAAAGCCGTAGATAGCCGTTGCCTCTGCCAGTGCCGCACCAAAGACAAGCATCTTCATAATCTTGCCTTCTGCTTCCGGCTGCCTTGCCACTGCTTCTGCCGCTTTTGAAGTGGCTATACCGATACCAATACCTGCTCCAATACCTGTAAATACTGCAATACCTGCTCCAACTGCAATTAATGTAGACATAACGATTCTCCTTTATTTTCTGTTTTTCTTTTATTATGTTCTGCATTCGTGTCCGGAGATCCTTCCGGTCGAATGCCGTATCTATTCTACCGCTTCTTTGATAAATAATCCAGTCAGGAATACAAACACATATGCCTGGATCAGACCATCAAACAGGTCAAAATACATGCTGAACAGTACAGGCAGTCCCACCGGAAGAATACTTTCAATCAGCTTCATGATGACGAATGCCCCAAGCACATTTCCAAACAGCCGCATACACAGCGACAGCGGCTTGATAAATATTTCCAGTACATTAATCGGCGTTACCAAAGCCACCGGCTCCGTAAAGCCCTTTAACCACCGTTTCATGCCCTTTTTGCGGATGCCGGCAGCTTCAATGAGAATGATACTCATGATTGCCAGAGCCGCAGTCACATTCATATCCTTTGTAGGCGGCTTAAATCCGAGAATGCCGATCAGATTGGCTATCCCCAGATAAATCAGAATAGAGGTCAGATAGGAAGCATACTCCCTGCCCTCTTCTCCGACAATCCCTTTGCCGACTCCCTGAAGCCATGTGACCGCGTATTCCAGCATAAGCTGTCCGCGTCCTGGATGCTCGACCTTTAGATTTCTGGTCAGCAGAACAGACGCCAGCACGAACACTACCATAATAATCCAAGTAACGACCACCGACTCAGAGATCCCGATGCCGCCTATGGAAAATACGGTCTCGCAGTTTAGTTCTTCCATCAGAGTCTCGCCCAGATTCCCCATAACAACACTTCCTTTCTTAGTATATTTTTGCCGTAATTTGATACAGCCTTCTTAATAATAAGAAAAAAGGCTTTATCCCTCGTACGAATCATATTATAATACGTTGCAGAAAAAAAGCAAGTTTGCATTTCAAAAATGTTTATTTAGTTTTTGTTTATTTTTCCGTGAAAATAACCATTCCATTCTTTCGAATATTTGTTTGCTTTTTTCAGGCATCCATGCTATAATTAATAAAACGAATGTTCGACTATAATTAGGAACTAAAAACACCTGCCCGGAATTACCGGGCCGATACAAAACTGAAATCAGGAGGTATATTATGGAATATGGAAAGATCACCCAGAAACAGCAGGAGATCCTGGATTTTATCAAATCCGAAATCTTAAGCAAGGGCTATCCGCCCGCAGTACGCGACATCTGCGAGGCCGTGAACTTAAAGTCCACTTCTTCCGTTCATTCTCATTTGGAGTCTCTGGAGAAAAACGGTTACATCCGCAGAGATCCTACTAAGCCCCGTGCTATTGAGATTATGGACGAAGATTTCTATATGCTCCGCCATGAGATGATTAATGTACCATTGGTAGGTACCGTAGCAGCCGGCCAGCCGATTCTTGCAGCCGAGAATATTGAGTCTTATTTCCCGATCCCGTCGGAATATGTGCCCAATGCAGACACTTTTATGCTGAGAGTCAAAGGGGACAGTATGGTGAATGCCGGAATCTTTAACGGAGATCAGATCATGGTCCAGCAGCAAAGCACCGCCAGCAATGGGGACATTGTTGTTGCCCTCATTGACGAGGAGGCTACTGTCAAGACCTTTTACAAAGAAGAGGGCCACTATCGTCTCCAGCCGGAAAATGATACCATGAAACCGATCATTGTAGACGAAGTGACCATTCTTGGAAAAGTATTTGGAGTGTTCCGGTTATTCGACTGAGTCCAGATACTCCTCCAGCGTGAGGCCCTGGCTCATGATCTCTTTTGCCGCTTTTTCTCCTACATAGCGGAAGTGCCAGGACTCATAGGATACTTTTGTAATATCTTCTTTATCTTTTGGATACCGCAGGATGAATCCGTATTGGCTGCAGTGTTCCTGCAGCCAGATGATCTCCTCTGTCCGGCCCTGCTGCTCATCCAGGTGCTGATAATCTTTTGCAACGATATCTACTGCCAGACCAGTAGCATGTTCACTGCAGCCCACCGGCATGGTCTCTTTGGTAACTTCTTCGTACGCCTGCGAATACGAATATCCCTGACGTACCAGCGCCTCGATGTCTTCATCCAGCAGTTCTCTCTGCCGGTTTGGGCTTCGATAAGAAGAAGCAATCCAGAAGGAGAGCCCTTCTTTCTTGCCGTCCTCCAGCATCTGAAGCAACGGATCATATATGGATTCTGCCACATCCGCACCATAATCTCCGATCCGTTTCAGAGAAGGCTCATAATCCTCCGGAAGCGGATGCGTCTTATTTACCAGCAAAATCTCATCCTTTTTTGCCGAAGAAGGAGGCTCTGTTTCCTGAAAGGTTTCCTGCATCTCGTCTTCCTCTGTGTCCATAAGCTGTTCTTCCTGCTGGATTTCCTCTTCCCCGGACAGTTGGCGAACTGCAAACGAGGTCAGCTTCCATACCATCATAACCAGCAAAATACCGGCTGCATAAGGAGCCATACGCCAGATCATCCGTCTGATTCGTCTTCTTCTCATACGTTTTCTCTTTTCTCTTGTGTGATATTTCATATCTTGATACCTCCATGTTTGCTTCTTGCAGATGCAGTGTCCAATAGATTCCCCTGTTTACTCATCTTCCGGCAGTGTCCGGACCCAGCGGATCAGATCCTGAAATCCCACGCAGACACCCGCATACATATTGGGGACGCTGCGCTCTGAAACAGATCTTTCAATATAAAGAGACTCTCCTTCCTCAAAGTAAAGAATGACGATGTTCATTTTCTGATACAAATACTCCTGATTTACAATATCATAGCCGAATGCATTGTAATAATTTGCACATCCATCACCAAATACAACCCCCAAGTCGTACATAAATGCATTGCTTTGATTCTCCTCCCAACCATAAAGTTTCGCACTTTCTGAAGCATCTACAAACGTCTGGCTGCTTGCATTGTGAATCTCCGCATAATAAATCTCATAGTTGACTGCATTGACAATAAAGGAATACTCAAAGCGCTCTTCATCCGAAAAACGCACATACCAGAAATTCAAAAGTTCCTTTTTATTGGAATTTTCTTTTGATTCATAAGCCAGAGAGTAATATTTCGCAAACTGCACGTAATCCGTCCAGTTCATATACAGCTCATTTTCTACTACCTCGTTTTTGTTCATATCCATATAGACCGCCGCACCACTAACTCTTGCGTCTTGTCCAAGCCAGGGAATCATGCCATTTTCCGATGCACTCATAGCCTGCATATACACCTCATTCAGCAGGTCTTCATTGACCTGCATCGGCTCCTTGACCACAGTGAGCAGCGTAGGATTCTCTTCCTCTCTTCCCAGATACTGAAAAGCGTCTGCAGCTTCAAACACTTCATTGGATCCCTGTTCCAAAAAAGAGAAATCTTCCCTCTTTGATATTTCTACCTGACCAAAGGACCTCATGTCAAGGCTCCTGCTGATATACCGCGGAAAAAAGATAACTCCCGCTGCCAGGAAAATTGTTCCGGTCAGACAACATAAAAATCGAACGTTTACTGTCTTCATTCCGTCACTGCCTCCTCTGTCCGAAACTGCATGGCAACCACAGTTCCTTTCTCTGGACGGCTGAAAATCCGCCATCGCACATTATGAAGCGCCAGAATACGGCTGCAAAGTGTCATTCCAAGCCCTGCACCGCCTTCCTTTCTGGCACGGGACTTATCCACCATGTAAAATGCCTCTGTAATCCGAGAAAGTTCCTCCTGTTCCATGCCGCATCCATTGTCCATAATACAGAGAAGATACCGGCCCGGATACTGTTTTCCCCGTATCCGAATACAACCGCCTTTTGCTGCTGCCTTCCGTCCATTGTCCAAAAGATTTGTAAAAACAGAGATCAGCAGGTCTCTTTCTCCTGTCACATACGAGTCAAAACATATGTTCTCTATGCTTATTCCTTTTTCATTCCGTTTGATCTCCGTCAGCTTTACAGATTCCTCCACCAGTTGTTTTATAGAAAGAGGACGAAAATCATAAGTCTGCTTATCAGACACGATCAGTTCCAGAAGTTTAAAAGACAGGCTTTCCAGACGTTTTCCCTGATGAAAAATATAGTTGACTGCTTCCAGCATCTCCTCCTGGCTGCATTCCATCGTTCGCAGCATATCTGCATAGCCAATGATGGACGTCAGAGGCGTCTTTAATTCATGGGCAAAGGAAGCGGTAAAATCCTCTTGTTTTTTGGCCTGAAGCGTCAGCTCGTCCATCTTCTCTGAGATGGTATCCGCCATATCATTAAAATCCTGCGCAAGCTCTGCAATTTCATCACCGCCCGTCTCTAACGCACGTACCTCATAATCCCCTTTGGTAAAGCGTCTGGTCGTATGAGACAAAGATGCAATGGAACGGGTCAGCATATGTGTGATTATGAAAACCAGCACAGTAATGATAACTGCCAGGATCAGCATAATCGTCGTATACCAGTCATAATAAAGTTCTCGTTCCTGATAGATTTCGGAGATGTTCCGGATATTTTCCAGATAATAGGTGTTGTTTCCTATAACAGAACGACAGGCAAAGAGTAAATATGTCTTCTCTCCTTTTTTCTGCAGTTGATATCCGCAGGGCATCTCTGAATCCAGAGAGCTCAAAAGAAGATCATGAAAAGGAATTTCCGGTTTGTTCTCATACAGAAGTTCCTGCTCTTTGTTATAGATGCGAAAAGTACTTCCTGTATCGGAAAAGTTCTGTATAATGGATGCCGCCGTTACGGGAATGATTCCGTCATTGCGGTAGACTTCATCCAAAGCATTTAAGTTCATCTCAAAAGAAAGCTGGAACATCTGATTTTCCCGCTCCGTTTCTCCTAATACCCGCTGATAAGATTTTTCAAAAACAAGATGGATCATCCATGTTCCAAAGGCACCGAAAGCCAGAAGCAAAAGAATCATAAATGAAAAATATATTTTCCAGAAAAATTTCATCGCCCCGCCTCCAGCCGGTATCCGATCTTATAGACGGCACAAATATGTCCTTCCCAGGAAAGCTTTTTCTTCAGACGCTGCACATGCAAGTCTACAGTCCGGCTGTCCCCGGTATATTCTTTCTCCCACACCTGTTCGTAAATAACTTCCCGGTACAATGCGATATTGGGATTTCTCGCAAAAAACAGCAGCAGTTCATACTCCTTTAAGGTCAAAAGTACCTGTTTCCCATTCTGAATGACAGTTCTCGAAGTCAGATCAATCTCCACATCCAGAATGCGGATCTGCTTTCCGATCTTGTTATAGCGGCGCAGAACCGTCTCCACCCGCGCCAGAAGCTCTACAATTTCAAAAGGTTTGGTAATATAGTCCTCAGCTCCCATTTTCAGTCCGGTCACTTTATGATCTGTACTCCCCATAGCCGTAATAAAGATCACCGGAAGCTCCAGTGTCTTTGCATACTCCATCAGCTCATAGCCGCTGATTTTTGGCAGCATAATATCCAGCAGTAAAAGGTCGTAATGCCCCCCTTCCATCCGATCTGCTGCTGTTTCTCCGTCATAAGCACAAGTACAGGAATACCCTGCCTTGGTCAGATTTAAGCGAATCAGGTTTGCAATCGGTTCTTCGTCTTCGGCAATCAGTATTTTCAGCATATTATCTGTTGTCTCCCCCTTCGGTTAATACCAGCATAAAGCCAGTTTGCATCAAATTTGTATCTCTAATATCATCATTTTTATCAAATGACACTTTTTGCCTTTTGCAGTACGGTAAAAGGCCGCGGCATCGTTCCTGCTGCCGCAGCCTTTATGATAAAGTCCATCAAAATAATTGTTATCAAATACTGTTCCATCAGAAGACGGATGCCTTCACAGGCGGATTTTTCATTCTTTTAGATTACACCACCGTGAAGCCTTTCGCCTCCATACACGATTCGACCTCATAAATATCTTCATCCGCTGCATGCATAATCAGAATCGGTCTGGCAGAATCCCGGTTAAAGGACAGATAAATATAGTCCACATTGATGTTGCTGTCCGAAAGTGCTCCCAGCAGATGGTTCAGACTGCCCACTTCGTCTGCCAGCTCGATGCCCATCACGTCCACCATCCTGCACATATATCCCGCTGCCTTCATCGACTCCAAAGCCCGCTCCGGTTCCGAAACAACCATTCGTATCACGCCATATTCCGCGCCATCATTATGATTGACCGAACCAAAAATATTGATTCCCTCGTCCTTTAAAATCGAGGTAATATCCCGCATGACTCCCTTTTTATTTTCCACATACAGCGATAACTGCTTTAACATATCCATTCTCCTTCTCTTTTGCTTTAACGCGTTACCAAGTTCTATTATATACTCACATAAGAAATGGTTCAAGCAGTTTTTCGAAATGAAAGAGGATAGAATATATGTTCTGTTCAAAAATACCGCAGTCCGGCTGCGGATTCCATCACTCTGTATGGATTCCTCCATAGGAGCATGGGACCAACAGCCGGACCGCCGCAATTCTTTCTGTACACATACATGCGTTCTTTTCGGCCCTTAATTGCGGCGCAAAGCCTCAATGGGACTTAGATGTGCTGCCTTCCTGGCCGGATAGATGCCGAAAAAGATTCCTACACTGCAGGAAAACAGCGTCGCAAACACTACTGCCGATACACTGACATGGGGCGGAAACGTTACGATGGGAAGCGAACAGACTCCATATGCGCCTGCAATCCCAAGTGTAATTCCGATCATTCCGCCGATACCGGTGATGATGGCCGACTCTGCCAGGAACTGGACCAGAATGGATTTGGTCCGTGCCCCCAGAGCCTTTCGGATTCCGATCTCTCTGGTCCGCTCGGTCACAGATACCAGCATAATGTTCATAACGCCGATACCGCCAACCAGAAGAGAGATGCCTGCTACCAGAACGATAAAAATCGTAATCATGTCCAGCACCTGCATAACCGATGCCATCTGGCTGTCGAAGTCCTCGGACATAAACGCGTCCTCACCGAAAATCTCATGACGGCTCTCTAAAAGGGAGATGGCCTGCTCTGTTACTTCTTTTGCATACCCGGTCTCCGCAAAAATATAGACCGATTCAAAGTCATTGTATTCCGCCCAGTACCAGTCCGCAGTCATGGGCATGGAAATATCCAGATAAGAACCATATCCAGAGCTGACAAACGTTCCTTCAATGGCTTTTTTCACTCCAACGATCCGGACATCCTGGATACCGCTTCCGTCGTCCAGCTCAAAAGTCAGCCCCACCACATTGGAAGTGCCAAACATCCGTACGGCATCCATCTCCGAAACTACCGCTACGGCTCTGTGAGCATTATAATCATCCCAGGTAAACCACTGTCCGTACAGCATTTCCGGGCTGGTTGTATATTCGCTGTCCGGATTGCCGTAGTCGATGATGGCGTCAAAGGAACCCTTTTCTGTACTAACAGTACTCCACTGGTTCGTCAGCGATGTGGCGCCCTTTACATGCTCCATTTCCCGCAGCGCATCCCTGTCTTCTTCGGTGATGACTGGCTTATCACCGTCCAGATTGCTGTTGACGGAAATATAGATCTGTCCGCCGGCCACGCTGGTCAGCTCTTCTTCCATCTCCGCCTTCGCCCCGTTTCCGATGGACATAATCAGAATCACCGAGGAAACGCCGATGATGATACCGAGCATCGTCAGAAAGGACCGGCCGCGGTTCATCCGGATATTGCTGACCGCCATTTTTATATATTCCCAAAGCTGTGCCATTCATCAGCCCTCCACTGCCGTTACCGGTGTTCCCTCTGGAAGACCCATGCTGTTGTTCAGCACAACCTGCTCCGTTCCGTCCAGGCCGCTTTTGATTTCCACCACATCCATGGAAGAAATTCCGGTCTCCACATTGCGAACTGCCAGCATACCATTTTCCACAATATAGACAAAGCTTCCGTCTCTGCCCACATTCACTGACTCAATGGGCACTGCGATGGCATCTTCCGCTACCGTTCCTTGAATCTTAACTTTGGCGTCTACTCCAAGGAAAAGATCCTCGTCCGGATTGTCGATATGTATCTCTCCGGAAACGACCGAAGCCCCTTTCTCATTCTTGACGGCCGTTTTGCTGATTCTTGTAACGGTGCCTTCATATTCCTTGCCTACGACCGTTATCACGGCTTTCTGGCCTTCGTGGACCTTTTCCAGATCACTTTTACTAAGGGAGATCTCCACACATACATCTTCATTGCTCTCAATGGTTAAGAGTTCTCCGCTTTCCTCAATTACGCTGCCTTCCACAGCCTTCACATCCGTCACTACACCGCCAAAATCTGCCTTCAGTCCATCCGCTACCTGTGCCACGGCTGCCGTTATTTTCTCAGCTTTGATAGCAGCCAGCTCTTTTGTTGCTTCCGCCTGCTTTCTTCCATTGGCAGTCAGCATACTGTCTTCCGTGGAATTTTTGATACCTTTCTGCTCTGCTAAATCACTCTCAAACTGCGCCAGCTCCTCTTCCTTAACTGCTAGTGTATTCGTAGCCTGATCGATTCGATTCTGATACTCTTCTGCCTGTGTAGTACGCCCTTCGCTTGTAGCATCCCGCAGATGGCATCCCATATCCGTAAGGTACTGCTTCAGCGCTTTTACTTCTGCCTTCCAGTCCTCCACCTGCTGCTCTAAAATCTCGATGTCATGGCTGGAACGGCTGAACTCTGCCGCATCCTCATTGCTCTTTCCCACAGTATCCTGATAGGTATAGTATGCTTCATCATTCTGAAGCTTTGCCTCTGACTCCCGATTTTTCAGATCTTCCGAATCATAGACGATCAGTACATCCCCTGCAGATACGGCATCTCCCAAAGACACCCTGCATTCGGATACTTTCGCGCTTAGAGGTGAGAAGTAAGTCTTCTTCTGCTCTGTCCGGATGGTGCCGCTGGTATCCACCGTCTGTTCAATAGTTGCAATCTGAGGCGTCTGTACCATTACCGGCGGCAAAACCTCCGGAGCCATCATACGGCTGGCGATAAACAGCACCAGACACACTGCCACAACTCCTAGAATAATTTTCTTTTTCCGTTTCTTTTTTTCTGCAGGCGTCAGGACCTTTTTCTCCTTCGTCACAACTTCCGCCATATCTCCTTTATTTTTCTTTTTCAATCCTATCTTCATGACTGTTCTGCCTCTCCTTCATTCATAAAATCTGCTTCGATCTTTCCATCCCTGATCCGTATGACCCGTTTCACCTGCGCAGCAATCTCATCATCATGAGTAATCAAGATCACGGTTCTTCCGCTTTTATGCAGCTCCTTTAATACATTCATGATTTCCTGGGTCGATTTGGAATCCAGATTTCCGGTAGGCTCATCGGCCAGAATCACCGGCGGTTTCGCCGCAATAGCCCTGGCAATGGCTACCCTTTGCTGCTGCCCTCCGGACATCTCGCTTGGTTTATGGTCCATCCGGTGGGAAAGTCCTACAATCCCAAGAGACTCTACCGCCAGTGCAGACCGTTCTTTCCTGCCCACTCCCCGATAGATCAGCGGCAGCTCCACATTTTCCTGCGCTGTCAGATTTGGGATCAGATTAAATCCCTGGAAGATAAAGCCGATCTCCATATTCCGGATGTCAGAAAGCTCGTCATCGGTCATGTTGGACACATCTTTTCCGTTCAAATAGTATCTGCCGGATGTAGGTACATCCAGGCAGCCCAGCATATTCATCAAAGTAGATTTTCCGGAACCGGAATGACCAATGATGGCCACAAATTCTCCTTTTTGAATTTTCAGGCTTACATGATCCAGTGCCCTTACTTCATTTTCTCCGGGATTGTAGACTTTGCACATATCCTGCACTTCTACCAGTGTCTCCAAAATCTCTCTCCACTCCTCTCTTTCCTCACACATCATTGTATCAATACCCTACTGTCCTAGTCATCTAATACAATAATATATTTTTCTTTATTTGTCAAGAATGCCTTTACAAAATTTTATATCATATTTTCTGGTAAAAATGTGGCACTTTGGAAATTCTTAAGAAAAGTTCAGATGTTTTTAAGCCAGAAAAAAAGCAAAAAGAGCCGCTGCGATCTACGCAGCAGCTCCGCCGAATTATCTTTTCAGAAGTTCAAGAAGATACTTCCACATCCGCTCTACCGATGAGATACTGAGCCGTTCCTCCGTCGTGTGGATGCCGCTCATATCAGGCCCCATGGACACACAATCCAGATTCGGGATCTTCGACGCAAGGATCCCGCACTCCAGACCGGCATGGATCGCCTCCACCTTCGGCTCTTTGCCGAACAATTCTTTATAAATACGTACGCAGTCCTTCCGAATCGGAGAATCCTTTCGAAACTCCCATGCCGGATAATCTCCATTGATCTTTACAGAAGCGCCTTCCTGCTCTGCCGTCCGGCGCAGATGCTCTACCAATGCTTCCTTTTCTGCACCAACAGAACTGCGGATCGAATAACGGAGCACCAGCGCCTCCTGCTCTGTCTTTAAAACGCCCAGATTCAATGAAGTCTGTACCAAACCGGGAATATCCTTGCTCATGCAGATCACGCCGTTAGGAAGCGTTGTAAGCAGCGTTATGGCATGGGATAATGTCTCTTCCGAAAACACTTCTGCCTCGGCAGTTCCTTTTCTTTGAAGGCAAATGGACAGATCTGGATCGGCCATCCCGTATTCCTCCTTCAGACGCTTCTGTACAGCCGCACATATATTTTCCGCCTTCTGAATAATATTTTCTGCATGTTCTTCCGAAATCAAAAGCTCTGCGCGGCTTTCCCTTGGAATGGCATTGTCTTTCTGCCCTCCTGCCGCCAGAATCAGCCCGCAGTCTATCTCCTTTCGCAGTTCGGTCAGCACCACTGCCAGCAGACGATTGGCATTTCCGCGGCCTTTATCGATCTCTGCACCCGAATGGCCGCCTTTGAGTCCGTCCACAGTAAGAAGCAGCTTCACTCCGCGCCTCTGCTCCCTCAGGACAGGCAGAGCGATCCCGGCACTGCAGCCTCCGGCACAGCCCGCCAGAAGGATCCCCTCCTCCTCCGAATCCAGGTTCAATACCGTATGCCCCTTTAACATGGATACATCCAGCGCCGAAGCCCCGTCCATGCCAACCTCCTCGTTGGTCGTAAACACCGCCTCCAACCTGGGATGCAGAATACGGTCGTCATCCAGAATTGCCAGTGCATAAGCAACCGCGATCCCGTCATCTCCTCCAAGCGTCGTCCCTTCTGCATAGACATCGTCCCCATCCACTGCAAGGCGCAGCCCGTCCTTTTCAAAGTCCAGATCACAGTCCGGCTTCTTTTCGCAGACCATATCCAGATGTCCCTGTAGAATCAGCGGCTCCCGGTCCTCATACCCGGCACTGGCCTCTTTCACAATTACCACATTCCATGTCTCATCCTGCCAGACCTTCAGTCCCCGCTCCTTTGCAAAGGATACACAATAATCACTGACTGCCTTTTCATTTCCCGACCCATGAGGAATCCCGCAGATCGCTTCAAAATACTTCCACACGCCTTCCGGCTTTAATGCACTTAATACGCCCATTTCCCGTATCCTCCTGTTTCCGCTTTTCTGAGCTATATCATACCATATCCTTCCGGGAATTGCAAAGTGCCGGACCGCCGGTTTTGTTATCCGTTCGTTTCGCCCATCAGCTCCCGCAGTTTTTGATAGGCTTCACTGACACCGCCCACCTCATCGATAATCCCTTCCTGCACCGCCTGCGCGCCTACCAGAACACTGCCCACATCTTTTGTCAGTTCTCCGGTTTCCAGCATCAGCCGCATAAGACGCTCTTTATGGATCCGGCTGTGATCCACAATAAAACCGCTGATCCGGTCCTGGATTTTCTGAAAATAGTCAAAAGTCTGAGCAACTCCGATAATCAAACCTGTCATCCGCACCGGATGGATCATCATGGTCCCGGTGGGCACAATAAAAGAATAATCTGTAGAAACTGCCAGCGGCACACCAATGGAATGGCTCCCGCCCAACACCAGCGATACAGACGGCTTACTAATGGAAGCAATCATCTCTGCGATCGCCAGTCCGCTCTCCACATCACCGCCCACAGTATTAATCATAACCAGCAGCCCATGAATTTTCTCGTTCTCCTCCACCGCTGCCAGCATGGGAAGCACATGTTCGTATTTGGTCGTCTTGCTGTTTGCCGCCAGACATTCGTGTCCTTCGACTTCTCCGATGATCGTCAAAAGCTGAATATGTGATTTTTCTTTATCCTGCAGCTCTTCCGGCTGCCCGTATTTCTCAAGACTGTCCTGATTTTCTGCCATAATAAAACACCCGCCTTTCTGCCATACAAAACTGCATTTAGTATGGCTGAAAAGGCGGGATTTTATACAGATGCTGTATGCTTTCTTCTCTCTTAGGCGACAGGCAGACCGACCGTCTGTTTGTTAAAAAAATGACAAAATCAGATCAGATCCTTCAGATCCGTCATCCGGTTAAAGAACGGGTCTTCCACCACAAGCCGGAGAAAATCCTCATCCAAAATGGCAAGCTTATGAATCAGCATCAAAAATACCTCATCCATGTTCCGGTCGGTCTGTTGGTCTATATCCGTACAAATACGCAGAAATGTCTGAAAATAATGACAGATTCCCTTCTGCGCTTCTAAAAAGCATCTAAGATCACTTTCTGCCCTCGTCTCCTCTGCATAAATTTCTTCTCCATTTTCATCAAAACCTTCTAAAGAAGGCATCGGCGATGTGAGCATCGTTTCCAAAATATAGTAATTATCAAAAATCGCACTTTCTCCCATATCATTCTTGTTGTAAAATGACCGGATGTCAAGCAGCTCCTTCTTTTGAAATGTTTCTTCCAGCCTGAGAAAATAATACCCTTTCAAAGGATGATCGACCAGGCGGCCAAGGAACATCTGGCTTGTCCCCTTTGCGACAAAGTCAAAAAAAGCGATGTCACCTGGGCGGAGGTCCAGCTTCTCTATGTAAGCCTTGTAATTCGCTCTGTATCCCTCTGCTTTTGCCAGGATTTCCTCCTTATAATCCAGCAGCCGTTCCCCTGCACTCCCGGAAGGCCGCGTGATCCCAAAGCGTTTTTTTAACTGCTCCTCCACAGAACCGCTGAATTTCATCTCCTCCACATAGGAAATATCCGCTTCCTCCATAACGCCTGCACGGACTGCCGCTGTCCGCGAGATCAGAAAATAGACCGAATTCTTTTCCCCGGTAAGTTCATCATACAGCTTTTGTATCAAGTAGCCATCTCTTGCCCCAAACCAGATATTTGCTACCTGGTCTTCTCTGGTCTTCCGGTCAAACCACAGGACAAAATCACTTATCACAGGTGCAAAAAACAGATATCCGACAGCAAAGGAAGATTTCACACAAAGCTTTCGGTCCGGATTCTCAAACAGAAAAGGACTGTTGAACAGCTTTGCCGTAAACATACCGGCCTTAACCCGGTTAGACAGCGGCTCCAAATGTTCCCAAAGTCCCAGATATCCGACCTTCTCCAGAAGCTCAATCCCGCTTAAGATCGGGCACGCTTCGATCCCATGCTGACGCGCACTCTCCTCATCCGCCTTTCGGTCATCTCCGATATGAACGCACGTTCGCCCTGCAAGTCTGTCCTTCAGATGTTCAAAAAGCTGCTGCGTCTTCCCTGTCTGATATTCACAAGAAACAAGAAGTTCCACACCATCTAAAATGCCGCACCGTTCTAGGATTTGTCGGATCTGACATTCAGTATAATAGGTATCCGTAACAAGATAAACCGCCTTTCCAAGATCGATCATTTCCTGGACAAATGTGCACATTTCTTCCCGCGGAACCAGCAGCTCCAGATCCACCTCCCACTCTATGCGCGCCAGTTCCTCCGGTGTGATCTCCTCAATGGAATACTGCTCTGCCATATAGGTATAGATCTCCGCAAGTACAGGCGCTTTCCCCTGCGACAGCGTCTTCTCGCTCTCGGTCCGCTTCCTGCCAAAATCCTGGATACAAATGCCCCGCTTTTTAAGCTTTGCATCCACCAGCTCCAGCACATCCGCAGGAAACAGCACCTGGCGCATTACCAGCGTGTCAAACAGATCAAAGCTGACTGCGTCCATGCCCGCCGCTCTTTGGAACAGCTCTTCTCTTGTAATTCCTGAAACATGTTTCAAATCATAAACTGCCTCCTGCAAATCACAAAGGTCTCTGCCCCTGATATCCAGAAGCCCGATTCCATGCTCCATGCAAAGACCGCCAATCCGCTTTGCGATGACCCGGCAGGACCCCGGCCTTGCGACGACCAGAATCAGCTTTACCTGCTCCTGTACTGCCTGCCGTATGGAAATGATCGGCTTTTCGTAGAGCATCCCGTCTTCCCGGTATCCGTCCAAAAGCCCGATCACCTGGAAAGACTGGTTCAGTTTTGGAAGAAGCTTCTCCGTTTCCATGCTCAGACCATAAACGGCAATCTTTGCTCCTTTATATTTTTGAAATACCGGTGATATATCGGACATGGTTGGTTCCTGCTTTCTTTTTGATCTGTTTCGGTTATGGTTTTCTGCATAGCCGGACTGCACATCACAGACTACGTTCTACCATCCCTAACAATTTCTCTTCAAATACTTTTATGGAAAAATACAAATCATACACTTTACGCGCACAGACGCCCATCTTTGGCAGTTCCTGTGAATGAGTGATACACCATGTAATCTTTTGAGACAGCTCTTCTGCATTCTCACTTTGGAAAGTAAGACCATTCACGCCATCCTGAAGATATGCAGCCGTTCCGACCGCGTCAGAGATCAGACAGGGAACGCCGTGCATCATGGCTTCCGCGGCTACAGTGGGCATGGAATCCTGCCTGGATGGACAGATCAACACATCTGAGCTATCATATATTTCATGTATTTTTTGTCGGTCCACACAGCCTGTAAAAATAATTTCCTTACTGTCTGCACTTTCCCTTTGAAGCCGCTGCCCGAATAAGGTGTCTTTATGACCAACCAAATAAAATTCACATTTTCGACGGTCTGTATTGGTCAAGCTTTGGATCGCTTTGAGCAATATATCTTGTCCTTTTATATCTTCCAGAAATCCAATGGTAATAAAACGAATAATTTTATCTTCTTTTTTCCCGGCAGAACCTTTTTTCTCATTTACTCCGTACAATAATTCTCCGCAATTTAGTTCTGGTAAAAATTCATGGATCGCCATTGCCGGAATTGGTCCCACGGAAACCGCATTCAGATTTCTCAGGCTGATCTTTCCAATTACTTCCCGATCAACTCCATCATAAAAGAACCTTGCATCGTGCAGCCACCAAATGACCGGAATCGCCGTATCTCTCCTGGATAAAAAAACATGAAAATTTAATGTATTGCAAAAGATGAGCGAAAATGCTTTTACCCATTTTATTTCCTCCATCACTGCCATCTGCAAATTCTCATCGATGATCACTGGAATATTTTCCTGCAAAAGAATGTCTTTTAATGGTCCATCTATCATGGACGCATATACGATTTCATACCCCTGCTTTTTTAAGACTTTTGCAGCATGAAACAATGCAATCGGCGGTCCGCCCAAAGTCAGTTCATTCGACAGAAGCAAAATCTTAGGTGCCTTAACTTTATCTGTTTCTGTAATCTCTTTGGCGTTTAAATAATATTGTGTTGGCCTTACATGTTCTTTCCATGTAAGTATCTGATGCAAATTATAAAAATGACAAATACACGATTCCTTAACCCCCAGCAGCATAAGCTGCTGCTTCATTTCTGTCACGTAAAAACTCAAAATTACAATTTTATCGTATTTCAGTTTAATGCCTTCCTGGGGTGATAATATTTCCACACCATCCATAATGGTATGTTGTTTTTCCACTGAATTATCCAATAATGCCACGATCTCATGTGAAGCAAACCATTTTTTATATCTGTTGTAATAATCCCCTGTACCGAAAAGGAGAAAACGCATATGAACATCATCCTTATACTTTAAAAAAGACTGTGAGTAATTCTTCCTTAGCTTCAAAAGAATCTTTAATTAGTTTTCGCTCCTTTTCATCCAGCCATCCTCCATGATGCCAATGAACACCTAATCTGGCATTCTGAAAAGTATCTGCACCGGCAGCACTGGATATATAATCATTGGACAGGATTAAACGATTCTCTATAACTTGAGAATTATGATTTTTATATATTCCATGATTTTCCAAAACTTTACTCAGCCATTCCGGCTGCGGCGTCTTATCCATCTGTCCATTTTCTAAGATCAGCCTTCTGTTTTTATATGTATCGAGCATTTCCCGAATCAAAGGATCTCCCGGCAATACGCCAAATCCTGAACCCAATTCCAGAAAACCGTCCTCCTGACGGCAAAAAAAGCTGTCTGCCTTTAATAGTTGATCTATGGGAGCTAATAGTTCTACATCCATGTCCATATAAATACCGCCATATTGATACAAAATATCCAACCTGGCGTAATCAGACACAAATGCCCACTTACGATGCTCAAATGCTTCCCGCATATATATATTTTTGGTCACATCATAGTTATTTGTATTCCATTCTATAATTTCAAATGCAGGGCAGAATCGATGCCAGCTATCTACGCATCTTTTATAAAGCTCTGGTTTTTCTTCTCCACTAAACCAGAAGCTATGAATCGTTGGTTTATGAACTGTGTTTGTATGTGTGTTAAAATATTCATCTACGCAGGTATTGTCTGTCTGTTGAAAATTATACGTCATAAGGGGCAAGGAATAGCATTCCATATTTTCAGGCAGTTCCAGTCCCGCCAACTGCTCACATACTGCTTTCTGATAAGCCATACTCACAGTAATCAGGATTACATAGTTTTTTTCCTCTTTTAATTTTTCCACATTTTCAATCAAAAAACTTTTTTTGTCAATTACAAAGGGAGTTCCCTGTTTGGAAGGATCATTATCGACAATAAATAAGGTATTATCTAATATTTCTGATGAAATATTATGAAAAACTTTTAAATAATAATGCCACGCAGAAGATGCACCGAATTGAATAATTTTTTTATTTTTCTTTTTTCTCAGAAACTCTTCATATGAAACATTAATAAATTGCATTTAATACCTCCCTAAATATCCAACGAATAATATTATGTAATAAGTTTTATCCTGTCAAATCCTTGATCTAGAAGTTTATTTATCATTTCTGCAAGATTATTATGGTTTGCAACAACTATATATGCCTGCATTGACTGATAAAGAGAATCAATAGCTTCAACTGGCTGTATCTTATAACTTCCAAAGTTTTTCCCATGTTTTTCTCTATCAGAATCTATTACAGCAACAACATCTGCACGGCACTCGTTTAATATATCGAAAGCTTTCCTTCCATAATTTCCTGCACCAAAAAGAATTATATTTTTATTTTCAAGAAATTGCGCTCTTTCAGCAGAACTCAAAAAAAACTTTTTATAAATATTATTTTTCTCACTGTTCAACTGCTTTATTTTTTTCTTATAATCATTATTGTCTGGAAGATCCCATACAAGTCCGCTGATATATGCATCTACTATCACCCTTTTTAATTCCTGCAGTATTTCCCCATGATAAAAATACTCAAGCACACCATCCAAACCCAATAATATATCGCAGATTCGCTTTAAAGATTCATTAACTGTTTCGTCTGAACCGTTATTGATAATTTTCTGCGGAGAATATAAATAAAATGCCCCATCCTCTAAAAGCTGAACATTCATATATATCTGAATAAATATGGTATTCATTTTATTTTTAAAAGAGTTTTGATATTTATTCCAGTTCTCTCTTTTAAATACCACATTCGATAAAAAGCCAAACAATCCACTGTTATGCTGTACTTTTTTCAGTAAACTGACATGATCTTCTTCCTTTTCCGTATGAAATTCTGTTTCAATGTCAGTGCATAAATTCAACGGATAAACGGTATTGATTTTATTGCCATTTGAATTTACAATGTCAAATGGTGTCACTAACAAATCTACCGCATTGTTTTTCTCCATCAGCTTATCTACAACGATTTTCAAACCATTTTTTGCTGGAAGATCATCATTTCCTATAATCCAGCAATATAAACTGTCCGAAAGCAGCACACTATTTAAAAAATTGTGGTCCATTCCCATATTAGCGGCATTTCTTTTATACTGAATTGATACATTAGGAAATTTCATTTGTACTTCCCGAACCAAGCCAACCGGATCTTTATCTGAACAGTCATCGCTTATACAGATCTCTACTAAATTTTCCAAATGATTATTTATGATCTGCCCCGCCGTTTCCAGAAGCAGTCGTTCCAGTTTATCTGGACGATTATAATTCGGTATGCATATTGCTAAATACTTCATCTCTTAAACCTTCCTTATTTGCAAATAATATTCCTCTGCGAAAGTCCGTTGTATCCGTGTCCAGCTCCCATTCTCCCTGGCATATGACAAAACCTTCTGAATTTCTAACTTGATAACCATATTGCATCAGCATGTTGCCAATGCATTCGTTATCTTCCTGCCTGTGATACACACATACTGCAAGTTGGATATGATTATTTTTTAATACATTGCAGCACCCATACAGTGCTCTTTGTTCCTCCCCTTCAATATCCATCTTTATAAAATTTACTGTCTTTCCTTCCATAAGAGAATCGATCCGGATACTGTTTCCCTGATCTTTGTCGGAAGCAAATTTAGATATCATGGTAACTTTTTCTCTATAAGGTTTAAAAGTATACTGTAAAGCTTCTATCCAGTTTTTATCCACTTCAACTAAATAAATGTGGTCGATTTGTTCAATAATTTTTAATGCAAAAATACCTTCTGCAGCGCCAACATCCACCCCTGTCCCGGAAAGCTTTTTCATCCCTTCATCATTCCAGTAACAATGCGGTGAACGATAGTCCTGTTCCATGAAAATGGCATTAAAATAGCTTCGTACTTTCTGTTCCGTATTAAAGATTCTTGAAAAGTACATTCGCTTTGATTCATAATATACATAAAACAGCCCACATGTCTCATCACGAAACACAGGAGTATTTTCTTTTAGGAAATACTCATCCCAGAAAGGATAACAATACATCCTTGCCCGATGATGTTTTAAATAATCCAGTACCGCCTTTTTATCCCCCTGCACTGAGATTTCTCCATCTAAAACATTTCTGTATCGTTCACGCAAACGTTCTTCCAGTATTGGCATAACCGGATCCATATAAACAATTTTTTCTTCCGGAATACCATGTTCTTCCATTAACTGTTTCTTTATTTCTGAATAATAAATGGTACAAACCCATATCTCATCATATAGAAAATGTTCGATATGTTTTGGAGAAACAACCGGAATATCACGATAATGAGACTGTGATGCATGATTGTCAATCACTGCTACAATTTGATTCCTGCCATTATACTGTAAATATTCATCGATCAACTGACGGCCTCGTTCGCCAAGGCCAAATACCATTATTTTTTTCATATAAATCACCTAATTACATCTTTTTGATTCTCATATCTCAATATTATCTATATTCTTTAAAAACAAATCAGGCTGATAGAACATTTCGATATTTTTATTAATCTTCTCTTCATCCCAATTCCACCATTGTATTTTTTTCAGTTGATCTATTACCTCATACTCAAAACGGTATCGTATTAGCTTCGCAGGAACTCCCCCAACAATCGCATAATCTTCAACATCATGCGTAACAACAGCTCCTGCAGCTATGATTGCACCGTCTCCGATATGTATTCCCGGCAATAGAACTGCGTTTGCTCCAATCCATACATCATTTCCTATAACAACTGGCTGATTATTACGAAGTTCGCTCTTTTCATAAGCAGCATTATCAAAATATTTTCCATATTTTTTTATATAAAAATCTCGCTCTTTTGTTTGTTCCCATGGATAAAAAATAGGATGATCGAGAAATGGATGTGTAGAGATGTAATCAACCGGATGATTATTCCAAATCCTTGCCGTTCCATTAATGGAGCAAAATCTGCCAATAGATTTTGCTATCGGATAAAACTCCAATAGACTCTCATATCCATATGTGTACCTGCCGACTTTGCATCCTTTATATATAATATCTTCTTTATTATATAATTCTCCTGCAAAAAAATAGTAATAATCATCTGGAGTGAATCCATACGCTTCACAAGCTCTAACAATTGTATCATCATATTTTTGAAGACTTATTATCATGTAATCTGTTTTCGGATTCACTGCCTCTATCCGCTTTACTGGAAAGCCATTTTTATCCTGTATTTTATCTGTATTTTTATCAATAAAGCCAGATATTTGTAAGTTATTTTTATTTAAAAAGTCTGCCAGGATTTGACCTGCAGTTCCTGCTCCATATATCCAGATATTTCTCCCTAAAATAAATTTTTCAATGACTGAAAGTTTGTTTTGGGCAATTTTGAGAATTTCTTTTTCTGTCAATCTCTTTACCTCGCATATATTAGCCTAAAACAGCATAAATGTATCACAATTCCGACAATGATCCCATTGAGAACGGCCTTCTGCTATACATTTCCTCAGCATATTGTATTGCGGTCCGTACCATACTTCTAAAATAGATTGCTGATTTAAATCCCCTAATGTGCATTTTCCATATGGATCATTACAACATAAAGAAACTTTTCCATCTGGTCGAACAACTAACTGTTGAAACGGCAATGCACACGCCGCATGTTCATAGGACACCATGTTCTTTCGATTTGGTGCATCTCCACCCCTAGAGGTCAATATTTCATTCGGTTTTCTTAATATAATTACAACTTTTTTCTGTATCTCCGGATGAGCTTCCACATACTCTTTGATTTCTCTACATGGTTTTATAAGCTGTAATTTTTCACTATAATTGTCAATAATCAATTCATCCAAATATGGTAATAAAGCAATAAATTTCTGCAATGTAAACAATGTACCATTACTAAACATATGAATCTGGGCATATGGTAAATGTTCTCTTGCATACTTACTTAATTCAATAATTCGCTCATCAAGCAATGGTTCATCATTTGAAAACAACGCTAATCTTCCAGAATAGTTTAAATCTTCTAATTGAGCAATTATTTTCTCAAATAATCCTATGTCCATTATTTTTTCTTCTCTTATATCTTTGAATTTATTGACAGGACAAAACGAACAGGTACCATTGCAACGATTTATCGTTTCTATCTCAATATTATTAAATAACGGAACATCTGCTTTCACAGCATTTACATATGTATTTACTCTTTCCTGCATTCCACTGTGCGCCACTGCATCATTCCATTCATCCTCTGTTTTGTCAGGAACTGTGTCATATGCGTTTTCAACGAGTACATCATGGTGGCAGAATGGAAACCAGACAAATCTATAATTACAAATCCCATTTTTTTCAGTTGTTGTTCCATTTCGTATCTGTGAATTTCATCGCTTCCAATTAAAACAGGATATTTCTCCTCCATTTTCAAATACTCATCAAAGGAAATAATCTCTATTCCCTCAATGGAAGTTCCCTGTTTTTTTTCGTCATTGTCAATTATATATCGAATGTTCTCATACCCTATTTTTTTTATTACCTTCTTTCCATATTCTCCTGCCCCAAATAAAATATATTCTTTATTCTCCATGATTCTCTCCCTTATCCATTTTATTATAATAATGATCTTTCAGACGTATCATATATTTATAAATATTTACATCAACAGCTCCACATTTCATATCATGCTTCATAAAATACGTATCATCATGAGGATTTTTCTTATGATAAACATCCCCTTTTCGTTTTTTATTATCATATTCAGCAACAGATTTTGTAAAATAGTGATTAATTTGAATAGGAAAATGATCTCCCTGCCCAATATTTAAACCATCGATGCAAACTTTCCCAAAACAGTTAATAGGAGGAAGCGCTTTTCCCCTATACCCCGTCCACATTTTGTGATGTATCATATCGTTTTTTGAATAATCAGGTATAAAATCATATGATGTATTAAAAAAACATTTTCCTATATTGGTATGCTTTCTCCAACATAAAATAAAGTCTTCTGTAACGAGTCTCGATGTATCACGATCTATTTTTCCTGAACTTCCAAAAAGTTTCCAATAGATTAGAACACTCCCTCTGTTCTTTTCATATTTTTTCAAAAAATCATACAGATTATCATAATCAATGGGAACAATAAATTCATCAATATCAATAAATCCTATCCATTGACTTTCTTTTTTAAATTTCTTAATGCAGTCTCTATAAGCTGACATCTGTCCCTGCTCATAAGGCCAGTCTATAAGCGTAATTTCCCCTGAATCTATATATGGTCTTATAATTGACTGAAAATCATCACTTGAATGATTATTGTACATATAAAAATGCTGTATACCTATAATCTTGTGATACTCGATCCACTCCTTAAGATAAACGCTTTCATTTTTGAAAATGGCACAAATGGATACATCAAACTTCTTTTTCGATTTTTTTTCAGGATAATAATGATCCATAAAAGCAGAATAAGCAAACGCCTTTAATTTTGCTTTTACTAGATCACACTTAGATTTCATCGACTTTTCGCATGGTGTATCATAGATAAATAATTTATCTTCATATTTGACAACTGACTTTTTTAAAATCTCCTGTTTTAAAAGACACTCATTATTACTAACTACGATACTATTCTCACATATTCCAAGTTTTAGCAACTGTTTTTTCATATTTTTTTCATGATTTGCATTTGCAATCACAAATATTGCTTTAGGATATTTTTCTTTTCCTTCCGCTGGGGAACATATTTTGATCCCTTTCTTTTTCTTTCCATATATGTCTTTGTTATTATCTATTATTAAAACTGGGCGTTTTCTGTTTAACAGAAAAAAGTCCAATACCAACATTCCCAACGCGCCTGCACCAAATATAACAATTTCTTTGTCAATGTGTACACACTTTGCCAATGATGTATCCATGAAAATGCAAATCCCCTTCTATCTTTTAATTATTTGCTCCCAAATCGCATAATAACGTTTGAATTCGTTTATCCCCTGTATACAAAAAATGTTCATTTGCATAATCAACTGCACATTTCCCAGAATAATTTTTCTCGTCAATATCAACTCCCTGTAACAACAAATGCTGCACAATTTCCAAACAATTATTTTTTGCAGCTATTATTAAGGGCGTATTTCCTTCTGCATCTTTCTGAAAAATATGTTTTTTTACAACTGTTATTTCTTGTACCCGTTTTATATCGCCCTCTCTGCATGATGTCATTAATTCATCAAATCTGTCCTTATACAAAATAAGATTGTAATCCAATGTAGAAATAACCATTGCGCAATCATTTTCAAATAAAATCTCACCGCATTTTGTATTCGAACGTTTGTTTGTTATTTTCGTATCCAGTATACTGCGCTGATAGATTTCCGGTATCTGATATTCTCGAAAAACAAAGGCGCGAATTTGATTTTGTATTTCATAAGCTCTTTTATTTAAATTAATACAAATATTGGTATATCCTATTTCACTTTTGGAATAATAACTTGCTTCTGATTCTTTTTGTGGAACACTTTTTTCATTTCCATTTATCAACATCTCCACATAATCCAGCACTAGCTGAGTACCATAATATATATATTTAAAATACAAATCGCGCGCAGTATCTTTGTTATCAATTTGTATTCTCTGCTGTGCAATAATCTCACCAGTATCAATACCCGCATCTATTTTATGCAGCGTCACCCCTGTTTCGCATTCTCCGTGCAAGATCGGAAGTGCTGAAGTATACATCCCCCTGTATTTGGGCAGCAGAGAAAAATGGATATTATATAAACGTGCGTCATAAAATTTTTCCGGTTTTACAAGCCGATCAAATTCCAATGACAAAAAAAGCAGATTTTCCATAGGATAAATCTCTTCTAACACATATTCTTGTATGTGATTTTTTTGTGCGAAAGCACGCAAGGATTTTTGCCAAGTATCCTTTCCTATTTCATTCTTATTACATACAATTCCAATTTTATATCTACCATTATTGTTATCTATTAAATATTGTAGTATACTAACAGCAATATCATTTTTTCCCGCAATGCATATAAACATATTATTTCTCCATTTTCGTTTCCTTTTCGAAAACTGTATAATCTCTGATATATTCTTCTGCATCATAATGCTCACTGGCAATGACAAGTAGTACGGAATCCTTACTGAATTCATACATTTCTTTCCATATCATAGTAGGCAGATAGATTCCTGTGTGTGGCTTATCCAAAAAATAAATTACTTCGTTTCCTTCTCCGTCTTTCACTTTGACCTTGCTTGACCCAGCAACATTTATCATCACAAATTCTGTTTTCCTATTTGCATGGCAGCCACGAACTACATCTGCATCAGAACCATAAATATAAAAAACCCGCTTTATCTCAAAAGGTATATCCTTCCCACTTCCCTCTGCCACAACCAGTTGCCCGCGCTCATCACCTTTTTGTTGAAAGTCCAACATTCTTACCAGGTTTATATTTTGCATAAAACTCTCCATTTCCCTGTTCTTCTTTACCATACATACAGTACAAAATATCCAGGCCAATCACCTTGCAAATCACTTATAATAAATGTTTTTTAGAATTCCAATTCATCAGCCTATATAAATTATATTTTTAATTTTTTTCTCAGCCAAATCAATAAATGTCTTCTGTATACCCATTTATTTCTTGAATTATAAATAGTCTTTACATAGATTTCCTTTGATGCTCTTTTCTTATATATATTAAGAAAGGACTGTATATCTATTTCTTCTTTGTAACCCTGAAATTTAGACGTTCCATGTAACATAATCGATTCCAATTCTTCTCTAAATTCCTTCTCCGATATAACTTGATCAGCTAAATCATTTTTTATGAACCTATAATAGCTGCTGTCCTTCATCATCCGATCAATAAATGCACATGTTTCATCAAAAGATGGCAAAAAATAATCCGCCTTTTCTGGATGAATTACCAGTGTTGTTGGATTTGCAAGAGGGTTCTCCATATTGCATAAAGACACTGGGATACAATTATTTTGGATTGCATATTGTGTCATCAAAGCTCCAAACATTGGATATGTAGACAAATAGAACTTTGCATTTTTCATAATTTGATCCAAATCTTTGCGCTCATTAATCTGAAAAAAACGCTCAGCATAGCTTCTTTTTATTTGATCTAATTTTTCACTTTTCCCATCTCCTGCATATACAAAATATATCTCTGGATATTTATCTAAAATATAACGAACCATGTTTTCATATAATTGACTTCCCTCAATCTTATAAACACTTCCTCCGGAAAAAACAAACTCGTGTTTTTTTATGTCAAATGGCATTCCCTCAAAAGAATAGTTTTCTCTTTTCTCCGGATAATAGGGCAGTAACACAACTTGATCTTCATTAAATTTTCTATATTTAATTGCCACATTATAACCAACATTGCGAAAACCGATGACATAATCAGATGCGCATTTTCCTAACCAAAATGCATGATCTGTTAAGTCAACTAAAAATCTTACTGCCTCACCTTTTACAGTCGAAAAGGCTCCTATCCCTGTCACATCGTCTGGTAATGTATATATAAAAATATATTTCGGTGAGATATCCTGCACGATCCCTTGCAGTTTTTTCATTCGTTCCAGAATATTTTCTGCGGCCACTTTTATGAATTGAACATTGTTTTCTTTTGCGAATTTATTTTGAATCTCCTCAAAATCTGATGCCCATTCGTACATAACCCAAACTATTTGAAATCCCAGCTCACATAAAGCTTTTACATATATATTTGCCAAGCCTCTTGTAGCCAATCCAAATCCATCATAAAATATAACTGTATTGTCATCAGTCCTTTCTATCCTGGTTTCCCCTAATAGTTTGAAGCTGATGTCCTGTGTTATTTCCTCTAGTTCTTCATCAGATAATGTATAGTTAATCGTGTAATAAAAACACGTCAAATATCGTAAATAACAGAGTGTCTTATAGATATTTCCCTGCTTCCAGGCCTTTTTTAGTTCTTTTTTACTTTTTTCAAATTCTTTCTCAAAATATTGATATTGAAAATTCATGATTTCAATTCTCCATATATAATTTAAACATCTAAAAAATCCGTACGAAAAAGAAAACTATCACCTGTTTCAGCTTGCTAAAGTATCCTAGAAGATATCCTTTCAGTAAATACGGAACACAGATGCAGCCCCATTCCTACGGATATAAGAATATTTTTATCTCTCATTTTCCATAAATGCCGTCTTAATCTTTTCACACATATATAAGTCCCATTTCCGGACACAAGCATTTTTGAAATGAGAAACATGAAAATCCATTTTTTTCAAGAATATCTATGATATATTCGGCCCCATTATAATGCCATTCCAGCATAACAAAATGAACGTTCTTTATTAAGCCGGATTCATCTAAATCTTTGAATATATGATGTTCTTCTCCCTCACAGTCCATTTTCAAGATAAATGCACAATTTTATGCTGATCTAATATTGGCAAAAAGACTTCCAACACCGTAAATTAATACTCTTTTCAACATCGAATGAATCATCTCCTCATTTTGATTTCCAAATTTCTTTTCCAATGCAGTGACAGGATTCTAATTCTATATTGGACTCAAATGCCTCTCTGATGAAACCTCTTAATGCTCCTCCAAATTTTTCTGTATATACATTATCATCTTTATTATAATTATTTTTCATCAATCTTATTTCATTATATAGATAGTTATTATTCATATCTTCATATACAGAAAATGAGGTAAAACTATAGTTGAGCAAATCTAAAACCAGCATTTTTTTTAAAGAATAAGAATACATAAATAATTTATCATTGTAGATTTTTGCACAAAAACATATCAAGGCTGTTTTTTGAATATTAATATTTCCAATTTCTATAATTTTTTTATCAAAAGTCTTCTTGTTTACCTCAATTAAGTTATTTGTATTATAAGGAATTAGATAAAGCATATCATGGAAAGAAATTATTTCTGAGAAAGGAGAGGAAACATCCGTTATTGATGATTGATTAATTTCCAGTATATGATCTTTATCTCCTTCTGAATAGAAACGTATAATTATACCTTTTGATGTAACAATCCAGCAATATGTACCATCACTGCAAATGGATTCACAAGTGCCGAATTTTTCATCTATACGTATCGTTTTTGCTTCTTCTTTGGACAAATTTATTTTCAAAATAAAATTCGTTGCATGAATAGACAAATATAACTCATCCCTTATCAATCCATAACCATGTCTTGAATAAACTCCTGAAAAATCAATTCCATTCTTATGTAAAATATCAATCCATTTATTATAATATTTAACGGTTTTGTTCTTACAATCAAACCTTATAATTGCATCATACCCTCCAGGGATTAAATAAATATAGTCTTTGTATGAAACTGCCTCAAAAAAGAGACAGGACATATCTTTTTTTATATTTTCAATTTTTATTTCATCAAATTCTTGATTTAATGCATCATATAATAAAATGTTGTCCGCACTTAATGGTACAAATAAATATTTATCCTTTTCATAATTGCAAATGCGGCTATAGGAATGCTGCCTGCCCAAATATGAAGACATATACTTATTTAAATTAGTTGTACATTTTTTTTCTAAATCGTAACTACAAATCTGGTCAAAATCCCATACTGGAAAGAGCATCTTCTTTCCAGCTATTATAAAATCTTCCAAAGATATTTTTATATACTTATCATTTGTGTCAACTTCTATGTTCTGTACCATTACAGGCTTCCCTGCTTCCTGACACAGTTTTACTACACTGCTCCCATCCCCATAATATTTACTGCACAACGACACCGCCCGATCCAGTTCCGCTGTATCATCATAAATCCCCCACGCACCTTCCCGATAGTTCTTTATAATTTTCGTATACTCTTCTTTTATCTCAGGCCTCATGGACTGAACCGTCGCCTCCATCAACGGATGCGGCCTCCAAAGCAGCGCCACGTTATCCCGGTTCTCATAAAACACCTGAAGCACATTCTGCATTTTTTCCAGATACTGCGCTCCATACTGCAGGAACGTCGTCACTGAAGTATTATAGAAAATAACATTCTTCCAGCTCCCATCCGGTTTTGCAATGATCTTCTGCCATTCTTTCGGGATCACCAGATCTTCCTGTCTTGTGTTCAGTACCCTATCCACTTTTGGCGACCCAAGTCCCAGAATCTTGTTTTCCCAGTATCTCTGGTCCATGTCCGCCCTGCCGGCTTCTTTCACAAACTCTGTCATTACACTGATATAGACCGTCCGCATGTCTTCTGACTGCACAATCACCTTATCTGCATAGATCACTCCAGGGGTAGTGCAAAAATGCTCCATTCCTTTCACTGCCACCAGATTTTTTGGATCAACTTCTCCTAATATAAAATAAGGTATATATACTAATTGATTTGTATACTGCTTCAGATTCCTCGCATAGAAAAAAGGATGAACACTGGTGACATAATTGCATTCATCATAAGGATTATGGATAAAGATAAAATCCGGCTGACGTTCCGCAAAGTCGTAATCTCCATACCAAGTTATCGGAACATACTTCGGATACTGATCACCCTCATAGTGCTCTTCCCGGAAGCTCCCGTCCGGATTTCGATCATAATAGGGAATGGGAATCACATAAGCATCGCAGTCCGGGTCTTCATCGGCTGCCTTCCAGACACTCTCAAGAGAATCCCACATGGATGCCTTATAAGGCAAAAAGACAGCTTCCGTCCGAACGCGAATATCATTTTTCACACTGTTCTTCACTTGAATCAGAGATTTTCGCAGACTCTTGTGTACCTTGCTTCCGTTGATGCTCTGCCCCTGCTGAAGCTTTTCATAGAACTGATAGACCGTCTCACAGTATTCTTCCAGAAGGCGGACGGTCACAAAACCTTCTCCTTCACTTTCTTCGATCATCTCTCCCAGACTGATCGCGCCTTCCTGACACTGCCCCAGAAGGTCCATAGCACTGTCTTTTTGTCCGGCTTCTATGGACATTTGAACTCCATCATGCACCCGGTCAAGGAGACCGACCAACTGTTCCGCCTGTTCTTTCTGTGCTTTTTTCATAATGATCTCTCCTGCCGGCAGCGCCGTCTTTCTGGTTGTAATTGAATTTTCCTTAAATAATAAAAAATATTGGTCGCCCCTTTTCGGGCGATGCGGCCTGTGCCGCTTCGCTCCCTGCTACATCATGTCCCTTACAGAACATGTTCACAAGGTCCTGGCATACCCAATCCACAGACATTTCTAAAGAAACCCCTGCCTTCTAATGCCGTAATTGTGTTTTTATATCATGAACGCACCGCTCAGGTCCTTTCGGTAAAGAAAAAGCTTATCACCTTTTCTTATCCTGAGAATGGTTCCTATGATCTGTTTTCGCCCCGTTTTCTCGTATTTCCTGCAGCATTAGCTTTTCGGTCTGTTCTGTAGCCGCAGGCAGAACAGATAAAAAGTTCTCCCTGACATTGTCCTTCGGCTCCGCACCGGCTGCATTCTCTGCTGATTCCTTTGGCAAATACTTCCACAATCCTTATGGACTGCTCCCGGCATTTTAGTTCCAGGCGATTCTTTATATAGCCTCTCTGCCAGGTGCCCGCTAAATGATTGATTCGTTTCACCGGGCCTGCCCCTCCGGGTTTTGGAAGCTTCGGCATGTAAACAACACCTGGCTTCTCTGTACGCAGAAAACGATTCAGCTCCTGATTAATATAACTGTGAAGCTGTTCTTCCAGACGATGCTTTTTCGCCTGATATTTCTTCCTTCCGGGATTTGCCTCTTTATTTTTGCTGTAAATGCTGCGCTGTTCCTGAATCCAATCAGAAAGTTGTTCCTGATAAGCCCCGAACTCCTCTCCATAAGTTCGCCCGGCATCCGTCACCAGCATCATGCGCATCCCCAGAGACACTCCCACATGAGCCGTATAATCTTCATGTCTTTTCACCTGAATATCCACTGGCACCTGGATCTCCAGCGCCTTCTCCTCCGGATACAGGCGAACATACAACTGTCTTGTATAGACATTGTGGTCCGTCAGCGGAACAAAAATCCGTTTCCGCTTCTCTTTCACGGAAATATAAATTCCGTGATCTGCGTACCGGTAAGCCCGTTCTGCAATGGAAAATCCATCAGCGGTATCTGCACAGAGCTTTCCATGGCAATTCCGCACTTGTCTGCGAACATAATTGCAAAGCTTTCTAACATCTACACCAGACGCAAGCAGGTCGTACTGCTTCTGCAGCTCTTTCGGCAGTTTCAGCGGCGAATGATTCAGTACGGATTCAAAAGCATTGCTGACCTTTAATATGTATCGGACAAAATGCTTTTCTTCTTCTGACATCTGTTCATTGTCGTTTATCCGTTTCAAAACTGCTGCCTTTGTCCGCGACCAACGGCTTTTTATATCCCTCAGGGCATCAAAAACTGCCAGATAAAAATACACCGAAGGCAGCTCTAAGGTTTCCCGAAGACCGCTCTTTGTCATCTCATTCTGTATTGTATAGCCCGGATAGAGCTTGGAAAGGCTTCTGATTCCGCCATAACGCTGATACACCTGATTTTTTACCTGCATGTAATCGGCCGCGATTTCCTGAAGCTTCTGCATATGTTCCGCCGGGATTGGTTCTTTATTGTACTGACGAATGATCTTGCATATCGTTTCCTTTGGCATTTACAGGCCCCTGCAGACGATATCTGAGAAATACGGGTCTTTTGGAAGGGCTGGTATTTCTCAAAAAGTGTACTTTTTGAGAAAGCTTTCCATATGCTGGAGTTTTGTCGGAATTGACTGGAAAAATAGAGAGTAGTTCTTGATTTTTAGGTGAAACTGTGCTAAACTTTTTCGTGTTTGAGACGATATAATCATTAGCCAAAAAGTACACTTTTTGAGAAAATTCATTTCTTATTTTCTGCTCTTCATCTGTCGCCGCCACAGATCTGCAATTCTTCTTATATTAATATAAACATCTGATCCCACATTTCCATATCCCCCACCCCAGAACCCCCACATACATGTTCTTCGAATTTGTCAAAATTTTTTCAAAAAATCATTGACAGAATGCCTATTTCTGTATATAGTTAATTCGTTTAGTGTTATTAAACTTTTTGTTTAAAAGCGGAGGACTTCATAACATGAATATCGGACCGAAGATCAAAGAACTCCGCGTCATGAAAGGGCTGACCCAGGAAGAACTGGCGGACCGGAGTGAATTGTCCAAAGGTTTTATTTCCCAATTAGAACGGGATCTGACTTCCCCTTCTATTGCTACGCTGGTGGATATTCTTAACAGTTTAGGAACGAACCTGAAGGAATTTTTCAGCGACGGCAGCGACGAGCAGATCGTCTTTCATGACGCAGACTATTGTGAGAAATACGACTCCGAACTGAAAAATCGAATCGAATGGATCATCCCCAATGCACAAAAGAATGCCATGGAACCTATCCGAGTCACTTTAGAGCCAGGCGGTTCTACTTATCCGGACACTCCCCACGAAGGGGAAGAATTTGGCTATGTGCTTCAAGGTACCATCACCATCCATATCGGCGGTAAACTTTACAAGGCAAAAAAGGGTGAATCGTTCTATTTTGTTCCCTCTGCCAGCCACTACATCACTGCGGGTGAAAAGAGCGGCGCTGTTTTCTTATGGGTCAGCACCCCGCCTAATTTTTAAACGACAGATTACAAAGGAGACCGGACATTATGGGCAACAGACTGATCGATCTGCAGCACATTACAAAGATCTACGACGGGCATAAAGTTCTGGATGATCTGAATTTGTATTTTAATGAAAATGAATTTCTGACCCTTTTAGGTCCAAGCGGCTGCGGGAAAACAACAACCCTTCGGATTCTGGGCGGTTTTGAGACTCCCGATGAAGGGCGTGTAATCTTTAGCGGTGAGGACATTACTTCACTTCCGCCAAATAAGCGGCAGCTTAACACAGTATTTCAGAAATATGCACTGTTCACACACATGAACATTGCTGAAAATATCGCTTTCGGCCTGAAAATCAGCGGCAAAAGCAAAACCTATATCAATGATAAGATCAAATACGCATTGAAACTGGTCAATCTGGACGGCTACGAAAAACGGATGCCCGATTCCTTAAGCGGCGGGCAGCAGCAGCGGATTGCCATCGCCCGTGCTATTGTCAATGAACCGAAGATCCTGCTTCTTGACGAGCCTTTAGGCGCACTGGATTTAAAGCTGCGCCAGGAAATGCAGTATGAGCTGATTCGTATGAAAAACGAACTTGGCATCACTTTCATCTACGTAACCCACGACCAGGAAGAGGCACTGACCATGTCTGATACCATTGTCGTCATGAATCAGGGCTATATCCAGCAGATCGGCACGCCGGAAGACATTTACAACGAGCCAACCAATGCATTTGTGGCAGATTTTATCGGAGACAGCAATATTTTTCCAGGCATCATGCTGGAGGATAAGGTTGTGGAAATTTTCGGTATTGTCTTCCACTGCGTAGATACCGGGTTCGGACGCAATCAACCGGTGGATGTGGTCATCCGTCCGGAGGATGTGGAACTTGGCACACCTGGCACCGGTACACTCGACGGCGTGGTATCCCACCTGATCTTTAAAGGTGTTCATTATGAGATGGAAGTCACCGCCTGCGGTCGGGAATGGCTGGTTCAGAGTACGAAAATGCATCCGGTAGGTGAACAGGTCAGCATCCACGTGGACCCGTTTAACATACAGATTATGAACAAACCGGAATCCGAGGATGAGGAGGCTGTTGTACTGGATGTATAGAAAATCCCTTTCCTACCCCTATCTTATTTGGGCAGCCGCCTTTATTATCATCCCTTTGCTGTTTATCGCATACTATGGGCTGACAGACAAAAGCGGCGCATTTACTTTGGCCAACCTGGCTGCCATCGCTACAGCAGAACACTCCAAGGCATTATTTCTCTCCCTTGGATTGTCTTTCCTAAGCACAGCCATCTGCCTTTTGCTGGCCTATCCGCTGGCACTGATTTTGTCAAACAGCCGATTTGGAAGATCCGGATTTATCATTTTTCTGTTCATTCTTCCCATGTGGATGAATTTTCTGCTCCGGACACTGGCGTGGGTTGTCCTTTTAGATACCAACGGCGTTCTGGACTCGCTGTTCCAGATGTTAGGACTGCCGCGGTTTAAGATCATCAACACCCCTGCCGCTATCGTATTCGGCATGGTTTATGATTTTCTGCCTTTTATGATCCTTCCTATTTATAATGTGATCTCCAAAATTGATGTAAATGTCATCAATGCAGCCAGAGACTTAGGCGCCAACAGCTTTCAGACTCTTTACAAAGTCATTTTTCCTTTAAGTCTTCCCGGCATCATCAGCGGAATTACTATGGTCTTCATTCCGTCCCTGACTACTTTCGTCATATCAACGCTGCTAGGAGGCGGAAAGATCCTGCTTATTGGAAACGTTATCGAACAGGAGTTCATGAAAGGCACCAGTTGGCATGTGGGAAGCGGACTCTCTCTGGTCCTCATGCTCTTTATTATTCTGAGCATGATCCTTTCTTCCAAATACGATCATGGGGAGGGCAATGTATTATGATCCGAAAGACCATAAGCCGTATCTATTTAGTTCTGATCGTGCTCTTCCTTTATGCACCTATTGGAACTTTAATGGTCCTGTCTTTTAATGACTCCAGGACCTCTGTCAAATGGGGCGGTTTTTCCCTAAAGTGGTACCAAAGGCTTCTGGAAAACGAAACGATTTTGGCCGCTCTTGGAAATACACTGCTTATCGCAGTGCTGTCAGCGGTCATTGCCACGCTGCTGGGTACTTCCGCTGCCATCGCCATTCACCATATGAAAAAACGCTCTCAAAGCATCTGCATGAGCATCGTCAACATTCCTATGCTGAATGCAGAAATCGTGACGGGCATTGCATTTATGCTTTTATTTATTACCATGGGCAACCTGCTTTCCATCGTTGGCATTCATTTTGAAATGGGCTTTGGAACCGTACTGATCGGACATATCACCTTTAACCTTCCTTATGTGGTCTTAAGCGTTATGCCCCGGCTAAAGCAGCTCAACTTGTCTATGTACGAAGCGGCCCTGGACTTAGGCGCTGGAGAAGGGCAGGCATTTTTCCGCATTGTACTGCCGGATATTATGCCGGGAGTCCTGTCCGGATTCCTTTTGTCCTTTACTATGTCACTGGATGATTTCGTCATCACCCATTTTGTTAAAGGGCTTGGAGCCGACACCCTTTCCACGCTCATCTACTCAGAGCTTCGTAAAGGAATCAAACCGGAGATGTATGCACTTTCCACAATTATGTTTCTGGCTGTCTTTGTGGTCCTGGTCTTTATCAACTTAAGGCCGCAGGAAATGTCTATGACAGACCGAAGACGATAAGCTGAATACAGCATTTTCCTGGTTTTTTAACCAGTACAAATACAGGAGGAAATGATTATGATGAAAAAGAAAATTCTATCTGCAGGCGTCTGCCTGCTGGCAGTATGTTCCATTGCCGGATGCGGCGGCTCTTCTGCCGGTGAAAATGGAGAAGTAAACGTCTACAACTGGGGAGAATACATCGATGAAGATGTCATCGGCATTTTTGAGGAAGAAACCGGCATCAAAGTCAACTACAAAACCTTTGATACAAACGAAGACATGTATCCCATCATCGCCAACGGCGCCGCAGACTGGGATGTAGTCTGTCCCTCGGAGTATATGATTCAAAAAATGCTGGACAACGATCTGCTGCTGGAGATTGATACTAACAACATCCCCAACGCGTCCAATATCGACCCGATTTTCATGGATACAGTCAAAGAATTTGATCCCGATGCTTCTCACTCAGTTCCTTATATGTGGGGGACCGTAGGCATCCTTTACAACAAGACCATGGTAGACGAACCGATCACCAGTTGGAATTGTCTCTGGGATGAGAAATATGCGGACAGCATCGTAATGATGAACAATCCGCGGGACGTGTTCGCACCTGCTCTGATCTCCTGCGGGTATTCGCTGAACTCCACAAACGAAACCGAACTGCAGGAAGCTGCCGCAGTTCTTATGGAGCAAAAACCGCTGGTTCTTAAATACACCACCGACGAAGTAAGGGATATGATGATCGGAGAAAAAGCCGCTGTCGGCGTCATCTACTCCGGTGAAGCAACCATCTGCAAAGATGAAAATGAAAATCTTCAGTATGTCGTTCCGGAGGAAGGCTCTAATGTCTGGCTGGATTGCTGGGTGATTCCTACCACTTGCAAGAATAAAGAAAATGCAGAAAAATGGATTGATTTTCTCTGTCGACCGGATATCGCACTGAAAAATTTTGAGTATATCTACTACTCTTCCCCGAATGCCGGGGCTATTGATCTCATTGAAGACGAAGAGATCCTAAATAATGAGGCGCTGTTCCCGGATACCGATGTCCTATCACGGTGCGAGACATTCCATTATTTAGGAGAAGAGGCGGAAGAAACCTATAATGAGCTTTGGAAGCAGGTGTTGTCGGAGTAAACTTCGAAAGTAAGAAGGATTCTTATAAGTTTCCGATAATTCAGGCATTCCCCGGACATACTACTTCCGAGGTGATGCACAATGAACAAACTCACAGATGATTACAGAGAAAATACATCCGTCCTGCGTCGGACTTTGGACGCAGGACGGAATTTTGACATTTTGGAAAAACAACTGCTGATAGCAGACCATGCTGCCAGCCTGTTTTTTATTGACGGGCTGGTAAAAGATGATATTTTAGAAAAACTGTTGGAATATTTTTATAGTTTAAAGCCGGAAAACCTTCCGGATTCCCTGGATCAGTTTCAGATGCAGAATCTTCCTTATATAGAGACTGAAGTGCTGACACTGATGGACGATGTACTGAAAAACCTGCTCTCCGGCGTTCCCTGTCTCTTTGTAAATGGTATGGCTGATTGTCTTGCCATCGACTGCCGGACCTATCCGGCCCGAAGCGTAGAGGAACCTATGAAAGACCGGACTCTGCGTGGTTCCAGGGATGGATTCGTGGAGACAGTCGTATTCAACACCGCATTGATTCGACGGCGCATCCGTTCTCCAAGGCTTTGTATGGAAATGCTGACTGCCGGAAAAAGTACTCTTACAGATATCGTATTATGCTATATGAATGATCGGGTAGACCGGAATTGTCTGGAACAGTTAAAAAGCAGAATCGCTTCTGTTTCTGTGGATGCTCTGACTATGAACCAGGAAAGCCTGGCAGAACTTCTCCTGCCAGGCTGCTGGTTTAACCCCTTTCCCAAATATCATTTGACGGAACGGCCGGATACGGCTGCCGCCTCCGTTTTAGAAGGAAATATCGTCATGCTGGTAGACAATTCCCCCTCTGCGATCATATTGCCTACAAGCCTTTTTTCCATCATGGAAGAGGCCAATGACTACTATTTTCCTCCGATCACCGGCACCTATTTACGGCTGTCCCGGTTCGTGATTATGGTCCTGTCTCTCATACTCACGCCTCTGTTCCTTCTTCTGATGCAGCATCCGGAATGGATTCCGGAAAGTTTTCAGTTTATCCGGATTAAGGATACCATCAACATTCCTTTGATCTGGCAATTTCTTCTGTTGGAACTTGCCATTGACGGATTAAGGCTTGCCGCTATCCATACTCCGGATATGCTAAGTACCCCTTTGTCTGTCATCGCCGGCCTGGTCATCGGAGAATTTGCAGTAAACTCCGGCTGGTTCAATGCGGAAGTCATGCTCTACATGGCTTTTGTGACCATCGCCAACTATTCACAGTCCAACGTGGAATTAAACTATGCCGTCAAATTTATGCGGATTATGCTCCTGCTTTTGACCTGCTGGTTTGGCCTTCCCGGTTTCAGCATCGGAATGCTTATCCTCTTTGCATGTCTTCTTCGCTGCAGAACTTTTTCCGGAAAAGGTTATCTGTACCCTCTGATTCCTTTTCACTGGAAAACCTTAAAGCGGCAGTTGTTCCGGGTCAAGCTTTAGTCCCCCTTTAAAGACTTCTGATATTTTCTGTATGTTCGGAATACATGTACTCCATGGCGTTCATAAAATCTTCTGCCTGGTGCATCCGTACTGAGAAAATACAAATGGTATATCCCCTTACTGCACATTTCCTGCTGCTTAACCTGGAACAAGATTCCCCCAATCCCTGCGTTTCGGACCTTTTCACATACACCAATAGGGCCGAAACGCATGGGATTCCCATCTATTTTCCTCATGGCAAATCCAACGATCTCATCTTGCAGAAGCACTACCGTAATCACATCTTCTGCTTCCCCCGCCCGCATAGCAAGCAAAAGATTTCTCTTCCAGCCGCCGCCGAAATTCGTCTTCGCAAAGTCCAGCAGCTTTAACGTATCCATCCACTGAAAATTCCGGAATACAAATCCTTTCCTCTCGGCAGCTTTCTTTTTCTCCATCCACTCTGGTGTTATGATAAATCCATGGAGATCCTTGCACATGGAGTAGGATTCTTCTGTCCCCTTATATCCCCTTGCCTCGAAAAATGCCGCCGCTTCCGGATATCCCTGGATATCAATTCCCGGAAAAAAATAATTTGGTGAATAAGCAGCCAATGTAATCGTTTCCGCTCCCAGATACAAAAGCCTCTTTTCTATCTCGCAGACCAGACTGGTTCCGATTCCCCGGCGCCGAAACTCTTTTGCCACAAACATTAAGCTGATCCAGCCACGATCTGGTTCTAACCCCCGCTCCAGATAGGGAAACCGTCTCTTTATACCAAGAATAAATCCCACGACCCTGTCTTTTGTCCGGGCGAGAAGACAGAGTTCCCGATCAAAATTTTCGTCAAGGAGAACTTGTGTTCGGAATTTGTCCGCACTCACCGGATCGAAGATCATGGTCTGATTCCAAAGTTCTATCAGCTCTTCTTCATATTTCTGTTCAAAACATACGATCTCCATCTTTTTTCCATCCCTTTTCTATTCTTCCGGATCATCAAATCCCAGCAGTGCACAAATAAAGAATCCCGCTGCATAGGAGACGGCAATACCGATCAGATATTTTACAGGCGAATTTGTAATCAGGGACAACTGCAGACCGGAGAGCTCTGGTATTCTTGCCGCCACTTTCATCATAGCAACTGCGCTTCCGCCTACAGCGCCTCCTAGACAGGATGCCAGGAATGGCTTGCCAAGTGGAACCGTAACGCCCCACATAAGCGGTTCTCCAATTCCGAGCATTCCCACTGGCAGTGCATTTTTACACACTTTTTTCAGACGGGGATTTTTTGTCTTCATCAGTACATAGAAAGCTGCACCCACCTGTCCTGCTCCCGCCATACAAGTAACCGGCAGCAGATAGGTTACTCCATAATCTGCAATCAGCGCTGCATTTACAGCAATCAGTCCATGATGCATTCCGCTCATAACAAGCGGCAGGTAGACAAATGTGGCAAGCCCCGCAAGGAACGGCACATTATAAATGATATAATTAACAAAGTTTCCGATGGCAGCGGACACAAAGCCCCCGATGGGCTGAAATACCATAAGCCCTAAAAACGTCATGATAAAAATCGTCAGCAGAGGAGTTACAAAGCTGTCGAGGAAGTCCGGTATATATTTTCGAAGCTGCCGTTCTAAATAGGCCGCAAGGATGGCCACGATCAGTACGGAAAATACACCGCCCCGTCCTGCAAGAAACTCAATGCCGAGAAGGTTGACACCGGTTATAGATGCAGAATTTAAAATCGATGCCAGAACCGCTCCTAAGATCGGAGAGCCGCCGAACTCCTTCATGGCATTATAGCCCACGATAATAGGCAGAATACTGAAGACAGAATAGGCAATCGCAGACAGGATCCTGCCAAAATCCGTCTCCTCAAATCCAGGAAAGAATACATAGCCGGATTCGTAAATGGCTACCATAAGACCGCATCCGATAAATGCAGGAATGATGGGAATAAAAATATTGGCGATCTTTTTCAGAAGCAGTTTTCCAGGCGTCTGGTTCTTTGCCTTGTTTTCTGCTTTCCGTACCTCTGCTTCATCATACTCTTTTCTCTGAAGCTTCGTCAGTTCGGAAAGCTCGCCTGCTAACTTCGTGCTCTTTCCAGGACCTACTACGATCTGAACCTGGCTGCCCTCTGTAACTACTCCCAGAGAGATTTCCAGCTTTTTCAGTTCCTCAATCTGGCATTTTCCGGTGTCCGCTACTTCAGTCCTTATACGGGTGTAGCAGTTTCCAACCGTTCTTATATTTTCTTTTCCCCCTAGAAGTTCTAATATTTTTTTTGCAATTTCCTGATTATTCATAAAAGTTCTCCCTTCTTTTATGGATTGTCTGCTTCTAAAGCCTTCCGTATGTGCCCGCCTGCATTTTCCAGAGCCTTGTCCGCCTCCGAAGCGCTGCACTTGAGCAGGATCATAAGGATGGCTTTTTTTACATATCCGTCTGCTGCTTTCAGTGCCTGTTCTGCCTCCTGCTCTGTACATCCGGTTGCTTCCATTGTAATATTCCTGGCTCTCACCATCAGTTTTTCATTGGACTGCTGCACATCCACCATCAGATTCTCATATGCCTTTCCGATGCCCACCATGCTCCCAGTGGAGATCATATTCAGTATCATCTTCTGAGCTGTCCCTGCCTTTAGACGAGTGGATCCTGTCAGCACTTCGGGCCCTGTAACTGCCTCGATGGCAAGATCGGCCTCTTTCGAAAGCGCAGTACCTGCATTGCAGCTAATCCCTACCGTACGGCAGCCCAACTGCCCGGCATAGCGGAGTCCATACAGAACATATGGCGTACGCCCGCTTGTGGCAAGCCCAATAACCAGATCTTTTTCGGAAAGCCGAATCTTTCTTAGATCCTGCTCACAGAGACTCTCACTGTCCTCCGCCCGTTCTACTGCTTCTGTCAGAGCTTTGGTTCCCCCTGCAATGATACCCACCACCTGATTCGGCGATACTCCGAATGTCGGAGGACATTCTGCGGCATCTAGGATGCCCAGCCTTCCGCTCGTTCCCGCACCCACATAAATAATACGTCCTCCTTTTTCCAGTGCTTCCACAGCCCAGGCAATCGCCTGTGCAATCTGCGGGAGAACCTTCTCAACCGCTTTTGCGACCTTTTGATCCTCCCGGTTCATAACTCTGACAAATTCTTCTGGTGTCATGCGATCCAGATTCATTGTGTCAGCATTTCTAGTTTCCGTCGTCAATGTTGCCAAATCCAGCATTGTCTTACTCCTTATCCTCTTTGTCAATATGCGTCTTCGGAAAGCGCTGCATACAGCGGTCATAATGCTGATTTACATACGCAACATACAGAATATCGATCATATTCAGTTGTGAGATCCGCGACGACATAGCCCCGCTTCTTACGATCAGCTCCGTAGCAGCCACATGCAGCACACAATCTGCTGCTTCCGCCAGTTTAGAATCCGATGCCCGTGTGATTACAATTACCTTTGCACCGTTTTTCTTTGCTGTTCTGGCACATGTAATCATCTCTTCTGTCATTCCGGAATAACTGATTACAATCGCCAGGTCATTCTCCTGCATGGTCCTTGCCGACAGCAACTGGGAATGCCAGTCATCGCAGATATTGCAGCTCTTCTCTACCCGTAAAAGTTTCAGATACAGATCCCTTGCCACCAGAAGTGAAGAGCCAAGCCCAAACAACTGAACGGTCCTGCATCCATCGATCAGCTTCACGCACCGGTCCACCAGTTCCGCTTCCACCAGCCGTCTTGATATCTCCAATGCTTCCACATTTTTCTGTGTCACCTTATGAATGATATCCTCAGTCGAGGCGGTTGGAATAATATCTCTCATGGATATCTCCCTGCTGTCTTTCAAAAGCGCTGTTTCATAGACAAGTGTCTGCTGAAATTCCCGATATCCCCTGCAGCCCAGTTTTTTGCATAATCTGATAATAGTCGCCGGCGATGCATATGTCAGTTCTGCAAGCTGGTAAATGCTTTTGCCAATCACCTGATCGGGATGACCAGTCAAAAGTTCCAGTAACTTTTTCTCTGCTGCACTTGCGTGCTTCTGATAATCTTCCAACCGTAATAATAGCCCTTTTATCGCCATATCCCTCTCCTTACCCCCATCATAACACACGAAACTTTATTGTCAATATATCCTACTTATAACGAAATTATGTTTCACTTTTTGAATCTTTTGCACAATAAAACAAGAAAAAGAATCGGTTTTTCATATATTTTCCATAGGAAATAGTATATGAAAACCGATTCTTTTAACACCTTAATCGCTGTTCAGCAAAAAGCGCTCCACAATCTCCGCTACGGCTGAATGGTTGTTGTCCCGCTCTGTTACATAATCTGCTGTTTTTTTGACCTCTTCCTGTGCATTGGCCACTGCACAGCCAATACCTGCTGCCCGAAGCATGGACAGATCATTGCCTTCATCTCCCGCTGCGATGGTATGTTCTATAGGAATCTCTCTCATCTTACAAAACATCTGAAGGGCGGCCCCCTTACTGACCCCTTCCGGAACTACCTCTAAATACTCCCTGCAGCTAAAATACATGTCCACTTTCCCTTTTATCCACGAGGACTGATTTTGCTTAAACGCAAGAAGCCGATCCGGATCGCGCACCTCCACCGCCAGCAATTTATATGGAGGCCTGTCCACCGCCTTCTTAAGATCCGGCACAATCTCAGCTTCCATACTAGTACGTTTCAGATACACAGCCAGATTCTCATCATCTCGTTCTGTCAGTACCTTTTTCTCCGTATAGCTGTGAAGATAAACCCCTTCTTCCCTGGCAGCGTCGATCATCCGGGCCGCATATTCTACGGGAATGGTTTTGGAATACAAAAGCTTTCCCGTCTCACAGTCCAGGATAGCAGCTCCATTATAGACGATCATATAACGGCAGCCAATCCGGTCCAGGCCATAATGCTCCCTTAAATAACCGGCACTAGAATGCGTTCTTCCTGTTGTAATTACTACCTCATGCCCTGCCTTCACTGCTCTGCAAAGGGCATCCAGATTGGCCTCTGACAACTGCTTGTCATCGTCCAGCGTTGTCCCGTCCATATCCAGAAACAATACTTTTTTATTCCTCATCATCTGGCCCCTCTATCGGTTCTGCAGGTATAAATACCCGATCATGTGCCGAATCTTCCGGCTGTCTGTTTTGATTTTTTGCATATTCCATAAAATAAATCTGAGAACTAAGTGCTGCTTTTCCCCGCCGGTCTACTTTCTCGTATGTTCCGTCCGGCTGTTTCATCTGTGCCTTGATCGTGTCCTTAAGCTGTATGTCAAGCACATGCATCACTTCTTTTTTCAGATGTTCATCCTCTATCGGGAAGAGAATCTCCACACGGCGGTCCAGATTCCGCGGCATCCAGTCGGCACTGGCAAGATAGACTTCCTCCTGTCCTCCGTTCAAAAAATAATAGATCCGACTGTGCTCCAAAAAAGTTCCCACAATAGAACGAACACTGATATGTTCACTGATCCCCGGTATTCCGACTTTCAAAGAGCAGATCCCCCGAATAATCAGGTCAATTTTCACACCGGCCGCACTTGCTTCATAAAGCGCCGCAATCAGTTCCGGATCGCACAGAGAGTTCATTTTTGCCACAATGTGCGCTGCCTCTCCATTTCTGGCATGATCGGTCTCTCTGCGGATCATGGAAAGAAAACGCTCTCGAAGCCATAAAGGCGCCAGCGACAGCTTATTCCAGCTTGCGGGCTCTGAATAACCAGAAAGCATATTGAAAACTGCTGTAGCGTCCTCTCCGATCAGCTCCGAACAGGTCAGAAGGCCCATATCCGTATACAGTTTTGCCGTAGAATCATTATAATTCCCGGTGCCCAGATGCACATACCGGCGGATGCCGTCCTCCTCCCGACGTACTACCAGCGTAATTTTACTGTGGGTCTTAAGGCCCACCAGTCCATAGATTACATGACAGCCTGCACGCTCCAGCATCTTTGCCCACACAATATTGTGCTCTTCGTCAAAACGGGCCTTCAATTCCACCAGAACAGATACCTGTTTTCCGTTTTCTGCCGCCTGGGCCAGTGCTGCAATGATGGGAGAATTGCCGCTGACCCGGTACAATGTCTGCTTGATGGCAAGCACCTGGGAATCCTTTGCCGCCTTTCGGACAAAATCTACGACAGGATCAAAGGTCTGATAGGGATGATGCAGCAGGATATCCCTCTCCCGAATGGCCTCAAAAATATCCTCTTTTCCCGCCAGATCCGGCACCGGCTGCGGAATATATACGGGTTCCTTGTAAGCTTCATAGCCTTCTAATCCATACATCTTCATTAAAAATGTCAAATCCAAAGGCCCTGAAGTCCGATAGATGGCATCCTCTTTGATCTCGAACTCTCTCTTTAAAATTTTCAAAAGCCTTTTATCGGCCTTTTCATCTATTTCCAGGCGAATTACTTCCCCCCACTGACGCTTCTTCAACTGCTTCTGAATCTCTTTGAGCAGGTCCGAAGCCTCATCTTCATCAATGGTCAGGTCCGCATTTCTCATGATCCGGTAAGGATGTACACAGATGACATCATAACTCAAAAAAAGCTGGGACATATTGCGGGCAATCATATCTTCCAGGAGAATCACGGAACGGACATCCTTTTTCACCGGCGGAATCTCGATGATTCTCTGAAGAACCGCCGGAACCTGGACGGTGGCGAACTCCAGTTCTGTATCTTCTTCATTCTTTTTCTTCAGCAGCGCCCCAAGGTTCAGCGTCTTGTTCACGATCAGCGGAAATGGACGGGAAGAATCCACCGCCATAGGCGTCAGAACCGGATACACATTTTCCACAAAATACTGGTCTACATACCTTGCCTGTTCTTCGTTCAGTTCTTCATGACTTTCGATCACCTGAAGCCCACACTGGCGAAGTCCCGGCAGCAGGGAACGCTCCCAGGTAGAATACTGCGTGCCGACAAACTTATGCACTCGGTCGTGAATAGCATCCAACTGCTGCTGGGGCGTCATCCCGGAAATTCCTTTTTTGCAATATTCTGCATTTACCATATCCTTTAAAGACGCCACACGAACCATAAAAAATTCATCCAAATTAGAGGCTGTAATGCTCAGAAACTTCAGCCGCTCGAATAAAGGATTTTTCTTATCCCTCGCTTCTCCCAAAATCCGTTCATTGAAACCTAGCCAGCTCAATTCCCGGTTTTCAAAATATTCCGATTTTGTAAATTCTTTTTTCAAAACGCTCTCTCCTATTTGCCGTTATGCTCAGCCCGTTTTTTTCGCCTTTAGTACTGGTTTTAAGCTGTATATTTCCTCGAACAATTCTGTCTTTTCCGGAAATGCAGACTGTTCTAGTGTCAGATCCTCTGCCGTATCTACCAAAATCTGCATGGTATGATTATCTTTAATATTCACCTTGATCTCTTTGATTTTCTGTTTATGGCTGCGGTCCAGTCCATTCGCCAGCCGAAGAATTGCTGTCAGCTTTACAATCGTAATATACTCACTGCGCTCCAGAAGTGAACTGACAGCCAGCTCTTCAAAAGGCATCACATTTCCACTGTTAAAACGCACGATATTTGCTACAATCTCCCGCTCCATATGAGACAGACCGATCACTTCCGTAGCCATGATAATGTCATACGAACACTGGGCAGACTGAGACATATTGATATATTTTCCGCAGTCGTGCAGAAGTACCGAGAGCTGCAAAAGCAGACGCTCCCGTTTGCCAAGTCCATGGATAGTTCTTAGTTTATCATAAATGGTAAGTGCGATCCGCTCCATGACCTGGGTATGGTTTCGGTTCGTATGATAACGCTTTGCAATATTCCGCGCTGCTTCTAAAATATCATTCTCAAAATTATGCCGGGGTTTTAAGATTTTCTTCCGCTCTGCATAGTCAAATGCAAGCCCGTCTCCTAAGTCCATGCCAAGAATAACTACATTCTCGGCTCCCGTCTCCTCCAAAAGCCTTTTATAAATGACCAGCGTAGGAAGAAGGAGGGTGCTGTTCTCATTGGAAATCCCAAGCCTCACTGCCATTGCATCCTGCCCGGTCTGGATAAATTCATCATAAAAGGTAATAAATTCTTCCTTCGTGATCTGATCCACATCCCGGTCTTTGTGAATGTATTTGTTGATATATTGTATATAATTTCCTACCAGAAGCATATTCCGGATATTGCGGTCCTTTAGATAAAGCTTCCGATAGGTGCGCATCTCATTATTTAAAAGCTCTTCGATCACTGCTGCATATCGGACCGTCCGCTTTGCCACGTCCGACAGCCGCTCCCGCAAACGCAGAGTGCCAAGCCGGATATTCTGAGTAGTCACCAGATTATCCTTATCATAAAGAGACAACTGAATACTTCCGCCGCCTACATCAATGATGGCCGTTCCCTTTTCAATGATTTCCTGAAATCGGTCCGAATTAAACGCAATGGACTTGTATCCAAGAAAACGCTGTTCTGAATTGCTCAGCACTTCTAAATAAATGCCTGTCTTCAGGCGGATCCGGTCCAGAAGTACAATATGATTTTTGGATTCACGGACTGCACTGGTGGCGCAGGCGCGATAATCTTCCACTCCGAATTCTTTCATGATCCTCTGGAAGTCCAGAAGAACATTGCACAGCTCATCTACCAGTTCCGTTCCAATCCGGCCGGTGGCATAGGTATCTTTGCCCAGCTCCATTCGATGGCGGACATGATTGACCACACGGATTCCCTTTCTGGCAGAAAGCTCATAGATTTTCAAATTTACCTCATAACTTCCCACATCAATCGCAGCAAACATCGTGCATGCCATAACCAATTACCTCCCCATCCCGCCTACTGTCTCCCTGTACTTCCAAATCCGCCGCGGTCCTCTGCCGACAGTGTGTCTGTCTCTTCAAAGACGATCTCTGGCTGATGCTTCATAATCCGAAACTGACAGATCCGATCATTGACATGAATCACCGTATCCCTTACTGCCAGTGCCGGAAAAAACCACTCATCATGATCTCCGCAGTAACTTTCATCTACCAATCCATAACTGTTGGCCTGAAGTATTCCAAAATTTTTATATGTACTGCTCCTCGGAATCACATGTGCTTCGTACCCGTTTGGAAGTTCCATTCCGACTCCCAGAGGAATCAGCGCAAATTCTCCCTTTTTCAGCGCCACTTCCTTTGCCGCACGCAGATCGACCCAGTCAGATTTTCCCGCAATAAAAGAAAGCTTTTCTATTTCTTCTGAAAAGTATTTTATTCTGATTACTTTCATAATTTCCTAATCCTTTGTTGTTAAATTATAAACTGCTGTTTATATTTTCTAATCTGTTAGCTGTACAACACCGTTTTTCCAAGAGACAATGTTGTCTGTACATCGATCACTCTCTGATTGGAGCTTCCCTTCCACGGAAGATTGTTGTCTTTTAGCTCTTCTACAAACCGTCCGTCTACTATTACGTCCAGGCTGGAGATCAATTCCAGATGACAGATCTCCTCCCACAAATATCCGGTATAGAGCCAGATGGTCTTCGTAGGATACTGTTTTTTGATCTCCTGAATCAGCATCCAAAGCTCTGTACGCGTATCCGGATAAAGCGGATCCCCGCCGCTGAATGTGATCCCGCTGATATGATCTTTCCCCAGTTCTTCAAAAATTTCCTCTTTTGCATCCGCATCAAAAGGAATCCCTCCTTCTGGGTCCCAGGTGATGGGATTCTGGCAATTTTTGCAGTGATGTAAACATCCGGCAACCCACAGCACAACCCGGAGTCCATCTCCATTCAGCATATCTTCTTTTGTAATATTGTGATATCTCATAGCATCCTCCAGGATCAGAGCTGATAATTTTTCAAAATACAACTGCGCAGCAAAGTCAGTGCATGTACCGTTGCCAGTTCCCGAATCGTCTTTCTGTCGCCGGTAAAATGAAACTCCTTTACTTCGATCTTTCCTTTTACATTGCAGCCGATATAGACCAGTCCTACGGGCTCTGTATCATCCGGGCTTTCCGGTCCCGCATAACCGGTCACACTGACGCACACGTCTGCAGCCGTAAGTACGGCTCCTCCTCTGGCCATCTCCCAGGCCGTCTGCTCACTGACTGCCGTATATTTTTTCAGAGTCATCTTCTTTACTCCGATCAGCTTCCGCTTGGCTTTATTGGAGTAGGTGACAAACCCCTGTTTAAACACCTCCGAAACTCCTGCCACATCCGTCAGTCTCGCACTGACCATACCGCCTGTACAGGATTCTACCGTTGTGATTGTCATTTTCTGTTCCTTTAAAAGCTGTACAATGGTCTCGGCCAGTGTTACTTTTGAGTTGGTCGTAAAAATACAGCTTCCAAGGCGGATCTTCAGCTCCCGCACAATGCCTTTCACCCTGCTTTTTGCCTCGTCCTCCTGCTCAGAACAGGACTGGATACAAATATCCACTTCTCCAGGCGAAGAATGGAACATAAATACAGTCTTTTCATCCATGGTTAAAAGGTCACGGATATTTTCCTGTACCTCTTCTTCTTCCATTCCGCAAATCTTAACAGTTTTGGCATAAGAATAATTCTGCATGTCCTTTTCCATTTTTAAATGTTCCCCTCCAAGATCACATGTTTATTTTTTATTACATAATCCACCAGAGATACAACTGTCAGAATCAAAGCGACCCAGGTCAGGATCTGCCCAATCAGATCAAACACGCCGCCAAGATCCAGAAGCAGTACAATAATCATAAGCATCTGAAAAGTTGTCTTAAACTTCCCCCAGTAATTGGCAGCAATTACCACTCCATTATCCGAGGCCACCAGACGAAAACCGCTGATGATAAATTCCCGGCTGATAATGACAATAACCATCCAGGCAGAGAGCATACCGCAGGAAACTAAGCAGATCAACGCAGCACAGACCAGAAGTTTATCTGCCAGCGGATCCATAAACTTTCCAAAGTTTGTCACAAGACCATACTTCCGTGCAATCTTTCCGTCCAGCAAATCCGTCAGACTTGCCACGATAAAAATGAGAACTGCAATATACTTGCTGTATCCGGGAACCGGATCTCCCAGCGCAGCCCAGACAAAAAATGGGATTAAAAGTACACGTAATACTGTCAGTTTATTCGGCAAATTCATTGGCAATCTCTCCTATCAGATCATATTCGTCCGCTCCGGTCACACGCACCTGAACAAAATCCCCGGACATCAGCTCTGCTGCTGTCTGAATAAACAAATATCCGTCCACCCCCGGAGCGTCTTTATAGGTCCGTGCTACGTAAGCATTCTCATCCACTACTTTTCCTTCTGTCATACACCAGAGCTCTTTTCCGATCATGGCTTCTGCCTTCTCAAAGGCGATCTCCTGCTGAAGCTCCATAAGCTCTTCCTGCCGTTTTTCCTTGATCTCATCCGGAACCTGGTCTTCCATGGACGCAGCCGGCGTCCCCTCCTCCTGGGAGTAAGCAAAAACGCCAAGACGATCAAATTCCATCTCATCAACAAACTGCATCAGTTCTTCATGATCTTCCTGCGTTTCTCCGGGAAAACCGCTGATTAGTGTAGTGCGAAGACAGATATCCGGTATCTCCTTTCGAAGCTTTTTAATGATACGCTTCAGGTCCTGACGGCTTGTCTTTCTTCCCATCCTTTTCAGTATCCGGTCCGACGCATGCTGAATGGGGAGATCCAGATAATGACAGATTTTCGGCTCCTGACGAATCGTCTCAATCAGCTCTTCATAGATCTCTTCCGGATAGCAGTATTGTACCCGTATCCATCGGATTCCATGAATGGCACACAGCTTTTTCAAAAGAACATGAAGACATTTCTCTCCATATAGATCCACACCGTACACAGTTGTCTCCTGAGCTATCACAATCAGCTCCTTGACTCCCTGCTCCGCCAGTTCTTCCGCCTCTTTGACCAGCCGTTCCATCGGAACGCTCCGATAAGCTCCTCTGAGCTTTGGAATGATGCAGTATGTACAATGCTTGTCACATCCTTCCGCAATTTTCAGATGTGCATAATGCCCTCCGGTCGTCAGAATGCGCTTCGCATCCGACAAAACCAGCCGATCCACATTCTGATATAAAAGCTTCTGTTCCCCGGCAAGCACATCTTCAAGAATCTTTGCAATATCGTCATAAGCTGACGTTCCAAGAACTGCATCCACTTCCGGGATCTCTTCTATGATCTCCCGGCGGTACCGCTCTGCCAGACATCCGGTCACAATCAGTGCCTTTAACAAGCCCTCCTTTTTGTACTCCGCCATGGCAAGGAGCGTATTGACGCTCTCCTCCTTGGCATCCCCGATAAAGCAGCAGGTATTTACGATAATAATATCCGCTTCTGCTTCTTCATCTGTAAATGTATATCCCTTTTCTGCAAGAATTCCCAACATGACTTCTGAATCTACCAGGTTTTTGTCGCATCCTAGGGATACAAACAATATCTTCATCATAAATAATGCGATCTCCTTTTCCGGTGCCGGATCTGCACCTTCCCATATTATAATACGGTCCGGGCGGAAAAAGCAATGTCTATTTCAAACGCCTCCTCCATCTCCGAAAAAGAAAATACCATGTGACAGCCCACACTGCTGCAAGCCCGCCCAGAGAACGATAAAACAACTTTTTGTTCATGAAAAACTGTATAAACAGATTAGGTGTAATCAGAAATGTCCGTTCCTTCAATTCCCGGCGGTTTCCGGCGGCATCACTGGCTGTCACACGGATGCTTTGCCATTGGTTGCTGCTCCCTGCCATCAGTCGGATTCTTCCCTTTTGCTCCTGTACTTCCGATGCATGATAAACCGATTCGATCCCGTTGACAAAAACCTTTACTTCTGCTGTCATTAGATTGTCTTGTATGTCCAGCGTAATTTCCCGACTGTTTTCCCGATACCTGCCCCCATCTTCCACTCCGGACAGCAGAATGCTCGGACTGGTCTTATCAACGGCAAACTCAATCTTTTTTCCTTTTGCATGATTATCGGATGCATTCCTGGCCCGGTCCTCCGAGTAGATGGTCAGCACATAGATTCCTTCCTCCTGAAAATTTTTCGCAGGAATCGAATAAACATACTGCTTCCAGCTCTCATTTGTTCCGCTTGTATGGACAAAATAATCTGTGCCCTCCTTAAGCGTATATAGCTTTCCATTTAAGCTGCATGTAATCTCCTGAAATTCCAAGGTGTCTGCATTGGTCTCCGTTACTGTGATATCCGGTTCTGTATTCGTATAATAACTTCCTCTTTCTCCCGCTAAAAGCTCTGTTTTGGCATCTAATGTATAGACCGAACCGAATCGGTTGACCGAAAACAAAACACTGGCAAAGCTTTCATTTCCTGCCAAATCATAAGCCCGGACCGTCAATTCATACAGATCATCCTCCTCCTTAAAATATGCAAAATCCTCCATTCGAAAACACTCTTCTCCTATGCCAATACTTCTCGTCCCTTTTAAATCTACTGCTCCGTGCAGGCATCCTGTCAGCAAAATCTCCATCTGTCCAGTCTGATAATTCCTGTCCGTACAACGGATCTCCGGCATGACAGCTCCCCCGTTGGCCGACCTGTGCTCTACGCCGGATATAGCGATCAGAGGAGCCGTCTGATCGATAATAAAGCGCTCCGTGCCATATGATTCCATCTCATTTTCCGCCTGATCCATCCCGGCAATTCCAAAAGTATATGTCCCGTCTGCCAAAAAAGACACAAAAGCCCTGTGAGAGTCTCCTTCATGGCTCCATCCAGATATGGAAGGCACTGCTCCTTCCGACTCCGCTTCGGCTGTGATATGGATCAGAGCTGCATCAAAGTTATGTTCCACGATCTCGATCACCGCTGTCCGTCCTTTGGCGTAGTAGATCTGATTTCTGCTCTCTGTATCATCATAATGAACATTCAGTATTGGGGGTGTCTGATCGATGATAAATTCATCTGTTTTGCCGTACTCTGTCCGGTTCCCCGCAAAATCCGTCACATTCACGGAAAACGTATAGGCCCCATCCTCCGCAAACAAAACACGGCATACATGAAGTCTGGCATCCCCTTCCCCGGATGTCTCCCATGGTCCCACTAACGGCAGCTTTCCCTCGGAACTAGTGAATAAAAACTCTGCGTCCGATGGATCAAAGTTCCGTTCCTGTACTGTAATAACCGCTGTCCGGGCCTGACGATAATATCCGCCGGCAGAAGGATGGTTCTGATCGTATGCAACTTCTAATACCGGCGGCGTCACATCAATGTTGTATCTTTGTTCCAGTTCTCCTTTATGTCCGGCATTGTCCTCATAGGCAACTCTAACCGGCACCTCATTTTCATTATTGTGCAAAGCTTCTAACATCAGTTCCTCTGAATGCCGGGAGACAATCCCTTCTTCCGTATAATCCTTCTGAACATCCACCGTACTGCCGCCTGTACAGGACACTGCCCGCAGCCCGGAATAATGATCCTCCACCGTCAGACGAAATCTTACATCGGTCTGAAAATAATCGAAACTTCCAACCGTTCTTCCCGGCTCTGTTATCGTTTCAATCTGTGCCCTGCATGTCTCTTCGTGCTTTTTGGAACTCTCCACAATATATCCATCGTCCTGTGATACATGATTTCCAGACCAGTCCCACGCTTCTACCATCACAGTACCTTTAAAATCCCGCCCATGGAAAGGAACCGCAAAAGTACATACGCTCTTTTCCATAGGTTCAAATGTCTCGGTCTTTTCTGTCCGGTTCCCGTCCTCTCCTTCCATAATATAACGAATTTTCCAAATGCCGGAACATAGATCTTTTGCAGACACAGTCACGATCATCCGATGATCTGCAAATAAATAGCGGATATCCCGGTACCGGACCGCATCCAAATATCCAGATTCTTCTGCCGAATAAGACAGATCAAGTTCCGGATCGGTCCTGTCTACAGATACTTTTTCCTTTTTAACAGAACATATGTTTCCTGCCAAATCCTCCCATTCTGTCGGAAATTCATAAGAAGCTTCTGTGGAAAGCGGGATGTAAAAAGTAACATTCCCGGTCTTTGAACGATCTACCGCCGACAGAAATCTTGATACACTGCTGTCGGAAACCAGGGAATTGCTGATCTTCGTGATCTTTGTTCCTCTCAAACTTTCCAGAAGCTCATGACAGCGGATATTTTCGTCTTTTGCCTCCAGTTTCAAATAGACAGGCTCTGCAAAATACACCCGCCCATCTCCTGAAAAGACGGCAGCCGGTTCCGCTTCCTCACCAACCATATTGACATAGGAAAGATGAACCGCCGGCGGTGTACGATCCAGCACAATCGGAACGCTTCTGTATGTTCCCTCTCTTTTAGATATCTCCTCTCTGCTTCCTTCTGCCTGCCTGAAGCTCATGACATTTCCTGCCAGATCCATATAGGATACAGCAATTTCATATTGGTCTTCCTTTGACAGAACAAATGTTCCCTCGTATAGTTCCTCTTTTCGTTCCCAGGAGATTTCCGGCTGATAGGAACTTTCGTCCCTGCCGGTTATTGTTAGTACAAAATCTTTCAGCCCCACAAACCTGCGCCCATCATACACAGGCTCTGCACAGTATTCCCGGATAGAAAAGCAAACTTCTGCTTCGCTTCGGTAATAGGCAGTGTATCCTGCCTCCAGAGCACTCCCAAACCGATCAAAAGAAGGATCTGCATCCTCCCGTACCAGTCGGAAAGCTTTTGGAAAAGAGATATAAAACTCCGGTGCCTGATGGTCCAGTAAAAATGCCTCACTGCAATAGGCGCCATTTTCTATCCGATCGCCAGATGCTCCTTTCCCTGTCAGAAAGTTCCCCGCACGGTCTTTATAAGAAAGTATCACTTCATAACTGTATACTTTCTCCTCCCCCTCTCCGTCAAAGCCATAAACCGCATGATGGCTGCACCCATTCGTATCCCAATAAAGCCCGCTTCCGTTTATCTCAGCCGCCAATCTGCCAGTCTCACGGTTCCTGACCGTCAGTTGCACCCCGGAGGGATTCCAATAAGATGCATGGTCATCGATGGTGAAAGAAAAGAATACATCCTCTTCTTCTGCATGTTCATATACCTCTATACCGCCGGCCTGTCCATGCGTCTTTCCTTCTATGGAAAATGCAGTCAGCTCCGGCGCCCGTTGATCGACTACAATCGGACAGCTTCTGTAAACTCCCTGCTCTGCAGTTCCAAGGCAGGTTTTGTCTGTCTCCAGCAGATTGCCGGAACCATCCTGATATTCTACAATAATCTCATATTCTGTCTCTTCATTCTCCGAAGGCGGAATCCTTACTTCCATAAAAACACCAGAATCCGTTCCAGTCCATTCCCCTGCTGCCTCCTCCTTCTCTCCGCAAGAACTCACATAGACCAGCGGCAGAACCGGATTTCCCTCTTCATCCGTAAAATCCTTTATCCGCTCCTCCGTCACAGTCAGCCGAATCTTCGCTTCTTCCTGATAAAATAATTTCCCGCACTCTTCGTCCATAATTCCGTTCCCATAGTCTGCCGAGAGCACAGGACTGGTTCGGTCAAAATACAGTATCGTCGTACCGGTCAGCTCTTTTGCATCTGTCTCCCCGGCTGTGTTGCCGGCCCGGTCCCTCAGCCGCCGAATACAAAGCCGTTCTTCCATGTCCTGGTCATCATCCGAAGGCATCACGATACACCCTCTCATATGCACGTATCCTTCCTGAAGACCGCCATCATACAGAAAGGATACCAAACCCTCCTCGACTCTTTGAAAATCCCGGATTACTGCTTTCCCATCCATCGTCTGAAGCTGATCTTTCAAATCCTCCAGATCAATACCCGAAGGCTCATATCCTTCTTCCTCTAAAACTGCCCTGTCCCGTATGTACAGATCAAAACATATGTTCTTCTTCCCAAACATTCTATCCAAAACCGTTGAAACCAGCCTTTCGATACCGCGGCCTCTGGATGCTTTTGGATTCGTCCCGTCCGAATGCCAGGATACAAAGATATCTCGGTCCGGAGCCGTCTTGTCTATCCTAAATTCCACTCTTGTCTCTGCCTTTTCTCCCTTTTGGTCTGTCACCCGGAATGACCAGACATATGTCCCATCCTCCATATCCGTAAGCTGCTCCTTTAAAGGACTGGTCTCATTCAAAGAAAGCTCACAAACTGTCTGTTCCTCATTTTCCAGCTCCTTCAGTATTTCATATATACCTTCTTCTGCTGCATACTCCACCTGTGCAATCCCTTCGGAAGCTTCTGCCAAAAGCAGCAAATCCGGATCTTCCCGAAAATAAAGTCCCTCCTGCAGCTCTGCCGGCTCAGCGCCATATTCCACACGGATTTTCGGCGGTTCTTGGCATACATCCTCTTTCTTTTGTTCTTCGCTTTCTTCCTCTGGTTCTTCCGTTTCCAAACATATGTTCTTTCCTTCGATTGTCTCTTCCTCCTGTATGCCTTCTGCATATACCAGTTTTTGGCGGTCTGCACCCCAAAAAAGCAGCAGCGTCAGCACCAGCACCATAGTCAAACGGATTTCTTTCTTCTTTCCTGTCATTTTGCCCTCCTGTAATATCCCGCACCTGTCCCCTATCCCCCATATTATTTTCGCACAGGTACTGTGCCATCATTTCTCATTCCCATAGAGCAGTATATTTCCCATACCATATCCTTTTGCAGCAGAACCATGGTCCTCGTCTCTTCTTCTGGTTCTGTCTCCTGATAACATTCCGAAATGGAGCAATGCTTCCCGCCTGTACCCTTTTCCGCCTTTGGATACCTCATATACTTTCCCCTTGCCAAAACACTCCAGGCAGTCCGGATATCCAGCCGAATAAAAAGGACAACTGCCGCCGATACACAAAGCACCGCCCCGCTTAGACAGGCCATATACAGCCGCCGGCACATTTCCATACTCATATCTCTTCTCCTTCCCTTGCAAAAGCAGCACATACCATATGCTCCGCCCGTTCCACATATCTTAGAATTTCCTGCAGTTCTTCCTCAATCTGCCTTCTCCTGTTCATCTCCAGTTCAGAAAAATCTGTCTCCAGATGTTCTCTGATTTCCGCAAGCTTCAGAAGCATCTCCTCCTTTTCTACCCCGTCCTCTTTGAATGCCTCTGTCCGGGAGAGAATCTGTCCGGTCAGCTCTCCATACATCACAAGCGCTGTACGCTCATTGTCCGCTTCCACCAGATTCCCGGCAGACAACTGTATCAGATCTTCCCAATAATCCCGATAAGTAACTGCCTCATCTCCTGCCTCATCTGCCATTCCGACACGGGAATAATATCCGGCTACAGCACCCAGTTTTCCTGCCCGGCCGGACTTTTTCTCCCCCAGACAGCCGGCAAGCGCCGCTGTTTCCAGATATCCCTTTGCCTGTTTCTTATTGCTCTTTTCCTCATACTTATAGTAGTATGCGATCCCTGCCGCATAGGCAAATTCTGCATATCCTTTCTGATTCCTTCGGAAAATCTGTTCATTTGTCTCTTTTCGGTCTCCATAATCGATCAGAATCGACCGTAATCTTTCACTTTCCTTTACAGTCAGCACCTGATCATCCAGAAAAGCATCTTCCAGAAGCTTCATATAGGCTTCCTGCCGAAAAGGATTCAGATCTACTGCACGTTCATAGTTCCGAATCTCTTCCTCCTTTGTGAAAGAATTTCCCGCTGCCAGAATACAGGCATCGTAATCATGTTTTCGAATATCTATCTCTTTCCAATAGAAAAAACAGGCACTGATTCCAAGAACCGCACCCGCTGCCGCCAAGGTCAAAAAAGACGACAGCTTTTTCTTCTGTTCCATTCGATAAGAAGCATCCCACTCCCAGTAATGCTCCCATGCATAGAGCAGCTCCTGGCAGGACTGATACCGGTCCTCTTTTCGAATCTGCGTACATTTGATAAGAATCGCTTCCAGCCCGGATGAAAAAGACGGATCGATCCTGCGGATGGGCCGAAGCGAATGAGGACTTTCTCCTGTGAGCAGTTGAAAGATCATCACTCCTAAACAATAAATGTCTGTCCTGGCATCACTTTGTCCCTCCTTCTCATACTGCTCCGGCGCCGCATAGCCCCTGGTTCCCAGAGAAATGGTATCCTTCTCCTTTCTCGGCTGATACTCCCTTGCTGCTCCAAAATCGATCAGCATAACATTTCCGTCCGGCTTCAGCATGACATTGGACGGTTTCATATCACGGTATATGATCGGCGGTTTTCTTGTATGCAGGTAAGAAAGCGTATCACTGAGCTGCACCGCCCACTTTAGAACTTCCTCCTGAGGCAGTGCGCCCTGCTCCTGTAAAATTGCCTGAAGAGACCGCCCTTCAATATAATCCATCACGATCAGAAGCGCATGTTTGCTCTCAATTACATCGATGATACTTGGAAGGTGCGGATGATCCAGCCGTTTCATCATCTCAATTTCCTTTTTATTGGCATACAGATCATAGGCATCCGACTTTAAGATTTCCTTGACTGCCCACTGCCGGTTAGCCCGTTCATTCATGGCAAGGTAGACAATGCTCATACCGCCCCTTCCAATCACATGTAAGATCTTATATTTTCCATCAATCACAGTTCCGATCTCTAACATCCTGTTCTCTCCTCCGGATGCACTGCAGACACAGCCTTTTAGGCCATTCCTTATTTCCTGCAAAATTCTGCGGATATCAATACAGACTATACAATACTTACAGCCTTATCACTTGATACATTCTTCAGTTCAATCATGGGAATAATTCGGGCGACTGCCCGCGATTTTCTTATGTGTAGAAATATCATACTACATTTTTCTGCAAAATACAACATAAAATTCAGAAGAAACTTACAATTTGAACAGAAAATATGCTTTTTATGTTGCAGAGCCGTCAAAAGCGACAAAAAAAGGGCCGCTCACAGAGCAGCCCTTCCTATCATCTAATCCATAGACAGCAATATTCGGTCATTATCCAGCGCTTTTCCGGCGCCGCTGTGAAAACGTTTCAGCAGATCCGCAACCGTCATGCGCGCCCGTTCTTCGCCTTCGATATCCAGAACGATATTTCCATCATCCATCATGAGTGTCCGGTTTCCAAGTTCCAGCGCCTGCTGCATATTATGCGTCACCATCAGACAAGTGATTTTGTTCTTCTCGATGATCTTCTTCGTCAGTTCCAGCACCTTGTCTGCTGTACCCGGATCCAACGCCGCCGTATGCTCATCCAGAAGAAGAACTTTCGGCGGCACCATCGTCGCCATCAAAAGCGTCAGCGCCTGCCGCTGTCCGCCGGACAGAAGTCCCACCGGCTGCTTCATCCGGTCTTCCAACCCCATCTCCAGAAGAGACAACTGCTCCCGGAAAATCTCCTTGTCTTTTTTAGAAATCCGGCTGAAAGGAATACTTCCTTTTGAAGCACGCAGAAAAGCCAGCGCCAGATTTTCCTCAATGGTCATATGCGGAGCGGTCCCCTTCAGAGGGTCCTGAAACAGCCGGCCAATGACCCGGCTTCGCTTATACTCCCGCTCAAAGGTAATATTCTTTCCATTTAGAAAGATCGAACCGTCGTCCACGTAAAACTTGCCTGCAACCGCATTCAGCATGGTTGATTTTCCGGCACCATTAGAACCGATGATCGTGGCAAAATCTCCCGGCTTTAAATGCAGGGACAGATCCTGAATGGCACGCTTTTCATTGACTGTACCGGGGTTAAATGTCTTCTGAATATGCTCTAACCGTAACAATTCAGCGTCCCCCTTTCTGCATGGAATCTATTTTCCGTTTCTGGAACATTCCCCATTCTTTTAAGGTAGGGGAAGCGATGGCCAGTGCTACTACAATAGCCGTCACCAGCTTCAGACACTCAATGGGCACTATGGAAGTCTTCAATATGATCGCATACAGGAAGCGGTACATAATGCTGCCGGCAATGGCCGCTGCCACATTCCTTCCCACGGAACGCCGTCCGAATATAGTCTCTCCGATAATCAGACATGCCAGACCGATAACGACAATTCCTGTACTGCTGTTAATGTCCGCAGATTTCTGATACTGTCCTACCACTGCCCCGGACAACGCCGTCAGCGCATTAGACACACTAAGTCCAACAGAGATCGTAAACACCGGATTGATGGAAGATGCACTGACCATTTCCCGATTGTCCCCTGTCGCACGGATGCTGAGCCCAAGCCTCGTGCCGAGAAACCATATAAGAAATCCCGCTGCCGCCACTGTAATGCCCGCTGTCAGGATCAGTTTATACCAGTCGCCGCCAAAACCCGTATCCCGAAGCATCGTAAACAGCGTCTCCTGCTTCAAAAGGCTTACGTTGGAGCTCCAGCCCATAACCATCAGATTGACGGTATAGAGCCCCGTATTGGTAACGATTCCTGCCAGGATAGAAGGCACTCCCAGGCGTGTCTGAAGAAATGCAGTCACATATCCGGCACATGCACCGGCACAGATTGCGGCCAGAACAGCCAAAAACGGATGTCCGGCGGCCGTCACGGTTACGGATACAGCCGCTCCCAGCACAAACCCGCTGTCCGTCGTCAAGTCTGCAATGTCCAGCACACGATAGCTTAGAAACAGTGCCATAGCTACCAGTGCATACATAAATCCAAGCTCCAGTGCTGTCTGGATCACATAAAGCATAATGGTCTCTCCCTTTCCCGGATCTTTATACAGAACATACGTTCCTTTTATTCTTCTGTTGTGGTCACTTCCACGATATCGCCCATTTCTGCAAATACTGCATAATCGATGCCAAGAGCCTCTGCTGTCTCCGTGTTAACGGTGATGATTCCGCCATCCATCAGGTAATAATCTTCCAGTCCATCCATGCCCTCGGTCAGTGCCCGATATGCCAAGTCTGCCGTCTCATGTCCCAGATCCGTATAGTTTACACCGCAGGTAATAAATGCACCATTGCGGACGAACGAATCCGCTCCGGTATAATGAGGAATCCCCGCTGCGGCCAAATCCTCGTAAATAGCAAGTTCTGCGGACATAATCACATTATCGGTAGGTGTAAAGACAGCATCCACCTTTTCCCCCATCAGAGTACTGGCCGCCGCAATAACTTCATCATTGGTGTTGGCTGTCTTCTCCACATAAGCAATTCCTTTCTCATCCAGATATGCCTTTGCCTCTGCGATGGGTTTTGCGGAATTTGCCTCCGACATGGAATACAGAAGTCCAACTTTCTTCACATCCGGATTCTGAGTCAGCATCATATCCATAATAAATGCCGTATTCAGCGCATCGGAAGTACCAGTCACATAATCGATTCCCGTCATATCTGCACTCTCCGGATCCGAGATGGCTGCGTACACGATCGGCGTCTTCGTCTCCTCCGCACATGTTGCCATTACTTGTGCTGCCAGCGTTGCAATCGGAATGATTACATCCACTTCATCCGAAATCACCTGCGTACCAATCTGATTTAATACCGACTGTTCTCCCTGCCCGGACTGTACTTCGTATTCAATGGTAATCCCGTTAGAAGCTGCGATCGCATCCAGCTCCTCACACACTGCATTGGCAATCTCATCCAGAGAAGCATGGTCCATCTGTTTTACAACTGCAACTTTATAAGATGTCTTCTCTGCATCGTCTGCCGCATCCGTATTGTCCCCATGATCTGCTGCACCGTCTGCTGCGTTTTCCGACGGAGCCTCGCTGTTCCCGCCGCATCCTGTCATCATTCCTGCTGCCATTGCTGCTGCCAGTAATACACTCATTGCTCTTTTTTTCATTTTCCTTTTCCTCCATAATCTTAAAATATACTTTTAGAAATGAAGAAACCTCTCAAGTAATCCCGCAAATTTGCTGTCCTGAAAATTCGTCAAGATACAGCTTGTAGTATACATATAAAAAACCGTCCCAAGCCTTCGCTTGAGACGGTTATAACTCAGTTATAATCGCGGTACCACTCAAATTGACATAATGTCCACTTTTAATGTACTATCATACATTCCTCATTGATAACGGGTTTGGTTCCCGGCAGATCCTACTCTTTTCATTTCGGGGCTGCCCTCGAAAGTCCATTCAGCCATCCACTCCATACTGCAATCCCACCACCTGCAGCTCTCTGTGATCTCGTTAAACAGCCTACTCCTCTTTCTCAACGGTTTCTCTTATTTCTATTCTATATCTTATTCCACTTCCGGAAAAATGTCAATCCCTTTTTTATATTTTTTCATCTGCACTTTTTATTTTGGAATAATGGCTTTTCCGGCAGCACCATCCCTACTTCAAAAGCTCCGCCACCGCTTCGCTGATTACTTTTCCGTCTGCTTTTCCTTTCAGCTCAGCCATAACCGTTTTCATAATCATCCCTTTATTTTTCGTCGCTAGCACTTCCGCGAACTTCGCAGAAAGCAGCTCCCGCACCTCATCGCTGCTTAAAAGCTTCGGCGCAAACTCGCTCATGACCGCATACCGGGCTTTATATTCCTCTAAAAGATCCGTCCTTTCTGCCGGACAAGCATCGATCTGCTCCTTCACTGTTTTGATCTCTTTCAGGATTACTTGGTCCGCTAACTCCTCCGGAATATCATCTCTGCAGCCGCCGTCAATCCCTGCCTTTTTCACTGCGGATACCAAGGCGGAGATGGATTCTTTTCTCGGCTTATCCTTTGCTTTCATGGCTGCAATCATTTCCTTTTGCAATACTTCTAGCTTCATAAATCATCACTCCTTATTTTGTTTGTCTACGTATTTTTCATAACAGAATCGGATAATATCCTTTCTTGTTACAATCCCGATAAAAATATTGTTGTCGTCGATGACCGGAACAAAATTCTGGTTCATCGCCATCCGAACCAGATCCTCCATCGTAGCATCCACGGACACCGGACGGATATCCACCTTCCGCTCCACCGCCAGGATAGACACATTTTCCGCAGATTTTAAGTTCATATCATACCGCTTTTTCAAGAACCGAAGAATGTCTCCCTCTGAAATGGTCCCGATATACCGTCCCTGCCGGTCAATCAGGGGCAGCGCCGTATAGCCGCTTCGCTCCAGCTTCTCGGTCCCCTGCCGGATGGTCCAGTCATCATGCAGATGAGCCACTTCATTTTTAGGCGTCAAAAAAAATAATACGTTCATCTTATCCTCCAACTGTTCTCCTGCCTACATCAGCGGTGCAAGCACCCGCAGGACAGAAGTAATCATATTTCCCACCATTCCCTGCCTGCAGTCTCCAATACTCACCTGATGACATTTGGGGAAACAGTCTTCCATATCTTTTTTCACATCCAGGACCGCACTGCAGTCATACAGAAAAGTCCCGCACTCAAAATGCAGATACAAGCTCCGAAAATCCATATTGATCGTCCCTACTGTCGCAATTCGGTCATCACACACATACGATTTGGCATGAACAAATCCCGGCGTATATTCATAGATCTGCACACCTGCCTTCAAAAGCGGCGGATAATAGGATTTGGCCATAAAAAATACCATCGGCTTATCCGGAATCCCAGGCATGAGTATCCGTACATCCACTCCCCGTTTGGCCGCCAGGCAGAGTGCATTTTCCATCTCGTCACTGATCAGAAGATAAGGTGTGGCAATGTATACATACTCTTTTGCCTGGTTCAGTATGTTGATATAGACGTTCTCCCCCAGAGATTCGTTATCCAGAGGTGTATCTGCATAAGGCGCCACATATCCGCTGCCTGTAAAATGCTCCGGATGCCATCGGTGGGGACGAAAAATCTCATAGTCCAAATCCGGTGACCGAAATGCATTCCACACTTCCAGAAACATCAGTGTAAAATTAAACACCGCATCCCCATGAAGCCGGACCCCTGTATCCTTCCAGTGGCCGAACCGGAGCTTCTTATTGATGTATTCATCCGCCAGATTGATGCCGCCATTATAGGCCGTATGTCCGTCAATAACCATGATCTTTCGGTGGTCCCGATTGTTCATGACCAGAGACACAAACGGGACAAACCGATTAAACGCCAGGCACTTAATCCCTTTCTGCTCCATAATATTTGCATAATGGACCGGAAGGAGCGACACACAGCCCACATCATCATAAATCAGCCGGACATCCACCCCCTCTTTTACCTTTTGTTCCAGAATTTCCAGAATCCAGTCCCACATCAGACCTTCCTGAATAATAAAATACTCCAGAAAAATATAGTGTTCTGCTTTTCGAAGATCTTCCAGCATGGATGCAAACATTTGTTCTCCCACTGAAAAATAGGATACTTCTGTATTTTTCCAGACCGGATAGGCCCCAAATTCTCCAATATAATGTAAGTTTCCTGCCACAGCCGGATCCTGCGCCCGTATCTCTTTTAAAATCCACTGATTCTGAGACAGAGCCTCTTTCATCTCCATCTTGACAGCCGCCATTTTCACTGCCAGGCGTTTGCTGGGCTTCTTATTGCCCACCATCAAATAGAGCACACCGCCAAAAAGCGGAACTCCCATGACCAGTATGATCCACGCGATTTTATAGGCGGAATTTTCATCCTTTCGTATGAGGTACAAAAGAATGCCGATGCTGATAAGCTGAAAAAACACATTAAAAAATACAGAATAGCTGGTCAGCCGGCTCATAAAGAGCGCCCACCACAAAACCTGCAGCAAGATGGCAAGTCCTACCAGGACCAGCCGGCTCTTAAAGAGCCTAAACAGTTTTTTCATTGCCTCTCACCGCCAGTCGATTAATCTGGGTCGCTACATATCCGGCCCCGTAGCCATTGTCAATATTTACAACTGTAATCCCGTTGGCGCAGGAATTAATCATCGTCAGAAGTGCCGACAGCCCGCCGAAACTGGCCCCGTACCCGATACTGGTAGGTACGGCAATCACGGGCACATCCACAAGACCGGCCACTACCCCCGGAAGGGCTCCCTCCATACCGGCTACGGCAACGACACAATTTACGTGTTCAAATACATCCAGATTGCCAAGAAGACGGTGAATGCCTGCAACGCCCACATCAAAGAGCCTGGTCACGGCTGTCCCGAAAAACTCTGCCACTCCTGCCGCTTCCTCTGCCACTGGAATATCCGCTGTCCCCCCAGTACAGACGACCACCTTGCCGATAAGTTCTTTTTTTCTGCACTCCAGCTTTAAAAGCCTGGACACCGGTTCATAGATAAATTCCGGAACCTGGCGAAGTACTGCTTCTGCCTGTTCTTTCGATGCCCGCGTTCCAAGCACGTTGAGTCCCTCTTCCGCCATACGCCTGCAGATTCCTACTAAATGCTGCGTTTCTTTTCCCTGACAGTAGATGACCTCTTCAAAGCCCTGACGGACATTTCTGTGGTGATCGATCTTGGCATAGCCCAGATCTTCATAGGGAAGTTTTTTCAGAAGTTCCTCTGCTTCTTTGATATCCATAGTACCGGACCTGACATCTTTCAGGATCGCGTTTACGTCCATTCTGTATACTCCTTCCTGTTTACCTTATTTAGTATACCTTTTTCTGGCGGCATTTTCCATTAAATTTTTGTGAACTTTTTGACATACTGGAGATGGCGCTTTGGAGATTAAAAGACGCATTCTTTATTTGACAGTTTCGTCATATCAATTTATACTTAATGATAAATGAGTTATGATATCTGCTATTCCTGACCTAACAGGATTGCGAAAGGCAGATACAGAACTTGCAATCAGCATCGGTTTCTTCTCTTCCCAGATCGATTTTCTGACTCTTCTTTTTGTGGCTGAAAATCGATCTTCTGAAAGGGAAGAGGAGAAACAGATGCGGAACTATCATCAGCATCCGTTTCTTCTCTTCCCAGATCGATTTTCTGACTCTTCTTTTTGTGGCTGAAAATCGATCTTCTGAAAGGGAAGAGGAGAAACAGATGCGGAACTATCATCAGCATCCGTTTCTTCTCTTCCCAGATCGATTTTCTGACTCTTCTTTTTGTGACTGAAAATTGATCTTCTGAAGGGGAAGAGGAGAAATGGATGCGGAACTATCATAGGAGGACCCTTCATGAGTGCATCAAAAGTGTATTTTACGAACCTGCGTGTGAAAGCCGGTGACAATCTGCAGACAAAGCTGGAGCGGCTGCTTAGAAAAGCAGGTCTGCCTGCTATGGATCTAGAGGACAAATATGTAGCTGTCAAGATCCACTTTGGAGAGCCAGGAAACCTGGCCTATCTTCGTCCCAACTATGCCCGTACCGTATCCGATATGATTAAGTATCTGGGTGGAAAACCGTTTCTGACAGACTGCAACACCCTGTATGTGGGCGGACGCAAAAACGCACTGGACCATCTGGAAAGCGCCTATCAAAACGGCTTTAATCCCTACAACACCGGCTGCCATGTTCTGATCGCAGACGGACTGAAAGGAACAGACGACGTATATGTTCCTGTAGAAAACGGCGAATATGTCAAAGAAGCGAAGATTGGACGGGCGATTATGGATGCGGACGTCTTTATTTCCATGAACCATTTTAAAGGTCATGAACTGGCCGGCTTCGGCGGTGCCCTGAAAAACATCGGTATGGGTTCCGGTTCCCGTGCAGGCAAGATGGAGATGCATTCCGCCGGAAAGCCCTTTGTTGACCAGGAACTCTGCGTAGGCTGCGGACAGTGTGTCAAAATCTGCGCACACGGCGCACCTTCCATCACGGACCAGAAAGCCGCTATCGACATGAATAAATGCGTAGGCTGCGGACGCTGCATCGGAATCTGTCCCAAAGATGCCGTAAATCCTGCTCAGGATGAGGCCAATGAGGTACTGAATTACAAAATTGCCGAGTACAGCAAAGCCGTCCTTCAGGGAAGACCCCATTTCCACATCAATTTTGTCATTGATGTGTCTCCCTTCTGTGACTGTCATGCAGAAAACGATCTGCCCATCGTACCGGACGTCGGTATGTTCGCGTCCTTCGACCCGGTAGCTCTGGATATGGCCTGTATCGACGCTGTCAACGCACAGGAACCCGTCAAAGGCAGCGCCTTAGAAGAATCCGGCCGTTCTTTCCTTGACGACCACTTTACCTCTGTCTTCCCGGAAACCAACTGGAAATGCTGCATTGACCATGCAAAAAAAATCGGCATAGGAACCGACGAATATGAACTGGTAGAAGTGAAATAAAAGGGAATTTCAGTTCGAAGAAAAAATCGGAAATTCGACATCATCGGCTCTCAGGCCAAACATATGGTCAGGCCCCGGAATGTGCGGTGCTTTTGTAGATGAAAACGCTGCACATTCCGGGGCCTGACCGTATATTTTTATGTTTCGTTTCTCTTACTCGTTTTCCATATGTACGGTCACCTGCGGGAACGGAATCTCGATCCCTTCCTCATTCAGCCGGTCGTGTACCTGCTCTAACACGCTCCATCTCACCGTCCAGTAATCCTCTGTCTTCACCCATGGGCGGATCAAAATTGTGATTCCGCTGTCCCCAAGTTCATTGACTGCGACAACATAAGAAGGATCGTCTAAAATCTTTTCATTTTGGTTCAAAATACCTTCAATGATCTGACGTGCACGTTTCAAATCCGAATTATAAGCAACATCTACGCTCATATCTACCCGACGAGTCTCATTGGCAGAAAAATTTGTAATATTGCTGTTGGAAAGGGTACCGTTTGGCAGTACCACATTCCGATTATCTGCAGAGTGAAGCGTCGTGGCAAAAAGCGAGATCTCCGCAACGGTTCCTTCACATCCGCAGGCACTGATATAGTCTCCCACCACAAACGGCTTCAGCATCAGGATCAGGATACCACCCGCAAAGTTGGCAAGACTCCCCTGCAAAGACAGGCCGATGGCTACACCTGCAGAACCCAGCAGGGTAATAAATGATGTAGTCTGAATGCCAAACCGCGCCATAAGCGCCAGAATCAATACCGCATAAGCCGCAATTTTCACAAGCGCATCCAAAAACTGCACCACTCCGGTGTCCACATTAGAACGGTCTAACGCCCCCCGCAGCAGCTTTCTTAGAAAGTTAATCAGCTTCAGTCCGATAAACAGAAAAGCCAAAGACCACAGAAGAGACATCCCTCCTGACAAAAGTTTTGGACCAAGTTCCTCTAACAGTATTTTTTCCATTTTATTCCCCTCCCATAAACCGGTCCAAAAAATCCTGCTCAGACAAAATTTCCACTCCCAGTTCTTTTGCTTTTTTATTTTTGGAGGAATTGGACATGGTATCGTTATTGATTAGATAGCTGGTCTTTGAAGTGACGCTTCCGGTCACCTTTCCCCCCTTTGTCTCGATCAGGTTCTTCAGTTCATTCCGATTGGAAAAGTTGTGAAGACTTCCTGTAATCACGAAAATCTTGCCGCCCAGTGTAAGCTGAGAATCATCTACCGCCTCCACCTGGATGTCCAGCTCTTTTAAAAGATCATCCACCCAGCGATTATGCTCTGCATCTTTGAAATACGCTTCCACGCTGGCCCCAATGACGCCGCCAACCCCCGGAATCTCACTCAATTCCTCCGCACTGGCCCCGCGCAGGCGGGACAGATCATAATCGTATTCTTTGCAAAGCACCTTGGCATTGGCTGCTCCAATATTGGGAATCCCAAGGCTGTACAGGACTCTGGGAAGAGTCGTATGCCGTGCTTTTTCCAGACTGTCGGTCAGTTTTGTATAGGACCGCTCTCCAAAGCCTTCCATATTCACGATCTCTTCCCGATAGCGGTCAAGGTGAAACAGATCCGCATATTCTCGTACATACCCGGAATTGATGAACTTTTCCAGTGTCATTTCCGACAGGCCGTCGATGTTCATCGCATCCCTGCTTACAAACAGCGTAAATGCCTTGATCTTTTTCGCCTGACAGTCCGGATTGATGCAATAGAGAGACTCCACGTCATTTGTCTTCTGTATCCGGGCAGTGCCGCCGCATACCGGACAAATATCCGGAATCTCTACGGTCCCGCTGCGAGTCAGATTTTCTGCAATCTGCGGAATAATCATATTGGCTTTATAGACGGTAATGGTATCTCCGATTCCAAGTTCCAGGCCTTTTAAAATGCTTACATTGTGGACCGACGCCCGGCTGACCGTCGTTCCTTCCAGCTCCACCGGCTCAAAGATCGCCACAGGATTAATCAGTCCGGTTCTGGACGGACTCCATTCGATTTCCTTTAAATGGGTTTCCCGAAGCTCGTCCTGCCATTTAAAGGCAAAGGAATCCCGCGGGAATTTAGCCGTATGTCCCAGAGACTGTCCGTATGCAATGTCATCGTACATGCTGACTAGCCCGTCGGAAGGAAAATCATTGGACGCAACGGCTTTTGAGAATTCCTGTACGGCTTTTACCACCCCTTCCCCGGTTACTTTCTTATATTCCACCACATCAAATCCCTGACTTTTGAGCCATAAGAATTGTTTTTCACGGGAATTTTCAAAATCCACTCCTTCTGCACGCACCAGCGCAAAGGCGTAAAAATATACGTTCCGTTTTGCTGTGATCTCGTTATTTAGCTGACGGACTGATCCGCTGCACAAATTACGGGGATTTTTATATTTTGCCGCCTCGTCAGCAATCTCCTGATTGATCTTTTCAAAATCCGAATAACGGATGACCGCTTCGCCCCGTAAGATCACTTCCCCTTTATGAGAAATGGACAGTGGTACATTCCGAAAAACTTTCGCATTGTTCGTTATCACCTCTCCAATCTCACCGTTTCCCCTGGTAACAGCTTTTGCAAGGACTCCTTCCTGGTAGGTCAGAACGACCGTCAGCCCGTCCAGCTTCCAGGAGAGCAGTACCTCGTGATCTCCTGCAAATTCTGCCAGCGCTTCTACTTCTTTTGTCTTATCCAGAGACAGCATAGGCGTCTCATGCCGTTCTTTCGGCAGTTCATCCACCGCTTCATATCCTACTAAAACAGTAGGACTTCCCGCCAGAACGATCCCTGTTTCCTTCTCCAGCGCCTCCAATTCCTCGTATAACTGGTCATACATGAGATTGCTCATGATCTCCCGGTCTTCCTGATAATAGGCTTTGGACGCCTCCCGCAGCCGCTCGCCCAGCTCTTTCATGCGTTCGATTTGATTCATAATTTTATACCTCTATTATAGTTCCGCATCCCGACGAATCATACCACCTTGTCTGGAAGTATTTTCATCTACTTTGTTCCAGCAGGTGCAGAAGTTCCGCCTGCTCCTCTTTGGTTACGTATCTCCAGGCGCCGGTCTGGAGGTGATTCAGCCGGATGTTCATAATGCGCACTCTTTTAAGTTCCTGCACCTGAAAGCCCAGCTCCCGGCACATCCGCCGGATCTGACGGTTTAGTCCCTGTGTCAGAACGATCCGGAACTTCCGTTTTCCAAGACGTTCGGTCCGGCAGGGCCTTGTGGTCGTATGAAACTCCTTTAAATAAACCCCTTCCGCCATCTCTTCCAGAAACCGGTCTGTAAAAGGTTTATCCGTTACTACTTCATATTCTTTCTCATGAAAATGAGATGCCCGCATGATCTGATCGATCAGATCTCCGGAATTCGTCATCAGAAGCAGTCCTTCCGAATCCTTGTCCAGCCTTCCTGCATAAGTGATCCGCTTGGGATAATTGAGAAACTCAATAATATTGACATCATTTCCCTGACTGACTTCCGAGCAGACAATGCCTCTCGGCTTATTGACTGCAATCAGGATCATCCCGGAAGCATTTTCTCTGCAGACCGGTTTTCCGTCCACAGTTACCGTCTGTCCCTCGTCAATTTTCATTCCGACCGCCGCCGGCCTATTGTCCACTTTGACTCTTCCGGCTTCCAAAAGCCGGTCCGCTTCTCTTCTGGAACAGACCCCTGCTTCGCTCAAGTATTTATTCAAACGTATCACTATGTACCTCTTTGTCCCTGCAGTCATCCTTCCGGCACTTATGCCGCCGGATGACTGCTGTTTTTTATCATGTATCCTGTTTCCTGTCTTTCTATCTTACCAAATCATGACGCAAATGACCAGACTATTTCAAATATGCTTTCAGTTTTTCTATATTTTTTTCTTCAAAATCCATCAGCTCCTGGGCCATCTCATAATATTCTTTCTGCGCGGATTTATTTTTCTTAACCACCTTCATCAGTTCGGTGATGCCTTTTGTATTTTCCTGAATCATCATATCTGCCAGATGTTCGGTACTGGCATTCAGAAGTGTATTCATTTGAATCCCGCCCCAGAGCATCGTCCGGTCCACAAGACTGTCCTCCGGCGGCGTCTCCTTCTCTTTATAATATTCTTTCTGCATCTTTTCCTCTAACTGTACGTATTTACATGCCTGGCGGTTCAGATCCAGTGCCAGATCATCATCTTCTACTTTCCCGATAATTACATTAATGGCCTCTCTTCTTGTCCGGGTATTTCGAAAACTCTCGTCCAGTACCGCCTTATCTGCTTCTGTCATCATAAAAAAAGCTCCTTTCCCACATCATCACTGATAGGGTATGGAGCTTTTCTATAATTATTCTCTTAAAAATCCTATTCCAGATATTCGGTCATAACATAACCCGTCTGTCCTTTATATTCCACTTTACTCCAGCCGTTGTCATAAGACTCAATCTGTGTGATCGAATCTCCCTGATATGCCACTGCAAGTCTGGAAGACTCCGTACTCATCTCAGAACGTACGTTCACTGTACTGGATACGCGTGTCTGGCGGTTCTGTACGGAAGCTTCTCCCGCAGACGGCTCCTCTTCCGGTGCTTCCGGCTCTTCCTCCGGAGTCTCTTCCGGCGCCTCCGGTTCTTCCTCCGGCGTCTCTTCCGGTTCTTCTTCCTCCGCTACCTGCCCGTTGATCCTCTGGATGAAATTGGCCAGACTCTCATCACTGTCTAAAGCTGCCTGATAACGGGCGCTCACGTCGTCATACAGTGCCTGCACTTCCGGATCTTTTGCAAGCTCGTCCACGTATGCCTGAGTGCTCTCGTCAATGGTTCCGTAATGGATCTTGCGGCCGTCTTCTCCTCTGGGTCCTACATACAGACAGAGAATATCCGGAGCAGTGGTTTTAATATCTTTCAGTTTCATGTCATAGCACACGAAAACAATATAAGAATCTTCTTCTGGTCCGTCCTTCGTGTAGCAGGTAATATTGTCCGAAGACTCGATCATCTCTGCCCGGCTTCTGACCTTTTCCTTGTCTTCCTCACTCAGTACATCTACGATAGATTCCAGCGTATCCACATCTCCGCTGACGATACTTGCACAATATTTCTCAATCAGCCGGTCAATGGACGCATGAGTGTTCTCTTCTAACTTGTTGTCCGGCACGGCTTCCGGCTGCTCTCCTTCCCCTTCGGGATTTCCTTCGGTCTGTTCCGGAGCCGGGTTCTGATCTTCTGCCGTGACATCGGATGCCGGCGGCTGATTTGCTTCGCCTGCCTCGTCTTTCTTGTCTCCGCCCTTCAGCAAAACTGCAATAATAATCAGCAATATAACGATAATTCCTATATAAATCCTGTAATCTGTCAGGATGGTTTTTACGCTGCTCTTGTTCTCCTGTTTCATATATCCTCCTCATTTTCATTATTTTAGAATATAAAAAATGCACCTGACAAGATTCGAACTTGCGACACCGGGCGTCGGAGGCCCGTGCTCTATCCAGCTGAGCTACAGGTGCTTGGATACTACGTTGATTATCATACACCAATTTTAAAAATAACGCAACCTTTTTTTGTAATAAATTTGTAACATTTTTATTAAGATTTTTGTGCATATTCTACCGGAAGCATCTTCCGGTGCTTTTTGCGGGCACAGGGGCTGCATGTTCAGACAGCCCCACCCTGTTTTTATACAAGCGTCTCTGTCTCCCCGGAATAAAAGTAGGCATGTCCGCTTAAATATTCCTCCTTTCCTACACATGTATCATTCACTTCCCGGATAAGCCGGTCCAGCTCTGTCCGTCCCGCAGACAGACTTTCCGGAAGCAGAAGCAGTTCATGAACACTGCTTGGAAGCACGTAAAAGCTCTCTCCCAGCTTCCGAAAGCACAGACGCTGCACCCGCGGATCAATAATTACAGCAGCTCCGTATTCTTTCTGCTGGTTGCTGAGCACATGCATCCCGTTGCTGAGCGGCTCAAAGCCAAAAGTCCCCAGAAAAGTTTCCATAGGTTCCAGAAAAATTTGTACTTTTGCCATGTTTTCTGCTGCCGCCCGAAAGAGTTCATCCAGAGTTACACCCCAGCAGTCCATATGACTTGTATGAATCAGTGCCGTCCCCCGCTGCATCATGCATTCCGGAACCTGAAAATGAAACACTATGGCCAGATCCAGCCATGGAAGCCATGGAATGTCCATCAATAACTGTTCGTTTCGCTCACGGGAAACCAGCCGGCAGAAAATCCGCTCCCGGATTGCCGCAAAATCCATCATCTGTTCCACACCCTGCACATCTAACAGCCGGCATTCTCTCAATGTCTTTAAAACCAGCTCTGCCAACTGTACAAGGCTTTCCTGTGTCATTCTTTCCTCGTAATACTGATTTACATAGACGGTCGGCCGCTCTTTATGACCTTCCACATAATAGGAAAAGCCATCCAGCTTTACACCATTGTTTTTCAGGATGCGTACACGCCTGACCGATTCCCGGCCCTGCAGACAGCTCTGGATCTTCTGTTCCAGGCATATTAAAAAATCATCATATGTCATCGGATTCCTTTCTGTCTCTGTATCGTTTCATGGGGATCAATGTGCAGACCGCACAAGAATGTTTTATATCTGATTTTATTGTACAGGATATAAAGAAATTTGGCAAGGAAAAATATTTATAACACCAAAGCCATATTCCGGCGCCCGCAACGATAGTCTTGAGCGGGGTTCTGACAGACGCAAACAGAAAATACAGCCCAAACCAGAAGCCAGGCAATGATACCTGGCATCCAGACCAGACTGTATTTTATTAAATTTATATATACTATAAAAAGATCTGCCTCAGATCGTTCAGCAGCACAACAACCATCAGTCCCATCAGCAGTACAAAGCCAAGGAAATGCACCATGCTTTCTTTTTCCTGCGGCAATGCCTTTCCCCGGACTGCTTCAATCAGCAAAAATACAAGCCTTCCGCCGTCCAGTGCCGGTATCGGCAGAAGATTCATGACCCCTAAGTTGACGGAAAGCAAAATAGACATAATAAGCATATTGAGCATAACATAATACCAGCCGTCCGATCTGGATTCCTCGTAAGTCTCTCCTATGGCATTCACAATGCCTACCGGTCCGGATACGTCATTTAGTCCCACCTGACCCTGCACAAGCTTCAGAAGACTTTCCAGAGTGGCTTTCATCCAGTACCGAAGCTCCGCCGCACTGTAGCCTAACACCTGCAGCACGTTTCCTTTCGAACGTACGTTTGTCTTCTCAAATCCGTATCGATAAAATCCGTTCTCATCTTTCACGGGCACTAACAGTACGGTATATTCTTCTCCGCCGCGCCGATAAGTGACCTCCGCGTTTTGCCCCTGATATAGACTGTTAAACAGGCTGATCTCCCGGTATACATACGTCCGGCTGCCGCCCATACGAATGATCTCATCTCCGTTCTGCATTCCCGCTTCCGCTGCCGGATAACCGGGCGTCACATCCACCACCGTATCGTCATAGCCAATGCCGGCCACGATAATCACCGACAGTCCAAAGGCCAGCAAAAAATTAAAAACAGGGCCTGCTGCCACAACTGCTATTCTCGCCCACACGGATTTGCTCCCGAAGGAACCTTCTTCATGGCTTTCTTCTTCCTCTCCTACCATCATGCAGGAACCGCCAAAAGGCAGAAGCTTCAGCGAATAGTGGGTCTTGCCCCACTCATGGCTTAAAAGTCTAGGCCCCATTCCCACTGAAAATTCTGTCACTGTAATTCCATTGTATTTGGCCAGTAAAAAATGCCCCAGCTCATGGAATATCACAATCACGCTGAAGATCAAAAGTGCCAGTACAATACTCAATTTACCACCTGCTCTCTGTCTTTTTCATGAAATCCGGTCCCGGCTGCACATTCCGTCAATCGCTTCATAAACCTCTGCTTCTGTCTGAAGGATCTCTTCCACGGAAGGTGCCTGCAGAACTTTGTGGGCATCCATACACCGCTCGATCAATTCCGGAATGTCCAAAAAACCAATCCTGCGGTCCAGAAACAGCGCCACTGCCCGCTCATTTGCCGCATTGTATACCGTAGGAAGACTGCCTCCTGCCTCTGCTGCCCGAAAAGCCAGCCGCAGTCCCGGAAAATTCTCCATATCCGGCTTCTCGAAAGTAATCTGAGAAAGCATCCCAAAATCCAGACGCTCTCCCGGCAGATACCTTCTGTTTGGATAATACAGGGCATACTGAATGGGAAGCTTCATATCCGGCGTTCCCAACTGAGCGATTACGGCTCCGTCCACGAACTCCACCATGGAATGGATAATACTTTTTGGCTGGACAACAATCTCTATGTCTTTTGGCTCCACGCCAAACAGCCATCTGGCTTCCATCATCTCCAGCCCTTTATTGACCAGTGTAGCGGAATCGATGGTAATCTTGCGTCCCATAGACCAGTTGGGATGTTTTAAGGCATCCTCCACCTGTACATCCTTTAGCTCCTCCCGTTTTTTCCCGCGGAAAGGCCCCCCGGAAGCCGTCAGTAATATTTTATGCAGTTCCCCCGCATTTTCTCCATGCAGACACTGAAAAATTGCACTGTGCTCACTGTCCACCGGAAGAATGCGGACTTTGCATTTCTCTGCCAGCGGCATAATAAGATGTCCCGCCGTCACAAGTGTCTCCTTGTTCGCCAGCGCAATATCCTTCCCCGCTTTCATAGCGGCGATGGTCGGACGGATACCGATCATTCCTACGATGGCCGTTACCAGAAGCTCCGATTCCGGCTGCTCCGCCACTTCCAAAAGTCCTTCCATGCCGGCCACAATCCGCAGATCCAGATCCGCTGTCCGCATCTTTAATTCCTTTGCCTTCTCTTCGGTCCATACGGCAGCCAAAGACGGGTGAAACTCCCGGATCTGCGCCTCTAAAAGCTCCACGTTGCCGCCGGCCGCCAATGCGCCAACCTGAAGATCCTGATTCGCCCTGACTACCTCTAAAGTCTGTGTCCCAATGGAACCCGTAGAACCGAGTATCGCTATTTTTCTCATACTTTTTCCTCATTATCGTGTCATGAAATCATCTTTACATCTGCGTCAGAACTACCGCTAGCAGGTAAATCATGGGCGCGGTCACAATCACACTGTCAAACCGGTCTAAAATACCTCCGTGTCCCGGAATGATTTTTCCGTAATCTTTGATCCCGTGCTGCCGCTTCACTGCGGACGCTGCCAGATCTCCCACCTGGGAAGCCGCTGCTCCGGCTGCACAGATCACGCTGTAGATCCAGATCGGTGCGCCTGTAGCTGCCGCAAAAACAGCCCCCAGAAGCGCCGCTCCCGCAACACCTCCCACTGCACCTTCGATGGATTTTTTCGGACTCAAAACCGGCGCAAGCTTATGCTTTCCTATGAGCATACCTGTACAGTAGGCAAAGGTGTCGCATCCCCAGGAGCTGAAAAAAATCAGCCACACCAGATACTCCCCTGCCTCCAGCATCCGGGTCAAATAGACAAAACTCAGCATTACCGGTATATAGATAATCCCGAAAAATGCCGTCATCACCTGTCCGGAATCATATCTCGGAAAAGTAAACACATAGACTGCCATCAGCAGCATAAAAGAAAGGATAAGTGCCATCCATTTCAGCTCTGCTCCATTTTCCATACCCGTCTGTGTCACCACCAGCATCACGGCGGTCCAGAGTCCGGCCCCCAGATATCCAGTCCGGCCGATGCCCTCTGTAATGCTCATACCGAACACTTTATAAAATTCATCCAGCCCGATATACCCTGCAACTGCCACAAACAGTCCCAGCGGCAGACCGCCGTACCAGCAGGTCCCGGCAGCCAGAAGCACCAGAATCAAGCCGCTTATCAGCCTTGTCATAAAAGATTTCATCAGGATTCCCCTTTCAGTTCTTCCTTTACTCCGCCATATCGGCGCTCTCTCTGATTGTATCTTTCTATGGCCTTTGCCAGCTCTTCCTTGCTGAAATCCGGCCATGGAACATCCGTAAAGTAAAATTCCGCATATGCCAGCTGCCACATAAGGAAATTAGACAGACGAAGCTCACCGCTGGTCCGGATCAAAAGATCCGGGTCCGGGATTCCTGCCGTATCTAAATGTGCTCCGATCACTTCCTCTGTAATATCTTCCGGACGGATACCCTCTGCCGTGATTTTCTGTACACACCGGCGTATCTCATCCCGGCTTCCATAGTTGATGGCAATGGTAAAGTTCAGTCCGTCCTGGTCCTTTGACTCCTGCTCCAGATTGTTGATACTGTCCTGGATATCTTTTGCAAGCCCTGATTTATCACCGATCACGCGCACACGCATATGATTTTTCTTTGCGGTTTTGACGCAGGTCTTCATATAGTTGCGCAGAAGCGTCATCAGTGCATCCACCTCATCTTTAGAGCGTCTCCAGTTCTCCGTGGAAAATGCATAGACCGTCAGATATTTGATTCCCATATGCCAGGCATCCTCACAGATACGCTCCACATTTTTGGCACCCTGTACATGACCATAATTCCGTGGCATCCCTTTTGCCTTTGCCCAGCGTCCATTCCCATCCAGAATAATCGCCACATGCTTTGGAACCTTCATGGTCCACCTCCTCGCTGCTGTTCTCAAGAAAGAGGGGATGTCGCAATGCAGCATCCCCCTGATCGTTTATACAGTCATGATCTCCTTTGTCTTCTCCTCTACGGCCTTATCGATCTCCGCAATATACTTGTCTGTCAGCTTCTGGGCTTTTGTCTCCAGATTTTTCTGATCGTCTTCTGTCAGCTCATTGTTCTTGTTCATCTTCTTAAACGTCTCGTTGGCATCCCGACGGATATTGCGGATGGCTACTTTGGCCTCGTCTCCTTTTTTCTTCACGTCCTTTGCCAGCGATTTCCGGCGTTCCTCGGTCAGCTCCGGAAAGACCAGGCGGATGGCCGAACCGTCATTGGTCGGATTGATTCCCAGATCAGACGTGTTGATGGCGCGCTCGATCTCGCGGATCATCTTCTTCTCCCAAGGCTGAATCAGAATAATGCGCGCTTCCGGCACTGAAATATTGCCCACCTGCTGAAGAGGAGTCGGTGTTCCGTAATAATCCACTTTGATTTTATCCAGCACATGGGGATTGGCACGCCCCGCACGGATAGCCGCATAATCCCTTAAAAGTGCATCATAAGATTTGCTCATCTTTGTCTCAAACGGTTGTAATTTTTCTTCCATCGTATTGTTTCCTCCCTTTATACGGTTACTTTTGTTCCGGCTGCTTCACCCCGGACTGCGCGGATGATGCTGTCCTCGCCGTTCAGCCCGAATACCAGCATGGGCATCCGGTTTTCCATACACATAATAGACGCCGTAAGGTCCATGACCCCCAGCTTCTGATCGATCACCGACTGAATCGAAAGTTCGCCGTATTTCTTCGCTTTTGGATTCAGCTTCGGATCGCTGTCGTAAACTCCGTCTACTGCCTTTGCCAGCAGAATCATATCTGCTTCAATCTCAATGGCCCGGAGCGTTGTTGTTGTATCCGTAGAAAAATACGGATGTCCCGTTCCGCCTGCAAAGAATACAGCCATTCCTCTCTCTAGGCATTCCAGGGCTGCGTCTTTGGTGAACAGTTCCGCCATAGGACCACACATAAAAGGGGTAAAGATCTTTGTTCGAATGCCGACGCTTCGGAAGATCTCCGACACATAGATACAGTTCATCACAGTAGCTAACATTCCGATCTGATCGGACTTTGCCCGGTCAATGTTCTCGCTGGTCCGTCCCCGCCAGAAATTGCCGCCGCCAATGACGATACCGGTCTGAATCCCTTCTTCCATGACAGCCTTCACCTGCTTCGCCACCTGGATGCAGGTTGCCTCGTCAAAACCGGTGTGCTTCTCCCCTGCAAGTGCTTCACCGCTCAGTTTCAATAGTACACGTTTCATATTGCACCTCTGCCTTTTCTCTGACATCTGTTGATATTATATCCTATGCTCTGCATAGGATACCCTCCGGGGAATGCGTCCGATCTGCCGGTAAAATACTCTTTCCTCCGGCCGAACGCGGACCGGCGCACCTATAATATCTGTCGATATTATATCATAAATCATAAAAATAGCAAACAGATTTCACTCACAGTTCACGACAAACGCATGAATGTGTTTCACAACTAAACCCGTACAACGAATAAATTTTTATAAATTTATTATCTTCTCCAGATGTTTTTCTGGATTCGTACCAATTGCATACCGCTTCTTTTTCAGACTTAAAGACGATTTACCTACTTCGATCAGTTTTAATATGTTCAGCGATAGTTTCCTCATGATATTTAGGTTATAGGCCTCTTGTTTCTCTATCGTATGGTTCCCATCCTCCCGAAACGTCACATCCAAATGCCAATGATAACTCTCTACCATCCAATGTCCACGTACTGCCCGCGCTGCATCTTCTATTCCTTCTGGCAGGCTGCTTATAAAATATCTTTCCTCTACACTTTTCTCACCTTCTTCCCCGGTTACTGTGTTCCGAGTCAGGATAATTGTCTTTAGCCCTGCCCACTCTTTTTTC